>CAWBMQ010000001.1:0-16132 GCA_963789925.1 uncultured Gemmatimonadales bacterium
ACCACCGCCAGCCTGCGCCACCCCCACATTCTGCCGCTCTTCGACAGCGGCGCCATCCCGCTTACGCCTCACCCCTCACCCCTCACGCCTGACCCATCGAACTCCAATCCGCAGTTGCTCTATTACGTCATGCCCCTGGTCGACGGCGAGTCCCTGCGCACCCGGCTCGACCGCGAGAAGCAGCTTCCCATCGACGATGCGCTTCAGGTCGCCCGCGAGGTCGCCGATGCGTCGAGCTACGCTCACGCCCACGGCGTCATTCACCGCGACATCAAGCCGGAGAACCGTGCTCGAGAGCGGCCACGCCGTCGTCGCCGACTTCGGCATCGCGAAAGCCATCAACGCCGCGTCGGGGAGACAAGCTCACCGAGACCGGCATGGCCATCGGCACCGCGCGGTACATGAGCCCTGAACAGGCGGCTGGACAGCAGGACCTCGATGGTCGCAGCGATCTCTACGCGCTCGGCTGCGTGCTCTACGAGATGCTCGCCGGACAGGCGCCGTTCACCGGGCCCACCGTCGAGAGCATCATCCATCAGCATCTCGTCGCGAATCCACCCCCCATCACCCAGCTCCGCCCTGCCGTGCCGGCCGATGTCGCCGCCGCGCTGCAGCGTGCGCTCGCCAAGACACCAGCCGATCGCTTTAACCCGGTGGCCCAGTTCGCCAGCGCCCTGCAGCCTCGAGCCGTCGCCGCGACCGCACCGGTCGGCACCGTACCGCCGCGCGGCAATCGCTCCCTGCTCCTGGGAGGCACACTCGTGGCACTCGCCGCGCTCGGTATCCTCCTCTTCCGGTCGCGCAACGCCGCGGGCAGTGCACTCCCCGTCGTCGGCAGGACCACGCAAGTTACGCGCGACCCCGGCCTGGAGGTCGACCCTGCCCTGTCACCCGACGGCCAGAGCATTGCGTACGCCGCGGGCTCCCCCACCGCGATGCAGGTGTACGTGCGCCAGGTGAGCGGTGGACGCCCCGTGGCCCTGACCAGCGACACCACCGGCAACTTCCGCTGGCCTCGCTGGTCGCCCGACGGATCCCAGGTCGCCTACCAGGCCAACGATGGCATCTACCTCGTGCCGCCACTCGGCGGCGCCCCGCGCCGCATCGCTCGCGTCAATCCTAACACCCGCTTCAGCAGCGCCTGGGGCACACCCATCGAGGGATTCGACTGGTCGCCCGATGGTTCACGGATCGCGTGGACCCGCGGATACAATGGCGACGGGGTGACGCTCCTGACGCTGGCGACTGGTGACACGACCACTATACCGGCGCCACCCTCGCCCTTCTCGCCCGCATGGTCGCCCGACGGACGTCACATCGCCGTCGCCGCCGGCAACTCCGTCTATGTCTTCGGCACCGGGTACTTCGGCAACGCCGGGGCCGCCGGCATCTGGCTGGTTCACCTCGACGGCAAGCCCCCGACCCTGGTCGCCTCCGATAGTTCCCAGAACCTGGCCCCGCAGTGGTCGCCCGACGGCCGCCATCTGTACTGGATCTCCGATCGCGATGGCAACCCGGACGTCTACCGCCAGCAGGTGAAGGACGGCGCGCCGGTGGGTTCGCCGCAGCGATTCACCACCGGCGCAGGTGCGCAGGGGCTGAGCCTGAGCCGGCGCGGCGACCGCATGGCGTATTCCCGGTTCAGCAACTGGTCGTCCATCTGGTCCATCCCGGTTCCAGCGCGGGGGCCTGTCTCGGTGCGCGGCGCCAGGAGGCTGACCCCGGGGAACGAGTCGATCGAGTCGGTTGATGTGTCGGCTGACGGACGCTCGCTGGTCTTCGATTCCGACCGGAGCGGAAACTTCGACATTTTCGTCCTGCCCATCGCTGGCGGAGAGGCTCGGCAGTTGACCAGTGACCCGGCCGCGGACTTCTCGCCCGTCTGGTCCCCCGATGGGAATCACGTCGTCTTCCATTCGATGCGGACGGGCAATCGCGACATCTACACCGTGGATGCCGATGGTACCGGCCTGCAGCAGCGTACCTCCGGGCCCGCCGAGGAGCTCGATGCCGACTGGAGCCCCGATGGAACCACCCTCGCGTTTGCCGTCCTCGGCGATGCGACACAAACCCAGGGAATGGCGACCCTTCGCCTGGCCGACGGCGCGCGCCCGGAGTTCGCTGCGGTTCCGTACTCCGACTACTTCCGCTGGACCCCGGATGGCCGCTCCGTGCTCTACCACTCGTCGAACGGCTTCCGCCTCCGCCACCTCGACACCGGTACCGACTCATTGTTCATCTCCAGCACCGGGCTCGGCGCCGATCCCTTCTATGCCGCTTGGTCACCCGACGGGTCGACGCTCTACTTTCTCGCCCGCTCCCCGGAGCGCTGGTCGATCCGCAGCACGCCGGCGACCGGCGGCGCCAGCACCGTCCTGGTCAACTTCGACGACCCGGCCATCCAGCACACCAAGTACGGGTTCGCCACTGACGGGAAATTCTTCTACTTCACCGTGGGCTCCCCCGAAAGCGACATCTGGGTAGCCGATCTGGCAAAGCCGTGACGCTGGCTCCGGCCCCCCCGTGTCCGTATCTTCATCCCATTCCTTCCCGCACGGCACAAGCGTCACACAGTATGAAGTAATCATCATTTTGAGCACAGCGAAGGGCCTGCCCTGAGTGAAACGAAGGGATCGCCTTGAATAGCCTCGATCGTCTCACCGCATCCCTGGCCGACCGCTACCGTCTCGAGCGCGAGCTAGGTCAGGGCGGCATGGCCACCGTCTACCTCGCCGAAGACCTGAAGCACGGACGCAAGGTCGCCATAAAGGTCCTGCATCCCGAGCTGAGCGCCGTGATTGGCGGCGACCGCTTCCTCAGTGAGATCAAGACCACCGCCAGCCTGCAGCACCCCCACATCCTGGGCTTGATCGACAGTGGAGAGGCCGACGGCCTTCTCTATTATGTCATGCCCTTCATCGAGGGCGAGACCCTTCGGGCAAGGCTCAGCCGCGAGAAGCAGCTTCCCGTAGACGACGCGCTGCGGCTCACGAAGGAAGTCGCGTCCGCCCTCGAGTTCGCCCACAAGCGCGGCATCGTCCACCGGGACATCAAGCCCGAGAACATCCTGCTCCAGGATGGCCAGGCGTTGGTGGCCGACTTCGGCATCGCGCTCGCTGTGCAGCAGGCCGGCGGGTCGAGAATGACCCAGACCGGCATGTCGCTCGGCACTCCTGCCTACATGTCGCCCGAACAGGCGATGGGCGAGCGCGACATCGGTGCCCGGAGCGATGTGTACGCGCTGGGTGCCATGACCTACGAGATGCTCACCGGCGAGCCGCCATTCACCGGGCCCAACTCCCAGGCCATCGTGGCGCAGGTCCTCACGGAAACCCCGCGCCCGTTGCGCCCCAAGCGCCCCAACGTGAGTCCGGCTGTGGAAGGAGCGGTGCTCACCGCTCTCGAGAAGCTTCCCGCCGATCGCTTCGGCAGTGCGAAGGACTACGCCGACGCCCTCGACGGCAAGGGGAACTACGCTGCGACGCTCGTCACCCCGGCGTCGCGCCCTTCGCGCCCTTCGCGCCTTTCGCGCCTCGTCATGCTCGCCGCCGCCGCCCTCATCGCGATCGCCGCGGGTGCCGCAGGTTGGTTCACGCACGGAAGCTCGCGTGCCGCCGCGCTGCTCCCTTCTCGCTACCAGCTCAACCTGCCCGGCCTGCAGCGTTCCAACCTGCGCTACAGCGGCTCGTCCATCGCGCTCTCGCCCGACGGACGCCGCATCGGCTACATCCGCGCCTCCACCCTTGGCGTGCGCACGGTGTGGGTGCTGGAACAGCCCTTCGGGGAGCCGCGCCAGCTGGCGGGCAGCGAGAACGTTGATGCCCTGTTCTTCAGTCGCGACGGCAGCGCCATCGCGTACTTCGCCGATGGGAAGCTGTATCGCGTGCCGTTCGCGGGCGGGCGGCCGGTCGTTCTCGCCGACTCGATGTCGCGTGACCTCGCCACCGGGGTATGGCGGGCCGATGGCACGCTGCTGGTCAACGACGGCATCTACAACCTTCGCTCGATACCGGAAGGGGGCGGTCCTTCGACCGTGGTCGCCAAGGCGCCCTCCGCCATCGAGGCGCTGACCTATCCCGAACTGCTGCCCGATCGCGACAAGCTTCTCGTGACGCGATGCTCGGCCAACTGCGGGCTCATGAACGTCGGCACACTCAACCTGCGCACCGGCGATACCGCGACGCTGGTGAAGAACGCCGCGCGCGCCTGGTACCTGCCGCCCGGCCGGCTCCTGTATGTGATGCAGGATGGCGCCGCCATGCTGGTGGGGTTCGACCCGGACGCCATGAAGATGACGGGGACGCCCCGGCAGGTCTTCAGCGACGTTCGCCTCAACCTCGCGATCGCGCCCCAGCTCGCGCTCAGCGCCGACGGCCGGCAGATCCTCTACATCGGGGGCACCAACTCCGGGAGCCAGCGACAGGTTCGCATCGTCAGGGTGGACGAGAAGGGCCGGCCCACGCCAATCGACTCCACCTGGGAAGGCGTGTTCAACTACGCCGACCTTTCGCCCGACGGGACGCGCCTCGCGCTCACTGTCTTCAGTGATGAGCGCCAGAACCTCTGGGTCAAGGCGCTCGACCGGGGGCCGATCACCCGGCTCACCTTCGAGGGCGCCGTCAACTACCGGCCCACCTGGCTGGCCAACGGCCGGGAGATCGCGTTCATCTCCGACCAGAGCGGGCCGGCACTGCCCTACGTCGTACGCGCCGATGGCAGCGGCAAGCCCCAGCGGATCGCCGTGCCCGACACGGCACAGATTGATGAAATCGAGTTTGCGCCGGGCGGCGAATGGATCGTCTACCGCCGTGGCACCGTGAACGGCAACCGTCGCCTCTCGATGTTCCGTCCCGGTGTCGACTCCACGCCGAAGGAGATCACCACCGGACGCTTTGACGAGTATTCGCCGACCGTTTCGCCCGACGGGCGCTGGCTCGCTTACGTGAGCGTCGAGTCGGGGCGGGATGAGGTGTATATCCGTCCATTCCCCGACGTCGGCCGGGCCCGCTGGCAGGTGTCGACCACCGGTGGCTCCTCGCCGGTCTGGTCCTCGAGCGGCAAGGCGCTGTATTTCGTTTCCGCGACCGATCAGCTGCTGAAAATTGACGTCGCGGGTGGATCCGACTTTCAGGTCGCCGTGCCGCAGGTCATGTTCTCGACCAATCCATTCCTGCTCGCACCCTATCACCAGTCGTTCAACATTTCCGCCGACGGCCAGTCGTTCATCTTCGCGCAGCCGGTCAATCCCTCCGCCGGTGAGGAATACGCGACGGTGCTGCTCGACTGGCTCCCGACCGATCCGGCCCAGGCCGCTCCTTGAGCATGGAAATGCATGAGCAACGCTGAAGCCAGGCTGTCGGCCGCCATCATCGACCGCTACCGCATCGAGCGCGAGCTGGGCCAGGGCGGCATGGCCACCGTCTACCTCGCCGAGGACCTGAAGCACCGTCGCAAGGTCGCGATCAAGGTCCTGCATCCCGAGCTCGGCCGCCGTCATCGGCGGCGACCGCTTCCTCACCGAGATCAAGGTCACCGCCAACCTGCAGCACCCGCACATCCTCGGCCTCATCGACTCGCGGCGAAGCGGACGGCGCTGCTCTACTACGTCATGCCCTTCGTAGCAGGGCGAGTCGCTGCGGGAGCGCCTGGCGCCGCGAGAAGCAGCTTCCGATCGATGACGCGCTCCGGCTCGCGAAGCGAGGTGGCAGCCGCCCTCGACTACGCCCACCGCCAGGGCGTCGTGCACCGCGACATCAAGCCCGAGAACATCCTGCTGCAGGACGGCAGCGCGCTGGTCGCTGATTTCGGCATCGCGCTGGCGGTGCAGCAGGCCGGCGGCAGCCGCATGACGCAGACCGGCATGTCGCTCGGCACGCCCGCCTACATGTCGCCCGAGCAGGCCATGGGCGAGCGCGATCTCGGTGCCCGCAGCGACGTCTACGCCCTGGGCGCCATGACCTACGAGATGCTCACCGGGGAACCCCCCTTCACCGGGCTCAACTGCCCAGGCCATCGTGGCGAAGGTGTTGACGGAACAACCACCGCCGTTGCGCCCCAAGCGCCCGTCGGTGCCGCCGGCGGTCGAGCATGCGGTGCTGGTGGCACTCCAGAAGCTCCCCGCCGACCGCTTCGGCAGTGCGAAGGACTTCGCCGACGCCCTCGACGGCACCGGCAAGGGCGCGACCTACGCCGCGACGGTGGCAATGGCCGGCGCCCGTCTTCCCCGCCCTCCCCGCCTTCCCCGTCCTGTCTTGCTCGCCGCCGCGGCACTGCTCCTCACCGCCGCGGGCGCCGCCGGCTGGTTCACAAGCAGTGCCCGCCGCGCCCAGGCGCCCGTCACCCGCTACGGCCTCTCCTTCCCCGCTGCGCAGCTCCCTCGGGGCATGATGGCGCTCACGCCGGACGCGGCACAGTTGGTGTATATCGGGCCGTCCGACAGCGGTCAGCAGATCTGGGTGAAGGAGCGGGACCGGTACGAGGCGACCCCCCTCGCGGGAACGGCAAGCGCGTCCAGCGTGACCGTCTCGCCCGATGGCAGGTGGGTCGCATTCGTGCTGAAGGGCCAGCTGAAAAAGATTCCCATCACCGGGGGAACCGCCACGACACTGGCGGACTCCGCATTTGGCGGCGGCGGCGTGGCGTGGCTGGACGACGGCTCCCTGGTCTACTCATCCGCCGCGATCACGACGCTCAGGCGTGTCGTTGAGGCGGGTGGTATTTCGACCCTGGCCTGGAAATCAGACACGGCTGGGCGGTACTACGTGCTGCCGACGCCGCTGCCTGGCGCCCGCGGTGTGCTCTTCACCAACTGCGCCAGCAACTGTGCGTCGTCCGATCTCTGGGTCCTCGACCTCAAGTCCGGCCGAGCCAAGGCCCTGGTGCCCGGGGTGCTCCGTGGGTGGTACCTCCGTACCGGGCACCTCGCGTTCGTCGGTCGGGATGGGCAGATGTTCGCCGTCCCGTTCGACCTGAAAACCCTGGAGATCCGCGGCACGCCGGTCCCGGTCCTGGGTGGCATCGCGTTGCAAGCAGGCGTAGTGCCGCGGCTGGCATTCTCGTCCACCGGGACGCTGGTCATGCAGGCCGGCGGAAGGATCGGCGGCGTGTTGGCAAACTATCAAATGGTGTGGGTCGACCGCGCCGGAGTGGCAACACCGGTCGACACCGCCTGGACCTTCAACCTCACGCAGTCGGGGGCCAACGTCGGGTGGGCGCTTTCCCCCGATGGGTCGAGGCTCGCCATCGGGCTCAACACCGGTTCGGGCGATGACATCTGGATCAAGCAGCTGCCGACGGGGCCGCTCTCCCGCCTCACGCTCGACAGCATTGCGGAGCAGCGTCCGCGATGGACTCCCGATGGACAATCCGTCACCTACCTCATCAACGCCACGACGTTGCATGTCCTCCGCCAGCGCCGGGCCGACGGAACCGGCGCCGATGAGACGCGCCTGGACCTGAAGACGACGACGGTCCCCGAGGGATCCTTGTCCCGGGACGGCAAGTGGCTGGTATTTCGCACCGGCGGAGCCCAGGGGCAGCGCGGCGCCCGGGATATTCTCGGGATACGGCCGGGCGTGGACAGTGCCCCGGTGCCGCTCGCGGCGGATCCGCGCTACGATGAGGCCGCGCCCATGCTGTCCCCCGACGGCAAGTGGCTGGCCTACGAATCCGACGAGACCGGAAAGACCGAGGTCTATGTCCGGCCCTTTCCCAACACCGAGGGCGGGAAATGGCAGGTCTCCGTCAACGGGGGACAGGCGCCACTCTGGGCCCACAGCTCGAAGGAACTCTTCTACGTCGATGGCAGCCGGAACATGGTCGCCGCACCGCTGGTGCCTGGCGCCTCCTTCCAGCTCGGCGAGCGCCGGACCCTCTTCCGGCTCGGCGATGATCTCTACCTCGTGGCCCAGGAGCACTACACCCCGTTCGACATCGCACCCGACGACAGGCGCTTCATTATGGCGCGTGAAGTTCGATCTGGCGCAGAGGCCGCGCCCACCTTCCTGATCGTCGAGAACTGGTTCACGGAGCTGAGGTCGAAGGTGGCCGCGCGATGAACGTCGTCGACCGTCTCACCGCATCCCTCGTCGATCGCTATCGCCTCGACCGCGAGCTCGGCCAGGGCGGCATGGCCACCGTCTACCTCGCCGAGGACCTGAAGCACAGCCGCAAGGTCGCCATCAAGGTCCTCCATCCCGAACTCAGCGCCGTCATCGGCGGTGATCGCTTCCTGAGCGAGATCAAGGTCACCGCCAACCTCCAGCACCCGCACATCCTCGGCTTGATCGACTCGGGCGAGGCCGACGGCCTGCTGTACTACGTCATGCCGTATGTGTCAGGTGAATCGCTCCGCAGCCGCATCGCCCGCGACAAGCAGCTCCCCGTCGAGGATGCCGTCCGGCTGTCCAAGGAAGTCGCCAGTGCACTCGACTACGCCCACCGCCAGGGCGTCGTCCACCGCGACATCAAGCCCGAGAACATCCTGCTGCAGGATGGCAGTGCCCTGGTGGCCGACTTCGGCATCGCGCTCGCGGTGCAACAGGCGGGCGGCTCGAGGATGACCCAGACCGGGATGTCGCTCGGCACCCCCGCCTACATGTCGCCCGAACAGGCGATGGGCGAGCGCGACATCGGTGCCCGCAGTGATGTCTACGCCCTCGGCGCCATGACCTACGAGATGCTCGCCGGCGAGCCGCCCTTCACTGGGCTCAACTCCCAGGCGATCGTGGCGAAGGTGCTCACCGAGCAGCCGCCGCTGTTGCGCCTCAAGCGTCCGATGGTGTCCCCCGCCGTCGAGAACGCCGTGCTGACGGCGCTCCAGAAGCTCCCCGCCGATCGCTACGGCTCCGCGAAGGACTTCGCCGAGGCCCTCGATGGGAAAGGCGCGGGCACCTACGCGACAACGGTCCTGACCCCCGGCACGCGCCCTTCGCGCCCTTCGCGCCTTTCGCGCCCCGTGCTCATCGCCGCCGCCTTACTCATCGCGACCACCGCCGCCGCCGCCGGCTGGTTCATGCACCGCCCCCCGCGCGCGCCCCGGCTCCGCGTCAGCGTCGCCTTTCCCAACGTTGAACGGCTCCGTGCCGCGTCCACCCGCCGGTTCGCCATCACCAATGATGGCACCCGCCTGGTCTATATCGGCCCGGACAGCCTCGGCACGCAGCTCTGGGTGCGCGACATGAATTCGCTGACCGCCCGGCCCCTGCCCGGAACGGCGAACGCCCAGGCACCATTCTTCTCGCCCGATGGACGGTCGGTCGCCTTCTTTACCAGCGCTCCCGGCGACCTGCGCATCGCACCGGTCGATGGTGGTCCCATGATTGTCCTGGTCCGGGACTCCGCCAACCCGTACGGTGGCGACTGGGGCGCCGACGGAAAGATCTACTTCGTCAACAACGGCAGCAGGATCAGCCGCATCAGCGCATCCGGCGGACCCATCGAAGTGTTGAGCGTGCTCGACTCGGCGAGCGGGGAAACGGAACACGACTGGCCCCAGCTGCTGCCGGGAGGCAAGACCGCACTTGTCCAGATCTGGCGCTCGTCCGCGGGCGATGCGTCGATCGGGGTGCTCGATCTCGCAACCGGCCACGCCACCTCCATCATCAAGGACGGGATCTACGGTCGCTACGTGCCCGGTGGGCATGTCCTGTACAGCACGCTCGGCGGATCGCTGCTCGCCGTCCCGTTTGACGCACGAAAGTCCGCGATTACCGGCGCGACAGCCACGCTCGCCGACGGCGTCCAGGTGGATCCGCAGAGCGGAGCCGCCCAGTTCGCGGTCACCGATGACGGCATGCTGCTGTACCTGCTGGGTGGCGGTGCCCGGAGTGACCAGCTGGTCTGGCTCGACCGGACCGGACGTATCACCCTGGTCGATTCCACATGGCGCGGAAACTTCACCGGCCTGTCGATCTCGCCTGATGGTTCCAGGATCGCCCTGAGCATTCCCAGCTCGGATGGCGAGCAGATCTGGGTCAAGCAGCTCCCCTCCGGTCCGCTGACCCGCCTCACCTTCAAGGGCTCCACCAACGCCCGGCCGGTCTGGACTCCTGACGGACGGCGGATCGCCTTCATCTCCACCCGTGGTGGCGGTCGGAACGCATGGATCCAGCGATTTGATGGCAGTGCGGAAGCCGAGTCCCTGCTCGCGAATGCAAAGCTGGTTGATGAGGTCACGTTCGTGCCCGATGGCCGAAGTGCCGTCTTTCGCTTTGGCAGTTCGAGCGGCAATCGCGATCTCCATACCATGGTACTTGAAGCGGGAGCCGAGCCGCGTCCCCTCCTGACGGGACGCTTCGAGGAGTTCGGTGCCGATGTTTCGCCCGACAGCCGGTGGTTCGCCTATGTCACCAACGAGTCCGGCAGGGACGAGGTGTACGTGCGCCGGCTCGACGACCCCGGAGCCGGGAAGACCCAGCTCTCGGTCGATGGTGGCGAGGAACCCGCCTGGGCGCACAACGGCCGGGAGATCTTCTTCCGCTCCCCTCGCGGAGAGATCATGGTGGCCGACGTCACGCTGGGTACGACCTTTACTGCCGGGTCACCCCGCGCGCTCTTCAGTGCCAGCGGCATGGCTTCTGATGCCTATCATCGCGGATACAATGTCAGCCGCGACGACCAGCGCTTCCTGATGATCAACCGCACGCTCAACGACGTGGCCGAGGTCGTGCTGACCCTCGACTGGCGTGCCGATCTTCTCACCCGTGGTAAAGGTGGAAAATGAAGGACACACTCGGCCGGCTCACCTCCGCCCTGTCCGACCGTTACCGCCTCGACCGTGAGCTTGGTCAGGGCGGCATGGCCACCGTCTACCTCGCCGAGGACCTGAAGCACGACCGCAAGGTCGCCATCAAGGTCCTCCACCCCGAGCTCAGTGCCGTGATCGGCGGTGATCGCTTCCTCACTGAGATCAAGACCACCGCCAGCCTGCAGCACCCCCACATCCTGGGCTTGATCGACTCCGGTGACGCCGACGGCCTGCTCTACTATGTGATGCCCTTCATCGAGGGCGAGACGCTCCGGGCGCGGCTCCATCGCGAGAAGCAGCTTCCCGTCGAGGACGCGCTGCGGCTCACGAAGGAGGTCGCCTCGGCACTCGAGTTTGCCCACAAGCGGGGCATCGTTCATCGCGACATCAAGCCGGAGAACATTCTCCTGCAGGACGGCCAGGCCCTCGTCGCTGATTTCGGCATCGCCCTCGCCGTGCAGCAGGCCGGTGGGTCGAGAATGACCCAGACCGGCATGTCGCTGGGTACGCCCGCCTACATGAGCCCCGAGCAGGCGATGGGCGAGCGGGAACTTGGTGCCCGCAGCGATGTGTACGCGCTCGGGGCCATGACCTACGAGATGCTCACCGGGGAGCCGCCCTTCACCGGGCCCAACTCCCAGGCCATCGTCGCCAAGGTGCTCACGGAGCAACCGTTGCCGATCCGGCCCAAGCGCCCCTCCGTTCCACCCGGCGTCGAGCACGCGGTGCTCATCGCGCTGCAGAAACTCCCCGCCGATCGCTTCGGCACGGCGAAGGACTACGCCGACGCCCTCGAAGGCAAGGGCAGTGTCACCTACGCCGCGACCGTGTTGACGCCCGGCGCGCGTCCTGCGCGCCCTACGCGCCTTTCGCGCCCTGTCACGCTCGCGGCAGCGGCACTGCTCCTCACCGCCGCGGGTGCGGCGGGCTGGTTCCTGAACAAGGCACGCCGCGCCGCCGCGCCCGTTCTCCGCTACGTCATGGCGCTGCCCGAGGACCAGGCCCTCGCTGACACCCGCGGCCATCGGATCGCCATTTCTCCCGATGGATCGCGCCTCGTCTATGTGGGCCACGGGCCGGACGGATCGCAGTTGTGGCTCCGCAACCGAAACCAGTTGCGCGCCGCTCCGATTCCGGGCACCAACCGCGCGACGATTCCCTTCTTCTCACCCGATGGCTCGCATGTCGGGTACGTCGTCGAGGGGAACACCGAGATGCGGGTCGTGACCCTGACGGGAGCACCGCCCATTGCGGTCGCCGACTCGGGCCTGGGGGCGGACGGTGCGACCTGGAGCGATGACGGCTTCATCTATTTCGACGGACTCACCGGCGGCGGCACGACCGGGTTGGTGCGTGTCTCGGCGTCTGGCGGCAAGGTGCTGCAGCAGGTCACCACGGTCGACACGTTGAAGGGTGAGCGGGATCACTTCTGGCCCCATGCCCTCCCGGGCGGCCGGGGGATCCTGTTCACCATCCAGAAGGCGGGGAACGACGAGCGGAATGAGCTGGCGGTGCTGGACACGAAGACGATGAAGTACCACACACTCGTCCAGGCGCTCACCGGCCGCTACTCCGCCACCGGTCACCTCCTGTACGTCACGGCAACGGGCGACCTGCTCGCCATGCCGTTCAGCCTCGATCGGCTCGAGGTGAGCGGTGAGCCATTCGCAGTCACCGGCAGCATCAAGCGGCGGCCCTTCGGTTCGGTGGACCTGGCGCTGTCGATGACGGGCACCCTGATGTACATCACCGGTACCGGGGCACCCGAGCCCAGCGAAATCGTGTACGTGAACCGGGACGGCTCCAACACCGTCATCGACACCGCGCTCCGGGGCGATTTCCAGACCGTGGCACTCTCCCCTGATGGGCGGCGGCTCGCGCTCAGCAAGGTCGATGGGACGGAGCAGCAGGTGTGGGTGAAGCAGTTGCCCACCGGGCCTCTCAGCAAGCTCTCCTTCGAGGGTAACCGGAGCCTTCGACCTGCGTGGTCGGCCGATGGGCAGTACGTCAGTTTCATTGCGAACCTGGGGGCGGGCCCCCTTCTGTACCGCAAGCGCGCCGATGGGACCGGTTCCACCGAGCCGGTGCCCGCCTATCCTGGCCGGGCGATCAACGAGGGATATTGGAGCGGCGACGGAAAATGGCTCATCTTCCGCACCTTGCCGAGCGATATTTTTGCCCGGCGCACCAGCGGTGATACCACGATCGTGCCCCTGGTGCAGACCACCTTCGATGAAATCATGCCCTCACTTTCCCCCGACGGGCGCTGGCTGGCGTATTCCTCGAACGAATCCGGCACGTTCGAGGCCTTCGTGCGGCCCTTCCCCAACGCGCAGTCGGCCAGGTGGCAGGTGTCGACCGCCGGTGGCGTTGATCCTCGATGGAGTCCCGACGGGCGCGAGCTGCTCTACTGGACGAACGCGGGCCAGCTGTGGTCGGTCCCCGTGCTGCCTGGCACGACGTTCGTGACGGGCCAGGCTCACGCGCTGCCCATAGACGGCACGCGGTACGTCGGACAGATCGGGTCGTGGGACATCGCGCCGGATGGGAAGCGCTTCCTCATGATTCGCCAGGCCCTGGGCAAGTCCGAGGAGCGGGAACTGGTCGTCGTCGAGAACCTGTCGGCGGACCTCACGGCGCCACGCACGAAATGAGATCCCATTGACCGATGTCGTCGGACGCCTGACCGCTGCCATCTCCGACCGCTACCGCCTCGACCGCGAGCTCGGTCAAGGCGGCATGGCGACGGTGTACCTCGCCGAGGACCTGAAGCACAGCCGCAAGGTCGCGATCAAGGTCCTGCATCCTGAGCTTTCGGCCGTCATCGGCGGCGATCGCTTCCTGAGCGAGATCAAGGTCACCGCCAACCTGCAGCATCCGCACATCCTCGGGCTCATCGACAGTGGAGAGGCTGACGGCCTCCTCTACTATGTCATGCCCTACGTCTCGGGCGAGTCCCTCCGGAACCGCCTCGCACGCGACAAGCAGCTCCCCATCGACGACGCGCTTCGGCTCGCCAAGGAAGTCGCCTCCGCGCTCGACTATGCCCACCGCCAGGGCGTCGTGCACCGCGACATCAAGCCGGAGAACATCCTGCTGCAGGACGGCAATGCCCTGGTTGCCGACTTCGGCATCGCGCTCGCCGTGCAGCAGGCCGGCGGCAGTCGGATGACGCAGACCGGCATGTCGCTTGGCACGCCGGCCTACATGTCACCCGAGCAGGCGATGGGCGAGCGTGACATCGGCGCTCGCAGCGACGTGTATGCGCTCGGCGCCATGACCTACGAGATGCTCACTGGCGAGCCGCCCTTCACCGGGCTCAATTCCCAGGCCATCGTGGCGAAAGTGCTGACCGAGACGCCGCCGCCGCTCCGCCCCAAGCGCCCCACAGTGAGTCCCGCGGTCGAGCACGCGGTGCTCACCGCGCTGCAGAAGCTCCCCGCCGATCGCTATGGGAGCGCGAAGGATTTTGCTGACGCGCTCGATGGCAAGGGCACGGGCGCGGGCTACGCTGCCACGATGGTCACCGGCGCCACCCGCCCTGCGCGCCTTACGCGCCCTGCGCGCCTCGTCACCATCGCCGCCGCCGCACTTATCTCCACCGTCGCGGGTACACTTGGCTGGTATCTCCACCGCGCCCCCGCCGCGCCGATCACCCGCTTCCAGCTTCTGCCGTCGCCCGGTAACCAGATCGCATTTCCGGTGTCCGGTGTGGCTACCTATGTCACCATCTCTGCCGATGGCAGGAAAGTGGCTTTCGCGGGAAGCACCGCCGGTGCGAGTGACTGGAGACTCTACATCCGGGATCTCGACGAGCTCTATGCCAGGCCCCTGCCCGGCACCGAGGGCGCCACCTCGCCGGAGTTCTCGCCCGATGGTCGCTGGATCGCGTTCGGCTCCCTGGATGGCACGCTTCGGAAGATCGGAGTGGACGGTACCTCGCTCAATACACTGGCCCAGATCGGCGCCGGCGGCGTGGAGGGAATCACCTGGATTTCCAATCGCGAGATCGTGTTCAGCAAGACGAACCTCGCGTCCCGCCGGCTCTGGCGCGTTTCCTCTGATGGTGGCGAGCCATACGTGTTCACCCGGTTCGACACCACCACCCAGGAACGACTGCAGCTCGCGCCCCGGGCGGTCGACGGCGGCCGCCTGATTTTTTACAGCAGTACGAGGGCCAGCAATCTCGACCTCACCCTGGGGGTGATCACCACCGCGACCGGCGAGGCGAAGGTGCTGACCGGTCTGCGTGGCGCCCGTGCGCTCGGTCTCAACAACGGCTTCCTGGTGTACGCGCGCATCGACGGCGCACTGATGGCGACGCCCTTCGACATGAAGACCCTCACCGCCGGCACACCGATTCAGGTGCTCGACAGCATTGCCGCGCGCTCATGGCTCACACCGGCGGCGCTTTCCGCTGGAGGCTCATTGCTGTACCAGCGTGGCGGAATGGCAAGCCAGCTCGTGAAAGTGGATCAGCAGGGCCGAGCCAGCGTGCTCCTCGATTCGGCCCGGGTATTCCTCCACCCCCGGCTTTCTCCCGATGGACGCCGCGTCGCGTTCGAGTCTCAGGCGGGGACCAACAACGAGATCTGGATTGCCGACCTTGCGTCGCAGTCCGCCGAACGGCTCACGCGCGAGGGCTTCAGCGATCGGCCCGAATGGAGCCCCGACGGAAGCCGGCTGCTGTTCGTCAATGCCAAGAAGGTGATGAACGAGCTCTGGTGGCAGCCGGCCGACGGGAGCGGCTCGGCCGAGCTGGTATATCGGGGTTCCGACGCAATTCGTGAGGGCGTCTTTACGCCAGACGGTAGCGACATCGTGTTTCGCATGGACACACCCGACAGCAACCGCGACATTTTTCTGCTGCCCATCCAGGGAGAGCGGACGCCGGTGCCAATCCTCGTTGGCATCGATGATGACAAGCAGCCGCGCGTCTCTCCCGATTCGAAGTGGCTCGCCTATGTCTCCAATCAGTCGGGTCGCGAGGAGGTGTACGTGCGTGCGCTCAGGGGAGGCGGTGCCCGCTACCCCATCTCGACCAATGGCGGCGGTGAACCCCTCTGGTCGCCCGATGGAACCCGCCTCTACTACCGTGTCGGCGCGCGGCTGATGGCCGCGCGGGTTGTCACCGGCATCTTTCACGGTGGTCGCACGTGACACGCTCTTCGAGGGTCCCTACATGACCGATCCCTGGCACCCGAATTACGATGTCATGCCCGATGGCAAGGGATTCGTCATGGTACGGCCGGTCGAGCAGGACCGGCAGCTCATAATGGTCATGAACTGGGGTGAGGAACTGCGACAGCGCACCCGGAGCCGCAACTGAGCACGACGACCCCGGGTCGCCTCGCCGCGGCACTGAGCGACCGGTACCGGATCGAG
>CAWBMQ010000002.1:0-8443 GCA_963789925.1 uncultured Gemmatimonadales bacterium
CCCTCCCGGATCGTCTTCACGATCGACTGATAGCTCCCGTCACTCCATAGCCACTTGTTGTCCGTGAGGTCGGGGGCGAGCGGCGTCCCTTTTGCGTCGCTTCCATGACAAGCGGTGCAGGTGCCGCCGGCAACCTGCCCGTGAAAAACGCTGTCACCCAGCGCCACCATCGCCGGCGTGATGCCCGCCGCCTTCACTGCCGCACTTAATGAAACCGGACCACTCTCCGCAGCGGGTGCCGGCCCGGGTGCAGCCGGGGCAGTGGGCGCCGGAACGGCGGCGCCACCATAACCCACCCGCCAGATACGTCCATGCACGTCATCACTGATGTACAGCGTTCCGTCGGGCCCCACCGCGAGTCCGGAAGGACGATACGCCGCTTTGCCCGGTTCCTTCTGGGCCCCTGCGAATCCGTCCGCGAAGATTTCATACTGGCCCGTGGGCTTGCCTCCGGCGAATGGAACGAAGACGACGTTGTAACCGCCCTGCGGACCCGGTGCCCGGTTCCACGATCCGTGGAAGGCGATGAACGCCCCTCCACCATAGGAAGCTGGAAAGTGGCTGCTGTTGTAGAAGAGCAGGGCATCCGGTGCCCAGTGTGCCGGGAAATACGCGGCGGGCCCCTGCTTGGTGGCGCACGGCCCGATGGCCTTGCCGCCGTCGCCGCCATACTCCGGTGCCAGGACGAGGTTCACCTCGGTCGAGTCGAAGTAGCATTCCGGCCAGCCGAAGTCCGCTCCCTTCTCGATCCGCAGCAACTCTTCCGATGGAAAGTTCTGTCCCTGGACCGGCGTGTACAGCTCGGGCCAGTTCTCCGCCAGCTGGTCCCGACCATGTTGGGTGGAGTAGACCCCGTGGCCCGACCCGTCGACCGCGATGCCGACGGCGTTCCGGATCCCTGTCGCGTACCGCTCGTTCGGGGAGAAATGCTGTCCTGTCTGGTTCGCCTCGTAGCGCCAGATGCCGCCGCGGGCCTCGAGTTCGGTGCAGGGACGATGGCCCGGCGAGCGCGCGACCCGGTTCTTGAGCTGGCAGGCATTCGACAGGGAGCCGAGGTCCACATACATGCCGCCGCTCGAGTCGATCGCGAACGGGTGCATCGGGTGGTCACCGGTGAGCGGCAGGCCATCGACGATCACGTCCGGCGCCGCGTTTGGCGTGATGCTTCCCGGCGGCAGCGCATATCGAAGGATCTTGTCATTCGACTCAGCGTACAGCGCGCCGTGGTACAGCGCGATCCCGGTGCCGCCATGGCCGCCGCTCTTGACGCTGTCCCCGAACCGGGCAATGACATCCGCCCGCCCGTCCCCTGACGTGTCACGCAGTGCCACCAGGAAGCCACCCGCGTGCGGCTTGTCTTTGCCGTAGTACTCACCACTCCACGTGTTCACGTAGACCGTTCCGTCGGTGGAGACGGTGAGGTGCCGCGCGTGGCCGATGCTGTCGGCAAAGACGGTGGCGCAGAACCCGGTCGGCAACGTCAGGCCGCCATTGTCACTCGCGCACGGAACGGTCACCGTCGGCGAAGCCCTGGTGCTGTCCGCTGTCCCGCCTCCGGCCGCGACATCACTGCCTCGCGCGCGGCATCCGCCGAGCAACGCGCCGGCGGCCAGCACCAGACCGAGCCCGATGTCACTTCGCGAGGAGCGCATTCTCAATTGCCTTTCGCGGGCAGGGTCCACAGTTCAAAGCGATTCGCCGTGAGCAGCACCATGCCAACCCGGCCGTGGGTCGCATCCGACGCGATAGCCGCCGGGCTCGCATCCAGCAGACCAATCACCTGTGCGGCCTGGCCGGGCTTCCATCTGCCGTCCAGCATGATGAACAGCGATTCCAGGTGCTCGAGAGGGTATATATGCCTTCACGCAGTACCCTCAAACCGTGCCTGCGTGCCGCATCGGCTGATCGGAAACCTGCTTGATCGGCGACCGCGCACTCGCCGCGACAGGCCTCGCCGCGGCCTCTCGGCCGCGCTCGTGGGCTACGCAATAGTCCTCGACATGGGGCAGGTGCGCTGCCTGCTGACACGCGGAGTGATACTCACGAGAGACACTCAGGGGTAGAGAAGCAATAGGACGATCGTCCCAGCCTTATCCCCGCCCGTACCGCGCGCTACCATCCGTCATCCCCTCCAAGACGTCGCACCTCCGCCACCGAAGCCGAGCTTCGCAGCTTCACTCGATGGCTGGACGCACTCACCTGAAAAGAGGCAACATCTCGCCGAAACCACAGGTCACGGGCAGGCTACGCCCGCTGCGCACCTTGTCACATGCCCATCCGACCAGGACGGGCTTTGGTACCTGCAATGGCGCATACGAGCTGTCGAAGGTCAACGGGACTAGGCTGATAGCAAGGAGATACACATGCCGTGTCTATGGAACTCGCGTTCACGCCTCACATTGGTCGCTGCTCTCGCCCTCGGTTGTAGCCCCGGCGAGCCCATCGACACTCCAGTCACCATCGGCCCGGTCGACATCTTCGTTGGTGATACCACGCCCGCGCTCGAGCTTCCTGCGGGACAGGTGAGCCGCTCGCATCACCTCACGCTTTCTGCCGGCTCCGAAATCGCGATTTTCGTCCAGGGCGTGGATGGCTCGCTCCACCTGCAGCCCCTGGCCGAAGGAATTGACGTTGGCGGAAGCGCCCGTCTCTACCCTCAAGCCTCGAGGCTCCTCGCCAACCGCAGCGACCGGTTCTTCCTTCCCGCCGGCAAGACCTTGAACGTCGTGGTGTCACGCTCGGGTTCTGAGACCAACTCCAGCCTGCGCTATCGCCTGTTCGTGTATCCCGTTAACCGGGATCCGGAGCACGGTCCGCCTGGCATCGTCCTGGAGCAGGTCCGGAGCGAGGAGGACCTCGAGACCAGTGCTGACATCGACGAGTACGCACTTGCGGGGCACGATGGGAAGGACGTCGTCGCGTTCCTTTCCAATCTCGGCCCTGGGGTAGAAGGCAGCTTTTCACTCGGATTCTTCGCCGAGAACAGCGAGCAGGAGCTCGGCGGCGTGGGTGCCCCGGCAGTGGGCGTTCCGCTCGAGGAGACTGGAACGGCGCCCTTTAAGGTCCCAGCCGGTCCGCATGTCATGCGGGTGCAGGGCACCTCCAACCTTCCCTCCAGCTACACGTTCGTCGTTCACCAGGAGCCGGAGGCCTCGCCGGCCGGCTTCGCATGGTAGCCCGGAAAGGCATTCGCGGAACGACCCTGGCCTGCCTCGGTCTCCTTGGTTCCCTCATTGCGGCTGGAACCGCATGCAGCCCCGAGGCACTGCCGGTTCCGCTGGACGACTACTCCGGCGAATGGATCCTGAGCGATTCCGTAAGCGGGCTGGCCCAGAACGGACTGCCGCCCATGATATGCAAGACGTGGAATCGCCCAATGCACATCTGGCTGTATATCGGCGACAGTGTCTACGGTGTAGTGGAACCGTATGGGGGAGTTGTCAGTTGCATGTACGACGGTGTATTCGCTGAGCCCCGACAGATCTCGGGTCAGCGCAGTTTCTTCCTCGAGGTTGGCGCTGACAGCACCATTCTCCGCCCTCAGCCTGGTGCCTACCAGGAAGTGTCCATCAGGTACAAGGCCACAACCATTTCGCCGGATCGACTCGCCGGGAATGTTTACCTCCCCATTTTGGGGCGACCCGATGATGGACTGCCCCACGGCACGTGGGAATTGGTCAGGGTACAATGAGGACGACGTCGACAACATTGAGATGCATGAAGTGTTTATGGAACTCGCGTTGGCTCATCGCATTGCTTGCTGCTCTCGTCATGGGCTGCAGCGCCGGGGAACCCATTGAACCTCCGATCGATACCGTGGCGGTGCTACCGATCTCTTTATTGGCGATAGTCCCGGACGCTCACGACCTTCAAGTTCTGGCGCGTGGCGGACCTTATGCAACGGCAGAACGGGCGCCTTTCGGCGCCCGTTCAACTTGACGTGCGGAGGTTGGCTGAAAATCCACAGCTGATCCTCAGTATCCGGACCCGGTGGGCTTCGCCTTCGCGTCCTCCAGCGTGAGATCGCCGCACGCCACGATCGTCTTCAGGTCCGCCGCTGACTTGTGGACGTTGACGAAGTATTCGCCCGACGCCGGTGTGGCCATGGCGAGTTTTGCTTCCGCCTTGCCCGACCCGTCTTTGTTGACCTTGATCGGCTGATAGGCTGTCGCCGCGCCGACGATGGGGCCATTGCTGCCACACTTGCCCGAGTGAACGTGCCAGGGCAACTCCGCTCCGGCGGTCGCCCCCTTGATGCTGATCACTGCCTCGGTCTCCTTGTCGCTTTTCGCCTTGAATTCAGCCGTTCCTGTGATGTTCGATCCTGTGCCGGGCTTCAATGACGTCTTCCACTCCGGCTTGAACGCCCCGTTCGTCGCGGCCGCCAGACCTGCCACGGCGACGCCGACGATCAACATGCTGGGGATTGTTCGCATGGTACCCTCCTGACCTTTCAGCCACTGCAATGGGGTGAAACGCAACGTGCGAAAGGGGTTGGATGCCCTCTCATACTTGGCTACCCCGGAGGAGCGCATTTCTCACGGCTTGAGCCTCCGCATCTATCCAGTCCGCTATCTCGGCCACATCTTGGCTTGAGGCCACTCGACACGAGGATCGCATCCCGGACCAGACCCAGACTCTTCGCCCCCTCGACGTCGTAGCCGTCATCATGGGCGGCGGCGCGGGCACGCGCCTCTTTCCCCTCACCAAGGACCGCTCCAAGCCGGCGGTTCCGCTGGGTGGAAAGTACCGCCTGGTCGACATTCCCATCAGCAACTGTATCAACGCCGAGCTCCGCCGCATTTTTGTCCTGACCCAGTTCAACAGCAGCTCGCTCCACCGCCATATCCAGGACGCGTACCGCTTCGACGTGTTCGCCCCCGGATTCGTCGAGATCCTCGCCGCGCAGCAGACTCCCGACCGGGTCGACTGGTACCAGGGCACCGCCGACGCCGTGCGGCAGAACCTCATCCATCTCGCGAACTCCCCGCACAAGCTGGTGCTCATCCTCTCCGGCGACCAGCTCTATCGCATGGACTTCCGCGCGGTGCTCGAGCAACACCTCGCTACCGGCGCCGACGCCACCGTCGCCACCATCCCGGTAGCACGCAAGGACGCCGGCGCCTTCGGCATCATGCAGGTAGCGCCCGACCGGCGCATCACCCGCTTCGTGGAGAAGCCGCAGGACGGCGCATTGCTGGATGAACTGCGGGTCGACTGGGGCGCGATCGACCGCCCCCTCGAGAACGTCGAAGCCGACTCGCTCCTGGCATCGATGGGGATTTACGTCTTCAAGCGGGAAGTCCTGGAAGAGGCCCTCGCGGGGTCTGAGGCGGACTTCGGCAAGCACATCATTCCGTCCTTGATCGCCTCACACCGGACGTACGCCTACCTCTATCAGGGCTATTGGGAGGACGTCGGTACCATCCGCTCCTTTTATGATGCGAACCTCGACCTCTGCGAACCGCTGCCGAAGTTCAACTTCTACGATGCCACGGCACCGATCTTCGCCCACGCCCGCTACCTGCCGCCCAGCAAGATCATCCGCGGCCGCCTGGATCGCGCGGTCATCTCCGACGGCTGCGTCATCAACGATGCCGTCATCGAGCACTCGCTCATCGGCCTCCGGAGCCGGATCCAGGCCGGCTCGGTCATCCGCGACTCGCTGATCATGGGGCAGGATTACTACGAGACGGCGGAACGGGGCCGCCCGCCAGGCGCGCCCCTCATCGGCATCGGGCACGGAGCCGTCATCGAGCGCACCATCGTGGACAAGAACGCCCGCATCGGCGACGGTGTCCGCATCACACCCGATGACAAGCCGGCGCACTTCGATGGGCCCAATTTCTATGTCCGCGACGGCCTGGTCGTCATCCCCAAGAACGCCATCGTCGCCGACGGCAGCGTCATCTAGTGACCGCACCTCGCGAACCGATTGCATCTTAACCCTCATGATCGATCAGCACGCACAACTTGAACGGCTCAAGGCCGCACTCGCCCATCGATATCTCATCGAACGGGAGCTTGGCCGCGGCGGTATGGCCACAGTCTACCTGGCCGAGGAAGCACGGCACTCTCGGCGGCTTGCCGTGAAGGTGCTCCATCCTGACCTGGCCGCGACGGTAGGTGCAGACCGCTTTGTCCGCGAGATCAAGACGACGGCCGGCCTCAGCCACCCCCACATTCTGCCCCTGTTCGATTCGGGGGAAGCAGACGGCTTCCTCTACTATGTCATGCCCTACGTCGAGGGTGAATCATTGCGCCAACGCCTGGACCGAGAGCATCAATTGCCTGTCGAGGATGCGCTCCGGATCACGAGTGAGGTGGCTGATGCGCTCGGATTCGCTCACACCCGCGGCGTCATCCACCGTGACGTCAAGCCGGAGAACATCCTCCTCGAGGCAGGGCACGCAGTGGTGGCTGATTTCGGCGTTGCCAAGGCGATTGCCGACGCCGAGGTCGAGGCGCTGACCGTGACGGGACTCGTAGTTGGGACCCTCCAGTACATGAGTCCCGAACAGGCGGCTGGGGAACAGGATCTGGATGGTCGCAGCGACATCTACAGTCTTGGTTGCGTCGCCTACGAGATGCTGGGCGGCGATCCTCCGTTTGCCGATGCTCGAGGGCAAGCGCTCCGTGCGCGCAAGGTCGTTGAGGCCCCCCTTCCACTTCGCCATCTGCGCGAAAAGGTGCCCGCACACCTGGAGCGAGCCGTTGCGCGGGCGCTGGGAACGGCGCCCGCTGATCGCTTCCGCACGATGCAACAGTTCGTTGCTGCGCTGTTGGCTCCGGGCGATGTGACGCAGGTGGTCCGTGAGGGAGGCGCCGTTCGATCCCCACGGTCGGAGGCAACGGATCTGAACCTTCCAATCGACCTGAAGCCACTCGACGAGGAACTTGACATCTATGGGTTGACGCACCCCGGTAAGCTCAAGCGCGTAAACAGCAACCACTTCCTTATCTGCACGATCAACCGGAATATGGCGCTCCATTTCACCAGTTTGCCCAACAGCAGTCATCTCCCGCGCGAGGGAGAGCGGCGGGCGTTCATCGCCATGGTCGCGGATGGACTGGGCCGGGGACCATGGGGTGAAGAGGCGAGTCGGCTGGCGTTGGAGGTGGTCGCTCAGTACATGGTGCGAAGCATCAATCACTATCACACCGCCGATGCCGAAGGGGAGCGCATGTTCATGGACGGCCTGCGTGACATGGCACAGCAGTGCCACGCCAACATCGCGCACAGAGCGAGGGAGGGCTCAGGAGCCAGAGGCATGGCGATCTCGCTGACGATGTGGATCGGCATGTGGCCGCGCGCCTACGTGCTTCACGCGGGACGCTGTCGCGGCTACGCCCTGCGAAAGGGTAAGCTGATTCAGATTACGGAGGATGGACCCGCCGGGATCGACCGGGACCACGTGGCCGTGTACCGTAGAGATCAGGAGGGGGGTGGCGTCGGATTGCTTTGTAGCGAGGGTCTCACTAGGCACGTGACCGATGAGCAGATACAGGCGCGCCTCAGCGGCAAGGGCTCTGCTCGGCAGATCTGCCAAGACCTTCTGGACGATGCGCTCGCTGGCGGCGGTACCGAGAACATCACGGTGCTGGTGGGGCGATCGGGATCCGTCGGCGGTGGGTAGTTTGCCAAGTCGGCATCAGGCGCGGCTTCGTCATCGAGCGCGTGGCGTGGGCAAGCACGCCCGCATCGGCGACGGTGTGGGTGTCTGCCGCCAAACTCTTAGTCCAGTGGCCCGAGATCGGCGGTTCCGTATGTGAAATTGCAGAATGGGCAGAAGGAAAAGCACTCCGACTTCTGGCCATTGTAGGAAGCGTACCAGGCACCATCAGTCATCACGCCCATGCAGATGCCCGCGGTCGTGCTGGGTTTAAGGCCGCGATCGTCCAATTCAGCGAGGGACATCGACCAGTCCCCCGTGAGTGCCGTGATGCCGTCAGTGAGTGTGTGACGCCCTGCCGCCGTCTGGCCGGTCACCGTACCGCTGAAGGTCCACCGCGTGCCTTCCGCCGAAACGGTGAATGAAATGACTTTGCTGGCCGAGAAGTTTACGTCCTGGGCGGCTGTTGTGAAGGTGGCCATGCCCTCCGCATCCCAGCTTGGGAAGAAGTCCTCCCCCAGGGTGGCCCCCAGCCGTATCGCCCCGCCCAGTGCCGCATTCTCCTGGCTCGGTTGTCCCAGCCCGACAAATCCATTGCTGCCGAGCGCCGGGTTGGTCAGTTCATCAAATCTGGCTTCGATGAAATACGTCCCTGCAATGTCCGGGCGCACCGGCACTAGTGCCTCCGGCTCCGACGGCGTTTCACCGCTGCAACCAGCCAGCATTACACCAAGCACGAGGGCAGGATTGAGACGCGACCACATGATCTGCTCCGGGAGGTTGATACCGGAACAGTCGGGCCCACGGGTCAAGTAACCGTCAAGAGCGTC
>CAWBMQ010000003.1:0-210396 GCA_963789925.1 uncultured Gemmatimonadales bacterium
GTGATCGAGATGACATTCGTCGGGATGTAGGCCGAGATGTCACCGGCCTGCGTCTCGATGATCGGCAGCGCGGTCAGCGAACCGGCGCCCTGCTCGTCGGAGAGCTTCACCGCCCGCTCGAGCAGCCTGGAGTGGAGGTAGAAGACGTCGCCGGGATAGGCCTCGCGGCCCGGCGGGCGCCGCAGGAGCAGCGACATCTGCCGGTAGGCGGCGGCGTGCTTGGAGAGGTCGTCTAGACGCAGAGGGCGTGCTTGCCCTGGTAGAGGAAGTGCTCGCCCATCGCGCAGCCCGCGTACGGGGCCATGTACTTGATCGGCGCGGCCTCGTCGGCGGGTGCGGCGACGATGATCGTGTACTCCATCGCCCCGTTCTCCTCAAGCGTCTCCATCACCTGGACGACGGTCGACATCCGCTGCCCGATCGCGACGTAGATGCAGATCACGTCGGAGTCCTTGTTGTTGATGATCGTGTCGATGGCGATCGCGGTCTTCCCGGTCTGGCGGTCGCCGATGATCAGCTCGCGCTGGCCGCGGCCGATCGGGATCATCGAATCCACGGCCTTGAGGCCGGTCTGCATCGGCTCCTCGACCGGCTGGCGGTGGACGACGCCCGGCGCCTTGAACTCGGCGGGCCGGGTCTCGGACGTGTTGATCTCGCCCTTGTCGTCGAGCGCGCGGCCGAGGGGATCGACCAGGCGGCCGAGCAGCTCCTCGCCCACCGGGATCTCCAGCAGGCGGCCGGTCCTCTTCACGGTGTCGCCCTCCGAGACCTTGTCCCAGTGGCCGAAGAGCACGGTGCCGACGTTGTCCTCCTCGAGGTTCAGCGCCAGCCCGACCACGTCGTGAGGCAGCTCGAGCATCTCGAGGGACATGCAGTTGTCGATCCCGTGCACGCGGGCTATCCGTCGCCGATCTCGAGCACGGTGCCGACCTCTGAGAGGTCGGCCGAATCGGTGTCCATGCCCTCGATCCGCTCTCTCAGGATCGATGCGATTTCGTCTGGCTTGATCTCCATTGCGGCTTCGTTCCTTTCCTACGCCGCTCGGGCGACGCTCTTTCTCAGTTTCTCGAGCCTGTTGCGAATGCTCGTGTCCAAGACCATGTTCCCCACCTGCACGACCAGCCCACCCAGGATCTCCGGGTCGACCCTGCTCTCGAGCTCGACCGTGTTGCCGGTCTGCTCCTCGATCTCCGAGCCGATTCGCTTCGCGATCTCCGGGTCGAGCTCGACGGCGCTGGTCACGGTGACGCCGAGCCGCTTGTTCTCCTTGTCCCAGAGGGAGTCGAAGTGGCGCCGGATCCGGAAGAGGACGGGCATGCGGTGCTTCTCCAGCAGCAGGTTGAGGAAGTTGACCAACTCCGGCTCCGCGCCGCGACCGCTCGCCTCAGGCCGTCCTCCTTCTCGGTGGACGAGAAGTAGGGACTGAAGAAGAAGAGCTGCATCTCCTTGTTCTCCGCGAGCGCGTCGGCGAACTGGCCGAGCTGCGCGCGGATCGCGTCGAGCTTGCCCTTCTCCTTGGCCACCCCGAAGAGGGCGTCCGCATATACGCGGGCGATGTGCTCCATCTCAGGCAGGTGCCTCCTCGGTCGCGCCATTCCCGCTCAGGCTGGAGAAGTCGACTTCGGCCAGGGCCTCGTCGATCAGGCGCTTCTGGTCGTCGCCGGTCAGCGACTTGCGGGTCACCTTCTCGGTCGTCAGGACGGTGAGGTCGGCGACCTCCTTGCGGATGCGCTCCAGGGAGCGGCGCGTCTCCGCCTCGATGTCGCGGCGGGCGGCGGCGAGCAGCTCCTCGCGCTTGTCGCGCCCCTCCTCGACGGCCTGCGCCTTGGCGGACTCGGCCGCCTTGCGGGCGCGGACCACGATCTCGTCGGCCTGCTCGCGGGCCTCGCGAAGTCGTGCGCGGTACTCCTGCAGGACCTCGTCGGCCTCCTTGCGTGTCTTCTCGGCCTGCTCGATCGACTCCCGAATCGCATTGGCGCGCTTGTCGAGCGCCTCTTGGATCCGCGGGAAGGCGAGCTTGCTGAGCACGTACATCGTGATCCCGAAGACGAGCAGCGTCCAGATCATCAGGCCGAGGTTCGGCGAGACGAGGAAGCTGCCGCCCGAGGCGACTATGTGAGTTGCCGGCTCCAACGGCCTAGAGGAAGAAGGCGATCAGGCCGAAGATGAACGTGTAAAAGGCGACCGCCTCGGTCAGCGCGAAGCCCAGCCAGCGAATCGACTGAAGGTCGTCCTTCATCTCGGGCTGGCGCGCGACCGACTCGATCTCCTTGCCGAAGATGAAGCCGATGCCGATTCCGGCTCCGATCGAGCCGAGCCCGGCGCCGACGCCGAGTGCGATCGCCTTGCCGGCGTCCGTGATGCCGGTGCCGACGTCAGTCGTCGCGGCGATGGTCAGGGGGTCAATCACAGCTGCTCCTTTCTAATGCGTCTCGGCGACTGCGCCGCCGATGTAGATGGAAGAGAGGGTGGCGAAGATGAACGCCTGAAGCGTTGCGATCAGCCCCACCTCCAAGATGAAGAAGACGAAGGCAAGCGGGAACGTCAGTGCCCCGAGCGCGGACAGGCCCAGCAGCACGGCCAGTCCGCCGCCCATGAACAGGAGCAGCAGGTGCCCGGCGAGGATGTTCGCGAACAGTCGCACGGAGAGTGAGACGAGCCGCATGAAGTGAGAGAGCAACTCGATCCCGAAGATCAGCGCCTTGGCGACGGGGTTCATGTCCTCGAGGCCGGCCGGAAGGAAGCTGCCCAGGTACTTGAAGAGGCCCTTGGCCCTGATTCCCTCGATGTGGTAGCTGATCCAGACGACGAGGGTGAGGGACAGCGAGAACGAGATGTTCGCCGTCGCCGCGTAGATCGCGAACGACGGGATCGCGAGGCCGAAGATGTTGATCGTCTCCGCGCTGTTCGTCGGCAGCGGCAGGTAGCCGATGATGTTGGAGAAGGCGATGAAGAAGAAGAGGGTCGCGACGAAGGGGAACCACTTGACCGCGTAGGAGCCCGAGAGATTGCCTCCGGTGATGTTGTTCTTGGTCATGTCGTAGGCGACCTCGACCGCCGTCTGGACGCGGTTCGGCTTCATCTCCATGCGGCGGGCTATGGAGACCATCACGAAGATCGTCAGGGCACTGGCGAGCAGCAGGTAGAGAACGGCGCGGTTGATCGAGAAGTTGATCCCCGCGATGTGGATCGGGATCCAGTCGTGGAGCTTGAACTCGTCCTGGGGCTTGAACTCGTTGTTCTTGCCCTGACTCCCGAAGATCAGCAGCAGCGCGATCGTGACCGCGAAGTAGACGCCGAGCCCGAAGAGAACCTTCTGCTTGGTGGACCAGGACGACATCAGACCGGCCGGGCTTCCTCCGGCGCGAGCAGCTTGGCGAGCAGCCGGCCACCGAGGTGGACCGTGAACAGAACAGCCGCCAGCACGGCCGCGGCCAGCCCGGCGTCCTTGCTGTCGAGGACGCCGACCAGGAGCACGGCCAGCGTGACGGCCCAGACACGTCCGAGCGTCGTGGCGCCGACCCAGCCCATCGCGGCGCGCCGGTCGCCCCGGGCAGCCGCCCTACGCACAGCGCGATTGGTCAACAGCTCCACCCCATGCTGCGCGATCCAAACCACTGCGACGACGACGTAGGCGATCATCGGCAGGTCGGCGGCGATGAACACCGGCAGTGCGACCACGAGCAGGGCGAGGTCGAGATAGCGGAGTGCGCTCGCCATGCGGGATTGGCTGGCGGCGCTAGATCCCTCTAGCGCGAGCGTGGACACGGCGATTCATCTGATCTTTGAAAGTCGAACGAGAGCATGAAGTTCTGGCCCCCCACCAAATACCCAACGGCGAACGCGAAAACCGCCGGAATCCTCCGGACCCGGCCCGGAGGGCGGCGAATGCTAGCGGCTGCGCTCTAACTCCGCCCTGGGACGGAGGAGCGGCGCTTCCGGCGCCGCCCCTCCGCCAGCCGATCAGAACGCGAGCAGCGAGACCGTCTTGCCGTCGACGAACGCGGCGTCGCTGTTGTTCCAGACCTTCACGATCACCTGGCCACCGATGACCGGGGAGGCCGCCGTGACGGCGTTCGCGGGATTCGCTCCGCTGATCCCCGCAACCACGGTGCCCGAGTCGATGCCGCTCAGGGTGACGGTGTACCTACCGACGGCATCCCTGTGGATGCTCACCGCGTCAGCAGCCTTGCTGGCGCAGTTGAAGCCGGGAACGACGGCGTCCGGCTGGGCGTCGGTCAGGTTCGAGGTGTCGATGACCGCGGAGGCCTTGAGCCAGCCGGTCTGGCACTGCCCGGGGGCTGCCCCGCCGAGCTTCGCCGCGTTCGCCGCGTTCATCGCGTTGACCGCGCTGGGCGCGACGGCGTCCGGTGCCAGCTTGGGCGTCGTAACCGCGCCGTCCGCGAGCTTGTCGGTGGTCACGGCGGCGGCCTTGATGTTCTTCGTCTTGACGCTGGCCGGCTTGAGCTTCACCGCGGCGTAGCCGAAGCCGCCCATCGCTGCGAACAGGGCGACGAACGCGACGACCAGCGCCGGCGTCGGCCTGAGGGAACGCTTCTTGGTCTGCTTCATGTCGAACTCCTTGGGTTGATTGCAAGCCCAAGGACGGGGTTGGCCCGTATTTATTCCGGGGGCCGAGCCGGGAATATCTCGGCGGCTCCCGCGTCAGTCCTAGAGGGCAAACACATGAGCCAGCGCTACCGCGGCACTTGGCGCACTGCGTCACGCCCTGGAACGTGCAGATCAGGCAGATGAACGTTCCGCACGTCGTGCAGGGATAGCCCTCGGACGCGCGCTCCTGCCGCCCGCACGCGCGGCAGTCCATCGCGTCCGTCTCGTGAATTTCGGCCATGCTCAAGCTCCTTTCACCCGCCTTGCCCGCCCTGCCACCCTACATCTTGAAATCATACCGCTTGATCTTGTTGATCAGCGTGGCGCGGGAGATCCCGAGCTCATGCGCTGCGCGCGTACGATTTCCGTTGTGATGGCGCAGCGTCCGCTCGATGTGCTGCCGCTCCAGTTCCTCCAGCGTCATCGGGGTATGCCGCCGGTCACCGATCCCCGGCCGGTTGCGGAACTCACCCGGCAGGTGTTCGATCGCCACTTGCGGCAGCCCCTGGCCCAGGATCATCGCGCGCTCCAGCACGTTGCGGATCTCGCGCACGTTGCCCGGCCACGGATATGCCAGGAACCGCTCCAGCACCTCACCCGCCATGCTGGTCGGGCCTTCGGGAAGTTCCCGTCCCAGTTCGTGATGCATCCGCTGCACCAGCTGGGCCCGGTCCTCGCGAGCCCGTTCACGGACCGGCGGCAGCCGGAGCGGCATCACGCTGAGTCGATAGTACAGATCCTCGCGGAACCGCCCAGCTTCCACCTCGGCGGCCAAGGTGCGGCTCGTGGCCGCGATCAACCTCACGTCCACCGAAATTTCCCGGGTGCCGCCCGCCCGGCGGAACGAGCGCGTCTCCAGCACCTTGAGCAACTTGGGCTGCAGTTCCGGCGGCAGGTCCGCGATCTCGCCAAGGTACAGCGTTCCCTTGTCGGCAATCTCGAAGAGGCCCTGCTTCCGCTCCTTCGTGTCGCCGCCCTTTTCCTGGCCGAAGAGTTCCACCTCGAGCAGCTGCGAGGTAGTCCCGGCACAGCTCACGGCGGCAAACGGCTGGCGCGACCGAGCGCTCAGCGCGTGAATGAGCCGCGCCACCCATCCCTTCCCGCTCCCCACCTCACCCTCCAGCAGCACCGTCGTGCGTTCACTGCCCGCGAGGAGCCGCACCTGCTGCGCGATCTCCTGCATCGACGACGAACCACCCAGTGACTCCAGATTCTGCCCTGCGGCCGGCCCGAGCAGCGCCACCGCCACCCGACGAAGTCGCACCGTCTCGGCCACCCGTCCGATCGCCGCTTCCAGGTGCGCCTGGTCCACCGGCTTGAGCACCCACGCCTCGGCGCCCGCCTGGAGCGCCGCCACTGCGGAGGCGCTGCCCGCCGGCGCGAGAACGATCACTGCCGCACTTCGTTCTCGCAGGTGCTGCAGTACCTCCGTGCCCGCCATCCCGGGCAGGTCGAGGTCGAGCACCACGATATCGGGCCGGATCCGGTCCCATGTCGAGAGGCCTGCTTCGCCGCTCAGCTCGCGTGTCACCTCGTAGCCGGCACGCTCGAGTTGGGCGCCGCCAGCACGCAGCACGTCTACGTCATCGTCGATGAGGAGCACCGCGTCAGCCATGCCTGCCACTCCGGTCCGTAAGGTTGACCATCTCTGCCCGGGACTCCGGCGCTACGGCGCCGGGGTCATGATGCTGATCGCACCCGGGACGCACGTTGCCGTGAACGGGGTGAAGCCGCTGCCGTCGCCGTCGAGCTGCATCGGCTGCACCGGATGCGTCTCCACCCGAATCTCCCGCCCGCGGGCGTAGCCGACGAAGGCGTCGCCTCCATGGCCTTCCCGCAGCAGGTCCCACACTGCCCGCACACTCTCGCCCAGCCCGTTCGCACGCAAGACCACCACGTCCAGCAGTCCGTCGTCGAATGCGATACCGGTGCGCAGCTTGACCAGCGGGCCGAAGACCTCGCCGCAGTTCGCCACCAGCACCATCGAGGCGTGCGCATCGTACGAGACGCCATCCACTACGATGTGGTGTTCCTGCGCGCGAATCTCGCCGATGAACTTGATCGTGGTCGCGACATACGCGAGCATGCCCCAGCGACGCTTATGCTCCGACAGCGTGCGCGTCATGATCAGGGCATCGTAACCCGCCCCGCACGCCACGGCGAAATAGTCGGAGCCGGTGTCGCGGTCGAGCCGGCCCAGGTCGATGCGCCGCGGCACGCCGCTCACCAGCACCTTCGCCGCGCGCGCCGGGTTCGGGGGGACGCGCAGGTTCCCTGCGAGCAGGTTGCCTGTGCCGCCTGGAATGAGCCCGAGCGTCACGTCGCTGCCCACCAGTGCCGCCGCCGCCTGCATCGTGGTGCCGTCGCCGCCGAACACTGCGCAGACATCCACCTTTTCCTGTACCGCATAGGCGGCCAGTCGACCCGCGTCACCCGGGCCACCGGTCGCGAGCACCTCCGCGTCCCACCCGGCGCTCCGGAGCGTCGCCATGACCACCTCGACGGCGATCGGGTCAGTGCGGGCGGCCGCGGGGTTCGTGATCAGCAGGGCACGCGTCATCAGAACTCCCTCTGCCAGAGCACGTCCGCACCCACCTGGTAGCGGAGCGAGCTGGAGACGTTCTGTCCCACCGCCGTGACGCCGCACAGCCGCAGCAGCGGCTCCACCACGCCCTGGATCTTCCACGCCGGTGAGATGCGCCACTCGATGCCGGCGCCGAAGTTCCGGTAGTCGAACTGGCTCAGCTGGCTGGGGCAGAACCCGGCGTTCAGGGTCAGGAACACCTTGCGGCCCACCTGCCATCCCGCGTTCAGGGCGAATGCCGTGGTGAGGCTCTGTCCCTGCCCGCCGCCGCTCACCACCGGGCGGATCTGCAGCATGTCCACGCCGAGCTGTGCGCCGATCGTTTGCTCCAGGACGCTCGCCCCGGCGCTCAACGCGTAGGAGTAGGCGTTGGCCACCAGCGCCGCCTGGGCCCCGCCCTGTGCGGTCGCCTCGCTCGCGGGCGACCCGGTGACGAGGTAGGACACGATATCGAGTTCCGCGAGCGGCGGTCGCTGCGTGCTCTCGAGCTTGAGCTTCGGGTCGAACAGCGTCCCGGTCACCAGCGCGATTATCGGGAGCTCCTCACCCTTCGTCGTCCGCACCACGTGCCTCGCCTGGATGTCCAGTTCCGCATTCAGGTCGGGCGTACCGAAGTAGCGGACGTCGCCGCGCACGACCTCGAAGTCGCGGGTGAAGCCCGGGATGGGGCTGAGCCGGTAGGTACCGCGCACCGCGTGCAGCGTCCCATCCAGCCGGTACTGCGTCCGGAGTTTCTCCACCCGCAGCTTGCCATCGAGCTGGATGTTCGCTTCCGCCGACCGGAGCCAGAAATCATCGCCCACCGTCAGGCTGAAGTCCCGCACCCGGATCGACTCGAGCACCCGCGACATCAGGTCGGAACCGAGCCCCCGCCGGCGCACCAGCGTCGTATCCACGAACGCGAGGTTCTCCGGATCCTCGAGGTTGATGATGCGCTTGTTCAGCAGCTCCGCGAAGTAGAGCGCGCCGTCGTCGGCCGTCACGCTGCCCGACACGATGAGGCTGTCGAGCGGTCCCTGCAGCACGACCCGCCCGCTGGCCGTGAGCATCAGGAAGTCGCGCTGCTCGATGGCGCGGAAGTGGTCGAGCCGTGCCAGCAGGTTGAGGATCGGCCGGGTCAGCCGTTCCAGTCGCACCGTGCCGGACATGGTCGCCGATCCCTTCGCGCTCTGCACGGTGAGCGTCGGCAGCAGGATCGAGTCGTGCCGGAACTCCGCCCGTCCATTCATCGCGGTCAGCGGCACGTTGAGCCCGTCAACCGTGAGGGCACCGTCCTTGACCTCCACGAAGCCGCCGAGCGCCGGCTCGTCCCAGGTACCCTCGACCTTCACGTCCGCGTTGAGCATGCCCGTCACGCGCCGCACGGCGCGGCTGAGCGGCTCGATGACGCCCAGGTCGACGCTGTCGGCGGTGGCCTGGATGCTGAGCGGACCGGGCACCGTCCGCTCCTTCACGCCCTCGAGCGCAAGGTCGAGTGGCAGCGAGTAGCGCATCTGCATCACCGGGCTGCCCGTACGGTACAGCAGCAGGCCACCGTCGAGGCGCTGATCCGCGTACGTAAAGACGCCCTGCGCCATCGGGCCGCGGGTGTCGCCAAGCCGCGCGTCTTCCATCCCGATCGTGCCTTCCATCGTCGGGGCCGATCGCGTGCCGCCCATGTGCACCCGGAATCCGAGCCACCCCCCGATCCCCGCGGTGTCGAACTGTGCCAGGGCCGACAGGTCGCGCATCGAGAGACCGAGTCCCTCGACATCGAGACTGCCGGGCCCGGTCCACGGCACGTTGCCGGCGATGCTGATGAACCCGGACCCGTCGGTGCCCTGCAGCCGGAGCGGCGTCACCACCACGCTGGAATCGGCGAGCGTGATGGTGGACGGTGCGAGCAGCCGCCAGGCGCGAGACGGAAGGCCGAGCGACAGCGTGTCGATGGCGAGCGCGCGCATGCCGCTGTCGGTCCAGGCGCGACCGGTGCCGGCGATCACCACCAGCCCGCCGTCATCCCCGCTCAGCGTCCAGTTCATCGAATCCGCCGGACCGGCGAGCGCCAGCTTCACGTCGCGCACGTACTGGTCGCCCCGGCTCAGCGAGTCGAGCGCCGCGGTCATCGTGAACGACGGCCGCGCCCCACCCAGCCACGTCCCCGACATCGTGAGCGTGTTCGCCCGGAAGTGGTTGAACGCAAATCCCTTCAGCGATCCCTCACCGGTCGCCTGCAGTGAATCGAGGCTCCCCGCGAGCTGTGCCTTGAACCGAAGCACGCCGTTGAGGCTGTGCCAGCCCGGTACCGTGTCGCGATAGAACCCGGTGAGTTCCTGCGCCAGCGAGTCGAGTTCCACGAGGCTGTCGGCCTCCAGCGCCAGTTCCATCGTGCCGGAATGCGGCAGGGCCCATCCCACGGAGCCCGCCCCCGCCAGGATCATCCCCGATCCGGTGGCCCACACCGTGTCCACGGTGAGCACGCTGTCGTGCACGTGGAGCTGCGTCATCACCGTGTCCAGGTGCACGCCCCGGAAGACGCCCGGGCCAAGCACGAGGTGCAGCGAACCCTCCGGCGCAATGAGCGTGTCGATGACGCCGGTGGCCTCGATCCGTCCATCCAGGCTGGTGCGGCCCTCGCGTCCGGTCAGCGCCTGCAGGTCGAGATGCCTGAAGTCGAGGTTCAGGCTGTCGGCGCCCCAGCGCGGCGGCAGGATCGTCACGGTGCCTGAACCCTTCACCTCGCCGAGCTCGCCCTGCACGTCGACGTCCATGAAGAGCCGGTCCACCGGCCCATCGAGCTTCACCTTTCCGCGGAGCGATCCCTCGGACAGGATCGTCGGGAAGGTGCCGCGGATGCCCTCGAAGCTGAGCGGCGCAAGGGTCACGTCGGCCGCCACGCGCATGGTCGTTTCGCGGCTGTCGAGCCGGAGCCAGCCGTCGACGATGCTTTCCGGCCGTTCGCCGTCCTTGTGTCGCGCGGTTCCAGTGAACGTCGAGTTGGTGAGCGGACCATTCAGTGTGCCCACCGCATAGAGCCGCCCGTCCAGCAGCACCGCCGGCGCGAGGTTCCGCACGGTGCGCAGGTCAATGTCGCTCTTCGCGATGGCCACCTTGTCGAACACGAGCGCGTCCGTGCCCGTCTGCAGCCGGCCGTTGAAGGACAGCGTGGTCATCGGTCGCCCCGGCACCGCGAGGTCGGTGAACACGATGTCGCCTCGCGTCGCGATGTCGTTCAGGTCGCCGTCGGCTTCCACCGGACCGGAGACCAACCCGATGAATGGCAGCGAGTCGACGTACGGCCGCACCTTGTCCAGGTTGAGCTCCGTAAGCCGCAGCCGGAGGTCGCGTACGCCGAGCCCGTCCACGGCATCCACCTCCGCCACCAGGCGCCCCTCGATCCGTTCCGGCCCGTCGGTCAGGACCAGGCCGGTGACCGCGTAGTTCGTGCGCCGTCCACTCGGGCTCTGCGCCACGATGTTTGCCCGGCCGCGCATCGCGGGGAAATCCGGGGAGATGAACCGCAGGTCCACGAGGTCCACCCGGCTCGCGCTGGCGTGGAAGTCCCACATGATCGTATCCCGCGGCCAGCTCACCATCCCCTCGGCAGTCGCCTGCGTTCCCGGCAGCGCGGCACGCGTCAGCGAGAACTTCAGCGAGTCGCCCTTCTGCTCGACCGTGCCCTGCAGCTGACGGATCTGCAGCTGCGGCTCGCTCGCGTCCGCCCGGAGCGTATCGATCACCACCAGCACCGGCAGGCGATCGGGCGTGGAGATACGAAGGCGCCTGATCGCGGTCGTCAGGTTCGAGAAGGCCATGATGCGCTTCGTCCCCTCAGGCGTATCCTCCACCATGCGTCCCGGGATGGCCCGCACCGCGCTGACCTGCGAATCCCGCCGCGCCGGTGTCAGGTTGCCCGTGGGCCACGGATATGCCAGTGACAGCGCGCCGTCCCTCAGTTTCATGTTGCGGAACTCGATCAGGGGCGGTGTCGATTTCTGCCCCGGTGGTCCCTCCGAGAGCCGGAGCACTTCTTCGTAGTTCCACCGCCCCGACGCATGCCGCACCAGGTTGATGACCGGGTTGTCCACCTCGAGCATCTCGAGGATGAACCGCTTCGCCAGGAAGTTCGGGACGAGGTACTTCACCCGCACCACCGGCAGCGACACCAGGAGCACGCCCGAGGTGTCGCGCACCACCACATTGGTCAGCACCAGGTCGCGCAGGAACGAGCCCTCGATGCCGCCCACGAGGACCTGGCCCCGGAGCAGCGTTTCCAGCTGGTGTGACACGTTGCGCGCCAGCAGCGCGCGTCCGGGCGGCGTCACCGTGAGCGCCACGATCACCCCCACGAGCGACGCGATCACGCCGACGACCAGCAGCACGAGGACCCGCACGACATGCCGCACTAGAACGGCTGCCCCACCGTCAGGTTGAGCTGCCAGCCGCCGGGGCTGGACGGCTGGAAGGTCAGCGGCGGACCGCCCGGCACCGGACGCAGCTCCGTCAGGTCCTCGGTCTCCGAGTTGCTCACGTACACGGTGCCCCGCTGCAGCTTGTCCCAGCTGTAGGCCACATCGAAGCGCAGCGGGCCCACCGGTGTCAGCAGCCGCAGGCCCATCCCCGGAGTCGCGACGACGCGCTTCTCATCGTTCACCGGGTCGTTCGTCTGCCACAGTGCGCCCACGTCCACGAACGCCGCGAGCCGCAGGCGGCCGTGCCAGACCGGTGCCGGGAACCGCACTTCCACGTTGCCGATCAGCTGCACGTTGCCGCCGGTCGCGAACGGCACCGAGTTGTCATTGAGGACCGCGGGGTTCGTCGCGTAACCCGCCGTGTCCACGTCCGGGATCACATAGACGATCGGCCCCAGCTGGTTGTAGGGAAATCCGCGCACGTCGTTCGGGCCACCGGCATAGAACCGCTGTTCCACCGGCACGAAGTTCACCGCGCCCGCCTGGTCGGTGCCGCGCCCGAATACCCGGCCGGCGCGGGCCCGCCACGCCAGCACCACCTCGGGCAGGATGGTCCGATACCAGCGCCCTTCGATCGCGAACCGCGTGAACTGCTGGAACTGCGACGACCCGATCAGCGACGAGCTCCACGCCGCTTCCCCCGTGAAGAGGTGACCCCGTGACGGATCCACCGGGTTGTTCACCCGCGGAAAGGTCGCCGTCGCACTCAGGATCGCGAGCGGCTTCCTGAGCTCCTGGGCCGCGCGCACCTCCGGTGTACACACGCTGAAGTAGGAACAGAACGCCGCGGCGGTCGCCTGGGTGGCGCCGTAAGAGAACGTGTAGGCGATCGTCAGCGGGTCGCGGCGCACCGGCGACTCGCGCGTCAGCGCCACGCCGGCGCCGATGTCCTCGCGCAGGTAGATGCTGTATTCGCTCCGGCGCTCCGAGAAACCCGACAGCGTCATCGAGTTCTGCGGCGAGAGGAACGCGGGGCGCCGCACCGAGACCGTCACGTTGTAGTTGAGCTTGCGCGACCCGATCTCGACGACGCCGTCCTCCTTCACGCCGGGACAGAGGCTGTTCTCCAGGTTCCAGTCCACGATTCCCGGGCTCGAGGCCACGCCGATCTTCGAGGCGCGCGCGCTGATGTCGAGGATCCGTCCCGACCCCAGGAAGTTCCGCACCCCGAACCCGGCGCTGACGCGGAAGCAATCCTGCGAGGCGTAGCCGACGCTTCCCTTGACCGTGCGGCGCTTGGCCTCCGCGATGTTGACGACGACCGGCACCAGCGAGTCCGCCGGGTCGAAGGCCGCCGTGTCGAGCGATACCTGCGCCAGGGAAAACAGGTCGGACCGGTAGAGGTTGAGCTGGCTCGTCGTGATCTCCCGCTCGGAGAACGGCCGCCCCTGTTCCACCACCAGCAGCGAACGCACGACGTTCGTATCCACCCGCGCGGTCCCCGTGACCTTCACCGACCCGAAGGAGAAGTGGTGTCCCGTCTCGACTGTCAGCGTGGCGCTCGCCGTGCGCGTCGCGCTGTCGGACATGAACTCACGGAATACGTCCACCGTGGGGAAGCCCAGGTTCCGGAGGCGCAGCTTCACCGTGTCGATGCTCGCCTGCAGTCGCGCGAGGTCGAACGGCTTTCCGACCCGGAGCGGCAGGTCCTGCGTCACTTCCTTCTGCCGCTTCGTCGGCAGGGAATCGAGCCCGAGGAACGTCAGTTGCTGCAGCACGATCGGCGCACCCTCGGTGACCTTGAACGTGATGTAGATGTCGCCGGGCGTGCGCTTGATGATCGTGTCCACTGTCGCCGTCGGAAATCCGCTCCGCCGGTACAACACCTCGATCCGCAGCACGTCACGCTGGAGCTCCCGCTCGTTCACGTACTTCTCGGACCCGAACCCGATCCACTTCACGAAGGGGTTCCGCGCGAACCAGCTCGAGTTCGACGTCGCGATCGAAGCCGCGAGCGTGGCGTCGTCGATCGCCTTGTTGCCCTCGAAGGTGAGCTTCCGGACCACCAGCTCACCATCTGCCTGTGCCATCGCGCGTGCCGGGGCCAGCCACGCCCCAGCTACCAGGGCTCCCACAAGGAGTCTGGACCACGCGAACTTCACGCGCTTCGCTTACCCGGCGGAGAGCTGACGATCTGCAAAGAAATACGACACTCCCGAGTCGCCTGCACCCGCTCCATGCACCCTTCACGGAGCCTCAGCGACGATTGACGAGGTTAGCTAACCCATGTATTTTTGCAGCGTTAGGCCGCAGTGTCAATGTTTTGACCGGTTGCCTAGCGCCGCCCGTCCCGCCGACCTACCGGAGCGCCTCGATCGCACCTCCCCGAGCAGGGCTCATTGTCGCCCTCGGCGCCGCGATCGGGCTCGCCGCCTGTGGTCCAACGAGGCCCGGCCGCACGCTTGAGTATTACTTCACGTATGACCCCCGCTCGCTCGATCCCGCCTACTCCACCGACGTCCCCACCGGTGAAGTGGACGCGCTCCTTTTCGACAACCTGACCCAGTTCGACGTCGAGGGCCGGCTGGTGCCCGGCCTCGCCAAGTCCTGGGAGGTGGATCCCACCGGGTCGCACTACACCTTCCACCTCCGCACCGGAGCGCGCTTCCACGACGGACGGCCGGTCCGCGCCTCAGACGTCGAGGCTTCGTATCTCCGCGCGCTCTCGCCGAAGTCGCTGGGTGGGCGACCCTGGCCTCTATACCCCATCCAGGGCGCGCGGGCATTCAACAAGGGAGAGTCACTGGCGGTGGCGGGCATGGTGGTGGAGAATGACTCGACCATCACCTTCACCCTGGAGGAGCCACTCAACATCTTCCCCAAGCTCGTGGCCATGCCTGCCACCGGCATCGTGCCGACGCCCACGGGCGAGATGTTCGACCAGTCCCCCATCGGCAGCGGGCCGTGGCGCTTCGTAGAGTGGTCGCACGACGATTACATCATCCTCGCGCGAAACGCCGACTACTGGGGACAGGTGCCCCTCGCCGACAGCATCCGCATCCGGATCATCCCCGAGCCGCTCACCCAGGCGGCAGAGTACGAGCGTGGGGGACTTACCGTGGTGGAGATTCCCTTCGGCGAGACGCGGCGCTGGGAGGCGCGGCGCAGCGGTGAACTCGAGCGGCGACCCACGATTCGCGACCTCTACATCGCCATCAACACTTCGCGCGGGCCATTGAGCGACGTGCGGGTGCGCCAGGCACTCAACATGGCGATCGATGTTCCGACGCTGCTCAACAGCGTCATGGCGGGCCGGGGACTCCAGGCACACGGCGTCATCCCACCCGGCATCACCGGCTACGACTCGGCGCGGACACCGTATCCCTATGATCCGGACAGCGCCCGGAAACTCCTGGCCGCGGCAGGCCATGCCAGCGGACTCACGCTCAAGTTCTGGCGCTCGCAGCGTCCCGAGTACGCGCGCATCGCGCAGACGGTGCAGCAAAGCCTCGCGGCGGTCGGGGTCCAGGTGGAGATTATCCAGCGGGATGCCTCGAGTGCCCGCGCCGCCGTGCGGAAGGGAGAGGCGGACCTCTTCCTCACCGACTGGTACGCCGACTATCCGGATCCCGAGAACTTCACCTATCCTCTATTCAACTCGCGGAATGCGGGCACGGGTGGCAACTACGCATTCCTGAACGATCCCGTCATCGACAGCCTCACCGTGCTCATCCGCACGACCGTCGATGAAGGCGAGAAGGCGCGCGTGGCCCGCGAAACGGACGCGCGCCTCTTCGCGCTCGCACCCTGGATCTTCCTCTGGCATCCCGTTGACCTCTGGGCCCTGAACCCTAGGGTGGAGGGCTGGAACATTCCCGCGATCTTCAACGGCCAGCGCTGGCAGGAGGCGCACGTCGTCGGCACGGGCACGAAGCCATGATGCGCTTCCTCGGCTTCCGCGTGGCACTCCTGGTACCGACCCTCCTGGGCGTGCTGGTGGTGACGTTCATGCTGCTCTACGTCGCGCCTGGTGACCCGGTGCAGGCGATGGTGGGAGAGCGCGCCGACCCCGAGACGCTCGTGCGGCTCCGGCGCGAGCTTCATCTCGACGAGTCGCTCCCGAAGCAGTTCGCGCACTACGTGGGCAATGTCTTGAAGGGCGATCTCGGTACGTCCTACATCACGCGGAGGTCCATCGTCTCCGAGCTGCGCCATCGTTTCCCGGCGACGCTCCGCCTCGCGCTGGCCGCGATGCTCTTCGCCACGACCATCGGACTCGCCGTCGGCATTTACGGCGCGTGGCGTCCCGGCGGGTGGGTGGACCGCTTCCTCACCCTCGGGGCGTATCTCGGCATCTCGTTCCCGGTGTACTGGGTGGGGCTGGTGCTCATCCTGGTCTTCGCGGTGCAGCTCCGCTGGCTGCCGCCCTCGGGATCGTGGGGCCTGATCTACCTCATCCTCCCGGCCACCACTCTGGGAATGCGCTCCATCGCCGTGATCGCGCGCATGACCCGCACCGCGCTGCAGGAGGCGCTCCAGAGCGACTTCATCCGGACTGCCCGCGCCAAGGGACTGGCCGAGGCCCGTGTCCTCCTGCACCATGGGCTCCGGAATGCCCTGCTGCCCGTCATCACGGTGCTCGGACTCGACTTCGGCAGCTACCTTACCGGCTCGATTCTTACCGAAACGATCTTTTCCTGGCCCGGCGTGGGGCGGTACGTCCTCAGCGCCATCGAGAAGCGCGACCTGCCGGCCGTGTCGGGCAGCATCCTGTTCCTGAGTGTCCTGTTCGTATTCGTCAACCTGGTGACTGACCTGCTCTATGCGAAAGCTGATCCGCGAGTGGCGTATGACTGAAGGCCTCGGTCGTCTTCTGCTTGCCGCCTGCTGCCTGCTGCCTGCCGCGCCCCTGGCCGCCCAGAAGGCCCTCCAGAAGCGCCTCGATGCCCGGCTGGATGCGCCGCCGTTCAACCGCCAGATCTGGGGCGTGGCACTGGTCGACGAGAAGGGCACCATGCTCTTCGGCCGCAATGCCGACCGCATGTTCATGCCCGCCAGCAACACGAAAATCGTGGTCAGCGCGGTCGCCGCCGCGTTGTTCGATCCCGAGTTCACGGTGCGTACGAGCCTCTACGGGAGCGGCCCGGTCGTCAACGGAGTCCTCCAGGGCGACCTCGTGCTGTACGGCCGCGGAGACCCGACTTTCGGCGAGCGCTGCTACGCCACCGACACCACGCTGGCCGGCGCCTGCGACACGGATCCCAGGAAGAAGCTGGACGATCTCGCCGCGCAGCTTGCGCGGGCCGGCATCAAGTCGGTGTCGGGCGACGTCGTGGGCGACGGGAGCTGGTTCGAGCCGCTGATGGTGCATCCGGCCTGGGAGAACTACGACCTCAACTGGTGGTACGCCGCACCGGTGAGCGGGCTCGGCTACAACGACAACAGCATCGATATCAAGTACTCGACCAGCGACACCGTCGGGCCGCCGGTGACGCTCACCTTCACGCCCGACTTCGGCGACGTCACCCTCGAGAACCGCACCCGCACCGTCTCGCCCGGGCAGGACGAGACGATCGACTTCTACCGCACGGCGGGGACACTCTCCGTGTGGGCGCAGGGCAATGTCGAGGCTGGCCGGAAACCGCGCACCGAGTCGCTGGCCCTTCCCGACCCCGATCTGTTCGCCGCGCGGGCAATGCGTGCGGCGCTGGCGGCCCAGGGCATCGCGGTCATGGGTGGCACCCGTTCCACGACCGACTCGATGGCCTACGAGCTCGTGCGACGCGGCACACCGCTCGCCGAGGTCACGAGCCGTCCGCTCAAGGACTGGATCTTCCCCATCCTCAACACCAGCCAGAACTGGTACGCCGAGATGACCCTGAAGCAGATCGGCAAGCAGTTCGGCCGCGCGGGGAGCTGGGACGAGGGGCTTCGCATCGAGCGCCGCTTCCTCATCGATTCGATCGGCGTCGACTCCACCCAGATCGCGCTGAGCGATGGCTCCGGGTTGTCGGCGTCGAACCTGGTGAGCCCGCTCGCCTTCACGCAGATCCTGCGTTTCATCCGCACCCATCCGCACGCGGCGACCTTCACCGCGGGGCTGCCACAGTCGGGCATGCGGGGGTCCTTGAAGAACCGGTTCGTCGGCACGCCGATCGAGGGCAGGGTGCACGCGAAGACCGGCAGCATCTCGCGCACCAACACGCTGTCAGGCTGGGTCGAACTCGAGAGCGGCAAGGTGGTGACTTTTTCCGTTCAGGCGAACCACCACACACAGCGGAGCGCCGCCATCCTGGCGCAGATCGACAGCGTGGTCGTCGACATGACGAAGGGGCGCTGAGATGGTCGCCTCGCCCGGCCAGCTGCGGGTCGCGATCGTCGGGTCTGGCCCGGCGGGGTTCTATGCCGCCGAGCACCTGCAGAAGAAGCTGCCCACCGTCGAGATCGACATGTTCGACCGCCTGCCCACGCCCTATGGACTGGTACGCGGTGGCGTGGCACCGGACCATCCCAAGATCAAGTCCGTCACCCGCATGTACGAACGGATCGCCGCGCATCCCGGCTTCCGGTTCCTGGGCAACGTCCGTGTCGGCAGCGCCATCGATCATTCAGAGTTGCACGCGCTCTACGACGCAATCGTCTACGCCTCGGGCGCGCAGACCGACCGGCACCTTGGTATCCCGGGGGAGGAGCTCGCGGGCAGCCACGCCGCCACTGAATTCGTCGGCTGGTACAACGGGCATCCCGACTATCGCGACCGGCGCTTCGAGCTCAACGCCACGAGCGCGGTGGTGGTCGGCATGGGTAACGTCGCGATGGACGTCACCCGGATGCTGGCGAGCGGCATGGATGAACTCACCCCCACCGACCTCTCGCGTCACGCGCTCGATGCGCTGTGCGCCAGCAAGGTGAGCACCATCTACGTGCTCGGCCGGCGCGGCCCTGCCCAGGCGGCCTTTACCAATCCGGAACTCAAGGAGCTGGGGGAGCTTGCTGAAGCTGACGTGATCGTCGAGCCGCGGGAGATCGAGCTCGACGAGCACAGCGCGCACCAGCTGTCGGGTCACGAGGACCGCGCGGCAGAGAAGAACCTTCACACGCTCCGCGAGTTTGCCGCGCGGAAGCCGGAGGGACGGAAGCGTCGTATCGTGCTCCGCTTTCTCGTGTCCCCGATGGAGATTCTCGGCACCGATCATGTCGAGGGCGTGAGGCTCGCGAAGAACCGCCTCGTCCGGGCGCCCGGGAACGAGCTGAAGGCCGAGGCCACAGGGGAGACCGAATCGTTGCCTGCCGGGCTCATCTTCCGTTCGGTGGGATACAAGGGAGTGCCGATCCCCGGCGTTCCCTTCGACCAGCGCGCCGGTGTCATCCCCAACGTCGAAGGTCGCGTGCTGGTGGCACCGGGTGCACTCGAGATGCTCGCTGGGGTATATGCAGTAGGCTGGATCAAGCGCGGTCCCAATGGCGTCATCGGCACCAACAAGCCCGACTCGGCGGAAACGGCCGATCACCTGCTCGAGGATGTCGCGCAGGGGAACCTCATCCCGCGTGCACGCGGGAGCCGTACCGCCGTGGATCAGATGTTGCAGGCCCGAGGTGTGCAGGTCGTGAGCTTTGCCGACTGGCAAAAGCTCGATCTGCTGGAACGGGCCGCCGGCAAGGCTCGCGGCGCACCGCGCGAGAAATTCACCCGGATCCCGGACATGCTGGAAGCGCTGAAGTGAAGATCTACACGAAGACCGGCGATTCGGGTTCCACTGCCCTCTTCGGCGGCGGACGGGTCTCCAAGGACCATGTTCGCGTCGCAGCCTATGGCGATGTCGACGAACTCAACTCGGTCATCGGGCTCGCGCGCGCCACGGCGCCTGTCGACTTCGAGAATGCACTGCTCGAGTCCATCCAGCGCGACCTCTTCAGCATCGGCGGCCATCTCGCCACGCCCGATCCCGACAAGGTCAGGAAGGCGCTGGAGAAGGCCAGCCTCTCCGCCGACCGGGTCGCCGAGTTCGAGCGTGTCATCGATGCCGCCGATCGCGAACTGCCAGCGCTCACGGCATTCGTGCTTCCCGCTGGTACTCCGAAGGCGGCGACGCTGCATGTGGCCCGCACCGTCTGCCGCCGGGCCGAACGACTGGTCGTGCACCTCGCCGCGCAGGAAACGGTGCCGGACCTTTTCCTCGTCTATCTCAATCGACTGTCCGATCTGCTCTTCACGCTGGCACGGCTCGCAAATCACCGTGCCGGCACTGGTGACGTGACCTGGTAGCATGGCTCAGCCCATTCTCGTTCGCCATGCGCTCGGCACCTATCCTGTGTACATCGCATCTGGTGCCCTGGCAGATCTCCCCGAGATCGTCGCGGCGCACTGCGGATCGCGTGCGGTGGCACTCATCACCGATGCTGCCGTCGGCCGGCAGTACGAGGCGTGGGAAAGCGGCCACAACCCAGCCTGGTCGAATGGCGGGAACGGCGAGAGCACAACGCAGGAGTGGGCCACGCGCCTCAGCGTGCCACCGGGCGAGAAGTTCAAGACTCGTGATACCTGGGCCAACCTCACCGACGCGCTGCTGAATGCCGGCTTCGGCCGCGACTCGGCACTCATCGGCCTGGGTGGTGGCGTCATCGGCGACCTCACGGGCTTCGTCGCCGCGACGTACCATCGCGGCATCCCCTTCGTGCTCGTGCCCACCACCCTCCTCGCGATGCTCGATGCCTCCGTGGGCGGCAAGACTGGCGTCGATACCTCGCACGGCAAGAACCTGATCGGCGCGTTTCACCCGCCGGTCGCGGTGGTGGCCGACCCCGCCACGCTGCGGAGCCTCGCCGAGGCCGAGTACCGGGGTGGACTCACCGAGGCGGTAAAGCACGGACTGATCACCGATGCCGGATATCTCGCGTGGATCGAGGCAAATAGTGCGGCGCTCCTCGCGCGCGATCTTCCCGCGCTCGAGATCCTCATTCGCCGAAGTGTCGAGATCAAGGCAGGGGTCGTGGCGAGCGATGAGCGCGAGTCCGGTCCCCGCGCCATGCTGAACGCAGGTCACACCGTGGCACACGCCCTGGAGCAGGTCTCGGGTTATCAGCTGCCGCACGGCCAGGCCGTCGGCCTCGGCCTGCTTGCCGAGTGCGCCATGGCGGAGCGCGCCGGCATCCTCCCGGCCGGCACCGGTGCGCGCGTCGCCGCATTGCTTGGGCAGCTCGGTCTCCCGGTCCGCGTCGCCTTCCGTACCAACGCCGAGCGTGTTCGCCACGCCATGGCCCGCGACAAGAAGAACGTCGCCGGCGAGCTCCGGTTCGCCGTACCGCTCGAAGTCGGTCGGATGGGCGAGCGGAGGGGCACCTGGACCGTGGGCTTCGATGAGGGCACCATCGATGCCGGGCTTGGCACTATCCTGTAGGTCACAAATCGATGAATCATCCATGCTATAGGTCGTTTGACCCATACCCTCAGTGACTCTTCGCTGTCGCTTGTGGAGAAGTGGATAACTGTATAACTCCCACAAGCTTATGTCCTGATAATATTTGTGATGTGGAGAAGTATTATTGCTTGACCGCGTAAAATGGCCTTCCTATATTGCCTCGCTTCCCGCACCGCTGTTCTGTGTTTATCCAAACAACTCGACCGTTCCCCTGAAGGGGGTATGAATGGCTCGCACCCGCGCTAGCCTTGTTCGTCCTGTCGCTCGCAAGGCCGCTCGCACCGGCGCGCGCAACGTAGGCCGGGCAGTGGCCCAAGGGTCCTTCGATCAGTACCTGGTCGACATTCAACGACTCCCGATGATCACCGACCCCGCTGAGGAACGAGCGCTGGCCCGGCGCGCACTCAGCGGTGATCAGACGGCGGCCGAGCGACTCGTCACCGCCAACCTTCGTTTCGTGATCGCCTACGTGAAGAAGTATCAGGGGCACGGACTCGACCTCGGCGAACTGGTGGCGATCGGCAACGAAGGACTCCTCAAGGCGGTGCGGAAGTTCGATCCCGATCACGGCGTCAAGTTCATCAGCTATGCGGTGTGGTGGGTGCGTCAGGCAGTCCTCAAGGCTCTCGCAGAACAGACACGCAGCGTTCGCATTCCCCTCAACCAGAACTCTTCACTCATCAAGATGAGCCGCGTGCAGGCGCTCCTTGCACAGGAGCTCGGCCGCGCCCCCACTGATGGTGAGCTTGCCCGCGCGCTCGGTGAACAAATCGAGACGATCCGCGAAGCCCGCCAGATGTCCACGATCGAGATGTCGCTCGATGCTCCCGTCGACGGTCGCGACCGGCATGGCGCCACCGTGGGTGAGCGGGTCGCCGGCAACTCCGACTCCGAGATCGAGTCGCTGACCGATCAGCACCTCACCCGGGAGTTCGTCGACCGGCTCTTCCGTCTGCACCTGACGCCGCGCGAGCGTGCGATTCTCTCCATGTACTACGGGCTGGAGGAAGGCTCCGAGGCGCTGACACTCGAGGCCATTGGCGAGCGCCTTGGCGTGACCCGCGAGCGGATTCGCCAGATCCGTGAGCGGGCCTTCGAGAAGCTGCGCCACTGCCCGGACATCCAGCACCTGAAGGGCCGTTGGGTGGCCGCCTGAAGTCCCCGGCGCTGGTGCTCGTGGTCCTTGCGCTGGCCGGCTGCGATCGCAGCCGGCCTTCGTCGCAACCGGCTGCTTCGCCGGCACCTGGCGTCCAGTACATTCCTCGCGCCGACAACAGCCCGCAGCGTCCGTTCGCCGAGGCGGTCCGGGTGGGTAACATGCTGTACCTGTCCGGCCAGCTAGGCGACAGCGCCGGCAAGATTGTCCCGGGTGGCATCGAGGCCGAGACCCGCCGCACGCTAGAGAACATCAAGGCGGCGCTCGAGCGAAACGGATCGTCACTCGACAACGTCGTGAAGTGCACGGCAATGCTGGCTGACATGAGCGAGTGGCCCGCGATGAACGCGGTGTACGCTACCTACTTCACGAAACACTATCCCGCACGCAGCGCCTTCGGCACGAACGGCCTGGCACTCGGCGCGCGAATGGAACTCGAATGCACGGCAACGGTGGACGCCCCGCTATAGCCCGGATTCTCGTTCCCCTCTCGGACGCACTCCGGGAACACTGGCGCACAGCCGCATGGCTCGGCCTCGCTGCCGCTGCCGCCATCGCCACACTCTCGCCGGTCCTATCGCTCTCCCGCGCCCGCGCACCAGTCCTTCAGCCGGATCCAGTGCGCAGCGTCGACCTGCTCCTGCCATTCACGGGCAGTGCGCAGTCGCCCGCCACGCTGCAGGCTGAGTCGATAGCGCAGTTACTCGCCCTGCTCGTGGTCATCGCCGCCGCTGCGTGTGCCGTAGCCGTCGTCACCGGGTTGACGATCCAGTGGATCCGTTCCGGGGTCCGCGACATTGACACCGCGGTGCGCCGCGCTGTCGGTGCCTCCCGCCGCGACCTGGCCCTCAGTTTTCTCAGTGAGGGGGCCGTCATCGCCCTCGCCGCGGTACCACTCGGGTATCTGCGTCGGCTACGCGCCCTCCGGCTCGCGCTGCGTTCCTGGCCGGAAACCCTGGGCGCCTGGAACTACGCTCCCCGCGTCGATCGCGATCGACCACGATGACTGTGCTGTTGCTTGGCGCCCTGCTTCCGCTGCGGTTTGCCCGGGGCAAGCGCCTGGTCAATCTCCCGGCCAACCCGCTCTCGCTCTTCCCGCCGGTCGTCCAGGTCGGTGCGAGCCTCGCGATCCTCCTCGCCGCGACGCTCGTCAGCAAGCAGGCGGCGCTGCTCATGGGCGCCGGGAACGCTGCAGCCGATGGCACCGTCTACCAGCTGATCGACGACAGCACCGATCCCGCCACTCGCTCTGCCCGGTACCTCGACATGCTGCGCGACCTGGCCGCGACCGAGGGCATCGACAAGGTCAGCTTGACGAGCCCCGGCGCACTCGTTGGCCTGGGGACGGTGGACTGGGTGGAAACGGACTGTGGGCAGTGCTTCACGGGCGGCATGTTCGTCAGGTTCCAGGACGAGCGGGCAGCTCATCAGGTCGTGAGCCCCGACACCTTTGCGGTCCTCGGGATTCCAGTCATCGCAGGCCGCACCTTTACGCTCGAGGACAGCTATTCGTCGGCCCGCGTTGCGATCGTGAACCTGCAGTTGGCGGCCCGGCACTTCGAGAACGGCCAGGCGGTCGGCCGTACGATCTTCATGGGTACGACGCGTGTGCCCTACACCGTTGTTGGTGTCGTCGATGACGGAAAGGCACCGGGACGGAGTGGTGGCATCCAGCCTCGCTTCGCCGTCTACCTCAGTTCCCTCCAGCATCCCATCGCTGCCGCCGACCTCATCATCCGTGGAAGCGCGGTCGCCGCGGCGAATGCCGAGGTCACGATCGCGAGGCAGAGGGCCATCCAACACACACGGGGCACCAGCGAATCAGCGATTCGCCTTGCATTCACTCTTCCCATGCGCTGGTTTGCGCGTTGGTTTCGCATCGAGGCGGTCGCGGCACTTCTGCTCGGCGCACTCGGCACCATGGTCAGCGTGCAGCTCTGGACAAGTGCACTGCTACCGGAGCTCGCCATCCACCGCGCTCTCGGCGCCACCCGTCGTCGCATTTCGGCACGGGTGCTTGGCCGCACCGTGCTGATCATTGGTGCCGGGATCTTTGTTGCGCTCACCGCGGTGGGGCCGTCACTGAGGGCGGTGCTCTCCGGGATCCTTGGCGATCTTCCATTGCTGCCACTCTCCGACCTCCTGCTGCCCGGAATACTGCTGTCGCTCGCGGCGATGCTCGGGGCGCTCCGGCCGCTCCATCGCGCCGTCAGCGCCCAGCCTGCGGAACTCCTGGCAGAATAGCCGCCCGCCGGGGCCGGCCTCCGACGGCATTTCGCCCACCCCCCGTATCCGCGATCTAGGTTCTCCCTTGATGATTCCAATACCATGACTAGAGCGGCGACGATGCCCCCAGGCGTTCCGGCGACCGGCGAGCGGGTTGTGTCCATCGATCTCATCCGTGGCGCGATCATGGCGCTCATGGCGCTCGATCATGTGCGGGTCTATTCGGGCCTCCCCGCCGGCGGCCCGACACCCGGAATCTTCTTCACCCGCTGGGTCACTCATTTCTGTGCTCCCGGGTTCGTGTTCCTTGCCGGCACCAGCGCCTTTCTCTATGGCCGCAGGCATCCTGACGTGACTCGCTTTCTCGCAACGCGCGGTGCCTGGCTGATCATCCTGGAACTGACGTTTCTGCGGTGGGCCTGGACCTTCAACTTCGATTTCGCTCACGAGATGGCGGGAGTGATCTGGGCCATCGGCTGGTGCATGATCCTGCTCGCCTTGATGATTCGCCTTCCCGTCGCGGCCGTCGGCGCCGTCGGCGTCGTCATCATGGCCGGGCACAACCTGCTGGATCCACTGCTACCGACACTCGCCGAGCGCCCGTTCGGCTGGCTGTGGACGATCCTGTACGTCGGCCCCTCTGCCGGGCCGATCGCATTTGGTGCCGAAGGACCGTGGCTCGTCGTGCTCTACTCGATCATTCCCTGGATCGGGGTGATGGCGGCAGGCTACGCCTTCGGCACGGTTCTTATCGCCGAGCCCGCGCGACGCCGGCGCCTGTGCCTGCAACTCGGCCTGGGTGCCATCGCGCTCTTCCTGGTCCTTCGCGGAGTCAACCTCTACGGCAATCCGCAGCCGTGGACCACCGGTGGCGGCGATGGTGATGGGGCCGCAATGCCGGCGCCCCTTTCCTTCCTGAACACGACGAAGTACCCGGCGTCGCTGGACTTCCTGCTCATGACACTCGGCCCCGTCATCGCATGCATTCCCCTGCTCGACGCGGCTCGAGGCTCGCTCGCACGACGGCTCACGGTGTTCGGTCGCGTCCCGTTCTTCTTCTACCTGCTGCACATCCCTCTCATTCACGCCCTCGCCCTGGTAGTCTCGAAGATTCGCCTCGGCGAGGTGAGTCCCTGGCTCTTCACCAATCACCCCATGGGAAATCCCCCCGCACCCGAGGGATACACCTGGAGCCTGCCGCTCCTGTACCTGGTTTGGGCCGCATCCCTCGTATTGCTCTACCAACCGTGCCGCTGGTACGCTGATTTCAAGGCAAGGAGGACCGACTGGTGGCTCCGCTATCTCTGAGGGCCGCTCCAGCCCCCTCTCCGTCTTATGTTTAACCATGACGTTCCGCCTGCCCATCTTTCCCCTTGGCGTCGTCCTCTTTCCCGGCGCGCTCCTCCCGCTGCACATCTTCGAGCCCCGCTACCGACGGATGCTCGCCGACTGCATTGCGGGCGACGAGCGCTTCGGCCTTGCACTCCCCGGCATCGCCCATGAAGCTCCGTCCCTGGGCGCCGTGGGCTGTGTCGCCGAGATCCGGGGAGCCCAGTCCCTCGCCGACGGCCGCTCCAACATCGTCGTCCAGGGCACCAAGCGGTTCCTCGTTACCCGCTACCTCGATGACCCGGCCCCGTACCTTGTCGCCATGGTCGAGGCCTTCGAGGACCGCGAGGACAGTATTCCCCCCGCCGACAAGTGCTCCGCGCTCGCCGATTCGTTCGCCCATTATCTCCCGGCACTCCGGGAGTTGAACGACCTCGAACCCGACAACCGGACGCTTCCCACCGAGGCCGCAGCCCTCTCGTTCCACGTCGCCGCGGCCCTGGACACCGGCGCCGCCGAAAAGCAGGCGCTGCTCGAGATCCGGTCCACCGCCGAGCGGGTGGATCTCCTCCTGGAGATGCTGCCACCGCTTTCGAGTGCCATCGATGCCGGGCTCCGCACCCGCAAGAAGGCCCACGGCAATGGGAAGGGACATCACCCGCCCGACCTGGCCGGCTCATGAACGAGGCCCTGCTCACCGGCCTCGCCGCGATCGTCGGCCCCCGCTGGGTTCGGCAGCGCCGGGCCGAGCTCGCCACCTATACCATGGATGGCCTGCCCACACACGAGTCCTATCCCGGGGTTGTCGTGCTGCCGGGTTCACGTGACGAGCTCATCGCGGTGATGAAGCAGCTTCACGCGACGAGGACACCATTCGTCGCCCGCGGAGCCGGCACCGGCCTGAGTGGCGGGGCTCTCGCCGGAGGTGACGCGGTCCTTATTGCACTCACCCGCCTGAACCGCATTCTCAGCGTCGACCCGAAGACCCGTCGCGCAGTAGTCGAGCCTGGCGTCGTCAACGCGCGCCTGTCCGAAGCGGTCCTGCCTCATGGCCTGCAGTACGTACCCGACCCCTCGAGCCAGACCGCCTGTACCATCGGGGGCAATGTCGCCGAGAACGCCGGGGGACCTCATTGCCTCAAGGCAGGCGTCACCACCAATCACGTCACCGAGCTGGAAGTCATCCTGCCCGATGGTTCGCTGGCCCGGCTCGGTTCGGCGCACGGTGATGCATGGGGACCCGACCTCGTCGGCCTCTTCGTCGGCAGTGAGGGAATGTTCGGCATCGCCAGCAGCATTACCGTGCGACTCGAGCCGGTTCCGGCGACCGTTCACACGCTGCTCGCGGACTTTCCAAGCATCCGGAGTGCCAGTGAAGCTGTCTCGGCCATCATCGCGTCCGGCATCGTGCCTGCCGCGCTCGAGATGATGGATCAGGCCTGCGTCCAGGCGGTGGAAGCATCCATTTACGCGGCGGGGTATCCCACGGATGCGGCGGCAGTCCTGCTGGTAGAGCTCGACGGACAGCCCGAAAGCGTCGCCGCCGAGCATGCCGTAGTCGAACCACTCCTCCGCGCGCATCACGCCCGCAGCGTCCTCGCCGCCGAGACGGCCGCCGACCGAGCGCGCCTCTGGCAGGGGCGCAAGAAGGCGTTCGGAGCGATGGGCCGCATCGCCCCCGACCTGGTCGTGCAGGACGCGGTGGTGCCGCGATCGGCGCTTCCCGATGTACTCGACCAGATCAGCGACATTCGGGACCGCTACGGCCTGCACATCAGCAATGTCTTCCACGCGGGCGACGGGAACCTGCACCCGAATATCAGTTTCGACCGCCGCAACGTGGCCCTCGCCGACCGCGTGCGGAACGCAAGCCGCGAGATCATGACCGCCTGCGTCGCCGCCGGTGGCAGCATCACCGGTGAGCACGGGGTGGGGAACGACAAGCTCGACTACATGCCCCTCATTTTTGACGCCGAGACCCTCGGCGCGATGCAGGCCACTCGCCGGGTCTTCGACCCCGGTGAGCGTTCGAATCCCGGGAAGGTCGTACCCGTCCATGCCTGCCGAGAGTGGTGCGCGACTCCAGCCGCTCGCACCCACGGCGCGCACGGACGCCCGCTGGCGGAGGTGGCCCATGACTGACGGCATGCTGGCCCGGCTTCGCGAGATCGTCGGCGCGTCCGGCGTAGAGCGCGACCCTGCCGGACTTCCCCGCGTCGTTCCCGATACCACCGAGGCGATGGGTCGGCTCTTTGCCCTCGCGCACGCCCGGAGCTGGCGCGCGCGAATCGAGGGACAGGGCACCTGGCTCTCCTCCGACGCGCCGGCTGACTTCGCGGTGAGCACTCGCGGGCTCGATCGCGTGGTCTCCGTGAGCCCGGCAGACCTCGTGGCAACCGTGGACGCAGGCGTCGCCATCGGCAACCTTCGTCGCCGACTTGCCGACGACGGCATGTGGCTGGCCATCGATCCTCCCGGGCGCCCCGAGCGGAGTATCGGGTCCATCATCGCCGCCGGCACCGCCGGGCCGCTGCGGCAGGGCTTCGGACCGGTGCGCGACCATGTTCTCGGCTTGAGCGTGGTGACGGGAGACGGGCGCCTCGTTCGCGCCGGTGGCCGCGTGGTCAAGAACGTCGCTGGATACGACCTCGGCAAGCTGCAGATCGGAGGCTTCGGCGGCTTCGGCGTCGTCACCGAACTCAACCTGCGCCTCCGGGCCCTGCCGCGCGCCGACCAGACTTTCATCGCGCGCGCCGGAAGGGATCACCTCACCAGCGTAGCGCGCGACCTGACCGATGCGCGGCTGTCGCTGCAGGCACTCGAGCTGTTCTCCCCGGCAATCGCCGCCGAGCCCGACTGGATCCTCGCGGCGCGGATCATGGGCACCGAGGACGGAGTTGCCGCGGAAGCACGCCGGCTCACGTCGGCCAATTCGCTCGTCTGGCAGCAGCTGCCTGTCGAGCGCGCCAGTTCCTTCTGGCATCTCTCGGCGCGGGCCGTGCTCGGGGGCGCCGTGACACTGCGCCTTGGCGTGCTGCAACCCGGGCTCGATGACTCACTCGACATGCTGGCGGCCACGCTCGACGAGGGCCTCATCACGGCCGGGGCCGGGAGCGCCGGCGGTATCCGCTGGAGCGGGGAAGCCCGAATCGATGCGTTGCGATCGCTCCGTCGCACGGCCGCCTCACGCGAGATTCCGATGACGCTCGAGCGCGCACCCTGGGCCATTCGCCAGCAACTCGGGCACTTCGGCGCCTATCGCGAGGGCGTCGGCGCGCTGGTCAGCCGCCTGCGGGAGACATTCGATCCCGGACTGTTGCTGAGCGTTGCGCTCGAGGGTGATGATGGCCGCTAGTACCGAGATGCGATTCACCGCGCTGGACCCGTGCGTCCACTGCGGTTTCTGTCTCCCCGCCTGCCCGACCTACCTCGCTACCGGAGATGAGGCCGACAGTCCGCGTGGGCGCATCGTGCTCATGCGCGCACTCGAACGCCGGGAAATCGCGGCCGACGATCCCGCCCTGACCCAGCACATCGACGCCTGTCTCGGCTGCCGCGGCTGTGAGCCCGCGTGCCCTTCGGGTGTGGGCTATGGCCAGGGCCTGGAGGCTGCGCGCGAGATCATTGCGAAGAAGCGCGGTATCGCCCCGGCGGCGAAGGCGATCCTGACCGTTTTCTCCTGGCGGCCGCTCTGGCGGACGTTGCTCACGGCCGCGCGGTGGTTCCGCGCGACCGGGCTTCCCGCCCGGCTGGCGAACGGAAGTCGCTTCGGGTTCGGCATGGGAATGCTGGCCGCCACCAGGCAACACGAGAAGCCGCGATCTTTCCCTACGTTTCACGTCTCCCACTCCGCACCGAAGGTCGCGCTCTTTCGCGGCTGCGTCATGGACACCGTCTTCCGTCACGTGAATGATGCGACCCGGCGTGTACTCGAGGCCAATGGCTTTCGTGTCGTGGAGATCGACGGCCAGGGCTGCTGTGGCGCCCTGCACGAACATGCCGGCGACCGCGCCGGAGCCGAGTCGCTCGCGCGCCAGAACCTGAGGGCATTCGGCCATCGGGCCAACTTCATCGTGGTCAACAGCGCCGGGTGCGGAGCGCTGCTCAAGGCTTATGGTCGCTTGCTTGGCACCCGCGAGGCGGAACACTTCGGCGCGCGGGTGCGAGACGTCACCGAGCTGCTCGCGGCCAGGGGGCCGCGACAAGGCGGCTCGCTTCCGCTCGATGTGGTCTATGACGCGCCGTGCCACCTGCAGCACGCGCAGAACGTACAGTCGGAGCCGCTCGCGGTGCTCCGCGCCATACCCGGGCTGCGATTGCGCCTCCTTCCGGGCTCCGACAAGTGCTGCGGAAGTGCCGGCATCTACTCCATGCTGCACCCCGACATGGCCCGCGCCGTCCTCGAGGAGAAGATCAGGGAGATCACCACAGCGTCGCCGGTGCCTCGCGTGGTGGCCACGGGGAACCCCGGCTGTCACATGCAGATCGGTGCCGGGCTCCGGCTCGCCGCCGTTGACACCACGGTGCTGCACCCGGTGGAGCTGCTCGATGAGTCCTACCGCGTCGGGGGTCTGTACAGCCGGCAGCAGTGAGGTCGCCGCAATCTCACGCCCCTGTGCCCTCACACCTAGATTCCGGAATGTCCAAGGCAATCCTGTTCGACTTCAACGGCGTGCTTGTCAACGACGAGCCGCTGCATTGCGAGGCACTGATCCATACCCTCGCGGAGTATGGCATCGACCTTGATCGCGACACATACTATCGCGACTATCTCGGATTTGATGACCGGGAGTGCTTTCGCTACAGCTTCAGCGCAGCCAATCGCCCGTCGGACGCGGCCAGTATCGCCGACGCCACCGAGCGGAAGAACGCCGCCTGGGAGCGGCTGGTGAAGGCGAGCATGCCGATGGTCCCGGGCGCACTCGACTTCGTCCGCGCCTGTGCGTCCACGGGGCACCGGATGGCAATCGTGTCGGGCGCATTGCGGCGCGAGATCGAGCTCGTGCTTGCTCGCGCCGGACTGGCCCGGTATTTCGAGCTGATCATCGCTGCGGAGGACGTGCCGGACTGCAAGCCCGATCCCGCAGGATTCAACCAGGCGCGGGCAGCGCTGAAGGCCGCGCCGGTCGATTGCATGGTTATCGAGGATTCACTGCCTGGGCTCAAGGCTGCGCGCGGTGCCGGCCTCCGGTGCGCCATGCTTGCGACTTCGCATCACGCCGAGGTGCTTGCCGGAGCCGACTCGGTATGGGCGGACTTTACCGGTCGCAGTCCCGCCGATCTTCCCTGGGCCAACGGCAGTGGTTGAGATTTCGCTCACCGCCGAGGGACTCGAGCGCGTTCGAAGCGTGCCGCTGGTGCATCGCATGCCGGCAGCCGTCTTCTCCATCGCCGGACCCGGTGCGCTGCAATGCATGCAGGGACTGCTCACCAACGACCTGGTGAAGCCAGCCGACGGGTCGCTGGTCTACGGCGCACTGCTCACACCCAAGGGGTTGATCATCCTCGACTGCTGGGTCATCAAGCAGGAAGCGGCACGCTTTCTCTTCATTGCCGATCTCGACATGCGCACCACCGTTGCCGAACTGTTCAGGAAGCAGCTTCCGCCACGCCTCGCGAAGGTCACCGACCTGACGGACGAGTGGGAGGTATACCGGGTGCGCGGTGCCACGCCGCGTCCGCCCGCCATCTTTGCCGGGCTGCGCAGCAGCCGGGGCAATTCTGACCCGGTTGGGAGCCCCTTCACGTTCCTCCTTGCCGGCCCGACTGGTGAGGTCGCCCACTCCCTCAAGGAACTCGCCCTCGAAGGTGCCCGCACCGCCACCGACGACGAGTGGGAAGCCGCACGTATTCTCGCCGGATGGCCACGCCGCGGCGCGGAGATTGACGAAAAGACCCTGGTACAGGAAGTCCGCTTCGACGAAAACGGCGGTGTTTCTTATGAGAAGGGCTGCTACACCGGCCAGGAAACGGTCGCGCGGCTCCATTTTCGCGGCCACACCAATCGCGACCTCCGCGGCCTTGCCTGGGACAGTACGGAGCCGCTCACCGATAGCAGGATCATGCTGGCGGAAAAAGAAGTGGGCAGCGTGAGGAGTGTCCTCTCGCTGCCCACCGGGCACGTCGCCCTCGCGCTCATCCGCCGCGAGGTGGAGACGGGTCAGGTCGTGACAGCCGGCGGGCTGGCCGCGACCGTCGTGTCCCTGCCCTTCTCTGCAAGCTAGTTCTTCGGCGGGGTCGCCGGGTTCTTCTCCATCTTCTTGTTGACGCTGTCGGACATGCCCGCCTTGGCGCTGTCGGCCGCGGTCATCGCCGAGTGGGCCGAATCCGCCATCGCACCCATCGTGCTGTCGGCCTTGTGTGCCAGCGTATCGACCGTCGCACCCGCTGCCGCGCCCGTCGCTTCCATCGAACCGGTATCGCCCTGCTTCTTGCCACAGGCCGCAACCGCAACCACCGCGGCCACTATCAGGAACTTCCGCATGCTCGAACTCCTCGAAGTTGAATGACCCTGCCCCCCAACCATGTGCCTGGATGTAACGCCAGCGGCGCGCAAGGTACTCAACTACTACCGCTCGTCAACGGGTAAGTTACTGGAGATTGTGAGGTTGCGCACAAATGGGCACTGAAGCGACGCCGGGCAGCGGCCCCTTCTGTTCTCTCAGGATGGACTCCCGGGCTCCGGCCATTTCCCCCTCCAAACGCATTGCCGTCTCGCGGGTATCATGAGTCATGTCCCAACCACATACGCTCTACGACCTCAAGAACAGTCCCTGGAATGGGGCCTCCCGCACCGTACGCGAGGAACTCCGGGCCAACCTCCTTCACGCGCTCGACGCAGGTACTCCGCTGTTCGAGGGTGTGATCGGCTACGAAGACACCGTGCTGCCCCAGATCATCAACGCCATCCTGGCGCACCACGATTTCATCCTGCTCGGCCTCCGGGGGCAGGCCAAGACTCGCATCCTGCGGGGCCTGGTGGAGTTGCTCGATCCCGCCATCCCGGTCATCGCGGGGAGTGAGGTCAATGACGATCCGTTCCGACCGATCAGCAAGTTCGGCCGCGACCTCGTGACCCAGTGCGGTGATGCCACGCCCATCGCCTGGCTCAAGCGTGAGGATCGGTACGTCGAGAAGCTCGCGACGCCCGATGTGACGATCGCGGACATGATCGGCGACCTCGACCCCATCAAGGCGGCGCGCGGCGGCCACCTGCTCTCCGACGAGCTCAGCATGCACTACGGCCTGCTGCCGCGCGCCAACCGGGGCATCTTCGCCATCAACGAGCTTCCTGACCTGAGCGGGAAGATCCAGGTGGGCCTCTTCAACATCATGCAGGAGGGCGACGTCCAGATTAAGGGCTATCCCGTCCGCCTCCCGCTCGACGTGCTCATGTGCTTCACGGCCAATCCGGAGGACTATACGGCCCGCGGGAAGATCATCACCCCGCTCAAGGACCGCATCGGCTCCGAGATACTGACCCATTATCCGCGGACCGTGGAACTGGGCATGGACATCACGCTCCAGGAGGCGTGGATCGAGCGGGGCGCCAGGCCGGTCGACCTGCCGGACTTTGTCCTCGAGGTAGTCGAGCGCGTCGCCTTCGAGGCCCGGCAGGACAAGCGAGTCGACCGGCGGAGCGGCGTTAGCCAGCGCCTCCCGATCAGTGTCCTCGAGCATGCCGTTTCCAGCGCGGAGCGCAGGGCCCTGGTCCACAAGGAGGCGACGGTGACGCCGCGCATTACCGACATCTATTCGGCGCTGCCGTCCATCACCGGCAAGCTCGAGCTGGAATACGAGGGAGAGCTCCAGGGAGCCGACGCCATCGCACGCGAACTCATCCGCCGCGCCGCTGGTGCGACGATGATGGAACGTCTCGGGCACCTGGACCTGGCCTCCATCGTGGCGTGGTTCGATGCCGGCGGTGCACTGAAGATTGCCGGGGACGAGAAGAGCGACACCTGCCTCAAGGGCTTCTCGGTGGTGCCTGGTCTGGTGAACGCCGTAGTGGCGGGAGAACTCGCCGGGCGGAACGAGACGGCGAAGGTTGTGGCCGCCTGTGAACTGATCCTCGAGGGCCTTGCCGCCCAGAAGAAGATTGCGCGCAGCGATGAACTCGGCTATTCGCGCATCCGCCCGGAGCGGAACAAGGAGGGCGGCTACGGCAAGGGGGGAATCAACTTCGGCTAGTCACCGCCATGCTGCCTGAACGCCCAGCCTCGCCTGCCGGCCTCTCGCACGATCAGGTCGGCAGTACCGTCGAGTCCGAGATACCCGGTATTGAGCACCATGTGATAGTTCACCGGGTCCGCCAAGTCCCGCCCGTAGTATTCCTTGTGATACTTCGACCGCCGCGCGTCCGATTCATGGACCAGCTTCTTCGCCTCGTCCAGCGGCACGCCAAGCCGCCCGGCGATCCGTTCGACCCTGATCCCTACCGGCGCCACCACCTGCACGTGCAGCGTCCGCTCCCGCTCTCCCAGGATCGCAGCCGCCCCCCGCCCCACCAGCACCACGCGACCCTCGCGTGCGATCTCCGCCACCACGCTTTCCGTCACCCGCACCATCAACGGCTCACTCAGTCCTTCCATCGTGGCACCGGTGGGTACGGCGAGCTCGGCCGACGCCGACGCCAGCGCCCACGCCAGCCGCTCCAGGAAGTTGGGTACCCGCTCCTCCCGCACCGCCACCTCATCGGGCGTGAGCCCCGCGCGGGCCGCGACGCGTTCGACGAACTCGTTGTCCGCCACCCGCCATTGCAGCCGGTCGGCCACTCGCTTCGCCACTTCCGCACCGCCCGCCCCGAACTGCCTCGAGAGCGTGATGATCAAGCGCTACCTCCGCAGTGTCAGTGCCTTCTCACGCCGTTGCCGTTCCTCCCGGCGCAGTTCGCCGTCCTCCCACCACCACCCGTCTCCACACATAAATGGCCGACGCGACACACACCGTCCCACCCAGGCCGAAGGCAATTCGCGTCCCGAGGTGCTGCGAGATCCACCCGATCTGCAGCGCGCCGAACGGGGCCATGCCGAGCACCACGAAGGAGTAGAACCCCATCACCCGCCCGCGCAGGTGATCCGGCGCCTCCTGCTGCAGCAGCGTGTTGGCACTGATACTCTGCAATACCATGCTGCACCCGACCACCGCCAGCAAGGCGAAGGCAATCCAGTAGTTCGGCGCCAGCGCTGTCGCCACCAGTGTGGTGCCGAACCCGGCGGCCGAGATCAGGGCGAGCCGCCGCTTCCGGAGCGTCCCCCCGAAGCCGGCGAGGAACAGCGCGCTGGACAACGCCCCCACGCCCACCGCCGACACCAGCGCGCCGTATCCGCCCGCGTCGGTCCCCAGCACGTCCCGCGCGAACACCGGCAGCATCGCCAGGAACGAGAAACCGAAGATCGTCGTCGACGCGATCAGGATCATCAGCGCCCTGGGCCACCGCTCATGCCACACGTAGCGTGCGCCTTCCTTGAACGCACCGATGACGTCCACCCGCCCCTTCGCGATTGGTGTGGGCGGCAGGTCCATTCGCCACAGGCCCCAGATCACGGCGAAGAAGCTGGCGGCATTGAGGAGAAAGCAGGCCGCGATGCCCCAGACACCGATTATCAGGCCGGCGAACGCCGGGCCCAGCACCCGTGCCAGGTTGAACACCGACGACTGCAGGGCGATCGCATTCATCAGCGATTCCCGTCCCGACAGTTCGGCCACCATTGCCTGCCGGATCGGTACCTCGAACGCCGTCACTAGCCCGGTGAAGACCGCGAGCCCCATGATCCAGCCCACCGTGACGTGGTTGAGCATGACGAGGATCGCAAGCGCCAGCGCCTCGACCGCCAGCAGCGACTGCAAAATCATCACCGTCGTCCGGCGGTTCACCCTATCCGCCAGCACGCCGCCATAGAGCGTGAATACCAGGATCGGCAGGGTACCGAGCGCCGTCACCAGGCCCACGATGAAGGCCGAGTTCGACAGCTGAAGCACCAGCCACCCCTGAGCCACCATCTGCAACCACGTGCCGGTGTAGGAAATGAGCTGGCCAATGATGAACAGCCGGAAGTTCCGGGATCGAAGCGCTGGATGGGAGCCGGGAATCCGGGCGATGAGTGCGGGAGCAGTCACGTCCGGAAACGTAATTTGAACTCCCTCCAGTTGCGGGGTAGGATGGAACATGCGCTTCACCACCTATTCCAAGTTCCTTCCGGAACTCGCCGACGCCGTCAACCTGCAGGCCCTGCTCGACCAGCTGGGCGACTTCCTGCTCCAGTCGGGGTTTGGGAGCGGGGGACTCTGGAACGATGATGATCCCGGCGAACCCGACCGGGGCATGGATGCCCTCCGCGAGGCCATCCTCCAGGCCCTGATGGACTCGGGCCAGCTCACCCCCGAGATGCTCCAGGTGCTTCGCGGGGAGACCACTGGCGACCCGGCGCAGGACAAAGACCTCGAGCGCCAGCTCTCCGACCTGCTCGACCAGATCGTCCAGCGCCTCATCGACGAGGGTTTCCTCAAGGTCGACAGCGCGCCCCAGATGCCGGCCGGCTACCAGTCTCTCTTCGGTCCCGGTGGGCAGGCGCGGGAGGCGGCGGAACAGGTGCAGTTCGGCCTCACCGAGAAGGGCATGGATTTTCTCGGTTACAAGACCTTGAAGGGCCTGCTCGGCAGCATCGGCAAGTCCAGCTTCGGCGCGCACGACACCGCATTCCTGGCCACCGGCGTCGAGTCGGAGTCGGCCAGCCGCCCCTATGAGTTCGGTGACACGCTCAACCTCGACGTCCCCGCCACGCTCACCAACGCGATCGCGCGCGGCGGGCTCAAGGTCCCCCTGGAGCTCGACTATCCCGACCTGATGGTCAACCAGACCGAGTACCGCTCATCGGCAGCTACCGTCCTGATGCTCGATTGCTCCCACTCCATGATCCTCTATGGCGAGGATCGCTTCACCCCCGCGAAGAAGGTGGCGCTCGCGCTCACCCACCTCATTCGCACCCAGTTTCCCGGCGACTCGCTCAAGGTCGTGCTATTCCACGACTCGGCGGAGGAGATCCCACTCGGCGGGCTCGCCAACGTCCAGGTGGGGCCGTACCACACCAATACCGCCGAGGGCCTGAAGCTCGCCCGGCGCATCCTGCTGGCGCAGAAGAAGGACATGCGCCAGATCATCATGATCACCGACGGGAAGCCGAGCGCGCTCACGCTCCCGGACGGGCGCATCTACGTCAATTCGATGGGATTGGACCCGAAGATCCTTGAGGCGACCTACCGCGAGGTGGCCAACTGCCGGCGCTCGGAGATCATGATCAACACCTTCATGCTCGCGCGCGACCGGTACCTGGTCGATTTCGTGAAGCAGGTCTCGGAGATCTGCCGCGGAAAGGCCTACTTCACCAACACGATGTCCCTGGGTCAGTTCATCCTCATGGATTTCATGAAGCGGAAGACCCGGCACCTCCGCTGATCCCCGTCACTGGACCCGGAAGTTTTCGCTTTCCATCGATTGGATGTTGCCGGACCGTGCCCGCATTCGGAAGGACTTTCCGGTACTGCCCACCCTGAGATTGTCAAACGTCGCGAGGCCGTTCACCGTGTCGACTGTGGTGACGCTGGAGCCTGTGAATGCGCCGCCTCGAGGTCGCGTGATGCTCATGGTCACCGCGACTGGCGTCGTCACCAGGTTCCCCGCGCCGTCCTGCACCCGCACCATCGGCGCCGGCGCGATAGGGTCGTCCTCCTTCGTGTCGGCTGGTTGCCGTACCCACACGATCTGGGCCGCCGCTCCCGCCACGACCATCACGCTCAGTGGCTGCGTCGCCGTGCGTGATCCCGGATCGGCCACCTGCACCGTAAAGCTGTAATCGCCCGCCGTCGTCGGCGTCCCGCTCAGCATACCGCCGCCGCTGAGCGAGAGGCCGTCGGGCAATACGCCCGAGGCGACCGTCCAGCTATAGGGGGTTGCGCCCCCGGTGGCCGTCAGTGCCTGGCTGTACGCCACACCTGAAGTTGCCGCTGGCAGGGTTGTCGTGGTGATGCCCAGCGCCGCGAGCACCGTCAGCGTCAGTGCCTGGTTGGCCTGCTGCGCCGATCCATCTGCAACCCTGACCGTGAACGTCGCGCTGCCGCTGGTTGTGGGCGTGCCACTGACGAGCCCACCGCTGCTCAGTTCGAGTCCGCCTGGCAGCGAACCGGAGGAGAGCGTCCAGGTGTACGGCGCCACACCGCCCGACGCCGAGAGCTGCTGGCTGTAACTCATGCCCACAGTCCCCTCCGGCAGGGTGGTGGTGCTGATCCCGAGCGATGCATTCACTGTCAGCGTCAGCGACTGCGTCGCCGTGCGCGACGCCGCGTCGGTTGCCCGTACGGTGAACGTCGTGCTCCCGGCGCCAGTCGGCGTGCCGCTCACGACTCCCGCCGCGCTCAGCGTCAGTCCGGGCGGGGGCGAGCCGGCTTCGAGCGACCATGAATACGGTGTGCTTCCACCGGCGGCCACGAGTTGCTGGCTGTAGGCCGCACCCACGGTCGCGGCCGGCAGCGTCGTTGTCGTAATGTCGAGGGAGGCGGCCACCGTCAGCGTCAGCGACTGCGTCGAGGTGCGCGATGCCGCGTCGGTTACCCGTACGGTGAACGTCGCGCTCCCGGCGCCCGTCGGGGTGCCGCCCACGACTCCCGCCGCGCTCAGCGTGAGTCCCGGCGGGGGGGAGCCGGCTTCGAGCGACCAGGAATACGGTGTGCTGCCGCCCGTGGCCACGAGTTGCTGGCTGTAGGCCGTACCCACGGTCGCGGCCGGCAGCGTCGTTGTCGTGATGTCGAGGGAGGCGGTCACCGCCAGCGTCAGCGACTGCGTAGTGGTGCGCGATGCCGCGTCGGTTACCCGTACGGTGAACGTCGTGCTCCCGGCGCCCGTCGGCGTCCCGCCCACGACTCCCGCCGCGCTCAGCGTCAGTCCCGGCGGGGGTGAGCCGGCTTCGAGCGACCAGGAGTACGGAGTGCTTCCACCGACGGCCACGAGTTGCTGGCTGTAGGCCGCACCCACAGTCGCGGCCGGCAACGTCGTTGTCGTGATGTCGAGGGAGGAGCCTACGGTTAGTGTCAGCGCCTGCGTCGCCGTCCGCGAGGCCGCGTCAGTCACCTGGACGATGAATGTCGAGCTTCCGGCCGCGGTCGGCGTGCCGGACAGCGTCCCGGTGCTGCTGAGGCTTAGCTCGGCCGGCAGGGTGCCCGACGTCAAGGTCCAGGAATAGGGCGTGGTGCCACCGCTCGCCGTGAGCTGCACGCTGTAACTCGCGCCGACCGTGGCTGCCGGAAGCGTGGTGGTCGTGACGCTGAGCGCCGCCCCGACCTGCAGAGTCAGCGTCTGGGTGGCTGACTGCGACGCAGCATCGGTCACTCGCAGCGTCACGGCAAAACTCCCGTTCGCCGTTGGCGTACCGCTCACCAGGCCGGCGCCGCTCAGGTTCACGCCCGGCGGCAGGCTTCCCGATGCGATCGACCAGCTGTACGGCGTGACGCCGCCTGTGGCAGCCACAGTCTGGCTGTAGGGCACCCCCACCGTGCCTGGCGGCAGGGAGCTGGTTGTGATGGCGAGCGGCAACGGGCTCACCGTCACCTGCGCGCTTCCGCTTCGCCCTTCCGAGGTCGCCACGATCGTGACCGGTCCGCCCGGCGCCCGGCCCGTCACCAGTCCCGATGTGGTGACGGTGGCCCGTGCCGGGTCGGAAGTGCTCCACAGCACAGCCCGTCCGTTGAGCACCGTCCCCTGGTCATCCCGCAGGACTGCGGCGAGCTGGACTGTGGACCCTACTGGAATGGTCGAGCTGGGAGGTGAGACCGTAACGGTCGCGACCGCGGCGCTCACCACCGTAACCTCGGCCGTCCCCTGCTGGCCCTCGATCGTGGCCGTGATCGTCACCGGTCCGCCGATGGCGACGCCCGTGATGTCGCCTCCCGGTGAGACGCTGACGATGGCTGAATTGCTGCTGTTCCACGTCACCGGCCGCCCGGGCAGCTCCCCGCCCTGGGCATCGAACGCTCTCGCCACCAGCGTACTGGTACGTCCCACGGCGACGCTCGCCGCTGCGGGTTCCACGCGCACCGACGCCACCGCCCGCGGTGCCACGGTGATCCTTGCCGTACCCTGCTTTCCCTGGGTCGCCGCAGTCACCGTGACTGGTCCGCCCTGCTTCACGGCCACGGCCATGCCGCTTGCGCTTACCGAGACGGTGGTTGCATCCCCGCTCTGCCATTCGAATGCTGGCGGCGCAAGCCGGGAACCCTCGCAGGAGTACGCGGCAGCGCTGAGTTGCACCGATTCCCCGTCCGCCAGTGTCACGGTGGAGGGCGTAATGTCGACCCGTGCTACCAGCGACGCCGCAATCGGGTCGCAATTGCTCGGGTCGTCACCGCCTCCACAGCCTGCCAGCATCGCAAGGCCAAGCAGCAATCCGCCGGTCAGCTTTCGCGCCACCATCATCGGTTCCTTCACGCAACTGGAGCATGTTCACTGATATCCTGACTCCGCGTCAGGAATACCCCGATCCTCCCCGGTTGGACGCAGGAACGGCTGCGATGGTCGCCTGCACCTGCCTAGAATGGCACCGCTCACGACGAACTGCTGGCTCAGCACATTCGAAAAGCCCGAGGACGAGGCGCGCAGCGTGAGCGTCCTCGTAGACGCGCACGCATTCACCGTCATCCCCGAGTAGGTCGCGGCCCCGTTGACCAGTTGCTGCTGTCCGCCGCCGCCGACAAGGACGTTCCGTCGGGTGGCCGCCGCCCGAGGCGCTCCGGAGCGTCACTGTCACCGTTCCGCCGGCAGTCGTCACCCGGTTGCCGAAGGCATCCTGTACCTCGACCACGACCTGCGGGTCGAAGGGATCACCTTCGTTGATGTTGGTCGGTTGTACGGCGAACGCGATGCGGACCGCCGGACCTGCCGTCACCTGGAAGGCATTGCTGGTGGTGCGGCGGCAGGCCCGACGCGTCCGCGACCAGGGTGTAGTCGCTGCCAATCCGATCGAGAGTCAGGTTCCCAAATGTTGCAACACCGCCACCGGTGCTCCTGGTGGTCGTGCCGCCCAGTGTGGCGCCGCCTGGATTGTTGCCGATCGACATGGTGACGCTCGTGGACGCATCCGTCACCAGATTTCCGAATGCATCGCGCACCGCAACCTGTACGGCGGGCGAGATCGCCTCGCCCGCAGCGGTGGTTCCTGGCTGCGTGACGAACGCGAGCGTGGCGGGTGAGCCTGCGGTTATGTCGAACGCCCTGCTGTTTGCGTCGGCAAGGCCGGCCGACTTCGCGACCAGCGTGTAGCCATTTGCTGCCCGGTTGAGACTCAACCCGGTAAAGGTTGCGACCCCGGCCACCGTACTGACCGAAGCATCGCCGTTGAGCGTGGCGTCACCAGGGTTGCTGCCCATCGAGAGCCCGACCTGCGCCGTGGAACTGATGGCGCGATTTCCCGAGCCATCGAGCAGCTCCACCGAAACCGGCCCGATGTCGTCGCCCGCTCTTGCGTCGCCCGGCTGGTCCACGAATCGGAGCGACACGGGCGCGCCCGCAGTCACGTTGAATGCGCTGCTGGTCGCCCCCGTCAGTCCGTTGGACGCGGCGGCGAGTCGGTAACCTTGGCCCGGCCGGTTGAGACGGAGGTTGCTGAAGGTCGCGACCCCGTTCACGGCGGCCACGCTCACGGTGCCGCTCAGCGTGGCCGAGCCTGGGTTGTCTGCGAGTGACAGCGTGACGGTTGCCGACGAATTCGTGACCCGTCCGCCCAGTGTGTTCTGGATCTCCACCTGCACAGGCGGCGTGATCAGCTCGCCCGTTGCCACCGTGGTGGGCTGCACGAGGAACGCGACCCTGGACGGCGGAGCCGGTGTCACCGTGACCTGCGCGCTCCCGCTCCGTCCCTCCGACGTGGCCAGGATCGACACCGGGCCTCCCGGCAGAAGGCCCGTCACCAGCCCGGTATTGGACACCGATGCGCGCGAACCGTCCGATGTGCTCCAGGTGACCGCCCGTCCCGTCAGCACGCTGCCCTGGTCGTCCCTGAGCACGGCGCTCAACTGCACCGTCGTCCCCGCGGCGATGCTCGAGGTCGGCGGCGACACCGTGACCGTCGCTACCGCTGCCTGGACCACCGTCACCTGCGCGGCGCCTGACAGGCCCTCGATGGTCGCGCTGATCGTCACCGGCCCGCCCACCGTCACTCCGGTGACGGCGCCCCCTGGCGACACACTGGCCACTGCCGCATTGCTGCTGTTCCATGTCGCGGACCTGCCCGGCAATTCATCGCCTTGTGCGTCGAATGCCTTGGCCACCAGCGTGCTGGTGCGCCCCACCGCCACGTTCGCGGTGGCCGGTTCGACCCGCACCGACGCGACCGAGCGTGCCACCACCGAAATGGCGGCGCTGCCTTCCTTCCCCTGTGCCGACGCCTTCACCGTCACCGGCCCGCCGATTTTCACTCCGCTGACCAGGCCCTCCGCGCTTACCGAGACGGTGGTCGCATCGCTGCTCAGCCACGTAAACGTCGCGGAAAGCTGGCCGCCGGAGCAGGAGAATGCCTTGGCGGAGAGTTGCGCTGACTCGCCGTCGGCGACCGCGGCGGTGGTTGGCGTCACCTCGATTCGCGACACCAGCGTTGCCGCAATTGGGTCGCAGTCGCCGCCACCGTCATCGCCACCGCCGCACCCGGCCAGCACCAGCAGGCCCAGGGCAGCAGCGAGGAAGGTTTGCACTGCAGACCGCATCGCGAGGTGATTCCTAGAAGAGTCCGACAGAAAGCCCCAGCCGCGTCAGGAAGTACCCCGCACTGCCCTGTCCCCCCGTGAAATCCGCGACGAAGTATTGCGCACCCACGTCGATGCCGACACGTGATGCCACCTGAAAGATCACGCCCAGCCCGCCGCCATAGATGAACGAATTGTCAGTCGATTGCACCAGGTCGCTGGATGAGCGCACAAGCAATCCGCCGTAACCGAACCGGGCCGCCACATATGGTGCCGCAACGTTCCCAAACACGCCCAGCACGTATCGCGGCTCCACGAACCCCAGCGAGAGCGTCGCCGTGATGTCGCCGATTGCGGCATCCGACTTGAACACCTCAGTGTGCTGGTACCCGGCACCCACCGAGAAGCGGCCGAAGGTGAAGCGCGCCTGCGCCTCCCATCCGAGCGTCGTGCCCTTGTCGAGCACGCCGTAGTCCTCGGTGGGGAATACCAGTTCTCCCGACACCTGCACCGAGACGAGCTGCTTCGATTGCGCCGCCAGCGGCACTGTCAGCAGCCACAAGCCGAGCGTCAGCAGCGCCCTGCTCACCATACTCGACCTACCCGACTTACCCTTCGTCACGGTGCCCCCTCGAGAATTTTCCAGCTCAAGCAGTCGCCAGGTCTCCCCATCGCGTACCACCGTCGCCGACGCCTTTACCCGCTTCGACGTAGAGGTGCCGAAATTGCTCTTCCACTTGAGTACCCACTCGGCCCGCGCCTCACCGGAGGCATCATCCACCTCGACGCTCGTCATCGTGGCATCCGAGATCCTGGGGCCGTTCTTGGCCACGAACTCCGCGAAACTCGACGGGCCCGCTGTCAGTACCGCCGAGCGCGCCTCACCGGCGGACACCGCCGCCACCAGGCGCGTGAGCCACCCGTCAAGCGCCGCGCGGCCAGATGCGAGGTGGGTCTCCTTCAACTGGTCCTGCTGCCGCCGACTCTCCTCGGCCTGTGCCGCCGCCCTCGCCTGTGCCTCGACCCTTGCCTGTGCCTCGGCCGAGTCCTGCCTGCGCTTCGTTGCCGACGCCACCGAGTCCCTCACCCGCTGCTCGGCCGCCCGTGTCGCCGCCGCCACTGCCAGTGCCACCGAGTCGCGCCGATCCTGCTCATCGGCGGCCATTCGTGCCTCGACCATCGAGTCCCGAGCTTCCCTCAGCTTTGCCTCGGCTGCTTCACGCCTGAGCGCCTCGGCCGCGGCGATCGAGTCCGCGGTCGCTGGCGCCGGCACAGGCTTCGCCGCCGCTTGCGGCGGGACGGGGGACGGTTGCGGCGCGGCAGTGACGGCGCGATCCGAATCGCGGACAACTGCGACCGGCGCAGGCGCGGGCTCCGACACCGGCACCTGTGCCACCGGATGGGGTGGCGCAGTGCTGACCCACGACGTATCGGCAGCTGGGTTGCGCTCCCCCGGCGCGGTGGCCACTTCTGCCGCCTTCGCCGCTTGCGTGTTCTTCGCCTTGTAGTCGTCCCAGAAGACAAAGCCCCCGAGAACTGCCAGCGAGAGCAGCAGCCCGGCCACGAGGCCGATCCGGTCCGGGAGCCATTGCCTCGGCACGGCGGCCTGGTATCTCGGCAGGATGTGTGCGGCGACGTCGCCGTACAGCCGCTCGGCGCGCTCGTCCGGCTCAGGAAGCCGGCTCGCCACCTTGCCCACCCGCGCCAGGCAGACGCTGATGTTGTCGTCACCCCCGCGGGCATTCGCCGCGGAAACAAGGCTGGCTGCAATCTCCTCGAGCGACCCTGACGCGTTCGAGCAGACGAGCGACCTCCTCGCCCTCCACCAGCTCATGCAGTCCGTCGCTGCACACCAGCACCACGTCGCCCGGTGCGATCTGCCGGAACAGCACGCCCGGTGTGGTGGTGTCGGTGACACCCAGCGCAGACGCCAGTCGCCCGCTGTCGTTGGCGGTGAGCATTTCTTCCCGCGGCGGCGTCAGCAGCGCGAGTGGCTCGCGCGCATGATCCTCGGTGAGCTGCTCCAGCTCGTTGCGTGACAGCCGGTACACCCGGCTGTTCCCCAGGTGGGCGGCGCACAGCCAGTCCCCCGCGAGGACCGCCACCGTCAGCGTCGTTGCCGCCGGCTGGCCCTTCGCGTTCGGCTTCATCGCCCGGACCCTGGTGTTGGTCTCGGCGATTGCGGTCTCGACGATCTCGGAAAGACCGTACTGCCAGCGGGGCCCGATGAGGAGCGAACCCACGAGCCCGCTCAGGGCGTCGCCGAACGCCTCCACCGCCACCACGCTCGTTGCGCTGCCGCGCGCATGCTCACCCAGGCCATCGGCCACCGCGAGCACGACGATGTCGAGGTCGTCCTGCGGCAGGCTCAGCGCGAAGACGGCGACGGCATCCTCATTTCGCCGCAGTCGTCGGCCCAGGTCGGACGCCGACGCGACCTCGTGCACCGACGAGGGGCGCGGGGGAGCGAGGATGGGGAAACGGACCTGGTGTGGCGACTCCGGCAATCCTGCGCTCCAGCGTGACAGTTACCTCACACCCCCGACGACCTGCTTCGCCAGCTGACCCGCCCGCAACGTCGAACTGGCCCCATCGACACCGTTGATGGCCGCGAGCTGTGCCAGGGGGATCGATGACGGAAACTGCCGGTTGAACTGCTCCAGGGTCATCTCCTTCGGCACCTTGACCGTGTTGAGCCGCGCCGCCTGCACGTTGAGGTATGCCGGGTCCGTGAGCGGCTTGAAGGTGCGCGCCACCTGCCGGATCGCCTGCAGGTTCTGCGTGCGGTCGGGCAGCGTGTAGCCCATGATCATGTACGTGTACTCGCCGTACTCGATGAACGCCGCGCTGCCCTGGATCACGCTGCCGTCATCAACCTGGGCCCTGAAGTCGCCGGAGCTCGCCGTCAAGCCGTTGATCGGCGCGTTGCTCGTGTTACCGGCGGTGATCCCCGCCCGCGTAAAGAACGAATTCGCGGCCGTGGCGGCGGACGTACCCTTGCCGGCAAGGCGAAGCTGCACGCCGCCATCCTGCTGTGGCGCAAGCGCCATCACGCCCTCGGGCTTGTTCTGCGTCGGCCAGCCCGCCGGGAACGTGACCTCGAACTTCAGGTCGGGATGGTAGAACACCCCGTTCTTGAAGTAGCCCTGCTTGGGATCGGGGCCGAAGACGAACCCGTCGAGCAGCTTCATGTACGATTCGCGTCCCAGCGTCGCGCCACTCATGCTGCGACCCGCCTGCTGCACCGAGTCGGCGCGCTGCTCGGCGCGCTTCACCCGGTTGTCGGGATCCGGGTGCGTCGATTGCCACTCCGGCAACCGCTGCGCCGCACCGCCACTGATCCGCCCCAGCGTCCGGAACATGTCGCCCGCAGCGCGTACGTCGTAGCCATCCTTCATCATGTAGCGGAAGCCGAGCATGTCCGCCTCGGTTTCATCGTCACGACCGAACTTGAGGAAGAGCAGCTGCATTCCCTGTTGCAGCTGTGCGCCCATGTCCCGCACCGTCGGCGATGCGATCATCCCGGCGACCAGGCCCACCTGCGCCAGCTCCGCCTTGCTCATCTGGCTCACCGAATGCTTCGCGGTCACGTGCCCGATCTCGTGCCCGATCACCGACGCCAGCTCTGCCTCGTCGTTCATGTACGTCATGATGCCGCGGGTGATGAAGATGAATCCCCCCGGCAGCGCGAAGGCGTTCACGGTCTCGTCATCCAGCAGGTAGAACGCCCAAGGCAGGTTGGGGCGCTCCGACTCGGCCGCCATGCGCATCCCGATCTGCTTGACCAGTGCCTGGGCCGCAGGGTTCTGGTATTCCCCCATGGACTGGAGGACTTTCTGCGCCTCCTGCTGGCCGATGGAGATCTCCTGCGACTCCGACACCAGGGACAGTTCGGATTTCCCCGAGACCGGATTGGTGGCACAGGCCACCGTCGCGACAGCGAGGAACATCGCAGTGATGCGCCTTGACATGCGTAAACCTCTTAATTCACAATGAGTTAGGAGGACACACCCATCGGGCGACACCGGCCTGCTGGCAAAGTTGCTGTCACCCAAGATACCTCCCGATCGAACGCTCCGCTTGACGCCCGGAACCGGTTCAGGCTATTTCCCGCCCCCTATGAATACCCCGTCCACGATGCCCGCTTCAGCCCAGGATGCCCCGGCCGGGCCCACCCCGCCGAAGGCCCCCCTGCGCACCCATATGACGACGGTGCATGGCGATACGCGGGTGGACCCGTACTTCTGGCTGCGCGACCGGGAGGATCCGGCGACACTGGCGTACCTGAGTGCCGAGAACGCCTGGACCGATGAAGTCATGGCCCCCACGCGTGAGTTGCAGGAGACGCTCTACCAGGAGCTGCTTGGACGGATTCAGGAGACGGACCTGAGCGTGCCCGAGCTGGAAGGTGGGTGGCTGTACTACATCCGTACCGAGGCCGGGCAGCAGTACCCGATCCTGTGCCGGCGGCGTGACGCCGAGGGGGCACGAGAGGAAGTCCTGCTCGACCAGAACAAGCGAGCCGCCGGCCTGGGCTACTACCGAGCCGCCGGCCTGACGGTGAGCCCCGACCAGCGTCGCCTGGCGTGGGGTGAGGACATTTCCGGTTCCGAGGAGTTCATCGCCCACGTGATGGACCTCGAGACCGGCGCCATCCTTTCCGATGCACTGCCCGGCACCAGTGGCAACCTCGCCTGGGCTGCGGACAGCGAGACACTTTTCTATGTCACGCTCGATGCGGCGCATCGCCCCAACCGTGTGTGGCGCCATCAGGTGGGTGCCGCGGCGCCCGATGCCCTGGTGTACGAGGAACCTGACGAGGCGTTCTGGGTCGGTGTCGAGCTCACGAAGAGCCGCGCGTTTCTCTTCATCGAGTCGGCGAGCCACGCCACCTCGGAAACGCGATTCACACCCGCCGGTTCCCCGGGGACGCCCTTCCGCGTCGTGCGGCCGCGCATGCCGGGCATCGAGTATGACGTGACCCACCGGGGTGACCGCTTCTACCTCGTCACCAACAAGGGCGCGCGCAACTTCCAGCTGGTGAGCGTACCGACAAGCGATCCCGCCACCGCGTGGCAGGTCGTCATACCCGGCACCGAGTCGGTCAAGCTCGACGCGGTCGAGGCGTTTGCCGGACACCTGGTCGTGTATGAGCGCGAGGGCGGGCTTCCGCAGGTGCGGATCATCGACATCGACGCCGGCATGAGCCATCGGGTGGCCTTCCCGGAGCCGGCCTACCATGTGCGGCGCCACAGCAACCCGGAGTGGAACTCCCGGATCCTGCGCTTCACCTACGCCTCGCTGGTCACGCCGGCATCCGTTATCGACTATGACATGGACGCGCGGACCTGGACGCTTCGCAAGGAACAGGTCATTCCGAGCGGCTACGACCGTACGCTCTATCGCTCGGCCCGCCTGCAGGCTACGGCATCCGATGGTGTTCAGGTGCCGATCTCGCTGGTGTGGAAGGAACCGCTGGTGCGGAACGGCCAGCGCCCGATGTACCTCCAGGCGTACGGCTCGTACGGGATCAACTTCGACCCGTCATTCTCGTCACACTACCTGAGCCTGCTGGACCGGGGATTCATCGTTGGCATCGCGCACGTGCGCGGCGGCGAGGAGATGGGCCGTCGCTGGTACGACGACGGGAAGCAGAAGCGGAAGCGGAACACCTTCACCGACTTCATTGCCTGCGCCGAGTACCTGGTGGCACAGGGATATGTCACGAGCGACCGGCTCGCTATCAGCGGCGGGAGCGCCGGCGGATTGCTCATGGGCGCCGTCACCAACCTTCGCCCCGATCTGTTTGCCACCGTGGTGGCCGACGTCCCCTTCGTGGACGTGGTCAACACCATGCTCGATCCGACTCTGCCGCTCACCGTCATCGAGTACGACGAGTGGGGCAATCCCACCGCCGACGAGTCGGCCTACCGGTACATCCTGTCGTACTCTCCGTACGACAACGTCTCTGCGAAGGCTTATCCCAACCTGCTGGTCACGGCGGGTCTCAACGACCCGCGGGTCGCCTACTGGGAACCGGCCAAGTGGACAGCGAAGCTGCGGGAGCTGAAGACCGACACGAACCGGCTGCTGCTGCGGACGAACATGGGTGCGGGCCATGCAGGCGCGAGCGGACGCTACGACTACCTGCGCGAAGTAGCCTTCCGCTACGCCTTTGTCCTGGACACGACTAAAAACAGCGAACCGTAAACAGTGAACGGCAAACGGCTGCTCTGTTCCCCTACGGTTTACCGTTCACTTTCCGTTCAGCGGCTCCGAGCCCCGCAGCTCTCCCTGTGGCCCAGGCCCACAGGAAGTTGTATCCCCCGATCGGCCCGAATGCGTCCAGCATCTCGCCGCACATGAACAATCCGGGCGACCGCCGACTCTCCATCGTTCGCGGGTCGACCTCACTCAGCGCCACACCACCGCCCGTGACCTCGGCCTTCTTGTAGCCTTCGTCGCCCGTCCACGGCAACGGCATGTCCGCCAGGGCCGCCACCAGGCGAATCCGCTCCTCCCGCTTGAGCTGCGACGCCGGCGTCGAGCCGCTCACGGAGGCCCACTGGAGCAGCATTTCTGCGAGACGGTCCGGCAGCTCGCGCCGCACCAGGGTTCCCACGTGCACCGTCCCACCGGCGCGCAGCCGCGCTTCCCATGCCGCCGCATCGAGTTCAGTCCACTGCACCGTGATCTCCTGCCGGGCCCCACCCGCCAGCCGCGCCCGCACCGCCAGGTGCGACAGGTCCAGCACCGACGGCCCACTGTATCCCTTGTGCGTGAAGAGGAATCCGCCTGTCGCACTCCGGCGCTTCCCGTCCGTGCGTGCACTGAGCGTCACCGTGAGCGAGATGCCGGACAGCGCCGCATGCGCCGGCGCATTCGCCGTGAGTGGCGTGAGGGCGGGATACGTCGCGTGCATCTCGTGACCCAGCGCCGCAGCCACCCTGAGTCCGGTTCCATCGCTTCCGGTGCTGGGCACCGAGAGTCCACCGGTCGCCAGTACCACCGAACTCGCGGCAAGCCGTTCGCCGCCAGCCAGAATCACCTGCCAGTCATCACCCTCGACGGCAGGCGATGCCAGGTTCTCCACCGTCGCCCCGAAGCGCGTCACCGCGCCCAGCTCGCGCGCGAGCGAAAGCAGCCCGTCCCGCACGTCACGCGCCTTGTTCGAGCGGGGAAAGAGCTTGCCGCTCTCCTCCTCGAGCGTCAGGTCGAGCCCGAGCCGATCGTTGAAGAAGCGGACCTGCTGCGGGAGCGGCCAGCTCCTGAGGATGTTGCGCATGCTGTTGGGGGATGAATCGGTGACGAAGCGTGTCAGGTCCGCCGATGACGGCAGGATGTTGCAGCGTCCGCCCCCGCTGATGAGGATCTTCCGTCCGCCATCCTGCGTGCGTTCGAGGAGCATCACTTCGGTCCCCGGTGAACGCGCCGCTGCCGACTCCGCGGCGAAGATGGCCGCCATCGTGCCTGCGGCACCGGCACCAATGATGACGACGCGTCCGGATCGCGAAGTACGCATGGCAGTCACGCGCGTAACCTAACGCGCTGTCCCTTCACCCCGTTTATCTTCGGCGCGTGCAGACGCCAGCACCGCTTTCTCCCTATGCCGTCGAGTTCGTGCTCCGCATGGGACGCGCGCTCCATCGCGCCGGGTTTTCTGCCAGCCGCCTCGAGCGGGCCATGGCCCGGCTTGCAGAGAAGCTGGGACTGCCATTGCCCCAGATCTTCTCGACGCCCACGGCCATCTACGCGGCATTCGGCTCCCTCAGGGACCAGAAGACCCATCTTCTTCGCGTCGAGCCCGGTTCCATCAGCCTCAGCCACCTCACCAGGCTGGACCAGGTCGTTACCGACGTCGTTGCCGGGACCGTGTCACCCGAGGCAGGCCTGGCGCGTATCGACGAGATCGAGGCGGCGCCACCGGCGTATGGGAACGTGCTCATGGTCACGGCGTTCGCGCTCACGTCCGGCGCGGTCGCTCGCTTCCTCGGTGGCGGGATCAACGAGATCAGTGTCGGGGTCGTGATCGGCATCGTCACCGGCCTGCTCGCTGTCCTGGCCTCGAAGTGGCCGCCGCTGCTCGAGATCTACGAACCCGTCGCCGCATCCGCCGCGGCCTTCATTGCCGGCGTGCTGAGCGTCGCCTGGATGCCGTTCAACACCTCGACGGCGACCCTATCCGGGCTCATTGTGCTCATTCCCGGGTTCATGCTCACCATCGCCATCCGGGAACTCTCCACCCGTCACCTCGCTTCGGGCACCGCCCGGCTCGCCGGCGCCGGGATCATCTTCCTCGGCATCATCTTCGGTGTGGCACTGGGCAATCGCCTCGCGCTCGCGGCCGTCGGTCCAGTGCAACTTGCCCCGATCCAGCCGCTTCCGGAGTGGACCTTCTTCCTGAGCGCGCTGCTCGCCGGCCTCGCGTTCACCGTAATCCTCAAGGCCGAGCTCAAGGATGCGCCCTGGGTCGTGCTCTCGGGCCTGGTTGCCGTCGTTGCCGGCCGGGTGGGAGCGCAGGTCCTCGGACTGGAGCTTGGCGGTTTCGTCGGGGCCGCCGTGGTCGGCGTCGCCAGCAACCTCTTCAGTCGCCTCCGCGACCGTCCGTCGATGGTGATGCTCGTCCCCGGGACGCTCATGCTCGTACCCGGCACCATCGGCTTCAGCAGCCTGTCGTCGCTGCTCGATGCCCAGGTCGTCCCGGCGGTGCAGACGGCATTCCGCATGGTGCTCACCGCGATCGCGCTGGTGGCCGGACTCCTGTTCGCCGACATCGTCTCACCGGAGCGCGACGTCTAGCCCAACCGCGCCTGGTTCCTCCCGGATTTTTCCCTCCGCTGTTGGCTCGTTGCTGCGGGTGCCTTCACGACCGGCCTGTGCACGATTCCCAGCCTTCCTCATCCCCCTCCGTCCATCACAACGGAGTGCCTGCAATGTCCTTCACCCTTCTCCGGCGCCTCCTGCGCCAGTCCCGGTCCGTGGCGCTGGCCTGTGCGCTCGTTCCCGCGGTTCCCCTCGCGTACAATCCGGCGGCCACCGGGCGCATCGAGGGCACCGTCCGCGACATCAATGGCGCCGTCATCGCGGGCGTCGCAATCACCGTCGACGGCACCCGTCTCGGTACCTCCAGCGATCGCCTCGGCCGGTATGCCCTGCGCACAGGTTCCCGTGGGCACCGTCACCCTTCGCGCCACCCAGCCAGGGTGGAAGCCCGCCGTGCTGACTGGCATCGTGGTGCGCGCCGGACAGGTGACCGCGGTCGACGTGCGCCTGGTGGCGGCGCGGCCCGACGAGAAGGAGATGTCCTCGCGCGATGAGGTGGCCAAGATGGCCGCACCATCCAGCCTCCGCAGCAATGGCTACGTGTTGCCCCCGTCAGCGGCGCCGCAGTACCAGCGCGCACAGCCGTTCAACACCGAGGACTACCACAACTTCAAGGACAACGGCTTCCAGCGTCCGGCGACGAGCCCCCTGTCCACCTTCGCGATCGACGTGGATGCTGCGTCCTACTCCAACGTGCGCCGCTTCCTCACCCAGGGTCAGCGACCGCCAGCCGATGCCGTGCGCGTAGAAGAGCTCATCAACTATTTCCCCTACGACTATCCCGATCCTACCGGCGGCGACCCGTTCTCCGTGACCACGGCGCAGATGCCGGCCCCCTGGGCCAACGATCATCGTCTGGTGCTGATCGGCCTGCAGGGCCGCCGCATCGACGCCCGTGAGTTGCCCCCGAGCAACCTCGTCTTTCTGCTGGACGTCTCGGGTTCCATGGCATCGCCCGACAAGCTTCCCCTGGTGCAGCGCGCCTTCCGCCTCCTGGTCGAGCAGCTCCGACCCCAGGACCGCGTGGCCATCGTCGTGTACGCGGGCGCCGCGGGACTTGTCCTGCCGTCCACCCCTGGATCCGACAAGCGCACCATTCTCGCCGCGCTCGACGAACTGCAGGCCGGCGGCTCGACTGCCGGAGGCGAGGGCATCAAGCTCGCCTACCAGGTGGCGCAGCAGAACCACATCGCCAACGGCAACAATCGCGTGATCCTGGCCACGGACGGTGACTTCAACGTCGGCGTGTCCAGCGAGGGCGAACTGGTGCGGCTCATCGAGTCGAAGAAGCAGCAGGGCACGTACCTCACCGTGCTCGGCTTCGGTACCGGCAACCTCAAGGACAGCCGGATGGAAGCCCTCGCCGACAAGGGTAACGGCCACTACGCCTATGTCGACGACATCATGGAAGCACGGAAGGTCTTCGTGCAGGAGATGGGTGCCACGCTGGTGACCATCGCGAAGGACGCGAAGGTCCAGGTCGAGTTCAACCCGGCGCAGGTCGCGGAGTACCGGCTCATCGGCTACGAGAATCGGCTCATGGCCGCCGAGGACTTCAACGATGATGCAAAGGATGGCGGGGAGCTTGGTGCCGGTCATGCCGTTACGGCGATCTACGAGATCGTCCTCGTCGGCAGGGGTGGCACTGGCACCAGCGTTGATCCGCTCAAGTACCAGGCTCCCCGCACCACGGGCGAGTCGTCAGACGAACTCTTCACTGTCAAGCTGCGCTACCAGCAGCCGACCGGAACCGGCGCCAGCAGGCTGGTCTCCCGCACGGTCCGTCGCGACGATGGCGCACGCGGCAACGAGAACCTGCGCTTCGCCGCCGCGGTGGCCGAGTACGGCATGCTGCTCCGCGACTCGGAGTACAAGGCACAATCGAACTGGGAGAACGTCCTTGTGCTTGCGCGGCAGAACCTTGGCAGCGATCCCGGCGGCTACCGCGCCGAGTTCCTGCGCCTCGCCGAGGTGGCGCGGGGAATGAGTGGTGGAGGGGACGATGAGGTGGGCGTCAAATAGGGCGCCCGCCCTTATTATTCCCCGGGTGACCTCGACCACCCTCAGGACGCTCCTCCACTCACTGGTCGACTACGCCGGGCTTTTTCCCCGGCTGCGCTCGACATGCACCGGGCAGTCCACGAGTACGCGCTCCACCGCGCGGGTGAGCACGCGTGGATGCTCGGTCATTTCATCCTGCCGGTCAGCCGTCTGGAGGAGTTTGCGATCTCGCACGCGGCACTTGGCCCTTCACCCGTCGGCGACGTCTGGCGGCTGAGTGTCCTGCCTGGTCCTGATCTCGGCGTCGCGCTCGCGGCCATTGCCGCCTTCAACAAGAGCACGACTGCCGTGGTCGACACCGTCGAGCTCAAGCTCGACGCGTTGCCCGACCTCGCCTCTGCTCTGGCGGGGGTCCCTCCGACGCTCACCACCTGGGTCGAGCTTCCCATCGACGATGACCTCGCGGCGCGCCTCGCCGTGCTCTCCGCGGCCGGTGCCCGCGCCAAGGTTCGCACCGGGGGCGTCACGGAAGCCGCCTTCCCCGCCAGCCATGCCCTCGCGCGCTTCATCCAGGCATGCGCCGATGCCGGCGTGCCCTTCAAGGCCACGGCAGGACTTCACCACCCGCTCCGCGGCGAGTACCGGCTCACGTACGAGACCGGCAGCCCGCACGGGATGATGTTCGGCTTCCTCAACGTCTTCCTGGCCGCCGCCTTTGCCCGGACCGGACTCACCCTGAAGGAACTGGCGCTCCTGCTCGAGGAAAAGGACGCGGACGCGTTTCAGTTCACCGAAACCACCGCCAGTTGGCGCGGTAAGACGGTATCACGCACCGAAATTTCGGCCGTTCGGCACCACGTGGCCCTCAGCTTCGGTTCCTGTTCCTTCCAGGAGCCCGTGGATGACCTTCGTTCCCTCGGACTCCTGTGACGCGCTTCCCGGTAGACGAAACCCACGACGCGGCCCTCAGCAGCTGGGTCCCCTCGGCCAATGCGCGCGGCACCGACTTCCCCGTGCAGAACCTGCCGCTCGGCATCTTCCGCCGGCGCGGCACGCACGACCGGCCGCGCATCGGCGTGGCCATCGGCGATGCCATCTTCGATCTCTATCACGCGGCCCAGGAGAACCTCGTCACCGGGGCCGATACGCTGCGCGAAGCCTGTGAGGCGACGACACTCAATGCCCTGATGTCGCTGCCGCATGCCCACCGGCTCCAGTTCCGGCACACCTTGAGCAGCCTGCTTCGCTACGGTGCGGATGCGTCCCGCACCCAGCTCGTGTCGCAGGAGGACGCCGAGATGCTGCTCCCTGCAGCCATCGGGGACTACACCGACTTCTACGCGTCCATCCATCATGCAACCAACGTCGGGAAGATGTTCCGCCCCGACAACCCGCTCCTGCCCAACTACAAGTACGTGCCGATCGGCTACCACGGCCGCACGTCTTCCATCGTCGTGAGTGGCACCCCGGTGTCACGCCCCAGCGGGCAGACCCGCGACGACGCAGACCATCCGCCGGTGTTCGGCCCGACGCGCCGCCTCGACTATGAGCTCGAGGTGGGCTTCTTCGTGGGACGCAGCAACGCGCAGGGCGAGGCAGTGCCCATCGAGCACGCCGGCGCGCGCCTTTTCGGGCTGTGCCTCCTCAATGACTGGTCGGCCCGCGACATCCAGACCTGGGAATACCAGCCGCTCGGACCCTTCCTCGCCAAGAACTTCGCGAGCACCATCTCGCCATGGGTCGTGACGATGGAGGCACTTGCCCCGTTCCGCATGCCGGCCTTTGCGCGACCTGCGGGCGACCCCGAGCCGCTGCCGTACCTTGTCGATGAGGCCGACCAGGCCGGCGGCGGCATCGACGTGAAGCTCGAGGTGCTCCTCTCCAGTGCCCGCATGCGCACCGAAGGAATGGCCCCGGTGGGCATCAGCCACTCCACGCTCGCCGATCTCTATTGGACGCCGGCCCAGCTCCTCGCGCATCACACGTCAAACGGCTGCAACATGCAGCCCGGCGACTTGCTCGGCAGTGGCACGGTTTCGGGTGAGGCGAAGGACGCCCGGGGCTGCCTGCTCGAGCTCACCTGGCGCGGTGCCGATCCCATCCAGCTGCCGTCGGGCGAGAGTCGCCGGTTCCTCGAGGATGGTGACGAGGTGATCATGCGCGGTGCCTGTGCGCGGGAGGGGTTTGTGCACATCGGCTTCGGGGAGTGCCGGGGTATCATTCGTGGATGAGCGCAGCCGCCACGACCCTCCGTCCCATCGCGGGGCTCGACTTCGATAACAGCTATGCGCGGCTCGGCGAGCCCTTCGGAATTCGGGTCTCGCCGACGCCGCTGCCTGATCCCGTCCTGGTGCACTTCAACACCGACGCAGCCGCGCTCATCGACCTCGACCCGGCCGAGGCGGCGCGTCCCGAGTTCCTGCGCCATGCCTCCGGTGCCGAGCCCATTCCCGGCAGTGATCCCGTCGCAATGCTCTACGCCGGGCACCAGTTCGGGGCTTTCGTGCCGCAGCTGGGGGACGGGCGTGCCATCCTGCTGGGCGAGGTGGTGAACGCACGCGGCGAGCGCTGGGATCTCCACCTCAAGGGGAGTGGCCCGACACCTTTTTCCCGTGGGTTCGATGGCCGATCGGTACTCCGGTCCGCCATCCGGGAGTACCTGTGCGGCGAGGCACTTCACGCGCTCGGCATCCCCACCACGCGGGCGCTTTGCGTCGTGGGCAGCACGGAGCCGGTGCGCCGCGAGACCGTGGAGACGGCCGCGAGCATCATACGCATGGCACCGACCCACGTGCGCATCGGCAGCTTCGAGGTCTTTGCCTCGCGGGGACAGAAGGATGTCCTGCGCACGCTCGCCGATTACACGATCGAGCTCCACTTCCCGGAACTCATTGGACTCGAGGATCGCTACGCCCTCATGCTGGAGACGGTATCGCGGCGCACCGCGTCGCTGATGGCGCGCTGGCAGGCCGTGGGGTTCACCCATGGGGTGATGAACACCGACAACTTCTCCATCACCGGCCTCACGATCGACTACGGTCCCTACGCGTTCATGGAGGCGTTCGAGGGCAACTTCATTCCCAATCATTCCGACCCCGAGGGTCGCTACGCCTATAGCCAGCAGCCTGCCATCGGGCAGTGGAATGTGAGCGCGCTGGCGCAGGCGCTCCTGCCGCTCATGCCTCGCGAGCAAGCGGTGGCGGCGTTCGATACCTACGTACCGGCATGGGAAGAAGCCTACGGGGAGACCATGCGCAACAAGCTGGGCCTGGAGACGGCCCGGCCGGGCGACGACCAGCTCCTCGATGACCTGTTCATCCTGATGCATGCCGCGCGGGCCGATTGGACGATCACCTGGCGTACGCTGGGTGGCATCACCGTCGACGACGGCGACAGCCGCGCCTTCACCTCCCAGTTCGCCGACCGCGCCGGGTGTGACGCCTGGCTCGCGCGCTACCGCCTGCGCCTGCGCGCCGAGGGGAGCGACGACAGTCGTCGCCGAGTCCGCATGGATGCCGTGAATCCCCGGTATGTGCTCCGCACCTGGATGGCACACGAGGCCATCACCGCGGCGCAGCGGAGCGACTTCAGCATCATCGACCGGTTGCTGCAGCTCCTGCGGCGTCCCTTCGACGAGCAGCCCGGCAACGACTCCTGGGCCACGACTCCTCCGACATGGGCGGGGTCTATCGAGCTCAGTTGCTCGTCATGACTCAGCGCCGGGCGCGCTGGAAGGCCCTGTGGCGGCGGCTCGGCGGTACGCCCCCGGACGACGTCCTTACTTCGCTCGAGCGACAGTACTCGGCGGCTGGCCGGTACTATCATACGCTCGTCCATCTCGACGCGGTGCTCGCGAGCTTCGATCAGCTGCGCCACCTGGCGCCGAATCCGGACGTTGTCGAGCTGGCCCTCTGGCTCCACGATGTCGTCTGGGAGCCGATGAGAGATGATTGTGAGGCCCGGAGCGTGGAATGGGCAATCGACCACCTGCCCGCCCTGCCAGCCTCAGCCACCTTACCCGCCTTGATACTCGAAACCCGTCATCTCGCCGCGCCGTCCGTTGATCCCGACGCGGCCGTGGTCCGTGATGCCGATCTCTCTATCCTGGCGGCCGACGAACCCACCTTCGATGCCTACGAGCGCGCCATTCGCGCCGAGTACGCCATGCTCCCGACCGCGCAGTTCAACGCCGGGCGCACCAGGATCCTGGCCGACTTCGCCGGTCGAAGGCCGCTCTACTTCACGGCGACGGGGCGGTCCTGGGAGCCCCGGGCCCGCGCCAACCTGGCTCGCTCCCTGGTCCGCCTGAAGGCCTGATATCCTGCTGGCTCATGGCCTTGCGTCGGCGAAGTGCCTACTTTTCTCTCACTCCATGAGAGGGCCGCTGCTGATACATTTTGCCGCCCGTCCGTCGTCCCGGTGAACTAGCCGTGTACTACGTCCGGCTGTCATCGGGAGATGAGAAGACGTACCGGACCATCGAAGAGATGGTCTGGGACGTCGAGCTTGGCGTGATCAATCGCGAGGCGATGATCTTTCATCCTGCGACCAAGGCCTGGGTTCAGGTCACCCGTCACCCGCAGCTCGGATCCCGATTCATCACCGAGGAGGGCTCGGCCGAGGACATCGGGCTGGACTTCGATCTCCTCAGCGACGCCGAGATCAAGGGCATGGAGCCGAAGGTGCCCGAGCCGCTCGCGCCGGAGCCGCTCGCACCTCCAATGGCGGACCTCGTCATCAACATGGACATCGCCATTGACGCCGCGGAGCAGATGGCGGCCACACCCGAGGTCAAGCCGGCGGAGGGCCTCACGATTGCCGGTGAGTTCCTGACCCTCAAGGAACCGATCCCGTCGCTCCTGACCGACGGGCCGGTTACACCACCGAAACCACCGGTCCCGCCGGCACAGCCCACCCCAGCCGCCCCGACCGCCGGGCGTACACCGATTCCTTCTCCTCCCTCGTATCTCCCGGAACCCCTCCCCATCGACGGGGAGCTCGCCCCGCTCGCCGAGGACGGACTCGATTCGTCGGAATACAAGCCGCTCGAGTGGAAGCCCGAGCCGCGCTTCCGCGGACTGGCCTTGATCGGTGGAGCGGTTGCGCTGGTGCTGCTGGTGGCGACGGGCGCGTGGTTCGGCTGGCAGCGGTGGTCCAGCCGCTCCGCTTCGACGCTGCACACCGCCGAAGCCAGACACGACGCCGGGTGACACCGCCGTGGCGCGCCAGGCGATTGATTCCGTGTCCGACCGCGACCTCGCCGCGGCCATCGCTACACTGGCCGCAGCCGAGACGGCCGGCACCGGCGTCCGTCCCCCGTCCCGTCCGGGTCGACTGATCGGTGGCGGCGCCCAGCCGAGGGCCGTCGAGGGGCTCCGTCCCATGACGCCGATCGAACTGCGGCGCAGCTACGCCGCGGCATACGCCAATGCTCGCTCGGCGGTCGACTCCGACCTGGCGCTCGGGGGCGTGTCGCGCCTCTTCTCCAATGCACGACTCACCAGCCGGGACAGCCTCCGTGCCGGCCGGCGCCTCATCACCTCGGCCCGCAACATCGTGCGCGTGTATCACTCTGACGAGGTCCAGATCGAGCGCGCCTACCGGGATACCGTCACCTTCCAGGTGAACCGGATGGGCTGGACCAAGAGCCAGCAGGCCGACTGGAAGGCACGCGCCACGCTCAAGGAGAGCTACGAGGGCTCCCAGCTCACCGACTCGGTGCTCACCTATACCGACGATCTCTACACTCTGCTGCTCGGGCACTGGGGTGAGTATGAGATCAGCGGCAGCAGCATCAGCTTCGATGACCCGGCGGTCGCCAATGAGTACCAGGTGCTCGCGGCCTGGCTGCAGTCGCATATTGCGCAACTCGAAAACGAAGCCGACAACAGTTCGTCGTCGCCGACGTCGCGCCGCATCGCGCGCGCCCTCGGCGGCACCCGACCTCCTACCCTCCGGCGCAGCCGCGTCCCAGACTGAAAACTGAGCCCCTGAGCATATGACAACACCCGAAAGCCTCGGCGTCCTCGAACTCGACGGGCGCCAGGGTTCCCTGCGCCGGCAAAGCATGGCGTGGGACCCGCAGCGCGACGATGTGCGCGTGGACGAGCGCACCGTCCGTGAGTTCGGCCTGCGATCCGGCGACGAACTTTCGGGCGAGGTGCTGGCGGCCAGTCGCGGCAAGCCGCCCCTGCTCCGGAAGCTCACCGCGGTCAACGGGCGTGCCCCCGAGGAGGCCCGGCGCCGACCCGACTTCAACCGGCTCCCCGCGGTGCATCCGAGCCGGGTGCTCAAGCTCGAAGGCGCCGAGGCACCGGGTCGCAAGGGCGACATGACAGGTCGCCTGATCGACCTCATCGCACCGCTGGGCTTCGGCCAGCGCGCGCTGGTCGTCGCCCCCGCCAAGGCCGGCAAGACCACCGTGCTGCAGACCATTGCCGCCGGTATCGCGCACAACCACCCGGACGCCCAGCTCTTCATCCTGCTGGTGGACGAACGGCCCGAGGAAGTGAGCGAGATGGAGATGGCGGGGGTGGGCGAGGTCATCTCCTCCAGCTTCGACCATCCCGCCGAGCGCCATGTGGCCCTCGCGGAGCTCACGGTGGAGCGCGCACGCCGCCGGGTCGAGGAGGGTCGCGATGCGGTCATCATCCTCGATTCCATCACCCGGCTGGCCCGGGCCTTCAACACCACCGAGCGCGGCACAGGACGCACTCTGTCCGGCGGACTCGACGCGCAGTCGCTCGAGACACCGAAGCGCCTTCTGGGCAGCGCGCGCCAGGTCGACCCGCGGGGTGGCTCCGGCTCGCTCACGATCATCGCCACGGCGCTGATCGACACCGGAAGCAAAATGGACCAGGTGATCTTCGAGGAGTTCAAGGGTACCGGCAACAGCGAACTGGTGCTGAGCCGCGAGATGGCCGAGCGGCGCATCTATCCCGCCATCGACCTCAGGGCGAGCGGCACCCGGCGCGAGGAGCTGCTCATGTCGCCCGATCTCCTGGAAGCAGTGCGGCAGGTACGAGCGGGCTTTGCCGCGCTCGCACCTGCCGATGTCATGCAGCGCCTCGTCAACGAGCTGAAGCGCTACCCCACCAACGCCGAGTTCGTCGCGTCGTTTGCGAAGGCTGGAGCGCGGGCCTAGGCCCTCCGATCCTTCGTGAGGACCCTGGTGTTCTTCGTATCGCTGGCGGCCACGACGCTCCTGTGTCGCCCGCTGGCCGGCCAACAGCTGGTCGTGCGGGTGGTAGGCGAGGATGGCGCCCCCATCGCGAGTTCGGTCGTCGAGCTCTGGGCCCGCACCAAGCGGGTGGTCACCCTCAGCACGGGGGAGAACGGCCTCGCGAGCGTCCAGCGCCGGAAGCTCCCGTCACTCACGTCGGTTTCCGCGCGGGCAATCGGCTATCAGGCTTCCTCGGTCCCGCTGGGCCGGACGGACGCGCTCGAGATACGGCTCACGCGAGTCGTCCCCCGGATTCCGGACCTCGTCGTCGAGGCTCTGCCCCGGTACGAATGTCGGGAGGACGATCCTGTTGCGCGCGGCGTCTGGCAGGCTGCGACCACGCACTACAACCTCCTTCCGACTGAGCGCCGCTACTGGGCCGTCGGGCGCGGTATGGAGGAGACGGCGATCCTCTCGAAAGTCTCGTCACCCGACAGTTGGGGCACGACGCGCTGGGGAGTGAGCGGCCAGGCGCGGGCGCAAACCTCCCAATTCATCCGCGACTCGGGCTACGCCGTCCGCAAGAGGCCGGGACAATCGGTCGGCCTCATCGCCTCGACCGGCGGCGGCCCCTGGTGGTACCCGAAGCTCCACACCTGGAACGCCGATCACTTCGCCCGGCCCGAGTTCGGCCAGCTCAATGTGCTGTACATCGTGTCGTCGGGCCCGACCGGATGGACCATCGGGTTCTGCACGAAGGGCCCCAAGACACGCCCGGGCATTGCGGGCAGGCTGCGCATCGACAGCACCTATGCCTTCGCGCGGGCGGAATGGCAGTTCCTGACGCCCAAGCCGAAGGAGGATGCGGGAGGGGAGATCGTCTTCCTGACGGGGACTACGTCGGCACTGCTGCCATTGGTGAGCTACTTCTGGAAGCTGGCGGGTGGGTCGGAGGGCGATGATCCGCTCTATTACCGCGAATCGTTCCTGGCAGACGAGTGGACCATCAACCTCGACGATCCCGAGCGCGCCAGTTCCCCAGCGGAACCGGCGCGCTGACGACGACGCCAGCTCAGCCGTTGGCGCGCTCGAATTTCTTCATGAACTCGACCAGCGCCTTCACCGCCGCCGCCGGCATCGCATTGTAGATGCTGGCGCGAATGCCGCCGGCCGACGCGATGGCCCTTGAGTCCCTCGAAGCCCGCCTTGGTCGCCTCAGTCACGAACTTGCTCTCCAGCTCATCGCTCGCGGTGCAGAAGCACACGTTCATCAGGGACCGGCTGCCCGGCATGCGCCCGCGCCTTGAACATCCGCTCTGGTCGAGGTAGTCGTAGAGCAGCTTGGCCTTCGCCTCGTTGTGCTCCGCCATCGCCTTGAGCCCGCCCTCGGCCTTGATCCACTTGAACACCTCGCCCATCACGTAGATGCCGAACGTGTTGGGGGTGTTGTACATCGAGTTCTCCTTGGCATGACGTGCGGTATTGCAGCATCGTCGGCAGGTCCTTGCTGCCCAGTTCCACCAGGTCGTTCCGGATGATCACCAGCACCACGCCCGACGGCCCGAGATTCTTCTGGGCGCCGGCGTAGATCAGTCCGTACTTCCGAACGTCGAGCGGGCGGCTGAACATGTCGCTCGAGGTGTCGGCGATGAGCGGCACGCCCGCCGGCACCGGCGGCTCGCGTCATCCACTGGGTGCCGTAGATCGTGTTGTTCGTCGTGAGGTGCACGTACGCCGGATTGGCCGAATACTGTGATATCCGCGACCGGCGGGATGCGGTCGAACTTGGTGGCTCGCGGCACTCACAGCTTCATGCACGCTCCCTACCCGCTTGGCCTCCTTGACCGCCTTCTGCGACCAGACTCCCGTGACCAGGTAGTCGGCGGTACGGCCGGCCGGAAGGAGGTTCATCGGCACCATGGAGAACTGCAGCGACGCGCCGCCCTGGAGGAAGAGCACCGCGGTAACTGTCGTCGATTCCCGCCAGGTCGCGGCACGCCTGTCTCCGCTTCCTTGATGATCTTGTCGAACACCTTGCCGCGATGACTGTGCTCGCCGATACCGAGCCCGCTGCCGGCCACGTTCCAGATGTCCTGCTGCGCCTTCTTGAGCACGGGCTCGGGAAGGACCGCGGGGCCGGCGCCGAAGTTCCAGATGCGGTCGGTCACTTTTCGATCTCCGTCAGGTCGAGCGAGATGATGTGCGGATTGCCGCTGCGGATCGCCTGGAGCTGCTCCGGTGCCGGGCGTCCGTCGAGATGGATCCGCGCCAGTGTGGCCTGGCACCGTGGTAGATGATGTTCTCTACTTCCTCGACGTTGATGGCGCCGTCGGACAGGACCTCGAACACGTGCGCCAGCACGCCGGGACGATTGTGGTGCCGGACCGAGAGCACGTGCGTCGCCGAGCTTCGCGCCAGGCGGTTGACGCAGTTGGGCACCATCCCCGCATCGCAGGAACTGCTGCACGATATGGATGGTCTCGTGCGCGATCGCCACCTGCGCCTGGTCGGTGGAGGCGCCGACGTGGTGGGTGCCGTAGACGCCCGGCAGCTTGACCACCTCGGGCGCAAATGTCCGCCGTGGCACCGCGCCGGCTCGCCCTCGTACACGTCGAGTCCTGCCCGGAGTCCGCTGCGTCTCGCACCGCCTCGGCCAGCGCCGCCTCGTCCACCACCGACCCGCGCGAAGTGTTGATGAGGTAGGCGCCCGGCCTCATGGCGCGCCAGGAATTCGGCGTTGACCAGGTGCTTGGTCTCGCCGTTGGCCGCGACGTTGATGGTCACCGCATCGGCGCGGCGCGCCACCTCGATCGGGGTCTCGGCGTAGGCGATCGCCCAGCCGGTTTGCCTCCTCATGCGTCAGGTTCCGCGACCAGGCGACGACTCGCATCCCGAACGCCTGCGCCCGCGCCGCGATCTCGCGCCCGATCTGGCCCAGTCCGACGATGCCGAGCGTGCGGCCATGGAGGCCGCGCGCCTTGGAGTACTCGCCCTTGTTCCACGGCCCCGCCCGGAGCTCGGCGGCCTGGTCCGGGATCCGCCGGTCGCAGGCGAGCAGCAGGCCCATGACCAGTTCCGCCACCGCGATGGAGTTCTTGCCCGGACAGTTGGCGACGAAGATGCCGAGGCTCGAGGCTGCCGGCACATCGATGGTATCGATCCCGGCACCGGCCCGGATCACCAGGCTCAGACTCGCTCCCGCCTTGAGCGCCGCGGCGGTAACCGCTTGCCGCGGACGATGAGGATTTGGGGATCGACCGCGCTCCAGCGCCCCGGGCAGCGTGTCCGCGCCAAGGTCCGGCTGTGACTCGACCTCGCAGCCCAGCTCCTTGAGGCCGTCGATGCCGACCTTCTCGAATTTGTCAGCGATGAGGACGCTGCATGACGATTCCAGTCTTCAGCTCAGTTCGTGAACAAACAATCCGCTCCGCAGCTTGGGCTCGAACCAGGTGCTCTTGGGCGGCATGATCTCCCCCGCGTCCGACACCGCCATGCAGCTGGTCCAGCGTCGTCGGGATACAGGGAGATGCCGAGCGCCATCTCGCCGCGCGTCACCCGGCGCTCGAGCTCCGCGGTGCCGCGGATCCCGCCCACGAAATCGATCCGCTTGTCGGTGCGCGGGTCGCCGATGCCGAGGATCGGCCCCAGCACCCGGTCCTGCAGCAGGGACACGTCCAGCGAGCCGATCGGATCGCCCCGGTCGATGCGTCGCCTGGTCCAGCTCCAGGCGCTACCACGCCGCCCTCGAGGAAGAACGCGAACGACCCGGGCCGCGCGGGGCGTGGGTCCTCGACCCGCTCGAGGCGCCCCAGCGCCGCCAGTCTCGCGCGGAATTCCTCGGGCGTGAGTCCGTCCAGGTCTCGCACGACCCGGTTGTACGGAAGGATCGCCAGCTGCGTCCGACGGGAACAGCACCGCCAGGAACCAGTTGTACTCCTCGTCGCCGGTGTGGCGGCGGGTTCGCCGCGCGCCGCTCCTGGCCCGCCCGCCAGGCGCTCGCCGAGCGATGGTGCCCGTCGGCCACGTAGGCCAGGGGCACCTCGGCGAAGTGGCGCAGCAGCGGAGCCGGATCGGTCACCCGCCAGACCATGTGCCGCACCCCGTCGGGCGCCAGGAAGTCGTACAGCGGCGCGGCGCCTTCACCGCCGCAGCCACGTCGGCATTGATGGCTGTGCTCGGCCGATATGCCAGGAACACCGGCTCCGCGTTCGCGTCGAGCGTCAGCACGTGCCGGGTCCGGTCGTCTTCCTTGTCCTTCCGGGTCTTCTCGTGCTTCCGGATGACGTTGTGTTCGTAGTCATCCACGTGCACCGACGCCACCACACCCGTCTGGCCCCGTCCATCCATTTCCTGCCGATAGAGGTACACCGTGCGGTCGGCATCACGCAGCAGCGTCCCGTCCCGCAGGAAGCCCTCGAGGGCCGCCCGTCCCTGGGCATACACGCGAGCATCATAGGGATCGGTGCCGGCAGGCAGGTCGATGTCGGGGCGGCCGACGTGCAGGAAGCTTCGGGGGTTTCCGGCAGCCAGCGACGCCGCCTCCTCGCGATTGACCACGTCATACGGCACGCACGCCACCTGGGCGGCGAATTGCGGTGGCGGACGCAGGGCGCGGAACGGGTTGAGTCGCATTGGCGGGGGGATGCTAGGGGTAAGAGGAGGGAGCGTCAAGCGGCTAGATTTCAGCCCTACCATGAGCCCGGAGGTCGCAGTGCGCAAGCTGTACGTCGGCGCCATCATGCTGGCCCTCGTCTCCTGCCGGAAGGGCGACTCTTCCGCCCAGGTCTCAGGGTCCCCGGAAACCCTTACCTACGCGAAGGAGCTGGACGTGCACCTCGACCACATGACGAAAAAGCCCAGCGGCCTCTACGTCCTCGACGTGAAGGAGGGCAGCGGACCAGCGGTGGGCGCCGGCCAGACGGCCCAGGTGCACTACACTGGCTGGCTCGTCAACGGGGAGCAATTCGATTCCAGCATTGGCGGGACGCCCCTCGAATTCCCCGTTGGCCAGGCCAAGGTCATTGAAGGATGGGATGAAGGCGTGGCAGGCATGAAGGTGGGTGGCAAGCGCCGCCTGGTCATCCCGCCCGAGCTCGGCTACGGCGCCGCGGGTGCGGCCCCCGTCATTCCTCCGGGAGCCACGCTCGTCTTCGACGTGGAACTGGTGGGCATCCGATAGCGGCGCTACCGAAAGCGGCACGCGTTGTGGAGGGAACCTGATGGGCGTACATTGTCCTCCGTCACATCGTTCCAGTGAGGGGGAAGACGATGCGTGCAGGTGAGTACGCCGGCCCCAGCTGGTGGCCAATCAAGTTGCTCCGCGAAACAAGTCATGCAGGTGTACGCCGCCTTGGGCTCGCCTGGCTCACGGTCAGCGCCGCTGCAATCGTACTCGCGATTCTCGAGGCGCGCCTCAACTGGAGCGGTATCCCGATCCAGCTGGGTGAGGCAACCGTCGGCCTCACTGTCTACCCTCCGCTGTTCCTCGCCCTGCTGCTCGCGATCTGGTTCGGCCCGATGTGGGGCATTATTCCCGGGTACGCCGCCGGCCTCATCAGTGGGCTCATTGGCGGCCTCACGGTTCCGCAGTCGCTCATCTTCGCCTGTGCCACGCCGGTCGAGGTGCTCATCGTCTGGGGCACCATGGTGCTGCTCCAGATTCACCCCGACCTGCCGCGCAACCGCGATCTCGCCCTCTTTGCCGGGATCGGCTTCGTGGCCGCTGCCGCATCCTCGCTTGGAGGCCTGATCTGGATCGAGGTTCACCGGCTCGACGTGCTTTCGGGCGCGCGCATCTGGCAGGGCTGGCTGGTGGGCGACTTCCTGGAGATCGTGGTACTCGCTCCCATCGTGCTGCGGCTCTTCGGGCCGAGGGTGCGCAAGTGGGTGGACGAGCAGGTGCCAGCGCCACCCCGCCTCACAGTGAGCTACACCCGGGCCACCGCGCTCGTCACCGGCATCATCGTGCTCCTCGCGATCATGGTGGCCCGCGGCGTCGCCCTCATGCTCCACAGCCTCACTGACAACGCGCTCTGGGCCTCCCCCGAGGCGCAGGCAATCATGTCGCGCCTGCGCGAGGGGCTCGTCTTCATGGGGCTGCTGCTTCTCGTCGCCGTGGCGCTCGCCATGGCCTTCGCGATGGCGCTGGCCCGGCTCGGCGAGCGCGATCACTCCAGGGCGCAGCGCGATGCCCTCACCGGCTGCCTGAATCGACGCGCCTTCGGGGCGCTCTACCGCCGCGAAGGCGACCGCAGTCGCCGCCTCACCCGCCCCGTGTCACTCCTTTTCTTCGACATTGACCGATTCAAGCAGCTGAACGACCGCTTCGGACACGAAGTGGGCGACGAAGCGCTGCACCTGCTGTGTCGGAGGGTGTCAGGAGCCCTGCGCGAGCACGATGTGCTCTTCCGCTGGGGTGGTGAGGAATTCGTGGTGCTGCTGCCGCACACCAGGGCACCCGAGGCCGCAGCCGCGGCCGAGCGCATTCGCCGCGCCGTCACGGACGAGCCACTGGGACAGGACCCGAACCGCGATCCGATCGAACTCACGGTGAGCATCGGCTGCGCCACCGCCGAGCCCGCACCCGAACTGCCGGACGACCTGCTGCACCGCGCCGATGCTGCCTGCTATCGCGCCAAGGCCCTCGGCCGTAACCGCGTCGAATCGGCCCGGGCCGACCTGATCGTCATCTCCGCCTAGAGCGCGCCGGGCTTCACCACCACCTGCTCCGCCTCCGGCTCCGGCGTGAAATCCTCGCCCGGATTGATGAACCGGTCCGTCTCAAGTCCATACTGCTTGTCGTAGAGTTGCCGGTACCGCCCGCCCAGCGCGAGCAGTTCCGGCTGGGTGCCCCGCTCCACGATGCGCCCATGCTCCAGCACCAGGATCTGGTCCGCGCTCGCGATGGTCGAGAGCCGGTGCGCGATCACGAAGGTCGTGCGCCCCGTGCGAAGGCGCCGCAGGCCGTCGCGAATGAGCTCCTCGCTCTCGCTGTCGAGGCTCGATGTCGCCTCGTCCAGGATGAGGATCCGCGGATTGGCCAGGATGGCCCGTGCAATCGCCACCCGTTGCCGCTGCCCGCCGGAGAGCTTCACGCCCCGCTCGCCCACCACCGTGTCGTACCCCTCGGTGAAGCGCTCCACGAACTCGTCGCAGTGCGCCAGGCCCGCCGCCGACAGGATCTCGGTGCGCGTCGCGCCCGGCTTGGAGAAGGCGATGTTCTCCGCGATCGTGCCGTCGAACAGGAAGTTGTCCTGCAGTACCACGCCCAGCTGGCTCCGGTAGTCGCGCAGGCGGAGCGTGGTGAGGTCCATGCCGTCCACCAGCACGCGTCCAAGGTCGGGGCGGTTGAACGCGAGGATGAGGCTCAGCATCGTGCTCTTTCCGGACCCGCTCGACCCCACCAGTGCCGTCGTCGTTCCCGCCGGCGCATGGAAGCTGATCTCCTGCAGCACGGGCACCTCGGGCACGTAGCTGAAGCTCACGTCGTCGAACAGCACATCGCCTTCGATCTCCGGCACTTCGCGCCGGCCCTCGTCGCCCGCATCCTCCGTTGCCAGGCCGCGCACTTCACGGATCCGGTCGAGCCCGGCGAACGCCTCGCTCACCTGGGTGCCGATCGACGCGATCTGCACCAGTGGCGCCGCCACCAGCCCGATGAAGAAGACGTACATGATGAAGTCGCCCAGCGTCATCTGCCCGCTCAGGATCGCGCGCCCACCCATGGTGATGAGCAGCATGCCCACGATGCCGATGATGACGGTGGTCACCGCTGACACCCACGAGATCGCCGTGATCGTCGCCGCCACGTTGCGAAAGAGCTTGTGCACGCCCTTGCCGAACACCTGCCGCTCCCGCCGTTCCGCCGTGTACGTCTTCACGAGGCGAATGCCCCCCACCGTCTCCGCGAGTCGCCCGCTCACCTCGGCATTGATGGCACCCCGCTGCCGGAAAATCGGCCGGAGCCGGTTGAACGCCGCCGCCATGACCCCGCCGAACGCCAGCAGGACCACCAGCGTGATCGCCGTCATCCGCCAGTTGAGCCAGAACAGGACGCCGAGCGCGATCGTCGCGGTCATGAGGCCGCCCAGGAGCTGCACGATGCCGGTGCCGACCAGGTTCCGGATCCCTTCGGCATCGGTCATGACCCGTGAGATCAGGACGCCGGTCTTGGTTGAGTCGAAGTAGCTCACGGGCAGTCGCAGGAGGTGCTCCTGGACCGCCTTCCGCAAGTCGGTGATGGCCCGCTGCGCCGCGATGCTCATCACCTGCGACAGCCCGAAGGAGGTCGCCGCCTGCACCAGCGTCGCGAGGCCCACGGCGAGCGCGAGCTCGCCCAGCAGGTCCACGCGGTGCTGAGGCAGGACGCGGTCGATGAGGAATTTCGAGCTGGTGGGAAGGACGAGGCCGGCCAGACGGTTGACCACCATCAGCAGCATGCCGACTACGAGCTTGCTGCGGTGCGCCCATACCAGTTCGCGGGCCTCCCGCCAGACCACCTCGGTCGAGACCCGCTTCTTCTTGTCCTTGTCGGGTGATGCCACGGAGTACCTTTGTACCTTTCGGCCAACGAAAACCTGAGACCAGACTGGACATGAGAAATGTAGTCGCCCGAGCCCTCCCCACCGGAGAGGAGAGCCGGGCCCTCTTGCGCCTCGCCCTCCCCGTGGTGGTGGTGCAGGTCGGCATCATGGCGATGGGCGTGGTGGACACCGTCATGGTGGGTCACCTCTCCGCCACGGCGCTCGCCGCCGTAGCGCTCGGCAACCTCTACTTCTTCGGCTGCGCGATCCTTGGTATGGGCGCATTGATGGGCCTCGATCCGGTCGTGGCCCAGGCCGTCGGTGCCGGCGACCATCCGGCCGTCGCCCGTGGCGTACAGCGCGGCCTCATCCTCGCCGCCATCATCTCAGTGCCGGCGGCGATCGTCCTGTTCTATGCAGAACCGGTGCTCCGCGCGCTGGGACAGCCCGCGGAGGTGGTCCCGTACGCCGGCGCGTACGCCCGCTGGACGGCGCCGAGCGTGCTGCCGCTCTACCTCTTCGTGGTGCTACGGCAAAGCCTGCAGGCGCTGCGGGCCATGCGCCCCATCCTCATCTGCATACTCGCCGGCAACATCATCAACGGCTTCTTCAACTGGGTGCTGATCTACGGCCATCTCGGGGCGCCGGCGCTTGGCGTCACCGGCTCGGCGGTGTCCACGACCATCGGCCGCTGGGCCCTGCCTTTCATGCTGCTCGCGCTGGCATGGCGGCAACTCGCGCCAGCACTGCGTCCCTTCCGGCACGAGGCGCTCGAACTGGCACCCCTTGGCCGGATGTTCCGTCTCGGCCTGCCGATCGGGATCCAGACCGCGCTCGAGTTCACGGCGTTCGGCGCGGTGGGCCTGATGATGGGACGGCTCGGCACCGTTCCCGTGGCGGCGCACCAGGTCGCGATCAACATGGCATCGCTCACCTTCATGGTGCCGCTCGGCATGGGTCAGGCAGCCGCGGTGCTGGTGGGCCACGCCATCGGCGCCGCCGACCAGTTCAGCGCGCGCCGATCCGCGCGCGCCGCGGTGTTCTACGGGGTGGGGTTCATGGCGATCACCAGCATCGTCTTCCTGATCATTCCCACACCGCTCGCGCGGCTCTATACCACCGACGTTGCGACCATTGCGCTCGCGGCGACGCTGCTGCCCGTGGCTGGAGTATTCCAGCTCTTCGACGGTGCCCAGGCCGTCACCGCCGGCATCCTCCGGGGGGCGGGGGATACCCGCGTGCCCATGCTGATCAACCTGGGCGGCTTCTGGCTCTGCGGCATCCCCTTGAGCCTGCTGCTCGGCTTTGGCACGTCCATGGGGCCCGTAGGCCTGTGGTGGGGCCTTGCCCTGGCCCTTGCCGTCGTGGCCGCCATCCTCGCGATGCGGGTGTACACCCTGCTCCATCGCCCCATCACCCGGGTCATGATCGACCAGGTGCCGGCGGATTTGAGGGCGTAGAAAACGAGAAGGGCGGACCTTTCGGCCCGCCCCCCTTCCTGTTCCCTCTTCCCTCTTCCCGCTGTTGCAGTGCCAGCCGCTACAGCGGCTCGATAAACATCGCCGCATAGTCCCGGTTCGCGTTCGTCACCAGCTTCAGGTGCACCATCCCCGTGCCGGCCTCATAGTACCAGGCCGCACCAGTTGCATTGTCCACCTCCGACACGCTGCCTGCCTGCACCAGCGGTGACCCAGAGTTGTAGTCGCGTATCACCCGGATGTTGCCCGTCGGGTAGGGCACTGTGATCCGCGCCCACTCACCCACCTGCGTGCGGTTGAGGAAGAAGCGCGGCTTGGGCGGCACTGCGCCGCCCCACGCCACCGTATAGCTCCGTCCCGGCACCGCCGTCGTGGTACCGGTCGTCAGCGTGCTCGGCACGCCCACCAGCGTCAGTGCGGCACCGTCGTCACGCGTCACGGTAAAGGGTCCTGCCGCCTCGGTGCCGTTGTTGTTGACCCGCAGGTTCACCCGCCGGCTGGTGCACACCCACGCGTTCCACGCCACGCGCTGCGTACAGGTGCCATCGAGCATGAACGGCACGTTCGCCACGACGAAGGCTCCCGCCGCGCCCGAGACCGAGCCGGTCGAGTCAAAGAATGCCGCTGCCTTGTCGCCATCGCGATCGGCATGCGGGTCCTCGAAGTACACCTCATTCGAGTTGATGAACGTGAGGTCGCGCGCAAAGTTGCCGGTGCTGATCGGGAATGAGTTGTTCCGGTTCTGGCCCAGGGCGCTCGACGGGATCGTTCCCAGCTTGGTGAAGTTGATGAACTTCACGTTGTCGGCACCCACCCGACCGTCGTAGAACTCGTAACCGCGGTAGAAACCCAGCCCCGTACCCACGTTCTCACTCTCGCCGATGAAAGTGGAGTTCTGCACGAACGTCTCGTTTGCCGCGAAGGTGGCGCCGATGCCGTTGTCGGCGAGCACCGCGTTGGTGATGCGCTGGTTGCTGCCCCGGAGCCAGACACCCCGACCCTGATTCTTCCACGCCCGCAACCCGGTGAAGTCGGCAATCACCGGTGGCGATTCGGCCGCCGGATCCTGCCGAGGCGAATAGTTCGTCACTTCCGTCGTGCCGTCCATCGTCGGGCCGTCGTCCACGTTGAGCCCCACCGACCGGTTCGAGTGCGCCACGTTGTCCCGGAACTCCCGGAGCGGCGTGCGCCGCGGCAGATCGGGTGCTCCAACCGAGAGACCGGTGGGTGATGCCGGGAACGCGCACCAGAAGCCGACGCCACGCGAGCCGGCCGCGACGTTCCCGCGATAGGTGTTGTCCGGGTTCGTGATCCAGTAGCTCGCCGGACGCGTGTCCGACGGCAGTACCGCCTCCCCGGAAGCCGGTGCACGCGCCGTCATGGCCAGGTTGTTGGTGAAGGTATTGCCCGACTCCGCGCCGTCCTCCAGGAAGAACCCATGGCCCAGGTGATCGTGGCATACGTTGCCGTCGGCGACCGCGTTGTCGGTGCCGTGTACCGTCAGGCAGCGATTGAAGCTCTTCCATACGGAGTTGTTGCGGAAATACTGTCCGTCCACCGCGCCCGCGAGGTGCCAGTGCATCGGATAGCGCGCCAGGCGCGACTTCTGGCCCATGCGCAGGAACGTGACGCCCTCCACGTGGGCCGTGGCGCCCTGCTCCACCTTCACGTGACCGCCGATTCCGGTCGCCAGTGATGCGCTGTCACCCTGGATCGTCACCACCCGTGTCAGCAGACCCACCTCGCCCCGTTCATCCAGTTGCACCCCGCCTACGGTCTGCATGACGCCCCAGTGTGCGTAGCGCAGCGGCGTGTCGATGCTCACCGACGTGCCGCTGATGGCGGTGATGGTGGCCTCCTCCGCCTGAAAGGGATCGAAGTCGGTCGAGGCCAGGACGATCCGGTCACCCACACGCCAGTTGGGCTGCTGCAACAGCGTGATCTGCGTCGCGCCCACCGCCGCCGTCGCCGCGAGCTTGGTCCACGCGAGCCTGGATTCGCCGTGCAGCTCCAGGCGCCCGCCCGGCAACACCCCGATCATCTTGTCACCGAAATTCAGGATCTCGCCGCTGCCGTCGCCAGTCAGCGTGATCGTCGCCTTCCGCGAACGCTTCGCCAGCTCGGTGCCCACCTGGAGCGTCCCCGATACGACGACGTATCGTGTGGTGAGCGCGACGTCCATCGTCGGCGAGAAGGTGAGGGAACCATTGATCGTCAGGCCGCCGAGCGCCGGTGTGTCCATGTCGAGGAGCACGTCCTTGCCCGCCGGAATGACCACATCGGCACCCGCCACGGGCACGGTGCCGCCCCACGTTGCCGGGTCCGACCATTTCGCATTGGCTGCGGGCGGCGGCGGATTGCCGTTGTCGCCGGGGTCCGGTTCCGACATGGACGTACAGGCAGCAAGCGAAAGAAGCATGACGCCGGGAACTGCAGCGTAGAATGCACGGAACGATTGCATACTGACCTCGAGATGCGGGGTCGGTCTGTCCAAGACGCTGTGGCTGTATGACTTGGGAAACGCGACTGATCAGGAGGGCAAGATCGATGCTATCGCAGGCAGACTGCGGGATGATGCGAATGGTTTCAACACTTTGACATACTGCAGATTTCGGCAGTGACTCGCGGTCAGTAGAGCCGCAGCCCCGTCGGTTGAACCTGTACTCCCTTGACCCATGCTCCCACCGGCACCGGCACCACGTTGTCGTTTCTCTTGGTGGCCTTCCGCACCTGGGGACCCCAGATCGATTCCGCGAGCGGCACGCCCGAGACCTCGATCGTACGGATTCGCCAACCCACGATGCCGGGCTGGACGAGGCTGACCGGCCCCACACCGGTCATCCTGGCGAACCCGAGCGCTGCCATCATCTCCATCCCCGGCACAGCCGACAATCGCACATCGGCATCCATGCGAAGCTCGGTGCCCTGCGCGGAGAAGGCGACGTTCTTGACGTTCTCCTTCTGCGCCGGCGGCATCAGGGCGGCAATGACGGTGTTCACGCTGTCGTACGTGAGCGTCGTGGGCTTGCTGGGCGCGGTCTGCGCCGCCAGTGGCGACGCGAACACGGTCAATGCCGCGGCAAGCATGGTGAAGCCCGCCCTGCGCAACGTGACGTCCTTCATCGCTTCAACTCCATGTTCACGTCCAGCATCGCTCGCCAGAGCGGGTGTGGACGATGGTTTTCCCAGTAGTAGTAGTCTCCCAGCCGGGAGACATACAATGAAGGGGCGAATGGAAACACCAGCCCCTTCTCACGGCGCAACCTGGTCAGCTCCCTGGCAAACAGCAGCGTGTCGCCCGTCGCCGAATCGGGCAGCTGCCCCACGGCGCGGCCAGCGAGAAATCCCTGGGTCCACGCCACCCGCTGCGGCGCTTCCATCGTACCCCAGTCCTGGCCATCGAGATCGAACCACGACCGGTCCTGCCGTGCCCCCATGAATCCAGCCGTGAGCAGGGATCCGGCCATCACGCCCAGCGATGCAGCCACCCAGCCGCGTCGCACAAACGTCACTTGAGCGTCGAGGTGAGCACTATCGCCGGCTCCTTCGCGGCCGGGTCGACCTTCATGTCGATGTACATGCCCGCCGGGGCATGACCGGGTACGCCGCACATGATTCGGAAGGTTGCGTTCGGGGCGGCGGTGAAGCGCATGGTGTCCTTGCCACCCTGCGGCAGGCCCTCGAGCAGGTTGATGGTGTATGCCCGAGGAATCGCGACCTGACCACCCATGTTCGGGATCGGTCCGGTGCCCGAGGCCACCTCGGCGCTGTGCGGCACGCCATCCTCGTTGACGAACGGCATCACCACCGTTGCGCCGGCCGGTACCACCAGGGTCAGCTTGCCCTCAGTGAAGCCGTTGAAATTGAACGGACTCGCCGACGCGGGAACGCCGGCGATGAGCTGGAACGTCACCGTCTTGGTATCGGCGTTCCACTTGAGCCACGCTGGATCCGGAGTCTTCGTCGTCGCCTGTCCCTGGGAGTGGACCATGCCAGGGACAGTGACGAACACGAGAGCAGCAGCGGCGAGCGAGCGGTAAGTCATTGCCAATCCTCATCATGTCGGTAAAACTCGTGAGCGGGAGCGCCTCGAGAGGCACTCCCGCCCACCAGCAGAGCAAGCGACCTGCCGATATTTACTTCTTCATTTACTTCTTCGGAAGCCCGAAGAACACGATCGTGTTGCCGAGCGGGTAATTGAGCTGATAGTTGCCGCCGCAGGCGACGCCGATCATCTGCTCACCCTTGTGCTTGAAGCTCATCGGGGCACTGTTGCAGCCGGCGCCCGCATTGAACGTCCAGAGCAGGTTGCCCGTCTTCGAGTCATAGGCGTTGAAGTTGCCGTTGCCCTCGCCGGTGAACGTCAGGCCACCAGCGGTCGAGAGCGCGCCACCCATCATCGGCTGCGGCACCTTCTTCTGCCACGCAATCTTGCCGGTGGCGAGGTTCACGGCCGAGAAGAGGCCGTACTGCTCCTCGGTCGGGATCGCCACGAAGGCGGAACCCAGCCAGAGGCGACCCTTCTCCCACGGCGCGTAGTTCGTGCGGTACCACATCGGCTGGTGCAGTGCGGCGACGTAGGCATAGCCCAGCGTCGGGTCGATCGAGATCGGCGACCACTCCGAGCCACCGTTGGCGCCGGGAAGCATCCGCGTGCCCTCGCCACCAGTCGGCAGCGCGAACATGTTCTCCTGCGGAACGAATGCATCCGACCGGCGCACCAGCTTGCCCGTCGCGGCATCGAGGACATAGACCCAGCCCGTCTTGCCGGCGTGGACAACGACCTTCTTGCCACCGACCGTCGCCACGACCGGCGGCGACACGGCATCGAGGTCCCACACGTCGTGCGGAACCGTCTGGTAGTACCACTTCGTCTTGCCGGTGGTGGCATCGATCGCCACGATGGCATCGGTGTAGAGGTTGTCGCCCGGGCGGATGCCGCCATCGAGGTCCGGGGACGGGTTGCCCACCGCGACGTAGATGGTCTTGCTCTCCGGGTCATACGCCGGCGTCATCCAGACACCGCCGCCGCCACGCGTCCAGGCATCGGCATTCTTCGCGCTGTCGCCCTTTTCCTTGGCGACGTCGCGATGCAGGTCGGCGCCATCCGGCGTCTTGGCCGCCCAGGTGCCCCACCAGCCGTTCGGCGCCTTGTCGTCGAACGTCGGGTCGCCCTTCGGGGCCGGGATCGAGTACCAGCGCCACACCTGCTTGCCGGTCACGGCATCATACGCCGTCACATGGCCTCGGATGCCGTACTCGCCACCCGACACGCCGACGATGACGTTGTTGTCGATCACCAGCGGCGCGTGCGTGATGCTGTAGCCGTACGTCGGATCGGCCACCTCGATATCCCATACGACTTCGCCCGTCGCGCCATTCAAGGCGACCAGACGGGCGTCGAGGGTTCCCATGTACACGTGCGGGCCGTGCACACCGACGCCGCGATTGTTCGGGCCGCAGCAGTAGATCGTGGTGCCGAGCTTGTGCTCGTAGCGCCAGAGCTGCTTGCCGGTGGCGAGGTCGTACGCGATGGCCGTGTTGAACGGCGTCGTAACGAAGGCCTTGCCGCCCATGATGACCGGCGTGTTCTCGAACGAACCGAGCTTCGCGATGCCGGTCTGCAGCATGCCGCGCGGCACCAGTTTGGCGACATTGCTGGCATTGATTTCATTCAGACCGGAGTAACGCTGGTTCCACTGGTCTCCGCCATACGTGGTCCAGTCGTCTCCCGTCGGCTTCTGCGCGGCCGCGGTACCCGTAATCAGGCACAGCGCCGGCAACCAGCTGAATCGACGAAAATTCATCTGTGGTGCACTCCCGTGATGTGGTGATGTTCGCCTGCGTAAGGATCGAACCCACGCCCGGCCCCGCTCCCCAACGGTTCCGGTTCCCTGCATTTTTTCTGATGATTGTGGTATTCAGGTGTACTTAAGATCCGGCTAGAACGCCCCGTGTCAAGATGCAGCATACTCCGGAGTCACATGCCTAAGGTTTTGTATCGCATACGATTCGGTCTCCCCCTGGTCGCCCTCATGGCCCTCGCCGTGTCTTCCCTCGGGGCCCAGGATGCCGGACTTCCGGCCTGGATCCATCCCGACCCCGCCGGAAAGTCAGTGTTGCTGGATCTCACGGTCACTCGCCCGGCCGGGGCCCCGAGCGCCGTGATCAGCGGGGAGCATGATGGGAGTATCCAGGTCATCGTGCCGCGCGGCTGGACCATCAAGTGGCATTGGGTCAACCAGGACTCGACTGCCAGCCATAGCCTGGTGGTGGTTGCCGAGCGCGAGAAGCTGCCCCAGCAGGGAGGACAGGCGGTCTTCACCAACGCGATGACCCGGGCGGTGTTGCCCGGGCTGGCGGTGGGACGCACCGATGACACGTCCTTCGAGGCCGAGGACGGCGGATGGTTCTGGGTGATCTGCGGCGTGCCCGGGCATGCCATCGCGGGCGAGTGGATCAGCCTGAGGGTCGATCCGGCCGCAACAGAGGTCAGTGCGAAAAAGAAGGGCGCCTAGCGGACAGTGACACATCGAGGGCCACGGCGAGGTCGCCATGGCCCTCGACGTCAGAAATGACGCGCTAGGCCACCGGGTCGAGGCCGAGCTGGAGCCGGCCGGTGAACTCCTGCTGCTTCCGCTCCGGCAACGGGTGGAACTGTGACGCATAGGCGTCACGCAGCAGGCGCTCGATACCGGCGGCGCGCAGGTATCCCGCTCCTCCCGCCACTTCGAGGGCCTTCGCCGCCGTGGCAATGACCGCGTTGGATGCCAGGGTCTTCCGCACCAGCATCGCGCTGCTGAGTTCATTCGACGGCTCGAACTCCAGGTCGGCAGCGAGTTCGGTCATGCTGTCGACCGCGAGCTGCGCCGCCGTCAGGGCGTTCTCCAGTTCACCCAGCAGCTGCGGCATGACGCCGCGCTTCCGCGCGAGGGCTCGCGCGCGTTCGGCGGCGGTCTCCGCGACACCGACGTACACCGACATGATGAGGGGCAGGGCGCAGCCCATGATGACGTTGTAGACGGCGTGATACCGAGCCCGCGGCCGCCTGAGCGACACCGCCCCCTCGGCGACGAACGCGTCCTTCAGCACCACCGTCCCAGATCCCGTCCCCCGCATACCCATCGCCTGCCAGTCGTTGTTGACCGTGACGCCCTCCGTGCTGATCGGAAGCGGGAAGTGGAGGACCTGCCATCCTTCCGCCGGATCCTCGTAGGGCGCGGACGTTACGAGCATGTCTCCCGACGGGGAGCCGCTGGCGAAAGGCTTGCTGGCGTTCACGCGGTAGCCTCCCTCGACCTTCACGGCCTCACCACTCGACGCGAGCCAGTCGTTAGCGCCGGTGCTGATCAGGACCAGTTCCCGCGCCCCGACCGCCTCGAGGAGCTTCTGACCCGGCCGTCCATGCCGATGATTGAAGAGAGCCGCCGCCACGAGGTGCTGGTGCATCGAAAGCGCGAGGGCGGTGGACGGGCAGAAGTGCGCGAGTTCGCGCAGCAGTGCGCAGACGTCCCGGTGGCTGGCGCCACCTCCCCCGAACTCCACCGGCACAAGGGCGGAGAACACCTTGTTTTCCTTGAGTACGACGTAGTTGTCGGCGACGAAGGCGTCGTTCTCGTCATGGTCGGCGGCGCGTTCCGCAAAGCCGGGCCCGATTTCGCGGGCGAGCTCGGTCCACTGCACGGTCTGGGTCAGCATGAGTTCCCTCCGGTTGTGCTGGTCCCGTACGTCCTATGATGCGTCGAAATCCGGACGGGAGCGACACCCCCTACGGTAACAGCGAAAGGGGAGGCGGAACCCCGCCTCCCCCTCACTCGACCGCCACAGCAACGAACGGTTACTCGTCGGTCTTCTCGACCTCGATCGTGTACTGCGCCGCGAGCGCCGCAATCGCACCCAGCGCCACCCACACCGGGAGGAGGACCGCGCCCACCACCCCGATCGTGAGCGGGATCTCCAGCAGGGTCTTCCCCTCGTCGTTCTTCACGATCACCCGGCGGATGTTCCCCTGGCGCACCAGCTCCTTGATACGCTCCACCAGGCGATCGCCAGCCACCTTGTGCTCTTCGGTGTGGACCTGCTCCGTCGTGGACATGATCTCTCCCTTGGATACCGTAGTAAGCTCGTTCGACATCGTTTATCTCCGCTCAAGCGGTTGGTCGTGCGAGTGATATACGTCGTCCTGCCCGGCGAGTTTCAGGATGAACCGTGGTCCTCCCGAGCTGACCTTGGGCCGCTCTGACCGCGGCGATCCGGGGCATCAGGACATAGGCCCGACCCGCCCTACCAGCCCCACCCGCCCTGCCCTATTTTGTGGCTCACTGAATCGGCGCACCAGCGCGCCGGGGACACCTGGTACAGAGGGCGGAGCAGACAATGAAGGCAAATGACATCCGGAAGGGCATTGTGGTCATGTACGAAGGACAGCCCTGCCGGGTGATGGACTTCCAGCACCGCACTCCCGGGAACCTCCGGGCGTTCGTCCAGGTGCGCATGCGCAACTTGTCCAATGGCAACAGCTTCGAAACCCGCTTCAGTTCGACCGAAGACCTCGAGACGGCCCGGCTGGACACCAAGGAAATGCAGGTGATGTACGACGACGGCACCGACGTGCACGTCATGGACTCCCACACCTACGAGCAGTTCACCTTCGACTCCGAAGTCGTTGGGGACCTGCGTCCATGGATGCAGCCGGAGATGGTCTTCCAGGCCGAGTGGCTCAACGGCCGCCCGATTTCGATCAAGCTTCCGGCGACGCTGGAGATTGAAATCTCCGACACCGCCCCGGTCATGAAGACGGCCACCAAGACCGCCAGCAGCAAGCCGGCAACGCTGGTGAATGGCGCGACGATCCAGGTTCCCGAGTTTGTCGGCAGCGGTGAAAAAGTGAGGGTCAATCCCACCACCGGCGAGTATCTGGAGCGCGTGAAGTAGGCCGACACTGTCTGGCCACCGCAACGACATGGGGTACTGCAAGAATTTGCAGTACCCCATTTTATTTGCAGTAAACTCTTAGTACACAATAACTTAGCAACTAACCAAGCTCCCGCATCTTGCGGCGCGCTATATGCGATCCTCTCTCCCAGTTACCGAGACGAGGGTCATGTGTCCAGCGGCGCCAGTCACAACTACCGGATCACGCACTATGGGGCCGACGGGCACGTCTACCTCAAGGATGTGCGCTTGCTCTGGAACTGGAATTGGCGCTACGGTCGCGATCCGGTTTTCGAGTGCCGCACTGCCGCTGAGAAGTCCGAAAGCCTCATGGACCGCGCGCGCCGGATCTCCGCCGAGATGAACGCGGCCATCGCCACGGGCTGTGCCCGCCCAAGCGACCGCCGCACGCTGCTTCGCCGGAGCGACGCCATCGATCCCGCCGCCCGGCACGCCATCTGGCAGGATCTCATCACCGTCCAGATCACCATGGCGACCCTCTCCGCCCTCGCGGTGAAAGCCTCCATCGAGGCGATGCAGAAGCGCGAACGCTAGCGCACGTTCAATTCGTTGACCCCAGAACTCGTCCGTTCTAATTTGGGCGTCGGGCCATGGCGTCCCTTGGTTCCTACCCCCTAACACGTTGAGGGCCGCGATGAGTGGCAACACGTTGAGGGCCGCGATGAGTGGCAACGAGCATGGTCAGACGGGCGGCGCGAGCGACTCGCAGCCGACCTATCGAGTCTGGTGCGCGGAGGGAGCCGAGTATCACCCGCGGCGAACGATCCGCATACGGCACTCATTGTCGAGCCATCCTCTCCTCACAGTCCCTGCGTTGCATCGGCTCGGTGAGAAGTTTCGAGCCCAAGGGAAGAATCAGGTCAAGTTCGTTCGCAAGGGCACAACCAGCGCTGATCGGCTAAACCCTCTCCCCGAAGATGAGAGCGGACGATCACTGGCCGAAGTGTTTTCGAGCATTGAGGAACCCGGGTCCTGGGTCTCGCTCTATCACGTTCAGACTGACCCGGAGTATGCGGAGATGCTGCGCACGATCTCGACCACCGTGGCGCCCTGGCAGGAAGCGCTCGACCCGGGCGCATTCGACTGGGCCGGATTCATTTTTGTGTCCTCGCCGCCGTCGGCCACTCCGTTTCACATTGACCGCGAGAACAACTTCTTCCTGCAGATCCACGGGAAAAAGCGCATGAGTGTCTGGGACCCCGCGGACCGGAACGTTGTGCCGGAAAGCGCCATCGAGGATAGAATGGCACATGGCGCCAATAGCAACGTTTCCTTCGACACATCGTTTTATCAGCGTGCGATAATCAACGACGAACTTGGCCCGGGCGAGGGCGTATATATGCCCAGTACCTCCGGTCACACCACCAATACTGAGGCAAAGCCGACGGGCCCGGACGACACGTATTCCGTGTCAATCGGCGTCAATTTCTACACGAAAGCTACGCGGCGCGCCGGTAACAACTATGCCCTCAACTACTATCTGAGGCGCCTTGGAATGAATCCACGCTCGCCGTACGAATCGCCGGCGCTGGATAAGCTGAAATACCCGGTCGCAAGGTCGCTGGTACTGGCAAAGAAATATTTCCGCGGATTCGAGATTCCACCGGGCATGTAGTCCGAATCGGCAGCACCTTGACCAGCATGGGCAGGAATGACGAAGATGCCCCGGGTGACCGAGCGCCTCTACTACACCGACGCCTACCTCGCCTCGTTCTCGGCCGCCGTCAGCGAAATCGCTGACGGCGGTCGTCGCATCTACCTCGACCGCTCCGCCTTCTACCCCGCCTCGGGTGGCCAGCCGCACGATCTCGGCACGATCGACGGCATTCCGGTGCTCGAGGTGGTTGACGACGGCGAGCGGGTGGCCCATCTCCTCGCCGCACCGCTCGCGGCGTCCACCGTCCAGGGTGTGGTCGACTGGCCCCGCCGCTTCGATCATATGCAGCAGCATACCGGCCAGCATCTCCTCTCCGCGGTCTTCATCGAGCTGCTGAACGCCGAGACTGTGAGCGTGCACTTCGGCGCCGACAACTCCACCCTCGACCTGGACGTGGGCGAGGTGTCCCCCGGCGAAATTGCCGACGTGCAGGATCGCGCCAATGCCGTCACCGCCGAGAACCGCCCCGTCACCGTCTCCTTCGAGGACGCCGCCACCGTGTCCGGGCTCCGGAAGCCGAGTGATCGCGCCGGCGTACTGCGCCTCGTCACCATCGCCGACCTGGACAAGAGCGCGTGCGGTGGCACGCACGTGCGGCACACCGGGGAGATCGGCGCGATCCTCATTCGGCGCGTGGAGCGGGTCAAGAAGCGCGTGCGGGTCGATTTTCTCTGCGGGCTTCGCGCCGCTCACCGCGCCCGGGCCGACTACCTGGCGCTGTCGCACGTCGCCGCCGGGTTTTCTGCGGCGCTCGACGACACACCCATGCTCGTCGATCGGCAGCGCCAGGAACTGCGCGACTCGCATGGTGCGCGTGATGGCCTCCTTCAGGACCTCGCCACCTTCCAGGCCCGCGATCGTGTCATGGCGGCGGTACGGAGTGCGTCCGGACACCGCATCATCGTCGAGCACCTGCCGGGTGGATCGCTGGAGGCACTGCGTCCCCTCGCAAACGCCGTTGCGGCGCATGAAGGCGCGATCTTCATCGGTGTGAGTGATGAGCCCGCCGCCATCCTCCTCGCCACCTCACCCTCGAGCGGCGTCGAGGCCGGCTCGATGCTGAAGGGCGTGCTCGACGCCGCCGGTGGCCGGGGCGGCGGATCACCCCGTCTTGCCCAGGGCAGCCTCCCATCCACCGAGGCACTGCAAACGGCCCTCGCGACGCTGCAAGCGGCAATTCCATAGGAGTTCATATGCAGGATTACGCAACGCACCGCCGCCTCAACCCGCTGTATCACTTCATCGCGTTTCCCATTTTCACGGCAAACCTGGTGGTGACGGGAATCCACCTTTTTCGCGCGCCCAGCCCATCGACGGGATGGGCATTCGTCGTCGCGTTCGGCATGATCGCCATGCTCGGCGTCGGACGGCTCCAGGCCCTCATGGTGCAGGATCGTATCATTCGCCTCGAGGAGCGCCTGCGACTCCAGGCACTCGCGCCGGCGTTTGCCGGACAGATCGACAGGCTGAACAAGCGCCAGGTCGCCGCACTGCGATTCGCCAGCGACGCCGAGTTTCCCGACCTCGCTCGCCGCGTGTTCGCGGGCGAGTTCGCGACCGGCGGCGCGATCAAGCGCGCCGTCAGCCAGTGGCGCGCCGACCACATGCGCGTCTGACCCATGACTCACGGTTGATGACCCAATGAACGACGATCCGCGCGATGCGATGCCCGAGAAGCTTCACGTATACCTTGGCAAGAGCATCGACGTCACGTACCACAAGGCGCGCTGCATCCATGTCGGTGCCTGCATCCGTGGACTTCCGCGCGTCTTCGATCCCGGCAGCCGGCCCTGGGTGATCTGCGACAACAGCACCGCGGACAAGGTCGCCACCGTGGTCGAGCAGTGTCCCTCAGGCGCACTGCAGTACATGCGGAAGGACGGCGGGCCCGAGGAAGTACCCGATGAGCAGAACGCGCTGCTTGTCTCCCGCAACGGCCCGCTCTTCATTCGCGGCGAGCTCGAGCTGGTGATGACTGATGGCAGTCTGTCGAAGGAGACTCGACTTGCGCTCTGTCGCTGCGGCGCGTCGACGCATAAACCGTATTGCGACAATTCGCATCTGCGCGTGCGCTTCGAAGATTCGTCGACACGCATTCCGGCCGGTGAGCTTGGCGCCGACCGCTCCGATGTCGACGGTCCGCTCCGCATCGAGCCCCAGCGCGATGGCCCCCTCCAATTCAGCGGCAACCTGCGCATCCTCGACGCGGCAGGTGTGGCGGCCGGCTGTTCCACGGAGGCGACATTCTGCCGCTGCGGCCACTCCGGCAACAAGCCGTTTTGCGACGGAAGCCATGTAACGGCAAGGTTTTCCAGTGCCTGACGTTCACCCGAAGGGAACGCTGTATTATCCTTGCGAATAACCTCCTGGAGAGGCACGTTACGACAGTGAATTCCGCCCAGGAAACCGTCCGGATGGCCACCCCCGTGGACGCCGCCAACACCGAAGAACTCGAGCTCCTCCGCGCGACTACGCTGGGCGAGTACGAGATACTCGGCGAGCTTGGCCGCGGGGGTATGGCAACCGTCTACGCCGCGCATGATATTGCACTCGACCGGCGGGTGGCCATCAAGGTCATTTCCCCGTCGCTCGGTGCCAGCCCGCCCCTGGTGGAGCGATTCCGGCGGGAGGCCCGCACGGCCGCCTCCCTGAGCCATCCCAACATCATCCCGATCTATTCCGTCCGGCACGCCGACCGACTGCTGTACTTCGTCATGAAGCACGTCGACGGCCGGCCGCTGGACAGCATTCTCCGGGAAACCGGGGCGCTGCCCGTGCCCACCGTGCAGGCCATCCTGGGCCAGGTAGCCGGGGCCGTAGGCTACGCCCACCGGCACGGTGTGGTGCATCGCGACATCAAGCCCGGCAACATCCTCATCGACGACGAGGGCTGGTGCGTCGTCACCGACTTCGGTATCGCGAAGGTCGCGGAGTCGGAGGGGCTCACCACGTCCGGGATGATGGTCGGTACGCCTGCCTACATGAGCCCGGAGCAGTGCCTGTCCAACGACATCAGCGGCGCCACCGACCAGTACGCGCTCGGCGTGGTCGCGTATGAGATGCTCACGGGACGGCTGCCGTTCCCCGGCACCTCGATGATGTCGGTGATGTACGCGCACGTGCACGTGCCGGTACCCGCCATCGAGGAGTTGCGCGCGGAATGCCCGCCCGAGCTGGCGGGAGCGGTCATGCGCATGCTCGCGAAGGAGCCGGCGGATCGCTGGCCCTCGATCGAGGAAGCGGTCGCGGCCCTGGGACATGTCACGGCGTCGCAGGACGAGCCGACTCGCAATCAGCTGATCACCCTCGCCACCACCGGGTCGCAGCCGCTCACCGTGCGCTACGCCACGCCGCGCAGCCCTATGCCGTTTTCGCGCTCCAGTTTCGGAATGTCCGAGGCGAAGACGCTCCAGATTGGTGCGCTCAAGAGCCGTAAGGGTTTGGTGACCACGGTGGCAGGTGCAGGCCTCCTCGTCGCCGCCGCGGTCTACTTCGCTCCATGGCGTCGACCTGCCCCTGAAACGCCGGCGCCTGCCACCGTCAGCGCCGCGCCGGCATCGCCGACTGACGGCGCGGCTCAACCGGCCGGCAACGCTGGCGCGGCGCCGGCCAAACCTCCCGAGACGATCGCCAGTTCGGCAGGGGCGAAGCGGGGGCCCAAGGCGGCGCCGGGCACCGCAGCGGCCGAGGTGACCTCTCCGGCTGCGCAACCGGTCCAGACTGTTGCCACAGTCCCGGTCGTGGCCATATCGGTGGTGGACATGGAGGAGCCGGCTGAGGTCGGCGCTGCCAAGCGCGACATCTCGGGCAGCGACGCTATGCTCGGACGTGTCGCCGCGTCAGGTGAGGTGTCCGCGGAAACCCGCGCCTCGATCGAGCGGGTACTCAAGGGTTATGGCCAGGCACTCACACTGGGCGAGATGGCCGAGGCGCTGCGCCGCTACCCGGGCATGCCGGGCGCGCGGCAGGAACAGCTCGGCGGATTCTTCGCGACTGGCGGTCGCTACAGCGTCCGCTGGAAGGTCACGGGACTTCAGGTCACCGGCAATCGGGCGCAGGCGCAGTTGAGCGGTTCGACCACCGAAATCCATGGCGGTGCGTTCGGCAGCACCCGCGTGGTCAACGAGCAGGTGCAACTCGAACATCGCGCCAATAACTGGGAAATCACCCAGATCGCACAGTAGGGCCTAAACCGCGAGGAGTCGGGCGCTCCGAAACCGCCCCGGTGTACCCAACACTGCAGTTGTACATGCCGCCCGCCCGGGCGGCATTCGTTTTTGCGGCAACTTCAATCGTCGCAAGACCTTGATCGACTGAATCGAATCGCGTCACCGTCCACGCTTTGGACAACTCGAAAACGCTGCGGATGGCACCGCCGTTGCCCCTCTGTGCCAAATGCCCGGGGTCCTCGGGCATACCTACGAGAGGAGCGTTTGCCATGCCCACGTTCGCACCCCGACTCGCGGTGGTCCTCGTCGCGTTGAGCGCGATCTGCACCGCTGCGCCGATCGCCGCCCAGGGTACGCCGGCGATGGCGACCATCTACCTCAAGGAAGGTGGGACCATTCAGGGCCAGATCCTGAACGAGAACGATCCCAACGGGGTCCGCGTCAGGAGCGCCAAGTCCGGTACCAATTTCGTCCTCAAGACGATCTGGATCGACAGCATCGTGAAGGCGCCGACCGCGCCGTCCTCAGCACCCGCGCTGGCCTCGGCACCGTCATCGGCTCCGGCACCAGCTGCCCGGCTTCTGTTGCGCTATCGGCTCCGGCCATGTCCGCTCCGCCTGTGTGGGCCCGAGCCACAGCCGCTCCAGCAGCGTCCGCTCCGGGTGCGGCTCGGCCGTAGCCGCTCCAGCCGTAACCGCTCCAGCCGCGCCTATCAGAGCGCACGGTCCGGTTGCGCCGGCTCCGGCAATGCCGGCTCCGGCTGTAACCGCACCTTCGGCGACCAGTGCCCCCGTGCAATCCGAACCGCTGCCCGCGAGGCCGGTGGTTTCGGCTCCGGTGGTGGACGCACTCGATCCACCGCCCGCTGCAGCCCCGGCGGCACCGGCGGCCAAGCGAGCAAGAGCAGCGCGGAGAAGAAGCCCGCGAAGTTCTCGCACTGGTATGTGGGTGGCGGCGCTTCGGCCCCGATGGGTGACATGAGCAGCGGGACCGATCTCGGATACACCGGCATGCTGGCGTACTCTGCCGGCGTCGGCAAAATGGCTCAGGTGCGCGTGGGCGGCGCAGGCAACTACTGGTCGGCAAGCACCGGCGACGCCAACGCCTACGACATGACTGCGACATTCGACGTGCTGTTCGGCAAGCGCATCCCCGGCTTCATCGCCCCGTATGCGCTGCTCGGTGGCGTGGGTGGTGTGCGCAACACGTCACCTCCGCCTGGCTTCGCCGGATATGCGCGTAACCCGCTCTTCGGCGGACGCGTGGGTGCCGGGCTCAACTCGCGTCGCATCTTCATCGAGGCGAGTTATCAGAAGGTCTGGGTCGATGGGGCATCGATGGGTTTCGTACCCATCGTCCTCGGGTTCCGGTTCTAGACTCAAGGGGAAGAGTGACAAAGAAAGAGGGAAGGGGGAAGAGGGAAGAGTCGTCCCTCTTCCCTTCTTCTTCCTCTCATTCCCTCACATCCTCACGCCTTGTTCAGCGCTGCAATCGCCCCTTCGATCCGCCGCTTCTGTACCGGGTCCCCGACCATGCCCAGCGCCTTCTGATAGTTCGCGATCGCGAGCTTCTTGTTCCCCATGTTGCCGTAGCATTCGGCCAGGCTGTCCCAGGTGTTCCATGACTGCGGGTAGGTCTTGGTGTTCTTGATGAATACCGCCAGCGCCTCGTCCTTCTTGCCCTGCTGCATCAACTGGTAGCCGTACACGTTCATGTCCGCTTCGGTGGCAACGGACAATGCGCGCGTCTTGAGGGAGTCAGCCCCGGCCTGGTTTCCCTCCTTGGCCAGGATGCGCGACTTGAGCATCAGGTTCTGGTAGTTGGCACCGAGCCCGATGGCCGTGTCGGCCCAGGCGCTCGCGGTGGCGAGCTGGTCGTGGTTGAAGGCCCATGCAGAGGCCTGCCTCCAGGCGTCGGGGAAGAACTTGGGAAGGCCGCGCAGTTGCTGCTGCAGGCTGTCCATGACCACCTGTGTGCTGTTGACCGAGATGGTGAACGGCAGTGCCAGCTTCTCCCACCGCAGCGTAACCGTCACGGCATCCGCCTTCGGGTCATCGAAGGTGTACTCCAGCCGTTCCGTCATCTCCCCGGCACCCGGTGTCGCAGTGAACCGCAGGACGTCCTCGGCCTGGTTGTAGCTGAAGTGCCCCCACGCGTTCGCTTCCTTGCTGATGATCACCGTCCATTGCTGGGGCGTCGGGAGCATGAAGAGGCCATAGCGGCCGGCGGGCAACTGCTTCCCGTTGATGGTCACTGGCGACGTGAAGGCCAGCACCGTGTTCACGTTGGCCCCTGCCCGCCACACCGAGTCGTACGGCACCAGTCCACCCCAGATCTTCCGTCCGTCCACACCGGGGCGGTCGTACGTCACCGAGATGTTGGTGAGACCGATCGTCTGCGTCACCGAGGCGCGCTGGCTCCCGAATGGAACGGTCAGATAAAAGGCTTGTGCGGCAACGGGAGAGGTCTGTGCGATGAGGGCGAGCAGGATGGACAGGCTGACGGAAAAACCGGCAACACGGTTGCTGCGCATCGGGCCTCCGGGTGGACTGACAGGGATGTCAACCCTACGGGGCCTGTCCGGGGAAGGTTCCGGCCGGCTTGACTCCCACTTGATCCCTCGGCCCGATGGTTCTCCCGACCTCAATCGGGAGTGCACGCGTGCATCACCTCATCGTGTGGCGCCGTACCGTGGCCGTCCTGCACCTGACCAGCTACACCATCACGGCTACCGGCTGCACTGGCTGGAAGAACCGGGGCGGTGACGCCGCGGCCGTCATTACGCCAACACCTGCACCAGTGACCGATATCGCTTCCAGCGAGTCGAGCGGCGTTCCGTGGTACGCCACACCGCTGCCGGTCCACGCGGACACGCCCGACACCGTGCGGCGCATCCGGATCACGACGACACAGGGCACCGTCGAGCTGCACAACCCGCGCGTGGCAAACGACTCGCTCTACGGCCAGCAAACCAAGAATGGGCCCGAGACCGCCTTCGCACTCGGTGAAGTCACGAAAGTCGAGACGCACGGGCTCAAGGCTGTGAATACGGGGCTGCTGGTAGTCGGTCTGATGGCCGCGTCGCTCGTAGTCGTGGTCGGAGGCTTTGTGGTGACCGGTTGTGACCCGGTCTACGGCTGCTGAGCGGCGCTAGGGCGTGGTTAGCGGTCCCATCTTCACGACCTCGAAGTCGCTGCCGTGCACCTGGCGGAACGCGTCGAAGATGGCCGGATCCCACCGCGTATCGGAGACGCCGCTCACATACCAGTTGGACCCGTTGTCGGCCACGATCATCCCGTAGGTCTTCATCGCCTGCAGCACCACCTGCGCGTGCGCCGGGAAGCTGCTGAGGTCGAATCCCTGCTTCAGGCGGACGCGCATTCCCATTGGCGGGAGGTCCGTGCTCGCATTGCTGCTGGCCCAGTGCCGGGCCGGGGCCACGTAGGCCCGGCGGCTGTTCCGGACGGTGAACCGGAGCGCGTGACGGATCTGTCCCGCCGCCGCTTCGTCGTAGCGCGCGAGGCCTGGAAAGATCGGCAGCCCCGCCGCATCGGCTGAGGTCCAACCCGCAGGCCGGAGCGCATTCGAGTTGAGGTCGTAGATGGCACCCGAACCGGCGGTCCACGGCTGCCCCGACGACGCCGGGGGATATGCCGCGTAGAGCTCGTACAGGATCCAGCTGTCCCGGTCGATCATCAGGATGTGCCGGTCGCCGCTGCTTCCGCTGCCGCCCTCGATCGGGGGGCTGGGCGGGATCGGATAGGGGCCGGGATCACTTTCGTCGGCATAGTCGAAGGTGACGTTCGCCCTGGGGGTGCTCCCATCCACCACCACGTACGGAATCCCGTACTCCGTTTCCGTGGTGCCCCAGTCAGGATGGAGGGCGGTGGTCAGACCGATGCTGGCGATCAGCGCGTCGGAGTTGGGGTCCACTTGCGCCGTGTCGATCCGGACGTTCCAGGCGTTGTCGCCTGGGAACGGGATCTTCCCGTTGAGGCTGGCATTGGTGCCAAGCTCGGGAGTGCCCGGTGGATTCGCCGGTGGCAGCACCGGCGGGTTGGCAGGCGGATTCCCGACCGGCGGCGGTTCGTTGCCGGCGGCCTCCGATCCACCGCACCCGGCGAGCAGGATCAGGCAGCTCGCTATCGTCGCACTCTGCAGAACTCGGCGCATCGCACGGCCCCCGTGACGTCGTTGCCCGTCCCTCCCGCCCTGCCGAGTGTGCCTGCCTGCCGTTTCCATGCCGTGCCGTGATGCAGAAACCCGCAGCAACCCCCTCTTTCAGCGTCCGCGAACCGCCATTTCTTCCGACTGTAAAAAACGTCGCCGCTGTCGTCATCGAGGCAGTGCAAGAGGCACGTGCATTGCGACATAGATAGACATCCGCCGTTCTATCCGCCGCAGAGCAGGGCGTTCACGTCGAAGGAGCTCGTCATGACTTTCCTCAAGGGCCTCAAGCGCCAGGAAACCGGTCCGACCCCCGGTGAGATCCGCACGGTGCTTTCAGCCATCCAGCGTGAGCGCAGCAGCCTGGAATCGCTGGTCGTTCGCGCCGAGGCGGCTGCGGGCGAGCTGCAGGCGGCCCAGTCGGGTGACAGCGCTGCCATGGCTGCCGTCCTGGGCGAGCGGGTCGCCACCCTGGAACAGCAGCTCCGCGCCATCGACGCGCTCTCGCCCACCCTCGAGCGGGCCATGATGCGGCTCACCGCCTTCGATGAGTCGTGGACCAGTGCCGAGGCGAAGATCGCCGCCATCGAGGAGCGGACCAGCACCGCCACGGGCATCGTGGGCGCAATGAAGGAGCAGAGCGAACGCCTGCCGGAGGTGCAGCACCAGATCGGCGTCCTCCGCGCGCTCGCCGAGCAGACCACCCAGAAGCTTGCCGCCCTGGAACAGCAGCGTGACCTGATCGACCGCACCAGCGGCCAGGTGACCCACCTCTTCGGCATGCTGCCGCAGCTCGAGTCCGGCTTCCGCCGCCAGGACGAGCTGCTCCGCCTCCTCCGCGAGCTCGAGGTCCGCGTCAATGCCGCGGACGAGACCCAGCGACGGGTTTCGCACGAGACCGAGTCCCTCGGCTCGCGGCAGACAGGCCTCAACGCCGAGGAGAACACTCTTCGCGAGGCACTGAACGCTCTGCGCGCCGACATGGAGCGGAGTGTGTCGCTGGTGGAGCAGGAGCGCCGCGGCATGGACTCCCTTGCCGAGCGCATCGCCGAGATCCGCGCCGAAGTGCGGGAGTACGAATCGAAGCTCCAGGTGCTGAACGAATCGGGCCGTCACATCGTCGGCCTCCACGGCCAGACCCAGCATCTCTACGCCCAGGTCTCCGGGCTCACCACGGAGTTCAAGGCGCTCGGGGAGAAGGCGGAGCGCGCGCGAATCCTCCAGGCGGAGGCCGCCCGGCTCGAGCAGTTGCTCGCCGGCCTCGGCCTCCGGGTCCAGAAGATCGAGGACGCCCGCCCCGCGGTTGAGACCGCCATGCGCGATCTCAGCGTTCTCCGTGGATCGGAGGACGCCGTGCGTGATGCCCTGGAGGAGGTCGGCCGCGCGCAGCAGGAACTGGCGCGCCTGCGCGAGGCCCAGGGTGACACCGAGAATTGGCTGGCGCGGAGCGACGAGTCCACCCGGACTCTCAAGGGCCAGGTGACCGAACTGCTCGCCCTCGAGCCGCTGGTGGAGCGCGTGCGCAAGGATGTCGATCGCGTCAGCACGTCGCTCGACCTGGCCGACACTCGCTGCGCCCAGCTCGACGACCTCAGCCAGCGCGTCGCCAACATGCACGCGCTCGGCTATGAACTGAACGAGCGCACCGCGGCGCTCATCGCGCGGATGGATGGGGCCGACCAGCGCTTCAGCAGCATCGCGAGCCGGGCTGATGAGGCCGACAGTGTCGCCGACCGGTTTGGCGAGGTGGCAAACTGGATCGGCGACGCCGACCGGCGCATGTCATCGCTGTCCGAGGCGCTGGATGGCCTGAACGGCAAGGCGCGCATGGCCGATGAGCTCAAGGAGCGGCTGCGCCACCTGGAAGACGAGCTCTCCCGCCGTGAGGGCGGACTCGAGCGCGCCCTGGAGCAGCTTGGTCGCGCTGCCGAACTCCGCCGCGAGGGCGCGGACAGCGCCGAGCGACTGGAGGAAGTGGTGCGGACGCTCACCGCGTCGCTCGCAACGGCGGAAGAGCGGTCGCGCGAGCTGGACCGGAGCACGACCGACCTGGGCGAGCGCAGCATCGCGCTCAACCTGGTACAGGACCAGTTGCGCCAGTTCGAGGAGCACTTGTCACGCTGGCAGGTCGCCGAGCGCGAGATGAGCCGCGCCACCGAGGCGGTGCTGAGCCGGCAGGAAGCGGTGGACACGCTGCAGAAGGAAGTGCGGCAGGTGCACGCGGAAGCGTCCCAGACGCTCGCAGCGGCGCGGTCGATCAGCGAAGCGCGGCGTGAGGTGGAGGAAACCACCCGGGTCGTGCTCGAGACCCAGGCCCAGCTGCGCCAGGCCACTGGCGCCGTGGAAGCGCTCGAACTCCGTCGCCAGCAGGTGGAGCGGGCCGAAGCCCGTCTGTCACGCGCCGAGGCGATGACCCTGGATCTTCGTGCGAGCCTCGAATCACTTCATGGTCAGCGGGCCGTGCTCGACCAGGCGCTGGAAAAGGCCGGCAGCCTCTCGCTGCACATGAAGCAGGCCGAGTCGGTCATCGAGCAGCTGCGGGAGGAGCGGACGCTGGCGGATCGCGTCCGCGCGGCAGTGGTGGCGCTGCGGCAGGAGGACGAGTAGCAGGCTCGCTAGCCTTGTAGCCGCGAGATCGCGGCTACAAGGTCGGGCACTTCAGTCAGCACCGGCAGCATCGGGTCGTGCTTCAGCTTCCCAAGCCGGGCCTCCATGTTCGAGATCGTAAACTCCCGAGGGTCCAGCGTCGGCGTCACCTCGCTCCACTCGAGTGGCGCCGACACCGGAGCGCCCGGCAACGGGCGCACACTGTAGGGCGCCACGATCGTCTTGCCTCGCCCGTTCTGCAGGTAGTCCACATACACCTTCCCCGACCGACGCTCCACCTGTCGCATGATCGTGGAGATATCGGGCAGCTCCGCCACGACGCAGGCGCGCCAGGAGCTCCCCGAATGACCGGCACTGGTCATAGGTGAGCTGCTGTCCCAGCGGGATCATCACGTGCAGGCCGCTCGACCCCGTGGTCTTGATGTAGTGCGGCAGGCCGACGTCACCACAGCGTGCGTGGATCAAGTGCGCCACTTTCACCACGTCGGTGAACGGAGCCTCCTTCGGGTCCAGGTCGAGGATGCACCAGTCGGGTCTCTCCAGCGACGCCACCCGGCTGCCCCACATGTGCAGGGGGATCGACCCCAGGTTCACGACGTACAGCAGCGACTCCATATCCTCGCACACGATGTAGTCGATCTCGCGATGCGGGTCCTCGCTCCATTGCCTCACCGTGCGCACCCATTCCGGCACGAAGTCGGGCGCATCCTTCTGGAAGAACGACTTGCCCTCGATACCGTCGGGGTAGCGGGTAAGGACAAGTGGTCGATCGCGCAGATAGGGAAGAAGCCAGGGGGCGACCATTCTGTAATAGTCGATAAGTTGGCCCTTGGTGTATCCATCCTTCGGCCAGTAGACCTTCTTGAGGTTGGAGAACGGAACTTCCCGCTTCAGTTCCTCCCCACCCTCCCCGGTCTTCCCGCCATTCGTGCCCGGCGCGCCATTCCCGGCCTCCCCGTCTTCAGCGGCCCTCCGGACACACTCCTCCGGTTTCTTGTCGTCCCGGAATCGCAGGAACACCGGATGACGCAACACCCCTTCGTTGGTCCACTCGGTGAACCGGACCTCGGCCACGAGATTCGGTTCCACCCACGTCGTGGACTCGAAATCGGCGACCGTCATCCCGTAGTCGCCCGCGGTGGGCGCCTTCGCCCTGGCACCCTTCTTCGACGCCGCCACCGGTTCGGCCCGCGGATCGCGCGGGGGCAGGCATGGTGGCGTCTTCCGGGTCATTCCCTCCAGTTCCTTGCGGACGTCACCCAGTTGCTGGTCGTCAAAACCGCTGCCCGCGCGTCCGGCGTACACCAGCTGCTTCCCGATGAATTGTGCGAGGTGCAGTGCGCCGAAGCCGGCGCGACTGCCCCTGGGCGCGGTGAATCCCACCACCACGAACTCGTCGCTTCGCGCCGCCTTGATCTTGAGCCACACCGGTGACCGTCCCCCTTTGTAGGGGCTGTCACCCTTCTTCGCGATGATTCCCTCGAGGCCCATGCGCTCCACCTGAGAGAAGAACGCTTCGCCCTGCTTCTCGATGTGGTCGAGGTAGCGGAGCGGGCCGGCCGGCGGCACCACTCGTGCGAGGACGGCCTTTCGCTCCACCAGCGGCAGGGTTCGCAGGTCGTAGCCCTCGAGGGAGGGGAGGTCGAAGGCATAGAGCGTGGCCGGCGATTCGACCGCGGCGCGGCGAATGTCGAGCGGTCGCCGCAGTCGCGCACGTTGCTGAAGGCGCTGGAAGTTCGGGTGTCCCTTGTCGTCGAGGGTCACCACTTCCCCATCAATGATCACGTTGGTCATGGGCAGGGCGCGCAGCGACCGCACCACCTCGGGAAACGATGCGGAGAGGTCGTTCCCGTTGCGCGAAAGCAGTCTCGCCTCGGTTCCCCGCCGTTCAGCGAGCACCCGCCACCCATCGAGCTTGAGCTCGAACACCCAGCCTGCCTTGCTGAATGGCTCGTCGCCATTCTCGCACAGCATCAGCTTGATGTCGTCGCCCTTGAGGTCGGCCTTCCGCGAGCTTCTGCCGCTCGAGCTCGGCGGTCACCGACGTCACCACTTCCGCGCTGTCGCGCAGGCGCTCCACCGACAGCCCCGACAGCACCGACTCCGGCGGGAACGTGCCGCCCTTTTCGACGTATCCGTCGCGCTCCTTGATCAGGAGCCACTCCTTCTCGCCCTTCTTGAGCTTCACCAGGGTCCACATGCCCTTGAGCTTGTAGCCCTTGAGCTCGAAAAGGAGCTTCCCCTTCGCCAGTCCCTCCCGCGTGTCCCCGTGCGGGATCCACTTCCCCTTGTCCCAGACGATCATCGACCCCGCGCCGTAGTTGCCGGCGGGAATCACTCCCTCGAAGTCGGCGTACTCGATCGGATGATCCTCGGTCTGGACGGCGAGACGCTTGTCGGCAGGATCGGGAGAGGGGCCCTTGGGGACGGCGAACGAGAGAAGGACCCCGTCGAGTTCCAGGCGGAGGTCCCAGTGAAGGTTGCGGGCCGCATGCTGGTGCACCACGAACAGCCCCGCCCAGCTCCGGGGAGACGACTCCCGCCGGTTCCGGGGTACTATCGGCAGTCCGTTTGGCCCGGTATTTCTCTAGGTCACGAGGCATGCAATATTTCCCGTGTCCGCCTTGCGGCATCACCGTTCAACGGTTGGCCTGATCCCTATGCCTGCACGTTCCATCGGCTCCGCCACGATTTCCTTCGGACTGGTCTCGGTCCCGGTCAGCCTGTTCTCCACCGCCGAGTCCTCCGCCAGCGTTTCATTCAACATGCTGGACAAGAAGACTGGCACCCGGCTCAAGCAGCAGTACGTCGTGCCCACCGACAGTAATCGCGTCGTCGAGAAGGACGAGATCGCCAAGGGCTACGAGTTCTCCAAGGGGCAGTATGTCGTCTTCAGCCCCGAGGAACTCAAGGCCCTCGACGAGAAGGCCACCAACTCCATTGATATCGCCGAGTTCGTGCCGCTCGACAAGATCGATCGCGTCTACCTCGACAAGGCCTACTTCCTCGGGCCGGACAAGGGCGGCGAGCGCGCGTATCACCTGCTGGCCAAGGCACTGGTGGAGACCGGACGCGCGGCACTCGGACAATATGCTGCGCGGGGCAAGCAGAACCTGGTGCTCGTGCGGCCCACCGCGGACGGTGTGCTGGTCATGGAACAGTTGCACTACGCCGATGAGCTCAAGAAGGCGTCGGATGTGCCGATCCCGGAGACCACGGTGAAGGACACCGAGCTCAAGCTCGCCAAGCAGCTGATCGAGCAGACCGCCACCGACGAGTTCCAGCCGGAGAAGTATCACGACCAGGTTCGCGACCGGGTGCTGCAGGCCATCCAGGCCAAGGTGGACGGGCAGGAAATTACCTCGGAGCCCGAGGAAAAGGCGCCCACCAAGATCATCGACCTGATGGAAGCGTTGAAGGCGAGCCTGGCGAAGGGAGGCGGCGAGTCGGCGAAGGCCACGACCGCCAAGCCGGCAAGGAAGAAGGCGCGGAAAGCGTCGTAGCGCCTACAGGCCCAGTTCGTCGAGGAACTGTGCCCCGCCCGTTGGCACGCCGTGCCGTTCGCGTACGCGCGTGAGCACGAGGCGATCTTCCGCGCGCGTCATCCCCACGTAGAGCAGCCGTCGCGCCTCTTCCATTTCGCCCTTCGGGATCTGCTTCCCCTGCCTGATCCCCGGCATCTCGGCATCCTCCACTCCCACGATGTAGACCCGCTTGAACTCGAGACCCTTCGTGGCATGCAGCGTCAGCAGGTTGACACGATCATGATCGGTCTCGACCCCATCGGAACGTGACAGGGCCACGCGCTCGAGCAGTTCACGCAGCTGCACCTCCAGCGTCGTGCCGGTGAGGGCGTCGAGGATCCGTCCCAGCCGCTCCATCGCCGCCGGATAGCGATCGAGCGCCGTCTTCTCGGCGCGGATCTGCAGCATCTTCTCCCGCCCGCCGAGCCGCTCGATCACTTCATCGTGTGTAGGTGCCCCCGCCGCTCCGGGCCGTTCGCGCTCGACCGCGTATTCATCGAGGACATTGCTGTAGCGGCCCAGTGCCCACGCGCGGGTGAGCTTGACCAACAGGCCGGCCTCGTCAGAAAGCGTTGCCCAGTCGCCCAGTGCCAGGGCCAGACCGAGCCAGTCGAGCAGGTTGACCAGCGCCGTCTTCCGACCGCGCACGAGCTTGTCCTCCTCGAGGCGGAGGAACACCAGTGCCAGGGCACGGGCATCGTCCAGCGCGTGATGCGCCGCGAGCAGCGGCACACCAAACGCAGCCGCCAGGTCGGACAGTCGCCGGCTTCCCGGATGAAGGTCGCGCGCCAGGGGCAGCGTGTCGTAGACCGGGATATCCATGGCACCGCCGTGCGGCGCCGCCATGCGGCGAAGGATCGGGAAGTCGAACCAGTGGCCATTGTGCGCCACCAGCAGGTCGTTCCCCACGAACGCACGGAACGCCGGCCATACCTCCTCGAAGTACGGTGAGCCGCTCAGCGATTCCGCGGTGTAGCCGTGTACCTCCGTCGCCCTGGCCGCGACCGGTACCCGCGGCTTCACCAGCGACTGGAACTCGGCCACGATGGCGCCGTTCCGCACGCGCACGCCGGCGATCTCGACGATCTCGCACCCCTCGAGATTCTTGTCGGTCGTCTCCAGGTCGAACGCCACGAAATCACGGAATGCGTCCGGCATCTCCCGGCTGTGCGCCAGCTGCAGCGCCTTGAACGTCGTGAGCCCCGGGCCAAGGTGGCCCATCTGGTCCGGGTCCAGCACCAGGTCGCCCGATGCCACGTCGGCACCGGCGTCGAGCAGGCTCACGCTCGTCACGCCACCACCACGCAGCATGCCGGCGAGCGCGATCTCGACGCCGCCGAGCCGCTTAAGCCACACACGACGCCGACCGTGCATCGCGGTCGCGAGATCGGCGGCAAGGGCGCGTACCCCGTCATCGGCTGCGGGATCACTCAGCTCCTCGTGACGCTCCTCGAGCAGGGTGCGGTACTCCCCAACCCGCTGGGCCAGCAGCTCGTCAACCAGCCCGTTGATGGTCGTGTGTTTCCGGCCCAGGGCGTGCAGGTTGTCGAGCGCCAGCTGGAAGCGCCGGAGTTTCTTGATCTCCGGATCCTCCTTCTGCCCGCGCCGCGCCGTCAGGCGGAGCCAATCGAGGAACTCGGCGTGGGCCGTCTCCGCCTCGGTGCGGATCCGCTGGTACAGGGTCTCCGGCAACACCACCCTGGCGAAGGATTCCTCGGGGACAGGATCGCCCGGCGCCGAGATGACCCGGAGCGCCGCCACCAGGTACTGCACCACCGGGTCGTCCTGCAGGGCACGACCCGCCGCGAGCCGGCAGGGCACGCCCGCCTGCAACAGCATTCCCTCGATGCGTGACCCCACCTCGTGCGTGCGATAGAGCACCCCGAATTCACCCCATGGCAGCATGGACTCGCCCCGGTCCCGGACGATGTCCTCCAGGATCCACGCCGACTCGGCATCGTCCTCATCGAAGGTTTTCACCTCGACGCCGTACGGCGACTCACGGGTGGCGCGCAGGGCTTTCCTGAACAAGGAGGGATTGTCGCGCAGCAGCCGTCGCGCCGTTTCGAAGATTCCCCGCGCATTGCGCCGGTTCTCCTCCAGGACGATGACCGACTTGATGTCGAAGTCTCCCGCCAATTTCTCCAGGACCCGGGGCACGGCACCGGTCCAGGAGAAGATCGATTGCTCATCATCGCCCACGGCAAAGAGGTTCCGATGGCCATCGGCGATGGCCTTGATCACCTCATACTGCACCGGATTGAGGTCCTGGCACTCATCGACGAGTACCGCATCCCACCGTCCCGCGACGGCCTCCTTCACGTCAGGGAGCTTCAGCAGCTCAGCGGCCCGCAAGACGAGGTCGTCGTAGTCGAGGAGGTTTCGCCGGGCGAGCCATGCCTTGTAGTCGGCCAGGAGTTGCACGCTGTTCGGGTGCAGTTCCGCCCCGGCCAGACGGTGTCGGCTGAAATCGTTCAGCCGCGTGGTGGCCCACTTGTACACGCCGAGTCGCCTCAGCAGCTGCACCTGGTAGCTCTCATCGGCGATCCCGAAGCCGCGAGGCACCCCGATCCGTTCACCGTGCTCCCGCAGCAGGATGACGCAGAGCGAATGAATCGTTCCGGCGGTCATGTCGCCGGCCCGATCGCCCAGGGCCTCCCTGAGCCGGCCCGAGATTTCTCCCGCTGCACGATTGGTGAAGGTGACAGCACAGATGCGTGCTGGCGGGATCCCCTGGACATCCACGAAATGCCGGATGCGCTCGATGAGGCAGAAGGTCTTGCCCGCGCCCGGCCCGGCCAGCACGAGAACCGGCCCTGCGGGTGCATCGATGGCAGCGCGCTGGCTTGAACTGGGAGAGAAGGTCACGCGGGAAAGTTAGCGCCCACCTGCGACATCCATTGGCGCATTGTATCGCACAGCTCATCAAGGACCTGCACATCACTCCGCCCCGATCGCTTCAGCACGTGGAACGAATGATCCGCCCCTTCCACCTCGTGCAGCGTGGCGCTCGGCCCGAGATCGGCACAGATGCTCCGCATGCGACCCAGTTCCGCGAGGTCGTCACGCGTGCCCTGCAGAAACAGCATCGGGATCGGCACCTGGTACAGGTGGGTGGACCGCTTCACATCAGGCTTCTTCGGCGCATGCAGGGGAAACCCGAGGAAGGCAAGCCCGACCACTCCGGGGAGTGCTTCCCGGCTTGCGAGTTCGGACGTCATGCGGCCACCGAAGGACTTCCCCCCCGCAAAGAGCGGTGTGCCAGGCAGCTCGGTGCCGGCAACGCCGATGGCCGCACGCACCGTCGCCATGGCCACCGCGGGGGTGTCGGGCCTGCCGCGCCGCTGTTCCATGTAGGGGAACTGGTATCGCAGCGTCGCAATGCCGCGCGCCGCCAGCGCCCGTGCCGTCGCGTCGAGGAACGGGTGCCGCATCCCCGCCCCCGCGCCGTGGGCCATGACGTAGCATGCACCGGCGCCTTCGGGTAAGAGCAGGATGCCGGAGACGGGTCCGCCGTCCAGCGGAATCACGAGATCGCGCACGGAAGTCATGCGGGAAAGCTACCGCGGCCCTTAGATTCTCTCCATGCGCGTCCTTGTCGGCACCAGCGGCTACTCCTTCCCCGAATGGAAGGGGTCCTTCTATCCCAAGTCGTTGCCGGCCGCCGGGATGCTAACGTTCTACGCCGCGCGCTTCCCCACCGTGGAGATCAACAACACCTTCTACCGCCTGCCCAAGGAATCGGTAGTGATGGACTGGGCCACGGCGGCGCCCGATGGCTTCACCTTCAGCATCAAGGCGTCCCAGCGGATTACCCACCACGCCCGGCTCAAGGACACCGAGGAACTCATGAGCTATCTCCTGCGGGTCTGTACCGCCCTGGGGGACAAGCGCGGGCCCACGCTGTTCCAGCTGCCGCCCAACATGAAGGTCGACCTCGCGCGCCTCGCCGCGTTCCTGCCGCTGATACCGCGTCGCTGGAAGGCCGCGATCGAGTTCCGGCATCCCACCTGGTTCAGCGAGGAGGTGTACGCCCTCCTGCGCCAGCACGAGGTGGCACTCGTCGCCGCGGAGAATGAGGATGCTGAGGCTGCAGTCGAGCCGACGGCGCCGTACGGCTATCTACGACTGCACAAGCCGGCATACACCCCGGGGAGCTCGACACCTGGGCGGCCACGATCAAGGCGCAGCCCTGGGAAGAGGCGTGGATCTACTTCAAGCACGACAACGATACCGCGGGCCCCGAGCTCGCCGCCGCATTCGCCGCGCGTTTCGCCTGAACACCCGTGCCATCCGTTCGCCACGCCACTCCCGCTGATGCGGTGCTGCTCGCCAGCGTGGCGCGCCGCACCTTTCATGACGCCTACAGCGGCGACGACTCGAGTGCCGACCTGCAGGTCCACATGGACCGTCACTTCGGCGTGCGCCAGCAGGCCGCGGAACTCGCCGACCCTGGCACCACGACGCTGATTCTCGAGGACGACGAGGGCAACGCGATCGGCTACGCGCTGCTCGGTGAGGACCCGGTCCCCGAGTGCGTCACCGGAGCGGCGCCGCTGCAGATCAGGCGCTTCTACGTCGACCAGGCCTGGAAGGGGAAGGGCGTCGCGCAGCAACTCATGGCGGCGGTCGATATCGAGGCGCGCCGCCGTGGGAGGGAAACGATCTGGCTGCTCGCGTGGTACCGGAACTTCCGGGCACACGCCTTCTATAAAAAGTGCGGCTTCGTTCAAGTGGGCATCGCGCCCTACCTCTTCGGCAACACCATGGAGCAGGACGTGGCCATGGCGAGACCTACCGCACCGTAACCTCGGTCTTCGCCCGCACCGCCGTTCCCCTCACCTCGGCGGTGAGCACCTGTACGCCGCGCTTGCTGCCCAGCCGCCATTTCGCCGTCACCGAACCATCGGGCGCCGGCATTGCCCGCGCGGGGCTGAGTGAACCCGACGTTGCCGACAGGGTCACCTGCCGGTCGGTGACCCGGTTGCCGTGGACATCGGTGATCACGAGCCGTATCGGGCGCGGCAGCGGTTTCCCAGGCGTCCCGCTCGCGGGCGGTGACACGAACTCGATGTTGGCGGGTGATCCGGCTGACGCCTGCACTGTCGCCGTGAGGGGCGGGAGCGAGCCCGACTTCACGATCATCTGCTGCCGCCCCGCCTTGCTGCCAAGGGTCCAGCGGAACGAAGCCACTCCCATCGAGTCGGTGATCCTCATGCTGTCCGCCAGGGCGCCAGTGAGCACCGAAGCGGTGACCCGCGCCCCCTTCACAGGATTCCCCGCGTCGTCGCGCAACTCCACCGTGATCGGCTTCTTCAGCGCCTCACCCGCGATGCCCTTTTGTGCATTGCCATCGCCTCCCAGCAGCATCGCCGGGGGACCAGCCACTGCGGTGGCGATCACCGGCGCCACCGGCACGTTCCGGCCGTTCCCCACCCGTACACGCGCCCGCTGCATTCCCGCCCGCCGGGAGAGCAGCCACGTGGCGTGCGACTCCCCCAGGGAGTCGGTGCGCCCCTCGACCGTAGTGATGGTCCCGCTGTCGAGCGCCACCCAAGTGACCGGAACGCCCGGCAGGAGATGTCCCGCTGAATCGGTGAGTTGCACCGCCACCTTGAGTGGCACCGGTGCGCCCGCGACACCACCCCACGGATAGCCGACCGGCGTCACCCGGGTGTTCGCCGCGACAGGCTCCGCGTCGGCCAGCAGCACCAACGAACTGTCGAGCTCGGGCACCGATGCGAGGAGGCGTTGCCGTCCGGGAAGTGGCCCGAGCGTCCACGCACTGGTCGCGATTCCGTCCAGATTGGTCGTCGCGTACGCCGGATCCGCAGTCCCGCCACGTTCCGGCACGAAATGCACGCTGACCCCGCTCATGGGACGTCCGCGGCGCGACTCGAGCATCACCCGCACCGGGGTTCCTAGGCGGGTACCGGCATCGGCCGACTGCGCGTTACCGTCGAGTGGCAGGAGCCGCCCCGGCACGGACGAAACCATCGCGTGCACGGTGGCGAGGACACCGGCGTGCATCACCGTGACGTCGGCCTCACCGGCACCGATGCCCTTCACCACGCCCGAGTCGTTCACGACGATCACCGCGGTGTCCGACGACATCCAGGTCACCGGCACGACGGGGGCCACATGCCCGCGCGCATCGAGCGCTTGCGACGTGATGCGGAAGGTGGAACCTTCGCCGACCGTCACCGTATTGTCTACAATCTCGAGGCGGGCCATACGAGGAGCCACCACAAGTCGCGCGCGCGCCGACTTCTCCCCGACATGTGCCACGATGAAGGTCGAACCCGGCGCCTGGGCCACCGCCACTCCTGAACTGTCCACCGTCGCCACCTGTGGGTTCTCGCTGGTCCACGTGAGCGACGTGCCCACGAGCGCCGTGCCCCGCTGGTCGGTGATCGACGCCACGAGGCGCACGGTATCGCCGAGGGATTCGAGGGTGTCGATCGCAGGCGCCACGCCCACCCAGTGAACGCCGAAGTCGAGGACGGTGCGGCGCGACACCGAGGCGTCACCAATGAGGCCGCATGAATGCGCGGATGCGAGGATGGTGGCGAGGCCGGCGCCGAGCGACAGCGAGCCCGTGACCCAGCGGGTCGCATGAGCGGAGGAGGCCTGCAGCAGGTTGCGCGAGGCTGGGGGCACGGGCGGTCTTGTTGGGGACTCAGACCGTACGCTGCACGAGATGAACCACGACGCGCACGAAATTCACCGTTCCAACCGATGACGCCGCAACGCATTCCCGCCCCGTTGGCCGCGAGCAATTATCTGCAGCGCGAATCGGGCGGCAGTTTGCCCACGACTCTCGCGGGACGATGTGCGAAAGGCTGCACCATGGCCGCCGCGGTGATGCACCCGATCCCGACTACGGTGGGCAGTTCAGGCTCTTCTCGGGAGGGTCACCGGGGCCGCCCGGCCAGACGGCCCCGGCGCACTGCGCTAGTGCGCCCCAGCCACCTCGAGCGAGATCAGCAGTTCTCCCTCCAGCACCTCGGCCGGGCCCACCTGCATGGGCAACGGCGTCTTCCGTACGAACTCGGCGGCACGCCGGGTAGACTCGGCTCCTCCCGCGCGCGTCTCGAAGACGCTGACGGTGCACAGGTCCTTGTCCGTGACGAAGACATGATAGGCGTGGAATCCCTCGATGTCCTTCACCATCGGAAGGAACCCATCGCTGATGAGGCGCTTGGTCTCTTCGATCTGGTCCTTGGGCATGCTCGTTGTCGCGGTGTACCGGCGGATGGTCGCAAACATGGCTTGACTCCTCGAGACGAGGTGCTCGGCCGGGTTCGCGATTGGCTCCGCCCGGCGCTTGGGCGACCATCGAAATGCGCGCCGGGGTTCTCAGCCTCCGAACCTGAGACTATGCCCCCCTCCTGCCGATCACGTCAATACCCGGCTTGCCACGAGGGGTACCACGTCGTAGCCTAGAGCCGCCCCCAGACAGGAACGCCCATGGTCTCGCTCGCCTCCCTGTGGCTCCCGATCCTGCTTTCCGCCGTCCTCGTGTTCGTCGCGAGCACCCTGATCCACATGGTGCTCAAGTACCATGCGGCCGACTACCGGGCACTGCCGAATGAAGCGGCCTTCCGTGCCGCCTTCAGGGGCACGCACGTACCCCCGGCCCAGTACATCATTCCGCATATCTCCGACATGAAGCAGATGGGCAGCCCGGAGCACATCGCGAAACTGACGGAAGGGCCCGTCGCAGTGCTCAACGTGCGGCCGAATGGCGTGATCGGGAATGGGGAAGAGCGCTCGGCCAGTGGTTCCTGTTCTCGCTGGTCGTCTCCGCCTGCGTCGGATACCTCGCGTCGGTGCTGCCGTGGGCACCGAATACATGAAGGTGTTCCACACCGTCGCGCTGATCGGCGTTCCTGGCGTACGCGGCGGGTCAGTTGCCCGCGGCTATCTGGATGGGGAAGCCGTGGTCCATTGCCGCCAAGGAAGTGCTTGACGGCTTGATCTACGCCTGGTTACGGCAGGAACTTTTGGCTGGCTCTGGCCCCGCTGAGGCGGCCCACGCTAAGCAGCGTTACCAGGTTTCCTTCGTGTCGGTCTTCTTCCGGGCCCGGCGCTGTGCCGCGGCCGTCTTGAGCGCACGCGCCTCGCTCGGCTTCACGTAATGCCGGCGGCGCCGCAGCTCCCGGAGGAGTCCCGACTTCTGCAGCTTCTTCTTGAAGACCTTGAGCGCCCGCTCCAGCGAGTCGGTATCGCTCAGACAAACTTCGATCATTGCAGCCTCTCTGTACTTTGAGTCATGGGGTGTGCCCAGGGGCACACCCATAGAGCCGTAAAAGCTACTCCAAAGCCCCCTCAAGGACAACGGTGACCCCGGAAATGCTGAATTGGCGGCTGTTTGCGACTCTCCTGGCGATCTCGACGCCAGTCCTCTCCGCCCTCCCCACCTGTCCCCCCCTGTACGCCCAATCCCGGCCCACCCGGGAGGCTCCGGCACCGGGTTGGGGGCCCTTCACCGACAGCCTGCGGGCGTACGTAACGGCCGACAGGATCTACGGTGCCAGCGCGGTCCTGGTCCGGGATGGGGTAGTCATTCGCCATCTCGAGTACGGTCTGGCCGACCGGGACAGCATGCAGAAGGTGGACGAGCGCACCATGTACCACTGGGCCTCCGTCACGAAGACCCTCACGGCTGTCGCGATCATGCAGCTTCGCGACCGCGGCAAGCTCTCGCTGGACGACAAGGTGACCACCTGGGTGCCTGAACTGCGCCAGGTGCACGACCCGTATGGGTCGATGGACGAGATCACCATCCGGATGCTGCTCTCGCACTACGGCCGGATTCCAGAATGGGACCTGGCCCTACGGCAATGGTCGACCTGGGAGCCGTTCGAGCCGACGCGCTGGGAACAGCTGGTGGCGATGATGCCGTACCAGGAGATCGGTTTCCCGCCGGGGTCGAAGTTCAGCTACAGCAATCCGGCTTCATCTACCTCGCGCGGATCATCGAGGCGATCACCGGCGATCCCTGGCCGTCGTACATCCAGAAGAACATCTGGACGCCGCTGGGCATGACCCGGAGCTATTTCGGGTCCACACCGTATTTTCTCGCGGCTGATCGCTCGAACAGCTATGCCATCGAGCGGGACAGCACCGGACACGAGACGATCAGGGTGTATGGCCGGGACTTCGACCCGGGCATCACCATCCCCAACAGCGGATGGAATGCGCCCCATGGGCGATGTCGTGACCTGGGTGTCCTTCCTCACCGGCGCCACGCGGGGCGATACCGCTCTCGCGCGCCGGTACGATACCGTGCTGCGGCACAGTACCCTGGAGGAGATGTGGCGGCCCCGCCCCTCACCGGTGGCGGCGTCGGCCAGTTCGGGCTTTCATTCACGGTGGATGCGATGGACGGAACGACCCTGGTGGGGCACACCGGGTCGCAGGCGGGATTCCGGCTCTTCTTGTCGATGAATCCCGCGACCAGGGAGGCCTACATCATTGCGTTCAACACGGCGAATGACGATGCCGCGGACAAGGGGCCGTTCGAGTCGATGATGCGGGCGGCGGCGGCGATGCTCGCGCTGAAGCCGAAGTGAGGAGGGAACCATGCGAATCATGAAGTGCCGGCGTCGCGGCGATGCTGCTGGCCGCCGCCGGGTGTGCCGACGATTCGATGCCGGGCGGCGTGTGTACCGCCTCGTTCGCGACGATCACGGTGACTGTCGTCGATGGACAGAGCCAGCCGGTGACGGGGGCCTCGGTGACGGCCACACTGGTGCGCACCGGGGAGACGCTGGTGCCCACCACCTTGATGCTCACGGTGCCAGGCACGTACGCGCTCGTCGACGATGGCAGCACGCACCTGATCCGTCGCTCGGGCGATGCCGTGCAGGCGAGCATCTCGAAGGGCTCGCAGTCAGTGACAGCCGATTACGTCGTCGCGGTGGCCGACGGCTGCCACATCAGCAAGGTGTCCGGTCCTGACACCGTAAGCCTGAAGTAGCCTACCGGCTGTAGCGGTATACTCCCCAGTGCCCATCCACAACCGCGAGCACGTAGAGCGCTCCGTCGGGACCCACCTGGATATCTGTCAGGTAATCCAGTCGCGCGAAGGCGTACACCGCCGCACCATTCGACACATCCAGCCGGTTGATCCATCCTGCCACGTAGTCGCCGAAGAAGTAGTCCCCGACCCACGCCGAAGGGAACATCACCGTTGAGGGCCGGTAGAACGCACCGCCGACGATGGCCTTGCCCGTCACGAGCGTCGCGTTGTCGGTGTGCGCGTAGGTGAACAGCGGTGAATCGATCCCGGCGGCCGACGTCGCACCCTCCGTGCTCGGCCATCCGTAGTCGGCACCTGCGCGGCCGACGTCGATCTCCTCCCACGAACTCTGGCCCACATCATTGATGAACATGAGCCCGGTGCCGGGCTCAAACGCGAACGTGAAGGGATTGCGCAGGCCCCGCGCCCAGATTGACCGGTTCAGTCCGGTTGTGCTCGAGTAGAACGGGTTATTCGACGGGATCGAGCCATCGTCGTTGAAGCGCAGCAGCTTGCCCAGCACCGTGCTCAGCGACGGGGAATTGGACGACGTCGCATTGTCACCCACGGCGACGTACAGCTTGCCGTCGGGCCCGAAGTGGAGCGCGCCGCCGTTGTGGTTTGTCGCCGATGGAGAGCGAGGGAAGGTCGACGAGCACCACTTCGCTCCCGGCAAGAGCCACGTCGCCGGAGGCGGTAAAGCGGCTGATCCGGTTGTGCCTGCCCCCTTGCGTCGCCGTGTAGTAGAGGTAGACCCAGCCGTTGCTCGCGAACTGCGGATGGAACGCGACGCCGAGCAGCCCGCGCTCGCCGTCAGCGGATGTCTTCACGGTGACGAACGGTTTGCTGAGCAGGGTCCCGTTCTTCACCACCCGGAGGTCACCGCCCTGTTCGCAGATGAAGAGCCGCCCGTCGGGACTCCATGCCATGGCGGTGCCCTGCCCGATCAGCTTATTCACGTAGACCGACTGGCTGAATCCCGCCGGAAGGTTGGTGTTGCCGCCGAAGGTCACCCGGGCTGATGCCCAACCCGAACGGTTGCCTGCCGCGTCGCGGGCCTGCGCCCGGACGACATGCACTCCCGTGGTATAGGCCGATGTGGCGGGAAGCTTGAAGCTCCAGGGTGGCGACGTTGCCTGGCCGACTCCCTCGCCATCCACCTGGTAGTCCACCGACGTGACCCCGACGTTGTCGGCGGCAGCGACCGTGAATGTGGGAGAGCCGTTGATTCCCTGCGACTGTGCCGCCGGGCTGGTCAGGGTCAGTGTCGGCGCCTGGGTATCGGAGCCCGAGGCCGTGACGATGATGCTCACCGGCGCCGAGGTGGTCGACGCGTTGAGGTTGTCGACCGCGACGGCGGTCAGCCGGTGGGTACCGCCGCTCGACGGAGTCCAGCTGGTCGACCAGGGGGCCACGGCGTCATCCGCCAGCTGAGTGGCGCCGTCGTAGAATCGGACTCTCTGGACGCTGCCGTCGGGGTCGGACGCGGTCGCGGTGATCGTCACGACGTTGTTCAGCGGCAGCGAGGCGCCATTGGCCGGTGCCGTGATGGCCACTGTCGGCGACCGGTTCGCCCCGCCCGTCACCGTGACGTTCACCACTGCGCTCGTGGCGGTGCCGCCCAGGTTGTCGGTCGCGCGCGCCGTGAGCGCATGCGCCCCGGCGGTGCGGGGAGTCCAGGCGGCCGCATAAGGCGAGGATTGGTCCTCGCTGATCAGCGTTGTGCCGTCATAGAACCCGACCTTGCTCACGGTTCCGTCGCCATCGGCGGCCGTCGCCGTGAGGGTCGTCGTAGTGTTGGCCGCGATGGAAGCTCCGGATGACGGCGCAGTAAGGGCGACGGTCGGCATCCGATTCGTCACGACGGTGAACCGCGCCGTGTAGGTAGTCGCCGCTGCAGGCGTAGCGATGCGATGGGTGCTGGCGCCGCCATCCGACCAGCTGGAGAACTGGTACTGCGTTGAACCCAGCGTCTGCGGCGTGGTGGCGCCAAGCTCGCGCTCCATTCCCACCACCCCGGTGATGGTCACCGGTGCCGCCTGTGGCTGTCCGTCGAGTGTCAGCGAGAGGCCCGCCGGCTCGGTGGCCAGGGTGAACTGCACCTTCTGCGGCAGGATGTCACGGGTCACCGTGTCGGCCGCGCCGCTGTCGTCGACCGCCTCGAGGTTGAGCCGGAGGAAGACGTTATCGGACGTTTCACCGATCGGCGGAACGAAGATCTTGCCGCTCGCGCCGCTGGTTGGCGGCATGAACGGGTGGGTGTGCGTGTCGTGATGCAGCGTCACCCACCAGGTGAGCCGTGACGCCGGTTCAGCGCCATCCTCGTCGTCGGTCGCGGCCCCGGCGTACGGAATGCTGTCCCCGCCCTTGAACGTGGCATTCGTCGCCGGTTGGGTAATGCTGGCCGACGGCGCCGTATTGCCTCCCGATGTTCCCGGATCCGACCCGCACGCTCCCAACGCCAGCGCCACCGTAAGTGCGGTCGCAAACTGGACGAGATCGACATGTCGGGACAGTGGCACTTGGTGGACCCTCTTGGCAGTACTGCAGGCCGGGGAATTCGCTGCAACATATGCGCCCCTCAAGGCCCGCTCGACCTCGTCCCGCCCCGCTGAAACGACGCAGATGGAAACGTTGAGAAATGCACCATGCGGACGCCAAAATTCTCAGCCACAATGAGTTAACCACAGCAATCATTCACTTGCTTTGAACATCTGCACGAGCTTTTGTGCATTTTGTGCACATTTTTATGTGCATTGAGTCTTGCGCTGGGCCGCGCCGGAGGTTATCTCAACTAGTCCACCTTTGCTCCCGATCCCTCCACCATGGAGGCCGTGCCGCTGTGACCCGTCCACACCTTCTACTCGCGCTGCAGGATACCGTTCCGGCTCTCGTGCCCGCCGACACCGCCTGGATGCTCATGGCGACCGCGCTGGTGCTCCTCATGACGCCTGCGCTGGCGTTCTTTTACGGTGGCCTGGTGCGGTCGAAGAATTCGCTGAATACCATGATGATGAGCTACGTGGCGCTCGGGTTCATCGGGATCCTGTGGGCGCTGGTCGCTTACAGCCTCTCGTTCTCCGAGGGCTCGCCGTGGCTCGGCGGATTCAGCAACGTGATGCTCAATGGTGTCGACCTGGCGCCGAAGGGCACAATTCCGCACCTGCTGTTCATGGCCTATCAGGGCACGTTCGCGATCATCACCGCGGCCCTGATCTCGGGCGCCATTGTGGAGCGGATGAAGTTCTGGCCCTACGTCATCTTCATCTCGGCGTGGCTGCTCGTGGTGTATGCCCCGGTGGCCCACTGGGTCTGGGGCGGCGGCTGGCTCGGCGTCCGCGGCGTGCTCGACTTCGCCGGCGGCACCGTCGTGCACATCAACGCCGGCGTCTCGGCGCTGGTGGCAGCAATGGTGCTCGGCAGCCGCAAGGACTACGGACGCCAGGCGATCCTGCCGCACAACGTGCCGTTCGTGCTGCTCGGCGCGGGCCTGCTGTGGTTCGGCTGGTTCGGGTTCAACGGCGGCAGCGCGCTCGCGGCCAACGCCTCGGCGGCACTGGCATTCACCAACACCTTCCTGGCGCCGATGGCGACTTTGGTGGTGTGGTGCATTCTCGATACCGTCCGCACCGGACACGTCACCGCCGTCGGTGGCGCCACCGGCATCGTAGTGGGACTCGTGGCCATTACTCCTGCGGCGGGCTTCGTCAGCCCCCTCGGGGCACTGGCGCTGGGAGCACTCGCCACGTTCCCCAGCTACTTCGATCATCCTGTTCCGTGCCCGGACGCGGGTCGACGATTCACTCGATGTGTTCGCGGGCCATGGCATCGGCGGGCTCACCGGCGCGCTCCTTACCGGCGTCTTCGCTGCGAAGGAATGGGGTGGCACCGATGGCCTCCTCGCAGGGAACCCGGCCCAGCTTGGCAAGCAGGCGCTTGGCGCTGGTGCATCGTTCGTCTACGCGGGCCTCATGACGTTCATCATCCTCAAGGTGCTCGGCCTGGTGATGACGCTCCGCGCCGACCAGAAGGCGGAAGGACTCGGACTGGACGTGACGCAGCATGGCGAGGAGGCCTACAGCACCGGCGAGGGTTCGATCCTCGTGCTGCCCGATGAGATCTCCAAGGTCACGACGGCACCCGTTGGCGTTCCCTTCCCCGCCACCCGCTGAGGAGATCAGACATGTACCTCATCATTGCGATCTTCCGGCCTGAAAAGTTGAATGACGTGCTCGAGGCACTGTATCGAGCCGACGTCACCGGCCTCACCGTGTCCCGCGTGATGGGACACGGCGGCGAGACCGAGCGCGCCGAGACCTATCGCGGCACCACCGTGAAGGTGGCACTGCAGGAAAAGGTGCGGCTCGAAATCGGCGTGTCGGAGCCGTTCGTGGGCCCGACGGTCAAGGCGATCCTCGCCGCCGCGCGGACCGGTGAGGTGGGCGATGGAAAAGTGTTCGTGCTCGACCTGGCCCAGGTGCACCGCATACGCACAGGCGAGCGCGACCAGGCGGCCGTCACCCCCACCACGAAGGTTGGCGCATAGCGGGCCTGCCTCTTGCCTTCCTCCTGGGGTGACTCCTCAGGAGGCAGGGCAAGGTGTTGTCATTCAATAGCTTGCAGAACGGTGGATTCCGGACCTTCACGGCGGCTGCGGCCACTGCCGTGGCGCTGGGCGCATGTTCCTCGCAACTCGCCCGGGTGCCTCCCCGCCTCGATATGGGCAACTTCGACCGGGTCGCCCTGGTCACCTTCTCGGCCGATCCCGCCAAGAACGCGCTGGGCCAGATGGCGACGCAGCGCTTTGCCGAGGAAGTGCTCGCGGCACAGACGGGGTTCGAGCTGCTCGAACTCGGACCGGCTGATTCATCGGTGGCGCGCCTGCTCGCCGAGGGCGATGCCCCGGCAGCGGCGCAGGAGCTCGGCCGCGTGCGCCACATCCCGGCGGTGTTCTTCGGTCAGCTCGCTGTAAGCAACGCGAAGCCGCGCGGCAGCCTGAGTGGCGGGGGTGACGTGAACGTAGGCGCCACCGTGTCGGCAGAGCTCAACGTCCGGCTCCTATCCACGAGCACCGGCGGGACGCTCTGGCGCTCGAGCGGTGCGGCCAGCCAGAGCGTGGGCCAGATCGCCGTCAGCGCCGGTCGCCTGCCGAGCATCTCGGCGAAGGACCCGAACGCAGCGTACGCGCAGATGGTGGACCAGATGGTGACGCAGGTGACGCGCGATTTCCGGCCGACCTGGGTAAGGCAGTAGTTCTCCCGGCAGTGGCAGGCAGGGGCGATCGTCCTATGGGATGATCGCCCCTTGCCGTGTCGCCTACCTGCGGTGACCCCTTACGTGAGTCGTGTCCGCGCAGTAATTCAGGTCAGGTATCCCTCGAAGACAGGAGTGAGCCATGACCGCGTTCACCGGCCAGATCTGCATCAAGACCCCGACCGGGACTGCTCTGTTCCGCCTCACCCATCGTCCAGTGTGGCACGGCAGGGCCTTCCACGCCCTCAGATCCCTATGCGCACCTGGCCACGACCAGTGCCAGTCCGGATGATCCCGACGTGTTCATCGCGGAGGTGACCAAGATCGTCAAGAGCCGCGCGGACATCCTGCTCGGCAAGGGCAATGGAGTACTCAGGGTGATCCAGCTGCTGCTGCATCCGGACGTGAAGAACAACGAGCCCTTCGTCATTACGGCGCTCACCTGCGGAAACGACTAGCGTCTGCGAGCCTCCGCCGGCGCAATGCCGCCCATGGCCGCCGCGAACAGTGGATGCTCCCGCAGTGGCTGGTACCACGGGAGTCGGATGACGCTGGAAGCAATGGCGCGAATCCTGTCGCACTGCCCGCGCCGCGAGGGCGAGCGCGCTGTCGCGGTCGCCCAGCGCCTGGCGGGCATAGACCGCATCGAGAAGGAGCACCGGGTCTACGGCTCCGGTCCATCCGGCCACCACGGACTGGTACGCGCGCTCCGCCGAGTCGGTCATGCCGGCGCGCGCCTGGATCGCCACCGCATAAGAGCCGCAGTCTCGTCCACCGTGATGGACGGCAGGAGTCCGGTGTCCTTCGCCAGGGAGTCCGCAAGCGCGCGCAGGCGGCGCGCATCGCCGAGGTCGCTCGACGCTCGCGCAAGCACCTCCGCCTCGCACGTCTTGAACTCCGGCGCGGCCGGGAACTCCGCAGCGCCGAGGAGACAGCTCTTCGCGGCCTTCTCGAATTGCTGCAGTCCGAGCTCAGCTGACGCGCGCGAGAACAGCAGTGCCGCGGCATTCGTGTGCAGGTAATCGGTCGCTTCCCCCTGCTCCACCGAGAAGAGGGCATCCCTGAACAATCCGGCCTGGACCTCGGTGCTCGCACGGCGGCTCCAGATGTCGGCACGGGCGCCCGAGATGACGCTGGCCTTCTTGAGGTCGCGCAGGGCACTGTCCCGCCACACCGGGTTCTGGGTCGCGACGTACAGCATGGTGTAGATCCGGCTTCGCATGAACCAGGCATCACCTGAATTCGGGGCCCGCGTCACCACGGTGTTGGCGAAGGGAATGCCGCGCAGGAGTGCGTCGGGCGCCGAGGGCAGCCAGCTGGAATCGGGGAACATCTGGCGCGCAACGAGCAGCTTGAACCCGGCTCGCCACGGCCAGCGCTGCCCGCTCGTAGGGCGGCAGCGCACTCTTCGGGCTCAGTGCCATCGCCATGCCCAGCAGGGAATCGGCGAGGCTGCAGCTCGTCGATCATCCGGCGGGGCCCGGCGGTCAGGATGGCATCGTTGCCTCGAAGCCGGATGGATCGCGCGCGCTGCCTGAGGTCGCTCGTCGTGCTGTCGGTCCCGAGCGCCAGCAACCAGTTGTCCAGAAGTGCCGAGTCCAGCCCGAAGCGCACCGTGCCGAAGAGGCTCGTCGGGTCGAGCGCGACGGCGGACGCCTGCAATTCAGCCGGCGATGGCAGGCGCAGGAACCCGCTCTTCACTTCGGCACCGGTCCGGGCGTTCAGCAGCCGCACGGTGGCGCCCACACTGTCTCCGAAGCGGTCGAGCGAGCCACGGACGATCCAGTCGGCCTGATACCGCTTTCGAAGGGTGTCCACCGGTACCTCGGGCTGGTCCCCGACATCGATGACCCGCACCCCTGGCACGGCCTGCAGTTCGAAGCGGAGGGCATCATCCAGCGCGGCTGCCTCGGGCCGCATGGTGCCGCTCCGGTCGCGAAATCCGCTCAGGAGAATCACCGTCTCGCTGCCCGGCCTTGCCTGGCCGGCTCGCCGCCACGGGCTCCAGAGAAAGAGTGCGGCCACCGCCGCCACCAGCACGACCGTCGGCCACCACTTCCGGCGCACGACGATTGACGTGCGCATCTGGTCGAGGGTGTCACGGAACTCCGCGGCGGTCGCGTACCGATCGCCCGGCTCTTTCTCCAGCGCGCGATGCACCGCCGCCGCCACTCCGGGTGGCAGGCCGGGACACCTCGACGCGAGCGGCGGCGGCGGGGTGCTGAGGTGTGCCACGATCATGGACTGGGGCGTGCTGCCCATGAATGGCGGATCGCCCGCCAGCATCTCGTACAGCACGCACCCGAGGCTGTAGATGTCACTCCGGCCATCGAGCTGCTTGGCGCCCGAGGCCTGTTCCGGGCTCATGTAGATCGGCGTGCCCATGATCTCGCCGGCCAGCGTGCGGTGCTTCCCGCCCACCGTCGCCGCATCGAGTGCAATGGCAACGCCGAAATCGGCCACCAGCGCGTGGCCCGCCTGGATGAGGATGTTGCCCGGCTTCACGTCGCGATGCACGATCCCGCGCGAGTGCGCGAAGGCGAGCGCGTCGGCTACCTCGGTCGCGAGCCGCAGCGCCTCGTTCACCGTGAGTTTCTCGCCCCGCGCCAGCAACGCGCTCAGCGACGGTCCCTCCACGTGCGGCATGACGTAATAGGGCGCCGACACGCCGTCGACCTGGACGATGCCGGAGTCGATGACTCCGAGAATGTTGGGATGATTGAGCTTGGCGACGATGCCGATCTCGCTGGCAAAGCGCTCGGCGCCGGCGGGCGCGCCGAGCTCCGGGCGCAGCAGCTTGATGGCGACCAGCCGGTCGTGCTTGAGGTCGCGCGCAAGCCACACCGTGGCCATTCCCCCCTGGCCCAGTGGCTCCATGATGTCGTAACGGCCCGCAAGGGCCGCGTTCAGCTGATCGCGCCGCAGTGTCTTCGCGATGGGCGTGCTCTCCTAGAACCCGCGCAATCCCGACAGCAGTTGCTGCACGTTCAACGACTTCGCCTGCGATTGCACTTGCGACTGCACCTTCGGGTACAGTGCCGTGGCCTCCTCCTGGAAGCGCGCGAAGAGTGAGCGGAGGTCGGCGGCGCTCAGTCGTCGGCCCTGGGCATAGTACTGCTTCGCCACATGGCCGAGGGCATACGTCGATGCGAAGGTCACGGCCGCGCCAGCGGCAAGTCCCGCGGTGCCACCGAGCAGTCCGCCCAGGATGCTCGCTGCCGCGCCACCCAGCAGGTTCCGCACGGCGCCTTCCATGACCTGGGCGGCCGCGCCGATACCGAGCGTTGCCGCCAGGTCGCGGATCTGGTTGGCATCCATCTGTTGCCCGTGCGCCTGGCCGATGTTGTAGACCATGCGCAGCTGGAGCGGGATGATCGCCAGGTTGGCCAACCGGTCGGGCAGGATCTCCGCCGCGCCGGTAATGATTGCCTGCTGCAGGATCATCTCGTCGATTCCCGCCGGTGATGGTGGCACCCCGCTCGCCGCCGTAACCGTGGCCGCGGCACTACTCACGGCAGCGGCCTCATGGTCGATGGTACTCACCGACGCCTCGCTCAGTCCGAGCGCACCCCGCAGCGTGGCGAGGAAGCCCCGCTCGGCGGCGTTTGCTGGTCCATCCGAATGGCATACCAGCACGGCGGTTTCGTAGGCCTCGCGCCGCGACGCATCGCCCGACAGCCTCGTTATCAGATCCTGCAGCTTGAGTTCTCCGGTCGTGATCCGGCTGGTGAGGTCGTCGAGATCGGCCAGGCCTGCGCGAGTCATGGCCGACTGCAACTCGGCCCTCTCCTGCGCGGTCGCCTGTCCGTCAGCCAGCGCTGCCATCAGCGCCACGGCGATGATGACGTTGCGATCCTGGTCTTCCATTGCGCGCTCCTGCCAGTTGTCGATTCAAGATACTCCACCATTCGTGAGTGCGCTCCATCACACATTGGTGACGACATTTTCAACAGCGACATTGATACAATAATATTTACAAAGGATGACAAGTCATTTTGCTGCATGAGTCTGCAGCTCGCAGCAAGCGCTCTACGGCGGCCCATCTGGGCTGTCCAGCTCGGTAGCACTTCTCTACCTTGTCGCGCGCGCAATGCCCGCTGCGCCGTCCGCGAATCATTCATTGCCAAAAATTTGTGTCGAGGAGTCGCCCTTGCACCGCCTCCCCCTACCGCGCGCGCCGCGGTTCGCCATTGCTTGTCTCGTGGCGCTCACCGCCGCCTGTGCCAAGTCGCCAACTTCTCCTGCCCTGCCCGACGACCCCACCGACGGCACCGCCACCGAGGTGCTGCCGCCGGCTCCGCAGCACGCTACCACCGGATTCCGGATCGAGGTCACGCCGGCCACTGTTTCTCTGGCCGTTGGCGCGTCGCAGCAATTCACCGCCGTCGGCCGCGATGAGGTGGGCACCAAGTACAGCGTACAGGTTGCCTGGAAGGCGACCGGCGGCACTGTTTCAACGACCGGGCTCTACAAGGCTCCTTCTACGGCAGGCACCTACCGCGTCATCGCCACTCGCGTCGGCGACGTGCTGGCGGACACCAGCGTCGTCACGGTGGGTGGGGGCGGCACAACCGGTTCACCGGTCACGATCGAGCTGACGCCGAGCGCCGTGACACTGGCGCCGGCGGCAACGCAGCAGTTCACCGCAAAGGGTAAGGACCAGAGTGGCGTCCTGGTGAGCGTGCGCATCGTGTGGCGTGCTATCGGAGGTAGCGTCACCAGCGCCGGCCTCTACACCGCCCCCTCTTCGGCCGGCAGCTACAAGGTCATTGCCACCCGCGAAGGGGATGTCATTGCGGACACCGCCGTGGTCACGGTGTCAGGCTCGGGCGGAACCGGGGCGGTATCGCTGGCCAACGAGTGCTCCCGCGCTCGTCCGGAGTGGATCTGGTGCGATGACTTCGACACCGACCGCCTGGCACGCTACTTCGAGTACAGCAGCGCCAACGGGCGCTTCACCCGGAAGTCGGGCGTGGGCAACGCCGGTTCGTACGGGATGAAGGCGGTCTACTCCACCACCGTCGCCTCGGCTGGCGCGCTGCACCTCGCCTTTGGCCGTACGCCCCAGGCGTACTTCCGGACCGTAGATGCCGGCACCGCCAATTACCGTGAGGTCTACTGGCGGATCTTCGTGCGCTATCCCTCCAACTGGCAGGGCGGCGGCGGCATGAAGCTCTCCCGCGCCACCAGTTTCGTGTCCAGTTCGAGTTGGGCCCAGTCGATGATCGCGCACGTGTGGAGCGGCGGCTCGGCACCGTCCAGCGACTACCTGTTCATCGATCCCGCCTCGGGAACCGACGCGGCCGGCAATGTGAAGACCACGACCTACAACGACTTCGCCCACCTCCGCTGGCTCGGCCGGGCCCAAGGCCTGACGCCGCTCTTCTCGGCGGCGATGCACACCGCGTGGCATTGCGTCGAGGCGCATGCGCGCCTCAATAGTGCCGGCCTGTCCAATGGTCTCTTCGAGTTGTGGGTGGACGGGAAGCTCGACGCCACCCGCAGCGGGCTCAACTGGGTCGGCAGCTACAGCACGTACGGAATCAATGCGGTCTTCGTCGAGAACTACTGGAACGGGGGTTCACCGGTGGTGCAGGAACGCTACCTCGACAACTTCGTGGTGAGCCGCGCCCGGATCGGCTGCGGGGCATAGTTCCCGACATCGGTTCCCATGGGTATACTCGCTCGACGGTGGCACTGGCCATGACTCGAGCGGGAGGAACTGATGCGGAGACCGATGCTGCTGGCGGCGGTGGGTTTCGTTTCGGGCATCGGCGGCGTCTCCGCCTGCGGCGGCAACGATACCCTGGAGGACCCGCTGTTCGCGGCGGAGGTGACCGGTGCCGTGACGCGCACGGTCGCCGGGGTTTCGACATTCGGTGTCGTACGCGACGGCGGCCAGACGGGGTTCACGTTCGTGATGGAGGACGAGACCGGCACCACCATCATCCTCCAGAAACCCACCATCGCCAAGCCGGTTCTTGGCAGCTATGAGATCGTGGCGCCCGACCAGGTCGGCCCGATCGACATGTACCGCGGCGTGGCGCGGCATGATCGTCGACGGGGCGCTCGAGGAATTCACGGCACAGTCGGGCACGCTCATCATCACCGAGGCGACACCAACGTCGCTCAAGGGGACGTTCGAGTTCGCCGCGGTGCGCACCAGCCCGTGCTGCGATCCGGAGCCCGTCACCATCCAGGTGACAGGTACCTACACGGCGATACAGGGACCGGTGGCTGCCCTGCGCTAGCCGCGGCTCTGCTGGTGCGCCTCCACGAACCAAAGCCACTTGTCGATGCCGCGTGACACCTCGGTGAGGATATCGGCCGAGTCGGCATCTTCCAGTTCGTTCATTTCCTCGATGCCCATCCGCGCCGTCCGGCCGAACTGCGAGAGCGAGTCGGACAGGGCGGCGACATGCTCCTCGCCGCTGCCGAGCGCCAGCGGATAGTCGATCAGCGCCGACTTCGCCGCTACCGCGCGCACGGTACCTTCCGCCACACCGCCGAGCTGCACGATCCGCTCCGCGATGAGGTCAACATAGTCCTCCACTTCCTCGTTGATCTCGTCGAACAGCTTGTGCAGCGCGATGAAGTTCGGGCCCTTTACGTTCCAGTGAGCCTGCTTGCACTGTGACTGGAGGTCGATGCAGTCGGCCAGGCGCTGGCCCAGGAGTTCGACCACCTGGACGCGCGTGTCATGAGGCAGGTCGTTCTTGGTCTTGAACAGCCGGGCGGTATCGGCGGCGCGGTAGGGCGCGGCTGGCGGGAGTCGGGCCCAGGGGCTGGGATCGGCGAACGGGACGGGCAGAGGTGCGTGACATGGAGTTCTCTCCTCGGGCTGGATGACGCCTCCGTTTTTCCGGATGGCCATTGTTCCAAAATACCCCGATTCCGGCACGCCGCAGGCTGCTGACGTGTGGCTCCTGTTCCTTGTTGTGTTTTTCCATCGTAACTTCACCTTCGTGCGCCCCCCATCCATTACTGCGCCCCTTCTTGGGGCTCTTCTCATCGGCGCCACCGCGTCGGCGCACGCGCAGACCCTGGACCCACGCTCCTTCGTCAATACGCCCGTCGGGATGAACTTCGCCGTCGGCGGGTATTCGTACTCCTGGGGCAACATCGCCTTCGACCCGACCGTGCCGATCGAGAATGCCGAACTGACCGCGCAGGGCGGGATTGCGGGCCTCGCCAGGGCAATGAATTTCCGGGGACTCTCCGGGAAGGTGAGCATGGGTGGGGGATTTATCTGCGCCGATGGATCCGCCGATGTGCAGGGCGTTCGGGAAACCCGTGACGTCTGCGGAATGACCGACCTGAGCACCCTCGCGTCGGTGAACTTCATCGGCGCACCTGCGATCTCGCTCAGTGAGTATCCCCACTACAGGCAGGGGTTCCTGATGGGCGCGAGCCTGGGCGTGACCGTGCCCGTGGGGCAGTACGATGACACCAAGCTGGTCAACATCGGCGCCCATCGCTGGTCGTTCCGTCCCCAGCTCGGGCTCTCGCAGGCCATGGGCCGCCTCACCCTCGAGTTTCTCGGCGCGGTCACCTTCTACACCAGGAACGGCGACTTCCTCAACGGCCACAAGCGAGACCAGGCGCCGCTCTATTCCGGCCAGGTCAACGTCATCTACACCTTCCGGTCCGGAATCTGGGGCGCCGTGGGCGGCCTGCTCTATGCCGGAGGTAGAACTACACTGGACGGCGTGCCGGCGATCGAAATCCTGGGGAACTGGCGGCTTGGCGGCACGCTCGTTTTCCCGGTGAGCCGCCACAACTCCCTCAAGCTGTTGGGCACCGCCGGGCTATATGCCCGCACCGGGGGCGATTTCACCAACCTGGCGGTGAGCTGGGTGTATGCCTGGGGCGGGCGGAAGGCGCCCCTCAACTACCTAAAACCCGCCCCCGCCCCCGCCACCACCACCTCCACCCGATGACCCGCCACCGCTGAAGCCCGATCCACCCGAACTCCGCGGCGACGATGACATCGCGCTCCCCGCGCTGCTCGAGAGGGCGCTCATCCGTCCCGTGAAGCTGCCCGCATCGAAGCTCGTGATGTTGCTGCCGCTGTACCACTGCGGCGGCTGGCGCACGATGTCCTTGAACGCCTTGGCCCACGTCCGCTCCACCCCGAACGCCATCGCGAAGGGCAGGAACTTCTCGAACATCTCGGGCGTCTTCACCACCCGCGCGTAGTTCTCCTTCTCCACCCTCGAGAGGAACTCCTCGAACCCGAGCACGTGCTCGAGCGCGCGGGTGCCCGGCACCGAGCGCGCCGGCATCAGGTGACCGAATGCCCGCAACGATGAGTGCGATGAGCACACCAGCGACCATGAACGGCAATGGCGTGAAGCCGAACTTCGCGCCGAGCACGCCGCCCAGCGCGAACGTGACGAATCCCGCGAAGATGGCGCCGAATCGCCACCGTGCCCGAACGGTCTCCGGCGCGGCACGGTAGTAACCCTGGTCCACGAGCCGCTGGGTGACGGCCGTCCTGATGCTGCCCAGGCTCCGGTAGAACTCGTTCTTGAGGTCGGACAGCTCCACCGAATCGCCGTGTCCGTCGAAGAGTCCCTCGAGCAGCAGCCGCTCATGACGCTGGAGGTCCCGCCACTCGGCTGGCGGCTTGAGCCGGTGAAACACGAACTCCTTCGACGACCAGAGCCCGAACAGGTGCGGCTCCTCCTTCTCCTCGATGCGGATGTAGCCGCGCACGGCCATGTCGACCAGAGTCGCGATCACGTCGCGCATGTCCACCCGCTCGTCGATGAGCACGCCGGCTTCGGCCGGCGAGTACATCCTGCGGCGGCTCGTACTGCACCGTCACCGGGCGCTTCCGCGGATCGCGGCCCCGCTTCCACCAGAGCAGCAGCATGCCGAGCAGCACGGGCAGCGGCAGCAGCAGGGGCCAGTTGGTCGCGAAGAACCCGGCCGCGCGGTCCACGGCCGTGGGGCGCGTCACCAGTCCGGTGTTCCATCCCACCACCGCGGTAACTCCCTCGTGAAAGCCGAGGGGATGCGGCATGCGGATCCGCACCGTCCGCCCCTCGATGCTTACCTCCGCCTCCTGGGCCCGGCTGCCATAGTCGCCATTGAAAGCGATGGCCCGGACACCATCGGCACCCTCCGGCAGCGTGATCGTGGCACTGGCTGCCTCGATCGGTACGTCCCATTCGTCGCCGGTGATGTTCCAGTAGAGCTCGTCGTGGTCCTCGAAGAACCGGAGGCCGTTCACCGCCCTGTAATGGAACGAGATGGTGCGGGTCGCGTCCTCGGCGCCGGGCACCCAGATCTTGAACTTCTGGTAGTGGCCGGTGCGGCTGCTCTCGAGCTTGAGTGCCGAGCCGTCAGGGCCGGCCGCCGTGATCCGCCCAGGCGCAGGGACCAGTTGAATCCCTGCGGCGTGCGGTAGTCCACCGGCACCGTGCGATAGATCCCGTTCCACTTCCCGCTGAAGCGCGCAGTGATCGTCTCGGTGACATCGATGCCGCCATCGGTGTTCACCACGATGCTGGCGGTGAAGTTCTCGATGGCGAGGGTGCGCTGTGCCGCTGCCGGGGTGGCAGCGAACAGGGCGAGCGCCAACAGCCACGCCCGCCTCACGGATTCCTGCCGAATTCGATTCCGGGCGCCGCCGCTTCGGAGGCATCGGCCAGGCCGAAGAACTCGCGCGGCCTGAATGCCGAACGGCCCCGCGATCAGGTTGGAGGGAAACTGCGGCGACCTTCGTGTTGAGGTCGCGCACCACCGCGTTGTAGTAGCGGCGAGCATTCTGGATATGGTCCTCGATCTCGGTGAGAGATCGCTGCAGCGACAGGAAGCTCTCGGCGGCCTTGAGGTCGGGGTAGGCCTCGGCCAGCGCGAAGACCTGACGAACCGCGCCGCTCAGCTCACCCTCCGCCGCACCGGCGGCCGCGGGGCCGCGCGGCCGTCGTCGCGCGATTCCGCGCAGCAACCACCGCCTCGATCGTGCCGCGCTCATAGCCGGTGTGACCCTTCACCGTCTCTACCAGTCGCGGCACCAGGTCGTGCCTGCGCTTCAGCTGCACGTCGATATCGGCCCACGCGCCGTTCGCGAGCAGCCGGAGCCGGGTGAGTGAGTTGTATGCAAAGATGATGTACAGCGTGATCGCGCCCAGGACGATGAGCAGGATCATAGCGGAACCAGTCCCGCCTCGATGCTCGCCCGCCGCGGCTCCAGGAACGGCGGCAACGCGAGCTTCGCCCCCAGGCTTTCGGCCGACTCGTCGGCGGAAAAGCCCGGCCCGTCGGTAGCGAGCTCGAAGAGGATGCCATTGGGTTCGCGGAAGTAGAGCGACCGGAAGTAGAAGCGGTCGATGATGCCGGAGTTGGGTACGCCGCTGCGCTGCAGCCGGTCGAGCCATTCCTTCTGCGACGCATCGTCATGCGTGCGGAAGGCGACGTGGTGGACGCCACCGTGGCCCTGGCGCATCATCGGCAGCGACCGTCTCTCCTCGACGCGAAGTTCGCCTGCCGCTCCGGCGTCGCCCAGTCGCAGGACCAGGTCGCGGCCGCCCTCTACCTCCGTCTCGCCGATGGGCGCGAAGCCCATGATCTCGGTGAGCACCGCAACGGTCGGGTCCGCCTTCCGCACCGTGAGCGTGACAGGCCCGAGTCCCCGGATGGCGGCGTTCTCGCTCACGCCGCCAGCGGTCCATGGGACGGAGGCTGGTGGCGTCATCGGTTCATCGGTGGCGACGAGCGCCAGGCGCTGTCCCTCCGGATCGGTGAAGTGGAGCGTGGGCCGCCCCGCCACCGGCACGACCGGATCGTGCCGGACACCGTGCTCGGCGAGTCGCGCCACCCACGATGGCAGCGCACTGCCCGGCACGCGCAGCCCGATGAGGGAGATGTCGCTCACGCCGGCATGGTGTGGTGCGGTCCGGGGCCAGTCGAAGAAGGTGACGTCGGTGCCCGGCGTACCCTTCGCATCAGCATAGAAGAGGTGATACGCGGAAACGTCGTCCTGGTTCACCGTCTTCTTGACGAGACGGAGACCCAGCACGTCGCGATAGAAACGCAGGTTGGCCGGGGCATCGCCGGTGATGGCGGTAACGTGGTGCAGTCCGAGCAGGGGCATCTGGCAGTCCGGTGCGTGATTCCCGAAGGATAATTCCCTCTCCTGATCCTCCGCCTAGTCCGCCATCGTGTGCCGTCGCACCGCCGGGGCCACGACCGTCCCGAAGAGCTCGATCGAGCGCATCATCCGGTCGTGCGGGATCGTACCGACGCCCATCTGGGCCAGGTAGCGCTGGTGACCGAACAGCTCGTGCTCGAAGAGGATCTTGTCGATCACTTCCTGCGGGCTTCCCACGGCGAGCGCGCCGCGGGGTGACCGGAGCACGTCGTATTGCGCCCGGTTCATCGGGGGCCATCCGCGCTCGCCGCCAATCTTCGACATGACATACGCATACGAAGGGTAGAACTCGTCAGCCGCCTTCTGAGACGTATCGGCCACGAACGCATGGGTGTTGATGCTCACCGGCAGCGTGGCTGGATCATGACCGGCCTTCCGCGCGGAGTCCCGATAGAGTTCCACCAGCGGAACGAAACGCTCCGGCGCGCCGCCGATGATGGCGAGCGCCATCGGCAGGCCGAGCTTCCCGGCGCGAATGGCCGAGGGTGGGTTGCCACCCACGCCGATCCACACCGGCAGCGGCTGCTGAACCGGACGGGGATAGACGCCCTGGTCATCCAGCGACGCACGATGCCGGCCCCTCCATGTCACTTTCACGCTCTCGCGGATCTTGAGCAGAAGGTCCAGCTTCTCGGCGAAGAGGTCATCGTAGTCGTCGAGGCTGTAGCCGAACAGCGGGAACGATTCGGTGAATGATCCCCGCCCCGCCATGATCTCGGCGCGACCCCCGGACAGGAGGTCCACCATCGCGAACTCCTCGAATACCCGCACCGGGTCATCGGAACTGAGTACCGTCACCGCACTGCTGAGCCGCAACCGTTTCGTGCGCACCGCCATGGCGGCGAGAACCACCGCCGGAGCCGAAGCCACGAAGTCGGGTCGATGGTGCTCCCCGATGGCGAACACGTCGAGGCCAAGCTGGTCGGCCAGCTCAACTTCCTCCATGAGGTCCCTGATCCGCTGCTCGGGGCTGATGACGAGGCCAGAGGATGGATCAGGCGCTATTTCGACAAAACTGCAGAGGCCAAGTTCCATGCGATGTACTATAGTACGAATCATCGCGAGGTCGAAGCGAACCTGAGGCATCAAATGCGTCCATGCCAAAACTGAGCGTGAACGGGGCTTCCCGTGACGTCGACGTCCCCGACGACATGCCCCTCCTCTGGGTCATCCGCGACGTACTGCAGATGACGGGCACCAAGTTCGGTTGCGGTATTGGTGCCTGCGGTGCCTGCACGGTACACCTCGACGGCCAGCCGATCCGCTCCTGCGTCACGCCTGTCATCGTCGCAGCCGGAAAGTCCATCACGACGATCGAGGGGGTGGGCGACACCCCCGCCGGACGGAAAGTTCAGGACGCCTGGCTCGACCTCGAGGTGGTGCAGTGCGGCTACTGCCAGTCGGGCCAGATCATGTCGGCCGCGGCCCTCGTCGCCTCGAACCCCAGTCCTACCGACGCCGACATCGACAATGCGATGGCGGGCAACATCTGCCGCTGCGGTACCTACACGCGCATCCGCGCCGCCATCAAGCAGGCCGCCCACTCCACTGGCGTCGCGAAGGGGGCCTGACATGGCATGGTCCCGTCGTGAGTTCATCGTGGCCGGTGCCGCCGCGGGTGGGGGCCTCCTGCTCTCCTGTCGTCTCGGGCGCAGGAATGAGCCGGTGGCCGCCGGCACGTTCGCGCCCAACGCATGGATCCGCATCAGTCGCGAGGGAACCGTCACGCTCGTGGTATCACAGGTGGAAATGGGCCAGGGCACCTACACCGCCATGCCCATGTTGCTCGCCGAAGAGCTGGACGTAGACATGGAGCAGGTGACGGTGGAGGCTGCGCCTCCCGGCGCAGCGTACTTCAATCCCGCAACCGGTTTCCAGGCCACTGGTGGATCGACCTCAGTGCGCGCCATGTGGATGCCCCTTCGCCGCGCGGGGGCTACCGCCCGGGCGATGCTGGTTGCCGCTGCGGCGAAAGATTGGGGGATCGACGCATCCAGCTGCCGCGTGGAGCGCGGCACGATCTATTGCGACGCGACCGGTCGCATGCTGTCATACGGTCAGCTGGCCGACAAGGCGGCAACCATGACGGTGCCCGAGAAAGTGGCGCTCAAGGACTCGAAGCAGTGGAACCTCATCGGTACCTCGGCGAAGCGGCTCGATTCCCCGGGGAAGGTGAACGGCTCGGCGAAGTTCGGCATCGACACGGTCCTGCCGGGAATGCGTTTCGCCGCGGTCGCCGCCTCACCGGTATTCGGCGGAACCCTTGCCAGCGTAGACGACCGCAAGGCCATGGCGGTGAAGGGCGTCAGCCAGGTGGTGCACCTGGACAATGCCGTGGCCGTCATCGCGAACAACACCTGGACTGCCCGGCAGGGCCTGGCGGCACTCGAGATCCAGTGGAACAACGGACCCCAGGCAAACCTCAGCACCGCCGATGTGGTGAAGCAGCTCGAAGCCAAATCAGCCAGCCCGGGAAAGGTGGCCCGGAAGGAAGGGCGACGTCGCAGCCGCGATGGCGGGAGCGGCGACGAAGATCGAGGCGATCTACGAGGCTCCCTTCCTCGCGCACCTCACCATGGAGCCGGTCAACTGCACCGTGCATGTACGCCCCGATGCGTGTGAAGTGTGGGTCGGCACCCAGGTTGCCGGGCGCGCACAGGCAACCGCCGCAAAGGTTACCGGCCTGTCGAAGGACCAGGTGGTGGTGCACAACTACCTGCATCGGTGGCGGCTTCGGGCGCCGGCTCGAGGTGGACTACGTCACCCAGGCCGTGGCGATCGCGAAGCAGGTCGACGCGCCGGTGAAGGTCACGTGGAGTCGCGAAGAGGACGTCCAGCACGACATCTACCGGCCCTACTATTACGACCGCATTTCCGCCGCGCTCGACACCAGCGGCAAGCCGGTGGCGTGGAGCCATCGCATCGCCGGGCCTTCGATCCTCAACCGCTGGGCAGAGAAGAGCCTGGCCGGGTTGAAGGCGGCTGGGCTCTCAAGGCTGGTCACCACCGTCCGTGGGGTCGACCTCGATGCCGTGGATGGCGCCATCGACGTCCCCTATGACTTCCCCAGCATGCTGGTGGAGTACGTGCGGGTGGAGCCACCCGGCATTCCCACCGGCTGGTGGCGAGGCGTCGGGGCGACGCACAACGTCTTTGTCGTCGAGAGCTTCATTGATGAGCTGGCAGCGGCCGCGAAGCAGGACCCGGTCGCCTATCGGCAGGGGCTGATGAAGAACTCACCGCGCGCCGCGGCGGTGCTCGAGCTCGCCGCGTCGAAGGCTGGCTGGGGACAGCCGATGCCGCCCGGGCGCGGGCGGGGCGTCTCGGTGCAGCATGTCTTCGGCAGCTACGTGGCGCAGGTGGCAGAAGTGGAAGTGAAGGGTACGGACGTGCGGGTGACGCGCGTGGTCGCCGCCGTCGACTGCGGCATACAGGTCAATCCCGACATCATCGTGGCCCAGATGCAGAGCGGCATCATTTTCGGCATATCCGGAGCGCTCTATGGCGAGGTCACGCTCAAGGATGGCCGGGTGCAGCAAAGCAACTTCTCCGACTACCGGGTACTCCGCATCAACGAGTCGCCGGTGATCGAAGTGTACCTCGTGCCGAGTACCGAGTACCCCGGCGGCATGGGGGAGCCGGGCACCTCAGCAGCCATGCCGGCCGTTGCGAACGCAGTCTTCGCCGCAACCGGCAAGCGCGTCAGGAAACTCCCGATCTCAACGGCTCTGGCCGGGTAGCGGCACCACGACGCCGTCCTTCATGACGAAGTTGACGTGCTTCAGCGTCTGGATGTTGGTGAGGGGATTGTCCGGCGTGGCAATGAGGTCGGCGAACATGCCGGGCTGGAGCGTGCCGCGCTGCTTGTCGACGCCCAGCAGTCTCGTCGCACTGGTGGTCATTGCCTTGAGTATCTGCGGGGCGGGGATCCCTGCCTCCACCCACGGATCGATCCCGGTCATGGCGTCCTGGCCCCGGGTGATGCCGGCCAGCAGGTTGGTGGCGTCAGTGCCGAACACCAGAATGACGCCGATCTTGTAGGCACGCCCCAGGCGGTCCACCCATTGCGTATGCGCCTCCGGGCTGTCGGCGATGGCGAGGTATTCGGTTCCCACCAGCACCACGCCGTTCTTCTTCGCGATCTCCAGGTCGGCATCGGTCATGTCGAATCCATGCTCGATCGACGCGACGCCGGCCTCCGCCGCGTTGTGCGCCCCCGGCTCCGTCCATGCATGCGCGGCAAGCTTCATCCCGGCGCGCGCCGCCTCATTCTTCAGGAAGACGATGTCCTCCACGGAGTAGATGTACTGCTGGTCGTCCACCACGATCTTGATGACGGTGGCGCCGTAGTGCACGTTCTCGCGCACCGCCTTCACCATCTCATCGTGCGTGTCGGCGAAGTAGTACTCCGGTTCCGCCAGGGCGGGCTTGTCCGGCTGCAGGTGAAACTGCCCGCCATACGGCGCGATGATCCGTCCCGCCGTGATCATCGTGGGGCCGGGAACCAGCCCCCGCTGGATGGCCCGCCGGACCTGCACGCACGCATAGCGTCCTTCGTTGCCAACGTCGCGCACTGTCGTAAAGCCTGCCTCGAGCATCGTCTTCGCGTTGACCACGCCCTGAATGGAGCGATAGGCATCAGGGTCGAGCAGCGTCGTGATGTAGTAGTTCCCGGCGTCACGCCTGGCCTGTACATCCATGCACAAGTGGGTGTGGGCATCCACCAGGCCCGGCGACACGGTCGCCTGGGAGAGGTCGATCACCCTGGCGCCTGACGGAATCTTCACGTTCCCGCCGATCGCCGTGATCCTGCCGGCCTCCACGAGGATCACCTGGTTCTGTGCCACGGTACCGGCATCCGGATCCACCACCCGTCCCGCCTTGATGGCGGTGACCTGAGCAGTGGCCAGGACGGCCTGCAGCGCGAGCATAGGCAGTACCAGGAGCGGGACGGGAAAGCGCATGCGGTCTCCGGCAGGTAACGGGATGGCATAACGTCGAGAGCAGGTACCGGAAGCGCAAGGGAAGGGCAACAAAATTCCTAGTGCCCGGTATGTCAGTTTATGGGAACTCCTCTCGGGCGGTTGCCGTCGTGAGCCTGATCATCGTCGCCGGCGGCACCAATTCCGCTCCTGATTCAGGGCGCGCCGCACCGAAGGCGAAGGCCGTCCTGAAAGACTCCACCGGTAAGGAAGTCGGCACCGTCGAGGCCGAGAAGGTGTACGACGGCCTTCGTATCATCGTCAAAGTCCACGACCTTCCCGGCGGCGATTTCGGCATCCATGTACATGCCGGCGACAGCTGCGGCTCGGGCGAGGGCAGCGAAGCATTCGCAGCAGCCGGCCCGCACTTCGACCCCCAGGCCCGTGGCATACACGCCGGCCTGAATGGTCCAGGGCATGCAGGCGACCTTGGCAACATCTCTGTTACCGCCGATGGGAAGGGCAAGCTGGACGTCACGTCCAAGGACCTGACCCTGGAAGGAAAGATGAGCATCCTGGGCAAGCCGATCGTGGTGCATTCGCACAGCGACAACCTCACCGACAAGCCGGAGAACGGCGGCTCGGACGGTCGGCTCGCCTGCGGCGTACTCGGCAGCACGTAGTACCGGAGGACGGTAGTATTCAGCCTCGTGTTCGACCTTCTGCGAGGCTGCAGTGCCCGATCTCCGTCTCCTGCTCCAGGCCGGCCTCACCGGCGCCTATACGATCGAGCGAGAGCTCGGTCGTGGTGGCATGGCGACCGTCTTTCTCGCCCATGACATCAAGCACGACCGGTCCGTCGCACTCAAGGTGCTGCATCCCGAACTCGCCGCCGCCCTTGGCGGCGATCGGTTTCTCCGCGAGATCCGCATCGCCGCGCACCTGCAGCATCCGCACATCCTCACCCTGATCGATTCCGGAGAGACGGCCGACGGCCCCAGGGCTTCCCTCCTGTACTACGTCATGCCCTACGTCGATGGCGAGAGCCTCCGGCAGCGCCTGACCCGCGATCACCGCCTGTCGCCGGCGGATACGGTGCGGATTCTCCAGGATGTCCTCGACGCGCTCGCACACGCGCACGCGCACGGCGTGGTGCATCGCGACATCAAGCCCGAGAACATCATGCTGTCCGGGCGCCATGCCCTGGTCGTCGATTTCGGGATCGCACGAGCCGCCACCGCGGCCGCTGGTCGAGACGGTGCCGGGCGGTACCCTCACCACCATCGGTCTCGCGATCGGCACGCCGGCCTACATGTCGCCTGAACAGGCGGCCGGCCAGTCATCCGTGGACGCGCGCGCCGATCTCTACGCGGTCGGCGTGATGGCGTACGAGATGCTCGCCGGGCGCCCTCCCTTCAGCGGCAGCACTCCCCAGTCGATCCTTGCCGCGCAGGTGACGCAGGCGCCTGCCGTCACTCGCATCGATTGCCCCGGATGTCCCCGCGGCGCTCGCCGCCGCAATCATGCGCTGCCTCGAGAAGGACCCTGACCAGCGCTGGCAGTCGGCCGAGAAGATGCTGGCGCAGCTCGAGGCGTTCACCACCCCCGCCCCGGCCGGTATCCCCGGCGACTCCTCTCGCGCGCCCAGGGCGCGCCCCCGCGGCATACTCCTGGCCGGGATTGGTCTCGTATTCGCTCTCGCCCTCGGATACTGGTTCGGCCCAGGCAGGAAGGCGCGCACCGAGCGCTGGACCCACGACGTGGCGATCCCGCAATTGCTGGCTCTGTCGGAGCGGGGCCAGTGGGACTCGGCCTACACGCTGGCGCGCGAGGTGGAAGCGATCAATCCGGGCGACTCGCTGTTCGAGGCCAAGCGCCCGATGTTCGCCCGCCGCGTGTCCTTCCGCACCGATCCCGCCGGTGCAACAGTCTGGCGAAAGGCGTACGCCGCCCCCGAGTCGACTTGGGTCAAGGTCGGACGCACTCCACTCGACAGCGCGCTGATGGCACTCGCCGGGACAGGCATGAGCCTGCTGAACCCAAACCGGATCAGGATCGTGGCGCCAGGATATCGTACGCTCGAGCTCATCGGCATGCCGTTCCCCGACTCCGTGATCCGGCTCGATCGCGACAGCGCCATTCCGGCCGAGATGGTGCGCATTGCCGGCGGCAGCATCGCCATCCAGTATCCCGGCTTTGATCAGGTCAAGACGGTGCCCCTGCAGCGACTACCTGATGGATCGCTTCGAGGTCACAAACCGTGAGTTCAAGGCGTTCGTCGATAGTGGCGGGTATCGTCGGCGCGACCTCTGGCAGCACCCGTTCGTGAAGGATGGAAAGGCGCTCTCGTGGGAGGCGGCGATGGCACTGATGACGGATCGCAGCGGGCGACCCGGTCCCTCGACCTGGGAAGGCGGAGAGTATCCGGCCGGACCAGGGCCAGCATCCCGTCGCCGGGGTGAGCTGGTACGAAGCCGATGCATACGCACGGTTCGTGGGAAAGTCCCTTCCAACCGTCGCTGCACTGGAATCGCGCTGCCACCGTGCGGAACAGCGCGCTGATCATTCCGGTGAGCAACTTCGGGGGCCAGGGAACGCGGGACGTGGGCGGCGGCGATGACATGAGTGGCTTCGGCACCTACGACATGGCTGGCAACGTGCGCGAATGGTGTGCTAACGCATCCGGTCCCGACCGTTTCATTCTCGGCGGGGCGTGGAACGACGCGCTCTTCAGCTTCAACGATGCGTACACCCAGCCGCCGTTCAATCGGTCGGCCGCCAACGGGATTCGTCTCGTGAAGTATCAGACCCGATGATGCGGGTGTGGCTCTCGCCAGTGCGCCGTTGCAGCGAGTCTCGCGCGACTTCCTGACGGAGAAGCCAGTCTCTGACGCCGTCTTCACCGCTTATCGCCAGATGTACCAGTACGATCGCACGCCGCTCGACGCGAAAGTCATCGAGACGGTGGATGAGGGCGACTGGACCCGGGAACTCGTGCGCATGAACGCCGCGTACGCCGGCGATACCCTGCTTTCATACCTCTACCTGCCAAAGCTGGGCCGAAGGCCCTGGCCGGTGGTGGTGTACTTCCCGGCCGGAAGCCCGATTCACCAGACCGAACGTGCCGCAACTGCAACGGACGCTCGACTTCATCGTGAAAAGCGGGCGTGCCGTCCTGTACCCGGTCTACAAGGGCACCTACCAGCGGCGTGATTCGCTCAGCAACGACTCGCAGGACAGCACCAACTTCTGGCGCGATCACGTCGTGATGTGGGCCAAGGACATGAGCCGGAGCATCGACTATGCCGAAACGCGCAGTGATCTCGACGTGAGCCATCTCGCGTACTACGGCGTAAGCTGGGGAGGTGCAATGGGAGGGCTGATGCCGGCGGTGGAGCCGCGGATCAAGGCGAATGCGCTCGTGGTGGCCGGCCTGGAGTTTACCCGGACGCGACCGGAAGTCGAGCCGCTCAACTTCCTGCCGCACATCACGGCGCCGACACTGATGCTGAACGGGCGCTATGACTTCTTCTTCCCGGTCGAGTCCTCACAGGAACCGATGTTCCGGCTGCTCGGCACCCCGGTCGCCGACAAGCGCCACGTCGTGGTGGAGGGAAGTCATGAGGTGCCCCGGGCTATACTCATCAAGGAGGTCCTCGGCTGGCTGGACAAGTACCAGCCGCTGCCCGCCCCAGCCAACTAGCTCCCCCGCCGGCCGCCGTTCGCCGTACCTGCTTCCATCAGCCGTTCCGCCTGCAGGCTCGCCATGTCCCGTCCGATGGTGGCCACTGCCAGTGTCCGGTCACCGCGCTTGTAGCTCACCGCACAGTCCCGCGCGTCGAGTGATCCCTCGATCTCAACGGCATCCCACTTCTCGGCGTGACCGACGTAGTTGATCGCCAGGTCGTAGTGCTGGCTCCAGAAGAATGGCACGGCGTCGAAACGTTCCCGGCCGCCCAGCATGTTCTTCGCCGCCACCTGGCCCTGCCGTTCTGCCACTACCCAGTGCTCCACCCGGATCCGCTCGCCGGTGTGCGGGTCGGGCCAGCGCGCGATGTCTCCCGCGGCGAAAACACCCGGCTCGGATGGTCTCCAGGTACTCATTGACGCTCACGCCGCGATCAATCTTGAGCCCTGCCTTCTCGGCGAACTCGATGGCCGGGCGGACGCCGACACCCAAGCACGATGAAGTCGGCCTCGACCACCGTGCCGTCGCTGAGTGTCACCTTGCTCCCGTCCACCCGGGCGACGGTCTGGCCCAGGTGAAAGGTCACGCCGTGACTCTCGTGCACCCGACGGATGAATCCGCCGACCTCCGGTCCCATGACTCGCTCGAGCGGGACGCTTTCGGGCGCCACGACATCAACCTCGACGTCTCGCGCGCGGAGCGACGCCGCCACCTCGAGTCCGATGAAGCTCGCCCCCACCACGACCACCCGTTTCGCCGAGGCCGAGCGGGCCACGATCGCCTTGCTGTCGGCAAAGGTGCGGAGGTAGAGCACCTGCCCCGAGGTGGCCCCGGGGATGACCAGTTGCACCGGATCGGCGCCAGTGGCAATCAGCAGTGAGCCGTATCCGCGGCTCCCGCCGTCGGCGAGGGTGACCCGCTTCGTGCCGCAGGTCGAGCGAGGCGACGCGCGCGTTGAGGAGCAGGTCGATGTGGCGGTCGTCGTAATAGGACTCAGGTCGGAGCGGAATCCATTCGTCCTGCGCCGTGCCGGCGAGGTAGTCCTTGGAGAGGTTGGGCCGGTCACACGGCGGGGAATCGTCGGCACTGATCATGGTGAGTGGGCCGTCGTAGCCCTCGCGCCGCAGCATGTCGGCCGCCGCGAGTCCCGCCGCACCGCCGCCCACGATCACGACCGATTCGGGTGCCCCCCGCACGGCCGGCGTTGCCGCGCGCCCCGCGAGCTTCTCCCGCACGAAGAGCCGATCGCCCTTCACCTCCACCTTCCAGCAGGTTATCGCATCAAGCGCGGGTGTGCGCACTGGCTCGCCGGTGCGAAGGCTGAAGCAGGCATGATGCCAGGGGCATCGCACCGTGTCCCCCACCAGGAGGCCCTCGGCCAGCGGGCCGTGATAGTGGCTGCACCACGCGCTCACGGCGAAGTACTCGTCGCCGCGCCGCGCCAGCATCACGTCCTCGCCACCCGCGGTGCCCTGCACCATGGCGCCATCGGCAATGTCACGAAGCGGGAAGCCTGCCCCGAAATCCGGCCCTGCAGCACCCTTCGCGTCTGGCATGGTATCCCCGGGCAACAAAGTCAGCCTGCGTGCTGTATTCGATTATGGAGTCCAGATCAGGAGGTCACAATGCCGGACTCGTGGAGCAGCAAGGATGAAAGGCAGTATGAGCACGTGAAGGCGTCAGAGCGAAAGCACGGCCGCTCGCTCAAGCGGTCCAAGGAGATCGCAGCCGCGACCGTGAACAAGAACCGTACGAAGGAGGGACGAACGGCGAAGAGCCGCCGCTCGAAGTAGCGTCAGCCCTCCCTGACCCGCCCGAGCACCAGCGCGAAGCGCTGGTGCTCGTCCGTATGCCATTCCTCGACGGCGAGGCCGGCGGCCTCGAACAGCACTTCCACCGCCGCTCGATCGTACTTGCAGCTGATCTCGGTCCGGATGGTCTCACCGCGCGTCAGGGCGATCCCGCCGATCTCCGGAATCATCACCACCTGGTCCCGCGCCGAGACAAGGTGCATCTCGATGCGATGCAGGTGCTCGTCGTAGAATGCGCGATGGGAGAACGCCAGGAGGTCGAAGTCGGCACCGAGCTCGCGGTTGAGCACCTGCAGAATGTTCAGGTTGAAGCGTGCGGTGACGCCCTGCAGGTCGTTGTACGCCGCCTCGAGCTCGCGCGTGCTCTTCCTCAGGTCCACGCCCAGGAGGAACGAGTCGGGCGGCTGCATGTGTCCCCGGATCCGCCGGAGGAGCCGCGTGGCGTGCATCTCGTCGAAGTTGCCGATCGTGCTGCCAAGGAGCGAGAAGAGCACCGGTCCGTCGTGCTTCGGCAGCCGGAAATCATGGGTGATGTCGGCGTGCACCGGCATGATGCGCAGCTCGGGATACCGGATTCGCAGGGTGCCCGTGGTCTCGGCCAGGGTGGAAGCACTCAGGTCGATGGGCAAGTAGGTACAGCCGGTGCCGGACCGGAGCATGCCGTCCAGCAGGATTCGGGTCTTGGCGGCGCTTCCCGCCCCGAACTCCACCAGTGTCTTGCAGCCAGTGCTGGTAACGATCCACTGGGTGCACCGTAACAGGAGTTCCCGCTCAGCCCCGGTGAGGTAGTACTCGGGGAGCCGGGTGATCTCCTCGAACAGCAGGGACCCGGCCCTATCGTAGAAGTACTTGGGAGACAGTTCCTTCTGCGGCCTGGCCAGGCCCTCCCGGACGTCAGCCAGCATGTCGGAGTGTGCCGCCGATCTCGCTGAATTCTTCACCTGCTGCATTGTTTCCCCGGGTGTTGAACTGAATTCCTTCATACCCGGCAACCCCTCTCCGGATGCACGCAACCCACCGTTACCCGCCCAGTTTCTCCTTCAACCGCTCCTGCATCCCCATCCGGATCGCCCCCAGCCCGCGCTGGAACTCCACATTCGCCAGCGCCTTGTCGTACAGTCCCGAGCTCAGCACCCAGTCGATCAGCATCGGCGTCTGGTCGGCTCCCCGCTGGATCCACCGGAGCGCCTCCTGGGGGTTGCCGGACCAGGCGTAATAGGTGCCGAGGTCGGTGAACTGGTGTACGGTCACGAACTCACCCCGGAGAAGGATCCCCCGGAGCGAATCGGCGGCCTGCTGCGCCTGCGTGGTCAAACCTGCGGCATACAGGCAGGTCGCCTCTGCCGCCAGCCAGGGTCCGAACGCGCGACCAACGCACTCCGCGCTCCGGCCCGCCGCCGACAGGGCGAGGCCCTCCAGCGCCAGCGCCACCAGGTCACCGGGGTCCTGGGCCAGCCGCGCGCGGGCCTGCTCGATCGCCATGTCGTACTTCCGGCTCCGGAGCGCCACGGTGATCGCGCCGTGACGCGTCGCCGCCGCGAGCGGGCTCAGCTCTACTGCACGCCGGGCCAGGGCCGCCGCACTGTCGCCCTGCCCCGCGTCCCCGAGCATGTGGCCGAGATCGATCAGGACGTCGGGCAGGTCGGGAGACGTCGCCAGCACCGCCTCGTACAGCCGGATCACCGAGTCCCGGGGCGCACCGGAGAATCGCGCGGCCCTCGCCGCGATGAACGCGGCGTCGTGATTGGTCGAATCGAGCGCGTACGCCTTACGCGCCTCCTTGATGGCCTCAGCCATCGAGGTGTAGAAGTCTTCCTTGCTGCGATAGCCATAGGCGGCGGCGCGCATGCGCGCACCCGCCATCCCGGCGAGTGCCTCGACCGAGTTCGAGTCGAGGCGCAGGGCCTCTGCGAATGCGTCCTGCGCACGCTCCATCGCATCGGGCGTTCCCCGCACCACCCAGTAGCGGCCGAGCAGCAGCGCACTCGTAAGCTCGGCGGAACGGTCGGGGAGGCTCGACAGATTCAGCGGCTCTCCCCCGGTCAGTTCCACCGTGGCATCGGCACTGATCTGTCGCGCCGTACTCCCCAGGTTCCCCTCGGCGAACTGGTAGGTGCGCTGCCAGATCACCCCGCCGTCGCTCGCGCGATGCAGGCGGATGGTCGTGCGGTAGCCCTCCCCACTATGCGACACGACGCTGGTGACCACGTTCGACACGCCCAGCGTGTCACCGATCGTGGCGACCGGGATGCTCTTTCCCGACAGGGCGAAGGACGACGCCTGCGGCGTGACCCGCATTCCGCCCTGCCCCTGAAGCACGCTGATGATCTCGCCTGCGAGTCCCTCGCTCAGGTAGGCCGGCACCGAACCCTGGGGTACCGCTTCCGGTGCGAGCACCGCCAGCGACGCCGCAGCGGCTAATGGCGGCCGGGTTTTCCCTCCCTGCCCCCTGGGCACCAGCAGCACCAGTGCCAGCAGCGCGAGTGTGCCGAGCACCAGCCATCCCCCGGCGGCGCTGGGCTTGACCTGTTCCCAGAAACCTGCCGACGTGTTCGGCAGCGCCTCGGTGAGCTGCTGTGAGGACGGCGTCACATAGCGCGCCGGCTCGCCCAGGACCTTGCGGAGTGCCGCCGCCATCGCGCCCGCCGTCTCGAAGCGGTTCGCGGCATTCTTTGCCATGGCGGTTCGCACGATCTGCGCGACACGATCGGGCACCTCGGGGTTCGACGCCTCGATCGGCAGTGGCTCGCTCCGGAGGTGCGCATTCAGCACCCGGCGCACCGACGGCTCGTCGAAGGGCGGGTGTCCGACGAGCATCTCATACAGCATGCAGCCCAGGCTGTAGATGTCGCTCCGGCCATCGACCTTTTCACCCTCGATCTGCTCGGGGCTCATGTAGGCCGGCGTGCCTAGCGTCTCACCCACCGCGGTGACGGTGCCCTCGGCGACCGCGAGGTGCCGCGCATAGGCGACGCCGAAGTCGCTCACGACGGCCTGACCGTTGGACAGGAGGATGTTCTCCGGCTTGATGTCGCGATGCACCACGCCGCGCCTGTGCGCGTAGTCGAGCGCCTCGGCGATCTCCCGGGTCCAGAGCAGGGCATCGGCGAGCGGCACGCGCGGCTGGCGCAGCATCAGGTCCCGGAGCGACTCGCCTTCCACATAGGGAAAGACGGCATACGCGAGGCCCCGCACCCGCCCGGAATCGATGAGAGGGATGATGTTGGGATGCTGCAACTGGGCGGTGATGCGCACCTCGCGCAGGAAGCGCTCGGCGCTGAGCTGCTGCGACGCTGTCTTGCTGGGGTCGAGCAGCTTGATCGCCACCTGGCGGCCCAGCTCGCGATCCTCCGCGAGGTAGACGATCGCCATCCCGCCCCGGGCAATGACACGCTTCACCTGGTAGCGGCTGCCGAGCGCGGCCGAGATCATGGAGATCGAGGGGTCCGCGTCCGGCTGGGTCACGCGTTCGCCTCAGGGCCGAGCGTCACGCTGATGATGCCGGCCCCACCCGCCTCGCGCATTCGCTCGATGAAGCGGTCTTCCGGAAGCTTCTTTCGCAACCGGACTTCGTAGCGCAGCGTCTGCTGGCCGCGGGTTCCCGCGCTCGCGAGCTTGAAGAGCCACGTCTTCGCGTGTTCGTCCAGTGCTTCCTCGACCACCCCGCGACTCGCCGTCTCGTTGATGACGATGGTGAGCGGGCGCATCGGCTTCGGAGGCTTCGGCTCTCCGGCGATCGTCACAGTGAGCGGCGCCTGTCGCGCCGCCACCCGGTTCGCGACCTGGGCCAGCTGTTCCGGTCCGAGCGACTTGAGGATCTCCTGGTCGATCTGTGACACGAACTGCTGGGTGCGGTTGGCGAGCGCCATGGCCCGCCTGAGCCGCTGCTCCACCGGCCCACCCGAGACCGCCCCGGGCACCCGCCCGAAGTCGGTCCACCAGAGCACCAGCACCAGCCCGTTGAAAATGACCGACACGACGAGCGCGATATCCACCGCCTGCACGCCGGCGGCAAACCCGACGGCGATCGCGATGAAGATGTAGACCGCGTCCTTGCTGTCCTCCAGCCGGTTGCGGAAACTCACCGCCGCCACCACGCCGGCGAGGCCAAAGGCGAGAGCCGTGCTGTACCGCACGATGCCGATGATGCCAGCCACCACCACCGGGAGGATGAGCAGCGTCTGCACCAGCGACTGCCGGTATCCCTGTTTCGAGCGGGTCAGCGCGCAGATCCATGCCACCGGCAGCATCAGCGCGATCGCGGCGAGGCATACCGCTGCAACGTCCATCAGTGGCGAATAGGGCGTTTCGACCGACTCGAGGGCCTCGGCTGCCTGTGCCTTGCCGTACACCTTGGCGGTCATCCCCTCGATCAGGGAGGGCCAGATGCGGTTGAGCAGCACCACGACCGCCGCGAGGGCGACGTAGTATGCCACGACCCTTACGAGGGGCTTCTCGCCCAGCTGGTCGACGTAGCTTCGCTCGGCGTCCTGGGTCATATGGTCAGCTCCTTGAGCCACCGGCGCAGACAAACCTAACTCTTCGGCCGGTATTGCGTCGACGCCGGGAACAGCGGGAGAGCGTCGCCAACTGGCTGCAGCCGTGGCACCAGGACGCGAGTTCCGGGTTATGCTAAATGGCGCAACCGTTTCTCTCACCGGGAGGAGGCATGCACCCTGTATTCCCCCAGCTCCTCGCGCTGAACGATGCTGCGCTTCTGCTGCTGCGGCTCCTCGTCGCGTCAATCTTCTGCTATAGCGGATACCAGCACCTCAGCGATCCGGCCGGCCGTTCGGCCAGCATCGGTATGAGTCCCCGCTTCACGAGCTTCCTCGGCGCAGTGGAAACGGCGGGTGGCCTGGGCGTGGCATTCGGTGTCCTTCCGCAGTTGGCTGCCCTCGGACTCATCCTGGTCATGCTTGGTGCAATCCAGAAGAAGATCGTGGTCTGGAAGACCGGCTTCTGGGGCGAGCGGAACTCCGGCTGGCACTACGATCTCATGCTCGTGATCATGAACCTGGTCATTGTCACCACGGGCGGTGGGCGGTACGTGCTCTGGTGAGCGCGATGCCTGCGGCAGCGGCCCTCGTCGCCGAGAACGTCAGCGTCCGCTACGGCACCCATGCGGCCCTGGTCGGGCTGTCGCTCGAAGTCGCCGATGGCGAGTGCCTCGCGCTCGCTGGTGAGAGCGGCTCCGGCAAGACTACGCTCCTGCGTTGCTTCAACCGACTCGTGACCCCCGAAGCCGGACAGGTACTGCTGCGGGGGGAGAATCTCCGCCACCTCGATCCCGTCGCCGTCCGCCGACGCACCGGATATGTGCCCCAGGACGGCGGTCTGCTCCCCCATTGGACCGTCCTCCGAAACGTGGCCCTGGTGCCCTGGCTCCAGGGCAACGCGGATGCCGCGGCGCTCGCCGCTGCCGCGCTCGAGATGGTTGGTCTCGACCCGGCGCGGTTCGGTCGCCGCTGGCCCCGGGACCTCTCCGGTGGTGAGCGCCAGCGAGTCGCGGTCGCACGGGCGCTATCGGCGCGGCCAGCCATCATCCTGCTGGATGAACCGTTCGGCGCACTCGACGCGATCACGCGTGCCGATTTGCAGACGCTGTTTGCCCGGCTTCAGCGTGAGCTGGGCCTCACGTCGGTACTGGTGACTCACGACCTGGCCGAGGCTCATCGGCTCGCAAACCGGGTCGCGGTGCTCTATCGGGGCCGGCTGGAACAGGTCGCATCCTTCGAGACTCTCCTCGCGGCACCAGCAACCGAATACGTGCGCCGGCTCCTCCAGCGGGTACAGGTGTGAGGATCCGACTCGCCGGCATACTCATCGCCCCGTTGGCCGCCGCTTTCCTGCAGGCGCAGCCGCCGGCGGCACCACCTCCCGTCGTCGTCGCATCAAAGCCCTTCGGCGAGTCGTATCTTCTGGCGGAGATGTTTGCCCAACTGCTCGAGGCCCGCGGATTCACTGTGGTCCGGCGCCCCGGGCTCGGCGCCACCGAGATAGCCTTCCAAGCCCTTCAGACCGGGGCGATCGACGTCTACCCGGAGTACACCGGCACCGGACTCCTCGCGATCCTGGGTGAAGCACCCCAGTCTGATCCTCAGGCAGTCCTCGCCCGCGTCGCCGCGGAGTTCCGGCGTCGCTGGGGGATCCTCTGGCTCGCCCCGCTCGGGTTCCAGAACACCTACGCCATCGCGGTCCGGCCAGAGACCGCTGAGCGCTACACATTGGCCAACCTCAGCGATCTCGCCCGCACCTCCGACAGTCTCACCGCCGGACTCACACCCGACTTCATCGGCCGGCCCGACGGCCTTCCCGGCCTCGCGGCGGCGTACGGCATGAGCTTCAAGCAGGTCCACTCGCTGGTGCCCGCCGTCAAGTACCAGGCCCTGGCTGCGGGAAAAGTGGACGTGATCGACGGCTATGCCACCGATGGTCTCATCGCGCGCTATGGGCTCGTGATCCTGCAGGACGACCGGCACTTCTTTCCGCCCTACCAGGCGGCGGCACTCGTCGGGAAGCATCTTGCCGAGACGCAGCCAGCAGCCGTTGTGGCGCTCGGCGAATTGAGCGGCCGTCTCGACGAAGCGACGATGCGTGCGCTCAATCGCAGAGTCGAAGTCGATGCCGAACCTGTCGCCGCCGTTGCCACCAGCGCGCTCGAGACGCTGGGACTGCTGGTTGGCGCTCGCACCGCGACCGCGGGCGACCGCCGCCAGTCGCCCCTCGTCCGGTCGGCGCTGGCGCGCCAGACCCTCCGCCACCTCCAGCTTGTTGGAATCTCGCTCGGCGTGGCCTGCCTTCTGGCGCTGCCGCTTGGTATCCTGCTCGAACGTGCGCGCGGGCATGCCGAGTCGGTCATCCGCGGCGTCGGCCTGATCCAGACCATGCCCGGCATCGCATTGCTCGCGTTCATGATCCCGCTCTTCGGGATCGGTATCGTCCCGGCCCTTGTGGCGCTGACGGTCTACTCGATCTTTCCGATCCTGCGGAACACCTACACCGGGGTGCGCGACGCCAGCCCCGACGCGGTCGAGGCGGCCACGGCGTCCGGAATGACGGCGGGACAAGTCCTTCGCTACGTGCGAATCCCGCTCGCCGCCCCCGTGATCATGGCCGGCATCCGCACAGCCGCGGTGATCAATGTGGGTACGGCGACACTGGCAGCCTTTATCGGCGCGGGCGGCCTTGGCGACCCGATCGTCGCCGGTCTGGCGCTCGCCGACACCCGGATGATCCTGTCGGGTGCCATTCCGGCCGCGCTCCTGGCGCTGCTCGTCGACGCACTGTTGGCCAGCTGCGAGCGGTGGGTGAGCCCCAAAGGCCTGGTTCGCGGGACCAATGGGTCCATTTCGCCCTGACACGGGTACTGAACTCGATGGCGCCGCCTGAAACAGGAGTGAACATGGCATCCATCGCTTCCGCTGCGGCGGACACCACCATGCAGGACATCGCCCTGCGTTATCGGCAGGTTCGCGCCCGCACCGAGGCCCTGGCCGACCCGCTGGCACCGGAAGATTGCGTCGTGCAGACCATGCAGGACATCAGCCCTACCAAGTGGCACCTGGCGCACGTCACCTGGTTCTTCGAGACCTTCCTGCTCCGGCCCCACCTTGCCGGGTATGAGCCCCTCGATCCGCGGTATGCCTTCCTGTTCAACTCCTACTACGTCCAGGCCGGCCCCCGCCACGCGCGCGACCAGCGCGGGTACCTCTCCCGCCCGACCGTGAGCGAGGTGTACGCCTATCGCGCCTGGGTGGACAGTCACATGCAGCGCCTCCTCGAGTCGGACGTGTCGCCGGAGCTGCTCGCGCCGCTCCTCACCATCGGACTCAACCACGAACAGCAGCACCAGGAGCTCCTGGTCACGGACATCAAGCACGTCTTCTCGGTCAATCCATTGCGGCCGGCCTACCACGAACTGCCGCCATCACCCGACGAGGCGGTGCCGGCCATCAACTGGATCGAGATCGACGAGGGACTCTACGAGATCGGCCACGAGGGAGACCAGTTCTGCTTCGACAACGAACTGCCCCGGCACCGCCACTTCCTCGAGCGCTACGCCCTGGCCGACCGGCTCGTTACCAACGCCGAGTTCCTCGGCTTTCATGGGTGACGGCGGCTACGAGAAGCCGGAACTCTGGCTCTCGATGGGATGGGCCACCCGCGAGCAGCACGGGTGGACGTCACCGTACTACTGGGAACACCGCGACGGAAAGTGGATGACCTATACCCTCGGCGGCATGCGCGAGGTGGACCCGGCGGAACCGGTCTGCCACGTGAGCTACTTCGAGGCAGACGCCTATGCCCGCTGGTCGGGTGCGCGGTTGCCCACCGAGGAGGAGTGGGAGGTGGCAGCGCGAAGCGAGCCGATACAGGGCAACTTCGCCGACGCAGCCCGCTACCACCCGGCGCCCTATCGGCGCGCGGCAGGTGCGCGCTTCCAGCAGATCTGGGGCGACGTCTGGGAATGGACCCGGAGCCAGTACTCGCCCTACCCCGGCTATGCGGCGGCACCCGGCGCCCTGGGCGAGTACAACGGCAAGTTCATGGCGAACCAGTTCGTCCTCCGCGGCGGCTCCTGCGCCACTCCGCAGGATCACATCCGGGCGAGCTACCGCAATTTCTTCCCGCCCGAGGCGTGCTGGCAGTTCACCGGGATCCGGCTCGCGCGGGACACATAGCGTTACTGCTTCGGCCTCACCGCGGGCTCGATGAAGAGCTCGTCGACGTAGCACCAGCTCCAGTCCTCACCCGGCTCGAAGCTTTTCATGATCGGATGCTTCGTGGCATGGAAGTGCTTCGTGGCGTGCTTCCCGACCGAGTTGTCGCAGCAGCCCACGTGTCCGCACTCCTGGCACAGGCGCAGGTGCACCCATCGCATCCCGGTCTTGAGGCACTCCTCACAGCCGTTCGGGGTGTGCGGCTGCACGTTCCTCGCCTGCACCACATGTTCGCACTGAGCTGGCATGGTTCTTCTCCTGTTCCCTGTTCCCTTTCGCGCTGTCACACCCGCGCGCCGATATGCGCATGCACAAAACTCACCGCCATCGCGCCATCGCCCACCGCCGACGCCACCCGCTTCACGGAGCCGCTCCGGACGTCGCCGGCCGCGAAGACACCCGGCAGGCTCGTCTCCAGCAGGAAGGGCGCCCGCCCGATCGCGCTCCATCGCTCGAGGCGGGGTGTCTCGGGCGCGAGCTGGATTCCCGTCAGCACGAATCCCCTCTTGTCGAGCTCGACGCATCCCCGGAGCCAGCTGGTATTCGGATCGGCCCCGATGAAGAGGAAGAGCGCGCTCGTCTTGAGGGTCTCCTCCGCGCCATCCCTGCTCTTCATTCGTACCGCACCGAGGTGCTCATCACCATCGAGTCCGGTGATGTTGGTATTGAGGGAGATGGTGACGTTGTCCATCGACTCGATGCGGTCCACCAGGTAGCGCGACATGCTGGCGCCGAGGTCACTGCCGCGCACCACGAGGCGCACCCGTCGGGCGTGGCGGGCGAGGTTCACGACCGCCTGGCCCGCCGAGTTGCCGGCGCCGATCACGACGACCTCCTCGCCATCGCACATCTTGGCTTCCATTTCCGTGGCGGCGTAATAGATGCCGGCGCCGTCGAAGTCCTCGAACCGTGGTACGTCCAGCTTCCGGTACATGACCCCGCTCGCCACCAGCACGCACCGGGTGCGGATTTTCGTGCTGTCCTCCAGCGTCACCACCCGGTCGCCCCCGTCGATGCCGAGCGAACGGATCGAGCACGGCACCGTGATGTGGGCCCCGAAACGCTGCGCCTGGATGAGCGCGTTCTGGGTCAGTTCCCGCCCCGAGATGCCGGTGGGAAATCCGAGATAGTTCTCGATCCGGGCACTGGTGCCTGCCTGGCCGCCGGCAGCCACGGAGTCCGCGGTGAGCACATCGAGTCCCTCGGACGCTGCGTACACTGAAGCGGCGAGACCGGCCGGCCCGGCACCGACCACCACCAGGTCGTAGACGTGATCGGCGTCGAGGGTCACCACGAGGCCGGCACAGCGTGCGAACTGCTCCAGCGTCGGGTTCTTCGTGATCTGGCCCTTGGTGCCGATCACGATCGGCGTCTCCGAGGCGGCAACCCCGAGGGTGCGAAGCATTTCCTCAGCCTGCACATCCGAGTCGAGGTCCATCCACCGGATCGGCACGAGGTTCCGCACCGCGAAGTCGCGCAGGCGATGCGAGGCCGGGGAGAATCGCGAGCCGATGATCGTGACACCCACGAACCCCCCCTCGAGCAGCATCCGCCGGCGCATCAGGAAGGCCTTCACGATCACCTCGCCCACGTCCGGCATCTCGTCGATCGCCTTCCGGAGCTCGGCGGTGCTGAACATCTGCACCAGCCCTTCCTCCACCACCCGGGCCGTCACCAGCGCCACCCGTCCCGTCAGCGTATCGATGTCGCCGGTGAACTGCCCCTTCCGGTGCGTCGTGACGACATGGGGTGTCTCGCTCGCGTGCTCGATGATGTCCACCGCACCATCGAGCACCACATAGAAGCAGAAATTCCGGTCGCCCTGTGCGAACAGGACGTCGCCGACCGCGACCGGACGCGGATGACCCCGCGCCACCAGGCGGTCCAGGTCCGGTCCGCTCAGGACAGGAAAGGCGACGTCGGTATCGTTGGCCATATGCACGCAGCTCCCATAGCGCCCTTCGCGCTTCTACGCCGTATCAATATGCAACCTTTTGTCTGCCGACTCCGTCTATCCTGCCCATGATACCAAACATCCTGCTCTCGGCGCTCCTCATCGCCGCCCCGACACAATCGCCCGACAGCCTCGACGCCTTCATCCGTGCCCAGATGGCGATGCGGAAGATCCCCGGTCTTTCCCTCGCCATCGTGGACAAGGGAAAGATCGTCTACGCCAAGGGCTATGGTGTCACGGCCCCGGGCGGGAAGGCCAGTGTCACCACCGACACCCGATTCCTCGCGGGCTCCATCAGCAAGAGCGTCGCAGCGGTTGGGGCGCTCAAGCTCGTCGAGGCCGGCACGCTATCGCTCGACGCGAATGTCAACGACAAGCTGACCACCTGGAAGGTGCCGGACAACGGATTCACCGGCAGCGAGAAGGTCACCCTCAAGCGGATCCTGAGTCACACGACCGGGCTCACGGTGCATGGCTTTGGCGGGTACGAGGTCGGTGCACCGGTGCCGACCCTGACCCAGATCCTCGACGGTGTGCCACCCGCCAACAGCCCGCCCGTCCGGGTTGATACCACACCCGGTGCCTTCTGGCGCTACTCCGGCGGCGGCTACACCGTCATGCAACTCATGATGGATGACGTGACGGGACAACCCTTCGAGCAGTGGATGGCGACCAACGTCATCGGTCCCTTCGGAATGGCGCAGAGCAGCTTCCAGCAGCCGCCGTCGGCGGGCATGGCCCCGTTCGTCGCCGCCGGTCAGTACGCTCCCGGCACCCCAGTGCCCGGCCGGTTCCACCTTTATCCCGAGATGGCCGCTGCCGGACTCTGGACCACCGCGAGCGACCTTGGCCGCTTCATCATTGCCATCCAGCAGGCGTATGCCGGCACCGCCAATCCGGTCATTTCCCAGGCGATGACCCGCGAGATGCTCACGAACGTCAAGAGCGACGACGGCCTCGGCGTGTTCCTCGACGCGACCAGCGGCAAGCTCCTCTTCTTCCATGGGGGGCGTGACGACGGCTTCGACGCCTACATGGGTGGATTCGCCGAGACCGGCCAGGGCGTGGCGATCATGATCAACGCCAACGACAACTCCGGCATGATGCGGCGCATCTACGAGTTCATCGCTCGCGAGTACGGCTGGCCCGGCAGCGCACCGCAGTTCGCGCTCACCCCGGTGCGTGTTCCATCGGCGCGAATCGCATCGTATGGCGGCCGCTACGAGGCGGCCAACAACCAGATGGCGACACTGGTTCCGCAGGGCGACAAGCTCGTGTCGATGGCGGACGGACTGCCCGACCGGGTCCTCGTCAGCACGGGTGAATGGCAGGTGACCAGCGACGACCAGTCGCGCCAGTTCACCTTCGTGCGCGATGCGAGCGGCAACGTCGTGGGCTTCTCGCGCTCCATCAACGGCAAGGATGTCACGGCGCCGAAGGTGAGCCCCCTGCTCAAGGGTGCGAAGCCCGAACGCGATCCCGATCCGGCGCGAACGGCGAGGGCGGAGGCGGCACTCCGCGCCCTGGGCGAAGGTGGCCCGGCCATCGAGCAGTCGGGCACAATCACGGCCAGCGCGAAGACCGATTTCGGCGGGCGGTCACAGGATGTGCTGAAGGGATTCTCCGGCATCACCTACATACTGTCGGAGGACGTCAGCGGGCGGGGCATCGAGCGGCATGGAGGTCAGGTGACAACGGTGCTATGCTACCATCTGAACGGCTCGAAATCCGGTGCCTTCGTGCTGGTGTACCTCACCGGTGACGGACAGGTTACCGACTACGACGTGGTCAACGACTAGCCCGCAAGGAACGATGCTTCGTATCGCGCTCCGCTCCGCCCTCGCGGCAACCGTTCTCCTCGCCGCCTGCAGTGACAGCGAGGACGAGCCCGGCGCGTCCATTTTCACGGGCGAGATGACCGGCAGCTACACCGCGTCGCTGGTTGGCGAAGCGGTGTTTGGCGTCACGCTCGACGACAACGCCAAGGCTGCCGGCACGGCCTTGATCCTCGGTCAGGGCAGTCCCGTGCGCATCGTGCTGTTCGGCAATACCACCTCGAGGCCCCGCGCCGGCGATTACGAAATCGTGGCGCCCAACACCGCGGCCAGCTCGGACACCGTGTTCCAGGGCTCCCTGACCTACGTGGTCAACGGGGAGTCACAGGCCTACGAGATCCGCAGTGGCCTCATCTCCTTCACCCGCGTCAACCACAACCGCGTCACCGGCAGCCTCGAGCTTCTCGCCGAGCAGACCAGCCCGGCCAATGGCGCGCAGATCGCCATTAGGGGATCGTTCGACGCCGGCCAGATCCCGCAGGTGTTCCCACAACCGCAGAACTAGCACCGGTTACTTCGCCGGTGCTGTCCTGGGCCAGACGTTGTCGGTGGAGTCGCGATCGGGGAAACGCGACCGCGGGTCGAGCGTGATCTTCTCGATCTTCCGCTGCCGAAGTCCAGGTCCGCCACGAAGGTCCGGCTGCCCCCGAACCAGACATCGACCGGCCAGGTCACCGTGGCCGTGTGGCCGATCGATCACGGCGTTCTTCATCGGCTTGATGGCGCCGGGCCGCTCGGCGGCGAACTCCACCTTGAGCACCACCGGCGACGGCATCTCGCCGTCCTGCCGCACGGTGACCGTGCGTCTTCTCGCCCTTCGTGACCACGTTTGCGATCGACCCGTTCACCGACTCGGTGGTGAACAGCCAGTAGTACCAGAACCAGCTCGAGGTCCTGGCTTCGAGCTCGCGGTTCATGGCGAACATGAAGTCCCACGGCGAGGGGTGCTTGAAGCGCCAGGTCTTGGCGTAGATTCGCATCGCCCGCTCACGGCGGTGTCGCCCACGATGCCGCCGAGCATCGAGAGCATCATCGGCGCCTTGCCGTACGTGGTGAATCCGGTAGAGCGGGCCGTCGTAGTTGGCGTCATCCATCATCGGCGTCTCGGACTCGTTGCCCGAGATCTGGCCGTAGCGCTGCGCCACGCCGTCGAGCACGGCCGGCTTCATGCTGGAAGGCGGCCCCGGAGAGGATGTTCATGTAGCTGTTGAAGCCTTCGTCCATCCAGCCGTACCAGGTCTCGTTGACGCCCACCATCATCGGCCACCACTGGTGCCCGATCTCGTGGTCGGTGACGCCGAAGCCCGGGCCGCTCATGGTGAGCATCGGGTATTCCATCCCGTTCTCCGGGCCGTCCACCTGGGTGAACATGCGGCCAGGCGTACGGCATCCAGAGCTGCGAGTAGAACTCGAGCGCGTGGCGGGCCTCGGCGCCGGTCTTGGTAGAACTGCGCGTTCTCCGGGAGGTAGAGAGGTTGATCGGGATGGCGCCGCGGCCGGGGATGGTGGCCCGTGTCGCGTCCCAGCACGTAGTCGCTGGAGGTGGCCCAGGCGAAGTCGCCACGCTGTCGGCGATGAAATGCCAGATCAGCCGGTCGCCGGCTGCGGTGCCCTTGCCGGGTCCGCGCTCGTCCGGCGCCGACGATGACGATGCTGGCTGTCGCTCGCCGTCGCGGTGGCCAGGCGGTCGCGGGCGGTGCGGCGTCAGGACCTGCTCGGGGTTGGCCAGGACGCCGGTGGCGCCGACCAGCCAGCCGGCGGGCACGTCGATGCCGGACGTCGAAGGTGCCGAAGTTGTTGTAGAACTCGGTGCCGCCAGGTACGGGTCGCGGTCCCAGCCGCGAAGGTCGTCGTAGTTCGACACCTGCGGATACCACTGCGCCAGCTGGAAGACGCGCAGGCCACGCCGTCCGCCACGGGCGGCACCGCGCCCGATCGGGATATCGGGAATGTCGCCGGCCCACTCGATCTCGACCGTGGAAGTGCCGCCCGCGGCGATCGGCTTCGGGAGCGGGATCGTCACCAGCGTGCCGGTGGTCCACACGGCGGCCGGGGCCTTGGTATCGATGTCGACCCCGTCCACCACCACCTTGTAGAGCGTCTGGCCCTCGGTGACCGAGGGCGGCACCCGGCTCCGGGGGCTCATCGGGTCGAACCGGTTCTGGTAGAGCCGGATGACCAGCTGCCTGATCACCGAGTCGCTCGGGTTCCGGATCGTCACCACTTCCCGTCCGGTGAGCCGGCCGGTGAGCTGGTCCAGCCGCACGTCGATCTTGTAATCGGTGCCGAGCTGCCAGTATTTCGCTCCCGGCCGCCCGGTGCTGTCACGGGTGCCGGCCTTGAGGCCGGCCTCGAAGCTCCGGGTAATCGGGATGGTACGGCGGATGGCGCGGGGCGGCTCCTGCTGGGCAGCGAGCGGAAGGGCGGCGAGCAGGAAAAGCGCTACGAATCGCATCGGAATTCCGGTAAGAGGAAGTGGTGGCGCATAGACGGTAGCCGGTGTGCAGGAGTTTCGCCCCTGGTCGTCATTCTCCCTCGGGACCGTGGCCGCGGGCCCACATCAATGCGACAACCGCAGTAAAACCAGAAGGAGACGCGTTCCGTGCGTATCCGCTCCCCTGGGCTCACGCTTCCGGGCTTGGCCGTGGCAGGCTGGTGTTCTGGAACTGGGCCCCTGGGCGCGGCCCTGCCCCTCGTTATCGCACTGGCAGTGTCCGGTTGCAGTTCCGGAACCGACACGACCGTCGGCGACTACGTCATCCAGCCAGTGCTGCATACCCCGCCTGGGGAATCGACTCCAGGGCAGGTCTTTGACGACTTCAGGATCCGGGTCGTCAACAGTGATGGGGATCCCCTGCCGAACCTCACCATGTCGTTCGCTGGCGATGGCACGTTCGATCCAGCCAGCAGCGTAACGGATGCCGATGGAACAGTCAGCGTGCGATGGTCCCTGCCGACCATCGAGGATCCCTATACCGGTGTCCCCGCGGGGGTGTCAGGCGACTATGACCTCACGGCCACGGTGAACGCCGAGACCCGGACTTTCCACACGAGTGCCCGGGCCTTCACCGTCACCAGTGTCGACGCCGCCTTCCAGTATGCGTGCGGCATCACGGCGCAGCAGCTCTGGTGCTGGGGCGGCGTCGGCAACGCGCTTCCAGTGACGCCCGGGGCCGCGCCGGGGGTTCCTGTCCGGTACCCCGGGGCCGGGACAGTGCGTGACGTCGCCGCGTCTGATGCCGCGGTGTGCGTCCTCCAGTTGTCCGGTGCGGTGCTGTGCAGCACTGCCATTAACGGCAAGCAGTTCACTGCGGTTGCGGGCGCGCCGGAGCTTCTCGACTTGAGCGACGGCGACGGCTACTACTGTGGCCGGGCTGCCGACCTCACGGCGTGGTGCTGGCAGACCAACGGCCCGGCGGCGCTGCAGGCTGTGCACGTCTCCAGTTCGCTTCAGTTCACGGAGCTTGGAGCCGGCGGCAACTACTGGGACTTCGTTGAGGAGAGTTCGTTCGGCTGCGGACTCACGGCCGGGGGCGAGGTGTGGTGCTGGGGCCGGAACACCAACGGGCAGCTGGGCAACGGCACCACCGAACCCTCTGATGTTCCCGTTCTCGTGAGCGGTGGCCATCACTTCGCGCACCTCGACGTGGCAAACGTGAATGCCTGCGCCAGTGAAGCCGACAACGCGCTCTGGTGCTGGGGCTGGCGCGGCGTCCTGGCGGCCGACTCGAACATCCCGGTCCAGGTCTCGGTCGCTGGTGCCTCGGGGCCCATGCTCACACTCGGCGAACAGGAGGTCTACCTCGCCGCTCCCTCGGGCACACGGGTGGTGAGCTATGGCTCCGTGTACGAGACGAACCTCGATGCGCTTGGGTTGGGACGCATCTCGGCGGATGGGCAGCTGTGCGCCCTCACGGCCGCCGGTGAGGCCTACTGTTCCGCGATCCTGTTGTACGGCGGGGGCGACAGCTTCATCACCCCCGCTGGCGTCATGGCGGTGCCGCGCCCATGAGGATCACCTCGCGGCGCTGCTCGCGTCGATCTGCGACTGCAGCGACGCCGACATCATCTCCCGCAAGGCGTCACCCCGTCCCGCACTGAGACCCGGCAGCGCGATCGCCTGCCGGAGAATGATGAAGCCGAGCAGCGTCGATACCATCACGCTCGCCCGGGTCTCGGCATCGGGGCCGCCCAGCCACTTCGCGATCGGGCCCACCATCACCTTCTGCAGCCACTCCCGAACCACTCCGGCCGCCTCGGGGTCGGGAGCGGAGCGCAGGATGGCGAGGAGTGGATCCCCGCCACCTTTTCCGTGCGGATCCTTGTCGAGCATCATCGCCGCCAGACGGGCGCCGGCCGTTCGCCGGTCGCCCGTGAGCAGTTCCCCGATGCCCTTGGCCTCCAGGACAGCTTCGGAGAACAGGAGCTTCTTCGAGCCGAAGTAACGGTTCACCAAAGCCGCGGTAACTCCCGCCTTCGCTGCGATGTCGCGCACGCCGACGCTGTCGTAGCCGCTGCCGGAGAACGCTTGCCGCGCCGCCGCCAGGATCGCGGCGCGGGTCGTCGCCGCATCGCGCTTTCGCGTCACGCGGGCACGCTTCACGGCCCGCTTGAGCTTCTTGATCGGATTCGCCATGGCCCTTCCGGTCTCCGGTTCCCTGTTCCTCCCTGTTCCCTGTTCCCTGTTCCCTGTTCCCTGTTCCCTGTTCCCTGTTCCCTTCCCCCAAAGTAAACACCCGTTGACAAACTCGCCAGCTCGCCCGTATACGTCTATTCAAGTCAACGCCTGTTTACTTGAAGGGTCTTATCATGAGCACCATGGCCGCCACCGCATCGATCACCACCGAACGCCGTCGGGTCCTGCCCCGCATCCCGGCCCGGGTCTACCTGTACCTGGCTCTCTATTTCAGCACGACCTGGGGCGTCATCCTCACCCTCGCCAAGGGTGTGATTCCCGGCGCGCCGCTCCTGGTGGCCGCTCTGGCGGCGTTCACCATCGTCCCGCTCCTGCTCATCCTCATTCGCGGCGGGTTCGGCCGCGCCCCCGGGAAGGCCTACCGGCTTTTCGTACTCCGGCCCTTCTGGTACACGCAGTTGATGCTGCCGCTCATCGCCATCGCCGGGATCGCCGGCGTCGCGAGCGGTTCGATCTTTGGCGCCGGCCTGATGTTCGGCCGGGTGCTCGCCGGCACCGTTGCGGTGGCACTCGCCCTGTTCTTCCTGGCGGGCTACATCGGTTCGCGGCGCCTCGTCGTGCGCAATGTCACCGCCGAGATCGCAAACCTTCCGGGCGGACTGGATGGCACCCGCATCGTGCAGCTGTCCGACCTGCACATCGGACCGCATCTTCCCGCGGCAAGGCTCGAGCGCATCGTCTCCACCGTGCGGTCGCTCTCACCCGACCTCATCGCCGTGACCGGCGACCTGGTCGATGACCACGCCGAGGACACCGAGCGATATGCTGACGCGCTCGGCGCACTGGACGCACCGCTGGGTGTCTATGTCATCGCCGGCAACCACGACGTGTATGCCGGATGGAATGACGTCGCTCACCGGCTCAAGAAGCGGCTCGGCAGTCACGTGCTGGTGAACCAGTCCCGCACCGTCACGCGGGGCGGGGCGACACTCGCCATCGCCGGCGCCGGCGATCCCGCAGCGGGCGACGACGGCGCCAACGGCGGCGTCGACATCGCCGCCACCCTGGAGCAGGTTCCGGCCGGCGTCCCCGTGCTGGCGCTGGCGCACAACCCTGCGCTCTGGCCCGCGCTCGCCCAGCGTGGCGTGACGCTCACGCTCTCCGGTCACACGCACTGGGGACAGCTGGCGCTGCCGAAGCTCGGCTGGAGCATGGCTTCGCCCTTCCTGGAGCACGCGATGGGCGGTCACGAGAAGGGGAACTCGCTGCTCTACATCAACCCGGGCACCGGCTATTGGGGTCTTCCCTTCCGGCTCGGCGCATGGTCGGAGATCACGCAGGTGACGCTTCGCACGGCGCCAGTGAGTCGCATCGAGGTGGGGACCGTCCGCGACGCGTAGGATCAGATGGCTCAGGCAGCCGTCAGTCTGCGATTGGTGACTGAGTACCTGAGGTGGGTGACGTAGGGCGAGGCAACCGCCCGGGTGCAGTCGAGGCGAATGCGATGAACGTCGAGATCGTCGAACAGCCTCGTGCCCCCGCCCAGCAGCAGTGGTGACAGCTGGATGAAGATCTCGTCTACCAGTCCTGCCTTGAGGGCCTGCTTCGACACCGAGGCGCCCATGAGGATCACGTCCTTGTCCCCGGCCGCCTCTCGCGCCTGCGTCACCGCGCTCTCGACGCCGTCGTTGACGAAGACGAACGAGGCGCTCTTCATCACCTGTGGTTCCCGCCCTTCATGGGTCAGGACGAAGCTCGGCGTGGGATACGGCGTGTCGTTCCAGTGGGGAAGTCCCACGTCATAGGTGCGCTTTCCCAGCACCGTTGCCCCTCCTCGATCGAACATTTCGCGCCCCATCGACGCATCGGGCTCTTCGGCGCTTCCCTTGAAGAGCCACTCGTGGAGATGCTGTCCACCCTCGCCGAGTGGATAGGCCTTGCTCACATTGGGCCCGGCGATGAAGCCATCGAGCGACATGGTGAAGGCCATCAATACGCTCGACACTATAGCGCTCCCTCACCATGGTCCCTGATGACTTCCTTCGCGGCGCGCGTTCCCGACATGATCGCGCCGGCCACCGTCGATCCCTCCCCGGAAGAGTCCGTAGCCTCGCCGGCGAAATAGAGAACGCCGTCGAGCGGCCGGGCCAGCGCCTTTCGTGCCTTGACGCCACCGACCGCAACGTAGGTGTAGGAGCCAAGCGACCAGGGATCACGCTGCCAGTTGTGGAACTGAACCGCGACGGGATCGGGCGACGCACCCGACGGAGATGAGAGGATCGCGCGTGCCGACTCGGTGGCGGCGCTGATGATGGCGGCGTCGTCCTCGATGCCGAGCCGGGCCGCCCGTGGCCCGCCGCACCACGCGGTGAGCCACGGCGAGCCCGGATCATGGGTCCAGAAGGTTGGAAAGGGCTGTCCAGGAGCGTGCAGGAAGGTGCCGGCGCGCACCGGCCCGCCGAGGAGCGACTCCCAGATGGCGGTGGGATATCGCAGCATCACCCGGTGCACGGGTCCCATCGCCAGCCCCGCGAGTGCCGCGGCCTTGGCATCGAGCGGGGGATCGAACTGGATGGCTTCGCTCTGCAGCAGGCTGAGCGGGATGGTGACGATCACCGCGGCCGCCTCGATGGCCTGCGACGACTCGGCGCTGACGGTGAGCCCGGCGCCCTTCGCCGACCAGTGGACGTGCTGCACCGGCGCACCGCGCCGCACCCTGACCAGCGTCGGGTCCAGGCGATGGAGCATGTAATCGACCAGGCCACCGTATCCGCCCGCCGGCCTGCTCTGTTCCGCCTCGGTGCTCACACTGCCGGTCCACTCGCCTACGATGGACTTGAGGCTCGCGATGGCGGGATCGGCGGCATCGAATCCTTCCACGATCCTTTCCATCCAGGACGCCGCTTCGCGCCGGGTCGGGTCCGCTCCCACTTCGTCGAGAAACTCCCTCACCGAGCGATCACCGCGCTTCCGGCTCGCGAGCGCGACGAGCTCGCGCAGGTCGTCGCTGTTGTCTGCCATCGGCTCCAGCCGGCCGTTTGCCAGCTGCCAGTGTTCACCATCGAGTGGTGATAGCTCGATGTGGGCGTCTCGCAGGAGCTCGACCGTGGCCTTCGGCTCGCCGTGAATGAACTCCGCGCCCAGTTCCACGCCGGACCGTGTCAGGATGCGGCCGCCGACCCGTTCCTGCGCTTCGAGGATGACGACGCGCCGCCCGACCTGGGCGAGGTGATACGCCGCGGAGAGGCCGGCTACGCCGGCGCCGATGATCGCTACAGGTCCAGGGTTGGATATCATCTCTCGTACTACGCAATATGCCGTCTCCTGTTCCGATCGGCTTTTCGCAGCTAGTCGTTTTCAGCTGTCACAATGCCGAACCGATGCGCCGCTCCGGACGTATAAACGGGCGTACCCAAGCTCATGGAGTCGCATCATGCCAGCCATCAAGCAGCGCATTACCCCATTTCTCTGGTTCAATGACAACGCGGAAGAGGCGGTCAATTTCTACGTTGGCATTTTCAAGAACTCGAAGGCGGGAAAGGCAACTCGTTACACGAAGGAATCGGCAGAAGCTTCAGGGCGTCCCGAGGGCAGCGTCATGACGATTCCCTTCACCCTGGACGGCCAGGAGTTCACCGCCATCAATGGCGGTCCGGCGTTCCACTTCACGGAAGCGATTTCCCTGGTAGTGCATTGCCGCACCCAGGCCGAAATCGACCACTACTGGAGCCAGCTCTCGCAAGGTGGGGACGCGACGGCCCAGATGTGCGGATGGCTCAAGGACCGGTACGGTCTTTCATGGCAGGTCGTGCCCGACCAGATGCTCGAACTGGTCGGAGACCCGGACAAGGGGCCCAAGGTCTTTGCGGCGATGCTGAAGATGAAGAAGCTGGACCTCGCAACCCTGGAACGGGCTGCCGCGTAACCCCGCTGGTGCATGGGCCGGTATTAGCGGATAACTTTCCCGGCCTATGCACTTATCCGAGATCCCTCCCGAAGTACTGAACGCCCTCTCCCTCCGTTTCCAGGTCGCGGAAGAACTGGGACGGGGGGGCATGGGCACCGTGCTCAAGGGCCACGACCGGGAGCTCGGGCGGGAGGTGGCCATCAAGCTCCTTCCCCTGCACATCTCGGCGGCCATCGGCCCCGACCGCTTCTCCCAGGAGATCCGCCTCACGGCGCGCCTGGTCCATCCCAACATCGTGCCGCTCTTCTCCAGCGGCGAAGCGGCCGGCTGTCTCTACTTCGTGATGCCCCTCATCGAGGGTGGTACGCTCCGCCGGCAGCTCACCGAAGCCGGCCCGATGACCGTCGCGACTGTGAAGCACGTCATCGCCGACCTCGCCGAGGCGCTCGCCTATGCCCATGCGAGCGGCGTGGTGCACCGCGACCTGAAGCCCGAGAACATCTTCTGGTACCAGGAGCGCGCCCTGCTCGCGGACTTCGGTATCGCGCGCACGCTGGGCTCGGCCGACACCACCCGGCTCACCCAGACCGGCATGCTCATCGGGACGCTCGACTACATCAGCCCGGAACAGGCCGAGGGGTCGACGATCGACGGCCGGTCCGACCTGTACAGCCTCGGATGCGTTGCGTTCGAGCTCCTCACGGGCCGGTCACCGTTCGATGGACGCGGCCCCGCCGCCAAGCTTGCAGCGCACCTCACCGGGCCGATTCCCGATGCGCGACAGATGCGGGCCGACGTGCCGGCCCGCCTCGCCGAGCTGGTGCAGCGCCTGATGGCGAAGCAGGTGGAGGACCGGCCGGCGACCGGGGCAGCGTTGCTGCAGGAGCTCCGCGCACTCGACAGCGCGCCAGTCACGGTCGTGGCGGAGGGAGCGCCCACGCCGGAGCCGACCAACGTTCCCTCCGATGTCCTGCAACTGATGCGTCAGGGCCGGACGCTCTACACGGCGGCGGTACAGGGCGGCCACGGAGCGCGCGGCAAGCTCGAGATGGCGAAGGTGTATTACGAGAAGGCGGTGGCGAAGGCGCCCGAGAGCGCGCTGGCCCTCGTCGGCCTCAGTGACGTCGTCCACGTCATGGGGATCCGGGGTTTCACCGACTTGCCCGAGGCCCACCGGCAGGCGCACGAGCTGCGGCTGCGTGCCCTCGCGATGGATGACAGCATCGGAGAGCTGCATACCTCGATCGGCACCACGTTCCTCTACTGGGAAGACGAATTCGACGCCGCGGGCGAGGAGCTCAAGCGGGGAGCGGAGCTCAGCCCTCGCAACGCGATCGGCCGCCGGATGTACGGCGCCTGGCTCAAGATCGCGGGACGGCTGCCCGAGGCGCTCGAGGAAATGCGCGCGGCGGTGACACTCACACCCGAGGCGCCGTTCGTGCACGTGGGGCTCGCCGACGTGCTCATGGCGGTCGGCCGCTATGACGAGGCCTCCGGTCCGCTCCGGGATGCACTCCGGTTGTCGCCCAACTACGACGCGGCCCTGGAGCGGCTGGAGATGAGCTGTCATCGCGCCGGCCTGCACGAGGAAGCGCTCGATGCCCGCCGCTCGATGCTCGGCGCGCAGAAGGAAACCGAGCGGCTGCAGGCGCTCGACGAGGACTTCGAGAAGCATGGCTGGCCCGCGGCACGGGAGGCCGACCTGCGCCGCGGCCTGCAGCAGCTGCTGGAGAAGGCACGCACGGAAGACGCATTCCAGGACGCCGCCGGAAGCCGCCAGCTCTCCGACAAGCTCATCATCGTGCTCGCGGAGCTGGGCGAATGGCAGCGCGCCATGGACTGGGTGGAACAGGGCTATCACCGGCGGCCCGGACGGCTGCGGCGTGTGCTCATGGACCTTCCCTACAACCGTCGCGGCCTCGCGGTCGATGCCCGCTACGCGCGACTGCTCCGCACCGCCGGCCTCACGCACCTCATCTAGCGCACAACCCCTCCGTGACGGTTCACGAGATTTCCCCCGACGTCCTCGATGCGCTCTCGCTCCGTTTTCAGGTGACGGGAGAGCTGGGACGCGGCGGCATGGGGACCGTGCTCAAGGGTCACGACCGCGAGCTCGGCCGCGAGGTGGCAATCAAGATTCTCCCTTCCTCGGTCTCCGAGGTGCTCGGCCCCGATCGCTTCTCGCAGGAGATCCGCCTCACCGCGCGCCTGGTCCATCCCAACATCGTGCCGCTCTTCTCCAGTGGAAAGGCGGCCGGCAGCCTCTACTTCGTGATGCCGCTCATCGAGGGCGGCACGCTGCGCCAGCGCCTGGTAGCGCTGGGACCCCGGCCCGCCGCCGAGGTGCGGCGCATCGTCGCCGATCTCGCCGAGGCGCTCGCGTACGCCCATGCGAACGGGGTGATTCATCGCGACCTCAAGCCCGAGAATGTCTTCTGGCACCAGGAGCGCGCGCTGCTCGCCGACTTCGGCATCGCGCGCACGCACGGGCAGGCGGATGGCGACACCCTGCGCCTCACCGGCGCCGGCATGCTGGTGGGGACGGTGGACTACGTGAGCCCCGAGCAGGCTGAAGCGATGACCGATATCGACGGACGCTCCGACCTCTACAGCCTGGGATGCGTCGCGTTCGAGTTGCTCACCGCGAGGTCGCCCTACGCGGGACGGAGTGCCGCCGCGACGATCGCGGCGCACCTCACGGCACCGGTTCCCGATGTGCGGAAGGTCCGGCCCGATACCCCGCCCCTCCTCGCATTGCTGATCCAGCGCCTCATGGCGAAGGAGCGCGAGGACCGTCCGGCGACTGGCGTCGAGGTGCTGCACCACCTGCGGGCCATGGACGACAAGCTCCCGCCCACGATCATCGACACGCCGGTGCCTTCGGCCCAGGTCAAGCAGCTGCCGGACGATGCCGCCAAGCTCCTCAAGCAGGGCAACGCGCTCATGGCCGCGGCGATGCAGGGCGGCACCGGCTCGCGCGGCAAGCTCGAGCTGGCCAAGGTCTACTTCGAGAAGGCGCTCGCGCGAGCGCCCGATAGCGCCATCGTCCTGGTGGCAATGTCCGACGTTGTCAACGTCATGGGGGTGCGCGGTTTCACCGACATCACGACGGCGCAGCAGGAGTCGCATGAGATCCGGCTCCGCGCGCTGGCGCTCGACGACACCATCGGCGAGGTACATACCGGCATCGGCTACACCTTCCTCTACTGGGAGGACGAGTTCGAGCTCGCCGGCGCCGAGCTGCGGAAGGGTGCCGAGCTGAGTCCGCGCAATGCGATCGGCCGACGGATCTACGGCGCCTGGCTGAAGATTGCGGGACGCGTGACCGATGCGCTGGAGGAGATGCGCGCCGCGGTGGCCGCGGCGCCCAATGCCCCGTTCATGTACGTGGGACTCGCCGACGTGCTCATGGCGCTTGGCCGCTATGACGAGGCGACCGGACCGCTGCAGGACGCGCTGAGGCTGTCACCGAACTATGACGCCGCGCTCGAGCGGCTGGAGATGAGCTGCCACCGCGCGGGCCTGCACGAGGAGGCGCTCGACGCACGCCGCTCGATGCTGGGCGTGCGCGGGGAGACGGCGCGGCTCAGTGCACTGATGGAAGATGTGGCGCGTGTGGGCTGGGTCGCGGCGCGTGAGGCCGATCTCCGCCGGGAACTCGAACAGTTGCTGGAAAAGGCCCGGGTGGAGGACCCGTTCCAGGACGTGGCGACGAGCCGCCAGGCGTCCGACAAGATCATCATCGTGCTCGCCGAGCTCGGGGAGTGGAGCAAGGCGATGGACTGGGTGGAACAGGGATACCACCGCCGGCCGGGCCGGCTCCGGCGGGTGCTGATGGACCTGCCGTACAACCGGAAGGGACTCGCGGTGGATTCGCGCTACGCGCGGCTGCTCCGGACCGCGGGCCTGGCCGACATGATCTGAATGCCCAGGTCAGGCGCGACCCTGCGTCACACTGAGCAGCCGGTCGATGTCTTCCTCGTTGTTGAACAATGCCGCCGAAACCCGCACCTCATGTTCCCGCACCGTGGTGTCGACCCGCGCCGCGCTGAACGCCGTCCCGAGATCCGTCGCATTCGCCGCACGAAAGGTGACGATGGAGGTCTTCGTTCCTGGCGGAGTCAGGAGCTTGTAGCCCTGGGCGAGGAGCCCACTCTGCAGTCGCTGGGCCAGTGCCACCGTGTGCGCCTCGATGCGCGACACGCCCACCTGCTCCAGGTAGTCCAGCGACGCGGCAAGCTGGTACACCTCGGCGAAGGGCAGCGTAGCGTAGGTGAACTTGCCCGCCGTCTTGCTCCGTAACACGAAATGATGGTCGGGCAGCTCGCTCTCCACGCTGAACGCGCCGAAGCGATCGGGCTTGATGCGGTCCAGCACCTCCCGGCGCACATAGAAGGGTGCCACGCCGAAGCCCGACACCAGCCACTTGTAGGTGCCGCAGCAAAGGGCGTCCACGCCCGACGCCTGCACGTCGACCGGGAACATCCCGACCGCCTGGATGGCATCGGCATACACGATGGCGCCATGGGCATGGGCAAGGTCGGCGATGGGGCGCATGTCATGGCGATAGCCGTTGACCGATGACACCCAGGCAACCGATACCAGGCGGGTGCGCGCGTCGATGAGCGGTTCCATGTCCCGGGCCTCGACCACGCCGTTGCGGTTCGGTGCAATACGCAGCTCCACGCCATGTCGCGCCTCGAGCTGCCGGTAGATCACGAACGCCGCCTCGTAGTGCAGGTCGTCGATGACCACGTTGTCGCCCTTCACCCATGGAATGGAGTTGGCGACGATGTTCTCGCCCTCGGACGTGGTGTAGAGGATCGCCACCTCTTCCGGCGACGCGTTGATCAAGCGGGCGAACTTTCCGCGCGTGGTGCCGACCTGCCGGAGAAGATCGCCGACACTCAGAGGCTCGAGACTCCGCTTCTCCATGAAGCCGTGGCCGGCCGCCAGCACCTGCCTGGGGATCGGAGCGATGTAGGCCGTGTTGAGGTAGGTGCGACCGGCGGTAATGGGAAAGTCGCCGCGCACACCGAGGGGATCACCGGGGCCCGGAACTGCGACCGTCGGGCGGAGGACGGCAGTCGCCGCAACCGAAGTGGCTGTGGCGATGAATGAGCGGCGATCAATCGTCATGCTACAAGCCTTATCTTGCAGTCATGAGATCGCAACTGATGCTGGTGGCGGGCATGATGTTGCTGGCCACCATGCCCTCGTATGCCCAGTCAACCCCCGTCGTCTCCGGAGATCGGATACGGGCGGACATGGAGACTCTCTCCTCCGACTCCTTCGGCGGCCGGAAGCCGGGAACGCCGAGCGAGCGGATGACCACCGATTTCATCATCAGCCGATTCACTGACGCGGGACTTGCGCCGGCGGCGGGCCAGGGCTGGCTCCAGCCGGTGAAGCTGGTCACTCGGCGCATGCAGGCTGCGAGCCTGACAGTCCACCGGGCTGGCGGCATCGGCGTCAGTCTCAGCGACGGCGTGGCGATGGTAGGCAACGAAACGTCGGTCTCGCTGAACATCGTGCCGGTCGTGTGGGGCAGTTACTTGAGTGCGGATGACCGACAAGACTGGTATGGCGGATGCGCTGGTGCTGTACCGAGATAGCGACCCACCAGGCACCCCGCAGCCCCGCCCGACTGATGCGATCACCCGCCTCTCAGCCTTGGCCGTAGCGGGAGCCAAGATCGCGCTCATCGTAGTGCCCGACAGTGATTTTCCCAAGCGGAAGGCGGCGCTCGAAGCCGGTATCACCTCACTCGCATCCGACCCGACCATGGTCGTGCGTGGTGTCATCAGCGAATCGGCAGCGAGCCGGCTTCTCGAGGGGTCCGGATTGAGCCTTACAGATCCCGAGGCAAGACCGGCAAACATTCGCGCCAACGTGAAGGTCACCACCGACATCACCGCGTTCACCAGCTACAACGTTGCGGGCGTGCTCAAGGGCGCGAAGCAGCCCGACGAGTACATCCTCTATACCGCCCACTGGGACAGCTTCGGCCGCTGCCGTCCCGGCGAGCCGGACGAGATCTGCAACGGTGCCATCGACAACGCCAGCGGAATCGCGGGGATGATCGAGCTGGCCCGTGCGTTTTCCTCCGGCCCCCGCCCCGATCGCAGCGTGCTGTTCCTGGCCACGACCGCCGAGGAGATGGGCCTCGCCGGGTCGCGGCAATACGCGCGCACGCCGCTGGTGCCGCTCGCCCGCACCGTGGCCGAGTTCAACCTCGACGTGATCGTGCTCTATGACCGGGGCAACACCGCCGGGTTTGTCGGTGCCGGGCTCACCGATGCCGATTCGGTATTCGAGCGGCTGGTGACTGCACAGGGCAGGACGCTGGAGACAGGTCAGCTCACGCGCATGGTCGTGCGGAGTTCGGACGCGTGGTCGCTGCTGATGGCGGGGGTGCCGTCGTTCATTCTCTCCGGCGCCATCGGGAATGGCGCAGAGGGGAGCAAGGCCTTCCATGACTACCTGGCGACACGGTACCACCAGCCGAGCGATGAGTTCCAGGCCTCGATGCCGATGGGAGGCGCGGTGGAAGAGGTGGAACTGCTCTACGCCGCCGGACTGTACTATGCCACCATGGGCACGAACATCAGGTTCAAGCCGGAGTCGGCGTTCCAGCGGAAGGAGTGACGCCGACACTGCCCGCACGGCTTCAGTTCAGTCGTTTGTCACCTGTTCGTCCGCGCGCTGGCTGAGTCTGCCCACGAGGCGTAGGTTCTAGACCAGTTTCTCCGGCATCCTCCGGGAGCACGGCTGATGAATGATGGGGACCTGCGAGCACGCCTCGACGAAGATGGCTTTCTCATCTTGCGGAATCGCTTCACCCCTGCCGATATCGAGGAGGTGGGGACTGGCTCGACCGCCTCTTCGCCGGGTTTGACCAGTTACCCGCAAGCCTTGCGCAGGACATCGCAGTGGCCGGGGATGACACAAGCAAGACACTCAAGAGCGCCGAGATCAACCGAGTCCTGCGCGTCGACGGGTCGCTGGCATCATCGCGGATCTACCGGGAATGCAAGCGCCTGGCCCGTGTGCTGCGCGGCCCGCTGACCGCATATTCGTTCGATCACGCCATCGCCAAGCAGCCCAAGGCCGACGCGGTGACGCCGTGGCACCAGGATCAGGTCTATACCGGGCACCGCACGCCTCTTCGCACGGTGCACTTCTGGGTTCCGCTTCAGGATGTGGATGAGGACAATGGCTGCATGCACTTTATTCCCGGAAGCCACCACGGTGGCTTGGCGGATCACCAACCCCTCACGAATGCCAGCGGAGGAATCACCTATTCGGCGGTGTCGCCCGACCTGGTGCGAGCGCTGGCGGTCCCGCTGGAGGTCGGCGGACTTACCATCCACACTCCCCTTACCATGCACTTCACCGGGCCGAATCGCACGATGCGTGTGAGAAAGGCCTGGATCCTGCACTTCTGGCCCGTTGGGATGGTTCGCGAAGCTGTACCCGCCGATGCTGCTTGAGAAATTCGGCCGGCGCACGCATCACTGACGGTCGCGCCGCGTCGGTTCCCAGCTCACGGTGCGGGAGCCGACGAGAAGACGAGTCCAGGAGGCCAGGCCGGCCATCAGGCTGAAGGTACCGGTGCCGAGCCACGCCGCGCCGAGCCGGCCCGAGCGCACCAGCAGCAACTCGAGCAGCAGCAAGCCCGCGAGCAGGGCACCGGTCCACGCCATCCAAGCCAGGTCGGCATGCGCAGTCACTGCCTGAGCGAACCAGGCGACGCCGCCCAGGAACGCCGCAGGTATCACCAGCCAGCGCGCCACCTTGTGGCAGAACAGCCTGGCCGCGAAGCCCGGTCCACCCATAGGGTGAACGCAGTGGCGATAATGCAGCAGAGTCGCCATGCCCTGCGTCATCGTGCGACTGCGCCGCTTCTGTGCGCTTTCCAGGCTGGCCGCCGGCCGGACGCTGCATCGGGCCGATGCTGCCACCGCCACGAAACCGCGATGATGCGCCAGCAGGACGGTTGCGAAGTCGCGGGTCGTGTGCGGCGCGATGACGTCGAAGAATTCCTTCCTCACGGCATATAGGCTGCCACTGGCACCGACGATCCCGCCCACCCGTGTCTCCAAGTCGCGCAACCACATCTCGTACGACAAGTACACCGCTTCAACCTGTGACGCGCGCGTCTTTCCGCCTCCATACGAGAGCACGTCCCGGCTCGAGACGATGCCCACCGCCGGATCGACGAAGGCTCGAAGCATGATGGCAGCCGCTCCAGGTGCGGGCCGCGACGCGGCATCCATGAAGAAGATGATGTCACCGGTCACCTTGCCGACGAGGCTGTTCTCGACTGCGGTCTTGCCAGCGCGCGGTTCGTGTCGGTACAGCGTCACACCAGCATCCCTGTGCGTGAGAGCGATCGCGTCGGTCGCGTCGCTCGACGCATCCGACGCGACGATGATCTGCGGCACTGCGGGCCATTGCTGGGCCAGCAATGCCGCAATTGCTCCTTCGAGCTCTGCGGCTTCGTTATGACAAGGGATGATCACGCTGATGTGCTCCGGAGTACCTCCGGAGCACTGGCGCGAAAGGGGCGAGGCAGCCCTGCGCGATGCGAGAATCAGCGCCGCCGGGTAAAGTGCAAGGCAACATAGCAACACCACAAGCGGGATTGACGCCATTGCCCAGCCGAGGCCGCTCATGCGCCGTGTGCTCCCTTGCCATCGCGAAGGCCCTGAGGTCGGCCGCGGGGGATGCGACACACGGCCGTTCACAACTTACATGCCGGTTATGACAATTGCCCGGCCATGGCCGCCTGAGCTATGGTGGTTCAAAAGGCAAGCCACCGGGGGCACCTTCAACGCTTCGGCTCCATTGACGACCGATTCGCAGACCTTACCACCGCTGGCCGTTATCGGTTGCGGCGCCATCGCCGAGATGTTCCACCTGCCGGCGTTGTGCCGGATTCCGGTGCTCAAGGAGCGCCTGGTGCTGGTGGACCGGAACGCCGGGCGCGCCCAGGCCCTGGCAAGGAAGTTCGACATCCAGCGCCATGCCACCGACCACCGGTCGGTGCTGTCCGAGGTCAAGGGCGCGCTGGTGCTGGTGCCGCCCCGGTTTCATCACGCAGTGGCGATGGACTGTCTGAGGGCCGGCGTCGCCGTGCTGTGCGAGAAGCCGCTGGCCCAGAACGTCCGCGAGGTGCAGGAGCTGGTAGAGGCTGCCGAACGAACCGGGGTACCGATCGCGGTGAACAACACGCACCGCCTATGGCCCGCCGGCCGGAAAGTGAATGAGCTGCTCAAGGCCGGCGCCATCGGCAAGCCGAAAAGCCTCACGTTCCGTTGGGGAGAGAAGTTCGACTGGCCCGCAGCCTCGGGCTGTACTTCGGCGCGGCGGCCGGTGGCCGAGGCGTGCTGTTCGACGTCGGCGCGCATGCCATTGACCAGGTGTGCTGGTGGCTGGGCGGGACGCCTGCGCTGGTGGACTACGAGGACGATGCCGACGGCGGCACTGAAGCCGACGCGCACGTGGTGCTGGAAAAGGATGGCTGCCGGGCCGACGTGCGCCTCAGCTGGCTGACCAGGTTCCCGGACAACGGTTTCCGCATCGAGGGCGAGACAGGGTCGCTGGAGGGCGGCATTTACAACTGGAAGACGCTCACGCAGGCCGACCGCTCCGGCCGGCGCATCACGGTGAAGGCCGGCGACAAGCCCGCCGAGTGGGGCGGCTTTGCCGACATTCTGGTGCACAACTTCGTCGCTGCCGTCCAGGGCAAGGCGGCCCCCCTCGTGTCGGGGCGCGACGTAGTGCCGGGCATCACGCTGATCGACGCCTGCTACACCAGGCGCAAGCGAGTACCGCAGGCCTGGAACGCTCCCGCGGTAACCGTTGGCGCCGACCGCTCGCGCACTGTGCTGGTCACCGGCGCCGGCGGCTTCATCGGCGGACGCGTTGTCGAGTTACTGCACGAGACAGGCTTCGCGAATGTGCGAGCCGGCGTGCGCCGCTGGTCCAGCGCCGCGCGCCTGGGCCGCCTGCCGGTCGAGATCGTGCAGGCCGACATCACCGATCCTGTGCAGGCCCGCAAGGCTGTCCAGGGTGCCTGGGCGGTGATCCATTGCGCCGTGGGGTCGGCGCGCGTGACAGTCGAAGGCACTCGTGCCATCATGGGCGCCGCGTCCGAGGCCGGCGTTCGGCGTATCGTGCACATCAGCACGGTGGACGTCTACGGACGGTCCACCGGGTCGCTGGACGAGACGAAGCCGTACGTGATGACCGGACGCGAGTACGGCGACTCGAAGATCGAGGCCGAGAAGGTGTGCTGCGAAGCTATCGCGAAGGGCGCGCCCATTGCGCTGCTCCGACCGGCGCTGGTGCACGGGCCGTTCAGCGCCGCCTGGACAGTCGAGGTAGCCGAGCGGCTCCAGGTGCAACCGTGGCGGCTGCCGGAAAGCGATTGCCAGGGCACCTGCAACCTGGTGTACGTGGACGACCTGGTCGAAGCCATCAAGCTGGCGCTCACGATCGAAGCCGCGAAGGGTGAGGCGTTCAACATAAACGGCCCCGAGCGGCCCACGTGGAACGAGTATTTCCGCTCACTGAACGCGGCGCTGGGCCTCCCGCCACTGGTCGTCCAGGGCGCGGCGGCGGCCCACGTTACGACGAGCCTGATGGGCCCGGTCCGCAAATCCGCCAAGCTCGCCATCAAGCACTTCGAGCCGCAGATCATGGGCCTGTACCAGCGCTCCGACGCGGCCCGGAAGGTGATGAAGTTTGCCGAGAAGCTGATCAAGCGGACGCCCGCGCCCGCCGAATTCGATCTATACGGCCGCGTCGTGTCGTTCGAGACTGGCAAGGCCGAGCGGGTGCTGGGCTACCGACCTGCGTTTCCCATGGCACGCTCGCTGCCGCTCACGGCCGGCTGGCTGCACCAGCAGCGCATCGTTCCCGACGGAGCCGCGTGCTGACCGGGCCGCCCACGCTTGGCTGACGGGGCGCCCTCCGTCCTGCACATCGCCGCGCCGGCGCCGGTCGGCGGACTGGAACGCGTGGTCCAGTCGGTGGCCATCCGCCAGCACCAGCGCGGCACGAAAGTCGGCGTGGTGTGCGTCGTCGAGCCGCACCATGAAGACCACCCCTTCCCCGGACCGTTGCGCGAGGCCGGCGTGCCGGTCCACCTGGTCGTGATGCCGGCCCGGGCCTATTTCGCCGAGCGGCGTCGAGTAAGGGAGCTGTGTGCCGCCTTCAAGCCGGACGTCGTGCACACCCACGGCTATCGTCCCGATCTTTTGGACGCGCCGGTGGCCCGCAAGTCCGGCGCGGCGATCGTCACCACCATGCATGGTTCGAGTCGCATGGGCCTGCGCACCAATTTCTATGAATGGATCGAGCTGTTTGCGCTGCGCCGCTGGCTGGACGGCGTGATCTGCGTGTCGCGGCCCATCGTAGACCAGCTGGCCAAAGCGCGCGTGCCGCGCGAGCTGCTGTACCTGGTGCCGAACGCCTGGGTACCGCGCTTGGCCCCGGCGTTGGATCGCGCGGCCGCACGCGCGCGGCTCGGCCTGCCGGCCGACGGCTTCGTGGTGGCGTTCGTCGGCCGCCTGATTCCCGCCAAGGGCCCCGACGTGTTCGTGGCGGCCATCGAGCGGCTCGCCGATGCCGGCGTGACGGCCGTGGTCGTCGGCGATGGCTTCGAACGGCAGGCCGTGGAAGCCCAGGCCGCCGCGTTGATCAGCGCCGGCCGGCTGCGGCTGCTGGGACATCCGACGACGCCTGGCCACTGTTCGCCGCCTTCGACGCGCTGGCACTCACGTCGCGCACCGAGGGCACGCCCATCGTGCTGCTCGAGAGCATGGCGGCCGGCGTCCCGGTCGTGGCGACGCGGGTGGGGGGAGTGCCCGACGTGGTGACGGAAGCGGAAGCGTTGCTGGTCCCGTCGGAAAATCCGGCCGCCATCGCCGCGGCTATTCGCGCGGTGAAAACGGATCCCGTCGCAGCGCGCGCCCGGGCTGCGATGGCGCACGCCCGGCTTTCCGATGCATTCAGCCCCGATCTATGGATTGACCGGCACGAAGTGGTGTACAGTGCTGCCGTTACGCGCCGAAGGGCGCTCCGAGTCAAGCCGACACCACCGACTCCCGTAGGGAGTAGCACCCGCAGCCGGTGCGCCCCGCACCGCCCTGCCCGGTTCTCCCTGCGAGGTCATGATGCTCATCACCACCGCCCTGCTCCTGGCGGCCGCCACCGGCGCCCGGTTCCTCGCGACTGACGGGCCGGATCCCGCGCCGTTCGCGATCACCAGCGTCACCGTCCTCACGATGACCAGCGATCAGCCGATGCGGAACGCGACCGTCGTGGTTCGCGGGGGGCGCATCGCGGCGGTGGGTCCGTCGTCGAGCACGCCGGTGCCGGCAGACGCGAAGCGCATCGATGGGCGCGGGATGTACCTGATGCCGGGCCTCACCGACATGCACGCGCACCTCTTCGCCGACGAGTATGCCCCTGAAGCGGCGGCGCCGGCGGAACTGGGTCTCTACCTGGCACTCGGCACCACCTCCGCGCGGCTGCAGATCGGCCGGCCGCAGCACCTCGAGCTGCAGCGCGCCGTGCGCGAGGGGACACTGCCGGGTCCGCGGCTCTGGGTGTCATCGCCACAGCTTTCGGGCGATTCGGGTGCGAATACGCTGCTGGTGCGGAACGCAGCGGAAGCCCGCGCGGCGGTGCGGGCCGCGAACGCATCGGGGTACGACTTCATCAAGCTCACCACCAACATCACGCCCGAGGTGTATGCCGCGATCATGGCCGAAGCGGCCGCCATGGGCATGCGGGTGACGGGACACGTCGATCCCCGGGTGGGTGTTCCGATGGCACTGGCGGCGGGACAGCAGATCGAGCACCTCGACAACTACATGGAGACGGTGCTCGCCGACTCGGCACCGAGCCGGGTCTCGGTGAGCGATGTGGGAGCGTATCGCGTCGCCAACTGGAAGTCGCTCGCATACGTCGATGAGCGGAAGCTCGACTCGATCTCGGCGGCCACGGCGCGAGCCGGGGTGTACGTCACGCCTACGGCGGCGTTCTTCAACGCCTGGTTTGCCACCCAGTACACCGATGCGGAAATCAAGGCGCGCCCTGACTACGCCTACCTCCCGCCGGCGATGCTGGGGCCCTGGGAGCGGTCGCGCAACTTCTACTGGAAGAACCCGCCGACGGCAGCACAGCGCGCGAGATACCAGCAGCTGCGGAACCGGATGATCCTCGGCATCGTGAACTCGGGCGGCGAGGTGATGGCAGGTTCGGACGGTCCCGGCGGCCTGATGGCATACGGATGGATGCTGCATCGCGAACTGCAGGCACTGGTGGCGGCCGGGCTGACACCGTACCAGGCACTGCGCGCAGCGACTGTGGTACCGGCGATGTGGCTGGGCGCGGCCAGCGACCAGGGGACGATTCAGGTGGGGAAGCGGGCGGACATGCTGCTTCTCTCGGCGAATCCGCTCACCGACATCAGGAACACGATGTCGATCGTTGGCGTGGCCGCGGCCGGGGTGTGGTACGACACCGCGCAACTGGACGAGCTCAAGCAGAAGGCCAGGGTGGCGATCACTGCGCCAGTCGAGGAGAAGGCGGCGGCGCCCGGTTCAGCCAGGTCCGTCGACGATGAGCAGGAAGTGCTCGCCGTGGTGCAGCGCCTCTTCGATGCCATGCGCACCAAGGACACCGCGGCGATGCGCCAGGTGTTCGACTCGCAGGCGGTCCTGGTGGGCATGCGCCCGGGTCGCGATGGTGCACCGCCGCAGGTGCAGCGCATCACGGCCGCTGAGTTCGCCGCCTTCGTGGCCGGGGACAAGCGGGCGGACTGGACGGAGCGCGCGTTCAATCCGCAGGTCCGGGTGAGCGGCACGCTCGCGACGGTGTGGGCGGAGTACGACTTCCATTTCGGGCAGACGTTCAGTCACTGCGGGGTGGATGCGGTGCAGCTGCTCAAGACGGCGCAGGGTTGGCGCATCATGTCGATCGCCGACACGTTCGTGCAGGAGGGTTGCGCAAGCCACCCAGCGCCGTGAGACCGGGGAGGGGGCCTGGCGCGGGTGCTTCCCCGCCCGTCACGGAGGACTTGCGCGTAGATCGCCGATGAGGTGTTTTTGGCTCGGGGTTTGCTCCGTGCAGTGGGACCAACCCACGGGAAATAACTACGCGTCGCACGCCCGGAAAACGGTCGCATCGTCTCATATCAGTGGCGGCCATCATAATGGCGGCCGCCACAGTGTTGCTGTACGCCTGCCACGAATCCACCGACCCCCTCCGCCGCCCGAACCCGTCAAGACGTTCCACCTGGTACTCGCTGGAACCGGCAGCACCGCGAACGGGACCGTCACGGCAAACCGTGGGGGCATCGCCTGCGCTGTCAGCTACAGTGCGCGACAAGCGACGACGAGCGGTACCTGCGCCGCGGACTACGACTCGAGCCTGGTGGTCGCCATCACCGCTACCGCCCCGCCGAGCGGCGCGGTCGTGTGGACCGGGTGCGATGCGCCGGTCACCGATAATCCGCTGCTTTGCCAGGTCACCATGAGCTCCGATCGAGAGGTTGCCGCGGCGTTCTCGGCGCCACCGAGCACCTTCGGCCTGACCGTACAGGGCGCAGCGAACGGCAGCGGTAACGTGACGTCGAATCCCGCAGTGATTGCCTGCGCCATCAGCGGCGGTTCTGCCGGCACGAGCTGCGAGGCGTCATTCCCCGCCGGTGCATCCGTCACGCTCACCGCTTCGGCCACGGCGGGGAGCTACGTCAAGGCATGGTCGGGCGCCGGATGCGACTCGAGCGGCACCGGTGGCGGCACAATGACGGGAAGCTGTGTCGTGGCGATGGGTGAGCCGCAGGTCGTGGTGGTCTCGTTCGCGACCAGCGCGGACGAGTTCAAGGTCGGCAGCTGGGCGCCACCGTTTGCGTGGCCGGCCGTCGCGATCCACGCGCACCTGTTGCCGAACGGCAAGGTCCTCACCTTTGGGCGCATGCCGAACAGCGGTGTCCCCGTTCTCTGGGATCCCACCGATCCGACAGTGTTCCAGAGTACCAGCCAGCCGGGCGACCTCTTCTGCAGCGGTCACTCCCTGCTGCCCGATGGCAGGCTGCTCGTGAGCGGGGGACACGCCGGGGCGGACCTGTACGGCACCAAGACGACCTTCATCTACGATGTATCAGCCGGCTGGACCCAGGGCCCCGACATGCAGAACGGCCGCTGGTATCCCACCAACACCACGCTGGCGAGCGGAGAGGTCCTCACGATCTCGGGCACGGACACCGCCGCGCTGGCAAACCGTATTCCCGAGGTGTGGCAGGACGGAAACTGGCGCCCGCTCACTTCGGCGAGCCGCTTCGTGCAGTTGTATCCCATGATGTTCGCCGCGCCTGATGGCCGGGCGTTCATGGCCGGACCGGACCAGCAGACGGCCTGGCTGAATACATCCGGTACCGGCGGCTGGACCAATGGCCCGATGAGCACCCAGGCTTCGCGCGACTACGGCTCGGCGGTGATGTACGACGCGGGGAAGATCTTGCTGGTGGGTGGCGGAACACCCACGGAGACCGCCGAAGTGATCGACATCAACGCCGGGGCCGGTGCCGCGTGGCGCTCCGTGGCACCGATGGCGGTGCCGCGCCGGCAGCTCAATGCCACGCTCATGGCCGACGGCTCTGTGCTGGTGACCGGCGGCACCAACTCGGCGGGGTTCAACGTTGCGCCCACCGACAGCAGGGTGCTCACCCCGGAGAGGTGGGATCCGGTCACGGAGCAGTGGACGCCGCTCGCCGGCATGGCGCACCACCGGGTCTATCACTCGACGGCCATCCTCCTGCCCGATGGGCGCATCCTCTCGGCGGGGAGCGGACAACCCGCGGCGTCAGGCCTGGCCGACGACTATACGGCGGAGATCTTCACTCCCCCATACCTGTACCGGCTCGATGGCACGCTGGCGACGAGGCCGGTGATCACCGACGCGCCGGCCGAAGTGTCATACGGACAGGCGTTCACGGTCCAGACACCTGCTGCTGCGTCGATTGTGCGGGCAACATGGATTCGATTGTCGTCAGTGACGCACGCGTTCAACCAGAACCAGCGGATGAACAACCTGACGATTGCAGTGGCGGGAGCCTCGAGCGTGCTGGTGAACGCGCCGGTAAGCGCGAACCTGGCACCTCCCGGGCATTACATGCTCTTCCTGATCGACTCCAATGGGGTGCCCTCAGTAGCGCGGATCATCCGGATCTACTGAGAACAGCGGCGCCTCATCGGGCCGCGGGCATCGGCATGGGCGCAGGCACGGGAGGTCCCGGTGGTGGCGGCATCGGTGCCGAGTCCACCGGCATCGGCGGCATCGTCCAGCGCAGAATGGTCAGCCGAGCGCCCGATACGGTGGCTGGTTCCATCGTGATCACCTTCGACTCCGGCGCCGGTGCCGGCACGACGCTGTCCCGCGGGTTCCACCCCTCCATCGGCAGCACTTCGAACCGCTGCACCGTCATCGTGAACCGGAAGTGCAGCTGGATCGCCTCGCAGCGGAACTCGGCCCAGTCAAACGTCGCGAGCTCCTGAACGCAGTCGCCGCCTTCCTGCTCGAGCGTGTTCTCCTGGGAGCCGTTCACCGACCACCAGATGCCCTCGTCGCGCACGAGGTACTCGCCCATGAAGCCGGGTCCCGGCTCGACGGGGGGTGAGGTAACGGTCGAATCGCCGGGCACTGGAGGGACGGCTCCATCGGGCGTGCCGCCGAAGGCCGGACCCGCCATGGGGTCGGGCACCGTCGGCTCCACCTGTCCGCTTCCGAGGTCCGCCACCAGGCGCACGACCTCGGCCATGTGCTCGGGCTCCCAGGCGATGAGGGTGCGCATCCGGTAACTGCCTTGCGGTTCGCACGTGCCACTGCCGGGGTCGGTTCCGCCACCGCCACCGCCACTGCTACCGCCGCTGTCCGGTGGCATGGGCGGTGGCGGGTCATCGTATGTCCCACCGCCACCGTCCCACCGCCGGAGTCCCGCCTCCGCTTGTCCCGCCCCCGCCGCCATCGGGAGGCACGACGCCGCTATCGCTGGGCCACGAGCACACCATCAGCGGCACATCGAGTTCCTCCGCCACCGCGTGGAACTGGCGACTCTGGCCGTCGATGGTCAGCGTGACGGTGGTGGGATCCCCGATAAGTCGCACGAGCTCCGCCGCATGGTGGAGGGCTTCCGCGCGCCAGCCGTCGCCGGACTCTCCGATCGAGTCGGCGATGCCGTCGAAGAGTGCCGCTTCCCGGTTGCCGCCGCCCCCACCGGGTGCCGATCCATCGCTGCAGGCGATGAGGCCCAGCAGGCCCGCCGCCACCGTTGTGGTAATCCTCGCGCGCATATGCCCCGCTCCCCGACACGATCGAGTTGGCCCTGGCTGTCTTTGCAAGCCTAGCGCTTACGGTCTGGGCGCGAAAGATGTCCGAATACTGACCACCCCCGAAACCGGGACATGGGTGCCGGGGATTGCAGGTCCGAATGCGGCGGGCGCCCGACCGGGCCACGCGCTACGGTGGAGGAACAGTGACGAGCGTACCATGCCGGGTCGCTCGTTCCGTATTCAACACCGGGGAGATTCCCATGCGATACATCTCCAGCGCCATCCTGATCGCGGCCCTGGCCGGCTGCGGCGACGAAGCGAAAATTGCCCAACCGCCCGAGGCACTCACCGTTCGGACGCCGGGAGCGCAGTACGTGATCGTCAAGCTCCCGTCGCTGGGTGGAACGCAGAGCCGGGGCATGGCCATCAACAACGAAGGGACGGTTGCGGGATGGTCCCTGACGGGCGCCGGCGCGGCACGCGGCGCGGTGGATCAACGGGTCAATCCTCGACCTCAATACGCTCGGCGGGCCAAACAGCACCGTGCCCTGGCCGGGCCAGAACGCCGGGGGCATGATCGTCGGCATCTCCCAGACCGCCGATCCAGACCCGCTGAAAGAGGACTGGAGTTGCGAGGCAGGGGGCTTTCTGCCCGTGACCGGCCTCATCTGTCGCGGGTTCGTGTGGGAGAATGGCGTCATGCGGGGGCTGCCCACCTTCGGCGGCACGCATGGCTTCGCTACGGGGGTGAACAACCTGGGCCAGGTGGTCGGGTGGGCGGAAACGCTGGTGCATGATCCCACCTGCACTGGAACCATGGTCCTGCAGTTCCGCGCGGCCCTGTGGGAGCCGAACGCAGGGACCATGACCGAGCTCAGTCCATTCGCGGGCGACTCGACGTCCGCCGCCACCGCGATCAACGAGCGGGGCCAGGCAGTCGGAATCTCAGGGGACTGTGACCAGGCGGTTGGACGCTTCAGCGCCCGCCACGCAGTGCTTTGGGATCATGGCAAGGTGACCGAAATCCCCAACCTCGGCGGCGTGAGCTGGCACACGCCGATGGCCATCAACCAGCGGGGTGACGTCGTCGGGTTCTCCAACCCGGACGAGCCGGGCGACGCCCAGGGCGAGTTCATCTCGCGCGCCTTCCTCTGGACATATGGCAGCGCGCGGCCACGGACCTGGGCACGCTCCCGGGAGACCTCTTCAGCGAAGCCTTCGCGATCAATGCAAGGGGTGAGGTGGTGGGCGTCTCCTTTGGTGGCGCCAACGGGTCGCGCGCCTTCCTGTGGCAGAACGGGGTCATGATGAACCTGAACGATCTCGCGGGAACAAAGAGCCCCGACGTTCTCCAGTCGGCCCAGGACATCAACGATGCCGGGCAGATCACGGGCCGGGTGCGCAACACCGTGACCGGCGAGGTTCGCACCTTCGTGGCAACCCCGTTCGCGGGTACGCCGTAGGTTCGCCGCATGACTGCGACCACGCGAAGCCTGGCGCTCGATCCCACGGCGTGCCATCGCGCGCTCGACTCGCGCGATGCCCGGTTCGACGGCCTTTTTTTCGTGGGCATCACCACCACGGGGATCTACTGCCGGCCGGTCTGCCCGACGCGTGTCTCCTATCCCAGGCGGCGCCGCTTCTTCGATTCGGCCGCCGCCGCCGAGGAAGCGGGGTTCCGTCCCTGTCTCCGCTGCCGGCCCGAACTGGCGCCTGGCTGCGCGCTGATGGACGCGGTGCCGCGCCTGGCGCACACGGCGGCGTCTCGCATCGCCGCCGGAGCGCTGAATGGGCGGGGGGTCGGTGAGCTGGCGAGCGAGCTCGGCGTGGGCGAGCGCCAGCTCCGGCGCGCCATGGAGAAGGAACTGGGCGTGTCGCCGGTCGCACTGGCGCAGACCCATCGCCTGCTGCTAGCCAAGTGCCTGCTCACGGACACGCCACTGCCGGTGACGCAGATCGCCTTCGCGAGCGGCTTCCAGAGTCTCCGGCGTTTCAACGCCGTGTTCCGCGAGCGTTACCGGCTCAATCCCAGCACACTGCGCCGGCACCTGCCGGCCACCGATGCCGGTCGGCCGGACGACATGGTGCACCTGACGCTGGGACACCGGCTGCCACTTGCATGGGACGCGTTGATGGCCATGCTGCGAGCGGATGCAACGCCCGGCGTGGAGCTGATCAAGGGGCGCCGTTACGCCCGGACTGCCGGGCTCGATGGGCACCGGGGCCTGGTGGTGCTGGAACATGCGGGGGACATGACGCACGTCAGTATCGATGTGTCGGTTTCACTGCTGCCGGCACTCATGCCACTTCTGGCCCGACTGCGCCAGCTGCTCGACTTGGATGCGGAGCCGGTGGTCATCGACGCTCATCTGGCGGGAGCGGGGCTTGCGGAGCTGGTCTCCCGGCGGCCGGGGCTCCGCGTCCCCGGCGTGTTCGACGGGTTCGAATTCGCCGTGCGTGAAGTGATCAGGGAAGGCGCCCACTCGCGCCAGGCGGCAACCGACCTCGCCGGACGAGTGACTGAGGCACTGGGCGAGCCGATCGAGACCGGAATTCCCGCATTGAACCGTCTCGGCGTGACGGCAGTTCGGGTCGCAGACGGTGCGGCGGCGCTCGCCCGGCTCGGTGTTCCCCACGCCGAGCGGACTGCAATCATCGCGCTGGCCCGCGCGGTCGCCGACCGGAAGCTCCACCTCGAGCCGGGCTCCGACGTACCGTCCACTCTCCGCTCCCTGACCGAGGGCTGCGGCATTGATGAACGCACCGCCAGGGCGATCGTCCTGCGGGCGCTGCACTGGCCCGACACGTTTCCCGCGGCGGAGCCGGCGCTGCAGCGCGCCGCCGGCGTCGCGAGTGAGGCAGCGCTGCTGGACCTGGCGGAGCGGTGGCGTCCGTGGCGAGCGTACGCCGCCACTCACTTGCGGCTTCACCTCGACCATTGAACGCGGCGCTTCAGTTCCTCAACCCAGGTGCTCGTAGGCCGGGAGGGTGAGGAACTCCTCCGGTGCTTCGTCAAGTACCAGGTGGTCGAGCAGCTCCGTTGAGCGCTGGAGTCGCGCCGTGCTTCCGGCTGTGGCCGCGAGCTGCGCGGTCTCTTCCTCCCGGAAATAGCGGTAGAGTTCGCGGGTGCAGGGCCGGCCATCGGCCAGAGTGACCCCCTGCCTCACCCACTGCTGCAGCTGGGTGCGGGAGATCTCGGCGGTAGCTGAGTCTTCCATGAGATTGTTGATGCCGACCGCACCCCGCCCGTCCAGCCAGTTCTCGATGTACTCCAGCGCCACGCGGATGTTGGTCCGCATCCCCCACTCGCTCACCTGGCCGCCCGGGATGCCGACGTCCAGCAGCGCGTGCCTGGTGGTGTGGACATCCTCCCGAAGCCGGTCCTTCTGGTTGGGGCGACTCCCCAGTTTCGCGTTGAAGACATCCAGCACCGCACCGACCAGGTCGGGATGCGCCACCCAGGAGCCATCGAACCCGTCGCCTGCCTCGCGGGTCTTGTCCTCCGTCACCCGCATCAACGCCGCCGCGTTCACCACCGCGTCTTTGCGGGACGGAATGAATGCGGCCATGCCGCCGATGGCGTGCGCGCCGCGCCGGTGACAGGTGCGGACCAGCAGCTCGGTGTATGCCCGCATGAACGGCACGGTCATGGTCACCTGCATCCGGTCGGGAAGCACGAACTCGGGCCGGTGCCCGAAATTCTTGAGCATCGAGAAGATGTAATCCCAGCGGCCGGCATTGAGTCCTGCGGCGTGGTCCCTGAGTTCGTAGAGGATCTCTTCCATCTCGAAGGCGGCAAGTGCCGTCTCGATCAGGACCGTTGCGCGGATGCTTCCACGGGGAATTCCCAGCGCGTCCTGGGCATGGATGAAGACGTCGTTCCAGAGCCGAGCCTCGAGGTGGCCCTCGAGTTTCGGCAAATAGAAGTAGGGACCGCTGCCGCGGCGGAGAAGTTCGGCGGCGTTATGGAAGAAGTAGAGCCCGAAATCGAACAGGCTGGCGGAGACCGGGGCGCCGGCAAGGAGCACGTGCTTCTCGATCAGGTGCCAGCCACGCGGTCGTATCACCAGGGTCGCGATCCGCTCGGCCAGCCGGTACTCCCGTCCGTCGGGCGCGGCAAATGTCATGGTGCGTCGGACGGCGTCCTGGCAGTTGCCCTGACCGGCGATCACGTTCTCCCACGTGGGAGAGAGCGCATCCTCGAAGTCGCCCATGAAGATCTTCGCCCCGGAATTGAAGGCGTTGATCATCATCTTGCGCTCCACCGGGCCGGTGATCTCGACCCGCCGGTCGTCGAGATCGGCCGGCGCCGGCGCTACGCGCCAGGGTCCTTCGCGGATGCTGATGGTCTCGCGGATGAAATCGGGGAGGGCCCCCTCCCGGAACGCGCGGCGGCGGGCTCGCCGGGTCTCCAGCAAGGCCTCACGCCCGGGACCGAATCGGCGCTGGAGATCGGCTATGAAAGCGAGTGCTTCCGGCGTCAGGACCCGGGGCGTATCGGGAAGCGCGGGTCCGGCGACGTGGAGCAAATCGGCGGCGGGAGCGGGCATAGGTATCTGCGTTTTCAGGTCAGCGCGGTGGGCCTCGGCCCCTCGTCGCTGTATTAATTCTCCAGCGCAGCAAGCTCCCGCCGGACCGAATCGACGGCCGGTTTCAGGGAGGCCTGGGGGTTGTCCCGGTACGCAAGGTAATGTCGATATGCGCGCACCGCGCGCGCAGTGTCCCCGGTCAGCGCGGCAAGCCGGCCCTCCTCGCGAAGGAAAGTCGACATATACAGCGGGGCCCGGCCAAAGCGCTCGGCGCGCCGGGCTACCGCGCGCAGCGCAGCGTGAAGGTCCCCCTGCCTCTCCCACAGCCGCGCAATCTGGATGTTCGCGTCGCCCAACCTCTCGTAGCAGCAGATCACAAAGATGAACTCCCCCGCCACCGAGTCCGCCGCCGCCACCTTCTCTCGCGCACCCGGCAGGCCCAGCCCCGACGCCCGCATTGCGTCGAGCAGCGTCGCGCAGAAGCTCACATACCGGGCTGTCCGGCCCGCGTCAGTCATCAGGGAATCAACGCGCGCCTGACGGAGCCGGGAAATCGCCGCCGCCGCCGCAGTGTAGTCTCCCCGCGAGGCCTGCCACTCGCCCACCGTACAGATGTCGAAGAGTTGCTGAAACGCGCCCTCGCCCGACGCCGGGGCTTCGATGGACCGGCTGAGCAGGCGTACCGACTCTAGCGCCACGGTGGTGTCGCCGTCCCAGGAAAGCGCCCACCGGATCCGTTGCCGGTGCACGTTGTTGGCCTCGTAGCCATGGCTCGGGCCCGGACGCGGAATGTCGTCCGGCCTGCCCGCGTTCAGCGCCGCAAGGGAGAACGCGAAGGTCGTGTACCCAGGGTCGTGCGCCCGGAGGCGGACAGCGTCCGCGGACCACGCCCTGTCCTTGTCAATGACGCCGATGCCGGTCCATACCATGAATATGACGATGCGCTGCGTCACCTTCTGGCTGGCGCTGTCGAAGCCCTTCCAGTAGGCGGCCCGCGCCGAGTCGCCCATCACCAGCGCTCGATGCCACATCAGCACCCGTGCCCGGTCGCTCGTGCTGTCCACGGCGAGCGCCGATTCCACAAGACGCATGACTTCTGCCGTGTCGTGCCGCATCTGTGCCAGCTCGACCATCTCCAGTATCGGCTCCGCAATCCTCGACTCACCCATTGCGGCTGCTTCGACCGAGTCCACCAGCCATCCCTTCCGATACGCGTTGTCGGCACGCTCAGCCCAGCGCTCCTCGCCGGCCAGTCCACCCACAAGGAAGTGGGCATCGCCGAGGGCATACCAGTTGTCGGGGCGACCGGGGTAGGCCCGGACTGCGGCGTTCAGTCCGGCGAACAATTCTGCCTCGCTGACCAACTCCATGGGGCTCGCATTCAACAGGGCCCGATCGGCAAGGCTCAGCCGGTCCCTCCCGGCCAGCGCGATGCGACAGGCACCTTCCCGCCCTGCCTGGACGGTCACCAAAGCCATTCGGCAGATCTGCAAGCCCGCGAGCGCGAAGGACGAATCCAGGTCGATCGCCTCGCGGAACAACCGAACGGCGCCCTCGATGTCAGCCCGGTGCAACGCAGCCTGACCGGCAAGGAAAAGACGGATGGCCGGCAGTGAAGCGCTGGTGAGCGATGCCAGCTGCGCCCCTTCCATCCCTGCCGCCAAGCCGAGCAGCTGGGCAGCCAGTCGATCGACCACCTGAGGCAGACTGTCGGCCGGTCCCTCGGAAACCGCGCGCGTCGCCAATGCCGAACCGGTGACTGAGGAAAGCGAGGCGCTCAGGATCAGGTGCTGACTTGTTCCCGTAACATTGCCCTCCACGCGGCGGCCCGCACCCACACCCCCCGCTCCAACCGAGCCGGACGGTCAGCAACTCCACGATGCCATCACTCAGCCAGGCGAGCGTGGAATCGGTGTCCGACACCTGAAAGGGCTTGACGACGATGGTGGTGGACACGGGTCGCGCTGCATCACCGCGCGGTCCGATGTAGGCGGCGAGCGCCAGCATCAGCAGCGCGCCGGCGATCCCCGCGAGGATCAGAGTTCTTCCGGGGACGCCACACTGGTACCGCGCCGGCACACATGCTCCAGCTCGGCAGGCTGCGCGTGCGGTGAGGCAGTCGCGCCCGCAGCCGGCACCGGGGATCCGGCCGGCGGCAAGTCATGCTGGCCAGACGCGCGCTTCGCACGGAGCGCCCGAATCACGCTGCGCGTCTCGGCCGACAGCTCCACGTCGAATTCACGGGCAACGCGCCGCGCAAATTCGTCATAGAGCGCCGCGGCCCCGGCCCGGTCACCCATCCCATCGAGGATCTTCAGCCCCCGCCGCAAGGCGCCTCGTCGTCGCCGCTCCAGTGCACCGCCCGGCGCACCAGTTCTCCCACCTTGTCCCGATTGGCGGGCAGCTCCGACGCCATCCAGGCCGCCCTGGCGGCGATTCCACGCAGCCGCAACCGCTCGGCCGAGATCCAGTCCTCCAGTTCCGGGGCCGCGTCGGAGACGAAGACACCCTCGAGGAAATCGCCCCGATAGAGCACGATCGCCGACTCCGGATCACCGGTCGCCACCGCCGACTCGAGTGCGCGGGAGTCGGACCGGAGTTCCGAGGAGTCGAGCGCGATTTCATCCTCGCCGCGGGTCCGGATGGCGCTTTCGCCCAGGGTCTTTCTCAGGAAATGGAGGGCCTGCCGAAGGGCGCCGCGGGCGTGTTCCTGGTCCAGGTCGGGCCAGAACAGGAGGAGCAGGGTATCACGACGCCGGAATGAGCTGGGAGGATGTGCAGCCAGGTACGCGAGCAGGGCCAAGCGCTTCGCCTGCATCGGGATGGCGTGGTCGGCGCCGTCGACGGTGCGGAGCAATTCCAGGCCACCGAGAGTGCGCAGCTCGAACATTCACCACCCCGCTGGGGCGTTGAGCATCGCGGTGACTTGCCAGAAGTGACGGCAAGGTGACGGCCAGACAATGGTGATGTGGTAATTCCAATCTACCCCAGGCCGCGGGGCTCGCCATAGGACGGCCGGCCCGGGGGGTCATGACGGTCCATCGGCCCAACCATCACCAAACGGAGGTGCGCATGTCCCCTTTCAACCGGGCGCTGGCCATCCTGGCCGGTGTCACCCTCGCTGCCGGCTGCAGTGAGCCCACAACCACGCCTACCGGGACAGGTTCGAGCCAGCAGTCGGATGAGACGACTGCAACCAGCGAGTATCAGGACGCCGGAGCCACCGCGAGCTGGAACACGACTCGCCACCTCGCTGGCCGACCGGGTGCCGGTCGACGCGGCCCGCATGTACGCCTACCTCGGGATGGCGCAGTACCGCGCCGCCATAGCGGCGGACGATGCCGGCCGCGAACAGCATCACAGTTCCGGGACTTTTCATCGCCGCTACGCCGATCGCCTCTCGATATCCGCCGCCATCGGCGGCGCCTCGGCGGCGGTGCTGACGCTCGTTCTTCCCCGCCAACGTGGGTGAGATCGATGCCGCGCTCGCCGCGCAGGAGGCCGACGCGCCGACGACGGGCGCGGGGCACAACAGCGACGACTTCGGGGAAGCGGCGGCGATGGGTGCGGATGTGGGTGCGGAGGTTCTCGCGTACGCCGCCGGAGACCAGGTTGGTCTGGCCGACCCCGGCACGCCGCCGATCGGCGACGGATACTGGAAGTGGTCCGGCGGCCCGATCGTGCGAGGCAACTATCACGCGCGCCCGTTCTTCCTGGCGTCGGGCGACGAGTTCCGCCCCGGCCCGCCACCGGCCTTCGGGTCGCCGGAGTACCTCACCGCGCTGGGCGAGGTGCGCCAGATCTCCGATACACGGACGGCAGAACAACTGGCGATTGCCCAGTACTGGAACCTGCAGCAGTCGGGACGGCGCAACGCCGCGTGGAACAACAAGGCGGTGGAGCTGATCCGGCGGTACCATGTGAGCGACGCGCAGGCCGCGCGCATCATGTTCATGATGAGTGCCGCCGTCTTTGATGCGGCGACAGGATGCTTCGACGCGAAGTACACCTACTGGTTCATCCGTCCGCCCCAGGCCGATCCGCTCATCACCCTGCCGATCGGCCTGCCGCCCCATCCGTCGTATCCGTCGGCGCACTCCTGCGTGTCGGGTGGATCGAGCGGTGTGCTCATTGCCGTCTTTCCCCAGGAGGCGGTCACTCTCGCTGCGATGGCACAGGAGGCAAGCCTGTCCCGGCTGTACGGCGGAATCCATTACCGCTTTGACATGGTGGCGGGACTGGCGCTCGGCAGCGCGGTCGCGAACAAGGTGCTGAACGCCGACCTGAACGACCCGAACGGACTGCCATAGACGACCTTACGTCCCATAGAGATACAGGTCGAGCAAGGGCGGAGCCCCGGACGACTCCGGAGCTCCGCCCTGGCCTACTGGGCGCCGGCGCTGATGTCCACGGCGATCGTGCGCCACCTTCCCTGGTTGAACCGCAGGACGCTCAACGCACAGCGGGTCACGTGGCCGGTCAGGATCGCAAGCCAGATATGGAGCGGCTGCAGCGTCCCGGTCCGCTGGATGACGAAGCAGATGCCCAGCGGAACGACGACCTGCGAGACGATCGAGATGTAGAGCGGGCCCCGGGTGTCGCCGGTTCCCTGCAGCCCGCCGGTGTAGGTCAGCGCCACGGCGATGAACAGGCCCGAGACACTGAGCACCCGCAGGAGCTGGGTGCCGATCTCGACCACCGCGGGCTCGTTCATGCCGAACGCCGCGAGCAGCTGGCGAGGGAAGAAGAAAAAGAACAGGCCGACGAACGCGGCCAGGGTGACACCGATGCGGGCGGCGACATGCACGGCAGCGTCAGCCCGGTCCGGATGGCCCGCGCCGAGATTCTGGCCCGCGACCGCCGCGCCCGCGCCCATGAGCCCGATCGAGGTCCAGGTGATGAGAGAGAAGAGCTGGGTATACGACACGGCAAACGCGGCCTGTGCCGCTGCGCTCTCCGCCAGGGACCCGATGAACGACAGCATCAGCACGCCGCCGACGTTCATTGCGATTCCCTGGATTCCGGTGGGCAGGCCGAACCGGAAGAGCTCCCGGATGATGCGCCAGTCAGGGCCGTAATGTCCGCCGCGCGGGAACGACACGACCCAGCCACCTCGCAGGAGCCGGATGAGCGCATACGTCGACACGAGGCCCGAGGCGGTCACCGTTCCCATGGCGGCACCGGCGGTGCCGAATCGCGGGATGGGGCCCAGCCCGCGGATGAGCACGACGTTGAACACGACGTTCAGCACCGTCATCACCAGCCCCAGGATCATCGGGGTCCGGGCGTCACCCGCCGAGCGCAACGCGCCGCCAAGCATGTAGAAGACGAGTATGCCGCTGCCGAACACAAACATGATCCGGAGGAACGGCAGTGCCTCCGCCTTCACCTCGGGTGCGGCATTGACCAGGTTGAGCAGCGTCGGCGAGAGGAAATAACCGACGGGCGCCATGATCAGGAGGGAGAGAGCGATCGCCGTCAGGAAGGCCTGATAGACGGTGCGGTTGACCTTGTCTGCGTCACCCGCACCGGCAAAGCGGGAGACCAGCACGCTCATGCCGACGAACATCGAGTTGATGAAGATGATGACGACGAGGAAGAGCTGCCACGAGACACCGATGGCGGCATTTCCGGTGAAGCCGACGAAATGACCGACCATGACGTGATCGATGATGCCCTGGAGCCCGCTGATGATGTTCATCAGCATGGTGGGCCACGCGATCTTCCAGACCGCCGGGAACAGCGGCCCCTCGACGATGGCCCGGTCATATCTCGGTGCAGTAATCGTCACCGGCGCGCCGTCAGGAGACTTCTCATCTCCGCGTGTCCCAGGATGCTCAATACCCGCGGCACTTCGGCGGGATCGGTGACGGGGAGACGGCAGGTGTAGTCCCGACAGGGGTAGAGCGCCGGGGCTCCCCCTACGAGCGTCTTGTCCTGCAGGAGGGGAAGACTGCTCTCGCCGGCGGCGGGGTCGTGATGGCCGTACACGGCATAGGGCACAAAGCGGCTCGCCAGCGAACGCTCGAGGGCCACCGTTCGGGGATCGTCCGGCGCGCCGATCAGGGCGAGTTCCGCGGGTCCACGGTGCACGAAGTCGAGTGCCAGCAGACTGGTCGCGAACCCGACGGGATGCTGTACCAGCGTGGCGCCGAACGCCTCGACCGCACGGCGGCCGTCGACGCGGAGCACCAACTCGTTCAGGTGATACGAGAGCCGGATCAGGGCGAGCGCCGCCATCGCGTTGGCTGAAGGGGTCGCGCCATCGTGGCCCTCGCGGGGCCGCAGCAGCAGCGCCTCATGCTCGTCCGACGTGGAATAGAGGCCGCCATCTTCGGCGAGGAAGCGGGTGCGGATCCGCTCCACCAGTGCCCGTGCCTCGAGGAGCCATCGCTCATCCGCGCCGGCCTCGTAGAGGCTCACCAGGCCATCGGCGAGGAAGGCATAATCCTCGAGGTAGGCGTCGAGGTGCGCGGTGCCGGCCCGCCAGGAGCGGAGCAGCCCGCCGTCGGGTGACCTCAGCTTTGTGAGCACGAAGGTCGCAGCGCGTTCGGCAGCGTCGCGATAGCGGGGCTCGCCGAGGATGCGCGCCCCGACCGCGAACGCCCCGATCATGAGCCCGTTCCACGACGTCAGCACCTTGTCGTCGAGACCGGGCGGGATCCGCTTTGCCCGGAACGCGTAGAGCGCGGCCCTCGCGCGTGCCAGGCGTGACTCGGCTTCATCCGCGCCCAGGCCCAGACGCTTCGCCACGCTGGTGAGCGGCTCGGGCGTGTTGGGGATGCCCTTCCCCTCCCAGTTGCCCTTCTCGGAAATGTCGTAGTACGCGAGGACGAGCGGTGCGAGCTCCTCGCCCACCGCCTCGCGCACCTCTGCCGGCGTCCAGACGAAGAACTTCCCCTCCTCCCCCTCGGAGTCCGCGTCGGTGGCCGACCAGAAGGCGCCCTCGGACGAAGTCATCTCCCGCAGCACGTAGTCGAGCACCTCGGTCGCGATGCGACGATAGTGCGGACGCCCGGTGGCCTGCCATGCCTCGAGGTAGGCCACGGCGAGCTGCGCGTTGTCGTAGAGCATCTTCTCGAAGTGCGGAACGAGCCAGCGCTCATCCGTGCTGTAACGGGCAAAGCCGCCGCCCACCTGGTCGTACATCCCGCCGGCAGCCATCGCGTCGAGCGTGGTGGTCGCCAGGTGGAGTGCCGCCGGCTCGGCGCGGGTCACGGCAATGCGGAGCAACACGCGGATTGCCTGCGCCGGCGGGAACTTGGGTGCCCGCCCGAATCCGCCCCACACCCGATCGAAGCTCCGTTCCCAGGCGAGAAACGCCTCTCGCATCACATCCTCGATGTCCACCGTGCCAGGGGCTGCCCTGCTCGCGTCGCGCAGCAGTGCCGTCAGCTGTCTGCCCTGCTCGACGAGCCGCTCGCGCTCCGCGCCCCAGAGGTCGGCGACGCGGTTGAGGAGCGTGGTGAATCCGGGCCGGCCATAACGATCCTCGGGCGGGAAGTAGGTGCCGGCGAAGAACGGCTGCTGGTCGGGGGTGAGGAAGACGGTCATGGGCCAGCCACCCTGGCCCTGGTTCATCGCCTGCGTGGCCGCCATGTAGATCTCATCGAGATCGGGGCGCTCCTCGCGATCGATCTTGATGTTCACGAAGTGACGGTTCATGAGGGCGGCTACGCGCTCGTCCTCGAACGACTCGTGTGCCATGACGTGGCACCAGTGGCAGGCGGAGTAGCCGATGGAAAGGAGGATCGGCTTCTGCTCGGTCCGGGCGCGCTCGAGCGCCTCCGGTCCCCATTCATACCAGTCCACCGGGTTGTCGGCGTGCTGGATCAGGTAGGGGCTGGTGGCATGGGCAAGGCGGTTGGTCATGGGTGAATCTTAGGGTACGCCGGGCCGCGGCGCCTTCGTAACACTTTCCTTGACGACCCGCGAGGCGCGCCTGATACTGGGTTCATGACGAATAGTGGCTTCGTGGACGTCGCCACGTTGCCTGCCGGTGCGGGGTCAGTAGGCGTGCCGGGCTTGGGGACCTTTGCGCCGTTGGCCGGGCCCGCGGTCGCTCCGGATGGTACGGTGGTCCTGGCCAACCGGGAAGGAAAGGTCACCGCGCTGCATGCCGACGGCAGCGCCTACTGGAATCGGCAGCTTCCTGTCGGCCAGACGATCAATGGAACGCCCGCCGTGGGCGGAGACGGCTCGGTGTACGTCGTGGGTTCGACGTTGATGCGCGATCACCGCGAGGGAGCGAGCGGCAACATCGGCCTTGCCTTCCTCTACCGCTTCACTCCAGGTGGCGGCGCTCCACCGGAGAGCATCACTCCCTTTCCCCACCACACCCGCGGACCCTCGACCATCGGCGGCGCCCAATGTGTGGCGCTTCGGCGCCGACGAGGCCGTCATCGTTCCGGCGCTGTATCCCACGCTGGGGGGAACTGAGCTTCACGTCCTCGCGATCTCGCCCGGCGGTGGGGTGGTGGCCGAATGGATCGAATTCCTGAGTGCCGGCGCTGTAAGCGAAGGCGGCAGCTGGACCGAGTTGGTTCACGAGCTCCCCTTCCTGGGGGGGTTCGTGCATGGTGAGCTGGGGCCGGGATCGTCACCCTTTCCCGGCGCAGCCATCGCCCCGCATGAGCAGGGTAGCACGCCCATCATCGCTGTCGTCGATCGCTACTCCAGCCGCACCATCACCTTCCGCTTCTGCGTGGGGCCATCGTGCTCGCCGGCTGCGGGGTTCACCGAACTTTCTCGCACCGATCATGCGCCGCGCGTTGTGCTCACGGGTCCGACGATACTCCCCTACCTGCACACCGTCGTGGGCACGCGGGACGGCGTCGCGTTTGCCGGGCCGAACCCGAACCCGCCGTCACCGATCACCGGCCTGAACAAGGTCTACACCACTCCGACGCTGACGGCCGATGGACGGATAGTCGTGGTGAACGTCCACGCCGAAGCGATCGGCATTCAGGGAAACGCGGTTGCCTCACGCGTGCAGCTGGGCGGAGGAACGCTCGCGCGGCCGGCCGCATCACGCACCCATGTCTTCATCGCCACGTCCGAGGCGTTTTACACCCTGAACGCTGACGCCTCGTCCACCCTGTTCAGGTTCCCCTGGGTCGGAGGCGGAATCTGGTCGCCAGTGGTCGGACCGCAGGGACATGTGTATGCGATGGCGTCCAACATCCTCTTCATCTTTCCCGCCCCGTGGGGCCCGCGGGGACCTCACTTTCGCGACGTCGAAGTTGAGGGCCGTGCGGTCGGTGGCGGCTGATCCGCAGCAATTCCCCTCCTGATCCTCGAGGGCGCGTCATTCCAGCACCAATCGAAGAACGCTGCTGGTCAGGTGATATGATGTCGGCGCCCGGCTGGCGCGAGGTCCCGCGACATTGAGACGCACCGGGCCCGGGAGTGCCGCCAGCCATCGGCGGATGCGACGCGCAGCCTCGTTGCTGTCGACGTGAGCCAGGTCCACCGCCATGAATGGGCGTGCGAGGCGCTCCGCGACTTCGCGAGTGTAGAGAGTCCCGCCCTCGAGCGGCCCCACGCCAAGCAGCAGCGTGGCGTCAGTGTCCTGCACGTTGCGCTCGGTCCGGTCCGCGTAGTTCGCTGACTCCGTTTCGCGAAGTCCATCGTATTCCGGTCCGATCACGCCATCGTCCGCCCGACGGCCGGCCGGAACCCAGCCATGGTGCGGAATCCCAAGCTCCCGCGCCACATCGAGTGCGGCGCGATCGACGCCAGTCTGGCCACCGGACCACAGTTCGCGAACCAGCATGGAGAGAAACTTAGGGTGGGGAGGCCGGGTAGGCAGGTAAGCAGGTAGTTTTGCAGTGACCGCAGTGAGGGGTCACCTCGTGATCATCGGTTCGACGCTCCTTACAACCATTCTGGGCCTGGCCGGGACGTTCCTCGGCCTGGCCATCCTGGTGCAGGTCATCCAGGAGTGCTGGAAGTATCTCTTCAGCACCAAGAGCAGCGCCTATGAACGTGCGCTCTTCGCGTTCATCGGGCCGTGGGCGCGCCAGCTGATGAAGCCCGGTGTCCTGCCCGACCTGCAAGTCGATGGGCCGTTTCAGTTCTGGCGCCGGCGGCCCCGCGGCAAGCTGCTCCCTCTCGATCAGGCCGAACTCGTTACCGCGATGGAGCGCACGGCTCCGGCGTGGGTGCGGCGCGCGCTGGAGGTTTTCCGCCTCGAGGCCGACCTGTTGAAGGTTCCGTCCTCACCACCGTCGCCAGCATTGAGGACGCTCGTCTCCGAGCTCTCCGCGGCCGAGCGAGGATCGCCGGGGTTTACGACGGCCAATGAGGTGAGTGCCTTTCTGCGTGAGTGGAATATCGCCGTTACGCCCGGACAAGGCGTCAGCAGCGTGGCACTTCCCGCCACACTCGATGCGGAGGCGCTCCTGGGCGACTTCCGGGAGCGCTTTCTGCCGCACGTGACCCAGGCGGAGCGCACGTTCGATCAGCTGCAGCGCAACTTTGACTTCACCTACCGGCGCCGGAACACACTCATCACCTTCGTTATCGCGCTCACCCTCAGCGTCGCGGCAAACCTTCCCATCGGCCGTCTCTATCACCGGGCTGATACGATGAGTCCCGACGAGGCCGTGGCGATGGCGGAGGCAATGCAGAAGCTCTCCGACTCGCTGGCCGCACCCGACCAGGCGCACGCGGCCCAGTACGATCGAATCAGGGCGCGACTGCTGCGAGCGCTGGAAAACATGTCCATCGGGGAGCCCGACCCGAGCGCCGGACGCAGCGCTGATCGGGGTTGGCTCACGCGAATTGGTGGCGGGCTGGGGGATGTCTGGATGCGGATACGATCGGGAGGTCCGCTCTACCTGGTCGAGTGCCTCATCACGGCGCTGTTGCTCTCCTTCGGTGCGCCGTTCTGGAATGATCTTGCCGGAACCCTGCTCCGGCTTCAGCGCGGTCCGCCGAAGGACGCCGAGCCGGAGTCGGCGGCGCGATGACTCCCAAGTTCATCCTCCCCGCCATCGCGAAGGATCGCGGGCCGCTCTACTGGCTTCGGCCCGCCAACTGGTGGGCTGGGCGGCACAAACTGCTTCGCACCGACCATTCCAACGAATGGCGCTACGAATTCCTCCGGGACCGGGTCAGCGCCCAAGTGCCTCCGGGATATCCCAGCGATCCGCTCGCGCGAAGCCGCGCTTTCAGCTGGCTCACGGAGAAGCCGGGTGGCTCCTTCAGTTTCGTGGTCCTGGGCGACACCGGCGAAGGTGACGCGTCGCAATACGCCCTCCTGCCACTGATCCGAGCCCTGAAACCCGATTTCATGATCATCAACGGTGACGTTGCCTACCCCGCAGGCAACGTGAATGACTATCTGGTCGGCTTTTTCCAGCCCTACCGCGGCCTCGACATTCCGATCTGGGCGGTACCGGGCAACCACGAGTACTACTCCGACGGCCATGGGGCCGAGTTCTTCGATGTGTTCTGCTCCTCGGTGGCGGCGGCGCAATGGGAAGCGCATGGCCTGATCCTCAAGCCGCAACCCGGAAGCTATTGGGAACTTTCGGAAGCAGGGTTGCCCCTCGTGGTGCTGGGCCTGGACTCGGGACAAAGCGGAGCGCTCGACGGCAACAATGGCTTCCTGGGGATAGGCAAGCGCAAGGCCGATGGTGTGCAGCATGACTGGCTCGAATGGCGACTGTCGCGCGCAGAGCAGCAGGGCGCGTCGGTAGTCGTGCTGTTTCACATCCCGAAATTCGTGGATGGCAAGGTGAACGGGATCGGACTGAAGAGCCTGCATGCAATCCTGGCGCGACACCCCTGCGTCAAGCTGGTGGTGACTGCCCACATCCACAACATGCAGTACTACGAGCCTCCGGTCGTCGCGCAAATGCTCACGGAGATGACCGGCACGTCCTCCCTGACCCAGCCGGGTTACTTCGTATCCGGCGGGGGCGGCGCTTACATCGGCTCGACCCACTTCGACGGCCAGTACAAGCCGGCGCAGCGATATCCGACACCCGAGCACTTCGACGACCTTGCCCAGGCCGGACAGCGACTGATCGGGATGCTGGGGATCGAAAAGACGCTCGGGGGAGACGTGATTGGTGCGCTGGGCAGGTTGTTCGCCGGAATGGCTGAGAGGTCGGATGCGGACCAGATGCGAATGCTGAGTCTCCTGCACTTCGACTGTCGACCGGGGCAGCGGGCAGTCGTTACTCCGTACTACTTCGATGACCTGACGACGCTCTATCCGGAATGGCCTGACGGCACCGTGGTACGGGTGCAGGAAGGCGCTCCGCCGCTCTCGGCTTCGGCCCTGGCCGGCTGCCGGGTCGCCCCGACGATCCAGCTATAGGCCATCGGATGCCGGAGCCAGCTTACCTGCGGATCGACACGCATGTCCACGTCGCGCTACTCGGGCCCGAGCCGCCACCGACGGGACCCGTGTCCACCAGTGCACCCTTCATGGAGCCGCAGCCGGAGCGGGGAGGCATGACGCTGGAGATGCGCCACAGCGCACCGCTCGCGGTGTTCCTGTTCTACAACAAGATCGAGCCGCACGAGCTGAGCGATACGCTGCTGCGACAACGCAGCCTGGACAACATCGCCTATTCGTCGTTCAACTACGTCGTCTGCCTGGCTCTCGACGCAGTGTACAGCCCGGCTGGGGAGCGCCGTCCGGAGCTCTCCAGCATGTGGGTGTCCAACGAGTACGTCCTCGAACTCGCCGCAGAGTTGAAGGCGATGCTCCCGCCGGAGGAGCAGAGTCGCCGCGGCATCCTGCTCGGGGCGTCAGTGCATCCGTACGCGCCCAATTTCCGGGAGCGGGTGGCGTGGTGCGTCGACCACGGCGCCGTACTCCTCAAGTGGCTGCCTTCCGCACAACAGATCAATCTCGCCGATGACCGGGTCGGAGCGGCGCTCGAGTTTCTCGCCACGGCGCGCAAAGGACGACCACTGCCGGTACTTCTCCACGTGGGGACCGAGCTCGCCATCCGCACAACGGACCCGAAGACGACATCCTACGATTTCCTCTCATGGAGCACATGGGATCGCTTCTGGAACCGACTTCGCCCAAGCGAAGCTCGCTGGGCCACGCCAGATATCGCCGGTGTCAGGCGCAACCTGGATCGCGGGCTCAACGCTGGTGGCTGCCTCATCCTGGCGCACTGCGGGCTGCCGTACTTTGCGCCGAACTTTTTCAGGAAGTGGCTGGAACACTCTGATTTCGAGGTAGTGCGGGAGTATCTGGAGCGTCATCGCGGCTCGGACGGCATTCGGGGCAAGTGCTTCGCGGACGTGAGCGCCGTCGTGACACCGTTCAGAAAGAGCTACTTCGATGACATACGGAAGTTGCCGCGGGGATCGGTGCTGGCGGCGAGCGACTTCCCAGTCCCTGTCTTTGAACTGTCGGCCGATCTCGGAGAGAACCTGGAGGACCTCGGGGCCATTCTCAACGGCGAGTTCGAACGGATCATTGTTCCGGAAGGCAACCTGCTCGACGTGAATTGGCGGGAGTTGCAGCACGCGTTTCCTGGCCATCAGATGTTCGAGAATGCCAGGGAGATCATTTGATACCTCAAGGCGCGGCTAGCGCGGCCACATCGGCTGCCGGCCTGAGCGCTACTCCAGCTTGCGGGCCCGCCAGTAACCGGCCCGCGCGTAGTCTGCCTCCACGAACAGCACCACTCGGCCCCGCCGATAGCTCGGCCGCAGGTGCTTGCCCACGTCAACGATTCCCGTCCGAAGTGAGTCACCCTTCTCAGCGTCGACGATCTCTTCCACACCCCGGGCGAGCACCCCCTCGACCGGTTGCGGGCCGACGAAGTCATCCGGCCACTGCCAGCCGGCCAGGTGCACCACCCGCCCATCATTGCCGCCAGCGAGCAGGCCGACCGCCGCGAGCGCACCGATCACCCCACCCTCTGTGCCACCGAATGCCTCGAGGTGCAGCCCGTGCTGGGCGGCCAGGCCGCGCGCCTCTTCCTGAGTCACCACTTCGCTCTGGCACCGAAGCGCGAAGGCGCGTACCTCGTCCGGCACCGTCTCCGCCACGCAGAGACCCGGATCACTTCCAGGCACGTACCACGCTCGCATCTCCGTCTGGAGCAGCCCGAGGAGGTCATCGGTCGCCGCGCCGGCGTCACGCCGGATTCTCAGGGACGCGCTGCCGTTCTTGCTGGTATACGGCACGCGTGGATCGAAGAAGAGTTGATGTCGCAGCACCAGGTCGCAGGTGAAGCCGGCCGGCAGCAGGTCCGCGAGCCGGCGCGCGAGCTGATTGGTTCCGGGCGTGTCGATGGTATCGGTGTCGTCGATCCCGACCAGTATCACCTGCGACGCTCGCGCAGCTGGAACCAGGCGGCAGCACTGATCAACCCGGCGATAACCCCGGCCGCCGCATAGGTCCACACCGCGACCGGCAACCACGGATACAGGCTGCCAGCACCGCCACCGCCACCGCCGCCACCGCCGCCACCGCCGCCGCCGCCGCCACCACCGCCACCGCCATGCCCCGACACCCCCATGAGCCGCGCACTCCCGCGCACGATGAACGCCAGCGCGTTGCTCCCGGCACAGGCTGCGATGAACGCCGCATACAGTCGCCATCCGCCATGCGACCAGCGCAGCGCGAGATCCAGCAGCGGACCGGTGAGCAGCAGGCTGGTCTGGGCACCGATGCCGTCCAGCCGGAACCCGCCCAGCCAGAGCGCAATGCTCATGGCGGCGGCACCACCGGTCATCACCAGCCCCGCACCACGCCTTGGCACCAGCGCGAACCCAAGGGCGATGGGAAGGGTGGCGAAGACGATGCTGCTTCCCGGAATGCCGAGCCGAAAATGGAGCAGATTGACAAACATCGACGACACGGCGCCCGCTCCCAGCAGCGCCGCCGTCTCGATACTCGCGACCGGAGCTTCCGGCCTCGCGGCCAGCGACGGGACGCGGGAATACCGGCGCAATTGTTCATCGAGCGTGAGCAGGCTCATGCGCATCCAAATCTCCCGAAAAAGTCCCGCCGGGCTACCACTGCAGGCCGAAGCCGAAGTACCAGGTCAGGCTCGCGAGCGGAAAGCCGTAGGCCTCTTCATAGGCCGAGTTGAGCAGGTTGTCGACGCCAGCATACACCGACGCAGGTGACCCCGGCACCCGCTGCTCGGCGCGAATGCCGAGCAGCACGAAGTTCGGCAGGTCGCCCTGCTGCAGCGGCAGGCGGCGCGAATCGTACACCTGCCCTGCCAGATATTGGAAGTTGACCGCGGCGCTGGTGCCCGATTGCGCGGTCCACCGGCCGAGAAAGGTCACCCGGTTCCGCGGACGATACTGCAGCGTCACACTCTCGTCGTCGGGCAGCTGCGCATCGGCGTTCAGGTAGCTGTATCCGAGCTGTAGCTGGACCTGAGGCACCGGCCGGTACATGCCGGTCACCTCCACCCCGCTGAACACATACCGCTCGGTGTTCTGGAATTGGTCCGAGCCCTGCGGGCGCTCGATGAAGTTGCGCGCGTTGGTATGGAAGAGCGTGAGCCCGACAGAGGCGGCGTGACCGATCTGCTGCTCCGCGCCCACCTCGAAGAGGTCGGCCTCCTCGGTCACCAGTGCAAGATTGCCGGCGGTCTCGTCGAAGAACTGGCGCAGCGTGGGAAACCGGTAGCGATGCGCCGCCGATCCGCGCAGGCGCGTGGTTGATGTGGCATCGAAGGTGATGCCCGCCGAGTAACCCGTCGCCTGGTCGCTCGGGCCGTCGCCGTCGAGCCAGTCGTGCATGATGCCGGCCACGATTCCCCACCGCGGGCTTGGCCGGATCGCATACTCGAGCGCCAGTCCGTAACGCCACAGTGTCTCGTCGGCCTGGGCCGTGACGATGGTTGGCGGCGCAGTGCCGCCACCGCCCCTCCACCTCCTCCTCCGCCACCGCCACCGCCACCGCCACCGCCACCGCCACCGCCGCTGTTTATCGCCGTCTGCAGGGTCTGCTGCCAGACGTCACGCTCCGCACTGAGCGCGAGCGTGAGGGTTCCCACCGGAATGAACCCGATGCCAAGCTGGGCACCGAAGCCCGAGACGAGGCTCCGCGACTCATCACTCGCCGTACCGGCAACGGTCAGAATGCTGGCCGGGTCCAGATCGGCGTTCGGATATCGATCGGTGGTGGAGTGCACGACGTTCCGGTAGAGCCAGCCGCGCGCGGACCAACCCGCGCCGAGGTCGTAGCTGGCACCGAGCTGGGCGGCGAGGCCGTCGAGATCGACGGTGCGATCATAGACTGGCCGCTGCGCGAACGGATCGGCGGTATCGGCGATGACACTTGGCGGCGATCCGTAGTTGCCGCCGACCGCGTTGAGCGTGAGGCCGATGCGCCCGCGCGAGCCCAGGGCGAACGACGCCTGCATGAATCCGTTGAGACGCTCGTAATCGCTGTTGGTGCGCAGCGCGGGCGTAACCGATCCCAGCGTGGGCGACGTCAGCCATGAGGGATAGTCGGACGCCCCGTTGACGCTGCCGGAGAGAAAGATCTCGAACGGGCCCTGCGCCGCCGAGGCGATCGCACGGCCGAGCCAGTTGGCGGAGGTGCGCGCCTCGCCCAGGACAGCGAGTTGTCGCGCACCCTGGCCGCTGCGCGTGATCACGTTGATGATGGCACCCAGGCCACCCTGTCCGTACAGCACCGAGCCGGTGCCGCTCGTCACCTTGATCTCGGCGATCTCCTCCACCGGCAGGAGCGCGGGATTGAACTGTCCGTCGTCGGTCGAGTTGAGGGGAATGCCATTGAGCAGCAACGTCACCTGGCGCGTGCGGAAGCCGCGCACATCCACGCGGGGCACGCCATCGGCGCCAGTGCGCACATAGAGTCCCGGCACCAGGGTCAGTGCCTCGTCCAGCGTCCGCGCACCCAGTGCCTGCATCTCGGCGGGTGTCACCACGCGCACGGTGGCGGTGGCCTCCGATACCGGGTCGGTGGCCGACACGACGATCTCGGCGAGCGGGTACGCCACCGAGTCGGGAGCCTGGGCCGTGGGACGCGGCAGGCACGAGGGAACCCAGGAGTCCGGTGAATACGAAACACCGGGCGAGACCAGCGAGCGACATGTTGTGCCTGCGTTGGGGGAAGAGCGATGTGCATTGTACTGCATATCGCTATGGCAGGCAATCGCGCATTGCCCCCGCCGCCGGGACGCGGGATAGCTTGCAAACGTCCCCTTCCGGTGGCCACGCATGCCGACCCGCCCTGCCCGCCCAGTCCGGTCCCCGCGCTCCATTGCCGCGGCGCCGCTTCAACCCGGCCTCAAGTGCTGGCTTCGTCTCGGGGATGACTTCCTGATGGGCCCGCGTCACGTGCACCTGCTGGAGGACGTCGAACGACTCGGCAGCATTCGCGCGGCGTGCGTGGAAGTGGGCCTCAGCTATCGCACCTGCATGAAGCGGTTGCGGCGCATGGAAACGGTATTGGGTGGGAAGGTGCTCGAGACCCACCGCGGTGGCGCGGCGGGAGGGGGCGCCCAGCTCACGCCGCGCGCCCGCCGTCTGCTGCGGGTCTATCGCCAGTGGCGCACCGACCTGGTCCGGATCTCCGACCGGGCCTTCCAGCGCGCGCTCCGAGTCTAGCCGGAGATCAGTTCCTTATCTGTCCCGCGTGCTTGCAATTCCCGCCGCGGGGCGTACGCTATGGATGCGCTCGACGTCCTCCGCATGAGGTGCGACATGACGCGTCCGCTCGGCTGGTTCGCTGCTGCGATCATCATGCTTGGCTCCCCTCCTTCCATATCTGCACAAGCCCCCGTCGACTCCGCTCGACTGGAGCGCGTGATGGCGCTGGGCAAGCTCTGGGGAATGATCGGGCTCTTTCATCCGTATCTCGCCTATCGCGGGATCAACTGGGACTCGGCGCTCGTGGTCGCACTGCCGCTCGCGGAGCGGGCGACGAACCGCGAAGAGTACGCCGCGGCCGTGAGGCGGATGCTCGCCCCGCTCGGCGACCCGGCCACCCGAGTGATCGAGCCCACTCTCCCTGCGCAGCCACTGGCTCACGCGGACTCTGCGCCGGCCAGCCGCTGGCTCGCGGACAGCGTCCTGCTCGTCGACTTCGGTGTCATTGCTGCCAACAGCTCGGTCTCGTTCCCGGGAACTATCCAGCAGCTGTCCGAGCTGGGACCCCTGTTCCCGATGGCACGTGCCGCGATCCTCGATTTTCGCATTGCAGTCGGCGCTCCTGACCTCGAGATGATTGGCTACGCCTGGCCCGGCAGCGGGCTCGATTCATTCCTGATAGCCGACACGCTCATCGGTCCGGGCGAGCGCAGCCGTACGTATTCAGGATGGACTCCGGAAGATGGAGGTTCTTCAGGCGGGTACTTCGCCGCGTGGAGGACCATGGATGGGACGAGGATCCTGCCGGGACAGTCCGCGCGTCGCATTCCCGTTGTGGTGCTGGCGAATGCCCGCGGCGCCCTGCCGTCGTCCATCGCGGCGCTGGTGGGTGCCGGCCGAGCGGGACTCGTGATCGAGGGAGGAACGCCGCAAAACATGAATGGCGGCACGGTCCCAATCACCCTGCCGGACAGTCTCTCAGTCGAGATTCGCCTGTCGGAGCCGGTGGATCGCCTGGGCAATGGTGGCGGCGCGCCGGATACAATCGTGGAAGAATCCACGCTGCGTGGCGACGACAACGCCGCACTTCAGGTCGCACTCCGGATGGTGCGTGCCGGGCGCCCGCCCGAACCTCACACGGCACCGCTGCCGGCAGTGGCCATTGCCCCCAGCCCCCGGCCCTACAGGGAAATGACGTACCCGTCACCCGAGTATCGCCTGCTCGCGGCCTTCCGCATCTATACGATCATGGAGTACTTCCACGCCTATCGCGCGCTCTACGGCGAAGACTGGGACCAGGTCCTCAGGACCTCCATTCCCCGTTTCGAGGCGGCGCGTGATTCCCTCGAGTATGCGCTCGCAGTCGCCAGCATGGTCAACCACATCCACGACTCGCACGGATTCATCGCCAGCCCGGTGCTGAGTGCCTGGCGCGGCCGGGCGCCGACCGCGGTCAGGATCGGGTACATCGAACACCAGCCGGTGATCGTCGGCTTCCTGAACGACACCGCCGCCCGGGCCGCCGGTGCCCGGATCGGCGACGTCGTCCTCACGGTGGACGGCATGCCGGTGGCGAAGCGCTTTGCCGAACTGGCCGCGGCGAGTGCGAGCTCGACTCCCCAGTCACAGGAAGTGAACATCGCCCGGCAGCTCCTCAACGGAGCAGACAGCACGACAGCCCAGGTCGAGGTGCGCGGCCGTGACGGACGCACCCGGCAGCTCTCGCTGCAGAGGAATCTGTCCTATCGGGACGCGATGAGGTCTCAGCGACAGGGAGATATCCTGAAGCTCTTCCCGGGGAACATCGGCTACGCCGATCTGGACCGGCTGCCACCGACGATGGTCGACAGCATGTTCGAGCGCTTCAAGGACACGAAGGCAATCATCTTCGACATGCGCGGCTACCCCCAGGGTACTGCGTGGCAAATCGCGCCTCGACTTACCGACAAGGCTTTCGTGCAGGCGGCCTCGTTCGAGCGACCCGTGGTCGACTACCCTCATGGCGGTGGCACCGAGACGGGAGAGACGCGAACCACTCTCACCTTCAAGCAGGCACTGCCCCCTACCGAGCAGTGGCGGTACCACGGCCGCACGGTCATGCTGATCGACGGGAGGACGATAAGCCAGGCCGAACACACCGGGCTCTTCTTCGAGGCGGCGAACGGCACCGTCTTCATTGGAAGCCCGACGGCTGGCGCGAATGGTGACGTGACCAACTTCTACGTCCCGGGAAACATCCTGATCAATTTCAGCGGCCACGACGTGCGGCACGTCGACGGGCGCCAGCTTCAGCGGGTCGGGCTCCAGCCGACGGTTTCCGTGACGCCGACGATCGCCGGTGTCCAGGCGGGACGGGACGAGGTGCTGGAGCGGGCCCTGAAGTATCTCGGTGCGCCGTCACGCTGACGCGCAATAGCACGCACAAGAGCCCCGGAGAGATCCGGGGCTCTTGCGCTTCCTCGCCTGCACTCGATCAGTCCTTGTAAGGATCGAACTCGTCCGCCCCGGCCATGACCACGATGAGCGGCCGGAGCACATGCAGTACTTCGATGGTGCCACCCTGCGCTGCCAGTACATCCGGCAGCCGGCGATACACATGCGGGCTCTCATCCAGCCCGCCGCCACGGAGCACCACTCCCTTCTCCGTCACCCACGACCGCATCATCTCGGGCGATACCCGGCCTTCCGACAGTACCTGCCCGGTCTTCCGGTTCCGCTTTCCGGCCGCGGCGGTGCGGCTCATGACTCGACCCGCACCGTGCACCGTGGAGAAGAGCGCCGAGCGCTGCGACTCGGCGATTTCGGGATCATCGGGCGCGGTACCACGCACGATGACCGCGTCGTCTCCCATCGATCCGCCGATGAAGCCGAGCTGGCCCGGAAAGGCCGGAGTGGCACCCTTCCGCACCACCACCAGCTCCTCGCCGTCGTGCATCTCCTTCCAGGCGAAGTTGTGATGGTTGTGCACCAGCTCCAGCTCACGGCCGCCGAACAGCGATACCACCTTGCGGGCCACCCACTCCCGCCCGGCATACGCATAGCGGCCGGCCAGCTCCATCAGCGCCCAGTAGTCGTGACCCGACGGCTGGTCGAGCGGCAGGAGCACTTCCTTCTCCGGCACCCGGTCGCCCCAGCGCGCACCCTGTCCAATGGCCAGGAACGCCGACGCCACCGTGTGACCGAACCCCCGGCTTCCGAAGTGCACGCCCACCCAGAGCGCGCCCGCCTCATCGGCGAACACGTCCACATAGTGGTTGCCGCTTCCCACCGTACCGAGCTGCTGGCGGGCCTTCACCTGCAGCGCCCGACGGTGCTTCGCGGGAACCGCGTCCCACGAGGCCTCGTCGAACAGCGGGTCGTCGATGGGCGCGTCGTCGGCCTGGTTCTTCCGGCCGACGCCGAAGCTCAGCACCTCCGAGATCTCATCGGCCAGCATGATGAGTCGTCGGTTCGCCTGGGCGCCGTTCTCGCCCAGGTCGGCCACGTTCATGTCGGTACGGATCGCCGCGTTGCCGCAGGCGATGTCGAACCCGACGCCCACGACCGAAACGGCATTGTCGTAGGCTGCCACTCCACCGATCGGCATGACATAACCGAGGTGTCCATCGGCCATGAGCGCCACCTTGCGGGCGCGCTCCGCCACCTGGGTGAGCTGCGCCAGCGTGTTTTCGTCGTGCGTTCCAAAAATCTTCATCGGCTCCTCCAGGTTAAGTGTGTGTCATGTTGCCGGTACCGAAGTCCGCGATCACCTGCGGCGTGGCGGTGTCGAACCCGACCACATCCAGCATTCCCCCATCGGCCGGATCCGCGATGCTGAATCCGTTCGACGCCATCCCGACCACTGCCAGCCGGGCCGGGATGCCCATCCGCTGCCGGTACTGCCGCAGCGCCTGGGCGGGATGGATGCTGCCGGCCCATGTCTCGTTGTCCGTGTAGATCACGAACAGGTCCACCGGCCACTTGTGCTTCATGGCCTCGAGCATCGGCAGCGCACAGTCGGTTCCGCCAAACGGCAGGCCGCTGATCGACTTCACCACGTCGTCCATCCGCTGCCTCGGCGAAATGGCCAGCGTCGACAGCCCGCTTCCCAGCCGAGGCGACCAGCGCGACGGGTAACTTCCCGACGTGAAAGCGGTGAACATGTGGAACGGCTCGCTCGCCGCCGTCACCAGTGCCATCGCCGCCGACGCCTCCCGACAGTCGAGGAACTCCATGCCCGACACCCGTGTCGACATCGATCCCGACACGTCCAGCGCCAGCATCATTCGCCGGCCGGTGCTCGGCACGTTCTCGAACGCCAGGTAGAACGCCCGGTCCAGTGCATCCACCACCTGCGGCACGGGCGCCAGCTGTTCTTGCCCTTCATGCCGTGGCCCTGCGCGTAGGTCTTGAGCGCCGCGAGCAGCGCGATCGGGTGGACCCGTGCCGCCTTGATCGCCTTCCGGTCACCCAGCCGCGCCACCACGTTGGCCGACCGATGCGACTCATCGGTGCCAGCACGCCCAGCTTGGTCATCACACCGAGGTTGCGTACCAGTGCGGTGAGCGGCATCCGCTCGAGCAGCGCCTCCCACACCACTCGCGTGGGTGAGCAGCTCGGTCGGCACCATCTCCCGCGTCAGTCCGTGCCGCGCGATCGACTGCGCAGCCAGGCCCGGCGCCTGGAACTTGAGCGCGTGTACCGCCTCGATGGTCTGGATCACGTCCATGTCACCCACACCCTCGAGCGTCAGGACACCCTCCCATCCCTTCGTGGCGTAGCGGAACACCAGGTCGTGTGCCACGCTCGGCGCCTTCGGGTGCGCCAGCCGCAGTGCGTCGCGGTGAGCCCACCCATCCCGGCTCGGGTACTTGAGCACCTGGTGCAGCACCTGAGTCGCCGGCTTCGCGGTGTACCATGCAGCCACGGCGCGTCGCGCGCCACGACCCCACCCGCGGAAGCCCTTCACATACTGCAGCCAGTGGAACAGGTGCGTACCGGTGCGTGCCACCTGCGGCAGCGCCTCCCACACCAGTGCCTTGGTCGCGGCATCACCCACACCGGCCGCGATGGCGAGGGCAAAGAGCGCCGGATCATTCTTCGGAGCCCGGCCCGCCACGCTCACCTCGACGATGCGCCGCACCAGGCGGGCACCATCGCTGGCCAGGCACTCGACCACGACCTGCGCGTTCTCCTGAGTCAGCTCGCGCTCACCCACATAGAAGGTTCCGCCCTCGCTGCCGAGCACGAGGAACCGGTCCAGCCGCATCCACTGGTCAACCGGCCAGGCGTATCCGCCCGCCGAGTTGGCCACCTGCGGCGTGTTCGGGATCGCCTCGCGCTGCGGCGTTACGAGGCGCGCCAGGCGAGTCGCGAAGTACTTGGTGAAATCCATGGGCTCGCCTCCTTTCATGGGTCGAGCGGTGAACTGCATGCGGTGCCGATCTGGCACCGCGGGAGTTGCCCGGCGGATAAGTTGTGTGCGCGGTCCCTGGTTCGCTTGTTCTTCCAGGATGTGGTGCGATAACCGAATCACTTCGACCCGTCAGGCAAACACTGAATCGGCACGAGCGGCGGGATTCGAGCCCGCATTAGACCGATAACCTTCCGCCTTCGGCCCGCTATTGCGGGCAAGTGTTGCAGAAGGACTACTCGGCCGATCCATTTTTCCAACAGCAGGGAGACCGGTGGGATTCGAACCCACGTCCTGCAAAGTCGATAACCCGATTGCCTTCGGCCCGGATCGGGCAAAGATCGGCACGGGATCCTGCTGCTCTACCACTGAGCTACGGTCTCCATTGCAACCACCGACAGCTCCACTGGCTGCCGATGGGTTTCCTTCTTCAACTCCCACTACCGTGCTGCAAAGCGACGTGCGACCAGGTCACTTCGTGAAGGAATCCACGGCGCTACCCGCGGGGACCGGCCGATATCCTCTGCCAGCTGGTCGTCCTTCTGGTGATTGCACGAGCTGCATGCAGTCACCACGTTCAGCCACACATCGCGTCCACCCTTCGAGCGCGGCACCAGGTGATCCCGGGTGAGCCGCTCCCGCGCTCCCAGCTCGCGTCGGTGACGCGCGCAGTAGGCACATCGGTGGCCGTCCCGCAGGAACAGGTGCTCGTTGGTGAGCGGAGCCACTCGCGACCGCACCCGTCGGTGCTTTCGCAGTACCACGCTTCGCGGCGCCGGGAACTCGAGCCGAGGGCTTCGCAGGAACCGCCCCGGGAAGATCTCGAGGATCACCGCCTTGCCTCGCACGTGGAGCACCAGGCCCATGAGCGACGGCACCAGCTCCAGCGGCTCGCCAGTTGTGTTGTAGACCAGGCATAGCATCATGGACCTCCTTTCCACTTGTGTGTTCACCGATGAATGCATGTGATGTCATGAGGGCCCGGAAGGACTCGAACCTTCAGCCTGCCGATTAGAAGTCGGCTGCTCTGGTCCAGTTGAGCTACGGACCCGAACGTGATTGCCCCGGAGGGATTCGAACCCCCAGTCTCCCGGGTCGAAACCGGGCGCCTTGGACCGTTAGGCTACGGAGCCAGTTGTTCATCGAGTGCCCCGGATTCGAACCGGGAGCCCCCGCCATCCGAAGGCGGTGCGCTGCCAATTGCGCCAGCACTCTTTGTGTTGATGGACCGGCCAGGATTCGAACCCGGAACCTTCCCCGTGCGAAGGGGATGCTCGTCCCATCGAGCCACCAGCCCGTCGTGCGTGATTCGCGGAGCTGGGATCGAACCAGCAGCCTCCGGTATGTGAGACCGGCGCTCTCCCGGTTGAGCTATCCGCGCGTGAATGAGAAAGCTTCAGAGGGGAGTCGAACCCCTGTGGCCAGTTTGGAAGACTGGTGCCTCGACCGCTCGGCCACTGAAGCAGAGTTCCCCGCCGGAGAGTCGAACTCCGCTCTCTGGGTTAAGAGCCCAGTGCATCACGCACCAATGCTTGCGAGGGATGAAGAGCGCTATCGCACAAGTCCGCCCGGGAGGAATCGAACCTCCGTGACCCCGCGTATCAGGCGGGTGCTTGTACCAGGACTCAGCTACGGGCGGGAAATCAGGTGGGGCGGGCTCGAACCACCTCCTCGGGGTCCACAACCCCGCGCTCTGCCGGGTGAGCTACGCACCTGTGAAAAGCAGGGAACAGGGAACAGGGAACGGGGAACGGGAGACGGGGAACAGGGAACAGGGAACAGGGAACAGGGAACAGGGAGTACCGCCGGAGGGAGTCGAACCCCCACGGGCACAGTGGCCCACGACGGTCTGAGCGTCGCGCGTATGCATTCCGCCACGGCGGCATGATGGCTCCAGCGGGAATCGAACCCGCAACGCGCTGGATTTCACCCAGCCGCTCTACCGGTGAGCTACAAGAGCCTGGAACGAAGCCGACGGGATTCGAACCCGCACTCTCCCGAGAGACAGTCGGGCGCGCTGGCCGTTACGCTACGGCTTCAAGTACAGCAGTGAGACATTGGCGATGGCGCGGCAAACGAATGACAAGCCCATCCGGGAGTCGCGTGACCACGTGTGAACCTGCCATCCGCCGCCGGCCATGACCGGTGCGACACTGCTGCGTCACATGCATTCATCGGTTGTCAAAGAGCATTCTCCAAGGGGGCAAATGCAGAACGCCCCACCCGCGTAATCACGCAGGTGGGGCGTTGCTGCCGCCCTCGGGAACAATGGAAGGGACTAGGTGTCCCGTCGCATCGTCCTCCCCTGCGTTCTCGTACCATCCGTACCGCCGACCTGCTTCCGGTCCGCGGGCCTCGCGGCGATATCGCCGCGGCCAAAGCCTTCACGCGCATACACGTCGCCTCTCGCCGCTGCGGACGCGGCGCTGCCAGCCGGGCGATATGCGCCCGGCAAAGTCGTGGCAACGAGGTCGAGGTCATCCAGTTCACGTGTATGCTGCTCCAGTCATCAGGTTCAGGTCCGGAAACAAAAAGAGCCGCGTCTCGGGGGTATGGCGGGCGAGATGAACTCACCACACTGTCGACCGGGCGGTGCTGAGCACCGCAAACCGTTCCGACCACCCCTGGGACGCGACTCCCGTCAAGCGGAGAACAGTGTACGTATCGGAGTGAAATTGCGCAAGAGGCTTTGTTGAGGGGCGTGCACGCCTCTTGCTAGCTCCTGGTCTCCATGTCCATCGAGAGCACCGACGTCATGTCGCGCATCGCCGCGCCGCTCAATGGCTTGCGGCGTGAGGTGAGCGCGTGGAGCGCCGAGCGGCAGGAGGCTGAGGCCTTTCGCCGGGCGGGCCAGGAGATTGCAAATAGCCGTTCGGTCGCCGATGAGGACCGGTTTGATCCGTTCTTCGCCGCACTGAGCCGGCACCAGGCGCGGCAGGACGCTCTTGCGGCCGCACTCGCGAACTCCCTCAAGCGCGAGCGCGCTGACTGCGCCGAGGTGGTGTTCTGGGTGCGTCCGCTGGTGATGCTGCGCGGTCTCTGCGATCGAGCCCTGCTGCACTACCAGCTGCAGCGGTACCGCCGGGAAATGGGCTTGTGCCATGAGGCGCTGGGGCGAGCCGCACGCAGATATTCGGTCGAGGGCATGACACTCGAGCAGCCCGCACCGGTCCTACGCTTCCGGCGTACGCGATTGGCCCGGGTGGCCGGGCAGGAAGGTCGCGCGCTCGGCGGCGCAGTACTGCAGCAGCTGCACGGCAAGCTGATGCCGAGGGCATCGGCGCTGGCGGGTCTCGCAGCGGGATGGTGGGTCACGTCGACCTACACTGACTCGCACCTGCGGTCGGTCATGAACACCGTCGGACTCGGCCGAGGCGGCACGCACGTGGTGAGCGGCAGCATGTACAAGGCGATGAGCTTCTGGTTCCCGATCCTCGCGGCCGCGATCTGTGCTTACCTGGGCGACCGGCTGGCACGCGCGATCGAGCGGCGGAGACCCGCGTCCTTCTAGCTGCCGCCGCGGGGACGCCGTACGTTCTACCTGCCAATTAATCGGGCAGGTCCATGAATCAGGCGTTCCTCACCCCGTCCTACTGGGCATCGCTGGCTGTAGTCGGCGTCCTGGTCGCAGCCATACTCCTCGTCGCCTGGCGTTCCGCACCACGAGAGAGGACGGGTGCCGGCGCGGCGTATGTGCCGAGGACCGTTACCGGCGCAGCGTATCGGCCCCTGCTGACGACTGGCCTGACGCTGCTCGGCCTGCTGCTTCCCTTCTCCGGTGCGGCTCTCCTCTTCGTGTTGCGGCTCGGCAGGCAGGCAGATGCCGGCTTCCTGCTTGCCGCGCTGACGATCTATCCTGCTGTCCTGATCTGCGCGGTCTGGGCCCTGGCAGGTTCACTACGGTACGCGGACAAGGACGACATTCTCGTTTTCAAGGGCTCGGCCGCCTGGGCATATCCCGGGGCGTACGCTGCCGTCTACGTCCTGCTGGTTTCCGCCATAGTCCTGACGGCACTCTTCTTTGTATTGCGCGCGGATCTGGTGTTGCAACCGCCGGTCGCCACCGTACCCGCAACGGCCACGCTCTCGCGCCAGCCGATCCGGATCGGCGATTCAAAGGCCACGGTGCTGGAACTCTGGGGCAAACCCGATTCCGTGTCGACGGCAGCGGGCTACATGTACTACTCCCGGCCCGACACCCTGATCGCTGTTTCCGTCACGCCGAAGGGCACAGTCCGCTCGGTTCTTGTGGGAGCACTGCCATGACACGCGATGAAGAAACTCTGGTGCGCATTCTGGCCGAGGCGCGCGCGGAGCAACTGGGCACGAGTGAAGCTGCCGAGCGTGAGTTCTCCGGCAAAGTGCTTTGCCTGTTCTCCGATCCGGCCAAGCCGCCGGAGCATCGGACACGGATGGAGGGGTTGCGACGCGCGTTTCAGGGCGTCGCCAACTCGCCGTCGCTGCAGGCGACCTTCAGGGAGAGCCTGCTTCCGGCAATCCTGACGGTCCGCACGCTGAAAGACGCTCTCGACCTCCCTTTCGGGACTCTTATGCGTGAACTCTCCCTGGATGAGGACGCCTGAGGCCAGAACCCCTGAATCTGCTTTAGTGTGAAGATGTCTTGGAGGAAGGAGGTTCGTAGAAACCGTAGCGGAACGGCTAGCGCTTCTGCTACGGGGGCGTAACGTTGCGGTGCTGGTCTGCAGCGCTGCTGTTCTTCCAGACGAAAGGACGTGTCGCATGAAATTCCTAGTTTCCTGGTCCCTGCCACAAGCCACTTTTCGACCGGCCATTGCGCGCTTCCTCAAGGGGGGCGGCACGCCACCCGCGGGTGTGACCTTGATTGGCCGCTGGCACGGAATGAGTGGCGCGGGGTGCGCCGTCGTCGAGACGAACGATGCGAAGGCGCTCTACGCCTGGGTAGCAGAGTGGTCGGAGTTCCTGCCCCTGCAGACGACGCCGGTCCTCGAGGACGCCGATGCCGGCGCAGTCCTGGGGGCCATGTACAAGTAGTAGACGCAGACAGGCTGAACCGTCCTTGGCGCGTATACTCAGTCGGGGTGCGGTTGGAGGATCACTGCCACAGGAGGCGTCATGCCACGCGTTGTATTCACCCACCGGGTCAACGATTCAGCGTTCTGGGCGAGCAAGCATGCGGAGCGGGTTGCGGCGTTCGCGGCGTGGGGAAAGAACATAACCGACTATCTCAGCGCCGATGGCAGCAACAACGTCGCCGTCAGTGCGGACGTTCACGACATGGCGGCGATGCAGGCGGCGCTCACCTCGGCCGAGATCGAGGCAGCGAAGAAGGCTCACGGCGTCATTGATCCTGTCATCGTTCTCATCGAGGAGAAGTGAGGGGCGCCCGCTGCTGATGTCGCCCTTGGCGGCCCGTAGCAGCCAATGCCGACCGAGGAGCCTCTGACGCCATAGTGAACCCCACACCCAAAGCGCGTCGACTCTGGTTGGCGTGGCTGAGCGGCATCCTGCTGCTGGTCGTGGTCGGAGTCGTGATCGCGCGGCGGGGCGAAGAACTCTGCTTTGCGGATCTCCTGAAGCATGCGCATCCCAGCTGGCTCCTGGGCGCGGTGGTCCTCCAGATAGGCACGTACGCATGCGCCGCCGGCGCATGGCAGCGGGTCCTGGCGCGGCAGCGCATCCACACCTCGTTCTGGCAGCTCATCCCGCTCGGGCTCGCCAAGCTGTTCATGGACCAGGTGCTACCCTCCGCCGGACTCAGCGGCACACTCCTCGTGGTGCGCGCCCTCACGCGGCGCGGCGTGCCAAACGGCGCGAGCGCCTCGGCGGTGGTGGTCGGGCTGCTGGGATTCTACCTGGCGTATGGACTCGCCCTGGTGACGGCGCTGGTGCTGCTCGCGGTCAGCGGCGACCTGAGCCGCCGGATGCTGTCGCTCGCCATTGTCGCCAGCTTCCTCATCGGCGCGGTGGTCGTGGCGCTGTTGTGGCTCTTGCGGGGGCGGCGGGGCCCGGTCCGGAGCCTGCTGATGCGCATTCCGGGGCTCAAGGGATTCCTGCAGGAGCTGCACGATGCGCCGAAGGAGGCGCTCCACGACAAGACGCTGCTGCTGCAGACCACGGTACTCCAGTTCGGCATCTTCGTGCTCGATGCCGCCACGCTCGGGGTCTGCCTCGCCGCCCTCGGTGCGACGGCGAGCCTCACGGGCTTGTTCGCCGCGCTGGTGCTCGCCTCACTGGTCGCCACGATCACGCTCATCCCGAGCGGGCTGGGGACCTTCGACGCGACGATGCTCGCCATGCTGCACCTGGTGGGCGTCTCGACGACGCATGGGGTCGGCGCGGTGCTGCTGTTCCGGGGCTTCACGCTGATGCTCCCGCTCCTCCCGGGGCTGTGGCTGGCGCACCGGGAGATGAACGCGAAATCCTGAGATGACCACCGCCACGCCGACTCCACGGCACGCGGGAAAGCCCCGCGAGGTGCATGACGGGAAGCAGGCGGCGATTTCCACGGCGCTGCTGGAGCGGGCGCGCTGCGACGAGGCAACGGCGCTCGCCCGGCTCGAGTCGCGCGCGGAGGGGCTGAGTGAGGCGGAGGTCGCCTCGCGGCTGATCCAGTACGGGCCGAACCAGATCGCCCGCACGAAGCGGCGCTCGAAGCCGCTGCTCCTCTTCGACAACGTTCGTAATCCCCTCATCATCCTGCTGCTGGTCCTGGGCCTGGTCTCCTGGCTCACGGGCGACCTGCGGTCGGCGGTGGTCGTGCTGGTGATGGTGGTGCTGGGGGTCGTGTTGCGCTTCGTGCAGGAGATGCGGGCCGACAACGCCGCGGCGCGGCTGCAGGCGATGGTGAGCAGCATGGCGACGGTGGTCCGCGGTGAAAGGGAGCAGGAGATCCCGCTGGGCGGGCTGGTGCCGGGAGACGTGATCCGGCTGGGCGCCGGCGACATGGTCCCGGCGGATGTCCGGCTGCTCACCACCAAGGACCTGTTCCTCAACCAGTCGGCGCTCACCGGTGAGGCGATGCCGGTGGAGAAGCACGCAGGCCCCGCCCCGTCCAGCATCGACTCACCACTCGAATTACCCAATGTCTGCTTCCTGGGCTCCAACGTGGAGAGCGGCGCGGGGACGGCGGTGGTGGTGCATAGCGGCGAGCGGACCTATTTCGGCGCGCTCGCGGCGAGCATCGAGGGCCCGAGGGAGCTCACCAGCTTCGACAAGGGGGTCAACGGATTCACCTGGCTGATGATCCGCTTCATCGGGGTCATGGTGCCGACGGTGTTCCTGATCAACGGATTGAGCCGGGGCAACTGGGTGGAGGCGTTCCTGTTCGCGGTGGCCGTGGCAGTGGGGCTCACGCCGGAGATGCTGCCGATGATCGTGACGGTGAACCTCTCCAAGGGCGCGCTGGCGATGGCGCGGGAGAAGGTGATCGTCAAGCGGCTCAACTCGATCCAGAACCTGGGCGCGATGGACGTGCTGTGCACCGACAAGACGGGGACGCTCACCGAGGGGAGGATCGTACTGGAGCGGCACGTGGATGTGCGAGGCCACGAGAGCGAGCGGGTGCTGCACTACGGCTACCTCAACAGCTACCACCACACCGGCCTCAAGAACCTGATGGACGAGGCGATCCTCGACCACGAGGAGTTGGAGGAGAAGCTCGAGGCGAAGGAGAAATACCGGAAGATCGACGAGATTCCCTTCGACTTCGTGCGCCGGCGGATGTCGGTGATCGTGGAGGATGCGAGTGGGACGAACACGCTGATCTGCAAGGGCGCGGTGGAGGAGGTCCTTGGGCTCGTCACAATGCGGATATCGACGGAACGATCTCGGCGCTGACGGCGGAGGACATCGCGGCGGGCCAGGCGATCGTGCACGGGCTCAATGCCCAGGGGTTCCGGGTGATCGCGCTGGCCTACAAGGAGATGCCCGGAGCTCCGGACGAGCCGGTGTACGCGGTGAAGGATGAGTCGGAACTGACGCTGCTCGGGTTCCTGGCGTTTCTCGACCCGCCGAAGGCAACGGCGGAGGAGTCGCTGACGCGCCTCAATGGCCGTCAGGTGGCGGTGAAGGTGCTCACGGGGGACAACGAGATCATCACCCAGTACATCTGCCAGCGGGTGGGGATGACGGTGGACCGGGTGCTGCTCGGCGCGGCGATCGAGGGGATGAGCGAGGCGGCGCTGGCCGAGGCGGCGGAAACGACGAGCATCTTTGCGAAGCTCGCCCCGGCGCACAAGGAGCGGATCATTCGCGCGCTGCAGGCCAAGGGGCACGTCGTGGGGTTCCTGGGGGATGGGATCAACGATGCGCCGGCGCTCAAGGCCGCGGACGTGGGCATCTCGGTCAATTCGGCGGTGGACATTGCGAAGGAGTCGAGCGACATCATCCTCCTCGAGACGAGCCTGCTGGTGCTGGAGAAGGGGGTGGTGGAGGGCCGCCGGGTGTTCGGCAACGTCATCAAGTACATCAAGATGGCGGCGAGCTCGAGCTTCGGGAACATGTTCAGCGTGGTCGGGGCGAGCGCCTTCCTGCCATTCGTGCCGATGCTGCCGATCCAGGTGCTCATCAACAACCTGCTGTACGACTTCTCCCAGACGGCGATCCCGAGCGACCGGGTGGACCCGGAGTGGCTGAGCCAGCCGAGGAAGTGGGCCATCGGCGACATCCGGCGGTTCATCCTGTTCATCGGGCCGATCAGTTCGATCTTCGACTACCTGACGTTCTGGATCATGCTGTCGGTGTTTCATGCCCGGCAGAACCCGGCGCTGTTCCACACCGGGTGGTTCGTGGAGTCGCTGTTCACGCAGACGCTCATCATCCACGTCATCCGGACCAGCAAGATTCCGTTCCTGCAGAGCCGGGCGAGCTGGCCGCTGATCGTGGCGTCGGTGGTGATCCCGGCGATCGGGGTGTGGCTGACGGTGTCACCGCTGGCGCCGGTGCTGGGGTTCGTGGCGCTGCCGGCGCTGTACTGGCCGCTGCTCGCGGGGATGATGCTGAGCTACATGCTGCTCACCCAGCTGGTGAAGACCTGGTTCCATCGGCAGTATGGCGACTGAGTGACACGCTGGATCCGGTGCAGGGCTGCCTCTCCGGGTTGAGGTACTGATGGCTGGAGGCCATTGGCACTCGCCAGGCCCGGGCATGTCCCGGTCTTTCACAGCAGTGAGCTCCCCGATGCGGGAATGGATCACGGAGCCCGAGAGCCCGTCGTGACCCGGTCGCCGACGCCTGGCCCTGCCGGAAGGGGTACCTTTGGAGGATCACCACCCCACACCAGGTTCAATGACCACACCGATCGGACGCCGCAGGTCCCCGAGCATGCGCCACAGCGCCGGTCGTCCGCGGCGCGTCGGGTTCGTCGTGCTTGGGCGCTGCTCCTCGTCATCCTGGTGCTTCCAGGGATCGCCGGATTCGCCACCGACTGGCTCTGGTTCCGAGAGGTGCAGTTCGAGGCGGTGTTCCTCACGTCGCTGCGCTGGCGTGTCGCCCTGTTCGTCGCGGGCGCGATCGTTGCGTTCGGCATTCTCTACGGCAACATCTGGTGGGCGCGGCGAGGGGCCGCTGGTTTTCCCGCACTCTTCGTCGACCGTGGTGGTGGCATCCATTCGACGCGGCGCGCGCCCTCCGCGCACGCTGCTCTTGAGCGCGCTCCTGGTGGCCCTCGTGGTGGGCATCACGGCGTCGTCGCTCTGGATGACCTTCCTCACATGGGCACACGGCACGTCGGTGGGTGGCACGGACCCGCTTTTCGGCCCGACCTGGGCTTTTACCTGTTCACCTTGCCCGGTCTCACGGCGCTGCTCAACCTCCTCGTCACGCTTACGCTGCTCTCCCTCATCGTGGTGACGGTCCTGCATGGGCTGCGCGGGCACCGGTGCTGCCACCTCACCGCGTGGCCGCGAATGCACCGGCCTCCTGGACCTCGGAACGCTCCTCGCGTTGCTCTTCCTGCTGTTCGCCCTCCAGCTCTGGTTCGTCCGACGCATCCGACCTCCTGTACTCGACCACGGGGCCGCTCGTCGGCGCGAGCTATTCGGACGTGCACGTCCTCCTTCCCGGTATCCGTGCGTCGGCCCTCATTGCGCTGCTGGCGGCCGCGACGGTGATCATCGGCGCCGCCCGCGGAAGGTTCCTCCTCCATGCCTCGCTCGCGGTGGTGGGCTACGCCGGGGCAGGGATTCTTGCGCGGCGTGCTGCCGCTGGGCATACAGAAGTTCTCCGTGGCGCCCAACGAGCTGGCCCGCGAGCTGCCGTACCTGGAGAACCACATCGTCGCCACGCGCCGCGCGTGGAAGCTCGACAGCGTCGAGACGCGCGACCTCGATGGCGACGTGCGGCTGACCATGGCCGACATCCGTGCCAACGCGGCCACCATCGAGAACGTGCGGCTCTGGGAGCGCGACCTCCTGAAGCAGACATTGGGACAGCTGCAGGAAATCCGCACGTATTACCACTTTGCCTCCGTCAATGACGACCGCTACATGATCGACGGCAAGTACCGGCAGGTGCACCTCTCGGCGCGGGAGCTGAACCCGGCATCCCTGCCCACGCGCAACTTCATCAACGAGCGGCTCACCTTCACGCACGGCATGGGCATCACGATGGCCCCGGTAAACCAGGTTACCTCCGAGGGCCTGCCGGTGCTGTTCATCAAGGACCTGCCGCCGGTGTCGGTCGTGTCATTGCAGGTGACCAGGCCGCAGATCTACTACGGGGAGCTGACCACGAGCTACGTGTTCGTCGGCACCGGACAGAAGGAGTTCGACTACCCCGAGGGCGACAGCAACGTCTACACCAAGTACACCGGCAAGGGCGGCGTCAGCATTGGCTCCCGGCCCGCCGCGCCCTGTTTGCCTGGCACTTCGGCTCGGCCGACCTGCTCTTCTCCTCGTACCTGGGTGGCGACGCGCGACCTGTAACGCGCACGGCGACGGGAACGCGTGAGCGCGGCGCTCCCGTTCCTCCAGTTCGATCCAGAGCCGTACATCGTCCTGACCGACGCCGGCCGCCAGGTATGGATGCTCGATGCCTACACACTGAGTCGCTCGTTACCGGTACTCCGCGGCGCGTCGCCGGCGGCGTCAACTACATGGCAACAGCGTGAAGGTCGTCATCGATGCCTATCACGGCACCGCGGATGCCTACCTGGTGGACCCGGCCGACCCGGTCGCGCCCACCTATGCCGCGGCGTTCGGCGGATCTTCAAGCCGCTGGAGCGCGATGCCAGCCGACGTGCGCGCGTCATGTGCGGTATCCCGGAGCCCCTTCCGGCTGCAGACGGTGCTGCACGCCACCTACCACATGGCCTATCCGGGCGCCTTTCTACCATCGCGAGGACCAGTGGCAGTACCGGCGGTCGCGGCCCGGAGCGCCTCTGAACAGCTTTCATGCGCCACATCATCCTGCGCTTCCCGGCCAGACCCAGCCGGAGTTCATCTACATGACTCCCGTCACGCCCCTGGAAAGGACAACCTCGCGGCATGGATGGTGGCGCGAATGGACGGCGACCAGTACGGTGAGCTGCTCGAAGACCGTCCTCCCTGAGCAGAGCCTGGTCGACGGAACGAAAGCAGATCCGCCAGGCGACATCAACCAGGAACCGAGATCTGCCGGCAAAATTTATGCTGGGGTACGAGGTGCGGTTCGAGGGTGATCCGTGGCGTGAGTCTGCTGGCCGACTCCGATTGAGGGCTTGTTCATCCACGCGTGCAGTCTGTGTACCTGCGCGCGGAGGGCGGAACGAATTCCGCAAGTCTTAATAGCGTGGTGGTGGGCGCATGCGAGAACGAGGCCGGCGATGGGCCGAGACCCTCGAAACAGGCCGTCCCATTGCTGTTCGGCGGCAATGCGCTCGCTTCGCGACCCGCAGCGGACCTCGCCGCTTATGAAACCGGTGCCAACTGCCCTGCTGCCGCTACTCGCGGGCGCGTCGACGTACGGCCTGCGCCATGCAGGCGCAGCGGGACTATGGTACCGGTGCCGATGGCCCTGCCGCAGCGTGCGCCGCGACGGGGCGAGAGACGGCTGGTAAAGCGATGAGCTCTGGGAGCTGCTTCAGCCGGCGGCGGGGGCGCGGGTAAAGATAGAGGCGCACCCCGGCTCGCTCAGCTTTCGGCTGGCCGCCGGGTCCACCAGACAGGTCTCCCCGGAGGTT
>CAWBMQ010000004.1:0-505000 GCA_963789925.1 uncultured Gemmatimonadales bacterium
GCACGACGAGACCTTCGAGGTGCGCGAGCCGGACGACAACGCGCCCTTCTCGGCGCTGGCATTCAAGGTGGCCACCGACCCGTACGTCGGCCGGCTGACCTACTTCCGCGTGTACTCGGGCTCGCTCAAGTCGGGCAGCTACGTGTACAACGCGACCAAGGACAAGCGGGAGCGGATCGGCCGGCTCCTGCAGATGCACGCGAACAAGCGCGACGAGATCGAGGAAGTGCTGGCGGGCGACATCGCCGCCGCGATCGGCCTCAAGGACACGCGCACGGGCGACACGCTCGCCGACGAGGCGCGGCCGGTCATCCTGGAAGCGATGAAGTTCCCGAACCCGGTCATCGACGTCGCCATCGAGCCGAAGTCGAAGGCCGACCAGGACAAGCTCGGCATCGCGCTGCAGAAGCTGGCGGAAGAGGACCCGACGTTCCGTGTGCGCACGGACGCCGAGACCAGCCAGACGATCATCGCGGGCATGGGCGAGCTGCACCTGGAGATCATCGTCGACCGCATGCGTCGCGAGTTCAAGGTGGAAGCGAACGTCGGCAAGCCGCAGGTGGCGTTCCGCGAGACGATCAAGAAGAAGGTCACGGACATCGAGGGGAAGTTCATCCGGCAGTCGGGCGGCAAGGGCCAGTACGGTCATGTCGTGATCAACTTCGAGCCGACCGAAGCGGGCCAGGGCTTCATCTTCGAGGACAAGGTCGTGGGCGGCGTCATCCCCCGGGAGTTCATCAAGCCGGTGGAGGCGGGCATTCGCGAGGCGCTGGAGAACGGCGTGCTGGCCGGCTACCCGATGGTGGACGTCAAGGCGACGCTCACGTTCGGCAGCTACCACGACGTCGACAGCTCGGAAATGGCGTTCAAGATCGCCGGCTCCATGGCAGTCAAGGAAGCGGCGCGGCAGGCGAACCCGATCATCCTCGAGCCCGTCATGGGCGTCGAAGTGGTCACGCCGTCGGACTTCCTTGGCGACGTGATCGGCGACCTCTCGAGCCGGCGCGGCAAGGTGGGCGGCATGACGCAGCGCGGGGACGCGCAGGTCGTCTCGGCCGACGTGCCGCTGGCGGAAATGTTCGGGTACTCGACCACGCTGCGCAGCATGACGCAGGGACGCGCGGTGTACTCGATGGAGTTCGATCACTACGAGGAAGTACCGAAAAACATCGCCGAGCAGATCATCAGCAAGGCGGCTGGCAAGGATTCGCGGTAAGTCACGCAGGGCAACCTGGACAGGGATACGGAGCAGAGATCATGGCCAAGGCGAAATTCGACCGTACGAAGCCGCACGTGAACGTGGGAACGATCGGTCACGTGGACCACGGCAAGACCACCACCACGGCAGCGCTGACCAAGGTGTCCGCTGACCAGGGCTGGGGCACCAAGTACATCCCGTACGACGAGGTCGCCAAGGCGTCCGCGTCGCAGGGCCGTCGTGACGCGACGAAGATCCTCACGATCGCCACGTCGCACGTCGAGTACGAGACCCCGAAGCGCCACTATGCGCACGTGGACTGCCCGGGACATGCCGACTACGTGAAGAACATGATCACGGGTGCCGCCCAGATGGACGGCGCGATCCTGGTCGTGTCCGCCGTGGACGGCCCGATGCCGCAGACGCGCGAGCACATCCTCCTGGCCCGCCAGGTGAACGTGCCGTCGGTCATCGTGTTCCTGAACAAGTGCGACCTGGTCGACGACGAGGAGCTGCTCGACCTCGTGGAGCTCGAGGTCCGCGAGCTGCTGACGCACATACAAGTACCCGGGCGACGACATGCCGGTCATCCGCGGCTCGGCCATGAAGGCGATCGAGGGCGACAAGCAGTGGGTCGACTCGTTCCTCAAGCTGTACGAGGCGCTCGACATGTCGATCCCGGAGCCGGTGCGCGAAGTGGACAAGCCGTTCCTGATGCCGGTCGAGGACGTGTTCTCGATCACCGGCCGCGGCACGGTGGCCACGGGCCGCATCGAGCGTGGCAAGATCAAGGTCGGCGAGGAAGTGGCGCTGGTCGGCTTCGGGTCCGAGAAGAAGACCGTCGTCACCGGCGTCGAGATGTTCCGCAAGCTGCTGGATGACGGCCAGGCGGGCGACAACGTCGGCCTGCTGCTCCGCGGCGTGGAAAAGAACGACATCGAGCGCGGGATGGTGCTGGCGAAGCCCGGCTCCGTCACGCCGCACAGCAAGTTCGAGGCAGAGGTCTACGTCCTGAACAAGGAAGAGGGCGGCCGGCACACGCCGTTCTTCAAGGGCTACCGGCCGCAGTTCTACTTCCGCACGACGGACGTGACGGGCACGGTGGAACTGCCGGAAGGCGTCGAGATGGTCATGCCGGGCGACAACATCCAGATGGTGATCGAGCTCATCACGCCGATCGCGATGGATCAGGGCCTCCGGTTCGCGGTCCGCGAGGGCGGCCGTACCGTGGGTGCCGGCGTCGTCACGAAGATCCTGAAGTAGCGAACCGGCAGGCCGCGCCCGCACGGGCGCGGCCTCTGCCACTGATCGAGGATAGAATGGCACAACGCATCCGCATCCGCCTCAAGGCGTTCGACCACGTGGTGCTGGACCAGGCCGCGGCGGACATCGTGCGCACGGCGGAAAAGACGGGAGCCCAGGTGTCGGGCCCGATCCCGCTGCCGGTGAAGATCGAGCGGTGGACGGTGCTTCGCAGCCCGCACGTCGACAAGAAGAGCCGGGAACAGTTCGAGCTGCGCACGCACAAGCGGCTGCTCGACATCCACGACTCACGCCCGCAGACCATGGACGCGCTCACCAAGCTCGACCTGCCTGCCGGCGTCGACGTCGAGATCAAGGTCGAGTAGCCATGACCAACGGACTTATCGGCCGGAAGCTCGGGATGACCCGGGTCTTCACGGAGAACGGCGACGCCGTGCCGGTGACGGTCATCGAGGCGGGCCCCTGCCACGTGCTGCAGGTGCGCACCGGCGCGGTGCAGCTCGGCTTCGGCGCCCGGAAGGAATCCCGCGCCTCCAAGGCGGCGCTGGGCCATGCGAAGGCGGCAGGCCTCACGGTCGCGCCCGCCATCATCCGCGAGTTCGAGATCTCGGGCGATGCGCCGGCGGCGGGCGTCGAGGTCAAGGTCGACATCTTCGCCGCCGGCGAGCTGGTGAAGGTCACCGGCACGACCAAGGGCCGGGGCTTCCAGGGCGTGGTGCACCGCCACGGCTTCCACGGCGGGCCGGCGACGCACGGCAACACGCGGCATCGCAAGCCGGGCTCGATCGGCCCGGGCACCGACCCGTCGCGCGTCATCAAGGGCAAGAAGATGCCGGGCCACCATGGCGCGGCGAAGCACACGGAGCTGGGCCTGACGGTGGTCAAGGTCGACGCCGAGCGGAACCTCCTGTTCGTGCAGGGGGCCGTTCCGGGCGCCCGCAACGGCATCGTCACCGTACGGAAGCAGGGAGGAGCGAGCCGCCATGTTTGAGGCTCCCCATTACTCGCCGGCCGGCGCCAAGCGCGCGGGAGCGTTCGCGCTGCCCGAGCCACTGTTCGACGGCACGGTGAACGAGCCGGTCTTGCACCAGGCGGTCAAGGCGTACCTGAACAACCAGCGGCAGGGCACGTCCGCCACGAAGACCCGCAGCTTCGTCTCGGGCGGCAACCAGAAGCCGTGGAAGCAGAAGGGCACCGGTCGCGCCCGGGCCGGTTCCACCCGCGCGCCGCACTGGCGGGGCGGTGGCATCGTGTTCGGTCCGCAGCCGCGCGACTACCACACGGAAGTGCCGCGCAAGGTGAGCCAGCTCGCCCGCAAGTCCGCGTTCAATGCGCGGGCGCGCGAGGGCCGGCTGCACGTGGTCGAGAAGGTGACGTTCGCGGCCCCGAAGACCAAGCAGCTCGCCGAGCTGCTCGGGAAGCTCGGCCTCGAGGGCGTGAAGGTCCTGGTGCTGACGAACGGCGCCAACCGGAACGTGTGGCTGTCGCAGCCGCAACCTGCCGACCGTCCACGTCATGCCGTACGCCGAGGCCTCGGCCTACGACGTGATCTGGAGCGACGCGCTGGTGGTGGAAGAGGGTGCCATCACGGGCGTCGAGCCCGAGATCGCGCCGGAGCCGGAGCAGAAGCCGAGCAAGGCCCGCGCGACCGCGAAGGCCGTCAAGGCGAAGGCCGTGAAGGCGGAGAAGGCCGAGGCCAAGGCGACCAAGAAGAGCGCCAAGAAGGCGAAGGCCCCGGCCGCCAAGAAGGCGGCGAAGAAGGCCGCCGCGAAGCCGGCGAAGAAGTCCGCGCCGAAGAAGAAGGGGAAGTGAGCATGTCACTCGACCTGCGCCAGGTAATCGTGAAGCCGCTCGTGACGGAGAAGAGCTCCACCGCCTACCAGCTGCGGAAGGCCTATACGTTCGAGGTGCATCCCGCGTCGACGAAGCACCAGATCCGGGAAGCGCTCGAGAAGCTGTTCGACGTGAACGTGACCGACGTCCGGACCATGCAGATGCGCCGGAACGAAGTCACCCGCGGCAGGACGCGCGGCACCACCGCGCGCTGGAAGAAGGCCATCGTCGACGCTCAAGGACGGCGAGACCCTGCCGGTCTTCGAGGGATGAGATGAGCATTCGCCAATTCCGGCCGATGACGGCCGGCACGCGGTTCCGTCGGTCTCGGGGTTCGACGAGATCACGCGCGGCACACCGGAGAAGTCGCTGCTGGAGCCGAAGAAGCAGTCGGGCGGCCGCAACAACAAGGGCCACGTCACGTCGCGCTACAAGGGCGGCGGGCACAAGCAGATGTACCGGAAGATCGACTTCAAGCGGAACAAGTTCGGGGTGCCGGCGCAAGGTCGCCGAGATCGAGTACGATCCGAACCGCAGCGCGCGCATCGCGCTGCTGGTGTACGCCGACGGCGAGAAGCGCTACATCCTGCACCCGAAGGGGCTGGAAGTGGGCGCGACCGATCACGAGCGGTCCGGGTTCCGATGCGCGGCTGGGCAACGCGCTGCCGCTGGCCGAGATGCCGCTCGGCACCACGGTGCACAACATCGAGCTCAAGATCGGCAAGGGCGGGCAGATGGCGCGCTCGGCCGGCGCCGGTGTCCAGGTGGTGGCCAAGGAAGGCGACTACGTCACGCTGCGGCTCCGGTCGAGCGAGATGCGCCTGGTGCACGGCCGCTGCCTCGCCACGATCGGCGAAGTGGGCAACGCCGAGCACGAGCTGATCTCGATCGGCAAGGCCGGCAAGAACCGCTGGCTGGGCAAGCGCTCCAAGGTGCGCGGCGTGGCCAAGAACCCGGTCGACCATCCGCTGGGCGGCGGTGAGGGCAAGACCTCGGGCGGCCGCCCGCCGGTGTCGCCGTGGGGCAAGCCAGAGGGACGCAAGACCCGGAAGCGGAAGAAGGCGTCGAACCAGTTCATCGTCCGCGGCCGCAAGCGCGGTAAGGCGACCAAGTAAGGGCGGACCGCGATGTCGCGTAGCATCAAGAAGGGACCGTTCGTCCAGGAGGCCCTGCTCCTCAAGGTCCAGATCCTCAACTCGAAGAACGAGAAGAAGGTCGTCAAGACCTGGAGCCGGGCGAGCACCATCCTGCCCGAGTTCGTCGGCCACACGTTCGCCGTGCACAACGGGAACAAGTTCGTCCCGGTGTACGTCACCGAGAACATGGTGGGCCACAAGCTGGGCGAGTTCGCCCCGACGCGGCTCTTCCGCGGCCACAGCGGCAAGCTGGTGGCCGACAAGAAGGCGAAGGCGGAGTAACCATGAGCGGACATGCGATCCAGCGGTTGGTCCGGCAGTCGCCGCGGAAGATGCGGCTGGTCGTCGACCTGATCCGCGGCAAGGACGTGAATGAGGCGTACGCCATCCTCCAGTTCAACAAGAAACTCGCGGCGAAGCAGATCGCCAAGACGCTGAAGTCGGCGGTCTCCAACGCGGAGCAGGAGGCGCAGCGGGCCAACGAGGCGTTCGACGTCGACCAGCTCGTGGTCGCCAAGGCGATCGTCAACATGGGGCAGCCGCTCAAGCGGTTCACGGCTGCGGCGCAGGGCCGCGCCACCCCGATCCGGAAGCGGACCAGCCACGTGGAAATCCACGTCGGCCGCGCAAGGAGAAGAACTAATGGGCCAGAAGACACATCCGATCGGGTTCCGGCTCGGCATCGTCAAGCACTGGTCGTCGCGCTGGTACGCGAGCAAGGAGATGCCCGCCCTCCTCAAGGAGGACGAGCTGATCCGGAAGTACCTGAAGCAGCGGCTGGGGCACGCGGCCATCGCCGCCGTCGACATCGAGCGCCGGCCGGGGAAGGTCACCGTCACCGTGCACACCGGTCGTCCGGGCGTCGTGATCGGCAAGCGGGGCGCCGAGGTGGACAAGCTCCGCGACGAGCTCGCGCAGCTGACGGGCAAGGAAGCGGCGATCAACGTCGAGGAGATCAAGCGGCCGGAGCTCTCCGCGCAGCTGGTCGCCGAGAACATCGCGCACCAGCTGGAGCAGCGCATCTCGTTCCGCCGCGCCATGAAGCGCGCGGTGCAGAGCTCGATGCGCATGGGCGCCCAGGGCATCCGCGTCCGCGCCTCGGGGCGCCTGGGCGGCGCCGAAATCGCGCGGACCGAGGGGTACCGCGAGGGCCGGGTGCCGCTCCACACGCTGCGCGCCGACATCGACTACGCGACCGCGACGGCCAAGACGACCTACGGCACGATCGGGGTCAAGGTCTGGATCTTCAAGGGCGAGGTCGTCGAGGACGTGACGGGCCGCACTTACAGCACGGGGGCCTGAGTCCAATGCTCGCGCCGAAGCGGATCAAGTTCCGCAAGCAGTTCAAGGGCCGCACGAAGGGGCATCGCGACCCGGGGCAACACGGTGGCGTTCGGGGAGTTCGCCATCATGAGCCTGGAGCCGGGCTGGATCACCAACCGGCAGATCGAGGCGTCGCGCGTGGCGATGACGCGCGAGATGAAGCGCGGCGGCAAGGTGTGGATCCGGATCTTCCCGGACAAGCCGATCACCAAGAAGCCGGCCGAGACCCGCATGGGCAAGGGCAAGGGCAACCCCGAGGGCTGGGTGGCGGTGGTCAAGCCGGGCCGCGTGCTGTTCGAGATGGAGGGCGTGACCGAGGAGCTGGCGAGGAAGGCGCTGGCGCTCGCCTCGGCCAAGCTGCCGGTGAAGACGCGCTTCGTGAAGCGCGAGGAGATCTAGGTCATGAAGGCGAATGAAATCCGGGAGCTCTCCAACGAGGAGCTCCAGCGAAGCTGGCCGAGCTGAAGGAGGAGCGGTTCCGCCTCCGCTTCCGGTCGGCCACCGAGTCGATCGAGAACCCGATCCAGTTCCGGACGATCCGCCGCGACATCGCGCGGATCCTCACCACGCTCCTGCGCTCGCGCGGGGCAGGCGTAAGGAGCAGCGGATGGCGACGACAGCGACGGCCTCAGCGAGCGACCCGCCGGCGGCGGAAGACCGCGCCAGGGTCTGGTGACCAGCGACAAGATGACGAAGACCGTCACCGTGGTCCTGACGCGGCAGTACGCCCACGCGGCGTACGGCAAGCAGATGACCCGAAGCAAGAAGGTCAAGGCGCGCAACGAGCATGGGTGCCCAGGCGGGCGACACCGTGCGCATCATGGAGACGCGGCCACTGGCGAAGACGGTCTGCTGGCGCGTCATCGAGATCGTCTTGAAGGCGAAGTAGGGCGACGTAGCTGCAATGGTTCAGCAGGAAACGATCCTCAGGATCGCGGACAACTCGGGCGCGCGCAAGGCGCTGGTCATCCGCGTGCTGGGCGGCAGCCGGCGGCGCTACGCCGGGCTGGGCGACAGCGTGGTGGTGGCGATCAAGGACGCGATCCCGACCGGCCAGGTGAAGAAGGGCGACGTGGCCAAGGCGGTGATCGTGCGCACCGCGAAGGAGACCCGCCGCAAGGACGGGTCCTACATCCGGTTCGACGAGAACGCGGCGGTGCTGATCGACGACAAGGGCGAGCCACGCGCGACCCGCATCTTCGGGCCGGTGGCCCGCGAGCTGCGCGAGAAGCGGTACATGAAGATCGTCTCGCTGGCGCCGGAGGTGCTCTGACATGAAGCCGCTCGTGCACAAGAAGGCGAAGCGGATCCGTCACGCAGCCGCCGGTGCGGCTGAAGCTGCACGTCACCAAGGGTGACACGGTGCAGGTGATCTCGGGCGACGACAAGGGCAAGCGCGGCCAGATCCTCCGGGTGTACCCGAAGACCGGTCGCGTGGTGGTCGAGGGCATCAACATGGTCAAGAGGCACCAGCGCGCGACGCAGACCGCCGAGGGCGGGATCATCGAGTGCGCGGCGCCGATCCACCACTCGAAGGTGATGCTGATCGATCCCGAAGACCGACGCGCCGACGCGCATCCGCCGCCGGCGCGATGCCGACGGCACGGTCGAGCGGATCGCGCGTGAAGTCGGGCCAGTCGATTCCGAGGAGCCGGTAAGCATGGCGACGAACAAGAAGACGAAGTCGCCGAAGGGCGGCGACAACAAGGGCAAGACCGAGGGCGCGAAGGCCAAGGGACGGGGCGACAAGGCGCGACGCCGGCGCCACCGACCCGGCGCCCAAGGTCGCGGTCGGCACGCCCCGGCTGCAGGCGCTTCTACGAGGAGACGGTGCGCCCGCGCCTCGCGAAGGCGTTCGCGCTCGCCAACCCGCACCAGGTGCCGCGGATCAGCAAGGTCGTGCTGAACGTCGGCATGGGCGACGCGGGCAAGAACCCGAAGCAGCTCGACGCGGTGGTCGAGGAGCTCGCGGCGGATCACCGGCCAGAAGCCGGTGATCACCCGGGCCAAGAAGTCGATCGCGAACTTCGGCCTCCGCGCCGGCATGCCGGTCGGGCTGCTCGGTGACGCTGCGCGGCGCCCGGATGTACGAGTTCCTGGACCGCTTCATCTCGCTGGCGGTGCCGCGCATCCGCGACTTCCGCGGGCTGCCGAACCAGAGCTTCGACGGCCGCGGGCAACTACACCTTCGGCATCAAGGAGCAGATGATCTTCCCGGAGATCGACTACGACAAGGTCGAGAAGATCCACGGGATGGACATCACGATCGTGACCACCGCCGGCCGCGACGACCTCGCCATGGCGCTGCTGCGCGAGTTCGGCTGGCCGTTCCGCGGCGAGACGCCGCAGCGCGCGGCAAGGGGAGAGTAAATGGCGAAGACTTGTTGGATCGAGCGGGCCAAGCGGACGCCCAAGTTCAAGGTGCGCACGGTACGTCGCTGCCAGCGCTGCGGGCGGTCGCGGGCGGTGCTGCGGCAAGTTCGGCCTGTGCCGTATCTGTTTCCGAGACCTTGCGCTCAAGGGGGATGATCCCGGGCGTGCGCAAGGCCAGCTGGTAGGGAGAGCGAGGACCATGAGCATGACAGATCCCGTCGCGGATATGCTGACCCGCATCCGGAACGCCTGTCTGCGGGCCACCGGCGCGTCGACGTGCCGGTGAGCAAGCTCAAGACCGAGCTGGCCCGCCTGCTTCGCGACAACCACTACATCGCGGACTTCAAGGTCCTCGATGATGGCGCAGCCGGCGTGCTGCGGCTGTACCTCAAGTACCACAACGAGCTGCCGGTCATCCGCGAACTGCGGCGCGTGTCGACACCGGGCCTCCGGCGCTACGTGAAGTGCCGCGAGATCCCCCGCGTCAAGAACGGCCTCGGCATGGCGATCGTCTCGACCCCGAAGGGGCTGATGACCGACCGCGAGGCCCGGACCGCCAACCTGGGCGGCGAGCTGCGTCGCCGTGGTCTGGTAGGAGGCCGACATGTCGCGAATCGGCAAGAAGCCGGTGCCCATCCCGGCCGGCGTACCCTGACGGTGGCCAGGGGCACACCGTCACGGTGAAGGGACCCAAGGGCGAGCTCGGGCCGCACGCTGCACCCCGAGACTGCGGCTGACAAGGTCGAGGGCGCGGAGTTCACGGTGTCGCGCCCGAGCGAGGAGGAGCGGCACAAGGCGCTGCACGGCCTGACGCCGCACGCTGGTCGCCAACATGGTCGAGGGCGTGACCGAAGGGCTACCAGAAGGTGCTCGAGATCCAGGGCGTCGGCTACAAGGCCGAGATCCAAGCCGTTCGGGGTCAACCTGATCGTCGGCTATTCCCACCCGGTGCCGTACAAGGCCCCCGAGGGGATCAAGATCACGGTCGAGAACAACACGGTGGTGAAGATCGAGGGCGCCGAGCAAGGAGAATGGTGGGCCAGGTGGCCGCCGAGATCCGCGTCGGTGCGGCCAGCCGGAGCCGTACAAGGGCAAGGGCATCCGGTACCAGGGTGAGCAGGTCCGCCGCAAGGCCGGCAAGACAGGAGCGAAGTAATGCGCGCTATTCATGCCCCGAAGACGCGGAGTGACCGGCGCTACCGCCGCCACCTCCGCGTCCGGCACGAGGGTGGCCGGCACGGCCGAGCGGCCGCGCCTCGTGGTGTTCCGCTCGCTGAAGCACATCTACGCCCAGCTGGTCGAACGACGACCAGGGCGTGACGATCCTGGGCGTCAGCGACGCGAGCGAGGGCGTCGCAGTCGACGGGCGCGGGCAAGGTGGCCCGGGCCAAGGCCGTCGGGGAAGCTGCTCGCCGAGAAGGCCAAGGCCGCCGGCGTCACCACGGTGGTGTTCGACCGCGCCGGCTACCGATATCATGGCCGCGTGCAGGCGGTCGCCGACGGCGCCCGCGAAGGCGGACTGGAGTTCTAGATGGCTGACGAACAGGGGTCGGGAGCCGAGGCTCCCGCAGTGACGGACAACGACCGAGCGTCCCGCGGGCGAGCAGCGCCAGCAGCGTGGCGGCGGCGGCGGCGGCCGGGGCGGCCGCGACAATCGCGGCGGCGGCCGCGGTGGCCGGGGCCGCGACCGCGAGCGCGAGCGCGAGGGCAGCGAGCTTCGTCGAGAACGTCGTCGCGATCAACCGCGTGGCCAAGGTCGTGAAGGGTGGCCGCCGGTTCTCGTTCAACGCGCTCGTGGCGGTGGGCGATGGCACGGGCCGGGTCGGGCATCGCGACCGGCAAGGCGAACGAAGTGTCCGAGGCCGTCCGCAAGGCGGTCGAGGCGGCGAAGCGCAGGATGGTCGAGGTGCCGCGGACGGGCACGACGATTCCGCACGAGATCGTCGGCCAGCACGGCGCGGGCGAGGTCCTGCTCAAGCCGGCCGCGACCGGTACCGGCGTCATCGCCGGCGGCGCGGTGCGCGCGGTGCTCGAGTGCGCCGGCATCACCGACATCCTGACCAAGAGCCTCGGCTCGAACAACCCGCACAACATGGTGCGGGCCACGATGGACGGCCTCAGCCGGCTGGTGTCGGTGCGCCAGGTCGCGCGCGAGCGCGGCATCGAAGTGGACCAGATCGCGTACAGGCCGCGGCAGGAGAGCGTGAATCATGGGACGCAATCCGGTCGTCGGCCGGCAGGGCCCGGCGTATCACGCGGCCACGATCCCGGCGGAGCAGGACGCTGCGCGCCTCGCGGTCAAGCAGATCCGCTCCGGCATCGGCCATGCGGAGACGATGCGCGCGCACGCTCGCGCGCGCTCGGGCTCCGGCACCACCAGCAGACCATTGAGGTGTCGAACACGGCTTCGGTCCGCGGCATGCTCTTCAAGGTGCGTCACCTCGTCGAGGTGACGCCGGTGGGGAAGAAGTGATGGCTGACGAAGATCCAAGCAGCCTCACGCTGTCCAACCTGAAGCCCGGCCGGGGCTCGACCCAGTCGCGCAAGCGCATCGGGCGCGGTGTGGGCTCCGGGCTCGGCAAGACGTCAGGCAAGGGCCACAAGGGCACAAGGCGCGCACGGGCGGCGCGACCAACCCCGGCTTCGAGGGCGGCCAGATGCCGATGTACCGGCGGCTGCCCAAGCGCGGGTTCACCAACCCGTTCAAGGTCGACCGCGCAGCCGGTCAACCTGCGCAAGCTCGAAGAAGCTCGCCGGCCAGGACGTCACGCCGGAGACGCTCTTCGCGGCCGGGCTCATCTCCGAGCCGGACGTCGCCCGCCAAGCTCCTCGCTACCGGTGACGCCGACCGCGCCTACACGGTGCGTGGCGTGCCGGTGTCGGCGTCGGCGAGGACCAAGATCGAGGCGGCGGGCGGCAGGGTCGAGGCCTAAGTGACCGCACCCAAGGTCCCGGCGCTTGCCATCGACGACGAGCTCAAGCGGAAGCTGCTCTTCACGGCGCTCGCCCTCGCTGATCTATCGGGTCGGCGCCCACATCGCGGCGCCGGGCGTGAACGTGCAGGCGCTCGCCGACTTCATCCGGAACTCGGCTGCCGCCGGGTTCTTCGGCCTCTACGACATGCTGGGCGGCGGGCCTGTCGCGCGCGACCGTCTTCGCGCTCGGCATCATGCCGTACATCTCCGCCTCCATCATCTTCCAGCTGGCCGGCGGCGTCATGCCGTCGATCGGCAAGATGCAGAAGGAGGAGGAGGGCCGGAAGAAGCTGACGCAGTGGACCCGGTACACTCACGGTCTTCATCGCGCTCGCGCAGGCCTACACCTTCACCCTGTTCACCGAGTCGATCCCGGGCGCCGTTGCCAATCCGGGATTCGCCTCGCGCATGATCATGGTGGCCACGCTCACCGGCGGGCGCCGTCTTCGTCATGTGGCTGGGCGAGCAGATCACCGAGCGGGGCATCGGCAACGGCATGAGCCTGCTGATCACCTTCTCGATCCTCGAGCGGCTGTGGCCCGCGACGATCCAGCTGGCGGGCTTCGTGAAGGGCGGCGTGGTGGCGCCCGATCGGCGTGCTCTTCTACTTGCCATCCTGATCGCGGTCATCGCGGCCGTCGTGGCCATGACGATCGCGTCGCGGCGCATCCCGATCCAGATCCCCCGCAAGGTCATGGGGCGCGGGCGGATCCGCGAGGGCCAGAAGACGTTCATCCCGATCCGGCTCATCACCGCCGGCGTGATGCCGATCATCTTCGCCCAGACGATCATCATCGTGCCGGGGACAATCGCGAGCTTCACCAAGGTCCCGGCCCTGTCCGACATCGCGAGCTTCTTCGCCCCGGGCACGGCTGGCGTACGACATCGTGTTCGCGCTGATGATCATGCTCTTCAGCTACTTCTACACGTCGATCATCTTCAACTCGGTGGACCTGGCCGAGAACCTGAAGAAGCAGGGCGCGTTCATCCCCGGCGTGCAAGCCCGGCGCCGCGCACCGCCGACTACATCGACGGCGTGCTGGCCCGGGTCACCCTGCCCGGCGCGATCTTCCTGGCCGTCATCGCGATCGTGCCGATGCCTCGTGTCCCGGAAGCTGGGCATCCAGTCCCAGTTCGGCGGCACCTCGGTGCTGATCGTGGTCGGCGTGCTGCTCGACACGATCGCGCAGGTGGAGCAGCACCGCACGCTCCGCAAGTACGACAGCTTCATGAAGACTGGCCGGGTCAAGTTCCGGGGTCGGCAGCAGCGGTTCATCTAGAATCGGCAGGCTGACCAGCGGAGCAGGGAACGGCGGAACGGGACGTGAGCCCCGTTCCCTGTTGCGCTTTGTCGACCTTGTTCCTCGGTTCCCCGCCTCCAAGGGATACTGATCACGTGGATATCCTCCTCATGGGCCCGCCCGGCGCCGGCAAGGGCACCCAGGGCGCCCTGCTCGCCGAGGCGCTTCGGCCTGCCGAAGTTCGCCACCGGCGACCTGCTCCGCGACGCGGTGAGCGGCGGCACGCCGCTCGGCCTCAAGGCCAGGGCGGTCATGGAGGCGGGCCAGCTGGTGAGCGACGACATCATCCTCGGCGTGATCCGCGAGGAGCTGGACAAGCCCGAGGCGGCCCAGGGCGTGATCTTCGACGGCGTGGTGCGCACCATTCCGCAGGCCGAGGGCATGGAGCGGCTGCTGGCCGAGCGCAGGCCGCCGGATGGACGCAGGTGCTCTTCCTTCGACGTGCACCGACGAGGAGATCCTCGATCGCCGGTGCGGCGCCGCGCCATCGAGAGGCGGGCCGACGACGACCCGGCGGCGGTGGCCGGCGGCTCAAGGCCTACCGCGAGCAGACCGCGCCGGTGCTGGCCTGGTACGAGGCGCGGGGCGATCGTGCGCCGGGTACCGGCGGTCGGCACCGTGGACGACGATCGCGACCGGGTGCGGCGCGCGCTCGGACGCTACGATGATCACCCTCAAGTCGCCGCGCGAGATCGAGGCCATGGCCACGGCGGGCGGATCGTCGCCGCCACGCTGGCGATGGTGCGCGACATGGTCCGGCCCGGCATGTCGACCGAGGACCTCGACCCCGACGCGGAGGAGTTCATCCGGAGCCATCCGGGCGCCAAGCCGTCCTTCAAGGGGCTCTACGGCTTCCCCAAGACGCTCTGCATCTCCATCAACGAGGAGATCGTGCACGGCATTCCCTCGAAGAAGCGGGTGCTTCGCGAGGGCAACATCGTCAGCGTCGACGTGGGGGTGCATCTCGAGGGGCTGCACGCCGACTCGGCCACCACAGTCGCCGGTGGGCGAGATCTCCCCGGAGGCCCAGCGGCTGCTGGAGGTGACGCAGCGAGCGCTGGAGGCCGGGCATGCGCAGGCCGCAGGTCGGCAACCACGTCGGGCGACATCGGGCACGCGGTGCAGCAGGTGGCCGAAGGGGCGGGGTACGGCGTGGTGCGCGAGCTGGTGGGTCACGGCATCGGCGCCCGCTTTCACGAGGAGCCGCAGGTCCCGAACTACGGTCCGCCGAAACGCCGCGGGCCCGGCTGCTGGAGGGGATGACGCATCGCCATCGAGCCCATGATCACGACCGGCGCATCCGGCGACCCGGACGCTCCCCGACAAGTGGACCGTCGTCACCGCCGATGGGTCGCTCGCGGCGCACTTCGAGCACACCGTCGCGATCACCGCGGACGGGCCGAGGATCCTCACCCGGGCGGCGTAGCCACCTGTCGCCAGTTCCAAACCTGTCCCCACCGGAGGCTGGCCCGATGCGCATTCGGATATCCCTGCTGCTTGTTCTCTCCGTCGCAATCACTTCAGGGCTGCAGGGTCAGAAACCGGCCAAGAAGACCGCCGAGCCCACCACCGCAAAGACTCCGGGGAAGCCCAACATCCTGGTGATCTGGGGTGATGATATCGGGCTCTGGAACGTCAGCGCCTACAACCTCGGCCAGATGGGCTACAAGACGCCCAACATCGACCGGATCGCGCGTGAAGGCGCGCTCTTCACGGATCTCTACGGACAGCAGAGCTGCACCGCGGGCCGCGGCGCCTTCCTCACCGGCCAGAGCCCGTTCCGCACCGGGCTGCTCAAGGTGGGCCTCCCGGGTGCCAAGGAAGGACTCCAGCCGGAAGACCCGACCATCGCGGAGATGCTGAAGCCGCTTGGCTATGTCACCGGCCAGTTCGGCAAGAATCACCTGGGCGATCTCGATGCGATGCTTCCCACCATGCACGGCTTTGATGAATTCTTCGGCTCCCTCTATCACCTGAACGCCGAGGAAGAGCCGGAAGATCCCGATTACCCGAAGGACCCCGCCTTCCGCGCGAAGTATGCCCCGCGCGGCGTCATCCACAGCTGGGCCCTTCCGGATGGCGGGCAGAAGATCGAGAACACCGGACCGCTCACGAAGAAGCGGATGGAGATCATCGACGAGGAGTTCGAGGCGGCGGCTGCCAAGTTCATACGGCAGGCCAGCAAGGACGGCAAGCCGTTCTTCGTGTGGTTCAACTCGACGCGCATGCACATCTGGACCCACCTGCAGCCCTCGAGTGAGGGCAAGACCGGCCTGGGTATCTACCCCGACGGCATGGTTGAACACGACGCCCTGGTGGGCCGGCTCCTCGGCCTGCTCGACAGCCTCGGCATCGCCGAAAACACCATTGTCATGTATTCCACGGACAACGGAGCCGAAAAGTTCTCCTGGCCCGATGGCGGCACCTCGCCATACCGCAATGAGAAGGCTTCGAACTGGGAGGGCGCCTTCCGGGTGCCCGGGATGATCAGGTGGCCGGGAGTCATCCCGCCGGGTACGGTGCTCAACGACATCGTCTCGCACGAGGACTGGCTTCCCACGCTAGTCGCGGCGGCCGGCAACTCGAATGTCACCGAGCAGCTGCTCAACGGCATGACGGCGGGCAGCAAGTCGTACAAGGTGCACCTCGATGGATACAACCTGATGGACTATCTCAGCGGCAAGGGTGCGGATCCGCGCAAGGACTTCTTCTACTTCAATGACGACGGCTCGCTGGTCGGGCTGCGCTACAACCAGTGGAAGATCGTGTTCTCGGAGCAGCGGGCGGATGGGCTGGATGTATGGCAGGATCCCTTCACGCCGCTCCGGTTTCCCAAGCTGTTCAACCTGCGTTCCGATCCGTTCGAGACGGCAGACCACGAGAGCATCAACTACGGGAAGTGGCGCATCGAACACGCATTCGTGCTTGTTCCGGCACAGGCCTACGTGGCACGGTTCCTCGGCACGTTCAAGGCGTACCCGCCGCGCCAGAAGGCCGGAAGTTTTTCGCTGGACAACGCGCTGGATGCGCTGCTGAACGCGAACCAGCAGAACAACTAGGCGTCACAGCGTCAGCAGCTATCGCTGCGGGCCACCGGATTCGGCGGCCCGCGGCACCCGCGCCAGCGCGGCCCAGGGCCGCGATGCGGACGGCAGCGGCGCGCGGGTCCGACTCCAGCTCCTTCAAGTCGACAATGACATTGCCGTGTGCCGCCTCGGCGGCGGCCCTCGCGAGGAACCCTGCCGTTGCCAGGTCCGCGCCCAGAGCCGGTCCTACCCCTCCCTCCAGCCGCTGCGCCAGTTCGATCACCTCGACACAATATTCGATGAGCGTCAGCTGGAATTGCGCCGCTGACACTTCTGCGTCGTGCAGTGGAGCCGAATCGGCACGCCCGAACGTCGCGCAGCGATGACGGCCGCGTAGGCACGGTCGTCGGCTTCGCCCACGGCGAGGATCAGCGGACGCAGTGCCGCGGCCCGGGCCGCGACATCCTCGGCGGCCGGGTGGAGCGCAGATCGCTTCGGCGACCGGAGCACGATGCGCCCGATCTTTTCCACCAGGGCGGCGGCGAAGGCGCCGGCGAGGGATGCCACCCGGCCGCCGGCCGGCAGTGGCTGGGGCGACGCGACCGCCTCGAACCAGCGGCCGAGCGGCAGCTGGTCGTCCCAGCGCTCGCGTGGAGCCGTGTCGCTCATGCAGTCTCCGGCGCGGACGGTGGACGATTGACGCAGTGCTCGGACAGGATGACCCACCGATCCTTCCTCCACAGCCATGTCTGGCCGCAGGTCTGGTCGTCGCGCACCACCTCGGCGCGATACCGGCCCCGACCCTCCCACCTGCTGCTGACCAGCGCCGTCGATCCAGCCAGCTTCACGCGCACCTCCGTGCGCCGCGACAGGGTGAGGGTGTAGCCCGTGTCCGCGAGGAACGCGAGCGTCGCGGCCTTGTCGTTCAGCCCGCCGTTCGACGTGAAGTAGGTGTATTCGGGTGCGAGGATGCGCTCGACGGTGGGGCCGTCCTTGACAAGCCATGCGGAATCGTAGGTGGCGAGTGCCGCGCGCAGGCTGTCCTCGGTGCCCGATGGCGACCCGGTCGGTCCGGCGCATGCGAGTCCGGACAGGAGCAGGGCGGCCGCTGTCCTATGCACAGATGCCTCGCAGCCAGGAGTGCATCACGGGATTGCCCGCAATCGCCGATGTGTGCCGGAGCATGTCGTGGTTCCCCTCGAAGTTCGTGACGATGCCGCCCGCCTCGCGCACCAGCAGCGTGCCGGCCGCCATGTCCCACGCCGACAGGTGCTGTTCCCAGAATCCGTCGAAACGCCCGGCCGCGACCCAGGCCATGTCGATCGCCGCGGCGCCCGGGCGGCGGATGCCGCTGGTCGCTCCCGCGATGTGCGCGAACTGGCGCTGATATTCGTCGATGCGCTCCAAGTTCTTGAACGGAAAACCGGTGCCGATGAGCGCGAATTCCGGTGACTCGATGGTACTCACGCGGATCGGCGTTCCGCCGAGCGAGGCACCGTGATCCCGAACTGCCTCGAACTGTTCATCGCCCGGTACATCCAGGACTATCGCGGCTTCGAGCACGCCATCCACCGCGGCAGCGATGGAGACGGCCCACACCGGCACTCCGTGCAGGAAGTTGGTCGTGCCGTCGAGCGGGTCGACGATCCATACAAGGCCGTCGCGCACCAGCCCGGGGCTCAGCTCCTCTCCCACGATGCGGCCCTCAGGAGTGGCTTCGTTGAGGACGGCAGAAATGAGCGCCTCCGAGGCGCGGTCCACCTCGGTGACGAAGTCGCGCTGGTCCTTGACGCGCCATCCCTCGGGGCCGGCTGGGCGCGTCACGCCACGGAGGTAGGCCGCGGCCCGGCTGGCAGCGAGCCTGGCCGCGTGCAGTAAGTCAAATGATGACAAGGCCTTGCGACCCTCCGTGACGCTTGGTTACGTTATCGGCATGCCCCGCATCTTTTCCGGGATCCAGCCGTCAGGTGAACTGCACATCGGCAACCTTCTCGGTGCCGTGCAGAACTGGGTCACGCTCCAGTCCCAGTTCGAGTGCTTCTACTGCGTGGTGGACCTGCACGCGATCACTGGTGGCGGCTACGAACCCGCGCGGCTGGCGCAGCGCACGCGTGAAATGGCTGTGGGCCTCATCGGTGCCGGTGTCGACCCTTCTCGGGTGACGCTTTTCGTGCAGTCGCACGTACCGGAACATGCGACACTGATGTGGCTGCTCAATGCCGTGGCCCCGCTGGGCGAGCTCGAGCGGATGACGCAGTTCAAAGATAAGTCGCAGGACATGGAGAGCATCCCGGCGGGATTGCTGAACTATCCGATCCTGATGGCAGCCGACATCCTGCTCTATCGCGCCGACCTGGTGCCGGTGGGCGAGGACCAGGTCCAGCACCTCGAGCTCGCGCGCGAAGTCTCTCGCCGGTGGACGGCGCGCTTCGCCCCCGACCGCCCGGTCTTCCCGGAGCCCAAGCCGCTGCTGACGACTGCGAAGCGCATCATGGGCCTCGACGGCGAGGCCAAGATGTCGAAGAGCCTGGGCAACACGGTGGGCGTCACCGATACGCCCGACGAGATCTGGCAGAAGCTCCGCCCGGCCAAGACCGACCCGGCTCGACAGAAGAAGACCGATCCCGGCACGCCCGAGATCTGTAACATCTACGCATTGCACCGGCATTTCTCGCCGCCGGCAACGGTGGACGAGGTCGCCGTCAACTGCCGCGGTGCGCGCTGGGGGTGCCTCGACTGCAAGCGCGTCCTCGCCGACAACATGACGGCGGCACTGGCACCGATCCGGGCGCGCACGCTCGACCTGGCGGCGCATCCGGCACAGGTGGACGAAATTCTCGGTGATGGCGCGCAGGCCGCGCGTCGCGTCGCCGGTGACACGATTCGCGAGGTCCAGGACGCAATGGGCTTCCTTCCGGCGCCGGCCCGCGTCGAGACGAGGGCGTGACCATGAACACCAAGGCCGAAGGGGCGATGGAGCGCATCATCCGCGCGGCAGTCGAGCGGGGTGCCTCCGACCTCCACATCAAGGCGGGTGACGTCTTCCGGGCTCGCATCGACGGCAAGCTCGTGCCGCTCACCAAGCAACGGCTCACCCCTGACCAGACCCGCGCCATCGCGCTCAAGCTCCTCACCGCCGACGAGGATCGCGTTCGCCTCGAGACGCTGCGGGACTATCGACTGCTCCTGGGGCATGCCCGGCGTCGGGCGCTTTCGCGTGAACATCCTCCGCCAGCGCTCGTCGTTCATGATCGTGATGCGGGTGATCCCGTTCGCGGTGCCGACGCTCGCGTCGCTCAACCTGCCGCCACTGCTGGGCCGGCTGGTGGAGGCGGACCGGGGGCTGCTGATCCTGTCCGGGATCAGCGGGGGCGGGAAGTCGTCCACCATGGCCGCGCTGGTGCACCACATCAACCAGACGCAGCAGAAGCACGTCGTGACGGTCGAGAACCCGATCGAATTCCTGCACCGGGACCTCACCTGCTCGGTGACCCAGCGGGAGGTCGGCGTCGACACCGGCACCTATGCCAGCGGCCTCCGTGCGGCGCTGCGGCAGGATCCGGACGTGGTCGTCATCGGTGAGCTCGCCGATGCCGACACGGTCTCGACCGCGATCAAGGCGGCAGAGAGCGGGTTCCTCGTCATCACCTCCATGCCGACCCCCGACGTGGCGACTACGGTCGATCGGGTGGTGTCGATGCTGCCGAAGGACGAGCGCGAGATCGGTCGCGTGCGCTTTGCCGAGTGCCTGCGCGGCATCGTGGCACAGCAGCTCCTGCCGAGGCACGACGAGTCAGGCAAGGTTGTCGCCTGCGAAGTGCTTCTCGGCACGCCGGAAGTTCGCGCCGCGCTGCGCGAAACGGCGCGCACCGAGGACCTGAAGGGGCTCATGGAGGCCGGCAACGCCACCGGCATGCAGACCTTCGAGCAGGGGCTCGCCGCCCTCGTGTCGTCGGGCAGGATCACTGCCGAGGCGGCGCGGGCAGCCACCTTGCCGAGCGCGGCGCCACCGCCTTCTGGCGTGCCGGAGCGCCGCAAGCGGTCCAAGGCGTAGCTCGTGTTGCCGCGCCGGGCGCGGTCGCTGGTCACGGCCCTCATCGCCCATGGTCGTGAGGCGGGAACGCCAGCCGCGGCTGCGGCCCGCGGCGCCGTCTCCCGGTTTCTCTCCGAACTCGGCTACACCGTCCAGGAACAACCGTTCAGCTTCAACGGCGGCATCTATCGCGTGATGCCGGTCGCGGGCGCGCTCCTCGTCATCGTGTCGCTCGTGGAGATTCCGCTGCTGATACGGCCAGGGCCAGCATGGGGTGCGGCCGGAGCCCTGCTGGTACTCACCGTTGCCTCGTCGCTCATGACATTCCACTTCCTGGCCGGCGATGGCGCGCCGCGGAGTGCGCGGACGGATGCGAACCTCATCGCACAGCGACAAGGCGCGGTCGTGCGCTGCTGGCTCGTCGCCCACCTCGACACCAAGGCGCAGGGCCATTCGATGGCGGGTCGGCTCGTCGCCCTGTGGGTCACCCTCACGGCGCTCGCCGGCCTGCTCGTCATGGCCGGCCTGCGGATGGGCGCTCCGCAACCGGCCGCGGCGGCGGATGGCAGCCGGGGCAGCGGGCGTTCTTGCGGGCCTGCTGCTGACGGGCGGGCGGCTCACTGGCCAGTCGCCCGGGGCGCGCGACAATGGCTCGGGCCTCCTCGCGGTGCTGACGGCGGCCGAGCTGACCACCGACCCCGGCATCGGGATCATCATTACCGGCGGCCGAGGAATTCGGGCTGGCCGGCGCCCGGGCGCTGGCCCGGGAGCGTTCGGCGCTCTTCGGACAGGCAGAGGTCCTGAACCTGGATACGATCGACGAGGAGGGCACCCTGTTCGTCGTAACCCACGGGCGGGCCGACGTCCTCGCGCGCCGGGTACGACAGCACCTCGCCGGCCTGGCCCCGATCCGGGGGCGACGCCTGCCGCTCGGGATCTTGGTGGATGGCGTGCCCCTGGCCGAGGTGGCCGCCGGCGCCGTCACCATCGGCCGGCTGTCCTGGGGTACCCTGAGGCGCATGCATACCCCCCGGGATGATGCGGCCGGGTATGCATTGGCCACGGCGGAACTGCTGGGTGAACGGCTTGCGGCACCGATTTGACCCGTCGCGTTCCGGCCACTAGCTTCCGCCAAAGGATTCAGCAGCCCCGCAAGGGGCTTTTTTGTTGCCATAAGGGGAAATGCCATGTTCGACGCCGGCACCCGATGCGTCGTCGTAGTGGGCGCCCAGTGGGGCGACGAGGGGAAGGGCAAGCTGGTCGACGTGCTCGCGGAGCGCGCCGATTTCGTGGTGCGCTACCAGGGCGGCGCCAACGCCGGTCACACGGTCGTCATCGGCAGCGAACGTCTACATCCTGCACCAGATCCCCTCCGGCATCCTGCATTCCCGGGCCACCTGCATCATCGGCAACGGCGTCGTGCTCGACGCCGAACAGCTGTTCGCGGAGCTGGACGACCTCTCCCGGCGGAGTGCGATCGCGGGTGGACGCCTTCTCGTGTCCGACCGCGCGCACCTGGTGCTGCCCCTGCACAAGCTGCTCGACATCGCCAGCGAGCGGAAGCAGAACATCGGTACCACGGGACGCGGCATCGGTCCCTGCCTACGAGGACAAGGTCGGTCGCCGCGGCATCCGCGTGGGCAACCTGCGGAACCTCGAGACGACGCGCCGAACTCCTGGCGGCGCGCGTCGACCGTGCCAATCACCAGCTTCGCGAGATGGGCTGCACCGAGCGCGCCTCGCTGGACGAGCATGTGGCCCTGCTGGAGCGGCTCGCGCCGCGGCTGCTCTCGCACGCCACCGATACCGGGCTCATCGTGCATCGCGCGGTACGCGAGGGCCGGAGCGTCCTCCTCGAGGGCGCGCAGGGCGCGCTGCTCGACGTCGATCACGGCACCTATCCCTTCGTCACCTCGTCCAACACCACGGCCGGCGGTGCCGCCGTCGGTGCCGGCATCGGCCCGACGGCGATTCATGGCGTCCTTGGCGTGGTGAAGGCCTACACCACGCGGGTCGGCAACGGTCCGCTTCCGACGGAGGCCGAACCCGCGGCGTCGGAGCAGCTCGCGGACGCTCGGCGGCGAGTTCGGCGCGACCACCGGTCGTCCTCGTCGCTGCGGCTGGTTCGACGCGAGCGTCGTGCAGTACTCCGCGCGAGTGAACGGGCTGACGGGCCTCGCGATCACCAAGCTCGACGTGCTCGACACCTTCGACGAAGTGCCGGTGGGCACGGGGTATGACCTCGAGCGGCGAACCGTGCGAAGGCATGCCGGCCGATGTCGAGGCCCTGGAGCGGGTCAAGCCGGTCTACGAGGTCCTGCAGGGGTGGAGGCAGTCGACCGGCGAGGCGCGGAAGCTCTCCGACCTCCCGTCGCAGGCGCGCGCCTACCTCGACCGGATCGAGGAACTGTCCGGTGTGCCCATCCGCTACGTGAGCGTCGGGACCCGCCGTGACCAGATCATCGAGGTCTGATACCCAGCTTCTGGTCGTCGGGGCGGGGCCCACTGGCCTCGCGGTGGGCATTGCGGCGGCGAAGGCGGGCATCCGCTGCATCCTGCTCGACCGGGCGACCGTGGTCAGCGCGATCGAGAAATATCCTCTCGGCATGACCTTCTTCTCCACCCCGGAGAGGATCGAGATTGGCGACATTCCGCTCGTCACCACATCCGAAAAGCCCACGCGCCGCGACGGGCTCATCTACTACCGGCGCGTCGCGGAGCACTATCACCTTGACATCCGGGTGCGCGAGACCGTCACTGGTATCACGCGCGAGGCGGACGGGACATTCCTCGTATCCGTCCGCCGTCCGCACGACGAAGTCAGCTATCGTGCCGATGCCATCGTGATAGCCACCGGCTATTACGACCAGCCCAATCCGCTGGGCGTGCCGGGTGAGGAACTGCCCCATGTGAGCCACTACTTCGTTGAGGGTCACCGCCACTGGCGCCAGAAGGTGGTGATCGTTGGCGGCGGCAACTCGGCGGTGGATGCGGCGCTGGAGAGCTGGCGGGCGGGCGCCGAAGTCACGATGATCCTGCGGGGCGACGCACTGCACCCGACCGTGAAGGCGTGGGTGCTTCCGGACATCACCAATCGCCTAAACGAGGGCAGCATCAAGGTCCGCCATCGTTCGCGGGTCCGCGGCATCACGCCGACCCATGTCTCCATCGCGAATGATCGCGGTGTCACCGAGGAGCTCCCGGCCGATCGCGTGCTGCTCATGACCGGTTACCGTCCCGACCTCAGCCTGCTGCGCAGTCTGGGGGTGCCCATTGACCCCGAGTCGGGCGTGCCGGCCCACGATGAGGCGACCATGGCGACGCCCGTCCCCGGTGTGTACATCGCCGGCGTTATTGCGGGCGGCTACGACGATAACCGGCTCTTCATCGAGAATACGCGGCACCACGGCGACCTGATCGTCGCCGACCTCCTGCGGCGAGCCTAGGAACTGGTGAGTGAGATCAGCCGCCGCGACCTGCTGGCCGGGATCACCGGCGTCGCCGCAGCAATGAGCATTGGCCCCGTGACGCTGCCCGCCATCGCGCCGGATTTTCCCCGCAAGGCCGATTTCCTCATTCCCGACGGTCTCACGTACATCAATTCGGCGTACACTCACCCGATGCCGAAGGCCGGCGTCGAGGCGCTCAGGACCTATGCACTGAGCCGGGCCACACCGACGGTGAGCCTCTTCGACACGTCCGCGGCGGTGAAGCGGGTCAAGACGGAATACGCGGCACTCATCAACGCCACGACCCGACGAACTCGCCTTCATCCCGAACACCAGCACCGGCGAGAACCTCGTGGTGCGTGGGCTCGGTATCCCGGGCACGGGCGGGAACGTGGTGACCGATGCCCTGCACTTCGACGGCGCGATCCTGCACCTGCAGGCGCTACAGTCGCAGGGTCTCGAACTCCGGATCGCGATGCCGACCGCCGATGGCCGCATCGAGCTCGCCGAACTCGACCGCCTCATCGACGGCAACACGCGACTGGTCGAAGTCTCGTCCGTGGCGATGTACAACGGGTTCGAGCACGACCTGAAGGCGGTATGCGAGCTGGCGCACTCGCGCGGGGCCTACGTGTATGCTGACGTGATCCAGGGCGTCGGCGCGGTGCCCCTCGACGTGCGCGCGAGCGGAGTCGACTTCGCCGCGGCGAGTGGCTTCAAGTGGCTGATGGGTGATTTCGGCCTGGGTTTTCTCTACGTGAAGGCTGAGCTGATCGAGCGGGTGCTGAAGCGCACCACGTACGGGTATCACTCGTCGCCCGACATCGTGACGCACTTCCTGCCATCCGACTCGCCGGGCGCGCCGCCGTTCGCCTGGGAGTTCGGAACGGGGGCATCGGCCACGTACGAGGTGGGGAGCAGGGCGGCTGCGTCCCTGATGGTGCTCGACGCCTCGCTGCCCTACCTGCGACGGCTTGGGGTCGCGCGAATTCAGGCCTGGCGGCAGCCGCTCCTGCAGGAACTGCGCACCGAACTTGAAAAACGGGGTTTCACCCCGGTGACGCCGCGCGGGACGACCTCGCCGATCCTGAGCTTCACCTTCCCGGCGGAACGGCCCGTGGCTGAAAGGCTCAGGCAGGCCCAGGTCAACGCCCGGGTCGGCGACCGGTACCTCCGGGTCTCGCCATCGGTCTTCAATGACGAGGCCGACGTGCACCGGGTCATCGAGGCGCTGTCGTAGGAGCACCGGGTCGCAGCTTTGATCTTCCCGCCCTGTGGGGCTATCTTGACGCCCCTGAACGACTTCCGTTTCCTCTTGCGCTCGTGAACATGGCCGAAAACACCCTCATGGAAAAGCTCGTGTCGCTGGCCAAGCGACGGGGCTTCGTGTTCCAGTCTTCCGAGATCTACGGGGGCCTCGGCTCCGTGTGGGACTACGGCCCGCTGGGCGTCGAACTCAAGAAGAACGTCAAGGACCGCTGGTGGCGGGCGATGGTCCATGCCCGCGACGACATCGAGGGACTCGATGCCGCGATCCTGATGCATCCACGCGTCTGGGAGGCGTCCGGCCACGTCGCCGGATTCACCGATCCCGCTGGTGGACTGCAAGCAGTGCAAGAACCGCTTCCGGGCCGACGACAAGCGCATCAAGGGCACCCCGGGGCAGCCCGACGCGCAGTGCCCGGTCTGCGGCATCGAAGGGCACGCTCACGGAGCCGCGGCTGTTCAACCTGATGTTCAAGACCTTCATGGGGCCGGTCGAGGAACAGGCGGCCATCGTCTACCTGCGGCCCGGAGACGGCGCAGGGCATCTACGTCAACTACCTGAACGTGCTGCAACTCCTCGCGGCAGCGGGTGCCGTTCGGCATCGCGCAGATCGGCAAGGCGTTCCGGAACGAGATCACGCCCGGCAACTTCATCTTCCGCACCCGCGAGTTCGAGCAGATGGAGATGCAGTTCTTCGTGAAGCCCGGCACCGACATGGAGTGGTTCGAGCGCTGGCGCGAGTGGCGCATGGAGTGGCACCAGTCGATCGGTCTCGACCCGACGAAGCTGCGCTGGCATGCGCACGGCCCGGGCGAGCTGGCCCACTACGCCAAGGCCGCGTACGACATCGAGTACGAGTTCCCGTTCGGCTGGCAGGAGATCGAGGGCGTCCACAACCGCTCCGACTTCGACCTCGGCCGGCACCAGGAGTACTCCGGCAAGAAGCTGGAGTACTTCGACCAGGCGGCGAACGAGCGCTACCTCCCCTACATCGTGGAGACCTCGGCCGGCGCGGACCGGGTGACCCTGACGCTCCTGGCCGACGCGTACCGGGAGGAGACGTCGAGGGTGAGACGCGGGTGGTGCTCGGGTTCGATCCCGGCATCGCGCCGATCAAGGCCGGCGTGTTCCCGCTGGTCAAGAAGGACGGCATGCCGGAACTGGCCGACCGCATCTATCACGACCTGAAGCAGCACGTTCCCCGTCTTCTACGACGACAGCGGCGCCATCGGCCGGCGCTACCGTCGCATGGACGAGGCCGGCACGCCGTTCTGCATCACGGTGGACGGCGACACGGCCGCGGGCCAGACGGTCACGATCCGGGCCCGGGACGCCATGACCCAGGAGCGCGTAGGTATCACGCAGCTGGGCGAGTACATCGGCTCGCGTATCCGCGGCGCCTGACACCGCCTGCTTAGATTCAGGGAGGGGCGTACCCGCGCCCCGGCCCAGTCAGGAAGGAACCGGTATGCTGAAGTCATTGCTGCTCTCCGCGTTGCTGGCCGTGGGCGCCGTGGCGCCCGGTGACCCCGCTGAGCCTGAGTACCGGCTCGTGGTCGTCAGCGAGTCCGGCGACATCATCACGTGGATCAGGGTGAGGGACGGCAAGCTCGAGTCCGAGCGGGTGGTGCCGATCGGCATCATGCCAGCCGACATCGACGGACCGCACAACGTCACCATCGCTCCCGACAACAAGAGCTACTACGTCTCCGTTGCGCACGGCACACCGTATGGCTCGTTGTGGCGCCTCGACGCCTTCAACGACACGCTGATCGGCCGTGCTCCGGTGGAGCTCTTTCCCACCACGATCTCGGTGACGCCCGACGGGGAGCTCGCCTTCGTCGCCAACAGCGATTTCTACGGTGACCGCCCGCGGGTCAACCCGCTGTCCATCGTGCACACGCCAAGCATGACCACGATCACCAACCTCCCGGTTTGCGACATGCCGCACGGGGTGAAGGTGAATCATGCCGGCAGTACGGTGTACGTCTCGTGCATGCATTCCGACGAGCTGCTGGAACTCGACATCTCCACCCTGAGCGTGGTCCGGCGGGTGAAGACCGGTTCGGGACACGCGATGGCGGGTGGTGGCCACGACCTCGATGCGCACAAGGCGACGGCGGCCACGCCGGCTCCAGCCGCGACCGCGGCGGCGGCATCGGCACCGTCTCCGGCCGCGGCTCCCGATCACGCCGGGCACGACATGGGCTCGATGAGCAAGACCGGCCCCAGCGGCGGTCCCGACCTGTCGAAGGAGTGTGCGCCGACGTTCGTGTCGGTGTCGCCCGATGACCGGTATCTCTATGCCGCCTGCAACGTAGGCTACACCATGCAGGTGTGGGACGCCGCCTCGATGACGTTCATCAAGGAGCTCCCGACGGGGAAGGGCGCCTATAACGTCGAGCCGTCGCCCGACGGCAAGTTCGTCATCGTGACGAACAAGAAGGACCAGAGCATCAGCGTCTTCGATGCCCAGACCCTCACCGAGGTCGCGCGCATTCCCACCACCAAGAAAATCGTCCACGGTATCGCGTACTCGCCTGACAGCAAGCTGGCGTTCATCACGCAGGAGTCGATTGGTGCGGATCCCGGCGCCGTGGACATGATCGATCTCACGACTCTGAAGAACATCGGGACCCTCCCGGTGCCGGCACAGCCTACCGGCATTTCGACCTGGCGGAAGCCGTGACCTTCGAGGCGCTGACGGCACTGGACGGGCCGACGGTACTCGCCCGCGCCAAGGCGTTCTTCGCAGAGCGCGTGCCGCTCAACGCCGCGTTCCCGGAGAGTGAAGGCACAGGCTGGCTGGTGCTCCGCGGCCAGGGTGGGGAAGAAGTGGCGATCGCGGTGGCGCCGGCCGATGGCGGCGTGCGCGTGCGGGGGTCGACGCTGTTTTTCGACCAGGCCCTCGATCGCTTCCTGTCCACGCTGCCTCCCGTGGCCGGCGCGTGACCGCCCCGATACTGCCAGTGCGCGTGATGGTGGAGGACGTGTGGGACGAGGTCAGTATCGCGATGCCGGCGTCCACGCCGCTCGGCGACCTCAAGTCACTCGCACTCCGGCAGGCCGGCGTGCCGGTCGATGCCTCCGAGTATCTCGTGAAATACCTTGGCGCGGAACTGGAGGACGAGGATCGCAGCCTGGCCGACGCCGGTATCGTGCCGAATGCGACCCTCGTCGTGCTGCCGCGCCGGAGACGTCCCCTCCGCTGACGGCCAGCCGCGCAGCCGCGAATCGGTCGAGGATGACCCGGGCGATCGTGCTTTTCGCCGCCGCGATCCTCGCCTTCGACGGGGTCGCCGTGATCGTCCTCGGCGTCCTGGCCCACCGGCCGCTGTTCACGGTGATGGGTGCCGTCATGGCCGCTGCGGCGATTGCGACGCTCTGGTCCTGGACCCGGCACCGGGCCCGGCTGGATCAGATCAAGCGCGACACCGACAACCTCAAGGACGAACTCCGCTCCCTGGACAACTTCATCCAGCGTCGCTGACCCGTGGCCCTCCCGGTCTTCACCCATCCCGCCTGCCTGGCCCACGATACCGGGCCCGACCATCCCGAAACCACGGCGCGACTGTCCACTGTCCTCGCCCTGTTCCGCAGCGACCCGGCCTTCGACGTGCGTGACGCCGCTCCCGCCGCCCTCGAGCCCATCCTCCGCGTGCATCCGCAGCCCTACCTCGACGCGGTGAAGGCGTTCAGCCTGGCAGGCGGCGGCGCCCTCACCGGCGACACGACGCTCAGCGCGCAGAGCTGGGACGCGGCGCTCGGCGCGGCTGGTGCGGTCCTCGCCGCGACGGGCCTGGCGATGCAACAGGGAAGCCATGCCTTCGCCGCCGTCCGCCCGCCAGGCCATCACGCGCTGCGCGACACGGCGATGGGATTCTGCCTGGTGAACAACGTCGTCGTCGCCGCGTACGCAGCACTGGCCGCGGGGCGCGCCCGGGTGCTCATCATCGACTGGGACGTGCACCACGGGAACGGCACGCAGGCACTGGTCGAGCATGATGCCCGTATCCGCTTCGTCTCGCTGCACCAGCACCCGTGGTATCCCGGTACCGGCCTCGCGAACGAGCGGGGCGTCGGCAACGTGTTCAACGTGCCGCGCGGTCCCGGACGCCCGCCCGACTGGTACGTCGAGGACCTGTGGGAAGCGGTGGTCGCGGCGACGAGGAACTGGACGCCGGACATCGTATTTGTCTCTGCCGGTTTCGATGCCATGCTCGGCGACCCGCTTGGCGGCTTCACCCTCGAACCAGACCACTACGCCCAGCTGACGCGGCGCCTGCGCGAGTCGCTGCGCGACCAGCCGATCGTCGGCCTCATGGAGGGCGGCTATATTCCCGCCCGACTCGCCGAGGGCGCCGCAGCACACTGCCGGGCCCTGGGCTGAAGGTTTCCCCGCCACTCCGTTCCGAGGCACGCCCGTGAGCGCATCGCTCCGCCTGAGCGCCGAGATTCTCGAACTCCGCACCCGTCACCCGTTCATCATCGCGCGCGGCGGGCAAAGCGAGTATCGCACCGTATGGGTGCGGCTCACCGATGCCGACGGCCGGGAGGGATGGGGGGAGGCCGCGGCGACGAAGTTCTACGGCGAGACCGCCGAGACCGTGCTCGCCGCGCTCAACATCTATGCGGCACAGATGCCGAAGGATGCCTTCGACCTCGAGGAGGGCGAGCGCAACTGGGAGCTGGCGCTTCGCGGCAATCCGGCGGCCAGGGTGGCGCTTTCCACCGCGCTGCACGACCTCGCCGCCCAGCGGGCCGGCGTGCCGCTGCACCGGTTCTGGGGCCTGGACGCCGCGCGGGCGCCGCAGTCCACCTTCACGATCGGCATCGACACCAGTGAGAAGATGCAGGCGAAGGTGCGGGAGGCGGCGGCGTACCCGATCCTCAAGGTGAAGCTCGGCACGGACCGGGACGTGGAGATCCTCCGCGCGCTGCGCGAGGTTACCGACCGTGAGATCCGGGTCGACGCCAACTGCGCCTGGACCGCGCGGCAGGCGATCGCGATGCTCCCGGTGCTCGAGGAGTTCGGCATCACGGTGCTCGAGCAGCCGGTGGCCCCCACGGATCTCGACGGGTTTGCGCTCATCCGCGCGCGCGCCAACATGCCGATCATCGCCGACGAGAGCTGCAAGACCGCCGCCGACATCCCGGCCCTGGTGGGCAAGGTCGATGGCATCAACATCAAGCTCGCCAAGTGCGGCAGCCTGCGCGAGGCCATCCGCATGGTGGCGGTGGCGCGGACCTATCACCTGCAGGTCATGCTGGGCTGCATGATCGAGAGTTCCATCGCCATCACCGCGGCCGCCCATCTGGCGCCGCTCGTGGACATCGTCGATCTCGATGGTGCGGCACTCCTCTCCAACGATCCCTTCAAGGGTGCCAGCATCGACGGCGGCCAGCTCACGCTTCCCACTGGTCCGGGGCTCGGCGTCACGCGGCGATGACTGACGCGTTCGCCCGCGTCGCGCTCCCACTCCCGCTTCACAACGGATACCTCTATCACATTCCCGAGCCGCTGCGCGGCTCGGTCGAGCCGGGCATGCGTGTCGTGGTTCCGGTCCGCGGACGTGAACTGATCGGGGTCGTGGTCGGGCTGGAGGCCGATCCCCCACCGGTCCGCGCGCTCGACCTTCTGGCCGTACCGGACCGTGAACCGCTGCTCACGGCGCCGCTGCTCGCGACCGCGGAGTGGGTTGCCGGCTACTACGGTGCGCCCCTGGGTCTCGCGCTTCGCGCGGCGCTCCCGGCCGCGATGTGGGGCGAGTCCCGGGTCATCATGCGGCTCATCGATGGGTCGCTGGCGGAGGGCGCGGTTGCCAGCGAGCTGGCGCGGTGGCTGGCTCCGCGAGCGGGTGGCGGGACGGTTGCCGCCGCGTCGCGGGCACTCGGCAAGCCGGTGTGGGAGACGGTGTGGCGCCTCGTGGATCGCGGCGCGCTCGACCTGGAGATCGTTCCGCCCGACACCGGCGAGAAGCGAGTGAGCGACCGGCTGCTCGTTCTCGCGGATCACGTGCCGGGATTGCTCGAACGCGACGCCCTGTTCCGACGGAGCCCGAAGCAGCGACAGCTCCTCGAACTGCTGGAGACGCTGGGCGGCACCGCCGCGGTGAAGGAATTGCGGGAGCGTGAAGGAATCAGCGATGCGGTAATGAAGGGCCTCGTGGATCGTGGCCTCGCGCGGGTGGGCGCGGCGGAGCGGATCCGTGACCCCTTTGCCGGTATCGGTGGCACGCCGCCGCCTTCCGTGCCGACGCCCGGGCAGCAGGCGGCGATCACCGCCATCGATGCCCTCGGCGCCTGCGAGGCGGTGCTGCTGCAGGGAGTCACCGGGAGCGGCAAGACTTTCGTTTACCTCGAGGCGGTGCAGCACGCCCTGGCCGACGGACGCGGCGCGATCGTCCTGGTGCCCGAGATCGCGCTCACGCCACAGACCGTGAGCCGGTTCCGCGGCGTCTTCGGCGACCAGGTCGCGGTCCTGCACAGCGGGCTCTCCGACGGCGAGCGCGCCGATGCCTGGCGCCTGCTGCGGCGAGGTGAACGCCGCGTCGCCGTCGGTGCCCGGTCGGCGATCTTCGCGCCCGTGCGGCAGCTCGGACTGATCGTCATCGACGAAGAGCACGAGACGAGCTACAAGAACGGTGAGGCGCCGCGCTATCATGCCCGCGACGTCGCGATGGTGCGGGCCCGGCTGGAGCGGGCCCGGGTCGTGCTCGGCAGCGCCACGCCATCGCTGGAGTCGCAGGCACAGGCGGGAAACACGCTGCAGCTGCTTCGCCTGCCCGATCGCATCGAGCAGCGGCCAATGCCCCCAGTGGAGCTCGTCGACCTGCGCAACACCGCACTCGTGCTCGAGGCAGCGCCGGTGCCATGGTCGGAGTCGCTCGACGCCGCGCTTGGTGCCGCACTCGCGAACAGGGAGCAGGCGCTCCTGCTGCTCAACCGGCGCGGCTACGCCTCATTCCTGCAGTGCCAGTCCTGCGCCGCCGTGGCAGGCTGCCCGAACTGCAGCATTGCCCTCACGGTGCACCGCGCCCCCGAGGGGCTGCGCTGCCACTATTGCGATCACCGGGAGCCGATGCCTTCCCGCTGTGCCGAGTGTGGTGGCGCGGTGCAGGTGGGACGCGGCGTCGGCACCCAGCAGCTCGAGCGCCTGGTGGCCGAGCGTTATCCTGCCGCGCGGGTGGCGCGCATGGACCTCGACACCACCGGCGGCAAGGGGGCGCACCAGCGCATCCTCTCTGCCGTGGACAGCGGGGACGTGGACATCCTGCTCGGCACCCAGATGATCGCGAAGGGGCTGGATTTCCCGCGGGTGACCCTGGTGGGCGTGGTGGACGCCGACACCGCCCTGCACCTGCCGGACTTCCGGGCGGCCGAGCGGACTTTCCAGCTGCTGGCCCAGGTCGCGGGTCGCGCAGGTCGGGGTCCGCGCGGCGGGCGCGTCATCGTGCAGACGCGTTCCCCGGGGCATCACGCCCTGACCTTCGCGGCGGCGCACGACAGCGATGGCTTTGCCGCGGCGGAACTCGAGCTCCGCCGTTCGCCGGCCTACCCGCCCTTCGTGAGCCTGGTGAATCTTGTAGTATCGTCGGCGGAAGAACTGGCCACGGCAGAAGCGGCGGAGGCCGTGGCCGCCTGGTGCGTGCGCCTGGTGCAGAAGCGTGACTTGCCTGTCGCGGTGCTTGGGCCGGCGCCGTGCCCGCTGGCACGGCTCAAGGACCGGTGGCGATGGCACGTGATGCTCAAGGGTCCGTCGCGCGCCATCGGGCAGGTGGTGCGCTACGCCGCGCGACGCCTGCCGAAGTTCCGCCAGGTCCGGGTCACGATCGACCGTGACCCGGTGACGCTCCTCTAGCTCCGCGTCCTGAACCCGATCTCGGCCCCGATGTAGAAGTTCCGCTGCGCCGACGGCTCGAGCACGCGACCGCCGAAGCCGTTGACGGTCACGGCGCCGATGTACTTCCGGTCGAAGAGATTGGCGAGGCCGACATACGGGAGGAACGAAAAGTCCCGCCACTGCTTCGACCAGCTGACCCGCAGGTTGGTGACCCCAGCTCCCCAGTTCTCCACCCAGATCGAGTTCTGGTCGTCGGCAGTGAGCGACGATGAGAGCGTCTGGTCGAGGTCCACCACGAAGTTGTAGCCGGGCTGCGAACGAAGCCCGATGCGGGTGAAGAATCGCGGCACCCCTGGCACACGGTTGCCATCGAGTGTGTCGGCGTCGGTGCCGTTGAACACCACGTAGTCGGTGAAGGTGTAGTTCGCGTAGGTGAACGAGACGTTCGCGCTGAACTGCGGGATTGGCGCGGCGGTAAGGCCGAGTTCGAAGCCGTTGTTCTCGATCCTGCCGGCGTTGGTGTAGTACACCCGGCCGCCAACGTCGCGGTATGGCACGATGGCGTCCTTGACCCGGCTCACGAACCCTGACACCGAGTACGTGAACCAGCCGGTGAAGGCCCCGCGGGCACCGAGTTCGGCGCTCAGGGTGCGCTGCGGCACGATCGCGTCGTTGAACCCGCCTGCGCCATCGGGACGATTTGCCAATTCGGTGGTGGTCGGGGTCTCGAAGGAAGACGCGATGTTGAGGTACGGCGTGAGGCCCGAACCCACGAAATAGCTGATACCGGCGGTACCGCTGGGAGCGTCCTGCGGAAGGCTGCCGCTGGCGTCGCCGTCGTCGGTCTTGAGGTCCTGCACGTCGAAAGTGACCCAGTCGTAGCGCACGCCGCCGTCGATCGTGATCCGCTCGTTCGGGGTCCAGTGGGCCTGGATGAATGGACCAACCTCGGTGACGGTCTCGACCTGGTCGAGGAGGACGCTATCGGTCGGCTGGCCAGACAGGGACCGGAAGTTCTGGCGATCGTCGTGCATTCGCTGGAAGTCGATGCCGGCGGTCAGGAGCGGCGCGCGCCAGCTGCTGCCAGGGCGATAGCTGCCACTGGCACGCGCCCCGGCAGCCTGCCGGTCGATCTGGACATAGATGCCGGCGATGGGCGCTTCCGCACCCTGGTCGCCCGGCGGTGCCGTCGCGAGGGGGTTCTGTACCTGTCGCCAGAGCGCGAACGCCGAGACGTTGATCGATGCGTCGTGGCTGGCGAAGCGGTTCTGATAGGTGAGCGAGAACTGCTGCTGCTTGATGTCGTTCGAGGCACCGCGGCGGATGTTCGCCGCCGCCGCCGAGTCGGGATTGGCGTTGTACTCGGCGTAGGTGAGCGCGCCGGGGTTCTGCGCGAGCGGGTCGTTGGCGATCAGCACGCGCAGGTCGAGGGCGCTCGTCTTCGTGGGTGTCCAGGTGAGGCCGAGGTTGTAGATGCCGATGTCGGCAGCACTGTTCTGGCGGAAGCCTTCCCAGGTGAAGCGCGACAGGGAAAGGATGCCGCTGAAATTGCCCGACCGCGCCATCGAGATTGCCTGCCACTTGTCCATGTCATACGAGCCGACCTGGTATCGGACGCTCTGCGAGAAGACCTCCGGTCCCGCCGTACGAGTGTGCAGCGAGACGACGCCGCCCGAGGCGTTGCCGTACAGGCTCGACGCCGGGCCGCGCAGGACCTCGATGTTGTCGAGCGCACCGTAATCGACGTTGGTCAGCTGGCTCTGTCCGTCGGGCAGCGTCTGGGGGATGCCGTCCAGCAGGACCTTGACCCCACGCGCCCCGAACTGCGCCCTGGCGCCCGCCCCGCGAATCTCGATCCGCTGGCCCTGCGAGTACTGGGACCGGTTCTGGATGTAGACGCCGGGCACGTTGTTCAGGGCTTCGTCGGCGGTGAGCGTCGGCTGTGCCCGCGTGATGTCCCGATCGCCCACGACACCGATGGCCTGTGGCACGCGGCTCAGTGTCTCGGGTGTCCGGGTCACGGTGACCGTGATCTCCTCCAGCATCTGCACCGAGTCGCGGACGGCGGAGTCGGGCGGGGCGGGTTTCTTTTCGGGCTCCTGTGCAGCCGCCACTGAGGCTGAAAGGCACAGCGCGAGGAGCGCGGAGATGGTGCTCGCGCGGAGGGTGCGGCCGATCGGCATTGAACGATCTCTGGTTCGTTGTTTTGGGTCTGACTCGGGCAGGAATCTAGTCGATTGTCTTGCTTGAATCCCCGGAGTCGACCTCCTACCTTCCGCCCCACATGACCAAGTCCACATACACCGATCCGGACTTCACCCAGGCACCGTTTGCCGGGGCGCCCGAGGCCCGGTTCGTCGCATTGCCAGCCGACGGCGTGCTGCCCGAGGGCTTCTTCTCGACGTCCAACCTTCCCACGTACGTCAATATCGGTGGCCGCTGGGAGATGCCGCGGCGGCCACGCATGGACTGCGTGATCGTTCGGCGGGCGGACGGACTCGAGACCATCGAGCCGCGTCGTCTGCGGAAGGGCGATCTCGTGGCGGTTGGCGAGGCCGAGGATGGCACCGAGGGCATCGTGGTGCACACCGTGGGTTTCCTCGGAGGCGCCCACTCGGCCAACGAGTTCCAGTTCATGGGCACCGAGGTGAGCCGGGAAAAGCCGGTGAATTACGAGGAACTCGCGTTCCAGCTGGAAAAGGAGCGGCGTGCCGGCGGGTATGTGCTGTGGGTAGCCGGGCCGGCGCTGGTGCACTCCCGCGCGCGATCCGACTTCGAGTGGTTCATCCGGAACGGCTACGTGCAGGCCGCGTTGCTGGGCAATGCCGTCGCCGTGCATGACATGGAAGCGGCCATTTTCGGAACGACGCTGGGCATGAGCAATACCGGCGTGCCGACCGAAGGCGGCCATGGCCTGCACATGCGCGCCATCAACCGGGTGCGGGCGGCGGGCTCGATCGCCAACGCCGTGAAGTCCGGCCTCGTGAAGACGGGCATCATGTACACGCTGGAGTCCTGCGGGGTGCCTTACGTGCTGGCCGGCTCGATCCGGGACGACGGCCCGCTGCCGGGCGTCTTCAGCGACTCCCTCCTGGCACAGGAAGCGATGCGTGAGCACACGGTGCTGGCCACCGGTGCCGTGTTCATCGCCACCGCGCTGCACGCCATCGCGGTGGGCAACATGCTGCCGGCGTTCCACACGCGCCGTGGTCCGCCGGAGCCCCTCATGACCATCTGCGTCGACCAGACCGAGTTCGTGGTCAACAAGCTGAAGGACCGTGGCACGCACCAGGCGTTCGGCGTCGTCACCAATGCCCAGGATTTCATGCACGTGCTCCGCTTCTACGTCGAGCAGGCGAGGGCCGCGACATGACTGCACCCAATCGTGCCGCCTGGCGCGGTGGCTGGGCCCGTCTCGCGGAGGCGGCGCTCGCCGTGCTTCCGGTCGCCGAGGTCGAGGGGATCTGGCAGTTCCAGCCGATCCGGCTGGAGCGCCGCGAGCTGGGCACCGCGATCCTCGCGCTGCGCGATGGCGACCGCCGGCGCATCTGGACGGCGCGCTATGCGCTCACGATCCGCGGACGGGAGCGGGGCACGTTCGAACATTCACTGGAGGAAGTGGGGAGTGGCCCGGTGGAAGCACTCGAGGAGCTGCTGGTGAGCGTGCGCCGGCGCCTGGGGGAGGACGACGCGCCGATGCCGGTGCCGGTCGACCAGTGGCGCGAGGCCGCACTCGATGGCGCATCTCAGTCGTGAGGAGGCGGCCGGCCTCCTCGAGCGGTTCCACCGGCACCTGCGGGATCATCGCCTTCCCGTCACGCCACAGCGGACCCTGATCGCGCGGGTTCTCTTCGAGTCGGATGAGCATCTTTCGGTCGAAGCCATCGAGCGCCGGCTCAAGCAGATAGGCGCGCGGGTCGGCACGGCCACCGTCTACCGAACCCTGGACACGCTCGTCGAGAGCGGCCTCCTCCGCACCCACGATTTCGGCGAGGGCTTCCGGCGCTACGAGCCGGTGGCGTCCTCACAGCAGCACGAGCACCTCGTGTGCCTCCGGTGCGGCGCCGTGCAGGAGTTCCAGAACGACCGCCTCGAAAGGATGCTTCCCGTCATCGCCGACGAGTTTCATTTCCAGCACCAGCGTCACCGCATCGAGATCTATGGTCTGTGCCGGGAATGCCGGCAGCGTGACCTGAGTGGCCTGCTCGGATGAGTGAAACGGCAGGCCTGGGCCTGTTCGTTGCGTTTGCGGCGGGGCTGCTGAGCTTCCTGTCACCCTGCGTCCTGCCGCTGGTGCCGAGTTACGTGGGTTTCCTCACCGGCATGTCGCTGCCCGAACTCGGTGCCCGCCGCCGCCTCGCGCTCCTGCACGCCTTCTGCTTCGTCCTCGGTTTTTCGCTGATCTTCGTCCTGCTCGGTGCGAGTGCGACCGCGCTGGGGCGCGCACTGCGCTACTACCAGGTCTGGCTCACGCGAGCCGGCGGATTGCTCATCATTGCCTTCGGACTCTATTGCCTCGGCGTGTTGAAGCTGAATGCGCTCCAGATGGAGCGCCGCGTCCAGCTACAGGACAAGCCAGTGGGCTTCCTGGGCTCGGTGCTGGTTGGGATGGCGTTCGGGGCGGGATGGACTCCATGCATCGGTCCTATCCTCGGGGCCATCCTGAGCCTCGCTACGGTGGAACAGGACGTCGGGAAGGGAATGTTGCTGCTGGGCGCCTATTCGGCGGGACTTGCGGTGCCGTTCCTGCTCGCTGCCCTGGCCGTCGAATCATTTCTCGACTGGTTCCAGCGCTTCCGCAAGTACCTGCCGTGGGTGATGCGGATCAGCGGCATCCTGCTCATCGCAGTCGGCATACTCATGATCTCAGGCGAGTTCACCCGGCTTGCAGGATGGCTCCAGGCGCTGACGCCGGCATTTCTGAAGAGCCGCATCTAGCCGCAACGTCACGTTCTGCAACATGGCGGGACTTTACGGATTGCGCCCTCGAAGCGCAGGGCATACGGTGGAGAGTTACGTGTGCCCGGCCACAGCTCGCGGAGGGGGGCCAATGCGTCGACAGGTCTTGGCAGTATTGTGCGCAGTTTCGCTTGCCGGTTGCGGTGGTGATCCAGTGGCGACGAGCCAGATGCAGATCACCACGATCGACATCTACGACTTCTACTATTCGCCTACGTCCACCACGGTGCGCATGGGGACCACCGTCGAATGGGTCAATCACGGCCCTTCGGCCCACACTGCCACCAGTGACAACGGCGTGTGGGACAGCGGGAGCATCGCGCCGCCCTCGTCGGGCGGTGGATCGCAACCACCCCCTACTGGCAATCCGCCACCACCGAACCCGTATGGCATGGCCCTCAGCGCGGTTGGTACGACGTTCTCGACGACCTTCAACACTCCCGGCGTCTACGGCTTCCACTGTTCACTGCACCCGCCGTCCACCAAGCCGAACTTTGTGGGGACGATAACCGTCACCGAGTAGCCTCAGCGGGTGGCGGTCAGGCCGTGAGTTCGAGCTCTTCCTCCACTTCCTGCCGCTTCAGCAGTTCCCAGTAGCGGCCGCGCGCGGCGATGAGCACCGGGTGGGTGCCGCGTTCGACGATGCGCCCCTCGTCCAGCACGATGATCTCGTCGGCATCTCGCACCGCCGCCAGGCGATGCGAGATGATGATGGTCGTACGTCCCTCCAGCGCACTTCGAAGGGCCCGCAGGATCTTCGCCTCGGTGTGCGCATCTACCGCACTCAGCGCGTCGTCCAGCACGAAGATGGGTGGGTCCTGCGCCAGCGCGCGGGCGATGGCGGCACGCTGTTTCTGACCGCCGGACAGGTTGATTCCCCGCTCTCCCAGCACAGTGTCGTACCCGCGCGGAAGCTCCGGAACGGCGGCCGCGAGCTGCGACACCTCCGCGACGCGCTCGAGGCGGCCGTCGTCGGGCGCGCCGAGCAGCACGTTGTTCCGCAGCGTGTCGCTGAAGAGGAAGGTTTCCTGCGGGACGATGCCGAGGGCGCGCCGCAGCTCGGGCAGGGCGAGCCTGTCGATGGGAACCCCGTCGATGAGGATGCGGCCCGGCGCCGGGTCGTATGCGCGCGACAGCAGTTCCGCGACCGTGGACTTGCCGGCTCCAGTGGCGCCGACAATCGCCAGCGAGCGTCCCGCCGCCACATGGAAGGAGACATCGGACAGGGCGAAGCCGCGATCGTGCGCTGCCGGATACCGGAACCAGACATTCTCGAACCTGACGCTTCGCGCCCCGTCCGCCGGTGGAAGCGCCGCGGGGTGCTCCCCGGTCACGATAGCCGGCTTCTCCCGCATGATCTCGCCGATGCGCTGCATCGCCGCGGTGGCGCGCTGCACCAGGTTCACCGCCCATCCGAGCGCAATCAACGGCCACACCAGCATCGCCAGGTACACGCCGAAGGCAACGAAGGCACCGGGCGTTACGGTGCCGTTGATCACGAGCTGGCCGCCAAGCAGCAGTACCACCACGGTGCCGAGACCACCGAACACGGCGAGAAGCGGGTGAAAGGCGCCCTGGGCGTATGCCAGCGAGAGGTTCCGCCTCAGGTACTCGTCATTGAGGTTCACGAACGTCTGCGTCTCGGCTCGCTCCTGACGGTAGGCGCGAACCACCCGCACGCCGGAGATGTGCTCGTGCACATGTGACGTGATGACCCCGAAGAACGTCTGGATGGCGAGAGAACGGTTGTGGATCATGCGGCCGAGGAAGATCATGACCAGCGGAAGCCCGACCATGGGAAGCAGTGCGAGCAGCGTGAGCCGGGCACTGATCTGGGCCATGGCGGGTATGACAAGCATGGCACGCATGGCGGTGTCCACCAGGTACATCAGCGCCGGACCAGCCACCATGCGCAACGCCGTGAGGTCGTTGGTGGCACGAGCCATGATGTCGCCGGTAGGATGCCGATCGTAGAACCCTGCATCCTGGCGGAGCAGATGCCCGAACAGGTCGTCCCGCATGTCGGTTTCGACCCGCCGGCTGCCGCTGTTGAGGCATTCGCGCATGCCGTACCGCGCCGCACCTCCCACTATGGCCACGATCACCATCAGCGTCACGCTCCAGACGACCGCGCGGAGCGGGGCGCTGCGGGTGAGTTCGTTGATAGCCCGCTCCAGGAAACGCGGTCCAAGCGTGGTGAGGAAATTGCTGATGACGACGAACAGCAGCCCGTAGAGATAGGTGCTGCGATAGCGCCGCATGTAGGGCAGGAGGCTTCGTAACTCTCGCATGTGGTTGTAGAATTTCAGGGGAAGCCCTCACCAGCAGCAAGTACCAACAGGAGATTCATTGTGAGACAGTACCAGTTCCTTTCCGCCAGCGTGATGGCCCTGCTGATTGCCTGCGGCAAGGGAGACCGGAAGGACATGACGGCTGCCGACACGGCGGGCCGCGACCTGCAGCTGGCACCGGTCGATACCAGCGCCAGCCTTTCCGACGTAGCGCCCCCGGCCGACAGCGCCAGGGCACCCGCCGCGGTGCCTGAAACGGTGGTCGTCTACCGTGACGGACCAAAGCCTGCACCGAAGCCGGCTGCGGCGAAGCCCAAGCCGGCGACCGCCGTTCCTGGGTCAACCGAGGCTGCGGCTCCCGCCGCTGCTCCGCGGCTGCTACTGGCGGACGGGGTGAAGATCGAGACCACCAATGTCGACTCGATCTCGTCCGCGTTCGACAGTGCCGGTCACAAGGTGAAGGTTCGCGTCAGCAGCGCCGTCAGCGATGCCGCAGGGCATGTGGTCATCCCGGCCGGGTCCATCGTGACGCTCAACATCGAGGCGATCAAGTGGTCCGAGAACAAGAACGACAAGGGGACGCTGCGCATGTCCACCCAGAACGTGTCCATCGACGGGGCGAAGTATCCGCTCGTGGGCACGGTGAGCACGCCGGCGTTCACCTACAAGCACCGCGGGAGCTCATTGGGTGATGCCGCGAAGGTGGCAGGTGGTGCGGGTGCCGGTGCGGTGGTGGGCGGTCTGATCGGCAAGGGCACCGGTGCGCTGATCGGCGGCGTCGTCGGTGGTGCCGTGGGTGCCCAGCGCATGAGCCAGACGAAGGACAACGACATCATCGTTGCCCCGGGGACGCCCATCACCATCATGCTCAACGAGCCATTTACCCGATAGCCTGACGGCGATTCGGGGGGACGGTTCAGTAGCCGGCCGTCCCTCCGCCGGAGCGCGGATCACTCACCCCGATCCACCCGCCTTCCACCGGCTCCACAGCCTCGACGTCCCCACCCGGCTGCGCTTCGCGCAGCTCGTAGCCCATCGCCCGCAGCGAATCGAGCACTTCAGGCCGGTAGCCCCCGCGGTCGACCCGCGCGACGTCCGGCAACGCCTGGTGATGAATGCGTGGTGCCGCCACCGCGTCCACCAGCCCCATGTCGTGATCGATCACATTGCTGATCACCTGCAGCACCTGCGTGATGATCGTGGCGCCGCCGCGTGATCCGACCACCAGGCGGAGCGCGCCATCCGGTCCCAGCACGATCGAGGGCGACATGCTCGACAGCGGGCGCTTGAGCGGTGCGATCGCGTTGACGTCACCCTGGATCAGCCCCCAGCTGTTGGCGCGCCCGGGCGCCACCGTGAAGTCGTCCATGATGTCGTTCAGCAGCACGCCGGCCCCGGGAATCGTGACACCACATCCATACAGGTCGTTGAGCGTGTAGGTGTTCGACACGGCGTTGCCCTCGACGTCGACCACCGAGAAGTGCGTGGTCGAACCGGTGCCGGCACCGGCCTGTGCTGCGAGCGTGGGCGTGGCGCGACCTGGTGTCATCGTCTTCCGCAGTGAATCGGCCAGCGCGGTCGAGAGGAGCCATTGCTCGGGGACCGTGACGAACCCCGGGTCGCCGATCACGGCGTTGCGAAGGACAAAGCCCCGGCGCATGGTCTCGATCTCGATCTGCAGGAGAGCCGCGCTCCCGAAGGGTGGCAACGCTGGCCAGGTGCTGAAGACGTTGAATACCACGCCCATGGTGAGTCCGGCCGACGATGGCGGTGGTGCCGCGAAGATCGTGTAGCCGCGGTAGTGCAACGTGAGGGGTTCGCGCCAGTAGACCTGGTACTGGTCGAGGTCCGCCTGGCGGATCAGTCCGCCATTGCGCTCCATGTCGAGCACCAGGGAATCGGCTACCCACCCCTTGTAGAAGCCGTCGGAGCCGTGGTCACGGATGGCCTCGAGCGTCCGGGCGAGGTCGGGCTGCAGCAGTACGCTGCCCGCGGCCGGGACCTGGCCGCCGGGCAGGTAGATCGCCGCGGTCGCGGGGAACCTTGCGAGCTTCGTGCTGTCATTGCGGATGCGTGCGCTGCGGATCGAGTCGAGCACGAAGCCGTTCCGTGCCAGGTGGATCGCCGGGTCGATCACCTCGGCGAACGGCAGCTTGCCGAAGCGTCGCTGCGCCTCGACCAGGCCCATCACCGTTCCGGGCGTCGCGGGCGCGAGGTAGCCGACCTGGCTCTTGTCGGTGGCCTTGCCATCGGCGTCGAGGTACATGTCGCGCGTGGCGGCCAATGGTGCCTGCTCACGGTAGTCCAGGAAGTAGACCGCGCCACCGGCCAGACGGATCATCATGAAGCCGCCTCCACCCAGGTTCCCCGCCTCCGGATCGACCACCGCCATGGCGAACCCGACCGCCACTGTCGCATCCACGGCGTTGCCGCCACGGCGAAGCACTTCCCGTCCCGCCGCGCTGGCGATGTCATTCCCCGACGCAACCATCGCATGGGGGCCGTGCTCGGATCGCGTATGCTCGGGATAATTCCAGGTGTCCGGGAACGGGCCTGGCGGCGCCGGTTCACCGGGCGCCGGGGCGGTGGATGGCGACGGTGTACACGCGGCGAGGAGGAGCGACAGGGCGATGGCGCGCGATCGATTCACGGGGCTCTCGAGTGATGGAAGAAGGGACCCATGGTTGCCCGGGACAACAGGCGAGGTCTAATTTAGCCGCACGCAGCCACTTGCCCACCCGTACCCCCTGCCCATGTCCGAGCACTTCCTCGATTCCCGTCTCACCGAGCGTCGCAATCCCAATACGCGCGACATCGATGTGGCGTCACCGGTCGAGCTGGTCGACCTCATTGCGGGCGAGGATGCGGGGGTGCCCGCCGCGGTCTCGGCCGAGCGCGAGGCAATCGCGCGCGCCGTCGTGTTGGTGGAAGACGCCTTCCGGCGAGGCGGACGGCTGCTGTATGTGGGCGCCGGCACCAGCGGTCGCCTTGGGGTGCTCGATGCAGCGGAATGCCCTCCCACCTTCGGCACGCCGCCCGAGATGGTCGTGGGGATCATTGCCGGTGGTGCGCGCGCCCTGCTCAGGGCGGTCGAGGGGGCGGAGGACGACGTGAACGCGGGGATCGCGGCCATGGATGATCACCAGGTCAGCGCGCAGGACGTCGTCATCGGCATCGCGGCGAGCGGAACCACACCATACGTCCGCGCCGCGCTTGGACGGGCGCAGGCGCTGGGCGCCCGCACCGGCCTGGTGGCGTGCGCCGAACCGCCCGCCCTCCTCCGCAACACCTGTGATGTCTGCATCGTCGTGCTCGTGGGACCCGAGGTCGTCACCGGCTCGACGCGCATGAAGGCCGGTACCGCGACCAAGCTGGTGCTGAACACCATCACGACCGGGGCGATGATCCGGCTCGGCAAGACCTATGGCAACCTCATGGTCGACCTTCGCGCATCGAACGCGAAGCTCGAGGACAGGAGTCATCGCATCGTGATGGAGGCGACAGGACTGGGGAGAGAGGCCGCGACCGAGGTACTGGAGCGCGCCGATGGCCGGGTCAAGACCGCCATCGTGATGGCCCGGCGCGGTGTGGAGCGCGAGGAGGCCGAGGCGCTGCTGGCGGCGCATGCGGGGCGGCTCCGCGCCGTCATTGGCGATCCGCCGCCGGTGGCGCCATGACCGAACGGCCCGCGATCGGCATCGGTCTCATGTCGGGCACCTCGCTCGACGGGATGGATGCAGCCCTCGTCCGGTTCAATGGACCGACGCACGCCGACCTCATTGCCTTCGTGACGCGCCCCTACAGTGCAGTGGAGCGGGCCTCGATCCAGCGCGGCCTCGATGGAGCGAACGCCGCCGAACTGGCCCACCTGCACGCGGCCATCGCCGAGTGGGCGGCCGACGCCGTCGAGCAGCTGCTCGCTACCGCGCATGCGCCGGCCTCCGCCGTCGATTTCATCGCGCTGCACGGTCAGACCGTGTGGCACGAGCCGCCCCTGGTCAGCTGGCAGCTGGGCGAGCCGGCCGTCCTCGCGGAGCGGTTCGGGCGTCCCGTCGTCAGCAACTTCCGCTCACGCGATGTCGCAGCTGGAGGGCAGGGCGCCCCGCTGGTGCCGGCAGCCGATGTGTTGCTCTTCGGCGCCACCGAGGGTCCCCGGGTGCTGCTCAACATCGGCGGCATGGCGAACCTCACTTATGTCGGGCGTCGCGCCATCGATGATGGGGCCCTCGCTTTCGACACCGGTCCCGGAATGGTCCTGGTCGATGCCGTGGCCCGGCTGGTCGACCCGAAGCTCCCGTACGACCGCGACGGCGTTCTCGCGGCTCGCGGCACGGTGAACGAGGTCGAGGTCACACGCCTCCTCGCCGACAGCTTCTTCCGCCAGCCACCGCCGCGCAGCACGGGGCGCGAGCGCTTCAGCGATGCGATGGCGCTCGAGATTCACCGCCGTGTGCCCGGGGCTGATGGCGTGGCCACGGCGGTCGCCGTCACCGTGCGGTCCATTGCGGGCGCGATCCATGACTGGGTACCGGGCGCGCCCGAAGTGGTCGTGTCGGGGGGCGGCGCGCGACATCCCGCGCTCTTCGAGTCGCTTGCCGCGACCCTGGCGCTGCAGGGGCGCCGGCTGCGCCGGTTCGACGACATCTTCTTCAACGGTGACGCCAAGGAAGCGGTGGCGTTCGCCCTGCTCGGCTACCTCACGCTGCACGGCCAGCCGGCCAACCTTCCTTCGTGTACCGGCGCGCGCGGTGCACGCGTCCTCGGGAGCATCACGCCAGGATGACGGTTTCGCGGCTCATCTTCCCCGCCATCCGCTGGGGGGACAGCACCGGATTCGATCACGAGCGGGAGTCCATCCGGAAGGCGCTGGCCCTCGACGTCGGCGGGTTCATCATCTTCGGCGGCCCCGCCGAGTCGGTGCGCGTGCTCACCAATGAGGTGCGGCGCGAGGCGGGCCGCCCACTCTTGTTCGCCGCCGACCTGGAGCGGGGCGCGGGGCAGCAGTTCGACGGGCTCACGCAGTTCCCGCCACCGCGCGCCCTGGCCGCGCTCGATCAACTTGACGTGACGCGCTGGGCAGGTGCCGTGACGGCCCACGAAGCGCGCAGCGTCGGCGTGAACTGGATCTTTGCGCCGGTCGCCGACCTCGACCTGCTGCCCGACAACCCGATCATCCAGACCCGTGCGTTTGCGGCCGAGCCGGAGCTTGCGGCGCGGCACGTGGCCGCGTGGATCGAGGGATGCCAGGGTGCGGGCGCGCTCGCGTGCGCCAAGCACTATCCCGGTCATGCGCGCACAACCACGGACTCGCACATCGACTTGCCGGTGGTGTCGGCCACGCGTGATCAACTCGCGGTGGACCAGGTGCCATTCCTCGCCGCCATCGATGCCGGCGTCGCCTCAATCATGACGGCACATGTGGCCTATCCCGCGCTCGATCCAGGCGGCCTTCCAGCGACGCTCTCGAGCGCCATTATCGGGGAGCTGCGCGCTGGTGGCTTCGATGGACTCGTGGTGAGCGACGCGCTGATCATGGAAGCGGCTCTCGCCGGGCGCTCCGAGGCCGAGGCCGCCGTGGCGGCACTCGCCTCAGGTGTCGACATCCTGCTCTATCCCCAGGACACAACCGCCGTTGCAGCGGCGCTCACCGCCGCGCTCGCATCAGGGCAGCTCTCCCCGTCCCGGGTCGCCGAAAGTGAGCGGCGCTACGGCGAGGCCCTCCGCCGAGCCGAGATCGCGCCGCAGCCTCTGGGGCGTGCCCCCTTCGAAGGTGCGCCGGCGCTGGCCGATGCGCTGCTTGCTGTCGGGATTACCCGGGCGCGACTCACGCCACTGCGTGTGCCGATCGAGCTGTTTACGGTCGATGACGACCTGGGCGGGCCGTACGCCCCGGTGCCAAGCGATACCGTGGCCGCGACGCTCGCAGCCCTGGGCGTTCGACAGGGCGCCGGAGGAAGCCGCGTGGTAATGGCGTTTGCAGAACCGCGTGCCTGGAAGGGACGCGCGGGGTTCAGCGCAGCGTCACGCGCAGCACTGGAGGAGCTCGTGCCGGGGAGCGACCTCGTCGTGCTGTTCGGTCATCCGCGGCTCGTGGGTGAGATCCCCGGTACCGGGCCCGTCATGGTGGCATGGCACCGCCAGCGGCTGATGCAGGCCGCGGTCGGCCGCTGGCTCAGTGCGCAGTCGCGCTGACGTCGTCCGGCGGCGAAGCCGCCCGGGACAGGAACGGCAGCAGCGCGAAGCCCGGCAGGGACAGCAGAAACGTGAAGAGGAAGAAAGCTGCGTAGCCGAATCGCTCGGTGAGCGATCCCGCGATCGGGCCGACCACGGCGCGGGTGAGCGCAAGCAGTGCGGAGAGCAGTGCGTATTGCGTCGCGGCAAATCGTGGCTCGCAGACCGACATGAGGTACGCCACGAACGCCGCCGTACCCATCCCGCCCGAGAAATTCTCGAAGAGTGCCGCCGCGATGATCAGGCCCTTTGACGGGGGCAGGGCCGCCGCAGCCCAGTAGCCGAGGTTCGACACCGCCTGCAGCAATCCCAGTGACCAGAGTGCGGTGCGCATGCCCCATCGCGTGGTGAGGTAGCCACCCAGCACTGCGCCGCTCACCGTCGCGATCATGCGCCCGGTGGTCAGGACCGCACCGATTTCCTCCAGTGACAGGCCACGATCGACCCAGAACGGCCGCGTCATCGGGTCCATCGCAGCATCACCAAGCTTGAACAGCAGTGCAAAGGCGAGCACCCAGGCCACGCCGGGACGGGTGAGCAGGGCCTGCAGCGGGAGCCAGATGGACTGTCCAGCGGGGGGGCGCACCTGTCCCGCGGAAGGGATGAACAGTGCCGCAGCGGCAAGCAGCACGGTCACCACCGTCGCTGCCGTGAACGCCGCTGGCCAGCCCTGGCGGCCGGCGAGCCAGATCAGCACGCCCCCGGACACGAGCATCGCCGCGCGATATGCGCCGATGCGCACCGAGTTGGCCAGGCCGAGCTGGGCGCGCGGTGTCGCCTGGATGGTGAAGGCGTCGATCGCGACGTCCTGCGTTGCGGACAAGGCCACCGCGAACATGATCAGGACGAAGAAGAGCTGCGCGTGCCGGGAAGCCTCGACCCGTGCGATCAGCGGGATGACGATCGCCAGCAGGATCAGGCAGGCGGAAATCCACTGCTTCCGCGTACCGAAGTGGTCGAGGATCGGTGCCCAGAGGAACTTGAATGTCCACGGGAACGTGGCCGCGGTGACCAGACCTACGTCGACGAGGTTCGCGCCACCACTGCGGAGATAGACCGGCAGTGCCTCGTTGATGAGGCCGAAGGGAAAACCGGAAGCGAACGCGAGGGCAGCGATCCAGGCGAATGGTGCCGGGGGGCGCCGGTCAGCGGTCACCAGTGCTCCCGTCGAGGAATGCGGCGATGGCGGGGGCTGGTACGGCATTGAGCTGGCCAGCGCCCGTCGCGGGGAGGAGCATGCCGATCACCACGCCAGCGCGGTCGAACACCGGGCTGCCCGGGGCGAGCGCCCCCCCGAGGGGCTCGAGCTGGAGCAGCTTGTCGCTCGCGATCGAGACGGCGGCGAGCGCGGTGGCTTGCGCCGGCACGGCGGCGTCAGGCCCCGGACGGGCCGATGGGTATCCCACCATGACCGACGCCTGCCCGACCAGCGCGCTGCCCACGTCCTTCGCCAGCGTCGGGGGCGTGCCGGCGTCGGTGCCGCGCGGCACTTCGAGGATCGCGACATTGAGTGCGACCTGGGCCGCGAGCGCCTGCGTGCGGAGCGGCGTGGCGGCCCCGGTTGGCTGCACCGTGATGGTGACGGCGCGGTGTCCCGCCGTGTCGCTCAACAGATCCTGCACCGTCACGTAGACGAGCGAGCCGCCGCGACGGCGAGCCGAGAATGCCGACGCGACGCGGCGCGTGCCATCCTCAAAGGTCGCTTCGACCAGGGCCAGCGCGGGCTCGTTCGTGCGCGCGATCTGCTGCGCGTCGAGCGCGGCGGCGGCCGCGAGCCGCCCGAAGCTCGTGGTCAGGCGATCAAGGCTGTCGCGGAGCGGCGCCAGGACCTGCTGGTCGCGCGGTGCGCGCCGGATCCGTGACCGAAGGCGAGCGGTTTCGGCCTTGGCGCCGTCGAGCGCTCCGCGGATGCGTGTGTCCCGCCGACCGATAGCCTCAAGCGTCGCGAAGAGGCTGTCGGCCTGCGCCAGGAGCACCGCTTTCGCGTCGACGGCACCACGGCTGGCGCGCGCCTTCCACATCGCGAGTCCACCCAGCGATCCAAGCACGGTCACCACGAGGAACGCAGCCACCCAGGGTGCCCGTTGCCGTGTTGCCGTCACCGGCGCGACAAAGCGCCCCTCATCACCAGGGGACGCCGGCACTGCGGTGCTGGGTGGTGTCCTGGGGATCGCCCTCGTCACCTCCACCGCCTCGTCCGCCGGCACGGCGGGCACAACCACCTGGCCGGCACTGGGACGCCAGCCCTCATGCACGACACCGAAGCGCAGCATCGGGCCACCGTCACCCAGCCGGATCAGGTCCTGGTCATTGATCTGGTGCTCGCCCTTGATGCGCTCGCCGTTGACGAAGGTGCCATTGGTGCTCGCCAGGTCGCGAAGGATCCAGTCACCGTCACGGAACACGACCGCGGCGTGCCGGCCCGAAACAGGCAGGTCATGGTCGGGGCCAAATCGCACGTCCGCCTGTGGGGCGCGCCCGAGCATCGCGTAGCTCTTCTCGACGACGACCGTCTGACCGGCACGTCCGCCGGTGAGGTAGGTGAAGATGGCCTTCATGCGGAGAGGGGATGCGTCAGCGGAGGAGGAACCACAACGCCGCCGCCAGCACCAGGAGGCCGATGCTGTACACGGCCATGCGGTTGCCGGCGGGTGCGATCGCGGCTGCTTCGCGCGCTGCTGGTGCCGCAACGGGCGCGGCGACCGGCACCGGCTGCGGCATGGGCGTAAGGTTGTCGTCGGACGATGCCGAGGCGCCGGGCAGCCGGAGGACGTTGTGCTGCGGCTCCTCCTCCGAGTCACTCGTCTCGGGCAGGCCGTCACCATGGAAGCGGGCCGCGACCACGGTGATGTTGTCGGGGCCGCCGCGCTCGTTCGCGAGCGAGATCAGCGTCTCACAGACCCGGTCGAGGTCACTGTCACCTGCCACGACGGCGGCGATCTCCGTCTTGCGCACGAGGCCGGTAAGCCCATCCGAGCAGACGACGAGCACATCGCCTCGATTGAGCCGTTGCAGTGACAGGACGACCTTCACCCGGGGATCGGGTCCGAGCGCCTGCAGGATGATGTTCCGGCGCGCATTGGTCTCGGCTTCCTCCTCGGTCAGCTCGCCCGCGTCGACGAGGCGCTGGGTGAGCGACTGGTCCTTGGTAAGCTGGAATGCGACGCCATCGCGGATGAGGTAGGCACGGCTGTCGCCGACTTGCGCGAGGAAGAGATTCGGTCCATGGACACCCGCCGCCGTGAGCGTAGTACCCATCCCGCGGACCTCGGGATGCTCGCTCGCGTACGCGTGGATTTCCGCGTTGGCATGCTCGACCGCCTCGCGCATGCGCAGGGCGAACTGCTGCGGGCTGTTGTCGGGGTCGTGACTCCAGACCTTGGCGAGATGATCGAAGATCTGCTGCGCGGCCATCGAACTGGCGATCTCGCCGGCCGCGGCGCCGCCCATGCCGTCGGCCACCATGAAGAGCGAGCCGCGCGGTCCGATGACCTGCTCGGCCACGGTGAGGGAGGGAAGCACCTGCGGCGCATCGAGGTCCGCCACGAGGAACGTGTCCTCGTTGTGGTCACGGGTGCGACCGAGATCGGTGCGGCCAAAGACGCTGACCCGGATTTCCCTCGCCATATGGTCCCTCAGCGGGTCAGGTGAATGGTTCGCAGAATCTAGGAATCCGGGAGCGATGCGTCAACGTGGAACAATGGCGTAACTGTAATCGCACAAGTACCTTGCGCCGATGACCTGCCGTTGTCTGGTTCCGCTCGGCGCCATGCTCCTAGCCACCGCCTGTGCACCCAGGTCATCCGTCACCGGGGCAGCCTCCGTCGCGGCGCTTCCGATTCCCACCGTGACCGGCGCTACCCGCATCGTCGTCCAGTATCCTGCCGAGGACGCAACAATCGAGGCGCGGGATTCAACCTTCCTGCTCGGGAGCGTCGGAACCGGCGACGCAGCCCTCAGCATAAACGGGCGAGCCCGTAAAGGTCTGGCCTAACGGTGCCTGGCTTGCCTGGGTGCCCCTTCCGTCCCCCGAGCCTGTCCCTGCGGCAGCGGGTGCACCACCCACGGAGACGCTGACCTTCAGGCTCGTCGCGATATCGCCCCGCGATTCGACATCGATGCTCCTGAAGGTACGTCGTGGTGCGGCCTGGCGTGCCGACAGCGCCGGACCGCGCATCGACCTCACGTCATTCGTGCCAAGCGGCGTGACGTGGTTGCCCGCCTCGGAAGATCTCCGGATGCAGGTGCGGGCCACGCCGGGCGCGAAGGCGACACTCATGCTCGCCGATGGCTCCAGCCTGCCGCTGGTCGAGGAACCGGCGGCGGAAGAGGTGCCGGCCGGCATCCGGGCCTTCGACCGGGATACCGCCAACCTGCGCCCCGTCGTCCGGTCGAGTCGGTATGTCGGGGTAATCCGGGGTCATTCGCTCGGCGATCCGCTCGGTCCAATGCTTGGCGCGGTGACGCCTTCCGCTGAGCCGGGGGCCGGCGCCTGGGCACGGGTGCGCCTGGAGTGGCCCACCCGCACCCTCGAGGCGGTGTGGCCGCTTCGCGTGGCGCTCATCGACACCATGCCCCAGGTGGTGCGGCTGGACGATGATCCGGCCCACGGCGGCGGCTCGGACAGCATCACTGTCGGCCGCGCGGCCCCCGGCGCGACGTACAACTGGTTCTTCCCCACGGGGACCCGGGCTGTCGCGGATCGACGACAGAACGGTGACGTACGCCTGCGCCTCTCGGCGGAGACTCGAGCCTGGGTATCGCTCGCCGACGTCCAGGGGTTGCCGGCAGGCTCCTGGCCGCCGCTCGGCCGCATCGGCTCCCTGACGGCGAGCGTCGCGGCGAACCGGACAACCGTGCGGATCCCGGCGGGAACTCGGGTACCGTTTCACGCGTCGGAGACAAGTCACGCCGTGAGTATCCTGCTCTACGGTGCCGTGGCCGACATCGACTGGACGCGCTACGCGCCAACCGACAGCCTGATCGCGCGCATCGACTGGCACCAGGATGGTGACAACGTCCGGATCGATGTCACGCTGAAACGTTCACTCTACGGCTACCGTATCCGATGGAACGGAACGGACCTCCTGCTGGATATTCGTCGACCACCGTCGATCGATCGCGCGGCGCCGTTTCGCGGCCTGCGGATCGCGCTGGATCCCGGGCACCCACCGGGCGGTGCCACTGGCCCGACAGGCCTGCGCGAAGCCGAAGCCAACCTCGGGATCGCACTGCAGCTCCAGCGCATGTTACAGGACGCTGGTGCGACTGTGATCATGACCCGGACCACGGACACGGCACTCGACCTCGGTCCCCGGATCGTCATGTCCGAGGCGCAGGATGCCGACGTGCTGATCTCGATTCACAACAACGCACTGCCCGATGGGGTGAACCCGTTCACCAACAACGGCACGTCCGTTTTTTACAATCATGAGCAAAGTCTCGCCCTCGCGCGCTCCGTGCAGAGCGGGCTGGTGCAGCAGCTTGGATTGCGCGACCTTGGCGTAGGGCGCGGCGACCTGGCGCTGGTCCGCCCCACTTGGCAGCCCTCCATTCTCACCGAGGGCCTGTACATGATCGTGCCGGAACAGGAAGCGGCGCTTCGTTCCACCGAGGGACAGCGGCGGTATGCCCTCGGGGTGCTGGCCGGCCTGCGAGCCTGGTTGCTCGACGAAACGCGCCAGTGATTGTGAATCCTGTGCCGCCTTGCACGTCCCTGAGTCTGCATGCGCCTGCCACGCCAAGCTCTCTTCGCTGCTGATCCAGCTGCCGCAACTCCGCCACGCGCGTGGTTGCGAATCCTGCTGTTGCTGCCACTAGCATTCTCCGGGCTTTCCGCGCGGGCGGCGGCACAGAGCCCCGAACAGCGCGCGAGCCTGGAGGCATTCCGGGATTCCATCGGCACCACGGCCGATACGATCGGACTGGAACAGCTTGAGGACAAGCTGATTGCCGCCGCCAAGGCCGACCGGAACGACCCGATGCGGCATCTCCGGCTCGGCTTCCTCGCATTGCGACTCGGTGACCTCGCAGGAGGTGCGGGGCACTACGACGATGCGGCCTCGGAATTCCAGTGGGCCATCGACCTGCAGCCGACCTGGCCATATGCGTGGTACGGCATGGGCCTCGCCGAATATGGCATCGGGGATTCGCAGGTAACGGTGGTCGCGGGACTCAAGACGATGTTCGGCAAGGACGCGCTCGCCCGGTCCGCCGCCGCCTTCGCCAAGACCGCGGAAGTCGATCCCTCGTTTGTCCGTGGACTGGTCGAGCTCGCGAACACCGCGCTGCGGCAGCGGGTCAACATCAAGCTTAACGTCGCCCTCGATGCCCTCAGGCGCGCCTCGGCCACATCGGCTGGCTCCAATCCCGAGGTCCTCCTCGCGCGCGGGCGGGTGGAACGCGAAGTGGGCAGCCCCGACTCGGCGGTCGCAGCGTTCACGCGGTACCTGCAGACCGACGCTCCAAAGGCCATCGGCCAGCTGGAACTGGCGCGCACGCAACTGTGGCAGGGGGACCGCCTCGCCGCCGCCGGCTACTACACCTCCGCCGCGAGCGACGACTCGGCGGTCGTCGCGATCATCCGCAATGATCTCTTCCCGATTGCGGCCGACACGCTGCTGGCCGACTACGACAGCAAGCGTGGCGTCCACCGCGCGGCGTGGCTGCAGCAGTTCTGGGGTACCCGCGACGACCTGGAGATGGGCTATTCCGGCGACCGGCTGGTCGAGCACTACCGGCGGTGGTTCTACGCGCGGCGCAACTTCGCGCTGGTCACGGTGTCACGACATTACAAGATCGAGGAGCGGTACAAGTCCGGCAGCCAGGATTTCGACGATCGGGGCATCATCTATGTGCGGCACGGTGATCCCACATCACGCGCCACCTTCAGCGGATCCGGCAGCAGCATCACGGACCGGGTGGAGCCGAACATTTCCTGGTTCTATGTGCGCTCCGACGGCAACATGTACTTCCATTTCGTCGCCCGGGAGGATGTGCAGGACTTCCGTCTCGTGGAAAGCCTCTTCGATGTGCTGGGCTACCAGCGGGCAGTGCAGCTCCAGACCGGTGGCGATAACCTGGCCAACGACCAGATGGCGAAGGATCTCCTGATTTCCCGGCAGGACTTTGCGCCGATCTACCAGCGCATCCTCAATACCTCGGGCACCGGTTTCCAGCGCGCGGTCTCCGATGAGCGCCTGCTGGGCCGCAACAATCTCGAGCGCGGAGTCACGACCGACAGCCACGAAAAGCACTTCCCGACCGACCTCGACGGGTCGTGCCAGGTGCTCGCCGTCGGATCCGAGGGCAGCGAGCCGCTGCTGCATGTTGCCTGCGCTGTACGAGGCGGGAGCCTCATCCCCCAGCAGGTGCCCCAGGGCCTGCTGTACACGGTGAGGCTGCGATTCGCCGCCGCCGACCGGAACGGGCGCATCGTAGCGAGTGTCGACACGACGCGCCGGTTCGTGGCGTCACAGCCGGTGCCCGAGGATGAGTACGCCGTGGGACTCGTGACCGTGCCGGCGACGGCCGCCGGCGTCCTCGACTACCGCGTGATGCTCGCCGAGGGCGACAGCGTGGGGCATGTCTTCCCCATGGAAGTCGTGGTGGCACCTCCGCCGGAATCGGTGCGTCTCGCGCTGAGCGACCTCGTCATCGGCAACCGCAACCACCACCTCATGTGGCGGCCCGCCACCGGCGATACCGTGTACATGAATCCGCTCGGCACGTTCCGGCGGAATGAAACGCTCGAGCTCTTCTATGAGATCATCGGGGCCGATCCCTTCGAGAATCACACCACCACGCTGGTGGTGCGGAAGGGCGGGGGCATCGGCGCCAACTACATGACCGGACTGACGGCCGCCGGCTCGGCCCAGATCACCCTGAAGTTCGATGAGCAGGCGCCGCGTGGTCGCTGGACGGCACAGCGGAGCGTGAGCCTGGAGAAGCTCAAGCCCGGGACATACACTCTCGAGATCACCGTCACCGCGGCAAACGGCATCAAGGATGTCCGTCGCCGCTCATTCCGCGTGGTGAACTGACGCCCGGGGCCTACCCGGCGCCTTTCCGAAACACGCGTTGACATCGGCTGACCATGCGCGTTGCGGTTCTGCTGCTGGGCCTGTTCCTGGGTGGTCGGGCACCCCTTGCGGGGCAAACGACCGGGATGGGCCGCGCCTCGCCGTCTCTTGACGCCTGGCGCGCGTCGCTGGCGGCCGCGAGTGACACGATGGCGCTGCTGCGCCTCGAACAGGAGAAAATCACGGCGGCGAAGGCGCAGCGAGACAGTGCGCTGGTGCATCTCGAGCTGGGGTTCCTCTCGCTCCGGCTCGCTGAGCTTGGGGGCCGCAGTCACTACGAGGACGCGGCCGGCGAGTTCGAGTGGGTCATCGAACTGGAGCCGACGTGGGCCTATCCCTGGTTCGGGCTCGCGCTGGCGGAGCAGGGTCTCGGTGATTCGCGCCTCTCGGCCGTCGCAGGGGTGCAGGCGCTGCTCCGACGTGACAAGCTGAGCCGCTCGGCGGCTGCGCTGCTTGCAAGCGCTGGACGTCGAACCCGGTTTCGCCCCCGCCCTCATTGAACTCGCGCGAGTCGCCCTTACCCAGAGATTCAACGCCAGCCTGCAGCAGGCACTCGCCGCACTGCGGGTCGCGGCGGGTTCAGCCGCCGGCAATGAACTCCCGGTCCTCCTCGCCCGCGGTCGCCTGGAACGGCTTGTCGGGTCAGCCGACTCGGCCCTCGTAGCGTTCCGCTCCTATGCCGCGGCAGGCGGTGACCCGGCGCTGGCGTTGCTCGAGGAAGCGCGCACGCTGTTCGTGCTTGACTCGCTGTCCGGACAGTCGCCGTACTACGCCGGAGCCGCGCTGGACGACTCCGTAGCCGTGAACGGGTACCGGGATGACATCGCGCCGATCGCCACCGCTGCCGAACTGCAGCAGCTCGACGCGGCGCATGGGACGGCCCGGGCACAGGTGCTCCATGACTTCTGGAGCCAGCGGGATCACCAGGACCTCCGCGTCGAGGGTGAACGCCTCAGGGAACACTACCAGCGCCTCCAGGTCGCCCGCCTCAACTATCGGCTCGCGCTGACCAAACGGCGGTATGACACCGACGAGCGGTATCGCTCGGGAAGCATTGAGTACGATGACCGCGGTGTGATCTACGTGCGGCACGGCACCCCGAGCGACTCGGCCGTGTCGATGGGTGTTGGTTCCTGCTACAACCTCAGCTGGCTCTACAAGCGGCCCGAGGGTGACCTGATTTTCCACTTCGTTGCGCGCGATGACGTGGACGACTACCGCCTGGTACAGAGCCTCATGGATATCGCGGACGCCGGCGGCATCCAGCGCATCGGCACGAACAGGTGCGATGGAGGTGACACCTCCGAACTGGTGCGGACCCGGACCAGCTTCTCGCCCCTGTATGACCAGCTGCTCGTGGCCAGCAGCAATCGCTACTATCAACTCGTGAATGAGGATCGCGCGCGTGGCATGCGCTCGATCGCCGAGGGGACGACGACCGACCGCTACCCGTTGACCTACCCGACGCCGCTCGAGGTGCATGCGCTCGGCGTGGCGGTAGGCGAGCTCGACACTGAGCCACTCCTCCAGGTCGCGTTCGCCGTGCGCGGCGCGACATTGCGTTCCGATGCCGGTGCATCGGAGGGGAGCTACACGCTTCGCATGCGCCTCGTCAGCATGGACGCCGATGGACGCGTGGTTGCGTCCGTTGATTCCACGGTTTCATATCGTGGCGAACGCGTGAGTGATGACGGCTTCCTTGTCGGACGCATGGCGCTGCCCGTCCCGGCCGGATTCGTGAGCTGGCGCCTTGCAGTCGACCAGGGGGGAGACCGCGGTGCCCTGCTCCCCCTGAGCAGCCTGGAGGCGGCCCCGATTGCCGGTGGGCTGGCCCTGAGCGGCCTGGCCCTGGGAGCGGCCAGTGGCAGCGCCCTATGGTCTAACTCATTGGGGGAGAAGGTTTTGATAAATCCGCTCGGCGCCTGGCGGAGCGGTGAAGAGGTGGAACTGTACGCCGAGGTGTACGGCGCCGAGGCGGGCGCGCCCCTTGCAGTTGAGGTAATCGCTACCAAGCGGAAAAACGGCAGTGGTTACGTCAAGATCGGCACCAAGGGGAGATCGCTGACTGTGAAGAGTGATGAGCTTGCGCTGGGGCGCATGAGCCCCATCCGGAAGACGCTGTCGCTGGCGCGCCTCGCGCCAGGCAACTACGTCATCGCGCTGCGCGTCACCGATGCCTCGGGCACCGTGGTCGAGCGACAGCGGAGCATCCTGGTGCGCCCGGCGGCGAAGTCGCCGCTGGACTCACCGTGACATCGCATCGCGCCGACTGAGCCTCCCGCCAATGTTCTGTTCCCGCTGTGGCAATGAATTCACTGGCCAGCCGAAGTTCTGCCCTTCCTGTGGCCTTGACCTCATGGCGACGACACCGGTCGTGGCCCCCGGCGGCACGGGCGAGCGCACGGATCGCGAGATCGTGAGCGAGGCACTCGTCGCGGAGTACGAGGTGCAGGAAGAACTCGGCCGTGGCGGCATGGCGCTGGTCTATCAGGCGCACGAGCGCGAGCTGGGCCGCGAGGTCGCGGTGAAGGTGCTGCCTTTCGCGCTCGGATTCGATGCGGAATTCGTCGAGCGGTTCCAGCGGGAGGCGCGCACGGCGGCTCAGCTCGAGCACCCGAACATCATCCCGATCTACCGCGTCGGTCGCGCGGGGCGCGTCATCTACTTCGTCATGAAGTTCCTGCGCGGCGGCTCGCTCGCCGGGCTGCTGCAGAAGCGCGGCCGCCTCACGGCACCGGAAATACGCCGCCTCCTGGTGGACTGTGCCAGCGCCCTCGCGTACGCGCACCAGCGTGGCATCGTGCATCGAGACATGAAGCCGGACAACGTGATGTTTGATGAATTTGGCCAGGTGCTCCTCACGGATTTCGGCATCGCCAAGGCAATGTCGGGCGGGCGCCTGACCGGCACCGGCATGTCGATCGGCACGCCGCACTACATGAGCCCCGAGCAGGCGCGTGCGCAGCCGATCGATGGCCGCAGCGACATCTATTCGCTTGGCGTCGTCGCCTACCAGTGTCTCACCGGCCAGGTCCCGTTCGATGGTGAGGACAGCTTCGCCATCGGGTATAAGCACATCACGGAGCCGCTCCCGCCCCTGGTGCTCCCCGGTGGCGACGACCGGCAGCTGTATGAGACGATTCGCCGCATGATGATGAAGGATCCCGGGGACCGTCCCCAGGATTGCTCTGAGTTGATCAGCGTCCTGCAGCGCCATCCGACGGCGGCGCCGGGCTCGCTCATCGGTGCCACCGCCGCGCCGGCAGCTCCGCTCGTCTCGCCAGCGACGGCGCGCCCGACTACGCCGATCCCGCCGGTTCGCACGCTTCATACGCCGCGGTCGGGAACCCGGCGCGCGCCCACGATAGAACCAAAGAAGAGCGGCCCGGCGTGGCCGCTGCTCCTGGTCCTGGCGGCGAGCGCAGCCGGCACCGGGTTCTGGTATGTCCAGCAGGAGGACGCGTCCGCGACGACGATACGGGCGGTGGGCCGGGTGGATACGGTCATCGTGAATGCCCCGCAGCCGCCGCCGGAACCGAACGCCGCCGCCGGGCTCGACCGGTCCGTCACGGCCCCTGCGGCGAGCGTGACCGACACCGCCTCCGTGGTCGTACACCCTGCCGATTCGTCACTCGCCCCGGTGCCGCCGCCTCCAGCGCCGGTTCCTTCAGTCGCCGTGGACAGTGGCGCGCTCAAGATCGTTGGGTTGCCGGCCGGCTCGAGCGTGCTGATCGACGGCGAGCCGGTGACCGACGCGGTCACGAGGCTGCCGTCCGGCCGCCATGTCGTAGGCGTATCGGCGCCGCTGCACAACTTCTACGAGGAAACGGTGCTGGTGGTGGGCGGCGACCTCTACGAACTCGAGCCGGTGCTGGTAAGGCAGGGTGTGGCCACCACGCGCCGTGCCCTGGTGCAGCGGCGCCTGGCCGTCCGTGGAGTGGTGCCGCCCGGGTGCGCCTCGTTCGGTCCCAGCTATAACGCCGATCACAGCTGCTACGACACGCGGCCGCGGCCCATCGAGGCGGCAAACGTGGTGCTCCCGACGGAGATCACGGGCATGCCGTCGCCCAGCACCCTGCTCGTGAAGGTGTCGGCCGATGGCCATCCGGTCGAGGTAAAGGGCCTCCGGCCGTCGAGCGACCTCCGGTTCGAAGCTCTGGCCCGGGCCTTCGCCGCCAACACTTCGTGGGTGCCCGCCATGCGGGATGGCGAGCCCGTAGATGGCTGGACCACCTGGGCGTTCTCCCCGGTCCGGCCCTGAGCCAGGCGACTGCTGAAGGGTAAAACGGTGAACCGGGATGGCCTCCAGTTTACTGTTCACCGTTCACCGTTCACAGTTCACGCCGTTCACCTCCTCGCGTCCCCATATCATGCCCATCCATCCCTCCGCCTTCATCGCGCCCAACGCCACGGTTCTTGGCAAGGTCACCCTCGGCGCCGATGCCAGCATCTGGTACGGCTGTGTAGTGCGGGGTGACAGCGAGGCGATCGAGATCGGAGATGAGACCAACATCCAGGACCTCACCGTCATGCACGCCGATCCCGGCTCACCCTGCCGGATTGGGCGTCGAGTGGCGGTGGGTCACCGGGCGATCCTCCATGCGTGCGTGGTCGAGGATCTGTGCCTCATCGGCATGGGCAGCATCATCCTCAACAACGCGCGGATCGGCACGGGTAGTGTCGTGGCTGCGGGTGCCGTTGTGCCGGAAGGGATGATCGTTCCACCGGGGTCGGTGGTAATGGGTGTACCGGCTCGCGTGGTGCGGCCGGTCGACCCCGTACTGGCGGAGCGGATCGCGGGCACCTGGTCCCGGTACGTCGACTTCGCGCGGATGCATCGCCGGGGCGACTTTCGGGCGGTGCCGACACAATAATAGGAGTGTTGCGGCAGTAGCCTTGGCAGCGTGACACCATTGTAGCAGATTTGTGATGTGAGTATCGAAAAAGCGCGCTCTTACGTGGCATTTGCGGTGTATTGTGTCGGTCCGGCGATTCTCCTAATTTTGCGCTCCCTTGCCGAGCCGATGCGTGTCTGCGGCGGCGCAAGGACGAGAGCCGCGGCGAGCCGCAGCCGCATCGATCAACACCGCCAAAGCTGAGGTCAGTGCCTATGAACGGGTCCACGCCACGGGACGAGGTTGGTCTGTCTCCGAACGCCATCACGGTGCTCGAGAAGCGCTACCTCCTGCGCGACGAAGCCGGCAAGCCGGTTGAATCGGCCGCGTCCCTGTTCTGGCGTGTCGCCCGTACCGTAGCCGAGCCTGACCGCAAGTACGGCGCGTCCGAGGGCGCGGTCGAGGCGCTGGCCGACGCGTTCTTCGACCTCATGTCCGAGCGCAAGTTCATGCCGAACTCGCCCACGCTCATGAACGCCGGACGGCCGCTGGGTCAGCTGTCGGCCTGTTTCGTCCTCCCGGTGGATGACGCGCTGTCGAATGGGCAGGCAGGCATCTACGACACCCTCCGCTCGATGGCGCTCGTCCACCAGTCGGGCGGCGGCACCGGCTTCAGCTTCTCGCGGCTCCGTCCCAAGAATGACATCGTCCGGTCCACCATGGGCGTGGCGTCGGGCCCGGTGTCCTTCATGAGCCTGTTCGACGCGTCGACCGATGTGGTCAAGCAGGGCGGTACGCGGCGCGGCGCCAACATGGGCATCCTCCGGGTCGACCACCCGGACATCCTCGATTTCATCAGCTGCAAGGACGACATCACCAAGATCACCAACTTCAACATCTCGGTGGCGGTGACGGATGCGTTCATGCACGCGGTGGAGACGGACGAGGAGTACGACCTGGTTCATCCCAACACCCGCAAGGTGGTGGGCCGCCTCCGTGCGCGCGACGTCTGGGAAAAGATCATTCACGGCGCGTGGCGTACCGGCGAGCCGGGCGTCTACTTCACCGACCGGGCCAATTACTACAATCCCGTGCCGCATCTCGGGTCGTACGAGGCGACCAATCCCTGCGGTGAGCAGCCACTCCTGCCGTACGACGTCTGCAACCTCGGCTCCATCAATGTCGGCGTGTTCATCCGGGATGGCGAGATCGACTGGGATGGTCTCCGCGGCGTGGTGCACCTCTGCACCCACTTCCTCGAGAACGTGATCGACGCGAACAATTACCCGCTCCCGCAGATCACCGACCTGGCGCACCGCATCCGCCGCATCGGGCTCGGGGTCATGGGGCTGGCCGACGCGTTCATTCACCTCGGCGTGGCCTACGACTCCGACGAGGCCGTCGACCTCGGTCGTCGCATCCAGGCGTTCATCGATGAGGAGGCGAAGCGCGAGTCCGAGCGGCTGGCCACTATCCGCGGCGTCTTCCCTGAGTGGGAGCGCAGCATCTGGGGCCCCGACGAGACCTGCGCGCGCGGCCCGAAGGGCGAGCGCGTCCGCCCGATGCGGAAGCTGCGCAATTGCAACGTCACCACGGTGGCCCCCACCGGGCACCATCTCCATCATCGCGAGCTGCAGCTCGGGGATCGAGCCGCTGTTCGCCGTGGCGTTCATGCGTAACCAGGCCGGCGTGCTGATGCCGGACGTGAACGAGGAGTTCGTGGCGATCGCGAAGAGCGAGGGCTGGTACACCGAGGAGCTGATGAGGCGGATCGCCGAGTCGGGCAACATCCGGTTCCCCGAGGTGCCCGCCAAGTGGCAGCGCGTCTTCGTCACGGCCAACGAGATCAAGCCGGAGTGGCACATCCGCATGCAGGCTGCCTTCCAGGAGAACAACGACTCCGCCATCTCGAAGACCTGCAACTTTGCCAATGATGCCACTGAGGCGTACGTGGAGGAGATCTACCGGCTCGCGTACAAGCTCGGGTGCAAGGGCGTCACCGTATACCGTGACGGCAGCCGCGACATGCAGGTCCTCTCGACCGGCTCGGTGGCCAGGAAGGTCCAGGAGCAGGCGACGTCGAGCGGCAAGGCCGAGGCGCGGTCTGACCTGGCCGGCATGAGCAAGTCGACCGCCGAGGCCGAAGCGGCGCGTGCCGATCTCCACGGCGAGCTCGCCGAGGTGCGGGCGGAGAACGAGCGGCTCAGGCGCATGGTCCACGAACTGGAGGCCGAGACGCTCAACCGGCGCCAGAAGCGGTCACGTCCCGAGCTGCTTCGCGGAACCACGCGCCGCATCGAGACCCCGCTCGGCACGCTCTACGTCACCATCACCGAGGACGATCGCGCCCAGCCGTTCGAGGTGTTCATGAGCCTCGGCAAGGCCGGCGGTGCACTGATGGCCGATGTCGAGGCGATCGGCCGGCTGATCAGCCTGGCGCTGCGCTCGGGCATTCCGCTCAAGGAGATCTATCGCCAGCTCCGCGGCATCAGCTCGGACAAGGTCATGGGCCTTGGGCCGAGCAAGATCCTCTCGGTACCCGATGCGGTCGGCATTGCCATCGAGCGGTGGCTGCAGGAGAAGCAGGGGATCCAGCAGGAGCTGCTCACGACCAGCGAGACGCCGGTGCCGGCGCCGGAAGTCATTCACCAGGTGATTTCGGGGGACGAGCAGCAGCTGGCGCTGGGCGGCATGCAAAACACATTCTCCGGCGCCTGTCCGGATTGCAGCTCGCAGCTGGAGTTCGCAGAGGGATGCGTGAAGTGCCACGTGTGCGGCTACTCCGAGTGCGGTTGACCTTCCTCGCGCGGTCCTGACAACCGCGATCCTGGAGGACGAAGCGCCCGCCGATCATCGATTGGCGGGCGCTTTGGCTTAGATTACGGCCTGGTCCCGGCGAACAGGAGCGACACATGATCGTGAAGCGATTTTATGACGAAACGCTGGCCCAGGCGAGCTACCTGATCGGCTGCGGGCGCACCGGCAACGCCATCGTCATCGATCCCACCCGTGACATCGACCAGTATCTCCGGATGGCCGAGGCGGAGGAGGTCGCCATCACCCAGGTCACCGAAACACACATCCATGCCGACTTCGTTTCTGGCAGCCGTGAATTGGCGGCACGGACCGGTGCGGCGCTCTACCTCTCCGCCGAGGGTGGCAAGGACTGGCAGTACGCGTTTGCCCGCGAGGCGGGGGCGATCCTGGTCCGGGACGGCGACCACATCATGGTCGGCAACGTCCGCATCGATGTCGTTCACACCCCCGGCCATACCCCGGAGCACCTGGCCTTCCTGGTCACCGATACCGCGGCGGCGACCGAGCCGATCGCGATCGTGACTGGTGACTTCGTCTTTGTCGGCGATGTCGGGCGCCCCGACCTGCTGGAGAAAGCGGCGAAGGTGCAGGGAACCATGGAGGCGAGCGCCCGGACTCTTTACCGGTCGCTGGTGCGCTTCAAGACGTATCCCGACTACCTCCAGGTATGGCCGGGCCACGGGGCTGGCTCCGCGTGCGGCAAGGGTCTCAGCGCGGTGCCGCAGAGCACCGCGGGTTACGAGCGGCGATTCAACTGGGCCCTCGCGGTCGAGGGCGAGGACGAGTTCGTGCGCCAGGTGCTCACGGGCCAGCCGGAGCCGCCAGCCTACTTCGCCGAGATGAAGCGGATCAACCGCGATGGCCCGCGCATCCTTAGCGGGTTTGCCACGCCGCAGTGGCTGCCGGAGGTCCGGTTGCCCGAGGTGCTCGCGAGGGGGGCCTTCGTCATCGACGCCAGGCCGGCGGCCGAGTTCGCCGCCGGCCACGTGCCCGGCACGATCAACATCCCGCTCAATCGCAGCTTCACCACCTGGGCCGGCTGGCTCACGCCATTCGATGACGATTTCTACCTCATCGTCGACGATTCTGGCAGCGATCGCGGTGCGCACAACGTGAATCTGGCGGCAAAGGACCTCGCCATGATCGGGCTCGACCGTTTCGCGGGCTACTTCGGTGTCGACGCGGTGAAAGAATGGAGCCGGGGTGGTCGCGAACTGCTCACCGTTCCGCAGATCTCGGCCGCCGAACTGGCGACCCAGCTCGCGGGCGGCCAGGTGGCGGTGATCGACGTGCGGGGCCGGAGCGAATGGGAAGCGGGACACCTTCCCGGGGTGCCGAACATTCCGGTTGGCTTCCTGGCCCAGCAACTCGCTGAGGTGCCGCGCGACCGGCTGGTGGTGGTCCATTGCCAGGGGGGATCGCGTTCGGCGATCGCCGCGAGCGTACTCCAGGCTCACGGGATCGCCAGGGTGGCGAACCTTTCAAATGGGTTCCAGGGGTGGATGTCGGCCGGGCTTCCCGTGGAACAGGAGTCCGATGCGGTGGCGACGACGACCTGAGCGCGAAAGGCGAGATGGCGGGCCGGGGCCAGGCAATTACTTGATCGACGCCATGTCGATCACGAAGCGGTACTTCACGTCGCTCTTCAACATCCGCTCGTAGGCCTCGTTGATCTGCTGCATCGGGATCACTTCCACGTCCGACACGATGTTGTGCTCCGCGCAGAAGTCGAGCATCTCCTGCGTTTCCTTCAGCCCTCCAATGAGCGACCCGGCGAGCGACCGGCGCCGGAAAATCAGGCCCGCGACCGTGGGCGACGGATGCGGATGTTCCGGAGCGCCGACGAGACACATCGTGCCATCGCGCTTGAGCAGGTTGAGGTAGACATCGAGGTTGTGCTGTGCCGACACGGTGTTCAGGATGAAGTCCAGGCCGTTGGCATGCTTCGCCACCTCGTCGGCGTTGCGCGAAACCACCACTTCGTCGGCGCCAAGGCGCTTCGCGTCGGCCGTCTTGCCGGGCGAGCCGGTGAACAGCACGACATGCGCGCCGAGCGCATGCGCCAGCTTCACGCCCATGTGCCCAAGGCCCCCGAGCCCCACAATTCCGACCTTCGAACCCGGGCCTACTTCCCAGTGCCGCAGGGGTGACCACGTGGTGATACCGGCGCAAAGCAGCGGGGCGGCGCCCGCAGGGTCCAGCTTGCTCGATACACTGAGAACGAAGTCCTGATCGACGACGATCGTGGTGGAGTACCCGCCATAGGTGACGCCGCCAAGATGCTTGTCGGGACTGTTGTACGTGAAGGTGGCGGGGCCCTGGCAGTACTGCTCGAGTCCGGCGCGACAGTCGGGACAAGTGCGGCAGGAGTCAACCAGGCACCCGACGGCCGCAATGTCGCCCGTCTTGAACTTCGTGACCTGGTCGCCGACATGAACGACGCGGCCCAGGATCTCGTGGCCGGGAATGCACGGATAGGTCGTGCCGTGCCACTCGCTTTTCACGGTGTGCAGGTCGGAATGGCAGACGCCGCAGTAGAGGATGTCGATCTGGACGTCGCGCGGGCCAGGCGCGCGGCGGGAGAAGCTGAAGGGCCCGAGCGGCGAGGTCGGGTCGAACGCGGCATAGCCCCGCGCCGAAATGGCGCTGGGGGAGGTTGCCGCACCGCTGGCCGGCGAGGTTGTGGCAGTCATCATGTGCTCCGATCGTGGCAATGGCATGCGGCACCGCAGGCTCTCCGGCCCGGCGATGGCGCGGCTTGGTGTGGCGGACTCAACGTGTGCCTGCTGCTGGATGTTGTCAAGTAGTTGTAAAAGTATTTAAGTTAGACTTCGTGTGACCTTCCCGGAGTGTTCGTCGATGCGTGTCGAGACTGCTGCCCCACCCCTGTTCGACTCGTTCACCATGCGCGGGGTGACGCTCCGGAACCGGATCGTCGTGAGCCCCATGTGCCAGTACTCCAGCGTCGACGGTGCCGCAAACTCCTGGCATGTAGTACACCTGGGAAGCCGCGCAGTTGGCGGGGCGGGGCTGGTCTTTACCGAAGCTTCGGCCGTCACGGCGGAAGGCCGGATTTCGGCGCAGGACCTGGGCATCTGGAAGGATGCCCATGTCGAGGGTCTGGCGGCCGTGGTGCGGGAGATCAGGTCGCACGGAGCGGTGCCGGGTATCCAGCTGGCGCATGCTGGGCGGAAAGCCAGCGTCGCGCGGCCCTGGGAGGGCGGACACCAGCTGGCCCTCGACGAGGGCGGATGGCCCGCCGTGGCGCCAAGTCCAGTGCCCTTCAAGCCCGGCGATCCCGCGCCCGAGGCACTGACCACGGCAGGCATTCGGGATGTCGTGCAGGCGTTCGTCGCCGCGACGGCGCGGGCACGCGCGGCGGGTTTCGAGGTCATCGAGATTCACGCGGCGCACGGCTATCTGCTGCACGAGTTCCTGTCACCCCTGAGCAACCATCGCACGGATGCTTACGGTGGATCGTTCGACAATCGCATACGGCTGCTGTGCGAGGTGATCCAGGCGGTGCGCTGCGCCTGGCCGTCGGACCTGCCGCTCTTCGTGCGGATTTCGGCAACTGACTGGACCGATGGCGGCTGGGACGTCGAGCAGTCCATCGAGCTTGCGCGCCGGCTCGGGTCGCTTGGCGCCGACATGATCGACTGCTCGTCCGGGGGACTCGTGCCCGGGGTGAAGATCCCCACGGCGCCGGGATACCAGGTCGAGTTTGCGGCGCGGATACGCAGGGAGGCCGGTGTGCCGACAGGCGCCGTGGGACTGATCACCGAGTCGGGCCAGGCCAATGACATCGTCGCGTCGGGACGGGCCGACCTGGTCCTTCTGGCGCGTCAGCTCCTGCGTGATCCATACTGGCCCCTGCGTGTCGCGCGCGAGCTTGGCGCCAGTCAGGCGTGGCCGGTGCAGTATCTCCGTGCGGCTGAATAGGAGCGATAGACTTCGCCATGGCCAGGACCCGCGCATCACTCACGCCCGAACAGCGGGCGGCTGCATTCAAGGCACTTGGCGAATCCACCCGCCTGCGCATCGTCGACTTCCTCCGCGGCCGGGAAGTCGAGGCGACGGGGACCGAAGTGGCGGCCGAGACCGGCATCAGCCTGGCGCTGCTCTGTCATCACGCCGATGCGCTGGTGGAGTCAGGCCTCGTGATCAAGCGCAAGGAAGGGCAGACGAGTTACTGGCGCGTCAACCGCGAAGCGCTCGAACTGCTCGTGCGCCACCTCGAGGGCTGAAACGTGCTTACCCGCAATCTCCGGTATCTCCTCGCCCTGTCGGTTGAGCGGCATTTCGCGCGCGCGGCGGCGGCCTGTCAGGTGACGCAGCCCACGCTCTCCGCCGGCATCAAGCACCTCGAGGAGGAACTGGGCGTGCTGATCGTCCAGCGAGGCCAGCGGTTCGAGGGCTTTACCGCCGAAGGCGAACGGGTCCTCGTCTGGGCCCGTCGAATCCTCGGCGACGTGGAGAGCCTGCACCAGGAGGTCAGTGCCCTCCGCAACCGGCTGGTGGGACGCCTGAGGCTGGGCGCCATCCCCACCGCGCTGCCCCTCACCGCGCAGCTCACCACGCCGTTCGCGTCGGTCCATCCCGGCGTGACCATCTCGGTCATCTCCCTGAGCTCGGTCGATATCCAGCGAGGCCTCGATGACTTCACGCTGGACGCAGGCCTGACATACCTCGACAACGAACCGCTCGCGCGGGTGCGCGGCATCCCGCTCTATGCCGAGCGCTATTTTGCGGTGGGGGTTGGGCAGGTGTCCGGTGCGGCCGAGCAGATGACCTGGGGGGAGGCAGCGCGCCTTCCGCTCTGCCTGCTCACGAACGACATGCAGAACCGGCGAATCCTCGATGCGACTTTTGCGCTGGCCGGCGACGTGGTGCGCCCGGGGATCGAGACCAACAGCGTGCTCGCGATTGTCACGCATGTACGGAGCGGTGCATGGGCGAGCGTCATGCCCCAGAGTTTCCTGCAGTTCCTTCCGCCCGACGATGACATCCGGGCGGTTCCGCTGGTTGATCCGGTCGTTACGCAGCAGGTAGGGCTCGTGGTGCCGGACCGGGAGCCGCTCACCCCGTCGGCGCGTGCCCTGATGGATTTCGCGTCGAACGCGATGATCGTGGCAGATATCGGTGCGGTGGCAGGCGCCAGGTCGGCCCACGCCTGATCCCGGCGGGATCAGGTCCGCAACAGCAGGTTGGTTCCCCACGGGTCGGGGAGGCGAATACCCTCGGTCGAGCGTTCCGGTGCATGACCTGCGGCGCGGAGCCTTTCGCCGGCCTGCTCCACGCTGCCCATGTCGGGGAAGATCAATTCCCATTCAAGGAGCCTGGCGTCGTCGTCACCCGGACGCGGGGCATTTTCACCGGCCCAGGTGTTGAGGCCCAGGTGGTGATGGTACCCCCCCGCCGAGAGGAACAGCGCGCCGGGATAGCTCCACGCCGTGACATCGAATCCCAGTCCATCACGATAGAAAGCTGCGCCCTGGTCGAGGTTCCCCACGTGGAGGTGCATGTGGCCCATGACCGTCCCGGGTGGCATGCCGCTCCAGGGCGCGTCGCCACCCGCGGCGATCAGGTCCTGGATATCCAGCGGCTTCGTCTCAATCCTCAGTTCGCCGGCGTCGTGCTGCCATGTCGAACGTGGGCGGTCGGCATAGACCTCGATTCCGAGTCCGTCGGGATCGTGCAGGTACAGCGCTTCGCTGACGAGATGATCGGAGGCACCGACCGGCTCGTCGATGCTCGCGAGATGGCGCAGGAATCGCCCGAGGTCCGCGCGGTCGGGGAGCAGGATGGCATAGTGGAAGAGGCCGAGATGCCCTCGCCGGCGCACCGGGAGGGCACCGGGTCGCTCCGAAAGCGCAACCAGTGGTGGATCGCCCGGGGCGCCGAGGATTGCGCCGCCGGCGCCGCGCGAGTGTACTCCAAGACCGAGCACCTGCTCATACCAGTTGACGGAGCGGTCGAGATCGGCGACCTGCAGGCGCACGACACCTACGTGGGTGGCGGCGGGGAGTCGATCACCGGCAGGTGACGGCATGGCTGCTTCCTGTTTTCACGGCGTGGCGTGTCGGCGGGCCAGCGCCGCGTCGATCGAGAACGCTCCCGGACCGGTCAAGGCGAGGGTTCCTGCCGCAGCGCAGAGCATGAGGACAAACTCGACCCCCTTCGGGACAAAAAAGCCGCCGGCGAGGTGCACGAGGAAGATCGCGCCCAGCATGTCGATCGCAAGCCCGAGCGCGACCAAGCGTGTCAACAGTCCGGCGATGAGTGCGATGCCGCCGAAGAACTCGAGCCCCGAGACGAGCGGGGCCGTGATCGCCGGCAGCGGGACCCCCATCCGGGCGAACGAACCGGTGACGCCCGCCAGCCCGTACTGAAAAAGCTTCTGTGCTCCATGGGCCAGGAAGACCGCGCCCGTCACGACGCGGAGGATGGCGAGGCCGGCGTCGTAGCGTGAGTCAGTGCGAGGCATGTCGGTACTCTCGATTGAGGGTCGGCCTTCTCGGGATCGCGTTTCGCCGTCAACCTGTTGTACCCCGGGTTTTCAGCGGACCGGCGACCACGGCTTATATTGCGGGGACCGCACCACCCTCATCTGCCCCAGGAGAAGCGCCGATGACGTCCAATCCGCCGAGCCAGCCCCCCAAGCCCGTTGCCGCGTCGCGGGTCGCCCGGGAACTGGCGCACCTGAGCGACATGCGCACCAACGGCGAACTCGACCGTGACGAATACGAACACCGTTTCTCGCGCATGATCAGCGAGCTGCGCGAGCGCCGCATCGAGGGCAGTCGCCAGGAGATCATCGCGGCGATCAAGCCGCTGCTCGACGATGGGAAGATCCACGCCGCGGAGTATGACCGGTTCATCCAGCAGATGGGTCTGGTGTAATGCAGCTGCGCCCGCTCGGACGCGGGGCGCCCCCGGTCTCCGTCGTCGGTTACGGCGGCATGCACCTGTCCCTTGCCGGCCGCCCCCCGGAGAACGTCGCCCTTCGGGTCATTCATGCCGGCCTCGATGCCGGCATGACGCTGATTGACACTGCCGACGTCTACTGCCTCGACCAGAACGACATCGGCCACAATGAGCGGCTGGTGGCGCAGGCGCTCAAGTCCTGGAGCGGTCCGCGCGGGCAGGTGCTCGTCGCCACGAAGGGCGGCATGATCCGGCCCGACGGGCGCTGGGAGCGTGATGCGCGGCCGGAGCGGCTGCGCCGGGCCTGCGAGCGTTCGCTGCAGGCGCTGCAGCTGGACCGCATCGACCTCTACCAGCTCCATGCGCCGGATCACCAGGTGCCGTTCGAGGAAAGCGTGGGTGCCTTGGCTGAGCTGCAGCGCGAGGGAAAGATCCGCTGGATCGGGCTCTCCAACGTGAGTGTAGCTGAGATCAAGGCAGCCGAGGCGATCGCCGAGGTGGCGACGGTGCAGAACCGGCTCAATCCTTTCTTCAGGGAGGCGATCGAGACGGGTGTCGTGCGCTACTGTGGCGAGCGGGGCATCGGTTTCCTGGCGTACAGCCCGACCGGGGGTGGCCGGCTCACCAAGAAGTTGCCCGGCCACGCGGTGCTGCAGCGCATCTCGGCGGATCTCGGTTTCTCTCCCCATGCGCTGGTGATTGCCTGGGGCCTGGCCCAGGGTCCCAGCGTGCTCTCGATCCCGAGTGCGCGCACTGAGGCGCACGTGCGCGACAGCGCCCTCGCCGGCAATCTCGTCCTGAGCGATGCCGATCGCTGGGCCATCTCCGAAGCCCACTTCGACCGGTCATAGCGCATGTCATTCGCTGCTCGCCGCACTACTCCCACCGTCCATGTCGGCAACGTGGCCGTCGGATCGTGCCATCCCATCGTCGTGCAGTCGATGACCAACACCGACACCGCCGACGTAACCGGGACGGTGCGACAGGTGGCCGAGCTGGCGGGGGCCGGGAGCGAACTGGTGCGGGTGACGGTCAACAACGAGGAAGCGGCGCGGGCGGTGCCCAAGATCGTCGAGGGACTCGATCGCATTGGCGTGCACGTGCCCATCATCGGCGACTTTCACTACAATGGCCACTTGCTGCTCACCCGCCATCCTGACTGCGCAGCGGCGCTCGCCAAGTTCCGCATCAACCCGGGGAACGTCGGTGGCAAGCATGCCGATACCAACTTCCGGGCGATCATCGAGGTAGCCCTGGCCCACGGGAAGCCGGTCCGTATCGGCGTCAACTGGGGTTCACTCGACCAGCAGCTCCTCACCGAGCTGATGGACGCGAACGCGCTGCTGGACGAGCCGCACGACGCGCGGGACGTGATGATGGAAGCCATGGTGCAGAGCGCGCTGCGGTCAGCGGCGTTCGCCGAGACCGTCGGGATGGCGAGCGACCGGATCATCCTGAGCGCGAAGGTGTCCGGTGTGCAGGACCTCATCGACGTCTACCGGATGCTGGCGCGGCGGAGCGACTATCCGCTGCACCTGGGCCTTACCGAGGCGGGGATGGGGGCGAAGGGCGTCGTGGCGAGTGCGGCGGGCCTCGCGGTCCTGCTGCAGGAGGGGATCGGCGACACGATTCGCGTGTCGCTCACGCCGGCGCCGGGCGGTGATCGCGCCGAGGAGGTGCGCGTGGCACAGCAGATCCTCCAGAGCATGGAACTGCGCAGCTTCACGCCGCAGGTCACCAGCTGCCCTGGCTGCGGCCGCACCACGAGCACTTTCTTCCAGCACATGGCGCAGGACATCGAGGCCTACCTCCGGCAGAAGATGCCGGTCTGGGGCGCGGATCGTCCGGGCGTCGAGGAAATGAAGGTCGCCGTGATGGGGTGCGTGGTGAACGGTCCCGGTGAATCCAAGCATGCGAACATCGGCATCTCGCTGCCCGGCACGTTCGAGGAGCCCAAGGCACCGGTGTATGTTGACGGCAAGCTCTTCGTGACGCTGAAGGGCGACCGGATCGTGCCCGAGTTCCTCGAGATCCTCGAGAACTATGTGGCGACACGGTACGGCATGGCCGAGACGGCTGGGACAGACGGTAGCTCGGGGCGATAGGCCCTTCCAGCTTGATGCTGAGTGCTCCCCTGGCCGAGACGCTCCGTGAGCGCCCCCTCGTGGCCCTCCCGCTCCTGTTTGGCGCCGGCCTGCTGACCAGCTTCACGCCCTGTGTCTATCCCATGATTCCCATCACCGCCGGGTTGCTGGGTGGGGCCGGTGCGGCAGGGCGCCCCGCGCGGGCGCGCGCCGGCATGGTCGCGCTCTATGTGCTCGGTGTGGCCCTCGTATACGCGACGCTCGGCCTGGTGGCCGGCCTCACCGGCTCGATCTTCGGCGGGATCAGCAGCAACAAGTGGGCGCTCCTCCTCATGGCCAACCTGTTGCTCGTGTCGGGATTGGCCCTGCTGGACGTCTTTACGATAAAGATGTCATCCGGCGTTCTGGCGTGGGCGGCGCGGTTCAGCGCTGAGCGGCCTTACGGCGCGTTCATGATGGGCGCCACCTCAGGACTGGTCGCGGCACCCTGTGGCGCCCCGGCGTTCGCCGCGGTTCTCACATTCGTGGCCGCCACCGGCAGCGCCGTCCTCGGGTTCACTTACCTGCTGGCATTCTCACTGGGCATGACGGCGGTGCTGGTCGGGGTAGGCATCTTCGCCGGCGCCGTCACGTCGTTGCCGCGGAGTGGGGCCTGGCTGCTTTGGCTCAAGCGTGCGGGCGGCCTCCTGCTCCTCGCGATGGCGGAGTACTACGTGTTCCAGGCCGGGCGCAATTCGTGAAGCCGCTCTCCGCGTCGATCCTGCTGCTGGCGGCACTCGCGGGGCCGGTGCGTGCCCAGGACGAGGGCATCGCACTCGGCACGCCGGCCCCGGTTGTCGTGGTCAATGACATCGAGGGCAAGCCGGTGAACCTGGCGGACTACATCGGAAAGCAGCCGGTGCTGCTCGAGTTCTGGGCCACCTGGTGCAGTGTTTGTGAGGCACTGCTGCCGAAGGTGAAGGCGGCGCACGACACTTACGGCGACAAGGTGATCTTCTTTGGCGTGAACGTCACCGTCAACCAGACACCCGAGCGGGTGCGGCGCTGGATCGCGAGCAATGATCCGCCTTACCGCACGCTGTATGACGACAAGGGCGTGAGCACCCGGGCGTACGAGGCGCCGGTCACGTCCTACATCGTGATCATCGACGCCGCGGGGAAGGTGGCTTATACCGGCACCGGAGCAGACCAGGATCTTTCCGGAGCGCTGGCCCGTGTCACTCGGCAATAGGCGCCCGGATTACCGTCCCGCCCGACGGCGGGCGCTCGTGCTGCTTGGACTCACGCTCGCCCTGGGCATGGCGAGCAGCGCCCGGGCACAGGCGGATCCCAAGTCGCCACCCACACCGACAGCGCGAATCGTGAAGGGGCCGGAAACGGGGCAGCGTGCGCCCGATTTCACCCTGCCATGGGCCAGCAGTGACGCGATCGGCCCCGAGGAACAGCCTTTTCGGCTCACCGACAACCTGGGCAAGGTCGTGGTGCTTGCCTTCTTCGCGCGGGACTTCACGCCCGGCAGCACTGCGGAGCTGCAAGGGCTTGCGGCCGTCGCAGATTCTTCTGGCCCGGAGGTGGTCGTGGTGGCCGTCAGCAGCGATTCGCTCGAGACGCACCGCCGGTTCGCGAACAGCATCGGAATCAAGTTCCTCCTGTTGAGCGATCCGGACCAGCGGGTCGCCCGGCGCTATGGCAGCGACGCCAGTGACGGCCTGGATCGCCCCACGGTCTACGTCATCAAGCCCGATGGGAAGGTGAGCTATCGCGACCTGGGGCTCGAACCGCAGGAGAAGCGCGAGTTCGAGTCGATCAGGCGCGCCGTTGCGAAGGCGGCGCAGCCATGAGGCGCCTGATGGCCGTCGCAGTCCTTGCGATCTTGGCGCCCCCGGTCGCCGCCCAGGGGGAGGGTGGCCTGGGGTGGAAGTTCACCAACCTCCAGCAGGGATACTGCATCAATTTCCTCGTGAGTCCGGCCGACGCTCCAAGCCTTATTCCAAGCGATGCCCAGCCGGTCCGCCTGGACGTCATGGCCGACGCCCCACCGGCGCTCGCCAGGATCCTCCAGGACCAGCCGGAGTACGGTTCGTGGATGCCTGCGGCGGTATGCATCTACCGTTTTGGCCGCGCTGATGGGGGAGGGCGGGAGCTCGTGGCCGCCACCGGAGAATCCGAGATGGTCGGGCTGCTCGCCTTCGGCGCCCGGGTCACCGCGAGCCAGCCGGCCAACGGGGTTTCCGGCCGTCTGCTGTTCACCAACGACAAGCGGATTTCGAAGGGAAGCGATTCGTCCAGGGTCTCCTTCCGGCGGGTGAATGCGAGCTTCGGGAAGGCCGCCCATGGCGACGATGAGCGGCATGTCATCTCCTTGGGAAAGACCACGCTGATCTGGGACGGGCACGCTGCCGCCGACTCCGTGGCAGTCACCGGGCCCCTCGAACAGGTCTGGGTCTTCGAGGGGTCGCGCGACCGGCCCGTCCTGCTCCGGTGGACCCTTTCCCCCACATCCAGCCGGTCCATGGTTGGGGCGCTCGTGGTGCAGGGAAAGGACCGGCTCGCCAAGGTCATGCGCAACTCGCCCATCCGCTATCTAGGCCCCATCTATCAGGGTGGACGGGCGGAATTGACGGAGATTCCGAACTGATCCTGGTTCGGTTTGTGGGGGATTCGCCGAGAGGGATTCGACAGTGGCGCTACCCGTTATTGCGCTGTGGATTCTGTTCGCAATCTGGAAAGTGTTGGCGAATTCACTAAGTAACGACAGTGTCATCAGGCGATATCCTGCTTGAGACATGCTGGTGTAAGCCATTGTTTTATATGAGAATACGTCGTTGGCATCGAGCCCTACGTTGTTTCAATTCAAGCGCGCCTCCGATTTTCGATCCCGCCGACTCAGAATCGAATCAGCAGTTTTCAACATGTGGAAATCGAATGTCCTCGAAATAGGATTCCTCCCTGCGGGGTTTTCGCCAAGCGCCTTTTCCATCCGAATGTTGATAAGTCTTCCACATGCGCCTTGTGGGTATCGTGCGGCAGCCGAACCAGTGGCTCGCCATCTTGGGTTCGGGGGGTGACACGACAGCAAATCTGCCGGAGAAGTGTGGCCCCGGTGCGCAAGCGTTCCCTCCGCGTTAGACTGCCCGCACTGTGACCACTTCACCGATTCGCAAGACCAAGATTGTCGCCACGCTGGGGCCTGCGTGGGACTCACCCGAGCAGATGAGCGCGCTCCTCGACTCCGGCGTCGACGTGGTGCGCGTCAATTCTTCCCATGGCACCGTCGAGGTGCGCGAACGCTGGATTCGCGAGCTGCGCGCTGTCTTCGAGGCCAGGGCGGCTCACCACGCGGCGGCGGTCCTGGTTGACCTGCGGGGTCCCCGCATCCGGGTGGGTGCCCTGCCCGAGGCCAGGCAGCTTACGGCCGGTTCACGGGTCGTTTTTGCCCCGGAAGCAGGGGCGACATCCGGTGAGATCCCGACGACATATGAGGGGCTGGCGCGGGACGTGAGGCCCGGAGCCACGATCCTCCTGGATGATGGCCTCCTCAGCGTCGAGGTCGAGGACGTGAAGGGTGCGCGCGTGACCGGCGTGGTGCGGTATGGGGGGCTCCTCAAGCCGAACAAGGGCATCAACCTTCCCGGCCTGGAGGTAAGTGCCCCGGCCATCAGCGAACGGGATGCGGAGGAAGTGGCCCGGGCCGTCGCAGCCGGGGTCGACTACATCGCGATGTCGTTCGTCCAGCGCGGGGAGGACGTGGAGGCACTGCGCCGGCTGGTACCGTCCTCCGTTCGGATCGTCGCCAAGATCGAGAAGGACACCGCACTTCAGAACATCAAGGGCATCCTGCGCGCTGCCGATGCCATCATGGTGGCCCGGGGCGACCTGGGCGTCGAGTTGCCGTTCGAGGAAGTACCGCTCACCCAGAAGCGGCTCATCCGCGAGGCCAACATTCATGGCAAGCCGGTCATCACGGCCACCCAGATGCTGGAGTCGATGGTGAACGCCCCGCGGCCGACGCGGGCGGAGGCCTCCGACGTGGCGAACGCGATCCTGGACGGGACCGATGCCGTGATGCTCTCGGCAGAGACGGCTGTGGGCTCCTACCCGCGAGAGTCGGTCGAGGCAATGGTGCGGATCGCCCGTGAGCTCGAGCGGCAGCCACGCGGGCGGAGCCCGGCGTTCGATATCGCGGTCGGCAGGCGGGTGGAGAAGACGGACCGCCTGCTGAGCGACGAGGATGCTGCGGCGATGACGACGCGCACCGAGTCGGCGATCGCAGTGGCGGTCTGTGCTGCGGCCGAAATGATGCAGGCCCCAGCCATCGTCTGTCTCACTTCCAGCGGCTTTACGGCACGCACGGTAGCGGCCTACCGCCCGTCGGTGCCGATCCTCGCCGTGACGCCCGAGCCCGACACCTTCCGCCAGCTCTCGCTGGTCTGGGGAGTCGTGCCGCTCCTGGTGCAGCACTTCCCGACCTACGATGCGCTCCTGCCGGTGGCCCGGCAGCAACTCCTGTCGCGGGGCCTGGCGGCGCTCGGGGATCGCATCGTCGTCACCGCCGGCGTGCCCTTCGACACTCCCGGCACCACGAACCTGCTCAAGGTCGAGGCTGTGTAGCGAGCGTGCGCCTCACCTTCCTCGGAACAGGGACCTCGTTCGGGGTACCGCAGATCGGCTGCACTTGCCCGGTCTGTCTCTCTTCCGATCCGCGCGACCGGCGCACCCGCACCGGTGCGCTGGTCGATGTTGATGGCGTCACGCTGCTCATCGATACCCCTCCCGAGCTTCGGCTCCAGTTGATCGCCGCGGGCCGCTCCCACGTGGATGCGGTGCTCTATACCCATGAACATGCTGACCACGTCAACGGGATCGATGACCTGCGGATCTTCTCGGTGAAGCAGCGTGCGGCGCTGCCGGTCTACGGCGCCCCGGAGGCTCTCGCCCAGCTGCGGCAGAGCTTCCGCTACATCTTTGACGCCGACGTCACCGCCTTCGAGGGTACGTCCAAGCCGCTGCTCGCGCCGCGCGAACTCGAGGCGGGGCGTTGGCAGGACGTGGCGGGAGTACCGGTGCTGCCACTCGCCTTCCGGCATGGGCATGGCCGGGTTTTCGGGTACCGGATCGGGGATCTGGCGTATCTCACCGACGTGAAGGAAGTTCCCGAGGCGGAACGCTTGCAGCTGATGGGGCTCGAAGTGCTCGTACTGAATGCGCTGTGGTGGCGGCCGCATCCCACGCACCTCAGCATTGGCGAAGCCGTGGACGTGGCGCGCGCGGTCGGCGCCCGGCGAACCTGGCTCACGCACCTCACACATGAAACGGGTCACGCGGAGCTCGAGGCCCAGCTTCCATCCAATGTCTTCCCGGCGCATGACGGCCTGATCGTGGAGATCTGATCGATGTTGCGACTCGAATACGGACGGATGCTGCAGGAAGGCCTCGATGGTGAGCACGGCCTGACACGGGCCCAGCTCGCGGACCTGGTGCGCCGGTTTCCCGGAGTGCACTCCGAGGTTCGCGCCCGTCGCGCCGCAGGGGAGTACGGTTTCTACGACCTCGCTGAGCAGGGCACCGCCATCCGCAATATCACGCAGTTCGCCAGCGGCATCGGCCAGGCCTTCGATCATGTGCTGGTACTTGGTATCGGGGGTTCGGCGCTCGGCGCCCGTGCGCTGCTCACGGCGCTTCGTGCACCGGCCTGGAACGAGCTGGACGATGAGGGGCGGGACTTCTATCCGCGGCTCACGATCCTGGACAATGTCGACCCCACCAGCGTGCACGCCGCGCTCCGTCGCATCGATCCGCGCCGGGTCCTGGTCAACGTGGTGAGCAAGTCGGGCTCCACGGCCGAGACGATGGCGCAGTACCTCGTGGTCCGCGCCTGGCTGGAAGAGGCGCTTGGTCCGGCGGCGTCGCGCCACCTCGTGTTCACCACCGATCCGGAGCGCGGCATCCTGCGCGACATCGCGCGCAGCGAGGGGATCGCAACGGTAGACGTGCCGCCCTCGGTGGGCGGTCGTTTCAGCGTACTGTCGCCGGTGGGCCTGCTGCCCGCGGCGCTCGTGGGGATCGACATTGCGGCGCTCCTGGGCGGGGCCGAGCGCGCCCTGCGCGATGCGGAGCCGACCGACCTTCTGCACAATCGGCCCGCGCTGCTTGCGGCACTCTACTGGGCCGCGGATACCTGGCTCGGTGCGCGCATCGATGTCCTCATGCCCTACTGCGACCGGCTGCGCGATGTCGCCGAGTGGTATCGGCAACTCTGGGCGGAGAGCCTGGGCAAGCGGCACGACCGCCGCGGGGCCGAGGTGTTCGCCGGACCGACGCCGGTGGCGGCCGTGGGTGCCACCGATCAGCACAGCCAGGTGCAACTCTTCATGGAGGGGCCGTTCGACAAGGTCCTGACGATCGTTGCCGTGGACGACCACGGCATCGAGGTCGCCATTCCGGGCCGCGCTGGGTTGCCGGCCGAGCTGTCGTACCTGCCGGGGCGCTCGCTCAGCGAGCTGCTGGCCGCGGAGTGCCGGGCTACGTCGGGCGCGCTCGCAACGGCGGGTCGCATGCATACCGTGCTGCGCCTGCCGGAGATCAGCGAGGACACGGTGGGGGAACTGCTCATGTTCTACCAGATCGCGACGGGTTTTGCCGGCGCGTGGTACGGGGTCAACCCCTTCGACCAGCCAGGGGTAGAACTAGGCAAGCAGCTCACCTTTGCCGCGATGGGACGGTCCGGGAGCGGCAGCATCCCGACCCCCCCGGCCGATCCGGGTGATTTCGCCTAGGTCCTGCTTCGCCCGGACCATCGGGCGTCTAGTATTCCATGTCGGCCATTGACGGGCGACGCACAACAGGGGGTGTTCATGCGCGATCGTGAGCGCGAAGTCGTTTATGTGCAGCGGGGTGGCGACGTTTCCGCCAAGTGGTTCCTGTGGGGCGCGCTGGCCGGCGCCGCCGTGGCGCTGTTCTATGCGCCCGCCACCGGCGAGCAGACGCGTCGCGGGGTGCAGCGACGCCTGAGGAAGCTGCGGGCCATGGCGGAGGAGAAGATGGACGAGCTCACTGAGCAGCTGGGCGACCGCCGCCAGCGTGTCGAAGAGTGGCTCGAGGACGCCGAAGAGGTGCTCGAGGTCGATGATGAAGGCTTCGGCGACGAGGAGGAGGAAGTCGTGCCGACTCCCCGGGCCGAACTCGAGCAGCGCCTGGCGCGGGCACGCTCGCGGCGTCGCGGTGTGGCCGACGCATCGGAGGAGCAGGACGCCTGAAAGCGCCTACCCGGACCCGGAGCTGGCATCGCTCGCTCTGGGGCTTCATCCGGCGCACCCTCGAATCGGCCGACGAGAACAACGTTCCCTTCCTGGCCAGCGCGCTGAGTTTTGACGCCCTGCTGGCCGCGGTGCCGTTCGCGCTCCTCCTGCTGGTGCTCTTCACCTTCCTGGTGCAGGGACTGGCGCCCGAGGGGACGACGCTCGATCCCGATGTCCTTTTCCATCGCTTCCTGCCGCCGCACAACAGCATGCCGGGCCACGACCCGTTCGGGCCCGTCGAGCGCCTGCTCACGCGCATTTTCGAGAATCGCGGCAATCTGTCGCTCGTGGCGGTGCCCACGTTCCTCTGGTTCAGCACCCGTCTCTTCGCCAGCATGAGGAACTCGCTGAATTTCGTGTACGACGTCGCCTCCCGCCCGGGCGTGAGTCATGGAATCATCGGGAGTTTCCTGCGGAACAAGGCGCGGGACGCCGCGCTTGCCCTGACCGTGGCGACGCTGTTCCTGCTCAATACCGTATTCTCGGCTGGCCTGGTGCTGCTGCGGTCGAGGAGTGAGGCCGCCGTGCTGTCATCGTATGCCATCATCGTGAACACGGTAGGCCGGGTGTTCACGGAACTCCTCAGCTTCGTCTTCTCGGTCTCGCTCTTCCTCGTGATCTATCGCTTCGCCTCCCCCCGGCGCATGAGCTTCACGTCCGTGCTCATCGCATCCACCTTCTCGGCGTTCGGCTTCGAAATCGCGAAGCGGCTGTACGGCGTCTACCTCGCCAGGTCGCTGCTTCCGGCGTCGGCCTTCGGCGGCGGCGCCCAACTGGGCGCGCTGCTGCTGTTCGTGCTCTGGGTCTACTACATGGCCGTCGTGTTCCTCATCGGGGGTGTCGTGGCCGAGCGCTGGGAGGCGTTGCGATTGCAGCGCCGTCAGGGAGTGGTGCTGTAGTCTCGGGTCGCTTATCTTCCGGTCGCCTCAGGTCCGAAGGGTGCCGGCGCGTGAATCGCGTCAGGACCTTGCCGGTAGCAGCGCTAAGCGATGTCCGGTATCGCTTCGGGGAGCCTGAGGCACTTTATTTCCCCCATGATTGCCCTCGCCCGCCGTTACCGTCCCAAGCGCTTCAGTGACCTGCTGGTCCAGGATCACGTCACCGCCGTGCTGCGTGGTGCCGTAAGCAGTGGCCGGGTCGGTCACGGCTACCTGCTGACGGGGCCCCGTGGGGTCGGGAAGACCACCGCAGCGCGGATCCTGGCCATGGCGCTCAACTGCGCCAACCGCGATGCGCAGGGCGATCCCTGCGGCGAATGCGAGAACTGCCGCCGCACCTGGAGCGGCTCGGCCGGGCTCGACGTGGTCGAGATCGACGCGGCGAGCCATCGCGGCGTTGATGACGCCCGCGACCTCCGCGAACGCGCGATGTACGCCGCGTCCCAGGAAGGCCATTACAAGGTCTACATCGTGGACGAGGCGCACATGCTCACGCGCGAGGCGTGGAATGCGCTGCTCAAGATCCTCGAGGAACCGCCGCCACGGGTGGTGTTCGTTTTCGCCACCACGGAACCGCAGAAGATCGCCTCGACCGCCGCGCCGGTGCTGTCGCGCCTGCAGCGGTTCGATTTCCGCCGTATCGGCCCTGCCGCGATACGGAACCGGCTCTCCGAGGTGCTGGGCATCGAGGGCATCAAGGCCGAGGATGATGCGCTGACCCTCATCGCGCGACATGCGGATGGCGGCATGCGCGACGCCCTCTCGCTGCTCGACCAGTGCCTGAGCTTTGGCGAAGGTGCCGTCACCGTTGACCGGGTGCGCGAGGTGCTCGGGCTGGTGGCCGATGACTCGTACGCCGAGGTCTGCCGCATCGTCGTCGAGCGCGATGGCGCCGGGGTCTTCCGCCTCGTGGAACGGGTGCTCGAGTCGGGCGCTGATCTTGGCGAGTTCATGAATGGCGCGGCGGAAATGCTCCGCGCACTGCTGATGGTGCAGGTAGGTGCGGAGCCGGAAGGCCTCACCGAGTCGACCCGTGCCATGCTGGAGCAGTATCGCGCGCAGCTGGATCCGGGTGACATCCTGCGGATGCTCCGGCTGCTCTCCGACAACGAGACGGCCATCCGGCGGAGCGGGAATGCCCGGCTGGTGGTGGAGACGCTGCTGCTCCGCTGGGCCATGCTCGATCGCGTAGTGGACCTGCAGGCTGTGCTCGATGGTGCCCCGCCGGCCCCCTCAGTCCAGGGTGCGCGCCCGCGTGCCGCGGATCCGGCTCCTGCAGCGAGCCCCCGGCGCGCGCAGGCAGCGAGTCCCGCGCCCGTGGCGCCGCCGGCACCGGCGGCTGCCCCCGCGCCGGTCATTGGACGGGTCGCATTCAACCGCGAGGCCCTGACGTCGGCCTGGCCCGATATCGTCGCCGCGGCGCGCGCCGAGAGCCCGCTCCTCGGCACGGCCCTGGCCGCGACCATTCCTGACGAGGTGGCACCACCGCGCCTCGGGCTCCGCTTTACCGACCAGGACGCCGGGCTGGCCCTGACCCTGGAGCGGCAAAGGGAGCGATTGACGGCGCTGCTGGTAAAGATTGTCGGGGCCCCGGTGGAGCTGGGTGTGGCCGACAGTGACGCGGCACCGGCGCAGCTCCCCAAGCGACTGTCGGCGGAGGGTTTGCGGGCCGATCGGCTCAAGGGCCTCCGGGTCCGGGATCCGGCTCTCGATGCGGCCGCGGAGGCGTTAGATTTAGAGATCGTGGAATAGGGCTTGTTACTTACTCTGGCCGGTGGCAGTGAAATGGGAATGGTTGACCTTCAGCAGATGTGGCAGCTCGGCCAGCAATGGCAGGGTCGCCTCCAGGAACTTCAGACCGAACTTGCCAACCGGACCTTCGAGGTCCAGGCCGGCGGCGGTCTTGTGCGCGTGACGGCCGATGGGCGCGGCAACATTCGTGACGTGCGCATCGACGCGGAGGCGTTCGCCGGTCGTGATGCCGAGCTGCTTTCCGACCTGGTTCTCTTCGCAGTAGCAGAGGCGCAGCGGCGCGCAGCCGAGCTGGTGCAGGCCGAAATGAAAAAGCTGCCGACGCCGCCCATCGGTCCGGGGCTCTGAACCGAGGGTGAGCGTCATCGAGGCACTGGTCACAGAGTTGGCGCGCCTGCCCGGGATCGGGCGGAAGACGGCGCAGCGGCTCACCTTTCACCTGTTGCAGCAACCCACCGACCAGGTTGTCCGTCTTGCCGCCGCCCTGCAGGCGGCGGCGGAACGCGTGCGTCCGTGCGAAACTTGCGGCAACCTCACCGAGTCCGCGCTCTGCGCCATCTGCGCCGACCCGCGGCGTGAGCCGACCCTGCTCTGCGTGGTCGAGGAACCTTCCGCAGTCGGCGTCGTCGATCGCGCCACCGGGTTTCGTGGCCGTTATCATGTGCTCGGCGGGAGGCTCTCTCCCCTCGAGGGTATCGGGCCGGAGTCGCTCCGCATGGAGCAGCTCGTGCGCCGCGTGGAGCAGGATGGCGTGCTCGAGGTCATCCTCGCGACGAATCCATCCATGGAGGGCGAGGTGACGGCGACCTACATTCAGCAGCTGCTCTCGGGCTACTCGGTGCGGGTCACCCGGCTCGCGCGGGGGTTGCCCATGGGCGGCGAGCTGGAATACGTCGACACGGTGACGCTGGCGCACGCGCTGACGGCTCGGCAGGACCTGCGTTGATGCGGGCACGCACCTGGGCTATTCTGGGCGGGGCACTGGTCGGGGTTGCAATTGCGCGTGAGGTGAGCCGGCGCCGGCAACGGTCGCACGGCGCGGACCTCTTTCATGCACGGCCCCCGATGCGGCACCAGGCCCTCAGCTGGATTGCGCGGCATCCGAGCCGCGCGGCGCTTGTCCGCCTCCAGGAATACATCGCGTGGGAGCCGATCCCGATGCTGCAGCGACGCGGTACCACGATCCTCGAGCGGATGAGCCGCATCCTCGGCCAGGGAGATGCCGCGTGAGCGGCTCCTCGAGCTGGGCCTTCCGCGAGGAAGACGCACGCCGCATCCAGAACATCCTGAGCGTATTCCTCGCCGACTCGAGTGCCCGGACGGCACTCATCGTCGATCGTACGGGACAGCTCGTGTCGACCGTGGGTGAGCCGCCGGTTTTCGATTCTACCGCATTCGCGACCCTCACGGCGGCCGATTTCAGCGCCAATGACCAGCTGGCCCGCATGCTTGGCGAACCCGAGTTTGGCGCGCTGTTTCATCAGGGCGAGCGCGAGTCGATGTACCTCGCCGACGTTGCGCGGCGCGTCATCCTCGTCGTCCTGTTCGACAATCGCACGACACTTGGCCTGGTGAAGCTGCGGGTGCGCACCACCGTGCCGGAGCTGGTGAAGGTGTTCGAGGACATGTTCAGCAGCCAGGGGAAGGCAACCCAGCAGATGGAATCAGGGCTGCTGGGCGATGCCGAAGACGAGATCGACAAGCTGTTCGGGGTGTGAGGGAGCGTCGTCCATGTCGATGATCAACTATGCGTCTCGCGAGATCAACTGCAAGCTCGTCTACTACGGGCCCGGTCTCGGCGGCAAGACGACCAATCTCGAACACGTCTACCAGAAGGTGGCGCCCACGGCGCGGGGAAAGATGATCTCCCTCGCGACCGAGACGGAGCGTACACTCTTCTTCGATTTTCTCCCGGTGGACCTCGGGACCATCCGCGGGTTCAAGGTCAAGTTCCACCTGTACACGGTGCCGGGGCAGGTCTACTACAACGCCTCGCGCAAGCTGATCCTCAAGGGCGTGGACGGGGTCGTCTTCGTGGCCGACAGCCAGATCGAGCGCACTGAGGCCAACATCGAGGCGATGCAGAACCTGTACGACAACATGGTTCAGCACGGCTATGACCTCACCCGGATTCCCTTCGTCATCCAGTACAACAAGCGCGACCTGCCCAACGCGGCGCCCATCGCCGAGCTGCAGGCGGCGCTGAACCCGGGTTGGCCGGTGGAGGATCGCGCAGAAGCAGCGGGTCACGCCCGACCCGTTCCGCCCCGGTGAATACATCGTACAGCAGCAGGACGGGCAGTGGATCGAACGCTCGCCGTACTTCGAGGCGGTGGCCATGACCGGTGATGGCGTGTTCGATACCCTCAAGGCCGTGAGCAAGCTCGTCGTCAAGACGCTGGGCTGAGCATGGCGGAGCAGGGGGACATGGCCGGGAAGGTCTGGACCACCGCCAACATCGTCACGGTCGTCCGGATCTGTTTCACGCCCGTCATCGCGCTGCTTCCCTTCATCGACGGATACTGGCCGAAGCTCATCTGCTTCATTGTCTTCGTCCTGGTGGCATTTACCGACATGCTCGACGGATACCTCGCCCGGAGTCGCGGCGAAGTCACCGATCTGGGCAAGCTGCTCGATCCCCTCGCCGACAAGCTGCTCCTCTTCGCCACGCTGATTCCGATCTACTGGATTTCGCGCGAGAGGCACGCCGAGTATGGAATCCCGGTGTGGGGCAGCATTCCACTCTGGGCCACGCTGCTGATGATCGGCCGCGAGGTCGCCATGACGATCTTCCGGCAGTGGGCGAAGGCCAAGGGCGTCGTGATCGCCGCCGGCGGTGCCGGCAAGCTCAAGGCAGTGTTCCAGAACATCTTTGTCGGCGCGGTCATCCTCTGGTTCGCCTTCCGCGATGCCCGGAAGCCGCTCGGCTGGGAGAACAACCGCTACGCCTACTTCTGGAACCAGTTCCACGGCAGCTTCGTCGCGGTGGCGCTGGTGATCGCGGTCGTGCTGACCGTGTACTCGTTCGGCGTGTATCTGTACAAGAACAGGGCTCTGTTCAGCAGCAGCAAGTAGCCTCCCGCCGTCATGAAAATCGAACTCCTCACCGTCGGCACCGAGCTCCTGCTCGGGTTCACCATCGATACGAATGGGGCGGAGATCGCTCGGTCGCTCGCCTCGATCGGCGTCGAGATCGTGCGCCGCACTTCGGTGGGTGACGATCGCACGGCGATCCAGGATGCGGTGGGCGCAGCACTCGATCGCACCGGCGCGGCCCTCGTCACCGGCGGGCTCGGCCCAACGCGGGATGACATCACCAAGCACGCCGTGGCCCAGCTGCTCGATGCGCCGCTCGAGTTCCACGAGGAGATCTGGCAGCAGCTGGTCGAGCGTTTCCGGAGCCTGGGTCGGGAGCCAGCCCTGACCAATCGCTCGCAGGCAGAGGTGCCGCGCGGGGGCACGGTGCTGAGGAACCGATGGGGCACGGCTCCTGGCCTCTGGCTCGAATCGCCGCGTGGTGTGGTCATCATGCTCCCCGGCGTGCCGATCGAAATGCGCAACCTGCTCGCCCATGAGGTCGTGCCGCGCCTCGCACTGCGCGCCGGCAACCTCGTGGTCCGCTCGCGCACCGTCCGCACGACCGCCATCCCCGAGAGCACCCTGGCGGAGCGCCTGGGCGACATTGAGTCCGCGGTCCGACCGCTGGGCCTGGCGTACCTGCCTGGCCTCGAGGGCGTGGACCTGCGGCTTACGTCATGGGGTGCCGCGGGGCCTGAAAGTGACGCGAGGCTCGAAGCGGGCGTTGCGGAGCTGCGCCGGCGGGCCGGCGATAACGTGTATGGCGAAGGCGATGACACGCTGTCGGCGATCGTGGTGGCACTGCTGCGCGAACAGGGCCTCACCATCGGAGTGGCGGAGTCCTGCACCGGTGGCCTGCTGGGCGGCCGCCTGACGGACGTGCCGGGCAGTTCGGAGGTCTTCCAGGGCGGCATCATTGCGTACGACAACCTTGTGAAGGTCAGGCAGCTCGGTGTGGCGGAGGAGCTGCTGGAACGGCACGGTGCGGTGAGCGAGCAGGTGTCGCAGGCCATGGCCGAGGGTGTGCGCGCGCGCCTGGCCGTGGATGTGGGCGTCGCTGTCACGGGCATCGCCGGACCGGGCGGGGGAACGCCCGAGAAGCCGGTAGGCACGGTGTGCATGGCGGTCGCCGGGTTGGGAGAGGCCTATTCCAGGCGGACGATCTTCCTCGGGAGCCGTCCCGAGATTCGCGCCCGGGCCGTCCAGACGGCATTGTTCATGGTGCGGCAGCGCCTGGGCTGCCATTCCGGCACCTCCTGACGGCACCTCCGTTGCTATCTTCCGCCTCATGACCAGATTCCCCGATTTTCTGGGTGCCACGGGCCCCACTGACGATTCCGGTACCGAGCAGGCCGAACCTGGCAGCCTGCCCGTCGAGCCGGCGCAATCCGCCATCAAGCGCCTCGAGGATGAACTGGCCGAGTTGCAGGACCGGCACGTTCGCCTGGCAGCCGAATTCGACAACTACCGCAAGCGCTCGATACGGGAGCGGAATGAGCTGGGCGACAAGGCGCAGGCCGCGCTTGTAACCAAGCTCGTCGATGCGCTGGATGACCTCCATCGTGCCGTGAGCAGCGATCCCGCCACGACGCCGGTGGATGCGCTCCGGCACGCCATCAATGCCGTCGACCAGAAGGTATGGAAGGAACTGCAGGCCTCGGGTCTTGAGCGCATCGACCCGGTCGGCAGCGCGTTTGATCCCACGACGCAGGAGGCGGTCGGCGTGGTCCCAGCGCCTTCGCCGGAGCTGGAGCAGACGGTCGCTGCCACCTTCCAGAGCGGATACCGCTACAAGGGCGTGCTGGTGAGGCCGGCCCGGGTCCAGGTGTACTCGGGCCAGGGGAACGCCTAGTGGCGACCGGCGACTACTATCAGGTGCTGGGCGTCGCCGACAGTGCCACCCAGCAGGAGATCAAGAAGGCCTATCGGCGGCTGGCCAAGGAGCACCATCCCGACGCCAATCCCAACAATGCCCAGTCGGCCGAGCGCTTCAAGCAGATCTCCGAGGCGCACGGCACGCTCTCCGATCCCGAGAAACGCAAGCAGTACGACCAGATGCGCCGGCTTGGCGCGTTCGATACCCGCGCACGCCGTCCATCCGGCGGTACGGGGACGCGAGGGCAGGGCGGCCCTTCATACGACGAGGAGGTCAACCTCGGCGACATGGGGGGCCTGGGCGGACTGGGAGACATCTTCTCGTCCATCTTCGGCCGGGGGCGCCGCGAGGAGCAGCAGGGCGAGACGATCGAGTCGATGCTCGAGGTGCCTTTCCGCACGGCGGTTCTCGGTGGCAAGATCGCTGTGACCATGCCCGTGACCGATGCGTGTCCCACCTGTCACGGGAGCGGTGGGGCGCCCGGCGCCAAGATCGAGACCTGCGACGAGTGCCACGGACGCGGCACGATCTCGTTTGGTCAGGGAGGGTTCGCGGTCAACCGTCCCTGTCCCAAGTGCCGTGGGCGCGGGAAGATTCCCTCCAAGCCGTGCCCGACCTGTCATGGGGCGGGTGAGGTGCGCACGGAGCGCACGGTAACCATCACCGTGCCGCCGGGCACCGAGTCCGGGTCACGCGTGCGGCTCAAGGGACAGGGCCAGCCGGGCCGCGGCGCTTCGCCGGCCGGGGACCTGATCATAACGTTCCAGGTGCAGCCGGATCACTTCTTCGAGCGCGACGGTGACGACCTGCTCGTCGAGATTCCGATCAACGTCGCGCAGGCCATGCTCGGCACCAACGTCAGGGTCCGGACCATCGATGGGAAAAAGGTGCTGCTCCGCATTCCACCCGGCACACAGCCGGGACGGAAGTTCCGGATCAAGGGTCAGGGTGTCGAGCGTAATGGAAAGCGGGGTGACCAGCTGGTGCAGGTGAAGGTCACGCTGCCGGAGAAGCTCACCCCCGAACAGGAGGAACTGATGCGGAAGTTCGCTGAGGCGGGAGGGATGGCCGGGTAAGTGAACGCACGCGACCCCCGGCATGACATGGTCGTGGCTGCCACACGCCGGTGGGTCGAGCGCGCGGTGATCGGCCTCAACCTCTGCCCCTTCGCCAGGGCGGTGACCGTCAGGGGCCAGGTGCGCTATGCGGTGAGCGACGCGACGGATGCGGTCGCCCTTCTCGGGGACCTGGAGTCGGAGCTCCGGCTGCTCTCGCTTGCCGACGCCGAGCGGGTGGACACGACCCTCCTGATCCTGCCCCTCGTGCTCACTGACTTCCTCGACTACAACGACTTCCTCGATATGGCGGACGCGACGGTGGCACGCATGGGCCTGGAGGGGGTGATCCAGGTGGCGAGCTTTCATCCGCAGTACCAGTTTGCCGGCACTGATCCCGACGACATCACCAATTACACCAACCGCTCGCCGTATCCGATCCTGCACCTTCTTCGTGAAGCCAGCGTGTCTGCAGCGGTTGCCGCGTTCCCCGAGGCGGAACTGATCTACCAGCGCAACATCGACACGATGGAACGCCTCGGCGTCGATGGCTGGATCGCGCTTGGACTCGATACCTGACGGCCCGCCATGGCAATATCGACCGAGTGAATAGCTAGAGCGACTCGAGGAACGTCAGCAGCGCCGCTCGCTCACTTGCCGATAGGCGCTGCACCGCGCGGCGCGACCGTTCTGCCTCACCCCCGTGCCACAGTACTGCCTCCATCAGCGAACGCGCCCGGCCATCGTGCAGGAAGCGGCTGTGGCCGTTGACCGTCTGCACCAGTCCGATGCCCCAAAGCGGCGGCGTGCGCCATTCCCTCCCGTTCGCCTTGAAGTCGGGACGGCCATCGGCCAGCGCCGGGCCCATGTCGTGGACGAGGAGGTCGGTGAAGGGCTGGATCTGCTGATAGGAGACCTCGGGAATGCCCGGCATGAAACCGGTCTTCACGGAGGGAAGGTGGCAGCTTGCGCAACCGACCTTCCGGAACAGCGCCTCACCCTGGAGGACGGCAGGCACATCGAGGTCGCGACGGGCCGGGACTCCCAGTGACCGGGTGTAGAACGCGACCGCGGCCACGATGGAATCGGATACCTCGATCGGGTGTGCCGCGCATTCCTCGCGGTACTCTTCGCAGGATTCGCCGGGAAACAAGGTGGTGGTGATGCCCATGTCACCGTTGTAGGCGGCGGCCGCCTGCTGCACGAGGTTCGGGGTGTTCGCCTTCCAGCCAAACCGACCGATGGCCCGCAGCTCGCCGCTGACCAGGTCTTCCATGTAGTTCGCCCGACCGGAGATGCCATCGCGGTTGCGGTCGTCCGGGTCGGCATTCGACTCGATGGCCCCGGCCGGAATCGCCTCGAGAAGACCCAACCCGAACACGACCGGCGCCACCCGGGGCGAGAACATCATCGGGGTGGGGAGTGCCGCGTAGACGCCCGTGAGCGTATACCGCGGAGATTGCAGGGTGAACGGTGTGCCGTCCTCGAACGTGCCGACGGAGTCCACGTACGTCACCGTAGCGGTGATTTCCGGCATCGATCCGTCGACCGCGCGCATCTGCAACTGGCTGCCGAAGCCCGGCACCGGTGCCGGCGCCTCGGCGCCTCTCGGGTTGCTGCGGCGACCGGACCGCATCACACCCGCCACGCTCGCCCGAAAGAGCATCGACGAGAAGGCCTCCCCGTCCATCGGTGGCCGGCCCCGGCCGTCCGCAAAGTGACAGGCCTCGCACGATTCGTTGTCAAAGACGGGACCAAGTGCGCCGGCGGCAAAAACCTCCTCGAAACCGAGATCGCCGACATCGTGCTTCAGGAGGGATGCGGCGCCGAGGTTTGGTGCGGCGTGCCCGAATGCCTCACCGGTAATGTCAAAAACCGTGGTGGCACCGCCGGAGAGAGCGTTGCGGTTGCGGTCGTTGCGCACCAGCAGGAGCTCGTCCGCAGTGGCAGGTCCGTCGGTGACGGTTGGGCCGGCAATCGGCTGTTCGGGGGCGGACGCGAGTGTCTGGTCACCGCACGAGGCAGCGGTGAAAAGCACAATGGTCAGGAATGCTCGGGACATGAGCATCCTCCTGGGATGGGTACCGCGGGACAGCGGCGCCAGTTGTGAAGTGAGATTGCAGGGAGTCGGCGGGGTGAAAGTTCCGTCAGCACCGACGGACGCACGATGGGGCCGGATGGGAGAGGGCGCCACCCGCAAAATCGCGACAGTTCATGACAAACGCCGTGAGTGTCGAACATGTGCACGCGATCACGTGCGCTGCGTCACGCATCGCGGGCGGACGTGCAGATTGTTACGTGGGGCGGGTGGCTCCGTCGCGCGCGAGGTCCATCAGCAGCCGGTGCGTTCCGCGTTCGTCCGCGGGGTTCGATGGGCGCCGCAGCTCGTAGTTGCCGTCGGCCTGCAGCTCCCACGCCTGACGGTTGTCGCGCCACATGAGCTCGAGCATGTCCCGCACCGTGTTGCGATGCACGGGGTCGAGGATCGGCACCGCCGCCTCGATGCGCCGGTCGAGGTTGCGGGGCATCCAGTCGGCCGACCCGATGAAGACCTCCTCCTGGCCGCCATTGCGGAACCAGAAGGCGCGTGAGTGCTCCAGGAAGCGGCCGATGATGCTGATGACGCGGACGTTCTCGCTCACGCCGCGAAGGCCGGGCCGCAGGCAGCAGATGCCCCGTACGATGAGGTCGACCTGCACCCCGGCACGCGAGGCCTCGTAGAGGGCGGCGATGATGTCGGGATGGACCAGCGCGTTCATCTTGGCGAGGATGCGTCCGCCCCGTCCCGCGATCTGGTGCTCGATCTCGCGGCGGATGAGGGCCAGGAAGCGCCCCAGCATGTAGCGCGGAGCCACGAGGATCTGGCGATACTGGGCCGGCTGGCCGAAGCCGGTGAGCACGTTGAAGAGATCGGTGAGGTCGGCGCCGATCGCCGGGTCGCACGACAGGATGCCGAAGTCGGTGTACTGCCGTGCCGTCTTGGGGTTGTAGTTGCCGGTGCCGATGTGCACGTAGCGCCGGATGAAGTCGCCCTCACGCCGCACCACGAGCATCACCTTCGCGTGGGTCTTGAGCCCCGCGACGCCGTAGCTCACGTGCACGCCCACGTCTTCCAGGCGCTGGGCCCAGATGATGTTGTTCTCCTCGTCGAAACGTGCCTGCAACTCGATCAGCACCGCGACCTGCTTGCCCCGCTCGGCGGCCTGTTGCAGCAGCTTGGCGATGCTCGAGTCGCCCCCGGTGCGGTACAGCGTCAGCTTGATGGCCAGCACGTCCGGGTCGTCCGCGGCCGCCTGGATGAACCGTTCCACCGTCGACGCAAAGCTGTCGTATGGATGGTGCAGCAGGACGTCACCTTCCCGGATCACCTCGAACATGTTCCGGCCCTGTGCCAGTCTCGCCGGCGTGACCGAGTGGAACTGCGGGTCCTTTAGCGCCGGCAGGTCGAGTCCCGACAATGACAGGAAGTCGGCCGTGTCGAGCAGGCCATTTACCTCGTACACGTCGCTCGCCGTGAGCGGTGGGGCGATATCCTGCTGCTCCTCGTTGAACTCGGCGAGCAGGAGCTGTCGCAGCGAGAAGGGCATCGAGGAATGCACCTCGAGCCGCACGACCTCGGCGAACCGGCGATTGCTCACCTCTTCCTTGATGAGGCTCAGCAGGTCCTCGGCTTCCTCGCCATTCTCGATCACGATGTCGGTGTTGCGCGTGATGCGGAACAGGTGCCAGCCGAGGATCTCGATCCCGGGGAAGAGATGCTCGAGGTTGCTCCCGACGACCTGCTCCAGCGGCACGAAGGTGTTGGGCTGCAGGCAGGGCACCCATCGCGGCAGGATCTTCGGCACCTTCACCCGGGCAAACCGGTCCTCGCCGTCTGTGCCGCGCAGCACCACAGCCACGGAGAGGCTGAGGTTCGAGATGTAGGGGAAGGGGTGTCCCGGGTCCACCGCCAGGGGCGTCAGCACCGGGAAGACATTGGCCTGGAAGTACCGGTCGATATGATCCCGGTTGGCGCGATCGAGGTCGCCCAGGTGGCTGATGATCTGCACGCCATGTTCGGCGAGGGCCGGGAGCACGTCGTGCATCAGGCCGTGCCGGTGCTGGGCCATCTGTTCCCGCACGACTACCGCGATCCGTGCGAGCTGGTCCTCCGCCGTCAGGCCGTCCGGCGTGCGCTCGGTGAACCCGGCGGCGACCTGCCGCTTGAGGCCGGCGACGCGCACCTGAAAGAACTCATCGAGGTTGCTGCTGTAGATGCCGAGGAACTTGAGGCGCTCGAGGAGCGGGGTGCGGGGGTCGAGCGCCTCATGCAGGACCCGGCGGTTGAACTCGAGCCAGCTGAGCTCGCGATTGACGTAGAGCGACGGATGCCGGACGTCGAGGTCGAGCAGGGTCGCCTGTGTTACGGGCGTTACCGTGGCCGGGGGCACCGGCTGGATCATCGTCATTGGACGTCAATCACCGCATTGCCATGGTCCGTTCATTCGCCGTCCGGGATGAGCAGCGAAAGTGCCGTGCTGATGACCCCGATGACGATGCCGCCGAGCAGCGCCCACCAGATCCCATCGACCCGGAAGTCGAAGCCCAGTCTCTGCGAAACGTATGCCGTGAACAGCAGCATCAGCCCGTTGACCACCAGGGCGAACAGCCCGAGCGTCAGGAGGATGAAGGGGCAGGTCAGGAGTGTGATGATCGGCTTGAGGAAGGCATTCAGCAGCCCGAACACGAGGGCCACGCCGGCGAGCTGGACGGCCGTGCCCTGGAAATGAAGGCCGGGCAACAGCTTCACCGCGGCGAAGATGGCCAGCGCGTTGACCAGGAGGCGGAGAACAAAGGCCTTCATGGATGGCTCCCGTGGCGGAGGTGCTAGGAAATGACGCCGCCGCCAAGCACCCGCTCGGTGGCATCGTAGAGTACGCCTGACTGTCCCGGGGTAATGGCGCGCACCGCCGCCCCTAGCGCGAGGCCCACCGTGCCGTCGTCCGCCGAGACCACGGTTGCCGGCACCGCCGGAGCGCGGTAGCGGAGCTGCACCCGGCAGGTATCACCAGGCTCGAGCGGGGGCGAAAGCCAGTTGACCTCGTCGAGCGTGACGCGGTGGCCGTCGAGGTCGTCGAGCGAGCCGATGACCACCTCGCGGGCCTCCGGCCGGATCGCCACGACATATCTGGCCTCACTGAACCCACCTGGCAGGCGCTTGCGCTGGCCGATCGTGAAGCGCGCGAACCCGTCATGCTCGCCCACCACCTCGCCGCCAGTGGTGACGAGCGGGCCGCGAGACAGGGCGGGGGCATCAGCCGGGAGGTGCTGCTCGAGCACCCCGACATAGTCGTCGTCGGGGACGAAGCAGATTTCGACCGACTCCGGTTTGTCGGCGGTCGCGAGCCCGAGCTGTCGGGCGTAAGCGCGTGTCTCGGCCTTGGAGAGCTCGCCCACCGGCGTCAGCATGCGCGCCACGACCGCCTGGTCGATGCCCCACAGGAAGTAACTCTGGTCCTTGGAACGATCGAGCCCGCGGTAGAGTGCACCATCGCGGGCGACAGCGTAGTGCCCGGTGGCGATCCAGTCGCATTGCAAGGCATCGGCATGCGCGAGCAGGTCGCGGAACTTCGTGAAGGAGTTGCAGCGAACGCACGGAATCGGCGTTCGCCCGCGGCTGTACTCGCTCACGAAGTTCTGGATGACGTGGAGGGAGAAGCGATCCTCGAGGTTCAACACGTAGTGCGGAATGCCGAGGCCATGAGCCACGTCCCGCGCATCGTTGATGGAGTCGAGTGAGCAGCATGGGCGATCGGGCACCGATTCGCCGTAGCAGAAGAGCTTCATGGTGGCACCCACCACGTCATAGCCCTGTTCCACCAGGCGTGCAGCCGCGACCGACGAGTCGACCCCGCCGGACATGGCGACCAGCACGCGGCGCCGCTCACGCACGACCGAGGGCTCCCGAGAGCTTGCGCGCGCGCGCCACGACCCTGGGGAGCACAGCGGCGGCGTGCTCGACATCCGCGACTGTGCTCTCGTGGCCGAACGAAAAGCGGAGCTGGCCGAGCGCCAGATCCCGCGGCACCCCCATGGCACAGAGCACGTGCGACGGTTCCACGGCACCGGTGGAGCAGGCCGAGCCGCCCGAGGCCGCGATCCCCTGCATGTCGAGGTGCATGAGCAGGGTTTCGCTGTCGGTTCCCGCGATGGTAACGGTGAGGATGTGCGGCGCCCGGATGCCGCTCGCGCCGACGACCATGAGGTCGGCCACGTCGCGGAGCAGCATCGCTTCCAGCTGGTCCCGGAGCGCTGCCAGGCGCGGCAACTCGGCGGCCTGCTCAGCGGCGGCCAGCCGGGCGGCGCAGCCCAGCGCCACGGCGCCCGCGACGTTCTCGGTCCCGGGGCGGATGCCGTACTGCTGTCCGCCGCCGTGAATGATCGATTCCACGAGCGTACGGTCGCGCACGACCAGGGCGCCAATACCCTTGGGAGCGCCAAGCTTGTGCCCCGACAGGGTCAGGAGCGCGATGGGCAGCTTCCGAAGATCGACGGACACCTTGCCGAACGCCTGCACGCCATCGGAGTGGAGCGGCACGCCAGCCGCGATGCAGCGGGCGGCGATCTCGGGGATCGGCTGCAGCGAACCCACTTCATTGTTGACCCACATCACGGACACGACCGCGGGATGCCGCTCGAGCGCGGCATCGAGCGCGTCGAGGCGCAGCGTTCCGCCTGCATCCACGGGGAGGATGATCTCCTCCCCGCCAAGTGTCGCCACCGTGTGGGCTGCCGCGAGAATCGCCTTGTGCTCGATGGCCGAGCACGGCCACCCGGCGCGGACGCCCTCGCGCCGCGGCAGCGAAGGCCGTCCCGATGATGGCGAGGTTGTCGGCCTCGGTTCCGCCGGAGGTGAACACTACCTGCTGCGGCTCGCACCCGACCGCCTCGGCGATGTCGCGGCGTGCCTGCTCCAGGCCCGCGCGAGCAGCGCGGCCAAAGCGGTGAGAACTTGACGGATTGCCGAAGATTTCGCCGAGATACGGACTCATGGCCTCGCGAACTTCGGTGCGGACCGGTGTGGTGGCGGCGTGATCGAGGTAGGTCATGGACGGTTCCATAAGGCCTGAAATATACATGACTTACGGGAGGCGCGTGAGCGCTGCACATTGGACCATGCCCCCCGATGCAACTCGGCTCCCCGATGACACCTTCCTGGCGCTGCAGCAGGCGCTTGCTGGCAGGTATTCGCTGGAATCAGAGCTTGGACGCGGTGGTATGGGGCTCGTCTTCCGTGCCCGGGAGGTCCGCCTCGACCGACCGGTCGCCATCAAGCTGTTGCGGCCCGATGTTGCCGCCCGGAGCGACATCCGGGAGCGCTTCCTGCGCGAGGCGCGTACGGCCGCCCAGCTCTACCATCCGAACATCGTGCCGATTTACCTCGCGGACGAGATCGACGGCTTGATCTTTTTCGTCATGGCCTGCGTCGAGGGTGAAACCCTGGCGCGGCGGGTGGAGCGCACGGGGCCCCTGGCCCCGGACGAGGCGGCGCGGCTGCTGCACTCCATCTCCTGGGCGCTCGGGTATGCGCACGCGCGTGGCGTGGTGCATCGCGACATCAAGCCGGAAAACATCCTCATTGAGCGCGACACCCGGCGGCCGCTGGTAGCGGATTTCGGTATCGCGCAGGTGAGCCGGATCCCCGGCAGCACCATGGCCGGCGAAGTCCTGGGCACCCCTGAATTCATGAGCCCGGAACAGTGCGCCGGCGATGACATCGATGGACGGAGCGACCTCTACTCGCTTGGCATCCTCGGCTATCACATCCTCACCGGTGCGGTTCCGTTTGGCGGGCCGGATATCAGGTCGATCCTGACGCGCCACATGACGACGGAACCTCGCCCGCTGCACGAAGTCCGTGCGGACCTGCCGATCCACCTCGTGGCAACCATCAACCGGTGCCTCGCCAAGGAACGCGACGCGCGCTTCGTCAATGCGGAGGCGCTGTCGCAAGCACTGGAAGAGTCAATGGATGTGCCGAGGGTCGTGCCCCTGCCCATCCGAACCTATCTCCGGAGGTTCCGCCGGCCCCAATGGGAGATGCTCCTGCTTGCGAGCATCGCCTGCGCTGCTGCGTTCGGCATCGGCCAGATGGTGTTGCGCGGGCGGGGGGGCCTGACGACCGAAGCCCTGGTGGTCGGGGCAGCGCTCGGACTCGCCTGGCTCGCGTTCACCGAATTCAGGGAGACGCGCGCCCTGGTGCGCGCGGGATACGGCCATGCCGACCTGATGCGCGCGCTTCGGGCCGAGCGGGAGGCGGAGCGACGTGAGCTGTGGGCCTCGAGCGATGATCCGGCGCCCGACCCGGCGCGTGTGAGGACCATGCGGGCCGTATTCGTGGGCGGCGTGCTCGCGACCCTCGCGACACTCGCCGGGGCGGTTTGGTCACAGCCGCGCGTGCCGGTGGGCGAAGCCGTCACCCGGATTCCACTCCGGTTCGTCATACCCCTGACGCTGGCCGTGGTGGTGTCGATTGCGGGAGGTGCACGCTTGATCCTGGCCCGCGCCACGCTCTTTGGCGATGTGGCGATCCGCCTCTGGGACAGCCGGTTCATGAGAGGTGCATTCGCGCTTGCAGGGCTGAGGGCGGGAAGGGCTGCGGAGCCTCGCGCCGACCGTCCGACCGAAGTGGCGGTGGGATCGGCCGTCATCGCCCTGCTCGACTCGCTTCAACCAACCATGGCGTCGGAACTCGGCGAAATCTCCGAGCTGAGTCACGGGCTCGAGGCGCAGGCGCGACGGCTTCGCGGGGAGATGATCCAACATCCGTCGCTCGGGCTCGAGCGCCAGCTCAGCGATGCAGTCGCCGTGCTGGAGGAATTCAGGATTGGTCTGCTGCGATTACGGGGCGGCTCGCCGGACCCGGCAAGCCTCGAGCGCGCGATCGTCCGCGCCCGCGTGCTGCTCGCAGCGGATGGCGGGGCCGCTTCAGCCCCGCTGCAGTAGCGGGCGAACGGCAGCGCGCAGGTCGTCGCCGGTGAATGGCTCCCGCAGGATGGGCACGTCGGCCGGCAACTGCCGCTCCCGATCGCGCGACGATCGCGCATCGTTTGCCAGGTACAGGATCGAGAGCCAGGGCAGGCGTTCGCGCAGGTCGATGATGAGATCCACGCCCTGCTGGCCCCCCACGCGCGAGTTGCTGATGACCAGGTCGCATACCTTCAGGCCCAATGCGAGCTGGATCGCACTGATGCCGTCATAAGCCCAGAAGACCGAGTGCCCATCGTTCTCCAGGGTGTCGATCACGAAATTGGCGATGGTACGATCCTCGTCAGCCACGACGATGTAACTCCCCTCGAAAGCGGGGATCCCGGCATCCATTGTGGAACCTTGAGCCCGGGAGACGTCCGGGAGTGGCAGGAAGGAGGCGTGGAAGGCACCTGCAAGATAACCCCCTCAGGACCGTGTTACATACTTTGGACCCCCAGCTGGGTCACGTCATCGACCACCAGCGTCTCATGGGTGTAGAAGGGCTCCCCGTAGCGGGTGCGAATGAGCGACCCGTAGTGCGCGTTCTGCACCTCGATGAGTGAATAGAGATCCTGACCGGTCGGAAAGATCTCCCCCGCCGCCTTGGCTCCATCGAACTGGCTGCTGTAACACCGGATCGCCTGCATCTTGCGCGCGAACTGGTCGGTGATGTCCACCACGAACGTCGGCTTGAGCGGATCCTCCCTGTAGGCGAGCGAGTAGAGCAGCTTGTGCGGCCGGTGTGGGGCACCGTCGGCGGGAAACCGCGCGAGGCCGGCGAGAAACGACGCATCGCGCCCCAGTTCGGACGCAATGCGGTGATCGGGGTGGCGGCCGACAGGGAAGGGGAGGATCACCACCCGAGGCGCGAAGTGGCGAATATGCGCTGCCACGATGCGCCGGGTCTCGTCGGTGTTGAACAGGCCGGCGTCGGGCAGACCCGCATTGCGTCGTTCCGTAACGCCGAGGATGACCGCGGCACGCTCCGCTTCCTCGGCGCGGAGTGCCGCACTGCCTCGCGTCCCGCTTTCCCCGGCAGTGAGGTCGAGGATACCGGTGCGATGACCCTGGTCGACCGCGCGCAGCAGCGTGCCGGCACAGGTCAGTTCGACATCATCCCGATGCGCGGCGATCGCCAGGATATCGACAGTCATCGTCCAGGTCTTCTCCTCGTGTGTGCTAGGCCGGTTGCGGAAGCGCGCGGCGCCGGCGCCGCAGCGTCCACCACGCGCCGGCAGTCATCAACCCCACCGGAATCACGACGCCAGACCAGCCGATCGCAAGGGTCACCAGGCCAAGGAACCTTCCCCATGCCTGCCGCACCGCGTCTACCAGCGGCGACTGGCCGGTCGTTTCGATCACGGGCACCGGTTCGTGAATCGACAGCGTCATGCGGCTCGTGGCCGCTCGCGACTTGAGGAAGCGCAGCCGGCCTTCGTAGCGCTCGATCTCCTCGCGCACCCGGGCCAGTTCGCGCTCGACTGCGAGGATGTCCTGGAGCTTCCCCGGCCGGTGGGCCAGGACATCGATGAGCCGATCTTCAAGCCTGTGCGCGTTGGTGACCCGCGCCTCGATGTCGGTGTACTGCTCGCCCACGTCCTCGGTGGCTATCTGCACCGTTTCCAGCTTCCCGAGCCCGTTCAGTCCGGAAACGGCGGCGTCGAAGCGGTCATTGGGAATTCTCAGCTCGATCGATGCGGAACGAAGCCGCTCATTTCCCGCCTGGATACTGGTGTTCGCCACGAACCCGCCCATCTGTCCCGCGAGCGCGCGAACCTGGTCTATGGCCGGGGTGAGCGAACGGACCTCGATGCTCGCATTGCCGGTGCGAATGAGCATGGCATCGACGGGCAGCGCTGCCACGCCGGTACCTGGAAGGGTAAAGCCCGTTTCGCTTTCCCTTTCCGAAACCATGTCGTTGGCTCCCATGATGCCGGCCACCTGGGCCACCGGCGACTCCTGGCCCTCGGAAGATTCGACCTTGATGGCGGCGGCATCCCGGGGATGGTTTTCGGCGCCCCTGGTTGATAACGCATGGTCGGTCGTGCACGCCGTCGTGACGAGCACGGCCAGGGCCGGGAACAGGACTGAGTGACGCATATCCCACCTTCGGTTCGGGTCGGGCAGGAGATGCAGCGTGGCGGAAACCGTGCACAGCGCATCGAATTGCAGTTCCCGTTCCTCTTCCCCGATGGCCGTTCGCGGGCTATTCGTGCCGCAGCGCCTCCACCGGATCCATCCCGGCTGCCCGGTTGGCCGGTACGAGCCCGAACACGAGCCCGATCCCGATGCTGACTGCCGAGGCCACGACCGCACTCCACACCGGCACGTCGGAAGTGAAGCCGAAGGCCCGTTTCACGACCTCGCCAAACCCGAGACCGGCGAACACGCCGATCAGTCCGCCGAAAAAGGTCAGGGTGGCGGCTTCCACGAGGAACTGCCAGAGGATCTCGCGCCTGGTCGCGCCGAGCGCCTTGCGCAGGCCGATCTCACGGGTGCGGTCGGTGACCGATACCATCATGATCGCCATCACCCCGATGCCGCCGACCAGCAGCGCCACGCTCGACAGGGCCACCATCGCCACGAAGAAGTAGGTGGTGAAGTTCCCCACTACGCTCAGGATCTGGTCCTGGGTGATCAGGTCGAACGTGTTGGGCATGCCGGGGCGAAGCCCGCGCGCCCGGCGCAGCGCCACCGTGACCGCGTCCTGAGCCTCGGTGGCAGCACTCGACTGGCGCGGCTTCACGGCGATGAACAGGCTGTTGGTTTCGTCGTAGTGGTAGTTGCGCCGCACGGTCTGGAACGGGAGCACGGCACCGTACTCCTGCGCCCGGCGGCATGAAGATGTTCGACGCATTCTGGAAGATCCCGATGACGCGCATCGCCTTCGATCCCACTCGTATCGTGGCGCCGATCGGGTTCATCTGTCCGAAGAGGCGGTGCGCCACCTCTTCCTCGATGAGTGCCACCTCGTCGCCGTCGAGCTCGGCGCGCGTGAACCATCGCCCCGTGAGCAGCGTCCCGCCCTGGATCTCCAGGTAGTGCTCGTCGGCGCCGAAGACGCTGAGTGACTGGGTGTTGATCCCCTCGTACTCAATGCGCTGGAAGATCTGCACCCAGAGCCCGGCGTAGGAGATCTCCGGCAGGCCCTGCAATGCCGCGGCGTCCGCCTCGTTCACCGGCGGCCGGATCCGCACCTCGTAGGGCAGGCGGTCGGGATTGAGGGGCACCTGCGAGAAGAAGCGCACGACATAGAACGTCGTGGGGCCCGCCACCTCCACGGCGTTGAAGATCTGGGTGCGGATGCCCTGCACCATGGAAGCGATGGTCATCACGGTGGCGACACCGATCACGACGCCGAGGATCGTGAGGCCGGAGCGGAGCTTGTTGTTCCGCATCGTGTCGAGGGCGATGACCATTCCCTCGAGGACGTTGGGGATGCTGGCCATGCGCTATTCGGCCCGGAGCGCCGTGATGGGATCGAGCCTGGCCGCGCGTGCCGCCGGGTACACCCCGAAGACGATGCCGGTGGCCGCCCCCAGGGCGAGGGCCACGCCGACCGACCAGAGGGTGACCCGCGCCGGCAGCGGCGTGAGGCTGGATACGACGTAGCTGAAGCCCCATCCCGCCGCCACGCCCATCAACCCGCCCAGGAACGAGAGCAGGACCGTCTCCACCAGGAACTGGCGCCGGATGTCCCGGTGGGTGGCACCGAGCGACTTCCGCAGGCCGATCTCGTACGTGCGCTCGTTCACCGACATCAGCATGATGTTCATGATCACGATGCCTCCCACGACGATCCCGATGCAGACCACGCCCGGGATCATCCGGAACAGCACCCTGGTCAGTGTCTTCCAGAACGCCACCAGCGCGTCGGCCTTGTCGACCGTGAAGTCGTTTTCCTCCAGCGGCCGGAGCCGGTGCGCCACCCGCATCGCCTCCTCGGCCCGCAGCATGGCGCCGTCGATCTCGGCGGCATCATGCATCTTCACCGACACGACCGTCGTCTTGCGCCGGCCATACATCGACTCGAACGTGCTGATGGGCATGAGCAGGAACCCGTCGAACGACTGTCCGAGCACGCGCCCCTTCTGGGCGATGACGCCCTTCACCAGGAACTCGCGACCCGCCACCCGCACCTTTCGCCCCACCGCCTGCGCCGGCTGGTCGAACAGCTTGCTCGCCACTTCCCATCCAAGCACCACCACGGGCCGCCGCTCATTGACATCGGGGTCGGCGAGGGGTTCGCCGGCGGCGAAAGTGTAGTCCTGGACCAGCTGGTAGGGCGGGGTCACGCCGAAGACGAGCACCGAGCCGACGGTCCGGTTGCGGTAGCCGACGTCGTTTATCGGCGTCGGCCACCCCGACTGCAGCGAAACCGCCTCGGCGTCGGGAATGGCACGCCGCACGGTCTCGGCGTCGCCCGACGTGATGATCGGCCGTCGCGCGATTCGCTTCACCATCTCGTCGTCGAGGAGTCCCACCGTGATCGGCGTGCGGCGCACCTGGAATGCATTGGTCCCGATCATCGCGCCGGTCAGGTTCTCCTTCACGTACGCGTTCATGCCCTGGATGACGGCCACCACCACCACGAGGAATGCGACGGACACGATGATCCCGAGCAGCGTAAAGAAGGAGCGCAGCTTCGCCGACCAGATGGAATCGAAGGCAAGGCGGAGGGATTCGAGGAAGGACATGTTGGTTAGGTGAACAGTAAAACGGTAAGCGGTGAACGGGGACTTCCCGTTCACCGCTTACGGCTCACTGTTCACGCTGCCGTGGGCTACTCGAAGCGGAGGGCCTCGACCGGATCGAGCCGCGCGGCGCGGAACGCCGGGTAGAGGCCGAAGAGCACTCCCGTGACGACCGAGGCGAGGAGCGAGACCACGATCGACCAGAGCGGCACGCTCGCCGGGATGGTCGAGGCCGACCGGATACCGACGGCGATGAGTGCGCCGAGTGCCAGCCCGATGGCACCACCGACCAGGGTCAGGGTCGCCGCTTCCACCAGGAACTGGAACATGATCTCGCGCTTGGTGGCGCCGAGGGCCTTTCGCACCCCGATCTCACGCGTGCGCTCGGTGACGGAAATCATCATGATCGCCACCACGCCGACGCCGCCGACCATCAGGCCGACGCTCGACAGCGCCACCATCACCACGAAGAACCCCGCCGTGATGCTGTTGAACGTGTCGAGGATCTTGTCCTGCGACACCACGGCAAAATTGTTCTCCTGCATCGGCTTGAGCCCGCGCTTCGCCCGCATGGCGGAAATGACCTCCTCCTGCGCTTCGAGGCTCGTTGCGGACTCGGTCGGGAGGACCGAGATATCCATCCAGCCCTTCCAGTAGTCCGCGATCTTGACGAACGCAGTGTGGGGGATGGCCATGCGCACCTGGTCGCCGCCGCCGAAGAGCGAGGCCGCCTCCACGTGAACGCCAATGATCGTGAACGGCTCCCCGAACACCTTGATCCGCTTGCCGATCGGGTCGACTCCCGGGCAAAGAGTCCTTCGGCGAGCTTGTCGTTGATCACGGCGACATGGGAACTCGCCGCATACTCGGCGTTGGTGAAGGTGCGTCCCGACACGATCTCACCGCCATTCACCAGCACCCACGCGGCGCCCATGCCGCCGATCTGGACACCCTTGAGGTTGACATCTTCGTAGCTCACGGGGCCCTCGGTGCCCTCGCTGACCGCCACCGCCTGCACCGTCGGCAGCTGGCGAATCAGCTCGGCATCTTCCACGGTGATCCACGGATTCTTGCGCCACGGTGACAGCTCGTCCGAGCCGTCGGTGATGTTCAGCCCGCCCTGGAAGAAGCGCTGGACAAAGAAGGTCTTGGGCCCCGCCGATTCGAGCATCGTGGTGATGCTGCGGTTGATACCGGTGATCGCCGAGGCCATGCCGATCACGACCATGACGCCGATGGCGACACCCAGAATCGTGAGGCCGGCCCGGACCTTGTTGGAGCGGATCGAATCCAGGGCGATGCCGACACCCTCCAGCGCGCGTGCGATGTTCATCGGAGCCTCATTCGGCCCGCAGGGCCACGATCGGGTCCAGCTTGGCCGCCCGGTTGGCCGGGTAGATCCCGGCCACCATGCCGACCACGACGCCCACGACCACACCCAGCACGATCGACCACGGAGCCACGGCGGCAGGCAGCGGGGTGACCGCCCGGACGACGAAGGCGAGCCCGATACCGATACCGATGCCCATCGCCGCGCCGACGGTGGAGAGGGTGGCCGACTCCACGACGAACTGCGCCAGGACGTCGCGCCGACGGGCACCGAGCGCCTTCCGGATGCCGATTTCGCGCGTGCGCTCCGACACCGACATGAGCATGATGTTCATGATCACGATACCGCCGACGATCAGCGAGATCGATACGAGCAGCGGCAGGGCGGTCAACAGGATGTTGGAGATCTTGGTCCAGCCTTCGAGCGCGGCCTCCGACGTCTGGAGGTAGAAGTTGTTCTCCTGCCCGGGCTTGAGGTGGCGCAGCGTGCGCATGCTCGACTCGACCTCGCCCATGGCGAGCGTCATCGTGCCCGGGCCGCTCGCCTGGATGATGAGGTGATCGAGCACGTTGATGGGACAGATGAACCGCCGGGCCGGGGCCGTGAACGGCATGATGACGAACTTGTCGAGCGACAGGCCGAACAGCGTGCCCTGCCGCTCCACCACGCCAATCACGCGGTACGGCAACCCGAACATGATCAGGTCCTTGCCGATCGGATCGATGCCCTTGAAGAGCTTCTCGGCGATCTCGCTGCCGATCACCACCACGGGCAGGCTCAGCTGCATCTCCTGCGCGGCGAACGGCCGCCCGGCGGTGAGCTTGTAGTTCTTGATGTCGAAGTACGTGGGCTCGGTCCCGACCAGCTCGATGTCCTTGGCGATCTTGCCGTCGTAGCTGACCGTCACGCGATCGGAGCAGAAATTGGCGTACGTGACCGGTGTCTTGACATGCGCCTTGATGTAGGACGCGTCGGTGTAGCTGATGCGCGGGCGCCGTGACCACTCGCGCCACATGTCATCCGTGACGTTGCCGCTGGTGAAGTTCGGTCGCTGGCGCAGCTGGAAGGTGTTCAGCCCGATCAGCGAATTGGCGAACTTGTCTTCCATGTAGTCGTTCATGCCCGTGACGATCGACACGACGGCGATGAGGAACGTCACCCCGATCAGCACGCCGATCAGCGAGAAGAAGCTCTTCAGCTTCTGCGCGCGGATCGTCTTCAGCGCCAGGCGCACCGCTTCGAGCCAGGGCATCAGGCCGCGACGCCCTCGGCGATGCGATCCGACTCCACCTTGCCGTCACGCAGCACCACGGTGCGCTCCGCATGGGCGGCGATGTCCGCCTCGTGCGTCACCATGATGATGGTCTGCCCCTGCCGGTGCAGTTCGCTGAACACCTGCATGATCTCCTCGCTGGTGGTGCTGTCGAGGTTGCCGGTTGGCTCGTCGGCCAGGAGGATCGATGGTTCGTTCACCAGCGCGCGGGCGATCGCGACGCGCTGGCGCTGGCCACCGGAGAGCTCGTTCGGGCGATGGTCCATGCGGTCGCCCAGGCCCACCCGGCTGAGCGCCGCACTGGCGCGCGCGCGGCGCTCCCTGGCCGACACCCCGGCATAGACCAGCGGCAGCTCGACGTTGTGCAGCGATGTCGCGCGGGGCAGGAGGTTGAACGTCTGGAAGACGAACCCGATCTCCTTGTTGCGCACCCGGGCCAGCTCGTCGTCGGTGAGCTGCGACACCTCCTGGCCGTTGAGCCAGTACTCGCCGCCGGTCGGCGTGTCGAGGCAGCCGATCATGTTCATCATCGTCGACTTGCCCGAGCCCGAGGGTCCCATGATCGCGACGTACTCGTTGCGCCGCGATGTCGAGGGATACACCCCGCAGCGCCTGCACCGTCTCCGTTCCCATCACGTAGTGGCGGGTCAGGTCGCGGATCCGGATGATGGGCTCGCTCATGAACGCTTCGCCTCCTTCTTCGTGTCCGGGGCCTTTCCTTCCTTCACCTTCGCGCCGTCCTTCAGGTCGCGGATCGCCTGGTAGGTGCCCGCCACGATGACCTCGTCGGGACGGAGCCCATCGAGCACCTCGAAGTACTCGTCGCCCGCGATCCCGACCTTGACCGGTCGGAAGGTGGCGATGCCGTCGCGCACCACGAATACGCCCTCACGCTCCTTCTTCGGCTTGCCGGCCTTGCCGCTGTCCGCCCCGGCGGCCGCCACCTGCTTGCCCGCGGCAGCCGGGGTGGCCTTTGCCTCGCCCGCAGCCGGGCTGCCCTCGTTCGGCACCGCCTCATGCTCGCGCACGGTGAGCGCGATGATCGGGATCGAGAGGACGTTGTCCCGCGTATCGGTGACGATCCGGGCGGTGCAGCTCAGGTCGGGGCGGACGTCGCGCGGCGGGGCCGCCAGCGTGATCTCGACGTCGAAGTCCACGGCCCGGTCGTTGTTGCCGCCCTGGCCCGAGGTCATCCCGGCCGTGAGCTTGGCGCTGTTGCTGATCTTCGTGACCCGGCCCACGAAGGTGGTGTCGGGGAAGGCATCGATGGTGACCGCCACCGAATCCCCTACGCTGACCCGCACCACATCGGTTTCGTCCACCTGCACCTTGGCGATGATCGTCGACATGTCGGCGATCGTCATGAGCAGGCCGGTCTCCTTCGAGAAGGTGCCCGGTACCGCCACTTCGCCCTCTTCCACCGCCAGGCGCGTCACCCGGCCGGCGATCGGCGCGAACAGCCGGGTCCGGGCCAGGTTGTCCTGCGCTTCCTTGAGCGCGGCACGGGCCTGCGCCACCTGGGCGTTGTTCGTCTCGTAGATCGCCACGCTGACGTCATACGCCTGCTGCGCCTGCTCGACGCTCTCGGCGGAGATCAGGTTGGCATTGGTCTTCTGCAGTTCCTGCGCGCGGGCGAGCTGCCGCTTGGCCTGGTCGCGGTTCGCCTGGGCCTGGATCAGCGACGCCTGGCTCGATGCCAGGAGCGCCTGGCCCCGGTTGACCGCGCCCTCGAACTGCGCCGGGTCGATCTGGATGAGGAACTGACCCTTGGTGACCAGGTCGCCTTCCTTCACCGCGATCTTCAGGATGCGGCCGGTGACGTCGGCGCTGATGTCGACCTTGGTTTCCGCCTCGATCTTGCCGCTGGCCGTCACCGCGGCCACCAGGTCCTTGCGGCCCACCGGCTCCATCCGCACTTCGGTTGCCTTGTTCTTCTCCTGCTGCTTCTTGAAGAAGACACCGCCAGCGCCGAGTGCGACCAGGACCACCGCCGCGATACCCCACTTCATGCCACGTGACATGCTCAATTATTCCTTGCGTTGGTGTAGTCCCGGCCGATGCTCGCGAACAACGCGACCAGCGCCCGGTGATTGTCGTAAACCGCGTTGATGTAGGCGGCGTCAGCCCGCGTCACCGCATTGAGTGCATCGGAGAGCTCGAGTACGGTACCGCTGCCGAGCCGGTAACGCTCGCGGGCGAGGGTGAGCTGCTCGGCGGCAGCGGTGCGGCTTCGGTCCTGAATGGCCAGCGTCCGCCAGGTCGTGTTGACCGCGAGCAGACGACTGGTCACGTCGGCGCGGATCTGCAGCTCGATCGCGCGCAGGCGCTCAGCCGCGTCCATCTGGTCCGCCCGCGCCCGCGTGACACGCGTCGTCCTGTTGAAGCCCTGGAAAATGGGCAGCGACAACTGGAGACCGTACTGAATCGGGTTGCTCGTGAAGTGGAACGGGAACGTCGAGATGGTGTCCGCCGACGTCTCGTTCGTGAAGCCGGACTTGTTCGCGAAAGCGGAGAGGGTCGGGAAGTAGGCGGACTTCGCCGACTTCAGGGTCTGTTCCGCCGCCGCCTGACGGGCCTCGAGCGCCTTGATCCGCGGCTGGTTGGCCTTCGCCTCGTTCAACAGGGCCTCGAGGTCATACTCCGGCTGCCGGACCGGGAACGAGTCGGAGAGCGCCACTTCCTGCACCGGGGCCGGGGGATTCACGCCCATGCGCCGGAAGAGCTCGATCTTGGTGTCGGATTCGGCCTGCAGCGAGCGCAGCAGGTCCACTTCCGACGAGTTGTAGGACACTTCAGCCTGGCGCACGTCATACATCGAGGCCTGGCCCACCCGGTTGCGAGCGGTGGTGAGCACCAGAAAATCGTTGTTGCGCCGGACCTGCTGACGCGCCACCTCGGTGGTTGCGGCGGCCTGCATGCCGTTGAGGTACTGGGTCACTACGTCTGCATCGATTGCGATGCGTGCCGACATGACGTCGGCCTCGACGGCGCGCTGATTCGCCTTGGCCTGCGACGTCGCATAGAAGGTCGGGCCGCTCAGCGACCAGTCGAGACCAATGTTGTAGTTCGACTGGGACACGGACGGCTGATTGACTGGGACGCCGGCCAGCACGACCTGCGACCCGCCTTGCCATTGCGCCCCGATGCTGGTCGAAAGAAACGGAATGAACTGTCCCCAGGCATTCCTCACTCCCGCCTTGGCCGGGTCCACCTGGTTCTGCGCGATCCGGTAGTCCGGGTTGTTCTGCCGCGCCTGGGCCACGGCATCACTGAGTGCCAGTGTTGTCGTGGTCTTCGGCTTGGCAATCATCGTCGTATCCTGCGCCTCGAGCGGCGAGGCTGCCAGTACGGCCAAGGCAAGAAAATGCCACCGGGACATGTCGCTTCCTTCCGTTCGATTGCGTCGAAGTGCTACGGATGGCCCCACTTACGCGGAGGCCCTCCAGTTGGTTTCAATGTGAGACAGCCTGTGAAACGGAAAGTCCGTACATCCGGCGTACCGGATGTACGGACAACAACTTAGGAGGTTTCGCCGGAAAGGCTACGAAGGCAGCCTGGTAACAACTATGCCGGACTGCGGGAGATCCATGCGGTCGACCCGGCCATTCGCGTCGAGTTGCATGTGACCGGTGAGGTCACCAGTGAGTTCCACCACCGCGCCGTGCGCACCACCCTCGACACGTCGCGCGGTAATATTGGCGCGCTGACCGGTGCGTGGGTACACCGCGCTGAGGCGCGTGCCACTCGTGGTGGCGAGATCGGCGACGAGGAGAAGCAGTGCCTGCAGCTGCTCATCGAGGAGGATGACGCCCGGGCCACCGGGAATTTCCTTGCCACCACGTGAACCCTGTGCGCTGTTCACCGTGATGTAGATGCGGTTGCCGCGCTGTGCCGCGCGCAGCGTCTCGCTTGTGCTGCCACGCCGCGTCTCCAGCTGAAGCTGGTCGAGCATGCCGTCGTTGCCCCGCGCGAGCGAGCCCCGCAGCGTCTCCTGACTGCCGGGAAACGTCCCCTCGAATTCGAGCCGGAGCGCCGACGCGCCCGTAGTGCCCGGCGCGCTGCGCAGGATCACGTGTTCGGTGCCGATGTCCTTTCCGCGCTGCTGCACCGAGTAAGTGGCCTCAAATACGACCTGTGCGCGCAGCAGGGATGGTACGCTAAGTGCTGCGGCTGCAAGCAGGTGGCGCATTTTCATCTGACCTCCGTGTGAGCCGCGTCCACGAGGTGCAGAATCCGTTCCAGAACCGCGTTGTAGAGCTCGCCCGCGCGTTCCGCGCTCGCGGCACGCGCGCCGCGAAGAAAGGCGTCGGTACTGGCCCCTGGACTGGACGACGAGGGCTCGCCATTCACGAGGTCGGGCGCAATGTGCAGCAGGAGTGACGTGGCAAGTTCGCCGGTCTGTTCCGCCGTGCTCGACGTGGTGAGGAGTGTCCCCAGGTCGAAGCCGAGCACGTCGATCGTGGTCAGCTGCGCGATCTCGGTGCGCACCGTGCTCAAGGCCTCGAGCTGCGCGTCGTTGCCGACCGCGGTGAGCACGATGAAGCGCCGTATCCCTGCACCGTCCTCCCACGAGTCGATAAGTTCGTTCATGACCCGGTGGAGCGTCTTGCGCCGCAGGCCGACGCCGCCGTCGCGGGAGCACTGGACGGGATACACGCTGTACTCCAGCACGGGGGCGCACGCGAGGCGCCTGGCTGCCGACAGGTCATCGGCGAGCCGCTGCACGATGAGGGAGTCGGAGCCGAGCGGCAGGTGTGACGCCGTCGCCGCGATGCCGCCAATGGGAACGATGATTGTCGGCTGCTCGCGCAGCACCGCCCGCGCCTTCCCGGGCGTGAGGTCCTTCAACCGCCAGGGTCGTCCTTGATCAGTCATCCAGGTCGCTGGTGGAGGTTTACGCTCGGCGCCACGGTCCTCTCCGGCACCGAGTGGCTGCACGCGTACGAGCGCCCGTGGGCGTGGGCCACCGGTGTCGGCGCCCTCGTCACCATAGTGCTCGTGCTGCCGGCTCGCGACTGGTCCCGTCGCGCCCTGATCCTCGCCCTGCTACTGCTCGCCGCCGTCATCCCTCTCACACAGCGCAGCCTCGATCGCATCGACCACGACTGGGATGGCGTGCGCGGGGAGCGGGAGGCGCTGGTCAAGGCCGCGGGCGATCGGCTGGGGGGCGACTTGCGCTCCGCCTTCCAGCTGACCCAGCAGCTTGCCGACGTTGGGGCGGCGGCCGCCGAGCGGGATCGGGATGCCGCGTTCCGGATCCTGGCACAGGCGACGCGCTCCCAGCGTCTCGAATCGGGCATCGCCATCCTCGAGGCGGACGGCACTCCGTGGGCGTGGGCGGGGAGTCATCGCCTGCCGCCACGCGCAGAGGGCGACTCGATCACCTCGGCGAGCAGCCAATACTACGTGACGCTCGAGAGTCGCCGCCACTCCGGGCGCGCGCGGGTCGCGGTCGCGAACGTGCTGGTGTGGGCACACCCGGCTGTGCCGGATCGTGCCGGGAGCCTGGCGGAGCAATTTCGCGCGCGGACGGACGTGGCGCTGGCGGTCTACCGCCCCGACAGTGCGCCCGACAACCGCGATGTCTTCGACTACTGCGAGCCGACGACGGCGGGAAGCCGCTGCCTCTTCAGCGCGCAGCCGCTCCCACCGGTGCAGGCGGACGCGCGAGCCCTCGAGGTCTCGCGCGGCGGTCGCGCAGCGGCGATCGCACTGCTGGCGGTACTGGTGCTCGGGCTCGTGGTGGAGCAGGGCTCTGCGGGCCGGTGGATGCTGGCGGTGATCGCCGTTTGGCTCACCGTGCACGCGCCGGTGGGCTCGCTGCTCGGCGCGGGCGACCTCTTCTCTCCGGCGTCCTATCGCTTCAATCCGCTGCTCCCGCTCACCAATTCCGCCGGGGCGCTCGGGCTTGTCGGTGCCCTGTTCACCATGGGTGCCGTCTGGCTGTGGCGGCACCGGCTCCCCCGGCGATGGTGGAGCGTGCTCACCGGCGCTGCAATGTTCCTCGCCATTCCGTTCGGGGTGAGCGCGCTGAGCCGCGGCATCACTCCACCGGCCGGCGGGACACCACTTGGCCTGTGGCTTACCTGGCATCTCGGCCTGTTCCTGGCGGCCACCGGACCGATCGTCCTGGCATCGGCGCTGATCCGTGGCGACGCGGAACCCCGGCGCACCGGCTGGTGGTCGTGGCTCGGCGTCGCGGTCGCAATCCTCGCCGCAGTCGTCGGACTCTACATCTGGCAGCCGACTGCTGAATGGCCGAGCTGGTTCCCCCTTCTCTGGGCACCGGTGCTGCTGGTGGCGAGCCTGCCGCTCTCCACCGGGCAGGCAGTCGCGAGCTTCGCGCTCGCGGCCGGCAGCCTTTCGTCCCTGCTGACATGGCAGGCGGAGCAGAGCGGCAGGATGCTGCAGGCGCAACGCGAGGTCCTCCGGCTCGGCAGTGAAGCCGATCCTGTCGCACGAGCCCTGCTCGGGCTCTTCGGTAATGCCGTTCGGGAGGCGCCGCCCCCGGTGACGGCGACGGAGCTCTATGTGTTGTGGCGCACGTCCGTACTGGCCGAACAAGGCTACCCGGCGCGGCTCGCGCTCTGGACACAGGGCATCGGATGGGGCGCAGACCTGGCGCTCGACTCACTCGAGGTGGGACGTCCGGCGCTCGACTCCATGTTGTCGCGCCTCCCCCGGCCGGATTCGGTGGTGACGCTCCCGGCGCCGCCAGGGCTGCACTACCTGCTCACGACCCCGCTGAAGAACGGCAGCCTGCTGGTGACGGTCATCGGCCCGCAGACGCAACTCATCACGACAAGCCGGCTCGGCCGACTGCTGGAGCCGACAGTGCGCCGTCCGCCATCCTATGTGCTGGCGCTCTCGCCGCCGATGGCCCAGTCGCCACCGACGGCGAAGCTGCTGTGGCACCGGGAAAGTTGGGTGCTGCGCGCGGTGCGCACACTCGCCGTGGCCGGCACGACACGCGAGGTGTACGTGCAGACCGCGCTCCGTGGGCCGGTGCCGCTGCTCGTCCGTGGCGCCGTCCTGCTGCTCATCGACATCCTGTTGCTCGCATTCGTCTGGCTCCTGTCAGACTACTGCGGACGGCACCCCATCCGTCTCGGTCCGTGGCGCACCGCTGCACGCTCGTTCCGCGTGCGGCTCGCCGTGACACTCGCCCTGTTCTTCCTGGTCCCGACTGTCGGTTTCTCGGTCTGGGGTATCCAGCGCATCGCGCTCGGTACGGCAGGCATAGCCGACGCACTCATCAGCGGCACGTTGCGTGACGCGCTGCGCAGTTCCGGCGTCCTTGCGACGCGTGACTCGGCGTATGGTGCCCACGAGCTCGAAGCACTCGGTCAACGCATGGACGCCGACTTCGGCCTCTATGGCGGCGGACGCCTCACCTCGACAAGCGCGCGCATCCTGCAGGATCTCGGCGTGCTCGGAGAACTCATGGATCCCGATGCCTTCCGGCAGCTCGCCTTCGGCGGGCAGCTCGAGGTGACCCGGGATGGTCCGCTTCCGACGCTTGCGGAGCGGGTAGGCTACCGGCTGCTCCTGCCGGGCTCGCCGTCACACCTTGGCGTCCTCGCGACGCCGCGACGGGTCGGTGAGCTCTCCACCGACTCGCAGCAGGACCTGGCGATGGCGCTGCTGCTGGTGCTGCTGCTGGGACTCGCCGCGGCGCTGCTCGGCGCCCAGTCAGCCGCCCGCGCGCTCTCCCGACCGGTGGCGGACCTCCGCCGCGCCGCGCTCGCCCTGGGCGAGGGGAAGCCGGCGCCGCCGCAGGAGCGGAGCCCGCCCAGTGAATTCGAGCCGGTCTTCGGTGCCTTCAACCGGATGGCCGCCGACGTACGCGCGAGCCGCGAGGCCCTCGAAGCGGCCCGTCGCCGCACCGAAACCGTACTCGCCACCGTGGCCACCGGCGTGATCGCCGTCGACCCTGGTGGAAAGGTGCTGCTCGCGAATCGCCAGGCGGAGCAGTTGCTGCAGGCGCAGCTGGGCGAGGGCGTGAGCCTGCGCGATCACCTCAGTGCTGACTGGTCATCGCTCGTGACGCAGGTCGAGGAGGCGCTCGCGAGCCATTCGTCGAACGACGTTCCGGTGGAGCATACGGTCGGTTTCCGGCGGATCAGCGCGCAGCATGCGAGACTCGCCGGTCCGCTCGGTGGCGTGGTAGTGGCCCTGACGGACGTGACCAACATGTCGCGCGCAGAGCGGGTGCTGGCGTGGGGCGAGATGGCCCGGCAGGTGGCGCATGAAATCAAGAACCCGCTCACGCCGATGCGGCTTGGCATGCAGCACCTGCAGCGCGCGTGGGAGGATGGACGGGGTGACTATGACCGGATCCTCACGGAGACCTCGGAACGCATGCTGGGCGAGATCGATCGCCTCGATCGGATTGCGCGGGCGTTCAGCCGATTCGCGGCCCCGGGTGACGCCCAGGATCCAGTGGAGCCGATCGACATCGTGGTGGTGGCTCGCGAGGTCGCGCAACTCTACGATCTCTCGGATGCCGGAGCGCGCATCGTCGTGGAGGCACCGCAGGCCCTCACCGGGCGGGCGCGCCCGGACGAGCTCAATGAGGTGCTGGTCAACCTGCTGGAGAATGCGCGCAACGCCGGCGCTATCCTGGTGCGCGTGGTCATCGAACCGGGGCGCATCCTGGTCGAGGACGACGGCTCGGGCATTGCGGCCGACGCCCTGCCGCGTGTTTTCGAGCCGCACTTCTCCACCAACACCAGCGGGTCGGGCCTTGGTCTCTCGATCGTGAAGCGGCTGGTGGAGAGCTGGGGAGGTGCGGTGGCCATCAGCAGCAAGGAAGGGCGGGGGACAACCATCACCATCCGGTACCTGACCGCCTGATCGTTGCGTTTGGTACCGCGGCGCGGCCCTTGTGGTACGGCTGCCGCCGCGGTCGGGTGTACCGTGGCGGATGCTCGCCCGCGTCTGCTCCGCCGCTGTGCTCGGCATCGACGCCTACCTGGTCGACGTCGAGATCGACATCAGCAGTGGCCTGCCCACCTTCAACACGGTCGGCCTTCCCCAGGGTGCGGTGCGTGAGGGCAAGGAGCGGGTCGCCGCCGCGTTGGCCAACGCTGGGTATTCGCTGCCCCTCCGCCGCATCACCGTGAACCTGGCTCCTGCCGACGTACCGAAGCAGGGCTCGGCGTTCGACCTGCCCATAGCACTCGGCGTGTTGATCGCCAGCGAGCAGCTCCCACCCGTGCTGCAGGACGCGGCTCGGGGCCGCACTGTCGTCGCCGGCGAGCTGGGCCTCGAAGGCGACCTGCGGCCCATTCGGGGTGCATTGCCGATTGCGCTGGCGGCGCGAGCATCCGGAGCCGGCACACTCATCCTCCCGTCGGCGAACGTTCCCGAGGCCGCAGTGGTGTCCGATCTCATCGTGCTTGGCGCACGATCGCTGGCCGATGTGTGCCGGCATCTTGCCGATGATTGCCGACTGGAACCCGCCACGGTCGATCCAGCCCGCTACGTCGCGGCGGCAGCGCGAGACGAGACGGATTTCGCCGACGTGCGAGGCCAGGCGGGTGCCAAGCGCGCGCTGGAGGTGGCGGCCGCCGGAGCGCACAACATCCTGCTCATCGGTCCTCCAGGCTCCGGCAAGACCATGCTCGCGCGCCGGTTGCCTGGAATCCTTCCCGCCATGTCGCTCGAAGAAGCGCTGGAGACGACCAAGGTGCACAGCGTTGCCGGACTGCTGGGAGCGGGCCGCGCCCTCTGCACCACACGTCCATTCCGGGCGCCGCATCATACGATCAGTGATGCCGGCCTCGTCGGCGGTGGCACGCCGCCGCGGCCCGGTGAAGTAAGCCTCGCGCATGGTGGCGTACTCTTTCTCGACGAGCTTCCGGAGTTCAGGTCGAGTGTCCTCGAAGTGCTGCGACAGCCGCTCGAGGATGGAACGGTCACGCTCAGCCGGGCGGCAATGAGCCTCACGTATCCCGCGCGTATCATGCTGGCGGCGGCCATGAATCCGTGCCCCTGCGGCTACTCCGGTGATCCGGCACATACGTGTCTCTGCGCACCGCAGGTCGTGCAGCGCTACCGCGCCCGCGTCTCGGGGCCGCTCCTGGACCGGATCGACATCCATCTCGAGGTGCCAGCCATTCCGTATCGCGACCTGACCGGCGTTCAACCAGCGGAACCGAGCCGCGACATTGCGGTGCGCGTAGAACGTGCCCGCACTGCCCAGCGCGCACGCTTCGATGGGATCCCGGGCATGCACGCCAACGCGCACATGGGCGCGCGCGAGGTCCGGCGCTTCTGCGTGCTCGGTGCCGAGTCGGAGGGGATCCTGCGGTCCGCGATCACCCGGCTGGGGCTCTCCGCGCGGGCCTATCACCGGGTGCTCAAGATTGCCCGCACCATCGCCGACCTCGCCGGCGTCGAGTCACTGCAGGTTGCGCACGTGGCGGAAGCGATCCAGTACCGAAGCCTCGATCGAGGTCATCCCGCGCCGTTCCCCTCGCTGAGTCCTTCATAGCGCCTTTCAGGTCATCCCCCTCCCGAAGCGCGGGCCGATCCGCTTTCTTCAGGCATCCCAGCCCACATGTCATGAACCTGCGCGCGCGCATCGCGGCAACGGGCGCTCTCCTTGCCCTGAGCCCCCACACAGTTCACTCCCAGAATGCGGTCATCGCCGCGCCTCCGAGCGGTGATGTCGCCGAGGCATTCCGGAAGCTCGCGCCCGCAGTCGTCCGCATCGAGGTGCGCGAGACTGGCGCCGTCGCCCTGAGCAGCGTGGGTTCGGGCTTCTTTGCCGCGCCATCGGGGCGGATCATCACCAACTATCACGTCATCTCCAGCCTGGTGAACGAGCCTGATCGCCATCGGGGGCGGGCCACCTGGGGGAAGGACACCGTCGACATCCAGGTCCTGGCGGTGGATGTGGTGCACGACCTGGCGGTGCTCGAGGCACCGGAGGCGCATGGTGAGGCGATGCTCACGCCCGTCACCGCAAGCCTGTCGAAGGGCGATCGGGTGCTGGCGCTCGGTCACCCTCGAGACCTGGGGCTCAGCATCGTGGAAGGGACGTACAACGGTCAGGTCGAGCACGTCCTCAGTCCCAGGCTGCACTTCACCGGCCCGCTCAACCCCGGCATGAGTGGAGGCCCGGCCGTTACACCGGGTGGGGCGCTCGTCGGCGTCAACGTCGCCACGATGGGCGAGGAACTCGCGTTCCTCGTGCCGGCGGAGTTCGTCACCCGCCTGCTTTCCCGCCTTCCCGCGGCCCTGCCCGATGCCGAGGCACTCAGGAACGACATGGCGGCACAGCTCGGGACGCTCGGGGTCGAGGCGCTCGACGCGCTCTTCGTGACCGATGCGCCCACGGTGCAGCTCGGCCCCTACCGCGCGCCCACGGAGCCATCGGCCGCCTTTCAGTGCTGGGGCGACGCACGCGAGCCGAAGGATGCCTCCTATCGCCTGGTGATCCACCGCTGCAGCACGGACGAATCGGTGTTCCTGTCGGAGAACCTCAGCGCCGGCCTCGTCTACTTCTCCCACCAGCTGCTGGATGGCGGCTCGATGGGCCGGCTGCGGCTCCTCACGGCGAGCGAGCAGGTCTTCAACGACAAGCTCGAGTTCGATGGCAGTTCGCGCGAGACGACCAGTTTTCGTTGCACAACCAGCAATGTCCGCACGCGGAAGCTCGCGTTCCGCGCCGAGCTGTGCGCCCGACGCCTCAAGACCCTGTACGGCCTTTATGAAGCAGTCCTGCGCGCCACGCCGCTCGGGGCGACGACACAAAGCCTGGTCACGACGCTCACCATGTCAGGGTTGCGTTTCGACCTGATTCAGCGAATGGTGGCGCGATACCTCGAGTCGATCGTGCCGGCACCGGAGGCCGCCGAATGAGCTGGATCGAGGTGGTGGATGGTTTGGGACGGGTGGTCGCGCGCCGTACGGCCCTTGGCGTGCCGTGCACGATCGGCAGTGCCGCGGACAACACGCTGGTGGTCGAGGATTCCGAGGTGGCGCCGTATCATGGCCGGATCGATCGGGAAGCGGATGGAAGCCTGACGGTGACGGTGCTGGGCGGCTCGTCAGGACTGCACCGGCCGGGCGCACCGGAACGCGCGATGGCCCTCGCGCTTTCGCCCTCGGCCGCCGTCGCGATGGGTGGGAGCATCATCCGCCTGGTAAACGAGGCCTCCCGCGACGTGCCGGTGTCCGCTCCAACGGTGGAACCGCCGCCATCGGGCTGGCGCGCCTTCGTGGCACGGCGGCCGGTACAGTGGGCTTCCGTCGCGGTGCTGACGGTCATGGGGGCGGCGATCGGCTACTTCACGCTGCCGGGTTCCGAGCGGGCGGTGAATGCGCTGGTGGTCGCGGCGGTGCTGATGGTCTCCGAGTGTGCCTGGGTGGGGATGTGGGCGCTGACCGGGCGCATCCGACACGGCACCGCACGGTTCGGAAAGCACTTCGTGGTCGCGACGGCGATTACCGTGCTCGGCTGGATGGTGGGGGAAATGGAATCGTGGCAGAAGTTCCTCGTGCCGGGCGCCACCCTCGTCGCCGTCTTCCTGACGGCGCTGACTGCACTGATCTGGGTCTTCGCCCTGCTGGCGCACCTGCAGGTGATGAACCGAGCGAACTGGCACAAGCACCTGCGCATTGCCGCGACGTTTGGCGTCGCGGTCTTCCTGCTGGTGCTCGCGGCGCGGGAGTACCGCGGCCAGTGGAGCAATGACGTGGAGTTTTCATCGGTGCTGAAGGCGTGGCCGGAGCGACTTGTACCAGCCAAGAACCCGGACCAGCTGACGGCGTCACTCAAGGCGCTCCAGGACCAGCTCGATCACGATGGCGACGTCGCGGGCAGCGAGGCCGCGGACGACGCAGGCACCGACTAGCGACTACCAGCCGGCGGCACCGCCGGCCACGCGCGGATCAGGTACCCCCTCGAGTCCCTGCGGCGTGATGCGGATGGCGTTCACCGTCCCCATGAAGTCGGGCTGGCTCCACAGCTTGTAGCCCATCGCAGCGAGTTCGCTCCGCACGGCGGGGCTCAGGCCCGCCGGTTCCCAGCCCACCTCATCCGGCAATCCGTTGTGATGGATGCGTGGCGCGGCGACGGCCTGGGCGAGCGTCATCTTCTGGTCCACCACGTTCGAGATCACCTCCATCACCGACGAGATGATCGTGGCGCCGCCGGGAGAGCCGAGCACGATCGACAACTGTCCCTGCGGATCCAGCACGATCGTCGGCGTCATCGAGGAAAGCATTCGCTTCCCGGGCTCGATGGTGTTCGCCATGCCCTCCTGCTTGATGCCCATCGCGTTCACCACGCCGGGCTGCACGGTGAAGTCGTCCATCTCGTTGTTGAGCAGGAAGCCGGTGCCGGCCACCACGAATCCCGAGCCGAAGCCGGTGTTGATCGTCGTGGTGATCGCCGCCGCGTTCCCGGCACTATCCACCACGGAGAAGTGCGTGGTGTTCTGGCCCTCCGCAAGCGCGGAGCCGGCGAGGGGAGTGGCGCGGTCGGCGGCAATGCTCGTGCGCTGTGAGGCGGCGTATGGCTTCGACGTCAGCTCCGCGATCGGCATGTTGACGAAGGCGGGATCGCCCAGCAGGCTGTTGCGGTCGAGGAATGCCCGGCGGAGCGCCTCGACTTCCAGGTGGGCCAGCGCGGCCGTGCCTGTTGCCGGCAGTTCGTAGCCCTCGAGGATGTTGAGCGCCTGGATGAGCGTGGCCCCGCCTCCCGACACGGGTGGCATGGTGATCACGCGCCAGCCGCGATAGGTGGTCTGGAGCGGAGTGCGCCAGAGCGCCTGGTACTGCGCGAGGTCTTCGCGCGCGATGAGACCGCCGCCGCGCTGCACCTGGGCCGCAATCGTCTCGGCGACACTGCCGCGGTAGAAGACATCGGCGCCGCTGTCGGCGACCTGGGTGAGCGTGCGGGCGAGGTCGGCCTGGTAGAGCGTGTCGCCTGCGCGCCAGGGTCGGCCGTCGGTCCGGAGGAAGATCGCCGCCGAGGACGGAAAGAGCGCGAACGTCCGGGCGTTGCCTGCAAGCCACTCCGCACGGAGGCTGTCGAGCACGTGCGCCTGCGCGAGCGCGACCGCCGGCAGGACGACCTCACGCCAGGGCAGCTGACCGAAACGCTTGTGCATGGCCCAGAGTCCGGCCACCGAACCCGGCACGCCGCCGGCACGGGCGCCCACGAGAGATCCGTCGCCCACCTTGCCGGCGGAGTCCACGTACATGTCGCGCGTCGCCGCGAGGGGGGCGGCCTCGCGAAAATCGAGTGCGAACACCTCGCCGTCATGCTGGCGGTACACCAGGAACCCGCCACCGCCGAGGTTCCCGGCCGCCGGGTTGACGACAGCCTGCGCGAAGGCGACCGCCACGATGGCATCGATGGCGTTTCCGCCGCGCCGCATGATGTCTGCCCCAACCGCGCTCGAAGCCGGGTTGTCGGAGACGGCCATCACGTGCGGCTGCACCAGGGGCGGGGCGACGTCGGCGTAGCGCCAGCGATCGCCCGCCTTGCCGTCACGGGCACAGGCAGCCGCTCCGAGCAGAAGAACGGCACTTCCTGCATTCCACAGCAGCGGGACGGCACGATGCATTCGAGTTCTCACCGGGTGACGTTGTGGTTCAGGTCGCCGCGCGCCGCAGGCGGTCATGCACGGCATTCCAGGATGGTTCGTCGGGCGGCAATTCTACCATGATTCGCAGGCAGGCGGCATCATCGAGCCGGTGCAGGGCAGCGTAGAGCTCGCGCGCGTAGCCCTCCGCATCCTGCGGGAGCCGAACGACATGTACTCCGGCTGGCACCCGGACGTCGCCGATCGCGACCACTCCCAGGGGACCCGGCCCGGCCTTCCCCCCGTCCGCGGCCAGTGCCTCCAACCGGGCCCGGGTCAGCAGCTGCAGTTCGGCACGCGGGGCGTAGTGGCGCTCCACCTGGCCCGGAGAGCGTCGCGGTTCGTCGCCCGACGGCTCCTTTTCGTCGAGTGCGAGCGGGCCTATCACGGCCTCGAGCGCCGAGCGGGAGATCATCCCCGGCCGGAGCAGGCGCGGAGCCGGGCCCGTGAGGTCCACGACGGTGGACTCGATCCCCACCTGTGCGCTGCCGCCGTCGAGGAGCACGTCCACGCGGCCACCCAGTGCCCGTGCCACATGCTCCGCGGACGTCGGCGAGAGCTGGGTGAAGCGATTGGCGCTCGGCGCCGCCACAGGGAGTCCGGCCGCCCGGATGAGCGCCAGCGCCACGGGGTGCGCCGGCACCCTGATGCCGACGGCATCGAGGCCGGCCGTGACGATGTCGGGCACGCTCACGTCCTTCGGCAGCACGAGCGTGAGCGGTCCAGGCCAGAAGTGATTGGCCAGGCGCGTCGCCGAGGCCGGCCACTGCCGACTGAGTCGGCGCGCATGCTCGATCGTCGCCACGTGCACGATGACAGGGTTGAACGCGGGCCGGCCCTTCGCTTCATAGATGCGCCGCACCGCGGCAGGATCGAGCGCGTCCGCGCCAAGTCCGTAGACCGTTTCTGTAGGAAATGCGACGAGCCCGCCGGCCCGCAGCACGGCCGCCGCGGCCGCGATCGCAACCGGGTCGGGGGAGGCGGGATCGACGATCAGTCGGCGCATGTGACCCCGGCGCAATGCCGCGTCATTCGTCGTGCGGCCGGCGCCGCTCCCGCTTGGTGTCGCCGCGGCGCTTCTTGCTCTCGAGGCGTCGTTCCTTCGAGGCGCGGGTCGGCCTGGTGGCTCGCCGTGCCTTGGGCACCGCCAGCGCGCGCGCCACGACACCGGCGAGGCGCTCCAGCGCCTCTGTCCGGTTTCGCAGCTGGCTCCGGTGATCCGATGCCACCACGCGCAGGTCCCCCTCGCTGTCGATCCGGCTCGCGAGGCGGAGCAAAAGCCGGGTCCGCTGGACCTCGGAGAGCACCGGCGATCCCGCGACATTCCAGACCACCTCGACCCGCGTGGAGCTGCGGTTCACGTGCTGCCCGCCGGGCCCACTGGACGGCGTGGCCCGGATGACAATTTCGGTTAGAGGAATCGACAGTGACGGTGTTACGGCGAGGGCTCGTTCGGACATGCCCGATGCTAGTGCCCGTCCCGGCGAGATGCAAAGGGGCGCTTGGCTTCCGTTGACCGCACGGCACGTTACGTTACTCGCATGGCTTACCGGGTACTCATTGTCGATGACGAAGCAGGCGTCCGTCAGGCCCTCAAACAGGTGCTCGAATACGAGGGTATGCAGGTGCGCGCAGCGAGCTCCGGTGGTGAAGGCATTACCGTCTTCCCGGAGTACCGGCCGCACGTAACCTTTCTCGACGTCAAGATGGCGGGGCTCGACGGGCTCGACACGCTGACGCGGCTGCGCGAGCTCGACCCGAATGCCCTTGTCATCATGATCTCCGGTCACGGTACGCTGCAGACCGCGGTCGAGGCCACCCGCCGCGGCGCCTTCGACTTCCTCGAGAAGCCTCTCGATACCGACCGCCTCCTCATCACCGTGCGGAATGCACTGCGGCACGCCGACCTTACTGGCGAGAACCAGCGACTCAAGGAAGTGGTGGGTGGCCGGTATGCGATGATCGGGAACTCGCCGGCCCTCGCGGGCGTGCGCGAGCTGATCAGCAAGGTAGGGCCCACCAATGCCCGCGTGCTGATCACGGGCGACAACGGTGCCGGCAAGGAACTGGTCGCACGCGCGCTGCACGATGCCTCGGGCCGGCGCACCAAGGCGTTCATCGAGCTCAACTGCGCCGCCATTCCGTCGGAGCTCATCGAGAGCGAGCTGTTCGGGCACATGCGCGGCTCCTTCACCGGGGCGGTGATCGACCGCGCCGGCAAGTTCGAGCAGGCCGACGGCGGCACGCTCTTCCTCGACGAGGTGGGGGATCTCTCGCTTGCGGCGCAGGCCAAGCTCCTCCGGGTGCTCCAGGAAGGGGTCGTGACGCGCATTGGCGGCACCAAGGCGGTGAACGTCGACGTACGCGTGCTCGCTGCCACCAACAAGGACCTGCGCGAGGAAATCCTCGAGAACCGGTTCCGCGAGGACCTGCTCTACCGGCTCAACGTCGTGGAGATCCACGTGCCCGCGCTGCGGGAACGGGTCGATGACATCCCCCTGCTCGTGACGCACTTCGCCGACCAGATCGCTGCGTCAGTGGGCGTGCAGTTGCGCAAGTTCGGGGAGGACGCGATGGCGCGCCTGCAGCATCGGCCATGGCCCGGCAACGTGCGTGAGCTGCGGAACGGGGTCGAGCGGCTGATGATCCTGTCGGCCGGCAAGATGGTGACTGGCCCCGACGTCGACCGCCTGCTTCCCGTGTTCGACACCGGGGCGCCCGGTGAAACGGTGGCCGTGGCACCGCACACCTTCGAGACGTTCAAGCAGGAGGCCGAAAAGAACTTCCTGCTGCAGAAGCTCCGGGATCACGACTGGAACGTCTCGGAGACCGCACGCACGCTGCGGATGCCCCGCTCCAATCTCTACAAGAAGATCGAGCGCTACGGATTGCGGAGGGAATCGGCATGACCGGGCCGCGCGACTGGGACAAGGACCTCGCCGCCGTCGACAAGGCGATCGAGAGCTGGAAGGCGACCACGCCGGGCACCGGCCCGGCCGCGCCGAAACAGGCGCCGGTGGTGGTCGCCCAGGCGGCGGAGCCGCGCAAGGGTGTCATGTCCACCTGGCTGCGCGTCCTCCTCGTACTCGCCTTCGCCGTGGCGGTGCCGTTCTGGCCCTATCCGCGGGCCTGCGGCATCAACCTGTTCCTCTACATGGGTGTCATCACCCTGCTGGTGGTCGCAGGGCTCTGGGGAGCCGGCAACAGCTGGGGTCGCCGGCTCGGCAACGCGCACGTCCTGTCCCTGCTCACCGTGGTGTGGGGGCTGACCCTCCTCGCGGCCGAAGTGCTGCCCCGTATCGGGTACGCCGCGCACCAGGCACAATGGATGTGTCCCTGACACGCTCCTTCACCCTTCTCCCTCCTCCATGGCCAAGACCTTCAAGAACTTCATCGCCGGCAAGTGGGCTGCTCCCTCGACCGGTGAATACTTCGAGAACCGGAACCCCGCCGATACCCGCGACCTGATCGGTCGATTCCCCGATTCCGGTGCCGCGGATATCGAAATGGCGGTGCAATCCGCGGAACGGGGCTTCAAGCTCTGGTCGCGCACCCCGGCACCGGCCCGCGGTGATGTGCTCCGCCGGGTCGGTGATCTCCTGGTGGCACGCAAGGAAGAAGTTGCCGATGCGATGACACGGGAGATGGGGAAGGTGCTGGCGGAGACCCGGGGCGACGTGCAGGAAGGCATCGATACCGCCTTCTATGCCGCCACAGAGGGCCGCCGCCTCTTCGGACACACCGTCCCCAGCGAGTTGCCCAGCAAGTGGGCCATGAGCTATCGCCGCCCAATCGGGATGTGCGGGCTGATTACGCCCTTCAACTTCCCGCTGGCCATCCCGACCTGGAAGGCCTTCCCGGCCTTGCTCTGCGGCAACTCGGTGATCATCAAGCCGTCGGAGGACGTGCCGCACACCGTCACGCTGCTGGTCGAGATCCTGCTCGAGGCGGGCCTGCCGCCCGAAGTGATCCAGCTGGTGCACGGCCGGGGCGAGACGGTGGGCAAGGCGCTGGTGGAGCACCCGTCGGTCGGGGTGATCTCGTTTACCGGATCGACCGAGACAGGCGCGGCGATCGGGCAGACCTGCGGTCGCATGCACAAGCGGCTCTCGCTGGAAATGGGCGGGAAGAACGCGATGATCATCATGGACGACGCCAACCTCGACCTGGCGCTCGAGGGCGTGCTGTGGGGAGCGTTCGGCACTACCGGGCAGCGCTGCACGGCCACGAGCCGGCTCCTGCTGCACCGGAAGGTCCACGATCGCTTTGTGCGGCGTCTCGCCGATGCGGCGGGCAGGCTTCGCCTCGGCGACGGCCGGAAAAACGGCACCGATGTCGGGCCGCTCATTCACGAGGAATCCCGCAAGAAGGTGGAGCGGTATGTGGAAATTGGCCGTGACCAGGGCGCCGAACTCGTCACCGGGGGTCGCCGGCCTGCTGGCGCGAAGTATGCTCGGGGATTCTTCTATCAGCCCACGATCTTCGCCGGGGTCAAGGCCGGCAGCCGTCTCGAGCAGGAGGAGATCTTCGGGCCCGTACTCAGCGTGGTGCGTTTCAATTCGTTCGATGAAGCGGTGCGCATCAACAACGGTGTGAAGTATGGCCTGTCGAGCAGCCTCTACACCCAGGACGTGAACCTGGCGTACCGGGCCATGGTCGAACTCGACAACGGCATCACGTACGTGAATGCCCCCACGATCGGCGCCGAGGCGCACATGCCGTTCGGCGGCGTAAAGCAGACCGGAAACGGGCATCGCGAGGGCGGCTGGGAAGTGTACGAGTTCTATTCAGAAACGAAGGTCTGTTACGTGGACTACTCGGGCCGGCTGCAGCGTGCCCAGATCGACAACTACGACGTCTGATAGTATGCACGAGCCCGTTGCGCTGCCGGTAAGCCACGGGTAAGGTTCGATGGCTACGCGGCACGCATTCGCCGCGTTGCACTCTGTCCCAACGAGGGTCAGTCTCATGCGCCCCATGCAGGTCCGTTCTGGCAAGCGCGCCTCCTCATCTGCCGACGAGGGTTCGCTCGACCTCTACCTGAGGGAGATCAGCCGCTACCCGCTGATTCCGCAGGCGGAAGAGGTGCGTCTCGCGCAGGGGATTCGTGTCGGCGACGCCGAGTGCCTCGACAAGCTCGTCCGCAGCAACCTTCGTTTCGTGGTTTCCGTCGCCAAGAAGTACCAGAACCAGGGCGTCTCCCTCAGCGACCTGATCAACGAGGGCAACCTCGGGCTCATCCGCGCTGCCCACAAGTTCGATGAGACCAAGGGCATCAAGTTCATCTCCTACGCGGTGTGGTGGATCCGCCAGGCGATCCTCCAGGCGCTGGCGGAACAGAGCCGCATCGTGCGCGTGCCGCTCAATCGTGCCGGTACGCTGCACCGCATCGGCAAGCGGTCGTCGATGCTGCTTCAGGAGCTCGGGCGGGAGCCGACGCCGACGGAGATCGCCGAGGGGATGGACATCACAATCGAGGAAGTGCAGAAGACGCTGAGCATTTCGCAGACGCACCTGTCCCTCGATGCCCCAATGACCCCAGGCGAGGACAACCGCCTGCTCGACTACCTGCCCGATACCCAGAATACCGGGTCGGACAGCGATACATTCGAGCACGCCCTCACCGAGTCGATCGAGGAGGTGCTGTCAACGCTGAAGGAGCGCGAAACGAAGATCCTGCGCCTCTACTTCGGGCTGGATGGACCGGAGCCGATGACGCTCGAGGAAATCGGCAGCCTGCTCGGTATCACCCGCGAGCGGGTGCGACAGATCAAGGAAAAGGCACTGAGCCGGCTTCGGCACGTGAGCCGCGCACGCGCACTGGAGACGTTTCTAGGCTGATCGCAGCACCCGCCCGACCTGCTCCCACTCAATGAGAAATGCATCGTGACCGTACGGGGATGAGATTTCCTCGTATTTCGCGTTGACGCCCGCCGCGCTATAGGCTCGCACCCAGGCCTGCACCTCGCGCGGGTAATAGAGGATGTCACTGTCGATGCCCACGCCTACCATCTCGGCCACGCGCCCGAGCGTGCGCGAGCCCGCGACCGAGAGGTCGCCCAGATCGTGGGCATCCATGGCGCCCATCAGCGTCACGTAGCTCCGCGCGTCGAACCGTTCCACCAGTTTCTCGCCCTGGCGCCGGAGGTAGTGCTCCACATCGTAGCGAGGCCGGTGCCGAGTGGCCCCGCGCCCGAACCGCTCGTCGAACTCGATCCCCGACCGATAGGTGATCATCGCGATGGCGCGGGCCGCTGCGAGTCCGTCAACCGGCTCCTCGCCCTTCGCAAAGTGGCCACCATGCCACCGGCGATCGGCCTCGATCGCCATGCGCTGCACCGCATTCCATGCTATGGCCTGCGCGCTGGTGGCAGCGGGTGCCGCGAACACGACGAGTCGGTCGACCGGCACAGACGAGAGCGTTCCCCACGCCAGCGCCACCATCCCCCCGAGTGAACCGCCCGTGACGAGCGCCAGGCGTTCGACGCCCAGGTGCTCGAGCAGCGGCAGGTGTGCCCGGGCCATGTCCTCCGGAGTGAGGGCGGGGAACGGTGTGCCGTTGGTGTCAGCGGGACCGGTGGAGCCGTAGCAGCTGCCGGGGAGGTTTGCCGCAATGACGGCGTGACGGCTGGTGTCGAGCGGGGCACCGGGCCCCAGCAGTGGCCCCCACCAGGCGTCCACGTCGGGACTTCCGGTGAGGGCATGGAAGACCAGGATCCAGCCGTTCCGCGACGCGGCGGCCGCATCCCCGAAGACGCGGTACCCGAGCCACGCGTCCGGCAACACCTCGCCCCGCGAGGTGCGAAAGTCGCCCAGCGACAGCCGCCTACCGCTGCCGGTAAGCGGCTGGCCGGGTTCCGTCACGGCGTACACTCGCGCTTCACGCGATGGCTGCGGCCGAGGGCACGTTGACCTCGGTGAGCCGCCCGTTGTGCACGTCGTAGACAAAGCCGCGCACCGGGACGCCCTCGATCAGCAGGGGCGACTCGCGGAGGAAGCGCACGTCGTCAACCACGCTCTGCTCCAGGTCGGGGAACGGCTGGAAGTCGATCGCCGAGGCGTCGGCACCAAGCTCGTCCCGGACCTTCGCGTGCAGCTGCTCATTCGTGAAGGTGAGCATCCCGCATTCAGTGTGATGGATCACGACGATCTCGCGAGTGCCGAGCAGTTGCTGCGAAATGACCAGCGAACGCAGCGCGTCGCGGGCCAGGCCGCCGGCATTGCGGATCACATGCGCGTCGCCCTCCTCGAGCCCAAGTGCCCTCGAGGGAATCAGGCGGGCGTCCATGCAGGTGACGATGGCGACCCTCCGCGCGGGAGGCAGCGGCAGTTCACCCTTGGTGAAGCCGGAGGCATAGCGGGCGTTCGCGGTGATGAGTTCTTCTGTGACTGACATGGCAACCTCCTAGACGGACGCGGTGGCGGTGGCCGCGCGGGTGGTCGAGCTGGTGGCCGGCTCGCCCAGGGCCTGGTCGAGATCGGCGATGAGATCGTTGACGTTCTCGAGCCCGACGGAGAGGCGCACGAGCTCCGGCGTGACGCCCGTGGCCTTCTGCTGTTCCGGCGTGAGCTGGTCGTGCGTGGTGGACGCCGGATGGATGATGAGCGACTTGGCATCGCCCACATTGGCCAGGAGCGAGAACAGCTTTGTCCGGTCTATGAGCGCCTTCGCGGCGGGCGTGCCGCCCTTCACGCCGAAGGTGAGCACGCCGCCGAACCCGCCCTTGAGGTACTTCTTCGCGTTCCGGTGCTCCGGATGCGTCTCGAGGCCGGGGTAGGACACCCACTCGACGCGCCTGTCCTTCTGCAGCCACGTCGCCACGGCAAGTGCGTTCTCAGAGTGACGCTGGATGCGGAGCGGCAGGGTCTCGAGACCCTGCAGGAAGAGGAATGCATTCCAGGGGGAGAGGGCAGGCCCGAGGTCGCGCAGCAACTGGACGCGCAGCTTCAGGATGTACGCGAGGTTGCCGAACGCCTCGGTGTACACCAGCCCGTGATACGACGGGTCGGGGGAACTGAACTCGGGGAACCGCTTGCGGGCTGCCGGGCTGTTCCAGTCGAACTTGCCGGCGTCGACCACCACGCCGCCGATCGCCGTGCCATGGCCGCCGATCCACTTGGTGGCCGAGTGGACGACGATGTCGGCGCCGTACTGGATCGGGCGGGCGAGCGTGGCGGCCCCGAAGGTGTTGTCCACCACGAGTGGCACGCCGGCGGCGTGCGCGATATCGGCCAGCGCCTCGAAGTTCGGCACGTCGAGCCGCGGATTCCCGATCGTCTCGACATACAGGAGGCGGGTGCCGGCATCGATCGCGGCCCGTACCGCCTCGAGGTTGTGGATGTCGACGAACTTCGTCCTGATGCCCCACTTGGGCAGGGTGTACTCGAACAGGTTGTAGGTGCCGCCGTACAGCGTCTGCGAAGAGACGAGATTATCGCCGGCCCGCGCGAGGTTCAGCACCGCCAGGGTCTCTGCCGCCTGGCCACTCGCCACCGCGAGGGCCGCAACGCCACCCTCCAGTTCGGCCACCCGTTTCTCGAAGACGTCGTTGGTGGGGTTCATGATCCGGGTATAGATGTTCCCGAACTCCCGGAGGCCGAAGAGACTGGCCGCGTGGTCTGTGCTGTTGAACACGTAACTGGTGGTGGCATAGATCGGCACGGCGCGCGAGTTGGTGGTGGGATCCACCACCTGACCCGCGTGAATGGCGAGCGTTTCCGGATGATAGGGCATGACAACCTCCTCGGGTTCGTACGGGTGACGGAAATGCAAAAGGCCCGGTCCACCTGAGTGGACCGGGCCCGGGATGATCTGGAAGCGTCGACCTAGGGTCGGCGGGTCTCCATCGCATGCGCCAAGACATCCGTCCACTCGCTCGCCGAGTGACAGATACACGACTGGGGGCACATGCAAATTTGCTGCATGAGTCAGGCTACCAGCGGCCCCGGGGGTCTGTCAATGGGGTCGGCTCCCGGCTTAGACTTCTGCATCACCTTCAACCCGACCCAATGGCCACCACGAGTTCCTTCGACATCTCGACCGGCGCCGATCTCCAGGAAGTGGACAATGCCGTCAACCAGACGGTGAAGGAGATCACCCAGCGCTACGACTTCAAGGGCACGAAATGCACGGTCGACTTCGACCGCGACAAGGCGGAGATCCGGCTGGCGGCAGACGACCAGTTCCGCATGGACGCCCTGGTCGACGTGCTCCAGACCAAGATGATCAAGCGCGGCGTGCCGGTGAAGAACCTCACGGTGGGTGACGTCGTGGCCGGGAGCGGCGAGTCGGTACGCCGCACCGTGACCCTGACTCAGGCGATCGCCACCGACATCGCGAAGAAGATCACGAAGGCGATCAAGGAGCAGGGCTTCAAGAAGGTCCAGGCCAGCATCCAGGGAGACGAGGTGCGGGTCTCGAGCCCCTCCCGTGACGAACTCCAGACGGTGATGGCCTTCCTGCGCGGTGAGGACTTCGGGATCGAGCTCAAGTTTGGCAATTACCGGGGCTGAGCGGCGCGCGCTCACCGGCGCGCTGCTGCTCGCACTCGCCGCGTGTATCCGCAGCGAGGTGCAGGTGCCGGCCGCGCCGCCGTCGGCACCGGGCGGCGTGGGGGTGGAACCGAGTCTCCGCATCGGCCTCATCGTCGGCGCGGCCTCGGTCGACCTCGGCGGATCGGCCGGAGTCACCGTGACCGGGCCGGACCGGGCAATGGTTGCCCGACTCGCGCCCGGGATCACCGCCAGGGCGACGCCGCGGCCCGGCAAGGTGCTGGTGACCGGCGCGGGCCCGGGCGCGAAGGCAGAGGCGGCCACGCTGGTCATTCGGGCGGAGCCGGGCGGTTTCGTCCTGGTCAACGGCCGCGATTACCGCGGAGAGATCGTGCTCTTCCGCGATCGCACCGGCATCACGGTGATCAACCGCATCGGCATCGAGGACTACCTGGCCGGTGTCGTCAGCGCGGAGTCGGGCATCAAGGATCCCCGCGATGTGGAGGCGCTTCGGGCCCAGACAATCGTCGCGCGCACCTACGCGCTCCGGAACGCCGGGCGGCGCGAGACCGAAGGCTTCGATCTCTACGCCAGCGTCGAGGACCAGGTCTACGGCGGGGTGGGTGCCGAGACCGCACTCGGTCGCGATGCAGTCGCGCTGACCCGCGGCCAGGTAGTGACGTACCAGGGCGACCTCATCGACGCGTTCTATTCGTCCACCTGCGGCGGGCGCACGTCGATCGGCACTGAGATTTTCAAGGGTGCCAACCGACCGTATCTCCGTTCCATCGATGATGCCCCGCGGGGTGGACCGGCGTACTGCAGCATCTCGCCGCGCTTCACCTGGCGGGAGGAGTGGAGTGGTGACGTATTGCGGGCCACGCTGCGGAAGACCCTTCCCGTCGTGGCGCAGGTGCCGGGTGCCGAGGCAGAGGGACTGCGCAGCCTGTCGGTGAACGGCCGCACGCCGTCGGGACGGGTCGCCATGCTGGACATCGTGCTCCGCCAGCGCACCGTCTCTATCGACGGACCCCAGGTGAGACAGGTGCTCCGGCTCCCTGACGGACAGCTCCTGAGAAGCACGCTCTTCACGATGAGCACGCAGACGAAGGGTGGGAAGGTCAGTGGCATCGTCCTTGATGGCCATGGTTCCGGTCATGGAGTCGGGCTCTGCCAGTGGGGTGCCATTGGCCGGGCCAGGGCAGGGCAGAAGGCTTCGGAGATCATCACCGCGTACTACGCAGGAACCACGATCGTCCGGCGCTACTGAGCGCGGGCGAGACAGCAGGGGGTGACGTCATGGGCGATCCACTTCGGCTCGCGATCATCGGCGCAGGGGCAGTGACGCAGGTGGCACACCTGCCGGTGCTCAAGCGCACCAAGGGCGTGGAGGTAGTCGCGCTGGCCGATCCCGACCGCCCCAAGGCCCGGGCCCTCGCCGACCGGTTCGGCATTCCCGACGCGTTCGAGGGCATCGAGCAGGTGCTCGACTACGAATCGCTCGATGCACTGGTCATCTGCTCCCCGACGCACCTGCACGAGGGCCACATTCTCGCGGCGCTCGCGGCGAACCTGCACGTCTTCTGCGAGCGCCCCCTCGCCATGAACGCGGCGTCCGCCGCGCGGATCGTGAAGGCGGCGGAGAAGAAGAACAAGGTCGTCATGGTAGACATGAATCATCGGTACCGGGCCGATGCACAGCTGGTGCGGAGCTTCGTGCAGAGCGGGGAACTGGGCCAGGTGGACAGCGTGCGCGGCAGCTGGCACGTCTTCCGTCCCAGTCGCCAGCAGGCCCCGTGGCGCCAGCGGCGCGACCAGTCGGGCGGCGGGGCCATCCTCGACCTGGGGCTCGCGATGTTCGACCTCGGGCTGTGGCTGGCGGGCAACCCGACACCGGTTCGCGTCAGCGCCACGTGGGAGAAGCCCACGCGCGAGCGGGGTGTCGAGCGGTCGGGCTCCGCGTTCGTGGTGTGCGAGAACGGTGCATCGATCTTCTTTGACGTCACCTGGCACCACCTGGGGGAGGGCGAGCGGTTTGGCATGGGACTTCGGGCCGAACGCGGCGCTGCCTCCATCAACCCGCTGACGGTATGGAAGGAACTGCATGGAGTCGCGACCGACGTGTCACCCACCACCTCGACGAGCCGCGAGAACGCCTGGCTTTCGTCGCACCGGGCGGAGTGGGCGCACTTCCTCGCGGTGGTCGCGGGCGAGGCGAAGTCGACCAACCTTGCGCAGCACGTAACGCTGCACAAAGTGATGGACGCGATCTACAAGTCGGCGGAATCCGGACGCGACGTGGCGCTGTGACGTTGCGATGGACCGGGGGAGTCCTGCTGCTCCTCGCGCTCGCGAGCCAGGCCACCGCGCGGCAGGTCGCACCACTCGCTCCGGGCGACACCGCCGGTAGCCTCGCAGTGAGCGTCCTGACGCTCGGGCGTGACGCGGAAGTATGGGAGTTGTGGGGACACAACACGATCGTCGTGGCCGATCGTCAGAAAAAGAGCAGCTGGTCCTACAACTGGGGACTCTTCGATTTCAGGCAGGAGAATTTCATCCTGCGATTTGCGCGCGGCCAGATGTGGTACTCGATGGGAGCACGTCCGACCAATCGCGAACTCGCCTTCTACGCCTCGCGCGACCGGACAATGGTGCTGCAGGACCTGGCGCTGACTGCGCCGCAGGCGGCCACGCTCCAGCAGTTCCTCGAGTGGAACGACCTCCCGGCCAACCGGGGCTACTTCTACAACTACTACCTCGACAACTGCTCCACCCGTGTCCGTGATGCGGTAGATCGCGCCCTGGGGGGCCAGCTCAAGCCGCAGTTCGACAGCCTTTCGTCGGGGCACACCTGGCGGTGGGAGACGCGCCGTATCCTCGGATGGAACCTTCCCCTCTACGTGGTGGTCAACCTGGCCCTCGGCCATCCCGTCGACGTGGAGATGACCGCGTGGCAGGCCATGTTCCTTCCCCGTCGCCTGATGGAATACCTGCGGACAGCCCGCGTGACCGACTCCTCGGGGCAGACGATGCCTCTGGTGAGCCGGGAGCAGGAGCTGAACCGGAGTTCGCACCTGTTCGATCCCGACGCGCCCAAGGCAACCTGGATCCCGCTGCTCGTCGTTGGCCTGCTGGTGGGAGTACTGTTTTCGGCACTGGGTAGCCTGGCGCGGGGATCACGCAGCGCCCGTCGCTGGTTTGGAATTCTCGGCGGGCTCTGGTCGTTCCTGGCGGGGTTCCTCGGCCTGTTGCTCCTGTTCCTGTGGTTCCTCACCGATCACTGGTCATCGCGCAACAACGAGAACGTGCTGCTCCTTACGCCCATCTCGCTGGTGCTGGTGGTGCTGCTCCCGCTGGCACTTAAGGGTCGTGGCGGGGCCGCTCGCGCGGCGGTAAGGGTGGCCACGATCGTCGCGGGGCTCGCAGCACTGGCGCTCGTGATCAAGGTCTTGCCCTGGTTCCACCAGCACAACCTCGAATTGATCGGGCTCATCCTGCCGGTCCATGCGGGGCTCCTCCGAGGGCTCCGGAGAGCCACCGCACCGGCCTAGGTGCGCCGCGCCGCTTTCGCGATGGCGATGTACTTCGGCATCGGCACCTTCGCCACGATCTTCCCGATGGTGTCGAGGTCCAGGTCCTCGGCGCGACGAAAGCGAATGCAGGACTTCCCCATGTTCAGCTTCTTGCCCGCCCGCTTGAATCCAGCCCGGAGCTGCGCCGCGAGCGTCTTGCTCCCGTAGACCGTCATGAGGTAAAGGCTCGAGTGCCCTTTCTGTACGGCGAGTGCGGCGTAACAGAGCGGCTGGCCGTTGTAGGTATCGGGATAGACCCGCAGCGGCACTGTCCAGGTGATCATCCCGAAACCGACGCCCTCCTTGTAGCCCTTCGGCAGGTGCTTCCTGATGACCCGGCGCACACGCGACAGCTCGGCGCGGCGATCGGCGGGCAGCCCGGCGAGATATGCAGCCACCGTCATATTCTCATCCTTTCACGCGAGCCAGGGCGTCCTTCGCCTCGGGGAAATCGGGCGCGCTCTGCAGGGCGCGCTCGTAGAGGCTCGCCGCCTGGGTCTTGTTCCCCGCATCCTCGGCCTTGAGGCCAAGACTGAACGCGATCACCGCGGCCCCGGGAACCGCGGCGGTGGTCGCAGGCGCTGGAGGAAGCTTCAGGTCCTGCAGAATTTTCTGGGCGATCGTCTGGGTAATGAGATAGATCTGGTCGCGGTCCTGCATCTTGGGATCCTCGTTGGAGAATCCTTTCACGATCGCCCCGGTCTGCGCGTCGATGACCCGCACATTCAGGCGGAACTTGCCGTAGTAGTCGACGAAATTCCCCATGATCACATACTTTGCCCCGACCAGCTTCCCGATCTGCGCGGCCGTGGCGGCATCGATGCGGGCAGTCTTCGCGAGCGCCTGGCTCGAGATCGCCCCGGCGGTGGCACTCCGTGGGGCCGCGCTCCCGCCCGGACTCAGGCTCAGCTCGCTCGCGAGGATCTGCGCGATGCCACCACCCAGCGCGCTCAGGGTCTCCTGGTCGAGCCCGAACGACTGCTGGGCCTCGAACGGCACGATGGCGAAGCTGGACTGCTGTGACTGGAGCGTCCCGGGAGCCAGCGCCAGCGCGAGCAGGACGAACGGCAGGCGTGTCATGACGACCCCGATCTAGAGTTGGAGAACGAGACCGTCACGCGCGGCCAGAACCTCGAGCCCCGGCGCGCGACGCGACGCATCTTCACGCGCTGTAGCGAGGATCGCGTCGACCGCGTCGTCGGTGCGGCCCGGATCATGATGAAAGAGGACGAGGCGCTTCACTCCGGTACTCGCGGCAAGCGTCACCGCCTCGCTGGCGCTGGAGTGCCCCCACCCCCTGCGCTGTGGCAACTCCTCATCGAGATACATCGTGTCATGTACCAGCGTTTGCGCTCCCGAGAGCCAGGCACCCAGGCCGTCGCGCCACGCCGCGCTGTAGTTGTGCCCCGGACCGAGCTCATTGTCGGTGACATAGGCAAATGTGTTCATGGCCTCCCGCTCGAGCCGGTACCCGAACGTCACGCCGGGATGGTTCAGGCGAAGCGGGCGGACCGTGTAGCCGGGAAGCTCGAACGGTTCTGCCGGCATTTCACGAACGCGGGGGGGCTCCGCGAACTGCGTGAACGGTACCGGAAAGACGTCTGGATCCATCTGGCGCTCGAGCACTGACGCGAGCGACGCGTGCTCGGGCCGGGGACCGACAATGGTGAGCGAGGTGCCCTGATGCCAGAGTGGTGTGAAGAAGGGAAGGCCCTGGATGTGGTCCCAGTGTGTATGGGAGATGAGCAGCTGACCGCCAGTCAGCGGCCGGTCGCCGATCGAGGCGCCAAGGGCGCGGACACCGGTGCCGGCGTCGAGGATCGTGAGCGGGGAGCCTGGCGCCTCGAGGGTGACGCACGGGGTGCTGCCGCCGGTGCGAGCCGTCGCCGGGCCGGACACCGGGATGCTGCCCCGCGTGCCCCAGAAGGTGAGGGTGACTGTCAATGTGACCTTAGACCCGCCGCGCCGCCTGACCGAGCGTCGAGCGGTCGCGGAGCAGGATCTCCTTGCGACTCACCTCGATGACACCATGCTCGACAAGATTCCGGAGCGTCCGGGAGACGGTCTCCCGGCTGGCACCGATCATCTGCGCGATGGTGTGGTGCGTAAGCCGCCGCGTGATCTTGTCTCCGCCCTCTTCCGCCGCCATGGTGAGCAACAGGCTCGCCACCCGTCCATTCACGTCAAGCAGGACCAGCCGCCCGATCTGTTCGTCCGCACGCCGGAGGCGCCGGGACAGCTCGCGCAGGAGGGCCACTCCCACCCCCGGTGAGGTGCGGAGCTGGGCCTGGAAATCTTCCCGACGGAGGGCGAGCAGCCTGCTGTCCTCCATGGCGATCACATGTGCCGAGCGGGGCTCGTCGTCGAGGACGCTCATTTCGCCGAAGAAGTCCCCGTCCCGGAGCACCGACAGGATGACTTCGCGCCCGTCCTCGGCCACGAGCACGACCTTGACCTGGCCGTCCGCCACGACGTACAGCGCATCGCCCGGATCATCCCGGAAGACGATCACCGCCCCCTTGGGGTATCGCCGTTCCCGGACCAGGGCAGCAAAAGCCGCCAGGTCGGACTCGGCCAGCCCACTGAAGAGCGGAACCCGGCGGAGGATATGGATGGCAGAGAGGTTCACGGTGGGGTCCGGAGTGGGGTCACATGACGTTACCTGAGGTTGGACAAGCAAGTCAAAGGGCGCAGGACACCCGGCTTGCTCTGGGATCCTTAGCTCGTTATACTCCAAGGCTTTACAAAACCACGCCCTGACCGAAAATGGCGCCCGGTGATCACGCCCGGTGCCTCGAAGGGGCCGAAGTCCAAGGAGATGTCCCCGTGAAGTCCGATCTGCATCCGATGTACAACACGCTCACCGTTATCTGCGCGTGTGGTAACTCCTTCGAAACGCGTTCGACGTCGTCGTCGATCCACGTCGAAGTGTGCTCCCAGTGCCACCCGTATTACACGGGCAAGCAGCGTCTTCTGGATACCGCCGGGCGGGTGGATCGCTTCCGCCGGAAGTACAACAAGCCGGCCGACGCGGTCGCGAAGGCCTGATTCATGGACGCACGACTCCGCGCCGCGCTCGCGCGGGCTGCGGAGGTCGCGCGCGAATTGTCTGGACCGGAGGTCGCGAAGGACACTGCGCGCCTCCAGGAGCTGGGGCGGGAACACTCGAGGCTCGAGCCGGTCGTGCGCACGCACGACCGGCTCGTCCGTCTTCAGGAGGAGCTGGCGCAGGCTCGTGAAATGGCGGCCGAGCCCGACCCCGAACTCGCCGAGATGGCGCGAGCCGACGTCGCTGAACTCGAGCCACGAGTGGCGAAGCTCGAGGCCGAGATCGCGGAATTGCTGGTGCCGCGCGATCCGCTCGATGATCGCGACGCCATCCTCGAGATCCGCGCGGGGACCGGCGGCGACGAGGCCGGCATCTTCGCCGGTGACCTCGTGCGACTGTACCGGCGATTCGCGGAGCGCCGCCGGCTCACGGTCGAGCCGATTTCGGTGAGCGACGGCGGCATGGGTGGGGTCAAGGAAGCCATCCTGGCCATTCGCGGACCCGATGCCTTCGGCCTGCTTCGCCGCGAGTCCGGTGTGCACCGGGTCCAGCGGGTCCCGGCGACGGAAACGCAGGGGCGGATCCACACCTCGGCGGCCACGGTGGCGGTGCTGCCTGAGGCGGAGGAGATCGACGTGCAGATCAACCCGCAGGACCTGCGCATCGACGTCTTTCGCTCCTCGGGCCCCGGCGGCCAGAGCGTGAACACGACCGACAGCGCGGTGCGCATCACGCACCTGCCGTCCGGTCTCGTCGTATCGCAGCAGGACCAGAAGTCTCAGCTGCAGAACAAGCTGAAGGCGATGGAAGTGCTGCGCGCCCGGCTGCTCGACCGGAAGATCGCGGAGCAGGAGGCGGCTCGCTCGTCCGAGCGCAAGGCGATGGTGGGCACGGGCGATCGCTCGGGAAAGATCCGCACGTACAACTTCCCCCAGAGCCGTGTCACCGACCATCGCATCAACCTGTCGGTGCACAACCTTCCGGACGTGATGGATGGCCACATCGACGAACTGATCGAGGCGCTGCGGCTGGCGAGCCGGGAGGAACAGCAGCGTGACTGAGGCCGAGGTGCTGCTGGGCAACCTCATCACCGACGCCGGCGCAATGCTCGCGGCGGCGCGCGTCCCCGAGCCACGCCGAGAGGCGCTGCGACTCTGGGCCGATCTGGTCGAGGGCTCGCCGGTTGACGCGATCCTCGGCCGGCGCGCGCCGGTGTCGAGTGAGCAGGTCGCCGTGTTCCTGTCGGCGGTGGACCGGCGCGCGGGCGGCGAGCCCCTGGCCTATGTTTCAGGGCGGGCGGGCTTTCGCCGACTTACGCTGGCCGTGGACCGTCGGGTGCTGATTCCGCGGCCGGAGACCGAGGGCCTGGTGGAACTGGTGCTCACGCACGGGTCGCGGGGTATTGTGGCAGATGTGTGCACGGGCAGCGCCTGCATCGCGCTGAGCCTGGCCGACGAGGGGTGTTACGAGCGCGTCCTCGGCGTGGACCTGAGTGCCGATGCGCTCGCCGTGGCGGCCGGCAATATCCGCCGCACCGGCCTGGCGGTAGAGTTGATCCAGGGCGACCTGACGGCTTCGCTGGCGACGGGCTCGGTCGATGTGCTGGTGGCCAATCCGCCATACATCGCCCCCCGCGAGTACGCGGCGCTCGACGCCTCCGTGCTCGATTGGGAACCGCGGATGGCGCTGGAGAGCGGGGCGGAGGGGCTCGAGGCCACGGAACGACTGCTGCTTGATGGCCGGCGTGTGGTCGTGCCGGGAGGGTGGGTCGCCCTCGAACTGGATGCATCGCGCGCGGCGGCTACAGCAGCGGTGGCGAGCGCGAGCGGCTGGCGGCACGTCACGATTCACCACGACCTATTCGGCCGCGAGCGCTACCTGCTCGCGCAGAGGAGCGAGATCCCGTGATTTCGGACAAGGCGCAGGAACTGGGACGTCTGATCGGTCAGTCCACCGAGTACCAGGCGCTGCGGCGCTCGGAACAGGATCTTCGCGGCGATGTGGAGACCCAGCAGAAACTGGAGAAGATCTCCACGCTCGCAAAGCAGGTGGACACGGTCATCGCCCAGGGCCAGATGCCTGACGAGGCGACGACGCTGGCGTACGAGACCGCCGTGCGCGACCTCGAGACCAGCACGATCGGCCAGCGTTACGTCACGGCGCGCGCCAATTTCGAGAAGCTCATGGTCAAGGTGAACGAGCAGATCAGCGCTGGCATGGAGAAGGGTGCCACGAGCAGCATCATCACGCTGGGCTGATGGGCGGATTCTTCCTCGTACTCGAGGGGCCCGAGGGTGCGGGGAAGAGCACGCTGGCCGCGACACTGACGGCGCGGGCACGCAGTACCGGTTCGACGGTTGTGGCGGTGAGGGAACCGGGTGGGACGACGGCGGCCGAGGCGGCCCGTGCCATCGTGCTGGATCACTCGCACGCGGCCGGTCCCGAGGCGGAGCTGCTCCTGATGCTCGCGGCGCGAGCGGACCTGGTGCGGAAGGTCATTCGGCCGGCACTCGAGGCGGGCTCGCTCGTCATCGCCGACCGGTTCGACCTGTCGACGCAGGCCTATCAGGTGGCGGGGCGCGGCTTGCCGGCTGACCTGGTCACTGCGGCAAATCGGGTTTCCACCGGGGGCCTGGAGCCGGACCTCACCCTGGTGCTCGACGTGACGCCGGAGGCAGGACGCGCGAGGCAGGCCAGCGCCGGCAAGACGCGCGACCGGATGGAAGCAGAGGGAGCCGACTTTCACGCCCGCGTGGCCGCTGCGTATCTGGCGGCGTCCGGACCGGGTGTGCAACATTTGAATGCGGAACTGCCCGCTGACCGCCTCGCCGAGGCGGCGTGGGCGGAGCTGGCACAGAGGTGGAGGCAGACATGAAGCATCGCTGGAGCATCACGGTACTCGTCGCGGCGCTTTCCTTCCTGAGCGGCGGGTGGCTCCTGCAGCGTGGCACGGGCGGGGACGGCGGCGTGTACCAGCAGGCCCGCCTGTTCGACGACGTCCTGAACCACGTTCGCAATTTCTACGTCGACTCGATCCCCGAGGCCGAGCTCTACACCAAGGCTACCAACGGGATGCTGGACGAGCTCAAGGACCCGTACTCGGTGCTGCTCACCGGAGCGGACTTCAAGGATCTCACCGAGAAGACCTCGGGCAACTACGCCGGGCTGGGGATCCAGATCGACGTGCGAGACGGGTGGATCACCGTCGTGGCGCCGCTGCCGGACTCGCCCGCCGAGGGTGCCGGCATCCAGACCGGCGACCAGATCGTCGAGGTCGACGGCAAGTCGACGCAGGGCTGGAACAGCGATCAGGCCGTGAAGGCGCTCCGGGGTGAACCGGGCTCGAACGTGACGATCCTGATTCGTCGCGCCGGCTTCGACGAGGCGATTCCGTACAAGCTCAATCGCGCGACCATCCACTTCAAGTCGGTGCCTGCCGGCACCGAGTTCGAAGGCGGCGTGGGCTACATCTCGCTCAATCCGGTGTCGGAATCCTCGGCGCAGGAACTCCGCGACGAGATCGCGGCGATGCGAGGCAAGGGGATGAAGGCGATGGTCCTCGATCTCCGGAACAATCCCGGCGGGCTGCTCGACCAGGGCATCAAGGTGTCCGACCTCTTCCTCGATCCGGGCCAGGAAGTCGTGTCCACCCGCGGTCGCGCTCGGGGGAGCACGCGCCAGTTCTACGACGAGGAGAAGCAGCTCGATCCGTCGCTGCCCATCGTGGTGCTCGTGAGTGAGGGCACGGCGAGCGCCGCCGAGATCATCGCCGGTGCACTGCAGGATCACGATCGCGCGCTGATCGTGGGCACGCCGACGTTCGGCAAGGGCCTCGTGCAGACGCTCTATCCGCTGGGGCAGGAGACCGCCCTCAAGCTCACCACGGCGCGCTGGTATACGCCGAGTGGCCGTACGATCCAGCGGAAGGCCGACAACGAGCAGGACCAGGTGCTGCAGGCGATCGCCGAGGGCAACCCGCTGGCGGCCGGCGACTCGGCCTCGGCGGCCGATTCCGCCATGAAGGCACGTCCGATCTTCCATACCGATGACGGGCGCATCGTTCGCGGCGGCGGCGGCATCGTGCCCGACCTCATCGTCCGCCCCGACACGCTGACGATGTCCGAGCGGGAGTTCATCAAGGGGCTGGGCGACCAAGGTGCAGGCGTACCGCGACGTGCTGACCACGTACGCGCTCGACGCCAAGCGCGACAAGCTGGTCAAGAACGAGAACTTCCAGGTTACGGCGCAGATGCGGCAGCAGGTCTATGATCGGCTCAAGGCGAAGGGCATCACGATGTCGCCGGCCACGTTCCAGGCCGGGACCTCACTCGTGGACCAGCAGCTGGGGTACGAGATCAGCCGCTACGTTTTCGGGCGTCCGGCCGAATTCCGCCGCCGGGCGCAGGATGACCCGCAGGTGCAGATGGCGATCACGCTGCTCCGGAAGGCACAATCACCGAAGCAGCTCCTGACGCTGGCCAGCGCCGCGCCGGTGGCAGGGCCCGTCGCGCGCTGATCAAATGACTCCCCCCGAGGGGACCCGCCCGACGGTCGCCATCATCGGTGCCGGCCGGGCGGGGCGGGCCCTCGCCCTGGCGCTCACGCGCGCATCGGTCCCGGTGCTCGTCTGCACCCGCCGCAAGTCAGACCTCCCACCCGGCATCAATGGTTCGCTTGAGCCATGGACGCGCGCGCTCGAGGGCGCGACCATCATCCTCGTCGCGGTCCCCGACGACGCGATCGGGGATGTGGCCAGGCGGCTGAGGGAGGCACGGATCACGTCGACCGTGGTCCTGCATTGCTCCGGGCTGCGTGACCGCTCGGCGCTCTCGGCGCTCGAGGGGCTCACCGCCGGCCTCGGATCTTTCCACCCGCTGCAGACCCTCGCGGGCGACAGCGACGCCGCCGAGCGATTGCAGGCGGCCTTCGCCGTGCTCGAGGGTGACCCGGCTGCGGTGGCTGCGGGCCGGCACCTCGCCAGGCTGCTCGGCATGCAGGCGCTGGAGATCAAGTCTGCCGACAAGCCGCTCTACCATGCGGCGGCCGTGATCGTGAGCAACTACACCGTGGCACTGTCGGCGCTGGCTGAGCGGCTGGCACTCGCCGCGGGCATCCCTGCTGACGCAGCCGGAAGGATCTTCCTGCCGCTCCTCGAAGGGACATGGCGCAACCTGGAGATGCGCGGTGCCACCGATGCCCTCACCGGCCCGATCGTCCGCGGTGACGCCGGCACCGTCCGTGCGCACCTCGAGGCCCTCGACGACGAGGCCCGGCGGCTCTACGCGGTGATGGGGCTGGAGGCGCTGAAGGTGGCGCGGAAGGGCGGACTGGCCGACTCGAAGGCCGCCGAGATCGAGGCGGCCCTGCGGGAAGCTATGACTGCTCGATGACCCTGACGCCGCTTGGCACGTCGAACTGGAAGGTCTTGTCGGTCACGGCGTCATTGGTCCTGAGCTTGGAGAGCGTGAGCGTGCGGGTGCCGCCGGCGCGCTCCTCGATCATGACCTTGCGGGGCAGCGCGGTGTCACGATCGAGCCAGAGGGTCGCCTTCCGGAAGGGCAGGTCGTCGGCCAGGGGCACGAGTTCGATGACGTCGGTCTGCACGAAATCCACGAAGTCACGCTTGACGTACTTCGAGCGATAGCGCTCGGTCGGCTTGTCCAGCAGCCAGGCGAGCACGTTGAAGCCGTATACCGGACCCGTGGGAATCGGCATCCGGAGCACCTGACCCGGCGTGGTGCTCGGCGTGTAGACCCAGACGAACTTGCCATCGAGCACGATGGCGTCGCCCTTCGGGTCGCTGAACCGCATGGTCAGCTTGTTCTGCCCCGCCTGCACCATGGTTCCCCGGCTCTCGAACGTTCCCACCGCCTCATCGTCGATCACCTGCTTGAAGTCGGCCCGCAGCGAGGAGAGGCTGCGATAGACTCGCGCGGCCCGCCCGACGATCTCGTCCGCGTTGTCCTGCGCCCCCACGGCGGCCGGGGCAGCGAGCAGGGCGAGCAGGGACATCATCGGGAGGATCTTCACGCGGTGACTCCGACAGGCACGGGGATGGCGCGGCCAATGGCCTTGGCGATGACCCGGGCTTCCCGCATCAGGGTGGTGAACTGCGCGGGATCGAGACTCTGCGCCCCGTCCGACAGGGCGCGCTCGGGCGTGGGATGCACTTCGACCAGCAACCCATCGGCGCCGGCCGCGACCGCGGCCCGGGCCATCGGGATCACCATGTCGCGTCGACCCGTGCCGTGGCTCGGATCGGCCACGATGGGCAGGTGCGACAGGTGGTGCACCACCGGAATCGCTGCCAGGTCGAAGATGTTCCGGGTGACGCTGTCGAAGCCCCGCATGCCGCGTTCGCAGAGGATCACGTTCTGGTTGCCCTCGGCGAGCAGGTACTCGGCCGAGAGCAGGAGGTCCTGGACCGTGGCCGAAAGGCCGCGCTTGAGCAGGACCGGCTTGCCGCAGCGTCCTGCGCTCCGGAGCAGGGAATAGTTCTGCATGTTGCGGGCACCGATCTGCACGATATCAGCCACCTCGACCACCTGGTCGAGTTCTTCGGCGTCCATCGCTTCAGTGATGATCAGCAGGCCGGTTTCCGCGCGGGCCATCGCGAGGAGCCGCAGCCCTTCGGCACCCAGGCCCTGGAAGGAGTAGGGCGAGGAGCGGGGCTTGAATGCGCCGCCACGGAGGATGGACGCCCCGGCTGCGCGACGGCGCGGGCGGCCTCGAGGATCTGCGCCTCGCTCTCGACCGAGCAAGGTCCCGCCATGATCGCCACGTCGGCGCCGCCGATCGTGATGCCTCCCGGCAGCCGCACGATGGTCGGGTCGCCCTTCCACTCGCGGGAGACCTGCTTGTACGGCTTGGTGACATGAATGATCTCGGCAACGCCGGGCAGCGCTGCGATGCGGGACCCATCGACACGACCGTCATTGCCGACGAGGCCGACGGTCGTGCGTTGCCGGCCCGGCATGGGGCGCGCCTCGTAGCCCAGCTCCTCGATCGTGGCGACCACTTGCCGGACTTCCTCGGCTGTGGCACCCGGCCGCATGACTACCAGCATGCTGAGCGCCTCATGCCTCTACTACCTCCTCGACTTCCGTGTCGGTGCCGTCTCGCGGCTGGACTCCCTGCTGCCTGGTATCCTGGAGCCGGACTTCCTTCCCGTCTTCGTGGTGCTCGCCGAGCCGCACCCCGACGATCGTCGACACACCGGGCTCCTGCATGGTGACGCCGTAGACCGCATCGGCGGCCTGCATGGTGCGCGGGTTGTGCGTGATCACGATGAACTGCGTCGAGTGCTTGAACTCGTCCAGCAGGCGGGTGAAGCGGCCGACGTTCGCGTCGTCGAGCGGTGCGTCCACTTCGTCCATGAGGCAGAAGGGGCTTGGCTTCGTGAGGTAGATGCTGAAGAGCAGTGACGTCGCAACGAGCGTGCGCTCGCCCGACGACAGCAGGTGGATGCGCTGCGTCTTCTTGCCCCGGGGTGAGGCGTGGATCTCGATCTCGCTCTCGAGCGGATCGTCCGGGTCGGCGAGGCGCAACTCGCATTCCCCGCCGCCGAAGAGGGTCTGGAACACATTCTGGAAGTGGCCCTGCACGGCCGTGAACGTCTCCAGGAACAGGGTGCGCGCCGTGCCGTCGATCTCGCGGATCGCCTGCAGCAGCGACTGCCGCGCGCTCACCAGGTCGTCTCGCTGCGTGGTGAGGAACTCGAGCCGCTTGCTTTCCTCGGCGTGCTCCTCGACCGCCAGCGGGTTCACCGGCCCGATGCCCTCGAGCTGCTCCACCACGCGCGCCGCCTCGGCCTCCAGCGTCTCGAGGTCGAGGTCGAGCGGGGTGAATCCCTCGAGCAGTGCGACCAGCGGCTTCCGCCACTCGGTCTCGACCCGCTCCTCGATGCGGCGGCGCTGCCCGGCCGCTTCCGTCAGCTCCACCTGGAGGCGATGGCTCTCCTCCACCAGTGATTCCACCTCGCCGCGGGTGGAGGCGAGGATCCGCTCGGCGTTCACCAGGTTCGGCCTCCCCCTCGGCGAGGGCCAGCTCCGTATCGGTGGCAGCGGCCTCGAGCTCGAGACGCGCCACGCGGCGCTCGTCGCGCGCGGTGCGCCACTCCGCCTGCTGCACCTCGAGCGCGCGGGTGGTGCGCTCGAGCTCTTCGAGCTCGACGGCAAGCGCCCCTGCCGAGGCCGCAGCCTGGGCCCGGAGCTCATTCACCCGCTCGGCGCGCTCGACGGCGGCGCGGAGCCGGGCCGCCACGTGAGCCTCCTGTACCTGCCAGTGCACCCGCTGCTCCCGCGCCGTTTCCTGCTCGGCTTCCAGCGCCTGCTGCTGGGCCCGGGCTGTCCCGATGGCCTCATCCCGGCGGGCGCGCCCGACACCGAGTTCCTCGAGCAGCGTGCTGATCTCGGCCACGCGGCGCTCGGCCGCCTGGAGCCGCTCGCGCAGCCGCTCGAGTTGCTGTTCGCTCGACGCAACCTCGCGCTGCAACGATGCGACGTGACGCAGCGTCTCCTCACGCGCCGAAACGGCCTGGCGCTCGAGTTCTCGAGCGGCATCGAAGGCACTCACGGCCGACGCCAGCGCTGCTTCAGCTGCCGCGAACTTCGCGAGCGTTGCTGCCAGTGCCGCCTCGGCGGCTGGAAGTGGCGCTCCGCCGTTTCGACATCCGAACCGAGGCTGCCGAGTTCGGCGCGGCGGCGCAGCGGCCCACTCTGGGTGAGTGCGCCAGAAAGGAACACGGCACCGGTGGCGCGACGGAGGACGAGGCCGGCGCTGTCGAGGACCTCGGACCCGTGCAGGACCGCCTGCACCCACGCCGCCGCCGGTCCTTCAGCCCGCACGCGATCGGCGAGCGGGTGCTGGTCGTTGCCGAAGCGCGGGCCGGGATTGGCGGGCAGCAGTACGAGTGCGCCGGGTTGATGCTCCGCATGCCAGGCCTGGATCGCCGGGATGGCATCGATGTCGCGCACCAGCACCGCGTGCACCCAGTCGCCGAGCAGGCGCTCGGCCAGGTCGGCATCCTCGCGCGAGGTGCTGAGGAAGTCACTCAGGGGCCCGAGGACGTCGCTGCCGAACCGGTCGCGCGCCGCCATCAGCGCCGCGGCGGCCGGGGCGAGCCCGACGCGCTCACGCTCGAGTTCCTCCAGCGCCTGCCGGCGGGCGGTCAGCTGGGCCAGCGACTCCTCGGCGCTCCGGCGCGTGGCGCGATCATGGGCCTCGCGCTCCCGCATTTCGGCAACATGATGACGGGCCGCCTCGACCTCGACGCCTGCACGCCGCTGCTCAAACCCGTGGAAGGCAGCCCGTTCCACCTGGTGATCACGCCGGCGCTCGGCGTCCGCGAGTTCGGTGCGCAGCGTTTCCCGCTGCGCCTGCGCCTGCTGGGCGCGCTCGCGCAGCCCGGCGAGTTCGTGCTCGAGCGCCGCTCGCTCGCTCTCGAGCGAGGTGCTCGTCTGGAGCGCCTGCTGTGCCTCCTGATCCAGCCGACGCACCACGTCGCGCTGGTCGGCGAGGCGCTGGCGCACGCCCTCCTCGTTCTCGGCCCGCGAACCCAGTTCGGCCTGCAGCCGCGCATGTTCGGCGTCGGCGTCGCTGCGCTCGACCAGCGCCGCCTCGTGCTCCACGGCCGCCTGGGCGGCGCGGGCTTCCATCTGGCCCCGTTCGTCGCTGGCCCGGAGCCGTCGCGCTGCGGCGTTGCCAAGCCGCTCCGCTGCCACGGCGAGGTCGCCCTCGAGCCTGCCGAGTTCGACCCGCGCCGACGCGAGACGGGAGGAGACTTCGGTGCGCTCCGCCTCGGCGGAATGACGGGTGCGGCCCGCTTCTTCCCGGCGCTGCTCCGACTCGGCGAGCGCCTGGCGCCGCGCCGGCAGGACCGGCTCCAGCTCGGCATAACGTGCGTCATGCTGTCGGCGTCGCTCGACAGGCGCTGCAGGTGCCGCTGCGCCAGCGTGAGCTGCAGCGCGAACTTCTCCTCCGTCAGCTTGGCGTGCCGCTCGGCCTTCCCCTTCTGGCGGGCAAGGCTGCGCAACTGCGACTGTACTTCGGCGATCAGGTCCTCTACCCGCTGCAGGTCCTGGTGCGTTTCCTCGAGACGGCGCTCGGTGCTGTGCTTGCGGTCGCGATAGAGGCCGATGCCCGCCGCCTCCTCGAACAGCGACCGCCGCTCGTCGGCACGATCGGAGAGGAGCAGCTCGATCATCTTCGCTTCGATGACCACGCCGGCATCGCTGCCGAGGCCGGTGCCGCGCAGCAGATCCTGGATGTCGCGGAGCCGGACGGGCGCCTTGTTGAGGAGGTATTCGCTGGTGCCCGACCGGGAGAGCCGCCGGGTGATCACCACCTCGCGATAGGCGATCGGCAGGGCCCCGTCGGTGTTGTCGAGGTAGAGGGAGACCTCGGTAACGTTGACCGGGCGGCGGGTGGCCGCCCCCTGGAAGATCACGTCCTCCATCTTGCCGCCGCGGAGCAGGCGCGCCGACTGCTCGCCGAGCACCCATCGCACGGCGTCGGATACGTTCGACTTGCCGCAGCCATTGGGACCCACGATGGCGGTGACGCCGGACTCGAAGGTCAACTCGACGGTGTCGGCGAACGACTTGAAGCCGGAGAGCTCGAGCTTCGTGAGCTTCATCGCTGGATCCTGTGCAGGGAAGGAAAGGTCAGGGCGCCGGCGTGCCGGGCCCGCTGATGACGAAGGACGGCATGCCAAGGGACCGACTGGCCGAATCGGCCTGCTCGCGCGTACCGAACGGTCCCACGACGACACGATATACGTCGTCGGCATTGGCAGGGTCGACAACGCTGGCGTTGATGCCGGCGGCCGCGATTTTCTCGGCAAGCTCCCGGGCCCATGCCGGGTTTCTCGAGCTGCTCACCTGCAGGAAGAATCGCTGGCCCGGGCCGGTGGCGGCAGAGTCGACCGGTGTCCCGAGCGTATCGGTGGCCGCGGCAACGACGACTTCTTCGGCCGATGGCGGGGCCCACGCGAGAGGCACCCAGATGTCGTCTGCCGCCCTCGCTACCTGTCCACGAGTCCGAAGCCCATCGCGTTCCAGGTCGAGGCCGACGATGTCGCGCCCCTTGCGCACGAGGAGCAGGAAGGGTGGTGCGATCAGCGGCAGGTCGTCGTCCCACTCGGTGACCGTCCGCGCCACGACGCTGCGAGCGGTCAGGTCCACCACGCTCAGGGTGTCACCCTTCCGGGACCGCGCCAGCAGCCACAACCCGTAGAGGTCGCCGCGCAGGTCGATGGCACCACCGGGGACGTCGATCCCGTCGCGCTCCCGGGCGGAGTAGCGGTCAAAGGCCAGGATATCGTCGTCGTCGCGCCCCACATACAGGCGATGGCCCGATGGCGAGAACATGACCGCCCGTGCATGACCGGAGACATCGATGAGTTCGGGCTTCTTCGCGCCGGAGGGATCCGCGAGGACCACCGCCGAGTCGGCGGCGACCGCAACGAGGTCACCGGCAAGCGTGGCGGTCGCAGCACCTTTTGGTACCGCCATGGTTTCCGACGGGCCCTCGGGCTCGTACACGGTCAGGTCCGCCCGGCGCGGTGTCGGGAGCACGAGCAGTCGTCCCGAGGCCGTACCGACGAGCGAGGTGGCGCTGGCGGGAAGGGCATCGGTGAGCGTGAGCGGACGGCGCCCGCGCACTTCGGTGACCTTGCCGCTGGTGTCCACGGCGAACAGGGTGCCGTCCGGCCCGAGGACAGCAGTGCGGACGCCCTTTCGGAGGACCCGCGCGCGCCGGGCCCGCAGGTCGATGGCGACCAGGGTGCGCGCGGAATCGAGGGCGTAAACCAGCCCCTGATCCAGGTCTGCGCCGATGAATCGCCGGATGGCGGGTACCCGGGCGACCGACCAACCGAGAGGGGTGAGGTCGGCGCTGCGATAGGCCACGGCGTCGCCCCCATGCGCGGGGAGGCGAAGCAGTGTCGTCGGGCCGGGTGAATGGAGAACCAGCGGCAGTGCGGCGAGGGGCTCGCGACCGGACTTGTCGCAGGCCGCCGCCAGCAGGGTGCCGACCAGGAGGAGGTGGCGGACATTCACGACGCCAAAGATAACAACGCCGGCTCGCTGGCGCGGCAGTGAAATCCGCCTAGAACGTCGGCCCGAGGCTCAGGGTCACGTAGTTGCCGTAGTAGGGTGAGCGCTGCAGCGGGAACGACCAGTCGAGCCGGAGGATCAGGAGCCCGTAGAGGTTCATCCGGGCACCGACGCCCCAGGCCGCGATTGGCGCCCGGTAGTTGATCGGGCTGCTGGCGTTGTCCGGCAGGCTCCACTTGATCACGCTGTTCTGGTTCCAGGACAGGCCGGCATCGAAGAAGGCCACGCCCTCGATGGGGGGCAGTCCCTTGGGCATGAACTTCATCTGGGGCGTGAGCAGCGGGAAGCGCAGCTCGAAATTGGCCACGGCGAGCTGCTGGCTCACCAGGCGGTTGAGTGGCAGGCAGATCCCGTTCGAGTTGGAGATCTGGCATTCGTTGCGCTGGTAGGAGCCCGAGGTGTGGCCTCGCACGATGTCGGGCGTGCCGATGAATACGTCGAACTGGCTCGCGTCAGGCCCGCGCCGGCCATAGAACAGGCCCCGGAACGCGAAGACCACGGGTCCCTTGATCTGGGTGTACCGGCGGTAGTCCAGCAGGAGCTGGGTGTACTGCCAGGTGCCGATGCTCTGGCTCAGCGCGACGCGATAGCGCGTGCCAAGGTACGGGCCGACATAGCCGAAAATGGTGTTGTCGAATGTGTACGCCACGGTCGGCAGGGTGAAAAACACGTCGGGCTGGCTGATGGTCTGGTACCGGGCGTTGTCCGTGGGGAAGCCCTCGGCATCGTACGACTGCACATAGCTGACGAGCGCGTCGTCGATGAAGCCGACGCGAAGGTCGAACTCGATCCGCCGGAAGCGGCTCAGCGGATACCAGGCAGTGCCCTGCACATACCGGCTCAGCAGCCGCCGCGTGTTGATCCGGGTCTCGAACCCGCCACCCGGCAGGTCGTTGATGGTACTGGGCTCGGCGAAGTAGTACGGGATCTGAGTGGCCCCGATGGACCAGTTGACCCTGCTGGACAGGTTCGCATACGACGCCGTGGCGAAGGCCTCGTTGATCCGCCCGTTGATCGCGATCCCGAAGGCGAGCTGGTTGTTGCCGAGCACGTCGCTCAGGGTGATCGCCGTGCTGCCGTAGATGCCGTTGCCGGTGTTGTCGCGCACGTAACCCACCTGCGGCCGCGCGACGTAGTCAGGGGTGTAGTGCTTCCGGTACTTCTGGAACGCGAACTCGCTGGTGTCGGGCAGGGCGAGCGTCGCGGAGTCGAGCAGGCGCGAAATGGAGAGTGGTTCGGGGACGGCCGCGTTCGCGCTGTCCGCCGGCTTCGGCACGGAATCGGCGCGACGGAAACCCTGCTTGCCACGGTAGATGGAGCCGCCCTCGCCAACCTCGGGGCGTGCCGCGACGCTGTCGGGCGCTATCCGTGTCACCACCTCGACGGCCCGCCGCGCGGTGTCCTCGGGCGCCGGAGCGCGCCATGGTGTGCGCGCGAGCGCCCGCGGGTTACTCAGCAGGTAGACGTTGAAGCCGCCCTTCTCGTAGTACATGAACGCGACCTTGTCGGCGTCGGGCGCCCAGCTCAGTACCGGCGACAGCGGCGTGAAGCCTGCCGAGCCGGTCTGGAGGTGGGTGAGCTGGAACACCTCATCGCGCGGGAAATCGTAGAGGTACAGGTCGCTCACGCCGCTGCGGTCCGACACGAACACCAGCGCCTTGCCATCGGGCGACCAGGCGGGGTTGATGTTCTTGCCGTGGTCCATGTGATCGAGCACCCGGGTCTGTCCCGATGCGAGGTCGAACAGGCCGATGCGGAAGTTCCCGGCGCTCAGCACCTCGAAGTTGGTGCCCGGTCCCCGGTCGGTCGTGAACGCGATCGACTTGCCGTCGGGCGACCATGCGGGGTGCAGGTCAGCGTATGGGTCGTTCGTGAGCCGTTTCAGGCCGGAGCCGTCCGCGTTCACGATGAACAGGTCGGAGAACCCGCCGACGTACCCCGTGAAGACGAGCTGCTTGCCGTCGGGGCTCCAGCTCGGCGTGGTGAGGCCATCGAGCTTCACCGTGATGCGCTTCACCGTCTTGTTGCGCTTCGGATCGAGCACAATGATGTCGTCGTACTTGCCGCGCCGGCCCGTCACCGCGAGGTACTTGCCGTCCCGCGACCACGCGGCCTGGCTGTTGAGGAAGCGGAACGTCTCGTAGTTGCTGCTCCAGGTGGGCTTGAGCAGGCGGCGCTGGACCTTGCCGGTGGCGCCGTCGGCCAGGTACATGTCGATGGAGAAGCCGTCCCGCTCGCTGAAGTACGCGATCTGGCTGCCGTCGGGCGAGAGGGCGGGGGCGATGTGCAGGCGTCCCTTCGAGCGGGCCTCGTTCAGCGACACGGCGGCGATCTGCTTCGCCTGCTCCGTTTCACCGACCTCCGGGAGGTAATCCTTGAACACCGCGTCACGCCACTGCTGCGAGAGCTGCTCGGTGGTGAGGCCGAGGTTCCGCTTGATGGACCCGTCAATGCCGCCCGCGAGGGTGCCATTGAGGATGGCGCCCACCGCCTCGTCGCCCCAGCGCCCGCCGATGTAGCTCCAGAGGGCATGGCCGTACCGGTAGGGGAAGATGTTGGGGTCGAGGGTCAGCTGCGCGATGCTGGGCAGGTTGCCCTCGAAGACCGCGTCGCGGAGCCACATCGCGGTTTCCGGCGTCGTCGGCCCGAGCGAGAGGTACTCCGCCATGCCCTCCATGAACCACAGCGGCGGCGCCACCGATGCGATGATCTGCACGTCGCGCCGGCCTTGCCGCGGGAGCAGATGTCGAACTGGAACTGGTGCACCATTTCGTGCGTGAGGACGTGCTCCGTCTCCTTCAGCGCTCCCTGCAGGAACAGCACGTTCCGCTGGCGCAAGAAGTCGGTGACACCCCCGGTGCCCTCGCCCACCTCGGTGGTGTTGGTCTGCCCGAAGTCGGTGTGGGAAGCGTACAGGATGATCGGCTTCCGCTCGGTGAACTGGTGGTTCAGGATGCGGGAGAGCTGGGCATAGGCCCGCTCCGCCATCCGGGCCACGTCGAGCGACGCCTGGCGCTCCGACGGATAGAAATAGATGTCGAAGTGCTCGGTCTGGATGATCTGGAAGTCGAACTTGGCGTACTGGACCTTGTTCTGGCCGAAGTACCCGTTGAAGTAGTACTGCGCCTGGGCTGTGGCAGGCACGGCGAGGGCGAGCGCCGCCAGTGCCAGGACGAGTCGCACCCGGCCGCCGAAGCTAGGAGTCGTCACTGCCGCGGAAGACGACCGGTGCGTCGTCCCAGAGGCGCTCGAGCTGGTAGAAGGCGCGGGCCTCCGGATGGAACAGGTGCACCACGAAGTCGACGAAGTCGAGCAGCACCCAGCGGCCGCCCTGTAGTCCCTCGACGTGGTGCGGGTCATTGTTCTGCTTGCCCGAGCGCGTCCAGCACCGCGTCGGCGATGCCGCGAACGTGGGCGTCGGACGTACCCGACGCGATGATGAAGAAGTCGGCCGTGTCGCTCACCGCCGCAGGTCCAGGACCACCAGGCCGCGCGCCTTCGATCCTCGGCTGCCTGGACCGCCTGCGCGACGGCGCGAGGCAGGCCATGATGACGCCGGGTCGGGTCGGGGAGGCGGCTCACGTGGCTGACACGCGAGCGGGTGTCCCGTCCTCCACCTGGTAGAACACGCCCCACGCGCCGAATCCCACGTGGGTGCCGAGCACCCCGGTGGCCAGCGAGACGAACAGTCCCGCGGCTGGTATGCGGCCACGAGCGCGTTCCGCACCCGTTCCGCCTCTTCCGGCGCCTCGGCGTGTGCAACGCCGAAGCGGATGGCAGTGGGGCGGGGGGTGCAGCTTCCGCTCCAGCAGTGACAGCACCCTCGGCACCAGCTGCTCCCGGCCCCGTACCCGGTCGACGGGTACCACCCGGCCGGCATCCGTCAGCGACAGGATCGGCTTCACGTCGAGCAGGCCGCCGATCCACGCCTTGCCCCGGCTCACCCGGCCCGAGCGGAGCAGGTTGTCGTACTTATCCACCGTCAGGAACATGCCCGACTGCTCCCGGACCCGCTCGAGTTCCTTCGCGATTTCGGCGGCCGGCCAGCCCGACTCGGCCAGCTCGGCCGCCCGCAGGGCCAGCATCCCGAGCCCGAGCGAGGCGGACCGGCTGTCGAACAGGTACACCCCGTCGATCCCGGCCGCCTTGAGCGCCGCGTGCGCCGACTGGAAGGTACCCGACAGCGTACCGGAGACGAGCAGGACCACCGCTTCGTCGGCCTCGTCGCGCGCCTCCCGGAACACCCGGACGAACTCGCCTGGCGTCGGCTGCGAGGTCGTGGGGAGCTCCTTCGCGGCGCGCAGCCGGCGGTAGAACTCCTCCGGCTTCAACTCGAGCCGGTCCCGGAAGACCTGGTCCCCGAAGATGACCTGCAGGGGAACCAGCGTGATGTGGTGCCGATCGAGTACCGCGTCGGCGAGGTCGGCGGAACTGTCGGCAGACGACGGCCACCGGGCGGCGCTCCGGGTGGGCCAGCCTCCGGTGCTGGGCCCGCATGTCGTCGGCCTTGGTCGCCACGACCTGGCCCCAGCGCGCTGCATAGGTAAAGACGGCGTCCGGGGTGTCGGTATGCACATGGATCTTCGAGGATATCCGACCCGTGGCGACCACCAGCGAGCCGCCGAAGGCATGCATGGCCTGCGCGCACTTCGTTGGCGGGCGGCAGCTGCTCGCCGCGGACCAGCACCTCGGTGCAGAACTGGAAGTCCCGCTCGGCGGCGACTTCGATCAGCGCGGCGGCGAGAAGTCGGGCTCGCCCGCCTGGAAGGGTTCGGCCGGGCAGGATCGGGTCGCCTTCGATGAAGCGGACCACGCCCTCGAGCATCCGGACGAAGCCCATGCCACCGGCGTCGACCACTCCGGCCTCCTTCAGCACCGCCATCAGCTCCGGCGTCTGGGCGAGGGCGGCCTCGCCCTCCCGCGAGCATCTGCCGCATGAATTCGCCGATGTCGTCGGTCGTGGTCGCGGCGCGCTCCGCCGGCGGCGGCGGCCTCGCGGGCCACCGTGAGGATGGTGCCCTCGCGCGGCTCGTCGAGCGACTGCGTCCAGAGTTGTCGGCGCCCCGTCGCGGATCGCGGCGGCCAGCTCGACCACCGTGGCGGTGCGCTTGTCGGTCCCACCGACTCGGCGAAGCCCATGCAGGAAATGCGCGAGCATCATCCCCGAATTGCCGCGGGCGCCGAGCACGGCGGCGCGCGCCATCGTGCTGGCGGTGTCCGGAAGCGGTGCGTCGCCGAGCGCCCGGAGGGCGTCGGCGACGGCGCGAAGGGTCAGGCTGAAGTTGGTGCCGGTGTCGCCGTCGGGTACGGGAAAGACGTTGATGCGGTTGATCTCCTCCCGGCCCGCCGCCACCCAGTCGGCGGCCGCGAAGAGCGATCGGGCCAGCCGGGGCCCGTCGACATAGGCGATGCCGGCGCCCAGCGGCACCGTCCTATTCCGCGACGATGTAACCTGTACCTCGGCGTGAACCTCCGGATGCAGCCGCACGGTGACCGTGTGATAGCCGAGCGTCTTGATCGGATGCTCCAGCTCGATGCGCCGCTTGTCGATTGTGTGGCCCTGCGTCGCGAGCGCCGTCGGCGATGTCCTGCGACGGTGATCGAGCCGAAGAGCTTGCCCTCTTCGCCGGCCTTGCCCTGCAGGGTCACGGTGAGGGCGCCGAGCTGGGCGGCCAGCGCTCGGCGGCGGCCTTCTCGGCGCTCGCCTTCGACGCGCGTGCCCGGGTCTCGGCCTCGATGCGCTTCTTGTTGCCCTCGGTCGCCTCGTAGGCCAGGCCGTGAGGCAGCAGGAAGTTGCGCGCGTAGCCGGGCTTCACCCGCACGAGCTCGCCGGCCTTGCCAAGGGACTTCACGTCTTCGCGCAGAATCACTTCCATCATCACTTGGTTCCTCCGGTGGACGGCGCCATCCGGCGCCGGAAATCGAGCCAGGTGTCGGCAAGCCCGAGAACGGTCAGGCCAGTCGCCACGAAGACAAACATGAGCACCGTGAGCACGGTGTAGAGCGCGATGCCCAGCGGCGACACGCGCCCGGTCCCCGCGCGGAACACTGCAGCGCCGCGGAGCGCATAAAGCACCAGCATCACCAGCAGCACGTTGGCCGCCACCTGCTCCACGCCGGGCACCGCGGCAGCCCCGGGGATCAGCAGCAACGCCAGGCTGATCACTACGAGCCACACCGCGTGATCGCTGAACGTGAAGCCGGCGACCGGCTTCGGTGCCGCGAGCAGCGGGCGCGCCGCGAGCCCGAAGTGGCCCCGCCAGGCGAGCGCCAGGCCCGCAAGCGTCGCCAGCACCAGGCCTCCCGGGACCATCTCAGCGAGCATCCGGGACTGGCCCGCCAGCTCGAAGAGCGGTGCGCTCATCTCGGCGCGCGATTCACCCCAGAACTGCTCCGCCAGCCGGGCCTGCGCGAGCCAGAAATTCGACAAGGCCCGGGCCGCAGACGACTGGACCTCGCCGTAGTGAATGCCCAGCGCGAACATCCAGCCGAAGGTTACCGCGCAGGCGACCGCGATGGCCAGCACGGCCTGCCGGAGCCCCCGCTCAGGTGCCTGGGCCACGAGCACGATCCAGGCGCCAATGACGGCCACGCTGTAGGCGCGGAGGAATTGTTCGTGCAGGTCGCCCGGCTGCACCACCCAGAGCAGGCACCACGTTGCGGCCAGGATGACGGTGACCCAGGCCTGACGTGAAACTGGCCGGGCCACCAGGAGGAGCCCGGCCAGCGGTCCGAGCAGGAGAATGCCCGGGGCGACCAGCAAGTACACGACGACCAGCAGCAGCCAACCCGGCGACACACGGGCCGTCGATCCCGGCGCGGCCGGGCTGGCGTGCGTCAGTTGCCGCCCCTCTTCACGTAAGGCAGGAGCGCGAGGTAACGGGCGCGCTTGATCGCGGTGCTGATCTGGCGCTGGTGCCGGGCGCTGATACCCGAAAGGCGGCTCGGCAGGATCTTGCCGCGCTCGGTGAGAAAGCGCTGGAGCAGCTTCTCGTCCTTGTAGTCAACGTACCGGATGCCCTGTTCGGCGAGCGGATCGCCCTTGCGGCTGCGCTTCATTCTTCTTCCTCCTCGAACTTGCGGTCACCCGGCTCGCGGCTGAGGGTGTAATCCTTGTCGTCGGCGACGACCAGGAAGCGCAGCACGCCATCGTCGAGCTTGATGGCACGCTCGAACTCGGGCAGCGCCGTCGTTTCCGCCTGAAAATTGGCGACGACGTAGTAGCCCATCTCGCGCTTCTTGATCGGGTAGGCGAGGGAACGCTTGCCCCAGTGGTTGAGACGGGGGGCTTCGCTGTCGGTGTGCTTGACCAGCGCGTGATACCGTTCGAGCCGCTCATTGATTGCCGGCTCTTCGAGCGCGCTGTCGAAGATGTACACCACTTCGTACGGTCGGACCATGGCACCTTTCCTGTGGACGGATGCCCCGGGCTGGCTGGTGCAGCCCCCGGGGAGGGTCTTTGGAGCCCGAAAACATAGCCGGGATTGGGGCTTAGTGGAAGGGCGGAACAGCGGGGAACAGGGAACTGGGAACCGGGAACCGGAAGGGTGTTTAGACTTCCCGTTCCCTGTTCCCTGTTCCCTGGTCTACCTGTTCCCGGCGGTTTATGCGCCTCACCTCCATCCAGATCGGCACCCCGAGAGTCTACGGCGTACCGGGATCCGACGACCCCATGGACCGCGTCTTCACCAGTGCGATCGGCAAGGAGCCGGTCGGGGGACGGGTGTGGGCGGCCCAGCTGGGGCTTTCCGGCGATGCGGTGGCCGACCGGAAGCACCATGGGGGCGCCGAACAGGCTCTGCTCGCCTACTCGGCCGAACACTACGCCCTGTGGCGCAGGGAATGGCTGCGCGAGGATGTGGGCCCGGGCGCGTTCGGCGAGAACCTGACCGTCACGGAGACGGATGAGGATGGCGTCTGCCTGGGGGATCGCTGGCAGGTGGGACCAGTCCTGTTCGAGGTGTCGAAGCCGCGCACGCCCTGCAACACACTCGCTCGCCGTCACCGGAAGCCCGACCTCATCGCCACCGTGTTCGCCAATGGGCGCTCGGGGTGGTACCTGCGCGTGAAGAAGGAAGGCTGGATCGAGGCGGGAATGTCGGTCGTGCTCACGGACCGGCCCTACCCGCAGTGGACGGTGCGGCGGGTGGCGCAGGTGATGTCAGAACGCCAGCAGCGGCCCGAGGAGGCGTCGCTGCTGGCGCAATGTCCTGCCCTCGCCGAGGACTGGCGGTACCGGCTGAGCCGTGAATCGGCTAACGGCGGTTCCCAAAGAGGCGGAGAAGACTCAGGAACAGGTTGATGAAGTTCAGGTAGAGCGACAGCGCCCCGCTGACCGCGTACGACCCTGCCTGGGGACCATCCACCGCCAGCGCCATTCGCTTGAGCCGCTGCGCGTCATACGCCGTGAGCCCGGTGAAGACGATCACGCACGCGACCGACAGCACGAAATTCAGCGCCGGGCTCTTGAGGAAGAAATTCACGAGCATGGCGATGATGACGCCGAACAAACCCATCATCGCGAACGAACCGATACCGTCCATGCTGCGCTTCGTCACCGTGCCGTAGAGCGCCAGGCCGCCGAACATGCCGGCCGTGGTCAGGAATGCCGTGACGATGGAGCCGCCGGTGTAGACCAGCAGGATGAGCGACAGCGTGATTCCGTTGAGCGCCGAGTAGAGCAGGAACAGTCCCGCCGACGCAGTGGGAGACAACGTTTCGACCTTCGCCGACACGACATACACCAGCGCCAGCTCGGCGATGAAGAGTCCGAAGAACAGGATGCGATTGCTGACGAGCGTCTGCACCAGGGCCGGTGACGAGGCCGTGGCGAGGGCAACGGCCGCGGTGACGAGCAGGCCCCCGAACATCCAGCCGTATACGCCACGCAGGAACGCGGAGACGCGCTCGTCCGCCGCGGCGGGACTCAGCGAAGCAGCAGAAGTCCCAAAGGGACTGGTCATGAAAACCTCCGTGAAGTAATCGGGTCCTCAGACATTGAACCGGAACAGCAGCACGTCGCCGTCACGGACGACGTATTCCTTGCCTTCCGCGCGGGCGAGGCCCTGCTCCCGCGCACCCTTCCACCCACCGGCACGCACGAAGTCGTCATATCCTACGGTCTCCGCGCGGATGAAGCCCTTCTCGAAGTCGGAGTGGATCACCCCGGCGGCGGCGGGCGCCCGGTCGCCGCGATGAATCGTCCAGGCCCGCACTTCCTTTTCGCCTGCCGTAAAATAGCTCTGCAGGCCCAGGAGATGATATGCGGCGTGGGCCAGGCGATCGAGGCCTGACTCCTCGAGGCCGAGCGACTGGAGGAAGTCCTGCCGGTCCTCCAGCGGCAATTCGGCGAGCTCGGCCTCCACCTTGGCGGAGAAAGGAACGATCTCCGCCTCTTCCCCGTCGGCCGCGACCGCCGCGCGCAACGCCTCGACATGCCGGTTTCCGCCGTTGATCTCTTCTTCCCTCACGTTCGCGGCGTAGAGCACCGGCTTGGCGGTGAGGAGGTTGAATGCGCGGTACGCGGGGCGCTCTTCCTCGGTGGGTACCACGCTGCGCGCCGCCTTGCCATCGGCCAGGGCCTCGCGCAAACGCTCCAGCAGCTTCGCCTCGATCTTCGCCTGGGCATCGCCCGACTTGGCGGCGCGCGCCGCCTTGTCGATGCGCTTCTCCACCACCTGCAGGTCGGCGAGGCCGAGCTCGATGTTGATGACCTCGCGGTCACGGGCCGGGTCGACCGGGCCCATCACGTGCTGGATGTCATCGTCCTCGAAGCAGCGCACGACGTGCACGATCGCGTCCACCTCGCGGATGTTGGCGAGGAACTGGTTGCCGAGTCCTTCGCCCTGGCTCGCGCCCTTCACCAGGCCGGCGATATCGAGGAACTCCACCGTGGCCGGGAGGGTGCGCTCCGGCTGCACCAGTTCCGCCAGCCGCTCGAGGCGCGGATCGGGCACCTGCACTACGCCGGTGTTCGGCTCGATGGTGGCGAACGGGTAGTTCGCCACGAGGGCGCCTGCGGAGGTGAGCGCATTGAAGAGCGTGGACTTGCCGACATTGGGAAGGCCGACGATACCGAGGCGCAGCATGTGAAGTTCCTACGATCCCTTGTTGAAGCGCGTCATCGCGCGCTCGATGCCTTCCGTGAGCCAGCTCTCCGCCGCATCGGCCATCGGGTCGAGCAGCGGGTCGATCAGGTCGTGCTCCTCGCGGTCGAAGGGCGCGAGCACGTAGTCGGCGAGGTCGCCGGTCGCGGGCTGCGGCCCGATGCCGATGCGGAGCCGGGCATAATCCTGCCGCTGCAGCGTGGCCTCGATGGACTTGAGCCCATTGTGGCCCCCGGCCGAGCCGGCACCACGCAGGCGGAAGCGCCCCGCGGTGAGCGCCACGTCATCGACCAGCACGAGCAGGTCGGTGGCCGGGTCGAACTTGCCGCCCAGAAAGGGTGACAGGGCCGCACCGCTGCGGTTCATGAATGTCTGGGGCTTGAGCAACTGGACGGATTCGCCCTGCCACTGGCCTTCAGCCACGCGGGCCCGGTCGCCACGACGAAAGCTCCCGAGCCCCCAGCGGCGGGCGATGTGATCGGCAAGCAGGAACCCGGCGTTGTGCCGGGTGTCCTCATACTCCTGGCCGGGGTTGCCCAGCCCCACGATGAGGCGCAGGGCAGGCCTCCGTTACTTCTCTTCTTCCTCGGCGTCAGCCTTCGCCTTGCGGATGAGCTCCGGCTCGCCCGTCTCCGGCACGTCGGTCGCTGCAACCACCGGCGTCTCCTCGGCGCGCGGCGTCGCGACCACGGCCACCGTCTGGCTCGCATCGGTGACGATGTCGGCCTTGGCCACGGTGAGGTCGCTCACGTGCAGCGACTGGCCGATGGCGAGGCTGGTGACGTCGATCTCGATGAGCTCCGGGATGTCCGCCGGCAGCGCCTTGATCTGGAGCGCGTGGAGCTGTTGCTCCAGCACGCCGCCGTGATTGCGGACGCCATCGGGAGTGCCGACCAGCTTGATCGCCACTTCCACGGCGACTTTCTCGTCCGCGCGGACCTCATAAAGGTCGATGTGGACGATCGTGCTGCCGCGAAGCGGATTCCGCTGGATTTCGCGGATGAGCGCCTTCACCGGGGCGCGGTCATCGACCGTGACGTCGACGAGCGTGCTGGAATGCGCGCCCACGAGGAGCCGAGTCAGCGCCCCGGCGTCGATCTGGAGCGACTCCGGCTGCCGATGGTGGCCGTAGATGATGCCCGGCACAACGCCGGAACGGCGGAGGGAGCGCGCCGCGCCCTTGCCGGTGGTGCTGCGGGTGTGCGCCTGCAGGGATGCCTTGCTTGCCATGGTCGTGTTCCTGTTCCTGAATCAGTCGAACAGCGAACTGACGGACTGGTCGCTGTGCGTGTAGCCGATCGCCTTCGACAGCAGGCCGGCGATCGAGAGAATCTTGAGCCGGTCGAACTTCCGTTCCGGCGGGATGGAAATGGTGTTGGTGACCACCACTTCCGACACCGGTGACGCCGAGAGCCGATCGACCGCCGGTCCCGACAACAGTGCGTGAGTTGCGCAGCAGTAAATGTCCCGCGCGCCCAGTCGCTTCAACGCGTGCACCGCTTCCGACATGGTGCCCGCGGTATCGATCATGTCATCCGGGATCACGCAGTCGCGCCCGGACACTTCACCGACGACGTTGACCACCTCGGCGACATTGGCCGACGGGCGGCGCTTGTCGATGATGGCCAGGGTCGCATTGAGCCGCTTCGCGAACCCACGCGCCATCTTGGCCGAACCGACATCGGGGGCCACCACCACCGGATCGCGCAGCTGCTTCTGCCGGAAGTGGTTCACGAACACCGGCGCCGCATACAGGTGGTCCACCGGCAGGTCGAAGAACCCCTGCATCTGATGCTGGTGGAAATCCATGCCGAGCACGCGGTCGGCACCGGCCTTCGACACCATGTTCGCCATGAGCTTCGCGCTGATGGCGACGCGCGGCTGGTCCTTGCGGTCCTGGCGCGCATACCCGAAGTAGGGAATGACGGCGGTAACCCGCGCCGCGCTGGCCCGTTTCGCCGCATCCATGAGGAGCAACAGCTCCATCATGTTCTCCGCCGGCGGATTCGTGGACTGGATGATGTAAACGTCCCGTCCGCGAACGTTCTCATCGATCTTCACGAACAGCTCGCCGTCCGCAAAGCGCTTGATGGTCAAGGCGCAGAGCGGTTGTCCAAGATGCTGGGCGACCTCTTCGGCAAGTCCGCGATTGGCGGTGCCACTGAGGAGAAGCATCTGGCTGCGGGAAAGCGAGATCTCAGCCATTTAGAGCCCACAAGGATAGCTGCGAGGCGAGGTTAGGTCAATTCGCGGATGCCGTCTAATGGTGTCCGACCAGCGCGCCAGGTCCTCTACGGACCCAGAAGGCGCATCACTTGCATATCTTGTGGTGTATTCCGGGAACCATACGGCATCATGACAGTGCGCCCTGGGACCGGAATGCTGGTTTCGAACGAGCTAACCGGTTAATTGACTGCACTTTACCTGATAGCGATGCGAGATTCATCTTTCCTTCCCCTGGAGCGAATTCAGCCATGCGTGTGCGTCCACTGTTGCTTCTCCTCCTCGCCCTGTCGTTCGGCTTCACGCTGGCGGCCTGTTCCGGCGCCGACGATCCGCCGCGGGTGACGAGCCAACTCGAGTGCGAAACCGGAAACGGGCAGACTTCGCAGTGCGTGCTCACGCTGCCTGCGCCGGCAAGTTTCAGGATCACACTCACCGGCCGGAGCTGCGACGCGATCAACAACGAGATCAAGCTGACATCGCCTGAGATCGCAACGTTGACAACGGACGCCTGTCGCACGGACGTCGGTACCGTATGGGATTATCCGACGGTGTATACCGCGGGCACCGAGATCAACCTCGAGGTCCTGTCCGACCAGTTCGCCAATCCCCCAGGGCTGAGGGTGACGGGTACATACCCGAGTTGGACCGTGAGCTTCGAGGACGGCTACGACACGGACTTCAATGACATCGTGCTGAGCGTCGAGGCAGTCCCGGCGAGCTGACACCAGCCGTCGAGGAATGAAGAACGCTCCGGCCGAACGGCCGGAGCGTTCCTGTTATTGCCCCTGCTGGGCTCGAACCAGCATTGACGGATCCAAAGTCCGCTGTCCTGCCAGTTGGACGAAGGGGCAGCGATGCGACGTTCTATTGTAATCAGGAGCGTCCGCCGTGGCGCTGCCGCCTAACGTGGCCGGACGGGCAGCGATTCCCCGGCAATGATTTCGAATGCGCACCGGGGCCGGCCCGAGCGATCGCAGTGCTCCACCACGACCTGGCCGGTAATCCGCTCAACGAGCGCCTGGGCCAGGGCACACACTTCGGCGTGTTCGGCGGCGACGGACGAGAGCGGACAGGCATAGCCTTGCAGTCGCCAGCCCGTCTCCGAAGGTGACACGTCGATGGCCCCGCCCAGCGCGCGAAGTGCGTCTGCCGACGCGGCAACTCTCGTGGCGACATCCGGCATCTGCGGCGCCTTCGCGGCGACGCGCTCGCCCACGGCGCGAAGCACGTCGACGGCATGCTGCCGTCCGTTCTTTCTGGTGATCTCCTCGATCACTTCGCCGAGCACCGTGGCGTAGGCCTTGGGAAAAAGGTCTTCCCCCCTGGCGCTCAGGCCGTAGACACGCGCCGGCTTGCCGCCAGTGTCCTTCCGGGTGCCGCCATCTTCGACAATGCCATCGCGCGCGAGCGCGACCACGTGCGTTCGGACGGCATTGTCACTCAAGCCGAGTTCCCCGGCGAGTTCCGCGATCGTCCGCCGCGATCTTCGCAGCAGTCCGAGGAGCCTGGCCTGCGTGTCACCGGTGAGCGCCTTGAGCCAATCAGTCATACGGCCTCGAAAAAGGGGCGCCGAAGGGTAGCGTCGGCCGGTCGCTTTGTCCATTTACACAAGTATTTTATTGACTTAGTGTGATTAATGCTATATACTCGGGAAAGTCACCCCGAGATCCGGCACGATCACACTGATGGAGGTCCTTATGTACCAACGCCTTGCAGTCGCCGTTTCCGCAGTCGCCTTCGCGCTCTGGTCGCCCTCCGGCGCCATCGCTCAGGCGGCTCCGGACCTCAACGACGCCGAAGTGGCGGACGTGGTGGTCACGGCAGACAACATCGACATAGACCTCGCCCGGTTCGCCCAGACGCGCAGCAAGAATGCCGAAGTTCTCAAGTTTGCCGGGACGATGATCACCGACCATTCGGCGGTGAATGCCAAGGCCACGGCTCTGGCGAAGAAGCTTGGTGTCACTCCCGAGAACAACGCCGTGAGTCAGTCGCTGCTCGCGGGCGCAAAGACGGCGCGGGCGGCCCTCGAGCCCCTGCAGGGCGCGGCGTTCGATCAGGCCTACATCACGCGTGAGGTGGCGTTCCATCAGGCGGTCCTCGACGCCCTGGATACCCTCCTGATCCCCACCACGTCCAATGCGGAGCTGAAGCAGTTGCTGGTGAGCGTGCGGCCCGCCATCGCGGCGCATCTCGCGCATGCGCAGATGCTGCAGAAGTCGCTGGTCGCGACCAGGTGATCTGGCGGGCCGTGGTCCCATCGCTGCTGGTCCTGACGCTCGCCGCGGCGTCGGCACACCGGCCACTTCCGCCGGCAGCGGTCAGACGCACGGTGGAGATCAGCAGCCTGGCATATCACCCGGCGGACCTCGAGGTCGCGCCGGGTGACACCATCATCTGGGTCAATCGGGACATCGTCCCGCACACCGCGACATCGGACAAGTCACCACGGGCCATCGACACCGGTACGATGGCCGCCGGCGACTCGTCGAAATACATCGCGACTCGGGCAGGGGTGTATCGGTACACCTGCGCCTTCCATCCAACCATGCAGGGAAGGCTGGTCGTCCGCGCGGTCGCAACGCCGGGTGTCCAGAAGCAATCATGACGAATCACGATCAGGTGGGGCCGGGCTGGCGCAACGCATATGTCCTGTTGCTCGCCCTCACCGCACTGGCGGGCTGTAGTACCGACGAGCCCTCGACCGGGACGCCCGAACGGCCACTGGATCCTGCACTCGTCGAGCAGGGCAGGGAAATCTTTCGCTTCGACACCTTCGGCAATGAGGTGTTCTGGACCGATACGGCGCGAATGCATGAAGTGATCACTGCCGGTGTGAGTCCTGCGCTGGCCCTGTCAGTCGGCCTCAGGGTCGATGCGGACGCACTGCCGCAGTCCCTGAAGGATGCCATTGCGGCGGGGCAGGTGAACCTGGATGATCCGGCCACCACCGTCGCCCTGCTGAAGCTGGATGCGGTCGTCGGTCTCAAGGGGACGGTCGAGCAGGTCAACGGCAAGGACACGCTTGTCAGGGTCGGCGTCACCTGCGCGATGTGCCACTCGCGAGTCGACAATTCCTTTGCGCCGGGGATCGGCAAGCGGCTGGACGGCTGGGCGGCCACCGACCTCGATATCGGCGCCGTGATTGCGCTTTCTCCCGCGATTCCCGAGGACTTGAAGGCCGTCATGCGTGCCTGGGGAAAGGGGCGCTACGATCCGCGCCGCAACCAGGACGGCCTCAACACGCCGATCGTGATTCCACCGGCCTACGGCCTGCGGGGCGTTGCACTGGAGACGTACACCGGTGAGGGACCTGTTTCCTACTGGAATGCGTACGTCGCCGTGACCCAGATGCATGGTCGCGGCAACTTCACCGATCCGCGGCTCGGCATCAGCGTGCAGGCGAATCCCGACCTCGTGACCCCGAAGCTGCCGGCGCTTGCCGAGTACCAGCTGAGCCTCTCGGCACCGGGCGCTACGTCACCTTCCGACCAGGCAGCGGTGTTCCGCGGCAGCCAGGTATTCACCGGACCGGCACGGTGCTCCACCTGCCACCTGCCGGGCCAGCACTTCACGGATGTGAACGAGGGGACACTGCATGCGCCGGAAGAAACCGGGATGGCGCCCGAGTATGCCGCGCGCACGTCAACGAAGCAGTACCGTACAACGCCGTTGCGCGGCTTGTCGCAGCATCCGCCCTACTTTCACGACGGAAGCGCCGCCACGCTCGAGGCGGTGGTGGCTCACTATGACGAGGTGATGTCGCTTCGGCTGTCGCCGCAACAACAGTCGGACCTCGTGGCCTATCTCAGGGGACTGTAGCCGAAACCGGGGCGGGGCCGGGCGGGATCGCGCTCATGGTCGACGCGGCGCGTACCTCCCCGTGCTTCCGCCCCAGCATCATCATCGCGTCATCCCGCTCGCGTGCCGAGCGGTAGATCGCGAACAGGGTGGACCCCGATCCGCTCATGCGGCACACCAGTGGATGTGTGGTGCAGAGCGCCTCGAACGCCGCACGCACCGCCGGCAATCGTGCGAATACGACGGACTCGAAGTCATTCCCGGCCATTCGGCCGATGCTGCCCCACGACGACAGCGCATCGAGGTCGAGCGCGAGTGCGCCACGACGGCCATCCTGTTTTCTCGCCGCCGATACCCAGCCATACGCCTCCGCGGTACTCACGCCCACGGCGGGCGTGATGAGCAGCGCCGGCGCCACCGGCAGTGCGGGAAGCCGAAGGAGACGCTCGCCGTGGCCCCAGCCGAGCGCCAGCGGCGCCTGCGCCACGAAGAACGCCACGTCACTGCCGAGTCGCGCGGCGAACTGGAGCAGTTCATGTCGGGGCACGGCATTGCCGGCGAGATGATTGACGGCGAGCAGTGCGGCGGCCCCGTCGCTCGAGCCACCGCCGAGTCCTGCCTTCACCGGGATCCGCTTCACGAGATGCAGCTTGAGCCCGAACCGCCCACCGGTCGCGTCAAGGACCTGGTTCGCCGCGCGTACCACCGTGTTCTCGGCGGCCGGTCCGGTGTCAGCGCCCTCGAGCGTCAGTGTGACGGTGCTGCCCTCGACACGCTCGGCGGTAAGGGTGTCGTGCAGGTCGAGCAGGGCGAAGATCGTCTCGAGGCCATGAAAGCCATCGTCTTCGCGGGCCAGCACACGGAGGAGCAGGTTGACCTTCGCGTGCGCCGGGACCTCGACGGCGGTCATCGCGCCGACTGTGCCTTGAGGTCGCGGAAGGCGATGGGGCTGACCGCGAGCGACACGAGACCGAGCAGGGTGACGGGCAGGAGGGTGGTGAGGTGATAGGTGACGGCGTACGAGAATGCGGTCGTGTCGGAGACGCCGAACAGGCTCAGCACCGCGACGAGCGCTGCCTCGAATGGGCCGAAGAACCCGGGGGTGGATGGCACCGCAATGCCGAACGCCATGGCACTCTGCAGCAGCACCGCACCGCCGAAGCTCACCTGGATGTCGAATGCGGAGAACATCACGAAGAAGGATGCGGCGCTGACCAGCCAGATCGCCAGGGACCAGAAGATCACTCCCGCGAGCCGCGCCGGTGAGCGAAGCCCCACGAGGCCATCGGTAATGCCGTGCGCGATCGACACCAGCCGCGCCAGCGCTTTCCCCTCGGGGAGCACGCTGCGGAGAATCCGCTCCATCAACTGGGGCCGCGCAATGAGCACGGCGCCGATCACGACGGCGACCAGGGCACCGGCACCGGCGACGGTGGCGATTCGAGCCAGCGGGATCCCGGCGATCATCGTCGAGACCGGGAGGTTCGACAGCAGGAGCCCAACCGCGAGCAGCAGCACCAGCGTGAGCGCGTCGAACACGCGCTCGACGACGAGGGACGTAATGGCGCCCGTGAACCGAACATGACCGAGTGTCGAGATGGCGTACGCCCGCACGAGCTCGCCGGCCCGCAGGGGCAGCACATTGTTCGCCATGAAGCCCATGGCGACGGCGTGCCAGCGGGGCCAGAACGGCACGTCGGTGCCGGTGTCGGCACGCAGGAGCAGTTTCCAGCGAACGGCGCGAAGGACGAACGAGGCGGTTGCGAGCAGGACTCCGAGCAGCACCGGCAGCGGCCTGGCGGTGCGGATCTCGGCAATCATCTCACCGAAATTGACGTTCCGCATGGCCCAGGCGAGCAGGCCGACAGAAACGACGATGCCGATCAGCGCCGTCCACAGGTGGCGGCGATTGCCGCCGCGCGGATCAACGGCCGTCAAGGGCGAGCGGGATGAGGTCGAGGAGTTCGTCGAGGAGGGGACGCACCACCGCGATATGCTGGCCGCGTTCGAGCTGGCCGCGAATCTCGCCGCGGACCTGGGCCGCGCGCAGCAGCGCTGGACGACCGCGATAGAGCAGGTCGTCGATGGAAACGACCGTGGGGGCTGCGGGCGCGCCGATCAGCTCCTCGAGGGATGCCTCGCCAACACCGAGTTCATGCAGCAGCTCCGAATACGCGAGCAGGCTGGCCTCGAACGTCGTGGGGTCGCGGTCGGCCGGCGCCACGACCGTCGTGACGAACGTGACTGCCTCGATGTCCACCTCGATCTCGACGTCCGACTCCATCTCGACTTCCGCCTCGATGGCCTCCGCCTTCATGAAGGTGAAGTCCTCCATGGGAGGGGCGTCCGGCGCCAGGTGCTCGATCGGGACGATCTCCTCGAGCAGCGCCATGATCTCGGGATCAGGTGATTCGAGTTCAGGTTCTTCGGGCGGCGCTACCTCGGGTTCCGGCGATGGATCGGGCGCAAGCTCCGCGATCGGCACGATCCGCTCCGGCGCCTCCTCGACGGCGGGCTCGTGGCCGATCCCGGCCGGTCCTGTCGCCCGCAGCGCTTCCAGGGCCATGGCCCAGTCGTCGCGCCCCGGCGCCGCGGCGTCGGCGGCACCACGCAGCAGGGCGCCCACCCGTCGCAGCTGCTCGGCGAACCGTTCCGAATCGCCGCTGGCGTCGCCGCTCAGTATCCGCGTTCGTGCCAGCCCCGCCCAGTCGCTGACCGGCAAGATGAGTTCGCGGGCACCTGATGCCAGCGCGCCGAGCGGGGCCAGCAGGCCCACGAGGCGCAGGTCGCGCTCGGTGCTGCTCCTCGCGGCCGAGATGCGATCAGCGACCTGGGAGAGGAATTCGCCGTGACTGACCAGCTCGACGGCGCCGAGCGCGAACCGTCCCCGGGCGCCCGGTGCCGCCGGTTCGCCATCGAGCAGCAGCGTCTCGATCGCCACCACATCCTCCTCGCCGGCAAGTGTACGCCGGAGCAGGTCGGCGAACTGGCGGGCTTCCGGGGCGTCGGCGGTGGGCTGTCCGTTCTCGGTGACGTCGCGGCAAATGCGGCTGAGCGCGTGTGCGGCAGCATCCACCATGTCGGGGGCACCGGCCGGCGGGGCAAAGGAGCGGGCGAGCTCGCCCACGGCAAGCTCGACGCCATCGAGGATCTCGGGCAGCGGGGCAAACTCGGCGAGCTCGGCGAGGCCGCGAAGCTGCTGCATGCGCCGGAGCACCGCATGGAGGGCTTCCCGCGAGTCGGTGGAGGTGCGCATGGCCCTGGCCGCCCGATCCAGGGCGCTCGCGATGAGGGCCCCCTCACGAGCGACGAACGCGCGCACACCAGTCTGGGCGCTTCCGGCACCGCTGGGTGCCGGCGTCGCCGCCTGGCCCGTCATGCGTTCGAGGTCAGTCGCAATGCGCCGCGCGCGTGCCGTATCGCCGTCGCTCCACTGGCCCACGCGGCGCACGAGCGCGCGGAAGTCGTCCACCACCTGCAGGGCCATTTCGCGGGTCGCAGCGTCCCAGGGCCGAAGCCCGTCCCGGATCCCGCGCGCGAGCGCCTCGAAGGCCGCCCCTGCCTGTGCCACGGGCTGGAGGTTCGCCATCAGCGCGGCACCCCGCAGCAGGCGAACCTGGCGCACGAACTCCTCGCCCGACACGCCCTCAGGGCGCGACAGGAGCGCCTCGAGGCGATTCAGGCATTCGCCCGCCTCGAGCGTAAAGAAATCGGCTGTGCCGAGCGACTGGCTCATTCGGTGGCGTTGAGTCCGGAGGAAGTGCCGTGAAGACTAGGCCTCGTGAAACATCCCAGCAAGGACACTCAGGCCCGCGCGGCCGCGACCAGCGCCGCCATTGCGGCGACGGCGGGCTCCATGCCGTCGAGCACCGCGCGGCTCACCACGCTGTGCCCGATATTGAGCTCCTCGATCTCGGGGATCGCGGCGACCGGCTTCACGTTGAGGTACGTAAGGCCGTGCCCTGCGTGTACGGCGAGGCCAACGTCCTTCGCCGTGGCCGCAGCGCGCCGCAGGGTCTCCAGGGCGCGCGTGTCCCGGCGCCAATTGTGGGCATAGTCCCCCGTATGCAGCTCGACGGCCGGTACGCCCAGCGCCGCCGCGGTGCCGATCGCGCCCTCGTCGGGATCGATGAAGAGGCTCACCCGCACCCCTGCGTCCTGGAGCCGGCGGATGGTCTCGGTGAGGCGGGGGCCGGGGCGCGTGAGGTCGAGCCCCCCCTCGGTGGTCACCTCCTCCCGGCGCTCCGGGACAATGGTGGCCTGGAACGGCTTGAGGTCGCACGCAAGGGCCACGATGTCGGAGCTGGTGGCGAGCTCCAGGTTGAGCACGGTGGTGACCGCCGCGGCAAGCCGGCGCACATCGTCGTCCTGGATGTGGCGCCGATCCTCCCGGAGGTGTGCGGTGATTCCATCCGCGCCACCCCGCTCGGCCGCGAGTGCGGCCACGACCGGATCCGGCTCATCCGTGCGCCGCGCCTGCCGCACCGTGGCGACGTGATCGATGTTGACATAGAGGCGCATGAAAACGTTGCTGGAGGGGGTGGGATCCGATTAGTTTCGCTGTTCAACGATAGCATCGTGAGGCATCTGTTGGCACGAATGAAGAAGGTAGTCCTGGTGCTCGCCACCGCATGTGTGGCCACGCTCCCAAGCCGGTTGATGGCGCAGGCGGAACCGACACCCGAAGCGGCGGTGAACGCGTTCATGAAGGCGGTTGCCGACAGCAACCTGGCCCGGATGACGCAGCTCTGGGGTACCTCAGAAGGCTCGGCGGCCACGACACGCAAGCCGGCCGACTTCCAGAAGCGCATCTACGTCACCTTCGCGTTCCTGAAGGGCGGCACGTACAAGATCTCCGCGACGGAGCCGAGTCCCGCGGAGAAGGACCGCCGCTACATGATCCTCGAGTTCAACCGCGGCGACTGCAACAAGCTGGTGCCGATCACCGCGGTGAAGACGAAGAAGGAGGGCTGGATCGTCAACTCGCTCGACCTGACGCAGGTCGGGGTGCCCGGCCGGAGCTGTAGCGGTACACCGGCCGCTCCCGATACCGGCGTGACCGTCGTGACGGACACGATCAAGCCGGGCAAGTAGCTGAAGGCCCTCAGCGGGCCTGGGTGAGTTCGATCAGGATGCCGGCGGTGGACTTGGGGTGCACGAACGCGATGCGACGGCCATGGGCTCCGGTGCGGGGCGTCTCGTCCACCAGGCGGTAGCCGGCGGCGCGGCAGCGCTCCATGGCGGCGTCGAGATCGGCCACTTCGTAGCACACGTGGTGAATACCCGGGCCGCGCTTCGCCAGGAATTTGGCGATCGGACCGTCGGGCGTCGCGGGTTCCAGGAGCTCGACCTCGGGGCCGCCAAACGGCAGGGACACGATCGTGGCGCCGTCCGCCGTTTCGGGGGCCCGGGGCACCAGGCCCAGGACGTCCCGGTAGAAGGCAAGGGCGTCGCCCAGGCTCTCGACGGCGATGCCAATGTGGGCGATGCGTGGCTGGTGGGGCACCGGGAACTCCGCGAAAGTGGGGCGGCCGGGGAACCATTGCTGGCACGACGCCGAATCTTAAGTCATCGCACCACGAGTGCGATGGGAGAAAGGAAACGCAACGAAATGGCTGGCGTAAACACCAAGACTCCTCCTGTGACGGATGATTCCTTCGCGGTTGATGTGGATCAGGCAAAGGGCCTCGTGCTGGTGGATTTCTGGGCGGTGTGGTGCGGGCCGTGCCAGATGGTGGCGCCGGTCCTCGAGCAGCTGGCCGGCGAGTACGACGGCCGGGTCAAGATCGTGAAGCTCGACGTCGACTCGAACCAGCGCACGTCGATGAAGTACAACGTGCGGTCGATCCCGAGCATCCTGTTCTTCAAGGATGGCAAGCACGTGGACACCGTCGTCGGCGCGGTGCCGAAGCCGGTCATCGAGTCGAAGATCAAGCAGCACCTGGGTTAGGACGCACCGGAGGCACCGGGCGCACAGAACGAAACAGGAGGGGGCGGCAGGGGAAGCGAGCGTGCTCCTGCCGCCCTTTCGCATTCACCGCTCTTCTCGAGTTGAGGTGCATGGCCACGCTGTACGTCGTCGCGACTCCCATCGGTCACCTGGGCGACCTGAGCGCGCGGGCCATCGAAGTCCTGCGCACCGTGCCGGTCGTGGCCGCCGAGGACACCCGCCGGTCGCGCGGCCTGCTCGAGCACATCGGTGCGCATCCGCAGCTCCGCAGCTTCCACGCTCATTCCCCCGAGCGCCGCCTCGAGATGCTGGTTGAAATCCTTTCGGACGGCCGCGACGTAGCCCTCGTATCCGACGCCGGCACACCCGGGGTGAGCGACCCCGGCGCCGACCTGGTCCAGGCAGCGCTCCATGCGGGGCACGTGGTGGTACCTATACCGGGCCCTTCCGCCATCGCTACGGTGCTGTCGGCATCCGGGCTATCGGCCGACCGGTTCCTGTTCCTTGGATTCGTGCCCAGGAAGGGTGCGGACCGGACCCGGCTGCTCGCCCGGGCGGCGACCGAGGAATTCACCGTGCTGTTCTACGAGGCCCCCAACCGCGTATTGGAACTGCTGGAGGACCTGCTGGCCCTGGCCGGCCCGATGCGCCGCGTCACCATTGGACGCGAGCTCACGAAGCTGCACGAGGAGATCCGCCACGGATCACTCGAGGAGCTGGTGCAGCATTTCAACGCCACGGAACCAAGGGGCGAGTTCACCGTAGTGCTGGAGGGTACGGGCCTTCCGCCCGTAAGGGCCGACCGCACCGAGGAAGCAACCACCAGTGCCCGCCAGCTGCTGACCGATGGCATCAGTCGGCGCGAGGCGTCCCAGCGGATCGCCGCCCAGTTCGGCCTGTCACGCAACGATGCCTACCGTCTCGTCATGAGCCTCGCCTGATGTCTGCGCGACTGCTGGTGTCCTTGCTCATTGCGCTGCCGTGCGCGGCTCCGATGCTGCTGGGCCAGCAGGCGGTCGCGCGCGCGCCGGCCAGGGTGGCTGCGCCATCGCCTGCCGTGGAACCGCTGCAGACGATTGGTCGACTGCACTATGAGGGTGGTGGGGACTGGTATGCCAACCCGTCGAGCCTGCCCAACCTGCTCGCCGCGGTCCGGGCGCGCACGGGTATCCCGGTCGAGCGGGAGGAGCGCACCGTCACGCTCACGTCCGATGAACTCTGGAGCGTGCCGTACATCTACATGACGGGTCACGGCAACGTGCACTTTTCGGATGATGAACTGCGCATTCTGCGGACGTATCTATCGCAGGGGGGCTTCCTGCATGCTGATGACAACTATGGCATGGACAGTTCCATCCGGCGCGAGCTGGCACGCCTTTTCCCGGGCCAGGAGCTCGTCGACGTGCCGCTCGATCACCCGATTTATCACCTCGCCTATGACTTTCCGCGCGGCATACCCAAGATCCACGAGCACGATGGCAAGCCGGCGCAGGGGCTCGGTCTCTTCCTGAATGGCCGGCTGGTGGTCTACTACTCGTATCAGTCCGATCTCGGCGATGGCTGGGAAGATCCCGACGTGCACAAGGACCCGCCGGAGAAGCATGAGGCGGCGTTGCGCATGGGCGTGAACCTTTACGCGTATGCGGTGGGCTTCGGCGGATGAGCCTCACTGAACTGGCCCTGGAGCAGGTTGCCCGTCCGCTGCGGCTGCGCCGGAACACGGCGTGGATCGTCGCGGCGCTTGGGCTCGCGATGCTCCTGCTCGGCGTCACCGCGTGGCTCGCGCGCCTCGATATCATCCGCACGCTGGCGTGGGTACCTGCGGCATGGGTCGGTGCTGGACTCCTGGCCGTTGCAGCGGTGTGGGGAAGGCGTCGCGCCGCGGCGGGCCTGGCCACGCGATCGCTTGCCGGAATGGCTGGAGCGCTCAGGTGCCTGGCGTCTCGGGGCGCTCCGATCGCTCCTGGAGCGAACGCAACACGGCTCGAGCAGCGAGCTGGCGGAGGCGGCCGATGCGGCTTCGGCTGCGTCGGTCGGGGCGCGCGCTTCGGAGGCGCTGGGGCCGCTCGACGAGCGCCTTTCGCGCGAGATGCGCGGCGGCGTGGCACTGCTCGGGCTCGGCCTGGCCGCACTCGCCTCCTCGGGCCCGCTCCGCGATCCCGGTGCGGTGCTCTGGCATCCGTTTCGCGCGTGGCGGGCCGTCGTTTCGCCGGTGCAGCTCCAGGTGTCGGCAGACAGCGTCGACCGCGGGGCCACAGTCACGTTCACCGCGACGACCTACGGACGGCGCGAGGCGACACTCTGGCTCCGGTCGCCCGGCGAGGGCTGGCGCGAGACGCCCCTCACTCTCGATGCCAATGGCGTGGCGACGCACGTCATCCCCATGATCGAGACCGATCTTTTCGCCCGCGTGTCGAGTGGCGATCGCGGCTCGGACACGGTGATGGTGCACGTGCGGCAGCCGGTCTTCCTCGCGTCGCTCGAGGTCACGGCCCGCTATCCGGCCTATCTCGGGCTCGAGGACGAGCCGATTCCGACGGTTGGCGATACCGTGCTGCTGCCCGCGGGCACGCGCCTGGAAACGCGAGGTGAAGCCACCGCCGAGCTCGAGAACGCGTCGTGGAGCGCTGGCGAGGCCGAGAGTGCGCTGCCGGTCAACGGGAAGCAGTTCGACGGCGAGTTCACGCCGGTTCGCTCGGGCGCTTACCGCCTGGTGCTGCGGACGGCGAGCGGCGCGCCACTGGCTGGCGACTCGATCGTGCTGCCGCTTCGCATCGTTGCCGACAGCGCGCCGGCGCTCGAGCTCCCGGTGCCCGGTGCCGACACGACCGCCTCGCCCGATGCGCGCGCGCTCATCGTGATCGATGCGCATGACGATCATGGCCTGTCGAGCGTCGTGCTCGAGCTGCGTCGCGTGTCCGGTTTCGGCGCCGCCGATCCGATGCGGGAGCAGGCGGTGCCCCTTCCGGGCGGGACCCCTGACCGCGCGGTGCTGAGCACGCAGGTGAGCCTGCAGCAACTCGGGCTCGTCCCCGGTGATACGCTCCACTATCGCGCTCGTGCCGTCGACAATTCGCCCCGCGCGCAGTCGGGCTGGTCGAAGGAATACGTGCTCCGCATCCAGACGCTCACCGAGCTCCGGGCGGAACAGCGTCGCGAAACATCGTCGCTGCAGAGCCGACTCGATTCCCTCAGCGCCGCGAGCAAGAAGCTGGAGCGGCAGACGGAAGACCTGGCCCGGTCGCAGCCGCGTGATGCCACCAAGCCGGGTGATAACTCCGACAACCTCAGCTTCGAGCAGGCGAAGAAGGCTGAAGCAGTCGCCCAGTCGCAGCAGGAACTGCTGAAGCAGGCAGAGCAGGCGCGACAGGCGCTGCAGGAGCTCCAGAAGAACGCTGAGACCGCCGGCATCGCCGATTCCGCGCTCATGGCCCGGCTGGCCGAGGTGCAGCAGCAGCTCGAAAAGGCCCTGACGCCGGAGATGCGTGCCAAGCTCGACGAGCTGCGCCAGGCACTCAAGGAGCTCGACGCGGAGCGCACCCAGGAAGCGCTCAGGGACCTGGCAGAACAGCAGCAGGAGCTGCGCGAGGCACTGGAACGGAGCCGCGAGCTGTTCGAGCGCGCCGCCATGGAAGGACAGATGGAAAGCCTTGCGCAGGACTCGAAGGAACTGCGGAAGGACCAGGCCGACTGGAACAAGCAGGTTGCCACCGCCGACAGCCAGCATGCCGCCGCCGCGGAGCAGCAGCTGGCGAAGAAGGCGGACGCCCTGTCCTCGGAGCTCAAGCAGCTCTCCGAGCAGATGAAGGACACCCCGCGGGGCGACAAGCTCGACCAGGCTTCTCAGCAGGCAGGGAAGGCTGCGCAGAAGATGCAGCAGGCGTCGAAGTCGGCGAAGTCGGGGCAGAAGCAGAAGGCGAAGTCGGAGGGGGAGGAGGCGGAGAAGGAGCTCGCCCCCCTTGGCGACAACCTCGAGGAAGAGCGCGAACAGATGGCCCAGGACTGGCGCGACGAAGTACTGCAGCAGCTCGACCAGGCACTGGCCGACCTGAGCCGCCTCGGCGAAAAGCAGCTCGCCGTGAGCCAGGGGTTCGAGCGGGGCGAGCCGGCAGCCAAGCTGAGGTCCGACGAGGGCGCAGTGGAAGAGGGAGTCGAGCGGCTCCAGGAACAGATCCGCCAGGCGGCCGGGAAGAATGCACTCATCTCACCGGAGATCGGGACCTCGCTGGCCGCGGCGAGCCGCTTCATGCAGCAGGCTCGCGATGCGGTTTCCTCTGCCAATGCCAATCCGCGCGAGGCGGGCGATCGCGCCGGTGATGCGCTCGACGCGCTCAATGCGGCCGCGCATGGGCTGCTCCGCGCCCGCGGTGACGTAAGTGGATCGGAGTCGGGGTCGGGCCTGTCCGAAGCAATGGAGAAGATGGGTCAGCTGGCGAAGCAGCAGGGCCAGCTGGGCGAGCAGGGTGCCTCGCTCATACCGCAGATGGGTGCCGGCGGTGGTGTGCAGCAGCAACTGCAGCAGCTGGCGGCGCAGCAGCGCGCGCTGGCGCAGGAGCTGGAGAAGCTGCGCGGCCAGGGCAACATGCCCGGCGCAGGCGAGATGGCCAAAGAAGCAGAGGAGCTGTCGCAACGACTGCAGGCTGGCCGGCTCGACCGGCAGACGGTCGAGCGGCAGGAAAAGTTGTTCCGTCGCATGCTCGATGCCGGGCGGACGCTGCAGGGAGAGCAAGAGGACGAGCAGAAGGAGCGGCAGAGCACCACTGCCAATGGCGACAGCGTGCTGCTGCCGCCGGAACTGCGCGCTCGCCTGCAGGACGAGGACGGCCGGTTGCAGGTACCGAGCTGGGAAGACCTGCAACGGCTGTCGCCCGCCGAGCGCCGTATCGTCGTCGACTATTTCCGTCGGCTCGCCGCGCCCGGTGCGCCGTAGCGTGCGGCTCGCCCTCGCATTCCTGCTGCTGGCGACGCCGCTCGCCGCGCAGGTCGATTCGCTCAACCGCGCATTCGACCTGGAGCGGCGCGGCAACTATGCGGCGGCGGTGACGGCGTACCGTGCGGTCCTCAAGAGCCGGCCGTCGGAAGTCAGTGCGCTGCTCGGACTCGAGCGCTCCCTCGCGCCACTCAATCGCACGGCCGAGATGGTGCCCGACATCGGGGCGGCGCTCGCGGCGAACCCCACCTCGACCGCGCTGTATGGTGTTGCGGTGCGCACCTACGGCGCCGCAAACATGCCCGACAGCCTGCGTCGCGCCGTGGAACGCTGGACCCAGCTCGCTCCCAAGGACGAGACGCCGTACCGGGAATGGGGCAACGCGCTCCTCGCGCGGCGCGACCGGCCGGGGGCCCGCGCCGCCTACATCGCCGGCCGCCAGCAGCTCGGCCCGACCGCGCTCGCCCCGGAGCTGGCGCAGCTCGCCGTGCTCGAGAGCGACTACGCCAGTGCGGCCCGGGAATGGTTGCTGGCGGTCAAGAAGCTCCCCGGGTACCGATCGGCAGCGATCGTGACGCTGCGCCCGACCCCCGATGCGCAACGCGGGGCCGTGCTCAAGGTGCTGGACTCCGATGGCTCACCCGACGCCCTGCGCCTCGATGCGGAACTCCGGGCGCGGTGGGGTGATCCGGTCGGCGGTTTCGAGCGCCTGGTGCAGGTGCTTCCAGCGGACCCGGTCGAGTCCCGCGACCTGCTGCGCCAGTTCGCCGAGGCATTGCGCGGCAGCACCGCGCCGGCGTATCGGCAGGCGATGGGACGGGCGCTCGAGGCGATGGCACAGCGCACCAATGGTGCGCAGCGATCAAGGCTGCAGCTCGACGCCGCACAGGCGTACCTCGATGGCGGCGACCGCGCCTCGGCGCGTCGCATGCTGGCGAGCCTGGCCAGCGACGGCCAGTCGCCGGCTGCCCTGAGCGCGAGTGCGTCCGGCACGCTGCTCCGCCTGCTGGTGGAAGAGGGAAAGATGGAGGAGGCGGAAAAGAGCCTGGCCCAGTACCGCGGGGTGCTCTCGAATCAGGAGATGGCGACGTTGACCCGACAGGTGGCGCTGGGGTGGGCCAGGGCAGGGAAGCTCGATCGCGCCGAAGCCCTCGCGGCCTCGGACAGCTCGGTGGACGGGCTGGCGCTGCGGGGGCAGCTCAAGCTCTTTCAGGGTGATATTGCGGGTGCGGTGGAATTGCTCCGGGCCGCGGGCCCGTATGCCGGTACCCGGGAGCAGGCCACGGCACGCACGTCGCTCCTGGCGCTGCTGCAGCCGATCGAGGAAGACTCCCTGCCCGAGCTCGGCGCGGCGTTTCTCCTGCTCGAGCGGGGCGACACCACGGCCGCAGTGGCTGGCTTCGCCGCCGTTGGCGCCAAGCGTCCGCGGTAACAAGGGTGGTGCCGAGCTTCTGCTGCTCGCTGGCCGGCTGCAGGCGGCGCGGGGGCAGGCGCCCGCGGCTGAAAAGCTCTTCCGTGCGGCGGTGGATACCACCGCACCGGCAACGGCACCGGCGGCGCTCCTCGAACTGGGGCGGCTGCTTGCGAGTTCGGGCCGCGGCGGAGAAGCGGTGCCGGTGTTCGAACAGCTGATCCTGGACTATCCGCGGAGCGCGCTGGTGCCACAGGCGCGTCGCGCGCTCGATGAGGCGAAAGGGGCGGTACCCCAGTAAATGTGTCCCGGATGCGTATCACGACGTGATTTCGTGCGGGTGGCCGCTGCCGTCCCGGTCATCCCCGCCGTGCTGCACGTGCGCTGGCCGGTGCGCGCCGACTGGCTGCTCGTTCCCATGGACGACGTGCAGGCGGAACACCTCAAGGCCTACGGCCTCACCTTCCGCGCAATCCAGCGCGGGGTGAAGGCGGAGTGGCTGCTCAACTACCGGGGCGGGTCGTTTCTGCTGCCCAACGATGCGGCGGCGGCGCGCGATGCGGCGCTCAACGGCATCACGGTGGAAGGGCTGAGCGATGCCGCGGTCATGCAGATCAGGGGCGAGATCGCCAGCTCGAACATGGATGCGGTGCCGCTGGAGAAGGCGCCGAAGGTGGCGGTGTACGTGCCGTCCTACGCCCCGCCGTGGGACGACGCCGTGACGATGGCGCTCAACTATGCCGGCATCGAGTTCGACAAGCTGTGGGACCCCGAGGTGATGGACCAGGGGCTCAAGACCTACGACTGGCTGCACCTGCACCACGAGGACTTCACCGGCCAGTACTCGAAGTTCTACCTCAATTACGCCGGCGCGCCCTGGCTCGCCGAGATGGTCTCGCGCAACCGCGAGGTGGCGCGGCAGCTGGGCTTCGCCAACGTCCCGGCCCTGAAGAAGGCGGTGGCACAGCAGATCAGCGCCTTCGTGGAACGGGGCGGATTCCTGTTCGCCATGTGCACCGCGACCGAGACGCTCGACCTTGCGCTGGCCGCGGCGAACGTGGACATCGCCGCATCGTACGCCGACGGCACGCCGGTCGAGCCCTGGCGCGAGCAGCAAGCTGGACTGGAGCAAGGCGCTGGCCTTTCAGGGCGCGACGCTGGAGCTGAGCCCCACCACTCCAGTGTACTCCGACATCGACGGCCACCAGGTCAACTCGATCGATCGCCGGCAGCAGCTCGGCACGTTCACGCTCTTCAACTTCAGCGCGAAGATCGACCCGGTGGCGACGATGCTGGTGCAGAACCACCGCGAGGTCATCCCGGATTTCTACGGCCTCACCACGTCCTTCACCCGGAAGACGCTGAAGCCCGGCGTCACCGTGCTGGCCGACGAGCCGGGTGCCCCGTGGGTGAAGTACATCCACGGCGAGCAAGGGAAGGGAACCTGGACCTTCTTCGGCGGGCACGATCCCGAAGATCCGCAGCACCAGATCGGTGATGCGCCGACGGACCTGTCGCTGCACCCCCATTCTCCGGGGTACCGGCTGATCCTGAACAACGTGCTTTTCCCGGCGGCGAAGAAGAAGGAACTGAAGACCTGACGTCCTTGACGGAACGCATCTCGCCCGGAGTACGCACCTACCTCGCCGAGCAAGTCGCCGCCGCAGGCGGCCGCGAGGTGTCCTTCGTCGCCGAAGTGGACGTGACGGCGTCATCGTGGCGGCGCGCGCGGTCGCGCGCGGCACGGTCGACATGGTCCTGGCGCTGCCGGGCATCGCACGTTCCGGCGAGATGCTCCTGCACAACCACCCGAGCGGCCACCTGTCGACCCTCCGGCGCCGACCTGACGGTCGCGGCCCGGCTGCACGACGGCGGCGTCGGCTTCGGGATCATCGACAACGACGCCACGCGACTCTACGTCGTGGTCGAGGTGCCGCGGGGCCGGACCGAGACGCGGCTCGACACCCTGTCCGTCGTGGCAGACGCTGGGCGAGCACGGGCCGGTCGCGCGTGGCGCTGGGCCAGTTCGAGGACCGGCAGAGCCAGCGGGACATGGCGCGCGTACATCGCCGACGCGTACAACGACGGCGGCGTCGCTCATGCTCGAGGCAGGCACCGGCGTGGGCAAGAGCTTCGCCTACCTGGTGCCGGCGCTGGCGTGGGCGCGTGCCAACGGCGAGCGCACCGTCGTCAGCACCAACACGATCAACCTGCAGGAACAGCTGGTCGGCAAGGACCTGCCGTTCCTGCGCGATGCCCTGCGCACGGAGGACCCACGAGCCGACGTTCGCGCTGCTCAAGGGGTGGCGCAACTACCTCTGCCTGGCCCGGCTGCAGCACGCCGTCGGCGCCCAGCGCACCCTCCTCGAACCCGACAAGCTCGACGAGCTCGACCGCGGTGGCGTCGTGGGCCAATCGCACCAGCCGACGGCACGCTGAGCGACCTCCCCTCGGCGCCCAGCCCGGAAGTGTGGGACGAGGTGAGCGCCGAGTCCGATCTCTGCCCCCGGCTGCAGTGCCCGCACTTCGACCACTGCTTCCTGTTCCGCGCTCGCCGTCAGGCGGCCGAGGCCGACGTGGTGGTGGTCAACCATCACCTGCTCGCCGCCGACCTCGCGGTGCGCCAGGCCAGCGACAACTGGCAGGAAGCGGCGGTCCTGCCGCCGTACCGGCGGCTCGTGCTCGACGAGGCGCACCACCTCGAGGACGTGGCCGCGGCGCACCTCGGTACGCAGGTCACGACTCGCGGCGTGCGTCGCCTGCTGGGCCGCTTCGAGCGGAACGGCCGCGGACTGGTCCCGACGCTGCTCCATGAGCTCCGCTCCGCGACGACCTGCTGAGCCGCGCGAGCCTCGACCTCCTGCGCGAGCGGCTGGTGCCGGCACTCGCCGATGCACGCCGCGCGGCCGACCAGCTGTTCCCCCGGCTGGTGGGGCTGCTCGACGAGGCGCCCGGGGGCCAGCGTGCGCCTCGACGACGAGTTCGCCAGCGATCCCGTCTGGGGCGCAGGGCCTTGCGGCCGAGCTCGAGGCGCGCTTGCGCGCGTTCCAGGTGCTGCGCGACTCGGTGGAGACCATCGCCGACCGGCTCGCGCAGGCTGACGACTCGGAGCGCCGGCTTCGCCTGCTGCAGGAACTGCGGGCGGTACTCCGGCGGCTGGAGGTCGTGTCCGAGGGACTGGTCCAGACGCTGCGCCCCGCAGCAAACGACGATCCGGTGGTGCGGTGGATCGAGCGAAGCGGCAAGCGCGGGGTGAGGTGAAGCTGGCGGCGGTGCCGCTCGACCTGGCGCCGGTGCTGCGCGAACTGCTGTTCGAGACGGCGAAGACCGTCGTGCTCACCAGCGCCACGCTGGCCGCGTCGGGCGAGTTCGGCTTCCTGGAGGGCCGCCTCGGGCTGTCAGGTGGTGACTCACCAGTGACGGTGCGCGAAACCTTCCCGTCGCCGTTCGACTACCCGAGCCAGTGCGTCTTCGGGATTCCGACCGACATTCCCGATCCGCGCGATGACGAGGCGGGTCATGCGACGGCGACGCTTTCCGCGATCATCGACCTCGCCTACGCGTCCGACGGCGGCATGTTCGTGCTCTTCACCAGCCACGCCTCGCTCCAGCGCGCCGCGAGCTCGCTGCGGCAGGCGATCGGCGGTCGCTGGCCCCTGCTGGTGCAGGGCGAAGCCTCGCGCGACCAGCTCCTGCGCCGTTTTCGCGAGGCCGGAAACGCCATCCTGCTCGGCACCGACTCGTTCTGGGAAGGGGTGGACGTGCCCGGCCGCGCGCTCCGCGCCCTGGTCCTCTGCAAGCTACCTTTCAAGGTGCCCAGTGAGCCGCTCACGGCGGCACGACTCGAGCGCCTGGCGGAGCAGGGCGAGGACGGGTTCATGGGCTACCTGCTGCCACACGCGGCGCTCAAGCTCAAGCAGGGGTTCGGCCGGCTCATCCGCAGCCAGCGCGACGTCGGGGTGGTGGTGCTGCTCGACAGCCGGGTCACCACCAAGCGATATGGACCACTGGTGCTGGGCGGTTTGCCGCGCGCGGAGCGGATCATCGCCCCGTGGGCCCAGGTGCGGATCAAGTGCGAAGACTTTTTTGCCCGTCACGGCATCGGGGCCCCGGTATGACTCTGGTCGTTCAACCTTCGAAGATCGTCTGCATCGGGCGCAACTATGCCGACCACGCGAAGGAACTCGGCAACGAGGTGCCGAAGGAACCCCTGATCTTCCTCAAGCCGCCCAGTGCGCTCCTCCCGCCGGGTGGCACCATCGTCCTGCCGCCGGTATCGAAGCAGGTCGAGTTCGAGGCTGAGATCGGCGTCGTGATCGGGAAGCGGGCACGACAGGTGGCGGAGGCCGACGCCGAGTCGTTCATCGCCGGCTTCACCTGTGTCAACGACGTGACGTGCCGCGACCTCCAGAAGACCGATGGGCAATGGACCCGTGCCAAGGGGTTCGACACGTTCTGCCCGGTGGGACCGAGAGTGGTCGCCCTCGACTGGCGCACCCTGTCGATCGTGACCCGCGTCAATGGCGCTGAACGGCAGCGGGGCGCGTCGAGCGACATGATTTTTTCCATTCCCCGGCTCGTGGCGTACGTCAGTGCCATCATGACGCTGGAGCCGGGTGACCTGATCGCGACGGGGACACCCGCCGGCGTCGGCAGGCTGGCGCCCGGTGACGTCGTCGAAGTCGAGATCCCGGGCATCGGCATTCTCTCGAATCACGTAGCTGCACAGGAGTCGTCATGATCCGTTTCAGTGACCGGCTGCAGGCGTTGCCGGGCTATCCACTTGCCGAGATTCCGTCGATCAAGCGCCGGCTGCTCGAGGCCGGGATGGACGTCATCGACCTGGGCGCCGGCGACAACGACACGCCACCACCCGAGGCCGTCCTCGCGGCCATGCATGAGGCCCTCAAGCAGCCGGCGCTGAGCAAGTACGGGTTCCAGCAGGGGCTGATGGCGTTTCGCCAGGCAGTGTCACGCTGGGTGGAGCGGCGCTTTGGCATTCACTTCGACCCGGCCACCGAGACGCTGCCGCTGCTCGGTTCCAAGGAAGGGCTCTCGCACCTGCCACTGATGGTGGTGAACCCGGGCGACGTGGTGCTCGTCCCGGAGCCGGGCTACCAGGCCTACATCGGCGGCGCACTCCTGTCGGGCGCCGTGCCGCACATCTGTCCGCTTCGCGCCGACCGCGACTTCCTGCTCGAGCTCGACGACGTGCCGGCCGACGTGCTCAAGCGCGCCAGGCTGGTCTACGTCAACTATCCCAACAACCCGACGGCCGCGGTCGCGAGCACCGAGTACCTCACGCGGCTGGTGAACAACTGCCGCAAGCACGGCATCCTGCTCGCCTACGACAACGCCTATTGCGAGCTCACGTACGACGGCTATCGGGCGCCGAGCATCTTCGAGATCCCCGGCGCACGGGACGTGGCCATCGAGTTCTTCTCGCTGTCGAAGAGCTATTCGATGACCGGCTGGCGCATCGGCTTCGCGGTGGGACGGAGCGAGCTGATCGGCGCGCTGACGCGGGTCAAGTCCTATGTGGACACCGGCCCGTGGCTCGCGATCCAGTCGGCGGCCGTGGCGGCACTGGACAACTCCGATGCCCTGGTGGCACCGGTCCGCGCCGAGCTCGAGCGCCGGCGGAATGCCGGCGTGGCTGCGCTCAATGCCAACGGGATCGCCTGTGAGGCGCCGCATGCGGCGATGTACCTCTGGGTGCCGCTCCCGCCAGGTGTCGCGTCCGCGCCCTTCACGCGGCGCGTCCTCGAGGAAACCGGCGTCGTGCTCCTGCCCGGCAGCGGGTTCGGCCCCGCGGGCGAGGGCTACTTCCGTATCGCGCTCACGGTCGGCGCTCCGCGACTGGAAGAGGCGGCACGCCGCATCGCGTCAGTGCTCGCTGCCACCCCGCGCAGCGAACTCGCCGCGACGCGCTGACGGTGAAGCTGCTCGACACCGACGAGACGATCCTGCTCGTCACCGGCACCGGCATCGCGGCGGAAGAACGGGACCGGCCGCTGGCATACTGGCTCAAGGGCGAGATCGACCAGCGCGGCGCGACCCACCCTTACCGGCGCGGCATCGTGGTGGGCGATGCCTGGTACGTGGAGAACCGCATCTTCCAGCTCAATCCCGCCATCACCATCGGCGGACCGGGGGTGAACGTGGCGGCCCGCGAGCTGTCGGAGACGTTGCCGGTGGTGCACAGCGAGGAAGACCGGGTGTTCGTGCAGATGGGAACAGCAGGCGAGGCGGCGAAGGTGTGCCTCTGGGGCGCCGATCTCGCCGCGACCGCGCGCGCGGTACAGTTGTTCGTGGAGAATGGAATGCTGGAGGAGATGCTGGGCCGCCTGTGGCGGCCCCGCCCGAGCGGTGGTGGTACCTACGTCTGATCAGTCACCCAGCAGGTCCTCGAGTGCCTTGTCCACCACTTCTGTCGTCTTTCCCTCGATCAATCGCCGCAGGATGTCCGCTGCCTCGAGCGGCAGGTTGCCCGGGTGCACCCGGTCCCGGTCGAAGCGCACGATGTGTCCGAGCGGAAACGCGACCAGCTGGTCGCTGATTTCATCGTCGTCCTGCTCGCCCTCGACTGCCGCGTCATAGCTGGCCCCGGGCACCGATGATGCCCATGGCTCGGCCTCCTCGTCGGGTTCATCCTCGGTGAGCCCGGGGGGCAACTGCAGCAGCGCGTACAGCTGGCACTGCAGTCCCGGTGCCGCCTCGCGAGCCACCAGCACCACGGGTACGGGGCTGCCGAACAGGTTGTGCTCGCTCACCTGGGCCCACATCTCGGGCGGCATGACGTAGCGCGCGATGAGGCGCGTGTCATGGTAGGTCGCCATGCACACCATGCCCTCGGGCGTGCGCTCGTCGTCGATGAGTCGCACGCGCAGCGCGACGGGTTCCTCGGCGGCGGCATACGCCGCAGGCGGGCCGTCGCCCTCGGGGAGCTCAACGGGTTCGGGTTTGCTCATTGACGAAAGATAACGACGGCGGGAAACGAGAAGAGGGAAGTGGGAAGGGCCGTGGCGTTGTTACATAGGGACTACGCCTGCGCCGTATCCCGGGCTCGCGCGAGGGCGGTGCGGATGCGGGAAAGGCTTTCGTCGCGCCCGACCACGGCGAGCAGCTCGTTCACTGGCTCGGAAACCGTTCCGCCGGTCAGCGCCACGCGCACCGGCTGCATGGCATCGCCCAGCTTCACGCCATTCGCCTCGGCGGCGGTCTTGACCGCCTCGAGCAAGCGGTCGCCGTTCCAATCCGAAGCACTGAGGGACTCCAGCGCGTCGGCCGCGAGTTCCAGGCTGGCACCGAACGCCGGGCCCATTTTCTTCAGCAGCTTTTCCGCCTTCTCATCGATCACGATACGGCTTGCATCGAGCCGCACCGCCACCTGCTCGGCGAGTTGCAGCACCGTGCGCGAGCGTGCTTTCGCGGCGTCGATCAGCGTGCGCAGGTCGCGACCCCTTGGTTCGACGCCCATCCGCTCCAGTTGACGCATTACCGGAGCCAGCAACTCGTCACCGCTCGTGTGCGAGAGATACTGGCCGTTCATCCACTCGAGCTTGGCGGTGTCGAACACCGCCGGCTTGCCCTGGATGGCCTCGAGCGAGAAGAGGTCGATCATCTCCTCGCCCGTCAGCACCTCCCGGTCACCGCCCGGCGACCAGCCCAGCAGCGCAAGGAAGTTCCGCATTGCGGACGGCAGGATTCCCTGGTCCTGGTAGTCGCCAACCGCGGTGGCGCCGTGGCGCTTCGAGAGCTTCTTGCCGTCGGTGCCAAGGATCATCGGGACGTGCGCGAATACCGGCAGCGGCGCGCCGAGCGCCTGGTAGAGCGCGATCTGCTTCGGCGTGTTGGAGACGTGGTCGTCGCCCGCGCATCACATGGGTGATCCGCATGGCGATGTCGTCGGATACGACGGCGAGGTTGTAGATCGCCGATCCGTCGGAACGCAGGATCACGAAATCGTCGAGGTCACGGCCCTGGAAGCTGATCCGGCCATGCACCGCGTCGTCCCACGCGAGCTCGGCATCGGGCACGGCAAAGCGGATCACGAAGGGCTCGCCGGCGGCCATGCTGCGCGCCTCGTCCTCCGGGGTCAGTCGCCAGCGAGCCCTGTCGTACCGGTAGGGCCGCCCGGCCGCCACGGCGATCTTCCGCTCGGCGTCGAGCTCTTCGGCGGTCGCAAAGCAGCGGTAGGCCAGCCCGTTCGCCAGGAGCCGCTCGGCATCGGCACGATGACGGGCCCCTTCCGCCCCCTGAAAGTAGGGACCCTCATCCCAGTCGACGCCGAGCCACTTCAGGCCCTCGAGAATGACCTGGGTGTGCGCGTCGGTGCTGCGCTCCTTGTCGGTGTCCTCGATGCGGAGGACGAACACGCCGCCGGTCTTCCGGGCATAGAGCCAGTTGAAGAGCGCCGTACGGGCGCCGCCGACGTGGAGGTAGCCGGTGGGCGATGGGGCGAAGCGAACTCGAACGGGAGTGTCTGTCATGGCGGGGCGAAACATAGTTTCGGCCTGCCGCGGAGCAACCGGGCGTGGCCGGGCTGGCCGGACGGGAGCCTCCGCAGAGGAGCCCGGTCCCGCTCCTCAAGCGCCGATTCGAAAGGCTTGAAGCACGCGCGGCGGCCCTGGAGGGGCCGCCGCAACAGATGTGATCCACGGAGCGGGAGGGATTCGAACCCTCGTTAAGGGCTTTAGACCCCTAAAACGGTTTAGCAAACCGCCGCCTTCAGCCTCTCGGCCACCGCTCCAATTCGTGCCGCACTAACATAAGCCCGCGGCAGACCCAGCCAAAGGCCCGACCTGGACTACCGGGTCGCCGCCTCGATGGCATCCGCCCGCTTTTCCATGGCACTCCAGCGGAAGAACAGGATGGCCATCGATACCCACATGATCGGGTCGGCCACCGCCTTCATGAGCAGCCCCGCCAGCTGCTGGTCGCTGTGCGCCTGGATGCCGCCGACGCGGGGCGCCAGCTCATAGAGCTGGTAGACCGGCAGTTCCGAAAAGGTGAGCATCGCCGCCGGCACGGTGGGCACGATGGTAGCCGCGAAGAGGTACCCGATCTTGAGCGGCTCGTTGATGCGGGCAATGCCCGGCGGCGCCAGCACCGGCCACCAGAGCGCAAGGCCGCTCAGGAACCAGCCGGCGTCGATGGTGAACGAGCCAAACTGGGACGCCATGAGCGCATCGGTCACCGAGGGGACGTGCGTCACGAGCAACACCACATTGAACACGACGAGACCGAAGATCCCCCCGGCCGCGCGATGCAGCACGGTCTTCCAGCCGGGGCTTGCCCCGAGCATGCGCCACGCGTCAGGCGGAGTGCCGAGGATGAGGAACGGCGGTGCCACCTGGCTCAGCATGAGCCACTGCACCGTGTGCATGCTGGCGAGGTAGCCGCCGCCGAGAGTCCCGATAGGCCAGTCGAGGGCAGCCCACACCAGGAACAATCCGAAGAGGAAGGTGAGCACCCGGCCGTTGCGCCACGCGATCCGCGGATCCGCGGTGAGCGCCTTGCTCCGGCTGCTGAAGTAGAGCACGCCCAGCAGGATCACGATGAGCCACACACCGGGGTAAGCGCGCCATTCCCAGCTCCACGGCGTATTCGTCGCCGAACACCACCAGTTCATCGCCGCCGGTTCTCCGTCATGGTGCGTCGCCGTACGGGCGCACCGGCATTCTCACCGTCACTGAACCGGCGCGAGCAAACACGAGCGACACCGCAATCGAATCGCCCGGCGCGGGCAATTGCGAGAGGTTCGTCAGCATGAGGTGCGTGCCACCCGGCGCCAGGACCAGGCTGTCACCCGGCGGCACCGGCGCGGCGGCGACGTGTTCCATTCGCACCATGCCCCCCTCGGGCACCTGCTGGTGCAGCATTGCCGACGTGGCGATCGGTGACGTGATGCTCACCAGCGTGTCGGGCGACGAGCCGTGATTCACGACGGTGAAATACCCGGCCGCCTCGGATGTGGTGGGTGGTGCGAACGCAAAGGCGCCGCGAATCTCCAGGTTGCCCGCCTTCACGACCCGGGCATCACGTAGGCGCACAACCGCTGATGCACACCAGGAGGAGAACCGTCCTCACGACGGCTTGCTGGGCCAGGCGACGAGCAGCGGAAGGTCGTGGGCCCAGTTGGACTGCCGGAATCCGAAGGGATAGAGGAAGCGGCAGATGTTGTCGGGGGTACAGGCATACACGTACGCCGCGTGGCCAACGAGGTACGCGCCCGCGCCGGCACCCGCCGTGGTGTCCTTTTCCGACGGCGGGATGTGCGCCGCCGTTGCGGCGGCCGAAACTTCTGCCGGAGTTCCACGGAGCCCGATGAAGGTCGGATCGAAGGTATCGAGCCAGCTGCGCAGGCGCGCGGCATCGTCGCGATCCGGATCATTGGTCACGAAGACGACCTTGATCCGGCTCGCATCCGGGGCTGGCATGTTCTTGAGCGTCTGGGCGATGTTCGACATGTGCACCGGGCAGACGTCGGGGCAATGCGTATAGCCGAAGAACAGCAGGGTGACGTAACCATCGGTTTCCTTGCGGAAATCGAAGGGCTTCCCCTGCGTATCGGTGAGGGTGAATGCCGGCTTTTCCTGCGGCGGCGAAAGGGCCAGTCCCTGGACCTGCCCGGTGGTGTCGGGAGGCGCTGCGGCGGCTTCCCTGGGCGGCGCCGACGAACGACACGACAGCAGGCCGGCCAGGAGAGTGATGACAACAAGGCGGTTGAGCACAGCAGAATTTACCGGACTGGAGGAGTCATGGGCAACCGTCGCACGCTCGCACGTGGGCTCGCCATCGTGGCCTGGTGCCTGGTCGCTGCCGCCTGCTCGCGACCGGCTGGCGTCGGCGCGCATGGGACCACCGGCTCCATCCGGGTCACTCATGCGGTGGCATGGAGTGCCGCCGACGTGAAGGCCGCGACGGTCGGCATGGAAATCAGCAACGAGGGTGACGCGTTCGACACCCTCATCGCGGTCACGTCGCCCGCCGGGGCGGCGATGCTGCATACCGAGGCTGCGGGGCAGGGGATGCGCCCCGTACCGGTGCTTCCGCTGGCGCCGCGAGCTTCGATCAGGATCGGGCGCGGCCTGCACGTGATGGTGGAGAGCCTGAAGGATGCCCCCGCGACTGGAGCCACGATCCCGCTGACACTGCGGTTCGCGCGCGCCGGGTCTATGGACCTGTCGGTACCGGTGCTGCGCTACTCCGAGGCGCTCACCGCCTTGGGGGAGTGACGGGCGGCCCGCCGCACGGCATCCGGCGATAGGTGAACAGGATCTGGCGGTCGCCCGCGGCAGGTCCCGCGGCGATGCGCGCGACGAGCGAGTCGGTGCCCCGCCGCTGGTAGGCGATCAGGCGCGGGAAGTCATGGCGCGGATTCTCGAACTGCAGCAGCGTGTCCGATACGACCGTTGCCGTGAACACCGCGGTAGGCTGCATCATCGGATGGGCTTCGTAGTCGACCCGGCCGTCCTTCGCCCGGATGATCATGAGCTCGTAATCGTCGAGCTCTCCCTCCCGGATCGTTCGGCCCATGCCGAGCATGGTCCCAGCGGCCGGCGCCATCCACTGCTCCTCGATGGTGGCCTTCCCGCGTTCAGTGACCCAGCATCCGGCAATCCAGGCGGCGCGGGCAATCGAAGCCGGTGCCTGGGCCGCGACCGGGTGGCCGGCCAGGACCAGCAGCGAGACGACCGCGAGACTGCGCCGTGTCGATGACGCCATGATTTCCATTACCAGACCTTGATGAACCAGTCCCTGGCCTTCACCTCCCCTGTCGCGTTCCAGTTGCCGTCGCCACGCTGCATCGCGAAGTACCGGATCGTACGCCGCTCGGTGCCGTCCGAGCCAGGCACGGTCACCGTCGCGCGCGCGATGACGTTGTCGCTGAACCCGCGGATGCCGGTGACCCGCACCTGGATGGCTGTGTCCGCGAGCATGCGCTGGGCCAGCGCCGGGTCGATCACGTAGCCCTCCTTGGTCTCCTGGCTGCCCATGGCCGACTGCCGGCGATCCTGCTTCACGAACCGGCTGATGGCCTGCGTAGCCGCGGGCACGGCGGGCTTGGTCGCGACGTACTGGGCAACGAAGACGAGAAGGACGGCGCCGAGCAGCAGGAGAAGGCCGCCACCCGAACCCTTGCCGTCACGATTCATGAGATGCTTCCCAGCCGCTCAGCGGCCTGCCGAAGGGTTTCCTCGCGCTTGCAGAAGGCGAAGCGAACCAGCCGTCGTGCGGCGTCGGGTGTGCTGAAGAAGCTCGATCCCGGCACCGGCGTGACACCGATCTCGCGCGTGAGCCAGCGGGCAAAATCGGCGTCGGGCAGCTGGCTCAACGCGGAATAGTCGGCAAGGATGTAGTAGGCACCATCCGGCAGTTCCGCCCGGAATCCCGCCCTGATCAGTGTCTCGTGCAGCAGGTTGCGCCGCCCGGCATAGTCGCAGGCGAGCACGCCGTAGAAGCTGGCCGGCAGCTCGTCGAGCGCCGTCGCAACGGCTTCCATGAGTGGTGCAGGTGCGCCCGACCGTCAGGAAGTCGTGCACCTTCCGGATCGCGCTCGGACACTTCCGGCGGTGCGACGGTCCAGCCGATCCTCCAGCCCGTCACGCGAACGTCTTCGACGCCCCGCTGATCGTGACCGTGCGCTCGGCCATTCCGGGCAGTGTCGCCATAGGCACGTGGGGCCCGTCGTAGCGGATGTGCTCGTAGATCTCGTCGGTGACCGCCCACGCGTCGTGCGCTGGCAGAGGGCCGCGATCGCAGCCAGTTCGTCGCGCGTGAGCACCCGGCCCGGTCGGGTTGGTCGGAGTGTTGACGATGATCGCGCGCGTCTTCGGCGAGAAGGCAGCGGCGAGCCGGTCGAGATCGAGCGGCGCGCCGGTCGGCAGCGGCACGTAGACCGGCGACGCGCCGCAGAGGATGGCGTCGGGGCCGTAGTTCTCGTAGAACGGGTCGAAGACGATGACTTCGTCACCCGGCTCCACGATCGCCAGGAGGGTGGCGACCATCGCCTCGGTGGAACCGCAGGTGACGGTGATATCCGTCTCGGGGTTCACCGTCATGCCGTACCACTCGGCGTACTTGCGCGGCCAGCGCCTCGCGCAGCCGGCTGCGAGCCCCAGGTGATGGCGTACTGATTGATGTCGTCGGCGATGGCGCGCGCCGCAGCCTCCTTGAGGAGGTCGGGCGCGGGAAAATTGGGGAACCCCTGCGCCAGGTTGATGGCACCGTGCTCCCGCGCAAGCGCGGCGTCATCCCGCGGATGACGGACTCGGTGAACCCCCGTGTGCGCCCGCCGAATGCCGGTGCCATCTATTCCGAGGTCGCGATGGAGTCCTGCAGATGCACCCGACTTCCCGCCGAGTCGGCCACCGTGATCGCCTTGCCCACGCCAGTGGCGCCCGGGATCTTCGACTGCCCAAGGACGCTGTCCCGCTCGCGCTGGGACCTGACCTTCTCGGCGGCAGCCTGATTTTCCTTGTCCTTCGTACATGCGGAGAGCCCAACCAGGAGCAGCACGGCAATAGTCAGTCGGCGGTGCATTTGAATTCTCCTTGGCGGAACGGTCATTCGCGGGTCTTCGTGTCGCCGACATCGACGTGATGCCGCCGGAGCAGGTGACCGAACACCGGGGCGAGGAGCAGTGCCGTCAGGACGATGTACGCAAGCCCGGAGTAGAGCGCGTACAGCCCGGCAAAAATGCGCACGGGGTCGTTGGGATATGCGCCTGACGGCCCCTCGCCCCCGAGGAGGAGCGCCGCCTGGGAAAACGAGTCGACCATCCCGTAGCCACCGGTGAAGTGAAACCCCGCCATCCCGCCAAGCAGCGAGACGAGGATCAGCACGACGGCGTATTGAAGGTTCCGTCGCGCGTAGCGTCGAACGGCGGGGTGGATTTCGGGGATCACGCGCGGTCGCGGACTTCCGGCCGGGCGAGGAGCCGTTCGGCAAAGTCGAGGCGTTCCTGTACCTCGCCCAGCTCGCGCCGCACGTCGTCCATCTCGCTCCTCAGCGCCTCCATGTCTTGAGACGAGCTTCCGCCCTGCATCTTCAGGCGCGTCTCCTCGAGACGCAGCTTCGCGTAACGCTGGAAGCCGGCGAATACCAATCCGAGGACCGGGATCGACAGGGCTATGATCGGGATCAGCAGGGCGAGTGATTGCTTGTCCATCGCATGTCCCCCTTCGTGCGGTGGTGTCAGGCGTACTGCAGCACCGCGACGTAATGGCAGAACGTGCCGGTGAGGACGAACAGGTGCCATACGAAGTGACCGTACCGCAACCGGTGGTCAGCGGCGAAGAAGGCGACGCCGGCGGTGTACGCCAGGCCGCCTGCGGCGATCCAGAGAAGCCCGGGGAGCGGTACCTCACGCATGAAAGGCCGGGCTGCCACCAGCGCGAGCCATCCCATGCCCAGGTAGAGCGCGGTGGAGAGCCGCGGCCAGACGATGCCCCTGGTGGCCTTGATGGCCACCCCGGCCGCCGCGAGCAGCCATACCACCGTCAGCAACGTCCATCCCCAGGGCCCGCGGAGCACGCCGAGCGCGAAGGGAGTGTAGGTCCCGGCGATGAGGAGGTAGATGGCGCTGTGATCGATGACCTGGAGCACGCGCTTGGCGCGGCTTTCCGGTAGCGCGTGATACAGTGTGGAGGAGAGGTACAGCAGGACGACGGTGACGGCAAAGATGCCGGCCGCGAGGATGAGCATCGCATCGCCCCGGCGCAGCATGGCCCCGATGAGGAATGGGGCGGCCGCCAGGCTCGCGACCAGACCAATGCCGTGGCTCACGCTGTTGGCGATCTCTTCGCCGAGGGTCTGGGTTCGCAGGCTCATCGCGCGGCCTAGCTCGCCATCCGCTCCCTCAGCCATGCCATCAGGCGGCGGTCGACCTCGAGCGCTTCCTGGTCGGGAGAATGCGGCATCACTTCCCAGCGCTTGCCGGCACTCATCAGGAACCAGGATGCCTCGGTCGCCTCGATGGCGCGGGCCGCATTGGCGACCTGGCCCTCGTAGGACACGAAATGGAACTCCCGTCCCTTGAACACGAGACGCCGCTGTTCAACCTTGTGCTTGTTCATGGAGCCGACCTCCCGGGGAAACCATCAGTCCGTACCCGACTGGAATCTAGTCGGGTCGGGCCCGGATCCGGCTTTTCAGGTCAGGAGGTGGTGCCGAGCGCCTCACGGGCCGCGACCACGGGCGCCTTGGAGACGACCTGCTTCGCTCCCTCGATCGCGTCGAGGTCGGGGCGGACCTCATCGGTCAGCGCGACGCGGTTCCGGTCCTCGCGCACCATGCGAGAGAACAGGGAAAGCTCGCGGTCGAAGAGAAACTGGAAGAAGAGCCGCGTCCACGACATGTGGGACTTGAGCTCGACGTAGAACTCCGGTGCGATGGCCTTGATCTTCGGCAACCGGTTCCACGGCACCGACGGGAAGTCGTGGTGCTCGTTGTGGTAGCCGACGTTGAACGTCACGGCATTGAGGAAGCCGTAGTAACTGAAGGTCTCCTGCTCACCCTCGCCCGTGAGGTAGTGGCGCTGGATCCAGCGGGCGCCGAGCGGGTGCAGGCCGATGGAGAAGAAGAACGACATCGCGAGGTACGCGAGTGCCTTCGGACCGAGGACGTAATAGACCGCGACGTTGGCCGCGATCATCACGGCGAGGTTGATCATCTCGAGCTTCTGCAGCACCTGCACTTCCTTCATGCGCATCGGGCGCAGGGCCTGGAAGAACGGATAGAACAGGAGCCAGAGTGCCTTCCCGAACACCGAGTGCCCGATCAGCTTCGCTTCCCACAGGCTCGGCACGTCCGCATCCAGCTCGTACACGCCCTGGAAGGCGTGATGCTTGAGGTGGTACTTCTGGAAGGGCGCGATCGACGGGAAAAACAGGGGCAGGTTGGCGATGAGTCCGGTGATGAAGTTCGGGGCCTTCCGCTTGAACACGAGCCGATGCGTGCACTCGTGAATGAGCACGAAGAGGCCGTGATTGGCAAAGGCGCCAATCGTGTAGGACAGGAGGAACACGACCCACCATGAACTGGTCGCCGCAAACCAGGCGACCACGCCCTGCAGGGCCACCACCACGAGGGTCCACCAGAACGTCGCCTGGCTTGGACCGATGAGTGCCCGGATGTCCGGGTGCGCCCGCAGGATCTCCTTCGTGCGGCTGCGATGCGGCTCGGGGGCGCTCGAATGCTTGAAGTCGGCAGTAACGGCGGTCACGAAGCCTCAGAATCACGTGTTGGGGGACCGGACCGGAACACCGATGCGGAACCTGACTCGAGCAGAATCTATTCGGGCGCGGGTTCGTCACGCCAGCGTTGTACCCCGGAGGGACTGCCGCCGCAGATCCGGAACACCACGTACCCTTGACAATGCACGTTATAACATCTAATATCTGCCATGCCTCATGGACTTCGAGAAGAACTCAAGCAGACCCGGCCGTTCCCGAGGCGCAGCGCCGAGGCGGCGGTGAGCGTCATGCGGACGGCGGCGATCCTGGAGCATGAGCTGAATGACGTGCTCAAGCCCAGCGGGCTCACCGCGACCCAGTACAATGTGCTGCGGATTCTCCGGGGGGCAGGGGAGAAGGGACTGTGCGGGCGTGAAGTCGGAGAGCGGCTGGTGTCTCCGGTGCCCGACGTGTCCCGGCTGCTGGAGCGGATGGAGGATGTCGGGTTGCTGAGCCGAGAACGGGACGAAAACGACCGGAGGCACGTCACCACGCGCCTTACCGAGTCGGGCCGGCGCCTCCTGGAGTCGGTGACGCCGGCCCTCGAGGCAGTGGAGCGGGCGCGTTTCGGCCAGCTGAGCGAGTCGGCGCTCCAGGAGATGATCACGTCGCTGGCGCAGGTACGCGAGAATTCGTGATTTTTTTTGTGGTATAGTTGTTATAACAGTAAAAGTTGCAACTTCCAAGGAGTCTGTCATATGTCGATCACTTCACTCGATCTTGCCACCGTGAGCGCCGGCCTGCTGGTCGCGCGACTGGCCCTGGGTCTCGCCATGGCAGCTCATGGTTCACAGAAACTGCTGGGCTGGTTCGGTGGTTACGGCCTCAAGGGCACAGGTGGGTTCTTCGAGGGACTGGGTTTTCGCCCCGGCGTCGCGTTCGCGGCCGCCGCGTCGCTGAGCGAAGTCACTGGTGGCCTGCTCGTGGCGCTGGGCTTCCTCGGCCCAATCGGTCCGGCCATCATCATCGGCGTCATGATCGTGGCGGCGGTGACGGTGCACCTCAAGAATGGCTTCTTCGCGGCCTCGAACGGTTTTGAAGTTGCATACCTGTACGCTGCGGGCGCTGCCGCGCTGCTGCTCACCGGTCCCGGCGCCTACTCGGTTGATGCGCTGCTCGGCATCGAGTCGCTGTGGACGCCTGCGGTTGTCTGGGGCGTGCTGGCAGCTGGAATCATCGGCGGCTTCGCGAACCTGCTCCTCAGGCGAACCGCGTCGGCGCCGGTGGCTGCCCAGCACTAACCGGCCGGACCAATCGCGGTCAGGTGCCCTTGAGGGGGTACCTGGCCGCGAGTCGCGTTACGGTGTTGATGTTCCGGAAGGTGGCCTTTCCCTTCAGGGTGCGCTCGAAGAGCGCGTTGCTGAGTGTCGAGTCACTCTGCCCACCCGCCGTGTGCCAGTACAACTCGCGGCCATTCACGTGCAGGTCGTCGATCTCCGTCTTGAGTGCGAGGACAGCGCGCTGCGTGGCGGCGTCGAGTGGTTCGCGCAGGAATCCCACCACGAGGGCACCGGTGAAGTCGGCGGGCAGATCCTTGAAGGGCCGGTATGCGGCCACCGCCGCGATCTCGGCTTCATTCCGGATGAAGGTGGCCACTTCGTAGCCAAGTGCCTGGTGCAGGTGCCGCTCAACCTTGACCTCGAGCGAGGCTGATTTCGCCGGTGAGCGGAAGATGACGTTCCCACTGGCGATGAAGGTCTCCACGTCCTTGAGGCCCAGTTCCTCGAAGAGGCGGCACAGGAGGTCCATCTTGACGGTATGGCCGCCGACGTTGATGGCCCTGAGGAATGCAATGTGGCGCGGCATCAGGCACTCACCGTCAGCATCCGTTCCATGGCGAACGATTCCTCGTCGATCCCGCACTCATGCCGCTTCCACCTGCTCTCGAAGATCCGGTATCCGCGGCGCCGGTAGAACTCGAGTGCGCGGGGGTTAAAGGACGAGCAGGTGAGCCAGCTTCGGTCGAACCCGCGTTCACGAATCACCTGCTCGCCCTGGGCAGCAGGCGGGTCCGATCCCACGGCCGTGGTAATCGGGATGGACCCAGAGCCCATCGACCTCATCGATGGTGGGCTGCACCAGGCCGGCGATCTCCCGTCCTGCTCCAGCACAAACATCTCCGCCCAATGTGTCGGGTAACTTTGACTCGACTCGCGATGCTGCGGATCCAATCCTGGAGAAGCGGGAACGGCGCGGTGAATCCGAACGCGCTCAGGAATGAGCGACGGAACACTTCAATCATCCGCGGGACGTCGGCTTCGGTGGCGGGGCGGATGGTCATGAGGGGACGGGGAACTGCAAGCGGGAAGAGGGAACAGGGAACAGGAGAGCTAGCGCTCGTCTTCGCGCAAGCGGACAGGCTGTCTGTCGCCTGGCTGAGCCAGCAGCCGTTCCGAAAGGTCGAGTCGCTGCTCCAGTTCGGCGAGCCGCTGGTTGACGAGGTCGAGTTCCTCCTGCCGGCGGGTAATGTCGTCCTCGAGCCGTTCCTGCTCGCGCTCCGTGCGCTTCAGGCGGTTCCAGAGGACGATGCCGCCCCAGGTCGCCAGGACGATGAGGCCATTCATGAGTGCCCACGCGAACACCTGGATCGTCACTCGGGCTCCATGATACAGAGAGCGGCGTGGGTGAGATTCGAACTCACGGAACCGTTTCCGGTTCGGCGGTTTTCAAGACCGCTGCCTTAAACCACTCGGCCACCACGCCTGCGCCCGGTAAACTAAGGCCCCGCTGCCACTTCGGTAGCGGGGCCTGGTGTATTAGCGCGGGTCGCTGCCGGTAAAGCAGCGTCGCGCGGGACCGTCACGGACCGGCGGTGTTGCCCGCGTTCTCGCGAAGCAGGATTCGAACGCCTCGCCCATTCTCGTAGTGGCCGATATCCTCGAACCCTTCTCTTACCTGCCGCGGCAGGCGTTCGAGTCCGCCAGGCGTCGAGACGATGTAGTCTCGTGTCCCGTTCCTCAACAACGCCTCGGCGGCAGCATCGTCGGACGTCGTGGTCGCACGGCCGCTGGAATAGAACGCCGCCGAGAACTCGATCCGGTTGTAGCCCCAGAACAGAAGCCTGCTGTCCGGCGCCGGGGCTTGCCCGCGCCATGCCGCGATCATGTCCCTTTCGCTGTAGTCGAAGCGGTGCGGCATGACGAGCGCACCGAGCGTGGCGGCCGCGCCCGCCAGCGCGGTGGCGTACACGGCGGCAATCGGGATCCTCTTGTCGAGGCGCAGCATGAGTTCAGTAAACAGCAGTGCCAGTCCCGGCAGCGCCGGCAGCGGATAGGGCCAGATGATGTTGGCGGCCAGGGTAAAGAATACCAGTGATGCGAAACTCCACAGCGCGAGAAACAGCATCCAGCCGTCATCATCCTTCCAGACGGACCTGGCCTGTCTTGTCAGTGCGGGGACGGTGGCGCTCCACGGGAGAAAGCACAGCAGTGCGTAGAGCCAGATTGTTCCGTGAGGAACGGCATGCGCGAAGCCGTAGCGATCGCCGTTCCAGCCCGGATCGAGGAACTTGTGGATATGCTCCCCGATCAGGAAATAGGCGAGGAAGTCAGGCGCCCGCATCTGTGCCAGCGCATACCAGGGCGCCGCAATGGCAAGCGTCAGCAGCGATCCCCCGATCCACGGCAACCGTCGCCACAGGTTCTCCCATTCCTTTCGCCGCAGGGTCCAGAAGAACACGGGCAGCCCGGCGATGACGAGTGCCACCGGCCCCTTGGCAAGCAGGCCCACACCGCAGCCGGCGAAAAACATCCAGCCCCAGAGCTTTTGTTCGTACCGGATTGCGAACCAGAATGACGCAAGCACCAGCGTGGTCGAAAAGGCGAGCGCGGGGTCGGTCATGACCGTACCCGCGGCGACGAAGAACCCCGCACTGGCCGCGAGGACGAGCGGGGCGCCAATAGACGCGCCGCGACCGTGACGCTTCAGTGCCAGCAGCCAGACGAGGCCAAGTGTCATGATCGAGAGCAGCAACGCCGGCAGCCGTGCGGCAAATGCATTGACCCCGAAAATCCCCATCGATGCCGCCGACATCCACGCCCACAGCGGCGGCTTGGCGAGGAACGGGATGCCGTAGTCGTGCATCGGCAGCACCCAGTTGCCAGTCTCGAGCATCTTGCGCGCCATTTCGCCGTAGCGCGCCTCGGTCGATTCGTTGAGGGGGATTGCTACCATCGCCGCCAGGCGTACCACCAGCAGCGCAAGTAGCGCGGCAGCACTCCGCCGCTCAACCGTCGTCATGCATGACCTCCCGGGGAACTACGCGGGCGCGCGCAAACTCGCCTTGATGCGGTCGAGGATCGCATGCTCCTGCGCCGAGACGCCGTGGTGCATGCCGAGCAGGCGGGCCAGTCCGCCTCCGGATGCCTCGGCCACCTGCTCACATGCCTTGGCAAACACGACGACACGGGCGTCCCGTTCTGCGGGAGGAAGGACTGCGAACCCGGCCTGGATGACTTCCACCGCAGTGTCGAACAGCGCATCCGACGGACGCTTATCTAGCCACACGACCAGCTGGGCATAGGCCGGAGAATCCTCAGCGAGCCCACGGGCAACCGCCAGTCGCAGGACGGCTGCCCGCTCCTGTTCGGTGACCCTGGCCTCTGCCCAGGCGATCTGGACCAGGGGCGCCAGTAGCAGTGCAGGACCAGTCTCGAGCGTGATGCCCAGGTCGATGACCCGCCGGAGCAAGTCCGGCTGATCGACCTCCAGCTTCTTCGCCAGTGCCTCGGTGATTTCCTCGAGACGCGCCTGCGAGCGAAGCTTCTCGATCAGTTCCGCATCATGCACCAGGGCCCACTGCTCCTCGAACCCGCGCTCCCGGTCCCTCCATATATCACTCGACATGGCTTCCTCCCTTCGAGCGGCATAGAATCCATCATGACCTTGAGTATATGTCGCTCCCCTGGACGGCCAAGTGCGAGCCGAGTCGGGATATGCTCCCGCCTCATTCTTCCGTGCCTGCTGGCCGCGGCCTGCCGCTCCGGGGGCGCTCGCGCTTCGGTGGCTGCGACCGATACCACCTTTGCCCAGATGCAATCGCGGGGGAAGGAGGCAATGGGAGTTGATCAGTACACATCCAGTCATCAGTTCGATGACCTGCCCGAGGGCGGCCGGATCGAACTGCAGCGCGATTCCACCGACACGGCCGGCGTGCGGACCATTCGCGATCACCTGCGGCACATCGCCCTGGCGTTCCGGGAGGGCGACTTCAGCCTTCCCGGTTTCGTGCACGCCGAAACGGTGCCCGGTACTGCGGTGATGACCGCAAACCGGGCACTGATTACCTATGAATTCCGGCCGCTGTCCGGGGGTGGCGAAGTGCTGCTCACGAGCAGCGATTCCGCCTCCGTATCAGCAATCCACGCCTTCCTCGCCTTTCAGCGACAGGACCATCACGCCGGCGGCATGGTCCATCAGTAGCGTGGGCTAGTGAATCGGCTGCAGGTTGACCCGGATCGCCTGGGCGATCGAATCGGCTTCCGCCGCCTTGGCCATGTCTCCCTTGCTCTTCAGCGTCTCCGCCAGTCCACGATAGAGCACCGCGTACAGCTGCAGGATCGACGCTGACGGCGGGTCTACCCAGCCGCGGGGCCGGGGCCGGGCGATCGCCTTCCAGTGGTACACGTTCCACAGGAGGTTCTCGGTGCGCGGGAAATCCATCAGGCCCAGCACCGGGTTGTCCACCAGGGAATCGCTGATCGTGGTGGCCGGTGACGTCATGAGCTTCCGCACCATGCCCTGGGTGACGAGGTAGCGGCCCAGGCCCAGCGTCTGGTCGGGATAGCCGCCATCGCTCCACGAGAAGTAGATCGGGCGCTTGCCGAGGTTCTGCCGGATCAGGGCGACCACGGCGAGGTCCTGCAGCATGAGGTAGTCGCCGCCGAACGTGATCTGCACGCTGTCAACCATCAGACCGGCGCCCTTCTTCACCTGCATGTACTCCGGCAGGCTGTCGAGCTGTGCTATGGTAAAGCCGAACACCGGCTCGGTGGGCCGGTTCCATTTCTGGACCGCCGTGCCGCCGGCCGCCGTCGCGCTCGCGTCACCGCCCCACAGTGCCACCGACTTGCTCACGTCGTACTCCGGCACCGGGCGCCGCCGCAGCTGGCGGAGGTGCCAGCGGGTGTTCATGAGGGAGAGGTTGGCAAGGGTGACGTCGGGCCGCACGCCCTCCACTTCCTGCGCGTACCAGAGCGGGAACGTGTCGTTGTCGCCGGCGGTGATGAGGATGCCGTAGGGTTCCACCGACTCGAGCAGGTCGACCGCGAAGTCGCGCGCGGCGGTCTCGTTGGCACGGCTCGCGGTGGCGTGGTTCCCGAACAGGGGGATGAACCCGAGTGCGAGCAGCGGGCTCGCCGCGAGCCACCCCGCCTTGCCGTCGCCCTTCCTGAGGCTGTCGGCGACGAACCGCATGAGCCCGCCGATCCCGCCCGCCACGAGCAGTCCCCATGCCGCGAACGAGGCCACGAAGAAGTAGTCGCGCTCACGCACCTCACGGGGAAGCTCGGGCTGTTCCAGGTGCATGGAATAGCCGTACTTGAAGTTGAGGTAGTACACGAGCAGCGGCACCAGCGTGAAGAAGAACACCAGCACCATCACGGCGTTGCGCCTGTTGGTGCGCCAGTAGGTGAAGAACCCGTACACGCCGAGCGTCGTGAAAAGCGCCGTGGCAATACTGCTCCAGCCGCCCCAGTCACGGGCGAACTGCCACGACCAGTACTGCCAGAAGTTCTGGAACTGGGAGACGATGTCGGCCTGGCGCTGGCCCACGTCCGGCTTGGCGTACTGCACGCGATTGAGGACGTCGTTCAGGGCCTGGCTGAAGAAGCCGATCGGCTCGCCCTCGTTGATGGGCGGAAACTGCGCCGCCCGGATCGGCATGTAGATGTAATTGATCGAGATGCCGACGACCGCGGCGCTGATGACCGCGACCCAGAGCCAGGGCTTGAGGATCACCCGCCAGTCGGTCCACAGCACGTAGATCGCCACGGCCGGGGCCGCGAGGACGCCCATCATGTGGTTGGTCGAGCTCAGCGCCAGCACGTATGCCATGAGGACGAGCCAGCGGTCACGCCGCGGGCCCTCGGGCTCGTCACCCCAGTGGACGCAGAGCCACATCACGATGGCGATCGAGAGCAGCGACACCGTGTAAACCTTCTCGTTCACGGTGGACTGGTTCCACACCGTCCAGCTCATGGCGCTCACGAAGATGCCGGCGAAGGCCGCGCCATAGCGCGCCCACTTCACCGGTACCACCGGGCGGAGCCACCGCTCGGCCACCAGGAACCAGAGCCCCGCCGCCGCGGCGCTCGTCACCGCCGCAAACAGGTTGACCCGCTGGGCATACGACGCCGCGAGGGGCAACAGCGCAAAGACATGCGCCATCAGCGTGAAGAGCGGGTTTCCGGGCGGATGGGGAATGCCGAGCACTTTCGCCGCGGCGATGTATTCGGACGTGTCCCAGAACGCGGTGGTCGGGGCCAGCGTGGCGAGGTAGACGCCAAGCACGACTGCCGCGGCGAGGGCCGCGGCGAAGTAAGGCGGACGGGAAGACTCAGTCTGCAAGGTGAAGCTCCAATGTCTAATGCCGGAACAGCCGGGTTCCCGTCATCACCATGGCAATGCCGAGCTGGTTGGCCGCCGCGATGACTTCGGGGTCGCGCACCGAACCGCCGGGCTGGATGATCGCCGTGATGCCGGCGCCCGCCGCGAGCTCGATGTTGTCTGCAAAGGGGAAGAAGGCATCCGACGCGAGGACGCTGCCGGCCGGATCGTGGCCGGCCTGGCGCGCCTTGTGGATCGCGACGAAGACGCTGTCGACTCGGCTCATCTGCCCGGCGCCGATGCCGATCGCCTGTTCGCCGCGCGCGAGGAGGATCGCGTTCGACTTGACCGACGCGATCGCGGGCCACGCGAACCGCAGCGCATCCCATTCGGGATCGCTCGGCGCCCGCTCGGTGGGCACCGTCCAGCCGGTCTCGTCAGGATCGAGTACCAGGCGGTCCTGCACCAGGAAGCCGCCCGGACACGCTTGAAGTCGAGGGTGCCGATGCCGCGTGCTGATAGGCAGCTCGATGACGCGCAGGTTCTTCTTCGCGGCCAGGACCTGCATGGCGTCGTCGTGGAAGGATGGCGCCACGATGACCTCGAGAAAGAGGTCCTTCATCGCGAGCGCCGCCTCGCGCGTCACGACGGTATTGAACGCCACGATGCCGCCGAACGCCGAGACGGGATCGCATGGCCCGCGCACGCTCGAACGCTTCCTGCGGGGTGGTGCCAAGCGCGATGCCGCACGGCGTGGTGTGCTTCACGATGCAGCAGGCGACCCGGGTGCTCCAGCACGACACGGCCCACATAGCGGCGTCGATGTCGAGCAGGTTGTTGAAGGAAAGTTCCTTGCCCTGGCGCTGGGCGAGATCCCGGGTGCCGCGCGGCTCTTCCGTCACGTAGAGAGCCGCGCGCTGTCCCGGGTTCTCGCCGTAACGGAGCGACATGAGCCGCTCCATCGACAGCCCGAGCCGGCTTGGCAAGCCCTCTTCCATCGGGGTGAGGAAGCGGGCGATGGCCGCGTCGTAATCCGACAGGTGTGCGAAAACCTTGGCGGCGAGCTCCCGTCGCAGGACCTGGTCGACCTCGCCCTCGCGCAGCTTCTGCAGCACGAGGGGATAGTCGAGCGGATCGGCGATGACGATGACCTGGGTGTGGTTCTTCGCCGCCGAGCGGAGCATCGATGGCCCGCCGATATCGATGTTCTCTACCGCGTCATCGAAGGCGACGCCCGGCTCCGCCACCGTCTGCTGGAAGGGATAGAGGTTCACCGCCACCAGGTCGATCGGCTGGATTCCGTGCCGGGCGATCGCGGCCCGGTGCTCCGCGAGGTCGCGCCGGGCGAGGATGCCGCCGTGCACGGCGGGGTGCAGCGTCTTCACCCGGCCGTCGAGCATCTCGGGGAAGGCCGGTGACCTGCTCGATGCCGATGACGGGAATGCCGGCTTCACGGATGGCCGCGGCGGTGCCGCCGGTGGAGATGATCTCCCAGCCGAGCTCGACCAGGCCCTGGGCGAAGGCGACGGCTCCCCGCTTGTCGCTGACAGAGATGAGGGCGCGAGGCATCGTCCTACCGGGAAGCGGGACTGGGTTCAATGGCGACCGGGTGCCCGGCACGCGCGGCGGCAAGCACGACCGCCGGCAGCAGCTGGTGCTCCTGTTCCAGTACCCGCGACGCGAGCAACTGGGCTGTGTCTCCGGGGAGAACCGGCACTCGCGCCTGGACCAGAATCATTCCTCGATCGTACTCCTCTTCCACCAGGTGCACGGTGCAGCCGCTCTCGGCGACACCGCTCTGCAGGACGGCTTCGTGGACGCGGATCCCGTACATCCCCTTGCCGCCGAAGGCGGGAAGGAGTGCGGGATGCACGTTGATGATGCGGCCGCGATAGCGGGCGATGACCTCGGCCGGTACCAGCTTGAGGTATCCCGCGAGCACGAGCAGGTCCACCGACTCAGCCGCGAGCGCCGCGAGCCACTCTTCTGCGCTGCGCCAGTCCTGAAGGGCCATGGCGGCGACTCCCCGCTCCCGGGCCCGGTCGAGCGCGGGCGCCTCGGCGCGGTCGCTGATCACAAGGACGACGCGGGCGTCGTCGCCGTTTCCGAGTCGCGCAAAGAGCGCTTCGAGATTGCTCCCGCGACCGGAAACGGCTACTGCAACCCGCATTGGCATGGCGGAAGAAGGTAACCGACGGGCCGCAGTTCGCCTAGCCGATGGCGCCCCGCACGGCAGGTTTCGGGAAGCGTGCAACCTCAAGTGGGAGAAGGACCTGTGCGGCGGGGGTCACCTGAGACCACCGAGCGACTGCGGCATCGGTACGAACGTTGCCTCGCTCGACCCCAACCAGTACGTAGCAGCCACACCCCAAGGAATGAGGACGCCCATGTTCGCATCGAGCTTCCGGCGATTCGGGACCGGACTCGCGCTCAGCGCGGTCGTGGTGCTGGCCGGCTGCGAAAAGCCGGAACCACTCGCATCGACGACGGGCTCGATCTCCGATCTCGTCACCAACGTGGCGGTGCGGGGCGGCTCGGTACCCGGACTCCTGGTCGACGGCACGGTGCCGACGGGCACGCTCGGCCCGGTGGCGACAGTCGCCGGTATCACTGCGGCGGTGAACGGTGGCTCGGCGGCGATGGACGTGAACGGTTCGGATGTCTATACGCGGCTGCTGATCAGCGCGGCGGGTACCGACGACTACTACTCGGTGCCGCTCCCGTCGGCGAGCACACTGGAAAACGTCGTGGTTTCACTTTCCCCGAACATCAATGGCAGTGCCGTTCGCCTTCGGTATGCACTCGAGGGCGCCAATGGCATCGGACCCCAGTTCGAGCAGACGCTTCGCATCGTCCGCGCGGGCAGCGGTGATTTCCAGGCGAGCGTGGCCTGGACCGGCAAGAGCGACGTCGACCTGCATGTCTTCGATCCGTCAGGGGAAGAGGTCTTCTACGGCAATCGGACCGCCGCGAGCGGCGGGACGCTCGATATCGACTCCAACGCGGCCTGCGACATCGACGACACGAATGTCGAGAACATCTTCTGGCCGCTCAATGGGGCGCCGGCCGGCCAATACCGCGTCGAGCTTCACTACTTTGACGATTGCAGCGTCCCCCGGTCCGATTGGGTGGTGACGGTCCTGCTCAAGGGGCAGGCGCCGGTCATCACCACGGGAAGCTTTGTGGGCGCGGCGCACCTGCCCGCGACTGCTCCCGTCGTGATAGGGAACTTCATCTACTGATCTGCCGTTAGATCACCCGGGACATAAACGAGCCGGCGTGTCGCCTTCGGGCGCGCGTCGGCCTCGTGCTTTCCGGGCCACAACAGCGGGAGGAGGAACGGCCACGGCGTGATGCCGGACAACTAGATTCCGGCCATGCTTCATATTCGTTGCGGCACCGACATCCTCTGGAAGCTGGACGACGCCGGCGTTCCCGGGCGAAAGCTCAGCTGGTCCGACCCGCTCTGCGAGGGACCGGTGCCGAGCGCCGACCGCGAGACCCTGCGGCCGATCCGTGCCGCCTGGCTCTCCCGGCAATACGGTGTGGCCCACGATGCCGACCTGAGGGACCTCGCTGAGGCCGACAGGGTGGTGGCCGACGCGGGCAGCCACGACGAGGTCGTGCTCTGGTTCGAGGCCGACCTTTTCGACCAGGCAATCCTGCTGCATCTCCTGCCACGACTCGCCGATGCCTGTGGCAACGTCACGCGTCTCTCGCTGGTGACGCTGCACGAATATCCCGGCATGAAGCGGTTCATAGGTTTGGGACAACTAAGTGCTCCGCAGCTCGGCGAGCTGTTCACGCGCCGCGTCGACGTCTCCGCGGGAATGATCGGTGCTGCGCGAGAGGCGTGGAGTGCGTGGGTTCACCCGACCCCGGAACGACTGGCGCTTATCGCCGCACGCACGACCAGCCCGATGACGTACCTGCCCGCCGCCGCCCGGCGCATGCTCGAACAACTTCCTGATGTGCAGTCGGGTTTGAGCCGCACCGAGCGGCAGGGACTCCAGGCAGTGGCCGGACGGGCACCGTCTCTCCATGCCGCCTTCGTCGAATCCCAGGAGATGGAAGAGCGTCCGTGGCAGGGCGACTCGATGTTTTTCGCCACCATGTGGGACCTGACGCAGGGTGCTGGCCCGCTGCTCGAGGCCGCGGGTGGATGGCCAATCCTGACTGATGGACGGAAGAACCCGCAGCTTGCACTGACCGCGCGGGGCCGCGCCGTGTTGCGGGGGGACGAGGACTTCTGGCGTGACTATGACGGGGAGCGGTGGGTTGGTGGTACTCGTCTAGGTTCCGGTGCCGCGGACTGGCGCTGGGATGCCGAGGCGTCGATGCCACGCCTGCGAGGAGCTGCCTAGCGCACCCCGATCGCTCGCGTGACGGCCGCCGCCAGGTCGGCTACCTGCTCGAACCCCGCCTCGCTGATCGCCGCATCCTCCGTACGCGTTCCCGTCAGGACATGCATCGCCCTTCCACCAAGCGCACGCGCCGGTGCGAGATCGCGCAGCCGGTCGCCGATGAACCAGCTCTGGAGCGGATCGATGCCGAGCCGCATGATCGCGTCGCGGTAAAGCTTGAGCCCCGGCTTGCGACACTCGCAAGGTCCACTGATGGCCGGCAGGTGCGGGCAGTGCGATTGGAGGTCGAGGCGGGCGCCCTGTTCCCCGAGTTGGCGCTCGAGTTCGTGTGCTACCGCCTGGTAGTCGCCCTCGGTGATGATGCCTCGCGCGATTCCTGACTGATTGGTGACGACGACGGTAAGCCATCCCGCCGCATTTGCCCGCGCGACCGCCGCGGCCGCCCCCGGAAGGAGAACCACCTCTTCCGGGGTGCGGACGAAATCGGTATCGACGATCAGCGTGCCATCTCGATCGAGGAACAGTGCGGGCCGAAGGGTCACACCGGAACAGCCTGCGACGCGAGATACTCCGCCTTCCGGCGTTCCATTTCAACCGGTGTCACGTCTTCCACGTGTGTAGCGATCCACCACTGATTGCCGGACTGGTCAAGGACGCCGCCCATGCGGTCGCCATAGAACTGATCGGCGGGCTCCATGAGCGATGTGGCACCGGCCGCGAGGGCGCGCTTGAAGATGGCATCGCAATCGGGGAGGTACAGGAAGATCGAGGATGGCATGGGGCGCCACTGCTCGGTGGCCTCGGCCATCATGATGCGCGAATCGCCCACCTGGAGCTCGGTATGCATGATGCTACCGTCGGGACGGAGCATGGGGGCGACGGTGGTCTTCGCGTCGAACACCTTCTCCAGGAAGGAGATGGTGCCTGGCAGTCCTGAAACGATGAGGTACGGGGTGATCGTGTGATAGCCGGGGGGGATGAACTGGACTGTCATGGCATGCTCCGCGGAATGTCGTGGTTCGTCAGGCACAACAGTTACGGCGTTGTGCCCGATACGATACCGAAGAAAACCCGAAGTCGCAAGAGGGTCGTTTATACGTGGTCGACCACCCCCCGGATGCCATGGTCGCGGGCGCAATGGGCGCAGCAGTAGAACGCGCCTTTCGCCTCGATGCCGTGGCCAATGATCTTGCAGCCGCAATGGGCGCAGTCCGGGGCGAGCTTGTGAATGGCGCACTCAAAGCTGTCGAAGGTGTGCGTCTGTCCCTCCGCAATCACCTCGAACGAGAGGTGGTAGTCGTTTCCGCAAACCTCGCACTGTGCCATGCTCTCCTCCGGGCAACGGGTTCGAGAATTCCTACCCCGTAACGCCGGGCCCGATACGGTCAGCTGGCTACTGCGCGATCCCGCCGCGCGTCCCGGGCCGGTTCACCCTGGTCCTGCACCGTGCTGGCGCAGCAGCCGGTCAACGTCGTCGTAGCCCGACGGATATGCGATGCCATCCACCGAGGCGCCGGCCGCGAGCAGCGCGGCAACCGAATCGGGTGCGCGACGCTCGCTCCAGTAGGAGTCGATGCAGGCCTTGACCGCCAGGGCGAGCGGAGTCCGGTTCCACCGGTCACGCGCATCGACTGGCGCATCGCGCGCGATCAGCAGTGCGACGACGGTGGGCCGCATGCGCCAGGCTGCCACGTGCAACGGGGTACTCCGGGGTGCCAGACCCCAGTAGCCATCCCCTCGCTCGAAAACTGCGCCGGCATCCACGCCGAGGTCGAGCAGGTGCCGCACTCCCTCAGTGTTGCCGTTCCCCGCAAACTCGGATATCACCGTTCCGTCCAGTGCCTGCAGTTCGGTGACGAGGAGCGGCTCCGCCTGCCGGATCGCCTCGATGGCGGCGCCGTCATCCATTGCGCACGCCGCGATGAGGCGGTCGACGCCGTCCAGCGCCAGCGATGTGCCCCGGGCCTGGAACAGCGCGAGAATGTCACCGCGCCCCCTCCGGGCCGCCATCGCAACGGCGTTCCGGCCCTCCTGGGAGCGCATGGGATCGGCGCCGTGATCCATGAGGAGGGTGATGATCTCGATCCGGTTGTCGCGGGCGATCGCGTGGTGCAGCGCCGTGAAGCCCCAATGCCGCTGGTGGTTGGGATCGGCGCCGTGCTCGAGCAGGTACGCGACACCATCGAGGTCGTGCCAGTCGTGCTTCCGGATCAGCATCGTGACGAGGTTGTCGTCCGTCAGCTGGCCACTCTCGACGAGCACCTTCAGCGCGTCGTTGTCGTAGCCCTCGGGCGTGTGATACGGCGTCTCATCATCGTTCGGGTTGGCGCCGTGCTCGAGCAGGAGGCGCGTGAGGGGCGCGTGGTGCGCGATGCCAGCCACGCCGTAAAGAACGCTTTCCCATACCGGCTTCGGCTGGTGTTCCCCTTCGAACCAGCCGCCGTTGGGATCGGCACCGGCTTCGAGCAGCGCGGTTGCGGCGCGCACGAACCCGTCCGAGCGGGCACGGTCCAGCTTCAGGTAGCGCGAGAATGCGAGGTAGGTGAGGGGGTCCCAGTTGTGGGGCCCGCCCTTCGTCACGGCCAGTCCGGCATTCGTGGCGAGCAGCCGGCGAATCGACGAGTCATCGCCCAGGACCGCCGCGGCATGGATGCCGCTGCCGGCCACTTCCGGGTGCGCGGCCAGGATCGATTCGGCGACCTCGAGCGTACCTGTCGCGTGCGAGGCATCGCGGGGAACGCTGGCCGCCTCGAGAAAATCCAGCACCGGATCAGTCGTGTGCGTCATCCTGTTCAAAGTATGTAGAATTGGGCATGACAAACGCCACTCTTGCGGGCATTGCCCCGGGCGCTGACTTGCTCTCCCTCGAAACGCCCGTTCCGATCGTCGATCTCGATCGTCTCGAGGCGAACCTGGCACGGATGGCGAGCTACACCGCTTCGCATGGCCTGGCGCTCCGTCCGCATGTCAAGACGCACAAGACGCCGTGGATCGGCGCGCGACAGGCAGCGCTGGGTGCGGTCGGGCTCACCTGCGCGACCCCGCACGAAGCGGAGGAGATGAGCGCCGTTGCCGGCGATATCCTCGTGGCGTATCCGCCGGTGGGAAGCGGCCGCCTGAAGCGCCTCATGGGCCTGCCATCCGGTGTCCGGCTCACGTTCGCGCTCGACTCGGCGGAGGCGGTGCAGGGGCTCGCCGACGCGGCACGCGCGGCGCGTCGGCAAGTGGGCGTATACGTCGAACTCGACTTCGGCATGCGACGGGTTGGCGTTGCCACCGCAGCCGACGCAATCGACCTCGCCAGACTGGTCGAGAGGCAGTCGTCGCTCGAGTTTCGCGGCATCGCATTCTATCCGGGACACATCCGCTCCGGCGTCGATATGCAGGATGAGGCGATCGCGCGCCTGCGACGCGATGTCGCGGCCGCACGCGAGGCATTCGATCGCGCCGGCGTCGCGGTGCCCGTGATCAGTGGCGGCTCGACGCCAACGGGCTGGCGCGCGCACGAGACCGGGGCCACCGAGGTGCGGCCCGGTACGTACGTCTTCAACGACCGGACCACGGCCATGCTTGGCGCGTGCAGCTGGGACGACTGCGCGCTCTCCGTGCTCGCCACGGTCGTGAGCACGGCGGTGCCGGGCCAGGCGGTGATCGATGCCGGGAGCAAGGCGCTGGGCCGCGAACCGCTTCGCGGAGAGGGGGATGGCTTCGGGATCCTGATGGCGCATCCCCGCGTGGTGGTGAAGGGGATGAGCGAGGAGCATGGCCTGCTCGACCTGTCGAGCACGGACTGGCGGCCGGTGGTGGGCGAAGTGGTGCGGGTGATCCCGAACCACGTGTGCATCGTGGTGCACCTGAGCGACCGCCTTACTGGCGTGCGAGGCGACGTCGTGGAGCAGGAGTGGGTCGTTGCGGCCCGGGGACGCTAGCAGCCGCATGAAATCTCTCCGGGTGTGGCTGCTGCTGTGCATCCCTTGCTCCGGCCTGGCAGCTCAGGGCCAGCGTTCCGTGCTGGTGCGCACCGATCGCGCCCTGGCCGACAGCAGCTGGAGTGCCGGGTTTCGCGCAACGCTCGCGGCGAGCGCGCTCCCGGATGCGGTCCTGCTGTGGCCCGGTGCGCCCGTGGTGCAGGGGCTGCCCGCCATCGACCGGCTCCTCGAGTCGGACAACCTCAAGGCCACGTGGCAGCCGATCGGTGCGGAGCTGTCATCCGATTCCACCATGGGCGTGACCTGGGGCGTCACGGCAGCGCCTCCGAGCGGTGCCGGCGGTCCGGTCATCGGGCGGTACATCGCGACCTGGCAACGTGAGCCGGGGGCGAAGGCTCCCTGGCGTCTCTCGGCGATGATGTTCACCGATCTCACCGCCGATGGATCGGCACCGAGCCCGTCCGGCCTTCCATCGGAACTGCCGCCGCTCAAGGCGTCGGGCGACGTGGCGCCGTTCGTTGCGGCCGACCTGGACTTCGCCCGCCTGGCGGGTGACAGTGGCGCTGGCGTCGCCTTCGAGCACTGGGCGGCGCCCGACGCGCACATGTTCGCGGGCGGTGGCATCCTGGTGCAGGGACCGAAGGCGATCGGCAAGGTGGTGAGTGCGCCCGCCACCTGGCGCTGGCACCCGGTGGCGGCCGGCGCGTCGGACGATGGCAGCCTGGGATGGACGGTGGGTGAGGCGGTGATTACGGCAGCAGATGGACACTCCGGTCCGTCGAAGTACCTCACGATCTGGGAGCGGCAGCCCGATGGCGCGATCCGCTTCCTTACCGACGGCGGAAACGGCCGGCCGATGCGATAGTCAGGTCTCGACGCGGGTCAGTGCCGCGCCGAGGGCGTCGATCTCCGATTCGGCGACGGTGCGCACATCGAGCAGCACGCGTTCATCCTGCACCCGGGCCACCACCGCGGGATCACCGAGTCGAAGCCTCAGGGCCAGGCCGTGCGCGCCGATTTCGCCGGGCATGAGCGCCACCAGCGTGGTGGGCAGGACTGCTGCGGGAAACGCGCCGCCGCCAACCGCCGATTCCCCGCGACACAGCACCGCCCGGAAATGTGCCGGCGTGACATTCAGGAGGCGCTGCGCGCGTGCCTCGATGCTGTCCGGCAATTCGGTGAGCATCCTCAGTACCGGCACTTCCCGTCGTGCGATCGCTTCATCCTCGTACAACGTCAGCGTCGCCTCGAGGGCTGCCAGCGTCATCTTGTCGGCGCGGAGCGCTCGCGCGAGGGGATTGCTCCGGCAGTTGGCGACGAGCTCGCGCTGACCCACCAGGCATCCGGCCTGTGGTCCTCCCAGGAGCTTGTCGCCACTGAAGAGCACAAGGTCGGCGCCTGCCGCCAGCGCATCGCCCACCCGCGGTTCGCCCGAGAGTCCCCAGGGCGCGAGATCGAGCAGCAGTCCACTCCCGACATCATGCAGGCAGGGCAGTCCGCACTCGCGCGCCAGGGTGGCGAGTGCACTCGGGTCCGGCGTCGCCACAAAGCCCGACTGCGCGAAGTTGCTGCGGTGCACGATGAGGATGGCGCCGGTGTCGGGGCCGATGGCAGCCTCGTAGTCGGCGCGATGCGTGCGATTGGTGGTGCCCACCTCGCGAAGGCGCGCGCCGCTCCTCCCGAGAATGTCAGGGATGCGGAAGGAACCGCCGATCTCGATCAGCTCGCCCCGGCTGATGATGACTTCCTTCCCGGTGGCCACGGTGGCCAGCGCCAGGACAAGGGCCCCCGCCGCATTGTTGACGACCAGCCCGTCCGCGGCGCCAGTGAGCCGTGCGAGTTGCGCACGGCAGTGATCAGCGCGATTGCCGCGGGTGCCGCTGTGCAGGTTGAACTCGAGGGAGCTGTAGCCGGCCGCGACGGACTGGACCGCGCGGACGGCGGCTTCCGCCAGCGGCGCGCGGCCGAGGTTGGTGTGCAGCACGATGCCGGTGGCGTTCAGGACACGCGCGAGGGAGGGTGCGATGCGTGCCGCGACAAGTTCGGCGATCTCGGCGGCCCAGTCGTCGGGTGGGCCCGCACGGCGCTTCCGCGACCGCTCGATCGCCTCGCGCGCCGCACCGACCACCGCGGTCCGGGGCGCCGTTCTCATCAGTTCGAGTACCCCCGGGTCGCGCAGCAGGGTATCGACCGACGGCAGTGAGCGTCGCTTGTCGTCGGTCATTTCTTCCCGGGCGGCGCGGCCTTCTTCGGCGCTGGTGCCTGCGACTTGAGCAGTGAATCGGAAGGCAGGAGCTGCTTCAGCGAATCGGCGAAGGTGGTATCACCCTTCGCCAGCGCGGAGTCGATGCGCGTCTGCAGTACGCGTGCGCTGTCCGCGAGCGTGGGCTTCGGACGCTTGGGTACCTCGAATCCGGCCTTGGGCGATCCGAGCACACCGGTGATGTTCTTCACGTCGTGCGTTTCCACCAGGTACTTGCTGCCCGGCATGACCGGCTGCCCGAGGCGCACGATCAGGCGGTCGCTCAGGGGTGGGCGGGACAGCTTCGCGGGAGGCTTCTGGCCGGCCATGGCGCCGGGTCCGGTGGGTAGCACGCCGGGAAGGCGGGCGCCCGGCGGGGCCGAATCATGCCGGACCTTCCCCAGCGTATCCGGCTTCACTCGCTGGAGCGTGTCCGCCTTCGCCTTGTTGAGAGTATCCTCTCTCGCTTTCCTCACCGTATCGGCCTTCGCCTTCGATGTGTCCGCTCTCGCCAGTGAATCAGCGCGCAGCTTCTGCACCGAGTCCGCCTTCGCCCGATCGCCCTTGGAGATGCTGTCGAACTCGGCGGCCGTCATCACGCGAAGGACAGGAAGCGGTGTCGAATCGGGCAGCAGGAGTACCTGCACGGCGGTAGAGTCGTATGTCACGTACGGGTCGAGCTTCTGGTTGAAGGTCAGGTTGATGGTGACCGAATCCTGGACGGCGGGTGGCGTGAGGTGAGGTGGTGTGGTGTCGTGAATGAAGGCGAAGATCTCCGGCACCTTGCCGGAGTCTGGCTCCACGCGCACGCTGTCGTAAGCCTCCCGCGGGTCGATCTTGCCGTTCCGGTTCTGGTCGAGACCCACGTAGACGAGGTACGTGCCGCGGGGCAGGGGCCCGAACGCATAGGCGCCCGAGGAATCCGTGATCCCCTTGTAGACCAGCGAATCTGGCTCGAGCACCGCCTCGATGAGGCCGGCGCGCATGGGCTGGCTTGCCGTCCAGTCGTAGGCCATGCCGCTCAACGTGTAGTCCGGCACTGGCGCGCCGGTGGTGAACGTGACCAGTCCGCCCTTCACGCCCTTGTTGTTGCGGATGTCGGAGATGCCCGGCAGGAGCTGGACGCGGTACACCGTGTTCGGCCGCCAACCCTCGCGTGGACGCACCGAGATTCGACTCCGGTGCCACCGCACCACCGGGACCTTGTTGGTGGGAGACAGCAGCACGAGCTTCTCGAGGTCGCCGGTGCCATAGCCCTGGCTCGGGCTGCCACCCTCGGACACCACCTCACTGAAAATGAAGTCGACGCTGCCGTCGAATCCGGGATGGACCGACAGCGATTCGGGCGTGATCGATACGAGGATCGGCGGCTTCGTATCGGGCGGGCCGCCGGGTGGCGGCTCGATCTTGGCGCACGCGATGGCGCCCAGCAGGCAGAGGGCGGCGAGGGCGCGCGGGGCGCCCCGTCTCCCTAGCATCCGAGTCGTGTCCGCTTCTCGGCGAGCGCGCCGGCCTGTTCGCGCCAGCTCAGCAGCTTCTCGCGCTCCTTCTCCACCACGGCTGCCGGCGCCCGGGCCACGAACTGCTCATTACCGAGCTTCTTCTCCTGAGATCCAATGAGTTGCTCCAGACGGGCGACCTCGTCACCGAGGCGCGCGCATTCGCGGCCCACATCAATGGCATCGCCGAGTGGGACGAAGACGCCGGTGCCATCGGACAGGACGGCGTAGCCCCCCACGGTGTCGCTGCTCTCGCCGAAGCCGAGTTCACTCACCTTGGCGAGACGCCGGATGGTGCCGGATTCCGCCTTGAACGCGCCGCTCGCGGCCTCGCCGGGATGCTGCACGAAAATGCGCACCGACTTCCCGGGCGATATATCGTACTCGGCGCGGATCGCACGGATCGCTCCCACCAACTCCTGCACCAGTGCAAAACCGCGCTCGGCCTTCGCCGCCGCGGCCCTGCGGTCAGGTGCCGGGCCACGCGCGATGCCGCCAGCCAGGTGCCATCCCGCCGCCCCGGGATGCGCTGCCACAGCGTCTCGGTGACGAACGGCATGATCGGGTGCAGCAGCCGGAGGGCCACGTCGAAAGTGCGGAGGGCGATCGCGCGGGCCACGTCGCCACCCGGGGCATCGCCGTAGAGCCGCGGCTTGATCGCCTCGATGTACCAGTCGGCGAAATCCGACCAGAGGAAGTGGAACACCGCCGATGCCGCATCGTTGAGCCGGAACTTCTCGTATGCCTCGGTCGCCGTGCGGATGGTGGCATCGCAGCGTGCGATGATCCACTTGTCGGCCAGCGTGAGTTCGTCCGGCCGCAGCGCGTTCGGGTGTCCGGCGAGCGGCCGGGTCGGGCCGTCAAGGTTCGTCAGGATGAAGCGCCCGGCGTTCCACAGCTTGTTGGCGAAGTTGCGGCCCGGCGCGAATGACGTCTCGAGGTCGGCCGGGTCGAGGATCACGTCGGTGCCCACCGACATGCCCGACACGAGGGTGTAGCGCAGCGCATCGGCGCCATAACGCTCCACAACCTCGAGCGGATCGATCCCGTTGCCGAGCGACTTGGACATCTTGCGATGCTGGGTGTCGCGCACGGTGCCATGCAGGTAGACGGTGCTGAACGGGATATCGCCCATGAACTCACAGCCGGCCATCACCATCCGCGCGACCCAGAAGAAGAGGATCTCCGGCGCGGTGACGAGCACCTGTCCGGGATAGAACGCCTTCAGGTCGGGCGTCTTCCCGGGCCATCCGAGACTGGAAAAGGGCACCAGCCAGGAGGAGAACCAGGTGTCGAGCACGTCCTCGTCCTGGCGCACCGCGCCGCCGCAGTCACATCGCGTCACGTCGGTGCGGCTCACGATGGTCTTGCTGCAGGCGTCGCAATACCACACCGGGATGCGGTGGCCCCACCAGAGCTGCCGGGAGATGCACCAGTCGCGGATGTTCTCCATCCACTGGGCATACTCGTCGCCGCGCCGCTCGGGGATGAAGCTGAGGCGGCCGTCGCGGTAGGCCTGGAGCGCCGGCTTTGCCAGCGGCGCCATCTTCACGAACCACTGGTCGGAGAGCCGCGGCTCGATGACCGTGTTGCAGCGGTAGCAGTGACCCACCGCGTGACGGTGGTCCTCGACCTTCTCGAGCAGCCCCAGCTCGCGGAACATCTCCACCACGCGCTTCCGCGCCTCGAAGCGGTCGAGTCCCTGCAGCGCGTCGGGCACGGTCTCGGCCATGCGCGCCTCGGGAGTCATGATGTCGATGCTGTGCAGGTGCTGCCGCCGGCCGATCTCGAAGTCGGTCGGGTCGTGGGCCGGCGTCACCTTCACGGCGCCGGTGCCGAAGGCGGGGTCGATCGCGTCGTCGGCGACGATGGGAATTTCACGCCCCACCAGCGGCAGCAGCAGGGACTTGCCCACCAGCGCCGCGTAGCGGGGGTCCGCCGGATGCACCGCCACGCCGGTGTCACCCAGCATCGTCTCGGGCCGGGTGGTCGCGACGGTGACGTAGCCGCTGCCGTCCAGCAGCGGGTACCTGAGGTACCAGATCTTCCCGTCCACCTCCTCCTTCTCCGCTTCCTCGTTGGAGAGGGCCGTGAGACAGCGCGGGCACCAGTTGATGATGTACTTGCCGCGATAGACGAGCCCCTTCTCGTGCAGCCGGACGAAGACCTCGCGCACGGCGGCGGAGAGAGCCGGGTCGAGCGTGAAATACGTACGGCTCCAGTCGCAGCTCGCGCCGATGGCCTTGAGCTGCTCGAGGATCGCGCCGCCGGTTTCCTTCACGTGCGCCCAGACTCGCTCCTCGAAGCGCTCACGCCCCAGGTCAAAGCGGGTCTGGCCTTCCTTCGCCACGACGCGCTCCACCACGTTCTGGGTCGCGATGCCGGCGTGATCCGTGCCAGGAAGCCAGAGCGTATTCCTGCCGCGCATGCGCTCGAAGCGCACGAGGACGTCCTGCACCGTGTTGTTGAGGCCGTGGCCCACGTGCAGCACCGCCGTCACGTTGGGCGGCGGCATCATCACGACGTAGCGTTCACCGGGATCCCGCGCGTCGGCGCGGAAGAGGTCGGCTGCGAGCCAGCGGCGATAGAGATCGGCCTCGATGGCGGCCGGGTCGTACTGGGGGGCGAGCGGATCGCTCATGCGGAAGCGGTCGAATCCTCGGGAGAATTGAAGTCGTCCTCGCCGTGGACGAGGATGCAGTTGATGAGGCCCTCCAGCCCGGGCACGACCCGGGCAACGCGGGCGGCGCGGGTGCGCTCGGCACGAGTGGCCACCCAGCCGTGCAATTCCACGATGCCCGCCGACACGGCCAGGGCATCGAGCGTGAGATGCGAGAGGGCAGGGTCGGCCCGGAGTGCCTGCCGAACGAGCCGGGCCAGCTGGCCGGTGCGTGCCGGTGCCGGGTGCCGGCGCTTCCGCACCAGGCCCTTGAGGCGGGCGGGGCCGACCTCACCCAGGGTTTCGTTCATGATCAAGCCGACGGCAAGCCCAAGGGCGGCGCCGCCAATGGACCACCCCAGCAAGCCAGCCAGCGAAGTACCCCGCTTCACCTGCGATCCCTCGTGCAAAATGGTGTTGTAACGCGTTAAGTTAGCAGCAATGTCCGAAGAACGCACCGAAATTCAAACTGGCGAACTGAGCCGCTGGCTCGTGCTCCTGGCCGTCATCGCGCTCGGGATCGTCCTGTACTTCTGGCTGGCGCCGCGCACCGAACCGGTGGTGCATCCGGTGCAGTCGGAGGCTTTGCAGTGACCACCACCACCGCCACCGGCCAGGTCCGCCTCACCCTCCCCGATGGCAGTGTCCGGGAGTATGCCTCCGGGGTCACCGGGCGCGAGATCGCCGAGTCGATCGGGCCGGGGCTCGCGAAGGCCGCGGTAGCGATCCGGGTCGACGGCACCGTGCGCGACCTCATGTTCCCGATCCGGGCCGATGCGCCCATCGCGATCCTCACCGAGCGGGACCGCGAGTCGCTCGACGTGCTGCGCCACTCGGCGGCGCACATCATGGCGACCGCCGTCCGGGAGATCTTCCCCACGGCCGGCATCGGGTTCGGTCCGTCGATCGACGAGGGCTTCTACTACGACTTCGAGGTGCCACGCCCCTTCACGCCGGAGGATCTCGAGCAGATCGAGGCGCGGATGGCCGAGGTCACGAAGGCCGACTATCCGTTTGTCCGGGACGAGGTGGACCGCCCCACCGCCAATGCCAGGTTCGCGGACGACCCGCTCAAGCTCGAGCGGATCAGTGAACTGGGCGATGACGAAGTCATCTCGACCTATACCGACGGGCCGTTCACCGACCTGTGCCGCGGTCCGCACGTGCCCAGCACCGGGCGACTCAAGCACTTCAAGCTGCTCAACACCGCCGGTGCGTACTGGCGGGGCGATTCGCGCCGCCAGATGCTGCAGCGCATCTACGGTACCGCGTTCTTCAAGAAGGACGAGCTCGAGGCCCATCTCCACCGGCTGGAGGAGGCCCGGAAGCGCGATCACCGCCGCCTGGGCCGGGAACTCGATCTCTTCATGTTTCACCCGTTCGCTCCGGGCGCCCCGTTCTGGACCGACCGCGGCACGACGCTGTACAACCTGCTGAACTCGTTCATGCGGGAGCTGCAGCTGAACGGGTACCAGGAGATCAAGACACCACTGCTCTACAACAAGGGGCTGTGGGAGATTTCGGGACACTGGGGCAAGTACAAGGAGAACATGTTCCTGGTGCTCGACAACGAGACCGGGGAGCACGACAGTTCGCTCAAGCCGATGAACTGCCCGTCGCACTACCTGATGTACAGTGCGAACAAGCATTCCTACCGCGAGCTGCCCATCCGCTACACCACCTATGACGTGCTGCACCGCAACGAGGTGAGTGGCGCGCTCTCGGGGCTCACGCGCGTGCGGCAGTTCCAGCAGGACGACTGCCACATCTTCCTGATGCCGTCGCAGATCGCGGACGAGGTGAAGCGGCTCACGCAGTTCATCCTGGCGTACTACTCGGTGTTCGGCCTCACCGCGACGCTCAAGTTCGCCACCCGCCCGGAAGTGCGGATCGGCGACGACGCGATGTGGGATGCCGCCGAGGGCGCGCTCCGGGCGGCGCTCGAGGCCACAGGGCTGCCGTACGAACTCAAGCCGGGCGACGGCGCGTTCTACGGCCCCAAGATCGACTTCGACGTGGCCGATTCCATCGGGCGCACGTGGCAGCTGGGTACGATCCAGCTCGACTACAACGCACCCGAGCGGTTCGACCTGAAGTACGTGGGCGACGACAACCACGACCATCGCCCCGTCGTCATCCATCGCGCGGTCAACGGGTCATTCGAGCGCTTCATCGCGATCCTGATCGAGCACTTCGCCGGCGCGTTCCCGGTGTGGCTGGCGCCGGAGCAGGTGCGGGTGCTGCCGATCAGCGATGCCCAGGCCGCGGCCGCTCACGCCGTGGCCGAACGGATGCGCGGAACCGGCCTCCGGGTCACGGTGGACGATTCCCACGAGACACTCAACTACCGCATCCGGGCGGGCGAGGTGGCGAAGATTCCGTACATGGCGGTGGTGGGCCAGCGGGAGGCCGACAGCGACAGCCTGGCGCTGCGGGTTCGGGGCGAGGGCAAGAAGCAGGAAGTGCTGGCGGTGCCGGCATTCCTGGAGCGCGTCACCGGGGAAGTGCGCACGCGGGCCCTGGTACCGTAGGGTTGTCGGCCATCGTTGAGCCTGTGGTGCACGAAGGCTCTCACGAGGGCTCGCTTCAGCGGCTGATCGGCATACGCGCGCTCGCGCTCACGGCGATGAACACCACGGTGGGCGCCGGCATTTTCGGGCTGCCCGCACTGGTCGCCGCCGACATGGGCGCCAGTGCGCCGATCGGCTACATCGTCACCGCGGCGCTCTTCTTCTGCATCGTGTTGTGCTTCGCGGAGGCTGGAAGCCGGGTCTCGAGTGCCGGCGGACTGTACGCCTACTCGAATGCCGCGTTCGGTCCCTTCATTGGCTCGTTTGTCGGCACACTGCTCTGGTTCGCCAACGGCGCCTTGTCCAATGCCGCCGTCGCCGTCCTCATGGTGAACGGCCTGTCACTTGCCTTTCCCTCCCTGGGAGAGCCGCTCGGCCGGTCGGTCCTCCTCATCGTCGTCTACGCCAGCCTGGCCGCCGTCAATGTCCGTGGCCTCAAGCTCGGACTTCGCGTCACCGAGAGCATCACCGTCATCAAGCTGTTGCCCCTGATCCTCCTTGCGGTGACGGGACTGGTCACGCTCAACTGGTCGCAGGTCCCGCGTGCCGCAGCTCCCCGACGCGGGACAGCTCGGGCGCGGCATCGTGCTGCTCACCTTCACCTTCATGGGTATCGAGACGGCGCTGTCACCCAGCGCCGAAATCCGCGACCCGACGCGGGTGGTACCGCGCGGTCTCGCACTGGCTCTCCTGGGCGTGACGCTACTGTACTTCTCCCTCCAGCTCGTGGCACAGGGCGCCCTCGGCGACTCGCTGGCGACCGCCACCGATGCGCCGCTCGCGGCGACGGCGGCGATCGTGCTGGGGAAGTGGGGAACGGTGCTGATGCTGTCGGCCGGCGTCGTATGCATGGCGGGCGTGCTGCCTGGCGACATGCTCTGCACACCGCGGGTGCTGTACGCCATGGGACGTGATGAGCTGCTGCCGTCCGGCCTCGGCAAGGTGCATCCACGGTACAATACGCCGTCGGCCGCGATCATCACCTACTGTGTCGTGTGCGCGGTGCTGGCACTGTCCGGGACGTTCAAGGCGCTCGCCATCCTGGCAGCCGCCGGCACGCTCGTCATGTACCTCATCACGGCGCTGGCAGTGCTCGTGCTGCGACGCCGGGGCGTGACCGTGGGCAAGCCGCCCTTCGTCATTCCCGGAGGGCCGGTGGTGCCGGTGGTCGCGGTGCTCGCCATCCTGGCGGTGCTGTCCACGCTGGCGTGGCGCGAACTGGCGGCGATCGGGGTGATGCTCGCCGTGTCCGCCGTGCCTTTTGTGTGGCGCCTGGTGAGGCGGGAGCCCCGGCCAGTGCCAGGGCAATCACCGAGCTAGCTCCCGGCCCTCAATCCACTCGCCGTGCAGTAGCACCCCCGCCGGATGCTCCAGGACCTCAAGGTTGGTTAGCGGATTGTCATTCAGCAGCAGGAGCTCCGCCGGCGCGCCCACCGTGACGGTGCCGAGCTGCGGAACGCGCAGCAGGCGTCCCGGCTCGACCGTCGCGAGTCGCAGGGCTTCCCAGTTGCTGAATCCGGCTGCGACAAACTCCCTCAGTTCATCCAGCATCGAAGTGCCGGCTGCCGTGATGTTGATGCCCGCGTCGGTACCCGCGACGAGTCGCGCCCCGCCCTGTTGGAGCGCCTTCGTGAATCGTCGGCGATTCTCCACGACGCGGCCCTGTGCCTCGGATCCCAGCTGGCCGGCGAGGATCGCGTTGATGGCCATGGTGGGACAGTTCCAGGTGCCGGAGCGTACGGTGGCATCGACCAGGGCAGGGAACGTCGCCGGTTCGGCGTCGGCCCAGCCGAAGATGCCCCCCTTGCCGGAGCGGCTCACCGCGCGGTCGTAGCCGGTGTAGTGCTCGATCGATTCCATCCCGGTCGTGAGCGCATGCTGGATCGTCACCGCAGTCGGCACGTGCCCCGCGAACCGGAGGTGGCGCCGCTGCACCGACGCAACGATCGAGTCGAAGGCGGCGCTGGAGAGGCGCTGGTACACCTTGATCGTGGTCCACCCCGCCGCCTCCTGCGCGGCCACGACGCTGTCGGCCTCCGAGGCGTCGTCCACGAACTGGGTGAATGGCCAGCTTCCTGGTGATGCATCGAGTCCTGGCGAAAGCGAATAGATGGTCGGACCGGTCAGCTGCCCCGACGCGATCTCCCGTTGCAGTCGCTTGATGCCCTCGTGTCCCCACATGTTACGCACAGTGAGGATGCCGCTCGCCACATAGGCCGGCACGTCGACGGTCCGCATGTGCACATGCGCGTCGATGAGCCCGGGCATGAGGGTCCTGCCCTCACCATCGATCACGCGCGCACCCCTCGGTACTCGTGTGCCGCTGGTGGGGCCGATCGCGGTGACCTTGCCGTCCGTTACGACGACGGTCTGGTGCTCCAGAAAGCCGGGCCGGTCCATCGGAAGGACGGCGACGTCCCTGAAGGCGATGACAGTGGTGCGCGGAGGAGCGAGAAGAAGGAGCAGGGCGGCGGGCAGCAGGCGGCGGGCAGGAGGCATCACGGCAGTACGACCGCGCGACGGCAAACGTTCCGCCAGACGCGTCGCATGCAGAGGGCAGGCTTCCTGCCGCCCTCCGGGCCGCCTATCTTGGCGCGCGTAACCCATCTGCCGAGAGTCTCCGTGTCTGACGCCACCACGCCCGTAATTGTCGCCGCCTGCCGCACCCCCATCGGTCGGTATCTTGGCGGCCTTGAAGCACTTAAGGCCCCGCAACTGGGAGCTGTCGCGATCCGTGAGGCAGTCCGCCGCGCCGGAATCGAAGTGGCCCTCGTCGACGAAGTCATCATGGGACATGTGGTCCAGGGTGGCACTGGGCAGGCGCCGGGCCGCCAGGCGGCGATCGGGGCAGGGATTCCCGGAACCGTGCCGGCGCTCACCATCAACAAGGTTTGCGGTTCCGGCCTCAAGGCCGTGATGCTTGCCGCGCAGTCGATCAAGGCCGGTGACAGCGTATGCGTGGTGGCGGGTGGACAGGAATCGATGTCGACCGCACCGCACTACGTGTACGGGATGCGGAACGGCATCAAGGCCGGCAACCAGACGATGGTCGACGGCATGATCCATGACGGGCTCTGGGACTCATTCGGCGGGAACCATATGGGTGAGTACGCCGAGTACACCGCCACCAAGGCCGGCATCAGCCGGAAGGACCAGGACGAATTCGCCTACCAGAGTCATCGCAAGGCAGTGGCGGCACAGGAAGCCGGCGCCTTCGACAAGGAGATCGTCAACGTCGAGATCCCTGGTCGCAGTGGGCCGACCATCGTGAGCCGGGACGAGAGTCCTCGAAAGGACACGAGCCTCGAGGCACTGGCCAGGCTGAAGCCGGCCTTCGTGAAGGACGGCACCGTGACGGCGGGCAATGCGCCGGGCCTCAACGACGGCGCGAGCGCGCTGGTCGTGACGAGCCTGGAGTTCGCCAGGACCCATGGCCTCACCCCGATGGCACGCATCACTGCGTACGCCACTGGCGGCGGGGAACCGAAGGACCTTTTCTTCGCGCCGATCCTCGCGGTGCAGAATCTCATGAAGAAGGCCGGCACCAGCATTGGCGCGTACGACCTGATCGAGGCGAATGAGGCGTTCGCCGTCCAGGCACTGGCCAATGGCCGGGCACTGGGCTGGGACTGGGACAGGGTCAACGTGAGTGGCGGCGCGATCGCCCTGGGCCACCCCATCGGGGCCAGTGGTGCCCGGGTGCTCACGACGCTCCTCTACGGCATGAAGGCCCGCGGTGCGAAGACCGGCCTCGCAACTCTCTGCCTCGGTGGCGGCAATGCCGTGGCCCTGAGCGTGGAGAGCGTTTGACCGACTGGCGCACGACGGCCAAGGCCATCGGCCTGGTCGTCCTGTATCTCGGCCTGGGGCTGTTGCTCACGGCTCTTCCGTTCATTCTCTACATCCGCTACGCGACGGCGCCCGACACGCAGGCGCTCACCGGCACCTCGACGGCGCTTCTGTTGCAGGGTCTCGCACAGCTGACGGTGTTCGGGTTCCTCACCTGGCTCCTGGGCCATCGGGTCGCCGGCCTCAGTGCCGCCGAGCTCGGCTGGGCACGAACGGGGCGGGTGAAGGGCTTCGTACGCGGCCTGGTCCTCGCTGCGGCACTCGCCCTCGCTGCACTGCTGCTCGCGGTGATCTTCGGAGGGGCGCACTGGCTGCCCGACACCGGAGGCGTACTCGACTACCTGAAGAACGTCGGGCTCACCACCGTAGTGCTCGCCCCTGCGGCCCTCGCTGAAGAGGTGGCGTTCCGTGGTTTTCCGCTTGTGGTTCTCGCCTCGGTCTTCGGTCGCGGCACCGCGATCGTCGTCATGTCGCTCATCTTCGGCCTGGCGCACGGACTCAACCCCGAAGTGACGCCGCTCGCCATCGGCAACGTGGCACTGGCGGGCGTCTTCCTCAGCCTCGCGTTCTATGCTCCCGGTGGAATCTGGACGGCCTGGGGCGCACACCTCGCCTGGAACGGCACCCTCGCGGCGCTCGATGCGCCGGTGAGCGGACTCCCGTTTCGCATCCCCCTCATCAACTTTGATCCCGGTACCGTGACCTGGTTTACGGGTGGGGGCTTCGGTCCCGAGGGCGGGGTCGCGGCCACCGTGGTGCTCCTGGTTGGCTGCGCCCTGCTGGCGCGGCTCGTACGAAAGGATGGCGCGGCATGAAGCAGGCGGCAGTCGTGGGCGGCGGCACCATGGGCAATGGTATCGCGCACGTTTTTGCCCTGAACGGCTGGTCGGTGACGCTGATCGACGCAGTGCCGGCGGCGCTGGAGAAGGCGCTGAAGACGATCCGCGCCAACCTGGAGCGACAGGCCAAGAAGGGCACGATCCCGCCGGAGGCGGTGGAAGAGACGCTCGCGCGCATCCGAACCGCAGGCGACGCGCAGGCTGCGGCCGGCGCCGACATCGCGGTGGAGGCGGTGAGCGAGAACCCGGCGGTGAAGTTCGCCGTGTTCCAGGCCCTTGATAAGGCGCTCGGTCCGGACGCGATCCTCGCATCGAACACGAGTTCCATCTCGATCACGGAGCTCGCGGCGGCGACCGGTCGGCCCGACAAGGTGGTCGGGATGCACTTCATGAACCCCGTGCCGATGATGGAGCTGGTTGAGGTGATCCGCGGGCACGCCACGAGTGACGCGACTACTTCCGCCGTGATGGACCTGTCGCGCGCGCTGGGCAAGACACCGGTGGAGGTGAACGACTTCCCCGGCTTCGTCGCGAATCGCGTGCTGATGCCGATGATCAACGAGGCGATCTTCTGCGTCATGGAGGGCGTCGCGACACCCGAGGCGATCGACACGGTGATGAAGCTGGGCATGGGGCATCCGATGGGACCACTGGCGCTCGCCGACTTCATCGGGCTGGACGTGTGCCTCGCCATCCTCGAGGTGCTCCACCGCGGGTTGGGCGACGACAAGTACCGTCCGTGTCCACTGCTGCGGCGCATGGTGGCCGCCGGGCATCTCGGCCGCAAGAGCGGCCAGGGCTTCTACGACTACAGGAAGTAGATCAATGACCGCGTTCGACCTGCTGAAGGAATTCGGGCACGAGCAGCTCGTCATCTCCCAGGATCCCGGCGCGAACTACGTCGGCATCGTGGCGATCCACGATACCACGCTGGGCCCGGCGCTCGGCGGCACGCGCCTCTGGAACTACGCGAAGCTCGAGGATGCCATCGTCGACGCACTGCGACTGGCGCGCGGCATGACCTACAAGTCGGCGGTGGCGGGATTGCCGCTGGGCGGCGGCAAGTCCGTTGTCATCGGTGACCCGGCGCGGCGTGACCGCGAAGCCTGCTTCCGGGCGCACGGCCGCTACGTGGACACGCTGGGGGGCCGCTACATCACGGCCGCCGACGTCGGGACCAGCTCTTCCGACATGGAAATCATCCACCTCGAGACCGAATACGTCGCGGGGCTCCCGGGCCAGTCGGGCGATCCATCGCCGGTGACCGGGTATGGCGTCTTCATGGCCATGAAGGCGGCGGCGAAGGTGCGCTGGGGCAAGGACACCCTGACGGGCCGCCGGGTGGCGGTGCAGGGTGCGGGCAAGGTGGCGCAGCACCTGGCGCGTCACCTGCATGAGGAAGGGGCCAAGCTCATCGTCACCGATATCGATGACGCCAAGGTGCAGCGCTTCGTGGCCGACTTCGGCGCGGCGGCGGTAGCGCCGGACGCCATCTATGATGCGGCCGTCGATGTGTACGCGCCGTGCGCGCTCGGGGCCACGCTCAACGACCAGACGATCCCGCGACTCAAGGCCGAGATCGTGTGCGGAGGCGCGAACAACCAGCTCGCCGACCCGCGTCACGCGGCCGCCGTGGAGAAGCGGGGCCTCTTCTACACGCCTGACTACGTGGCGAACGGTGGCGGCGTGATCAACATCTGCCGCGAGATCGAGGGCTGGTCCGAGCAGCGCGCGCTCGACCAGGCCGCCGGGATCTACGACACGGTTCTGCGCGTGGTGGAAGTGGCTCAACGCGAAAAGGTGACGACCGCGGAGGCCGCGGACCGGCTGGCGGAGCAGCGTCTGGCGTCGGTGAGGGCGCTGCGGGAGGTTCGTCGACAATAAGTCGCTGCACACTGGGGCGGTAGTGCCTTTACCCTTTCTACCGCCTCCCATACATTGCTCCATGGCCGAACGCATTCCGATAGGCTCGGACCACGCCGGGTTCGCGCTCAAGCAACAACTGATCAACGAACTCCGCGCTGAGGGGTATGAACCCGATGATCTGGGGACGTACTCCACCGAGTCCACCGACTATCCAGACTTTGCGCACGCAGTCGCGTCCCAGGTGGAGCATGGGGCGGTGAGCCGCGGGATCCTGCTGTGCGGTACCGGGCTGGGGATGGCTTACGCGGCGAACCGGCATCCGGGTGTTCGCGCGGCGGTGGTGTGGACACCCGAGGTGGCCGAACTCGCGCGCTCGCACAATGACGCTAATGTTCTGGTGCTGCCCGCACGATTCGTGACTGAAGCCGAGGGAGTTTCCATTCTCCGGACGTGGCTCAGGACTCCCTTCGAGGGAGGCCGCCACGCCCGGCGTATCGCGAAGATCGAACAGGAGCCCGAGCCGAATGCTTGACCACAATGCCCCACTGCGGGATGCCGATCCGGTCGTTGCGCGCCTGATCGATCGGGAACTGCGCCGGCAGCAGCGCGGACTCGAACTCATCGCGAGCGAGAACTTCGCGAGCCGTGCCGTCCTCGACGCCATGGGCACCCCGCTCAACAACAAGTACGCCGAGGGCTACCCCGGCAAGCGGTACTATGGCGGCTGTGAGGTGGTGGACGAAGTGGAGCAGCTCGCGATCGACCGGCTGAAGCAGCTCTTCGGCGCGGCGCATGCCAACGTCCAGCCGCATTCGGGTGCGCAGGCCAACTTCGCGGCGTTCATGGTGCTCCTCCCGCCGGGCGGCAAGCTCATGGGCATGTCGCTGCCGCATGGCGGCCACCTGTCGCACGGCGCCGCGGTCAACCACAGCGGCCGTATCTGGCAGGCGGTGCACTACGGAGTCGACCCGTCCACCGGGCGCATCGACTACGACCACCTCCGTGACCTGGCGCTGCGCGAACGCCCCACGCTGCTGATTGCGGGCGGCAGTGCCTATGCCCGCATCATCGATTTCGCCGCCTTCCGCTCCATCGCCGACGAGATCGGCGCGAAATTCCTGGTGGACATGGCGCACTTCGCCGGGCTGGTCGCGTCCGGCCTGTATCCGTCGCCAGTGCCGCATGCCCATGTCGTCACCAGCACCACGCACAAGACGCTGCGCGGCCCACGCGCCGGACTCATCCTGTCGATCGCCGAACTGGGCAAGGACATCGACAAGTCGGTGTTCCCGGGCACCCAGGGCGGACCGCTCGAGCACGTCATCGCCGCCAAGGCCGTGGCGTTCGGCGAGGCGCTCACCGAAGACTTCCGCAACTACTCCCGCCAGGTCGTCGACAACGCGCAGGTGCTGGCCAGCGAGCTGGTCGACCGCGGCTTCGCCATCGTCTCCGGTGGCACCGACACGCACCTGATGCTGGTGGACCTCCGTCCCAAGGGGCTCACCGGCAAGGAAGCGGAAAAGCTGCTCGGCCGGGCGGACATCACGGTCAACAAGAACACGATCCCCGATGACCCGCAGTCGCCGTTCGTCACCAGCGGCATCCGGCTCGGCACGCCGGCGCTGACGTCGCGAGGCATGGGCACCGCCGAAATGCGCCGCATCGCCCAGCTCATCGACGAGGCACTGACCCTGCGCGACGACGCCACCCTGGCGCGCATCGCGGGAGAGGTGCACGAGATGACCAGGTCCTTCCCGCTGTACCCGCCGGTGGCAAGCCGCCACCGCGCGCTGCAGACGGCGTAATTCCGGGCGAGACGATGACCGAGCTGCAGTTCGCCGATGACATCCTCGCCCGGATCCGGGCGAAGGGCGGTGCCTTCGACGAACGCGGCTACCTCTTCGTGCTGGCGAGCATCGAGTACGTGCAGTCGCGGCTCACGGTGCGCCGTCACATCAGCGGCGCGGAGCTCGCCTGGGCCTGCCGCGACCTCGCGCGCGAGCGCTTCGGGCTCCTTGCCCGGCCGGTCCTGGCGCACTGGGGCCTCACGCGGACCGAGGATTTCGGCCGCATCGTCTACACCCTGGTCGAGATCGGCCTCCTGGTCACGCTGCCCGGTGACAGCGAGGAAGATTTCCGCGACGTCTTCGATTTCGAGCCGGCCTTCGACGAATCGTATGCCTGGGAGGGTGTACGCCGCGTTGGTGCCTGACGCGACGCGAAGTGAGGAGACAGGCACGGCAGCATCGGAGGGACCATGGACACGCGCGACTGGCCCGAATGCCTGAAGTGCAACGCAGGAAAGCTCATCCCCCTCTCCGACTACGGCCGCGACGGCGCGCCAATCACCTACAAAGCCTGGGTCTGCACCAATCCCGATTGCGGATTCAACCTCCGCATCGACAACGGGGAAATCTCATTCGGCCGGGTCATCGGCCAGAGTCATAAATGAGAACTGCGTAAACAGGGAACTGGTGAACGGGGAACGGTGACTCGTTCCCGTCCGCACTGTTCCCTGTTCCCTGTTCACCAGTTCACGCCGCTCATGCCGCTCCTTCCTGTCCTGTCACCCATCCCAATCCGCCGCCTGGGATGCACGCGCCGAGCGGGCCGGCATCGCGCTCGCCACCCTCATGGAGGCCGCCGGGCGCGCGGTCGCGACGGTGCTGCTGCGCGAGTTCCCCCACGCGGCGCGGCAGGGCGTACTCATCGCCGCGGGAAACGGGCACAATGGCGGTGACGGCTGGGTACTGGCGCGGGCGCTGCACCGTCTCGAAGTGCCGGTCTGGGTCGCGTCCACGGCCGGCGCGCCCTCACCGCTGACGGCGCAGGTCGCGGCGCTCGCGCGGGCCGACGGGGTGCGTGAGGTGGCGGCCGACGGACCGTGGCCATCACTGGGCCTGCTGGTGGATGCCATCCTCGGTACCGGTGCGAGCGGTCCTCCCCGCGCGCACGCCGCCGCACTGCTCGAGCGGGTGCTCGACCTCGACCTTCCCGTCGTCGCCATCGATGGACCTACCGGGCTCGATCTCGGCACGGGCGTGGTGCATGGCGTGACCCGCGCCGACGTCACCGTGACCTTCGGCGGGTTCCGCCGCGGTCACCTCCTGTCGCGAGATGAAGTGGGCGACCTGGTGGTGGTGGACATTGGGCATCCCCCGGCCGAGTCGGGCACCCCTCTGTTCGTCACCGACACGTTCGCGGCTTCGCGCCTGCCGCCACTGCATGCCGCCGATCACAAGGGTGAACGCGGCCGCATCGTCGTGATCGGCGGCGACACGGGGATGAGTGGCGCGGCGCGCCTGGCCGGCCGTGCGGCCTTTGCGACGGGTGCCGGGCTGGTGCACGTGGTGTCGTCGCCGGACACGATCGCAACGGTGCGCGGTGCCGAGCCCGACCTGCAGACGCTCGAGCATCCGCTCGTCGGCGCAGTCGGCGACGTGCTCCGCGCGCTGCTCGAGCGCGCCGATGCGGTCGTGATCGGTCCCGGCCTTGGGCGAGGCGAGGGCAAGGGCGCCTTCGTGCTTGCGTGCGTGGCCCTCGCAAAGCGTGCCGTGCTCGACGCCGATGCGCTCGTGGCTCTCCAGGGCAGGGTGGCCGACCTCGCTGCGCTGGGCGCGGAGCGGCCGCTCGTCATTACACCGCATGCCGGGGAATTTCGTACGCTCTTCCCGTCGCTGGCGTCGGAGCGTGATACCGATCCCTGGAGTGCGGCGGCACATGCCGCGGAGCAGGCGGGTGCCACGGTCCTCCTCAAGGGTGTACCGACGAGCATCGCGCGCACCGGGCGGTCACTGCTTACGGTCGCGGCGGGCAACCCGGGACTCGCCACTGGCGGAAGCGGCGACGTGCTGAGCGGCATCCTTGGCGCGTTGCTGGCGCGCGAGGGCGAGCCCGAAGTGGCGGCCGCGATTGCGGCGCAGGCCCTCGGCCGCGCCGCCGACCTCGCTGCGCGAAGGGTCACCGCGCGCGGCATGCGACCGATGGACGTCATTGCGTCGCTGCCAGACCTGTGGCGGGAATGGGACGTGCTGCTCCGCATCGGGACGGCGGTGGATGCACCGATCCTCCAGCGGCTGGCGAAGCCAAGACTGGTGTGAGCGCATGACACACCTGCCGCTCGGTCCCGGGCGCGAGTTCGAGCGCATCCGCGCCATCGCGGCGGCCCTCGCCGGGAATGCCGCCGGGCTGGGCGACGACTGCGCGCTCATTCCGCTCGACAACGGCGACATGATGACCCTGAGCACCGACACGAGCCTCGAGGGCACGCACTTCCGGCGTGACTGGCTCACGCCGGAGGAGATCGGCTGGCGCTCGGCGGCCGCGGCCCTCTCCGACCTCGCGGCGGAGGGAGCCGAGGTGATCGGCGTGCTCTCGGCGCTCACGCTCCCGGGCGACATTACCGATGCGATGGTCACCGCCATGATGAGTGGCATCGGCGCGTGCGTGGGCGAGGTCGGCGGCAAGGTGCTGGGCGGAGACCTGACGCGTGGTACCTCGCTGTCAATCACGGTTACCGTCGTGGGCCGGGCGCCGCGTGCGGTGACGCGGCAGGGAGCGCGCCCGGGCGACGGGATCTGGGTGACGGGTACGCTGGGCAGCGCGCGTGCCGCGCTCGCTGCATGGGACTCGGGCAGGGAACCGCGCCCCACGACGCGCATCGCGTTTGCGCGCCCCCTGCCGCGCATCGCCGCCGGCCGGTTCCTGGCCGATGTCGGTGCCACCGCGATGCTCGACCTCAGCGACGGGCTGGCGGGCGACGCCCGTCACCTTGCGGCGGCATCGGGCGTGGCACTGGACATCGACCTCGCGAGGTTGCCGATCGGCGCCGGAGTCACCGAGGCGGCCTCCGCGCTCAATGTTCCGGCGGCAGTCTTCGCTGCCGAGGGCGGCGAAGACTACGAGCTGCTGGCCACGCTTCCACCGCGCGCGGCGGCAAAGCTCAAGCATGGAGCGGCGGAGGTGGGCCTGCCATTCACGCTCATCGGTACCGTTCAAGCTGGCGAGGGAGTGCGTTTGCATCTCGACGGCTCGGAAGTTTCGATTGCTGGATACGACCACTTTAGATGATCCGGAGTTTCGCGTTCGTTGCGGGACTCGCCGGGCGAACGATCTGGGCTACTTGCAGGCTCGTGTTCGCGTGGATCCGCCGCGCACCGGCGGGACCGGGCAGCATCTATGAGACGATCCCGCGGGAATGGGCTCGCGACCTGCTTCGGTCGGCCGGGATCGAGGTACGCGTAAAGGGCCGTGAGCATCTCGATGGCATCGGCAACTGTGTCTATTGCGCCAATCACACCTCGTTCGTCGATCCTGGGGCGCTGATCGAGGCGGTGCCGGGCTCGGTGCGGTTCGTTGCCAAGCGGTCGCTGTTCCACGTCCCGGTGTTCGGTACGGCGCTTCGCCTCACCGGCCAGATTCCGGTGGATCGCGCCAATCGCGATGCGGCGGTGGACTCGTTCGCCGAGGCAGGTCGGATCCTGCGCGAGGGGGTGTCGGCCGCGGTCTTTGTCGAGGGCACTCGGAGCCGGGACGGATCGCTGCAGCCGTTCAAGAAGGGCGCATTCGTGCTCGCCATCAGCCTGCAGGTGCCCTGCGTTCCCGTCTACATCGTCGGGGCACGTGCCCTGATGCCTCGCGGCGGTTTTTTGCCTCGTCCGGGCGCGGTAGAGGTGCGGATCGGGTTGCCGATCCCCACCGCCGGCCTCACCTACGAGGACCGGGATGGCCTGAGGCAGCTTTGCTGGCGGGCGATGAGCGTCCTGGCCGCCGGATGAGCGCCGCGGTGGTTCCGCAGTGCCCTGTTCCCTGTTCACCCGTTTCCCGGTTACGTTAGCCCATCACTTTATCACTGGATCCGGATGTCCACGATCATCGAAGTGCATGGCCGCGAAATCCTCGACAGCCGGGGCAATCCCACCGTCGAGGCCGAGGTCGTCCTTTCCAGCGGAGCGCAGGGACGCGCCGCCGTGCCGAGTGGTGCGTCAACCGGCGAAAACGAGGCGGCAGAGCTGCGCGACGGTGATGCCGGGCGATACGGCGGGAAGGGCGTGCTGCAGGCGGTCAAGAACGTGAACGAGGTGCTCGGGCCACGGCTCGAGGGCCTCGATGCCACGGAGCAGATCGCAGTGGACGCCGAGATGATGGATGCCGACGGCACGCCCAACAAGGGCAATCTTGGCGCCAATGCCATCCTCGCCGTGTCGCTGGCAGTGGCCCGTGCTGCCGCCTCCGACTGCGGGCTTCCCCTGTACCGCTACCTCGGCGGGCCGATGGCGCGGGTCATGCCGGTGCCGATGATGAACATCCTCAATGGCGGCGCGCACGCCTCGAATAACGTGGATGCCCAGGAGTTCATGGTGGTGCCGATCGGCGCGGATTCCTTCGCCGACGGCCTCCGCATGGGAGTAGAGGTATTCCATGCGCTCAAGAAGGTGCTCACCAAGATGGGTCTCTCCACTGCCGTCGGCGACGAGGGCGGATTCGCCCCCATGCTGCCGTCGAACGAGGCGGCGCTCGACGTCGTCATGCAGGCGATCCAGTCGGCCGGCTTCCAGCCGGGACAGGATATCGCCATTGCGCTCGATGTCGCGGCGTCCGAGCTCTTCCAGGATGGCGAGTACGTCTTCAAGAAGGGTGACGGCAGCCGCCGACCCGCCGCCGACATGGTGGAGCTCTATGCCAAGTGGTGCGAGCGGTACCCGATCGTCTCGATCGAGGACGGCCTCGCGGAGGGCGACTGGGAGGGATGGGCTCTCCTCACCGAGCGGCTGCGATGAGCGGGTACAGCTGGTGGGCGACGACCTGTTCTGCACCAACGTCGACCTGCTGGGGAAGGGCATCGAGTCGGGCGTGGCCAATGCGGTGCTGGTGAAGGTGAACCAGATCGGCACGCTCACCGAGACGCTGCAGTGCATCGAGCTCGCAAAGGGGAACAAGTACGGCACCATCATCTCGCATCGCTCGGGCGAGACCGAAGACACCTTCATCGCCGACCTCGCGGTGGCGACGGGCGCGGGCCAGATCAAGACCGGCAGCGCCAGCCGCACCGATCGCACGGCGAAGTACAACCAGTTGCTCCGGATCGCCGAGGAGCTGGGCGAGCTCGCGCATTATCCTGGGCGAGACTTGTACCACCTGTGAGCAGTCCGGCGAAGCCGGAGAACGGAAAGCGCCGGCGCCTGGCCTGGGCGGTGGGGGTGAGCGCGTTCCTGTTCCTGCTGCTGGGTGGCGAGTACAACACGATGGACTGGATCAAGATCCGCCGGCTGGAGCGGGAGGAGCAGGCCAGGGTCATCGAGCTGCAGCAGACGGTGGATTCGCTGACGCGGGTGGCCAAGGCGCTGCAGAATGACCGGCGGGAGCAGGAGCGGGTGGCCCGGGAGAGTTTCGGGATGCTCCGGAAGGGAGAGCACCTCTACCGGCTGCTCCCGGCTGACAGCGGGCGCTGACGGGTTTAACTTAGCCCCGCAGTCTGGCAGGGTAGCTCAGGTGGTTAGAGCACGGCACTCATAATGCCGGGGTCGCGGGTTCGAGTCCCGCCCCTGCTATCGACAGAAGTTGAATCCTCGTAGCACTTCGAGCCCGCTCCAGTCGGGAGCGTCTTCGTTTTCTGAAGCGTGCACCGTGTAGTGCAACAATCTCATCGGAAGTTTCCGGTCAACAGTGCGCGGTCCTGCGTGGCGTCGGGCAGACTGAGTCTGGCTCGCGGAGGAGGCGCGGACCCGTGGCTTTGCGGCCCGGCGGTGTTCCTTTTTTCGTGGGATTGGCAAATGTGAGTTACAGCGTGGCGCAGGAGCCGTCAAGCGACCCGCGCGCCGCTCGATACGGGTTTCCTCGGGTCAAGGCGGGAACCGCATACACTGGGCCAGGAGCCGCCGCGACCGGGATCCTTGACAGGCAGTATACCGCGCGATAACTCAGTTCACCGTTCTCTCACCACAACCTCACTCATAGGACCCTCAACGTCCCTGGCATTATCCTATCCCTGGAGGTCCCCGTGCGGATCACACCCGTAGCCGTTCCGCTGGCACTCGCTGCCTTGCTGGTGAGCTGCCAGGACGCCAACGAGTCCAACACCGATCCAGTCGCTCCCTCGTCCGCCACGCCTTCTGCGTTAGTGTTCCACGAACGCATCGAGGGCGGCTACCTGTTTGCGATCTTTCCCGAGCACGGGATCACACTGACGGTAGGACTTCTCACCCCAATCGCAGACCTGTGTCCCTTTCCGGAGCCGCCGGAGCCGTTCCCCGAGTTCGAGAGCGACGCGAAAATCCGGAACCTGGAAGTGCACACGCCTGCCGGGCCGATCAGGGTGCTCGGCACGGCTTCGGGAACGTTTGTCGTCTATGACGCTGTGGTGTTCAATGACTGCGATTTGGTGGGGGCTCCCATCATCGGGACTGGTCGGGGGAATATCAAGGGCACTGACAACAGTATCACCGGTGAGGGGCCGGGCATGAACTCGTTCGGCCGGAATTGGACCGCCGTTCTCGATCGGCCGGATGGTGGCAAGGTGCAACTCCACATCGTCGTGCGACAGCTCTTCGATGGTGTGAAGGTCGAAACGATTGTCGACATATTCGAGCTGAAACCGCTCGGCCCGTGAACCGGCTGCGGCAGGAACCGGCGGTCAGTTGAGTGATACCGCAGGGGATGGACGGATCTGAGGCGCCTTATCAATTGATACTCCGGTCCGGCCACCAACCGGCCCTGTAGTACCGGCTGCAGTAGCGATCGGGCGCTGGTGTGGCGCGGGATGGCGCCACCTGATGCGGTTGTCGCGCCCCGTGCCGTATTGGCCTTGGCGACGCCGCTCTCATAATGCCGGGGTCGCGGGTTCGAGTCCCGCCCCTGCTATCAGTGGAAGTCGAATCCTCATTAGAGCAGTTCCATCGCGCTCCCAATTCGGGGGCGTTGTCGTTTGAGCACCCTCACGTTCCGGGAACAGCCTCCACCGTCAGAACCACGTCGTTGAAGTCGGTGTCGTAACCGTCCTCGAAGTCCACCGTCCAGTTCGGGTACGCGCCGTTGACGCGCAGGCTCGGCGGGCTGGCAAACTGGTCGGAGTCAATTTCGATGTTGATCGCGGTGCCGGCCGGGTTGATCGGGGTGGAGTAGTCCCAGACGGTGCCCACCGCTTCCTGACACGCATCGGTCGTGAGAGGCACCGTGATTGGGCTCACGAGCCGGATCTCGGTGTTGAGGGCTGCGCAGCTGCCGCTGGTCAGCGTGATCTTGAAACCCGCTGGTTCCGTGAGGGTCAGCGTGCACAGCGAGGTCTGCCCGCCGCCGGTCTCGCATTCAAGCTTGCTCGTCACCCGCGGCAGATCGGCGGCGCCCGCGCACGCGGCGAGCGTGAAGCCGAACGACAGCGCGAGGATGGGAAGCAGCAGTAGCTTCACTCGCATGGGGCTCCAGGGAAGGTATGGGTTGACTCGAACGCCTACTTCTTAAACCATTGTCACATAACCGGTTAGCGCGGTCCCGTCTGGCTTTCCAGTCTTGGAGCCTGCGGGGAGATTATCGGGTCATACCCCAGAATACACCCAGGAGACGCAAATTCCTCCAGCCCAAGTCAAGATCGCGGTTGGCCGCCGACGGGGCGAGCAAACAGCCCATCGTTGTGCGTCGGTGTTCCAGGCAGTACCGTCATATGTGCCGGCGGATGCTTCCGTCGGCGAGCAATGTTCCCACCAATGCCCAGCCGGCCGAACCTCGCGCCGCACTCATTTCGTTGATCCAGTAGAACGGTCCCGGCACGCCTCACCAACAGGCGTCATGACGTCGACAGAACCGGACCGCGCCAGCCTTTGTCACTTGATCGTGATTCAGCATGCGACCGCCCGTCATATGTTCGCCGGCCACCTCAGGAGGTAAGGAATGCTCTCCTCGCTCCGTCCCAAGAGCGCTGTCCCACTGTTGATGCTGTACGCGACACAGGTTTCAGGGTGTTCGAGCTGGCGTATGGTGAGCGTGCCAACGCTTGAGGCGGAACAGGGGAAGCAACCTGTGGAGGTACGCATCTCCACCTCGGACGGTGGGATCGTCCGTCTCGATTCGGCCATCGTTGCGCGCGATAGCATCTCGGGATGGGTGGTTGAGCAGTCTGGGGTTTCGGATACGACAGGAGCGGTTGTTGTCGCTGTGCAAACTGGAGACTCGCTGCACCCACACGTCAGTGTGCCGCTGAATGCCATTCACACACTCGAGTGGCGCCAGGGAAGCACGGGAAAGACGGTGCTGTTGACTTCTGGATTGGTGGTTGGGGGGGTTGTTGTGCTGGCCGGAGCCGCGGCTCTCGCCTGCGCCGCTGATGAGTCCTGCCTGCGGTAGCATCCATGGCTTGCAGCGCCTGGGGCGCGCGGCTCGATCCCCGGGAGTTGACTCACCAGGTGCATCCGCGGGTGTGTCCTGATCACCTCTCTCCTTGACTACTGCCGGACCGCACTGCATAAAGCTGATGGCGGCGACCTAGGAGACAGGTATGCGGCTCCGTGATCAGTGGAACATGGCGTGCCTGGTGTTGCTGGCGCTGACGGCGTGCGGTGGCGATTCCGATCCGATGACTCACCCAGCTACCGTCGTCCTTCACGTCCAGTTGCTCGATTCCCTAAGACAGGTGCCGATTGTAGCAACACCGGGGACTGTCGAGTGGGAGTTCAACGGAACCCCTGGACCCGATGTTGACGTCCTCGAGGGGACGTCGGGACTGTTGACCGTGCATAGCGCATACTACGCTGACCCGAAACTCACCCTGACAATCCCTGACCTGACGGGTGCTGGGAACGAGACCTATGCTCCCATGGTGCGGATCCTTCCGACAGGGTTAAGTCTCATTGCAGCCGCCTGGGAAGCTGATTCGACTCGAGGAGCGCTCACACTTAGTCTGCGGCATCCAGCAGGGCTCCGGTCTGCTCGATTGGACTCTCTCTATGCCGAATTCCGGCTCTGCACTCGCATTCTAGCTTGCGAGCAGGGGCCGACCTTCAAGGTCGTGCAACCGGAGCTGGAGCCGCAGTGGAACGCCAGTGACACAACAGGGAGCGGTCGCGTTTCCCTTGGCAGTCCGATGTGGCCTACCACTTGGCCGGCGGGCTCCTGGACCATACTGTGGCTGAGAACCTGGTTCAGCGACGCGCAGCAGCGTTACTACGAGGTTCGCTGTTTGGTCGGGATCCCGGCCGCTCCAGCAGTGGCGGATTGTGAAGTGACGGACGGATCTCTTTGATCCTCGCGGTCGTTCGTCCGCCGCAGGGAAAACGAGCCACAACCTCGGATACCGGTGCCACGAACTCGGGTCTTCTGTGGGGCACCGGTATGCGCCACAGGCTGCCGAGGCGATCTCGACGATGCGGGGAGTGCAATGGAGGATTCGGTGAACGTGCCCCTGGACCGGCAGCCCGCGTCGACCGCGGATCGGCGCCGCTGGAATGCCCCCCGATCCCCCTTGGCATCCAGCGTGTCGCCGGCACTTCGCGCCGCGGTTCGCAAGCTCGATGAGACGCGCACAGAATTCATCGCCGCTGCCAATGGACAACGCCCACCTCAGGCCGGCGGGTAGCTTGGCGTCGGGCGCGTCCTCCACGTCTTCAATGCCAGTTGCTGCAGGTTGTGCACCTAAAACTGCTGGAATTCCTGGCACAGCGTAGCGCCCGCCCGTTCTTCAGATCGGCATGAACCGCCCGGCCTTCATCCGCTGCGCTACGTCGTCTTCTTGCGACCCAGAACAAATTTCCACAAGAGGCAAATCACTGCCGCGATTGCCAGCAGGTGAATGAGTGCTCCGGCGACATGAAATACCGCAAACGCCAGGATCCACGTAATCAACAGCAAGATGCCGAGGCCCAAGAGCATGGACTGGCCCTCCTTGTGATTTCTTCCCGGAGCGGTACGACGCGAGCGCACTGAACATAGCATGGTTGGGGCGGGGTTCGGCTGCGAGAAGCGGTTTGGCACGCCCGGTCGGGGGCGTCCTTCACCGCCGGGTGAGAAAGGTGTGGAGTAGGGCTACGCCTTGCATATGGTGCTCAGCGCGCGGTGCGGACACGTTGAACGTCATGGGGTCCGACCCTCCGGTGTCGAATTCGGCGTCCCCCGAGTTCATGCAGGAAAGTGCGCGCTGTCCTCCCGGATCGTCCGCCGAGCACGCTCCCACTCGAGAGCGTTGTCGTTGGGACCAGCGACGCTCGCGCCGCCGCAAGCCTCCGTCGTAGATTGCTGACCTGCAGGCTTTGACGCACTCGGGAGGCGACATGGCCCAGGTTCCCGCCGCCAGTCGTGCTTCGACGGACGTCAGCTTCCGTTCACAACGTTGGTTCTACGTGGTGATGGCACTGACCGCGCTGCTCATCATCGTGATCGGGTTTGCTCCAACCTTTTACCTCCGGCCAAGGTCACTTGCACCCCTCCCCCCGTTGGTGGTCGCTCACGGCGTCATATTCACCGCATGGATCCTTGTTTTCCTCGCGCAAACCTCCCTGATCGCGACCGGCCAGAACTGCGATTCATCGCAAGTTGGGGTTCCTTGGCCTTGGCCTCGCAGTCGTCATGCTGGTCATGGGCCCGCTGATTGCCATCTCGGCGGCCCGGCGGGGCGTACTTCCGGGCGACCCGATGGCCTTCCTGCTCGTTCCGATCATGGACGTCATGCTCTTTGCTGTCTTTGTCAGCCTCGCCTACCACTACCGTCGGCGCAGCGAACTGCATAAGCGATGGATGCTCCTGGCGATCGCCAGTCTTCTTCCCCCGGCAATCAGCCGCTGGCCCCTCGCCGTCAATCGGCCAATCGTTGTCCCCGTCGTTCTCCTGCTTTTTCTCGCGGCGCGCCCGATTGCCGACCGCATGGCCAGCACCCGTGTGCACCCGGTCAGTCTCTGGGGCGGGCTGTTTCTGCTGGCGTCGCTTCCCCTCAGGTTTGCGGTGGCGCAGACCGAGGGCTGGCATCATGTGGCGAGGTGGTTGACGAGCCTGTGACGTCACCGCGCACAAATGCCTGCTAGCCGGCCGCGGTACTTCGCGGCCGGCTTCCTTTTTCCGGGTGCCTTTTCGCGTGCGCCTGCGCGCGCTGACCCGGAGCCGACGCATCACCGTCGTGCGTCGGTTACAAGGGGATCGGATTCTAAACCGAAGGTAATGTGGTTTCGTGGATTCGAGTCCCCCACAACTAGCGGCGGAAGTCACTCAAAACAAAGCAGTTGCGTCGCCTTTCAGCGTGCCATCAGCCAGATGTTCCCTCGAAGCACTTTTCCCGCGCCAACCTTTAGAATGAAGCGAATGAACCGTATTAGCAGTACTAGATAAGTATTGCCGTGATCTGACCTTCGCCGATTTTCAATACGACTCGTCACCTCGAATAAATGCCGCTCGCCAGCCGCTTGGACCCAACAGGAGCCCAGCTCGACGCCGCGGAGGCCGCGAGCGACCTGAATACCGCCTCGGCCAGTCAGGCTACGGCGGAGTTGCGGTCACGGCTCACGGTCGGCAACCGGCCCCGCGTTTCGTCCGGGCCGAAGGTCACGGCGGAACCGCAGGGCAGCCGGGACTATGCGCTGGATGGCGCGCGCGCCGTCCTCATGTTGCTCGGGGTCGTGCTTCACTCGGCGTCGGCATATTCCGTCAACGGCGAGTGGGTTGTCCGGGATCCGGAGAACAGCGTGGTGCTGGACTGGCTGCTTCAGTCGATTCATCTCTTCCGGATGCCGGCGTTCTTCTGGATCTCTGGTTACTTCTTTGCGCTGACCATGAGCCGCGGCGACAGGCGGGTTGTGCTCGGCCGGCGCCTGTTCCGCCTGCTGGTTCCTGCGATTGCCACCTGGCTTACCTTCAACGTGGCGCAGGAGTGGGTGATGGCGGTGGCGAACCACAAGGACCCGGCAGAGACGATCCTGCACGGCGGCGTGCCGATCTATCACCTCTGGTTCCTGGTGGACCTGGTCGTAATGACGCTGGTCGCGGCGCTCGCATTCGCCCTGCCTGAGGCGGTGGTGGAGGGGATGAGGCGACGCCTGCCCGAGTCCGGCACGGTACCGGGTGTGCTGCTGGCGTTGACGGCAGTCTGGTTCGTGAGTATCACTGCGGCACGGCTGACGGGCATGGCCTACGTACATCTCGGAGGCATCACGACCATCTCACGGCCTCGTCCTACTATTTGCCATTCTTCGGGGTGGGCGTTGCGATGTATCACCTCACTGGTATCCGCCGTACCTTCCTGCGCGTGCCGCCGGTATTGGCACTATTCGCAATCCCGTTCGGCGTGTATTTCCACAGTTTCCGCCGGGAACAGGGCTTCGTCGCCGAGCTGGCGGCGCCCGCCGAACAACTGATGGTGTGGATCTGCGTCGCCGTGGTGCTGCAGCTGTTCTACCGCCTCATCCGCCGGGAGAGCCGCACGGTCTCGACCCTGAGCGATGCGAGTTACTCGATTTACCTTTTCCACCATTTCATCATGGTGGTGCTCGTACTGGCGCTTGCTGCCCCTGCCGCTTGGCGCGCTGCCGAAGTTCCTCGCGTCGTCTGTCATTGCGTTCGTCATCGCGGCGATGCTGCACCTCGTTTTCGTCCGGCGCGTCCGGCTCCTGCGACTCCTCTTCAACGGAAAATGGACGGCGCCACGGCGTACGCGGGCGGCGGGAGTCGCGACCGCGCGGTTTGCCGGCGGGTAGCGAGTCGAGGCCGAGCGCACCGGCGCGTCCGCGCGCAGCGACAAAGAAAAGGGCCCATCGCTGGAGCGATGGGCCCTTTCTGTGCTGCCGGTGCCGAACCTACTGCAGGCTCTTGTTGGCGTACAGCGCCTTCAAGCCAGCCAGGTCCGTCGGCAGCAGCGAGCGCTTCTCACCGCCGAGATAGAACGGATTCATTACTGCCTCCGGGTCGAACACCTTGCCGTTCGGTTGAAGCTTGAATGGCTGGTTCGCATTGGGCCCACCGAAGTGGCCGAGCCCGTGCGTGTGGCCGACCTCATGCACCACGACCGTCTGGATATCAATCGTGGGTCCGAGGAAGGTTGCACCGGAGGTGACGAAGGGGAAGCGGCTGTTGTAGAACTGCTCCGTGTAGATGCGGTCGCGATAGCCATCGGTGCCTTCACCGAGGGCGCCGTCCACATCCGAGAACGTCCAGGTAACGCCGATAATCTGCTCGCTGCCAAGGCAATCAAGGAAGTAGCTGGGCGCGAGCCAGCCACCGAACAGGTTGTCGGCCACCGGATCGAAATTGATGCTGCCCGTAGCGGGATCGTAGGAGATGAGCGTCGCAGCGGTGAGGTCCACGACATCCACGCATTCGCCGGCGGCGTTCCGGATTTCACCATCCAGGATGTCGTTGTTGGCACCGTTGTCGGGCACGCGCGTCGAGTGCAGGACGATCTGGGGCACCTGGTTGTAGGCCTCGTGCGCCGAAACCAGCGCCGCCATGACGTCGGCGTCGGTGAACGGAGCCCCGGGCTTGGCCGGGTCGTACTGTATCAGGTCGGACTCGTCGATCGAGTACGTAACGCTCCTCGGATTGACCCAGCGCGAGCCGGTGCGAAGACGCCGAAACGGGTCAGTCCCCTTTCCGAGAGTGAACATCCATACCTCATCGAGCCTCTTGGTGCTGCCGGCAGCTTCGAGCCTCGCGTTGACCCGGGTCACGATCTGCTCGGCCCGTTGGGTCGGTGAACCGGTCAGGCCGGGGGATGTCTTGGCGAGCGCCACCGACGCGGCAGGCGAATCCTGGGCGGTAGGAGCGGGGCTATCCTGACAAGCCGCCACGGTAAGCGCGGCGAGAAGGGACGCACAGACTGCTTGCGATCGCATACATCATCTCCTGTGGCTACGGTATTGATGAGGATTCTGGGTCAGCATTTGCTGCGTGCAAGCAACTGCAGCGGTGCAGTCGGACCTGTCCGCGAGATCAATTCTCGCGAGCCACGTCCCAGCGATGCTTGGCAACGGCAATCAGCCCGAACAAGGCGGCCGCAAACATATACCCCACCCGGGTCGATCCGGTAGCTACGCCGTTCCATCCCGCAAAGTCGAGACCGGGTACCTGCGCGCCATTCAGCACGAGATAGAGGAACAGCATGAACACGCCCATGAAAGCCTTGGGCGTTCGGGTAAGGAGCCCGAGCGCCGTGGCGAGCGCGCCCATGAATCCCGCTGCGATGACCAGCGAGAGCGCCGAGCCAGGAGCGCTGAAGGCAATCCGGATCGCCGGCGGGATGCAGAACAGCAGCGCCAGCAGCACCGCCCCGCCGAGCTTGATGAAGGCGTAGTCCGGCTTGATGCGCGGCATGCTGTAGAGCATCGACTGGGTGCCGGCCACGCGGTCGCGCGTGGCAAGGTCGGCGAGTGCCACGGCGAGCACGATGGCGACGACCAGGGGCAGCGCGTGCCGCGCCGTCGCATTGGATGACACGATCGTGGTGGCCACCACCGCCAGCCACGCCAGCACCACCAGCGGCGATTGGCACAGGGTCATGACCGTTTCCGCCAGCACGGGACGGAGTACGGCGGGAGCCGCGGGTACCAGGTGAGCCCCGGCGCCGGAAACGATACGGGTGATCGGCTTGGTCAGGGTGGAGATCCGCCGGATGAGCCCATCACCGCTGCCCTGCCTCCCGCTCTGTACCCTCGCCGGATCGAACCGGTGGAAGAAGAGCCGGGCCACCATGAGGATCGGCACCGACAGCAGCGCGACGGTGAGTCGCGGCAGCAGTGTGGCGAACGAAAGCGGAATTGGCGGCAACACCCAGGGTGCCACGTCGCGCCGGAACGGCGTCATCCCGATCGCCAGCTGTGTTGAGTTACTGACGGCGTGCACCTGTCGCATGATGAACCCGAGGCCCATCACGTCCAGATACCTTCCCGCACCGCCGCCCTCACTCATGGCGCCCATCGCGAGCAGTATTGCCCACAGGAAGAAGTAGAGCACATCACCCAGCCGACCCGAGAGCAGCGGTACACACTCGAACATCAGCGCCAGTGCGGCCACGACGATGATCGCGGGCCCCAGCGCCAGCGCGTAGGTGAGGAAGTAGGTAAACGGCTCCAGGGGGCCCTCGCCCCGCAGGAGGTGCATCGCCATCACGTTCAGGACATAGACGGCCGTGATGAGCCCGAGATAGGCGGCCCCCCCGAGAAACTTCCCGACCAGGTAGGTACCGGAAGTGACGGGCGTCGCGGCGATGATGCCGCCGGTACGGGCGATGAGGTCGCGGCGGATCGTGTTGCTGGCGAGGTAGAAGCCCGCGAAGGTGAGGAAGAGCGATGCGAGCCCGGCGGTCGCAAGCGCGACGACCTGCGAGGTATACAGCGCACGAGCCCCGTCAACGACCATCAGCGCAACCCCGGTCGAGGGATCGGGAATGAGCAGGTACGCCATGCCGGACAGGATCAGGATCAGCCAGAGCGTGGACGGGCGGCGCAGCCGCAGACGGACATCCGTCGCAGCGATGGACAGCGCCTGGCGAAGCAGCGGTGTCATGGCGGTCAGGCGGCCGACTGCATCAGGTGCACGAACGCGTCCTCGAGGTCCGGCTCGACCGCCGTCGCTGCCGGGAATGGCTGTTCCCGCGCGACAATGCGGGCGTGGACGCCGTCCGCCTGGCGCACGGCGCGCGTCACCTTGAGCCGTCCCTTGGCCGCCTCATAGTCGACCGATGAGACTCGCGCCTCCCACACGGAGCCGCGGGCCGCCTGAAGCAGCGTCTCCGGCGCGGCACAGGTCACGAGCCTCCCGTGCTGCATCACGGCGATGGTCCCGGCCAGCGACTCCACGTCGGAAACGATGTGAGTGGAGAGGAGCACCAGCTTGCCTTGACCCAGGTCGGAGAGCAGGTGCCGGAAGCGCACGCGCTCCTCGGGGTCGAGGCCGGCGGTGGGTTCATCGACGATGAGGAGGGCAGGGTCGTTCAGCAGCGCCTGTGCGATGCCGAGTCGCTGGCGCATGCCGCCGGAGAAGGTAGCGGCGGGACGATGCGCCACCGTGTGCAGGTTGACGAGCTCCAGCAGCTCGTCGACGCGGCCCTTCTTCGTGACGCCCTTCAAGCCGCCGAAGTAGGTGAGGAACTCGAACGCCGTGAGGTTGTCGTAGACGCCGAAGTCCTGCGGCAGGTAGCCCAGCTGCCGGCGCAGGAACTCGGGCTCGCGCTGGATGTCGACACCCTGGAAATGGACCTGGCCCTGGGTGGGCCGGGTGATGGTGGCAATGACCTGCATCAACGTTGTCTTGCCTGCGCCATTGGGTCCCAGCAGCCCGACAACGCCAGCGCCAAGCTCGAGGGAGAGATCGGCGACGGCGGTAACGCCGCCGCGGAAGCGTTTGGTCACCCCATCGAGCTTGAGCATTCGTGTGGTCTCTCCGATCAGGCGGTGGCGTGGTGAGCCGGATTGTAACCGGTCCGCCACCCAGCCGGAGGCTGATCGGCGGCACGCTGGCCGGCCCTCCGGATGCACAAGCGGCGCGCCATGGGGCGCGCCGCCTGCGGAAGTTGCGCTGTATTGATCAGTCCAGCGGGAATGGCTCGTGGCCCACCACGTCGTGTGCGATGGCCCACGCGGCCGCAGCTGCGTCCGAGCTGCTGGCCGGCCGCGATGTCGAACCGGTAGTGAATCCCCCGTACATCCGCGAGAGGCCCGCCTCCGTGACGTAGCCTTCGAGCAATGCCGTCTCGGTGGGGAAGGCGTGCTCGTAGCACCGTAGGCAAAGGACGCGGTGTTGCAGGAGTGCCCGCTGATGTACGACGGGTGACTGGGCAACCCGATCGGAAGCGTGATCGCCGGGTCGGCCTGAGAGGGGCGGATGAACCAGTAGGTGAATTTTGCGTCCCAGCAGCCGATGTCGGCGTCGAACGGCGGCCATGTTCGCCAGGGCCAGGATGTGGCCGCTTCGCGCTCCGTCACCTTGTGGGCCACGATCATGCTCCGCACCAATCTCGATTCATGATAGCTGGCGACCCTCGACATTCCAGAACTGCGCGATGGCCAGCTGTTCCGGCGTCCGGGTGTCGGAGATCAGCGTATCTCGGCGAGGTCCGTCCGGAATGCTGGGTGATCCAAGTGCTGGCGGTGGGCCGGGACGGAATTGGTCGGCGCGAGGTCAGGAAGAACGGGCGCGTGCCCCAGAGTGCCCGGGAATGGCGGGGCGGCCGAATCGCTGAACCAGTAGCCGGGACCGACCGGCATCGGCGGCAGGGGCAGCACTTCGAAATTGTCGGTGGCGGCGTACGCCACGACCGCAGCACCAACGGCGCGACCCACCGCCTCGCCTGAGGCGGCGTCCTTCTGCTTTTCGCCGGGCCACGGGGTCGCCGCCAGCTGCTCCGCCAGCTTGGCGTCGATCAGCGCCGTCGTCGAGCGGGAAGAAGCTCTTGAGGACGACGGCCGATGCGCCACCGACAGCGGCGGCGGGGGACGCGTTCGTGTCGCCATCCTTCGTGTCTTCGGCCGTGACGATCGCGTTGTACTGCGCCAGGGTGAGATAGGCGAGGATACGCAACTGCACGAGGCGGCCAGCGGACGGCATGGAGCGCGATGAGCGTGCGCGCCGTCTGGTTCCACCCGACTGTGGCGCCGGCCTCCCAGAACTTTACGGCCGAGTGCGCGACCTGTGAGGTCTCGGTCGAGGTTCCGACTGGCGCGGTGGGTGTATCGGCACAGGCAGTTGCGAGCGCGAGGGCGCCCGCAAGAAGGCTGAAACGGTTCACGTGGTGTTTCATGCTTCCTCCCCGGAGTTGGCGTTTGCCCCCCGGCCAGCGTAACCCGCGACCGGGAGGTACCTTGGATGTGGTAGGGCTGCTCGATAGGGACCCCCCGTGAGCCAGCCGCTTACCGCCCGTGAATCGGCTCGGCGCGACCGGGAGCCGTCATGCCTCAGCTCCGCACCCTTGGCTCAGTTGCGGTTGTAGACCAGACCGCGAACGGCGAGCACCATTTCGACGTCCAGCAGAAGCGGCTGGCGTTGCTGGTGTTCATCGCTCGTGGAGGGCGGGGGCAGTTCGTCCGCCGGGACGCGCTGGTCGCGCACTTCTGGCCCGATTCCGACGAACAGCATGCCCGGGGGGTCCTGCGGCAGGCGCTCACGGCGTTCCGGAAGGAGCTCGGCGGGGACGTACTGGTTACCCGCGGGGAGGATGAGGTCGGTCTTGCGCCGAATGCGCTGACGTGTGACGCCACCGCATTCGAGGCCGCGTGCAGGGCGGGCGAGTACGAGGCTGCGTGCGCGCTCTACCGCGGACACTTCCTCGAAGGGTTTCACGCATCGGGGGCATCGCCGGACTTCGAGCAGTGGGTGGATCTCGAGCGTGACCGGTTGCGTCGGCTGGCCGGCGACGCGTCCTGGAGGAGTGGCAATGCAGCTGGAGACGGCCGGCCACTTGGCCGATGCCGTGAAGCGCGCGCGGCGCGCAGTTGACCTGGACCCCGACGATGAAAAAGGCGTGGCGCGCCTCATTGCCATGCTGGACCGACTGGGTGACCGCTCGGGCGCGCTGACGGTCTACGCCGCGCTGGAGCGCCGGCTGGCCGACGGATTCTCCGCGCAGCCTGCGCCAGAGACGCGCGCGCTGATGCATGCGCTGCGGCAGCGACCGACGCCGGTCTACACTCCCCCTCCCGCGCAGCCGGTCGTGCCGACTGTGAACCCTCGCCCCGATATCGCGTTCCGCGGTTGCGACGCGACCTCGACGGCTCCTCTTCATGGCCGGTGCCGCGGGCGCGCTCGCCGTGATCGCACTGGCGGTGCTCCTCGGGCCGACGCGTCCAGCAGCGAGATCGACCTCCGCCTCACGCGCTACCGTTGCCGTGGTCCCTTTCCGGGTGCACTCACCAGACGCCGACCTCGCCTGGCTGCGGGAGGGCATGGTCGAATTGCTGACGATGCGTCTGTCGGGCAGCGGGGGGATGACTGTCATCGAACCGGCTCGGGTGCTCGCCGCCTGGCACAGTGTGCCGGGCGACAGTCTGCTCGAGGAACGCCGGCGACTCCTTGCGAAGTTCGCGAGGCAGATCGGCGCCGGGCGGATCGTGTGCGGGAGCGTCACAGGAACGTCGGATCACTCGTGCTGGCCGCCTGGATCGTCGACGTGACCGACGGCCATACAGGGCTCAGGCGACCATCGAGGGTCCGGCGGACAGCCTGGCCTTCCTGGTGGACCGCCTCAGTGTGAGGCTGCTGGGGCTTGCTGCCGGGGCGAGGGCCATCGCCTCATCTCGCTCGAAGACGCTTGTCGCGCTCGGTGCGCGGCCGATGCTGGCCCGCGCACCGTAGCCTCGACCTCAGAACTCGATCTTCACGATCCTCCCCAGCGTTCCGACCAGCCAGCCGGTATTGCCGTCGGTGAATGCGACGGCCCAGTAGTCTTCGAGGCCTGCGGATCAGCGTCCATGTGCCGCCCTCATCGTGCGAATAGGCGGCGCCCCCAGGTCCGGTCGCCACAACGCTGAGGTCGCCCTGGCGGTGTTCAGGCCCGGGGCCACGGCCGTGCAACCCGGACTGACCCGGCACGGCGTCATGAACGTAGGCCATGCCGAACGCCGCTCCCGGGAACGGCGTGGGAGTGGCCAGCGTCCAGGTCTTCCCACCGTCGCTCGAGGTTGCCGTGTTCTCCGTCGTGGCGTCACTCTCGAGGTCACCGCCTACCAGCATGCCATGCTGGGAATCGCGGAAGGCGATGCTGAGTCCCCCGATGCAGGGGTACCCTGCACGATCGGCGTGCCGTACGCGCTCCAGCTGCTGCCACCGTCGGTCGTGGCGAGGACCCGTGCCTCCGGCGCTCCGCCCGTCACCACCCACGCGTTCTGCTCCCCCTGGGTCGCGATGCAGGTACCACTGGCCGCGAAGGCGGCTTCGCCCGGCTGTGCCGGCGGCATCCGATCACCGATGTTCTCCCAGGTCCTGCCATTCGTGGTGCTCAGCACGGGAAACACGCCACTGATCGCATCGCCAAAGGTGAGTCCGCGGTTGCGGCTCCAGAACGCGAAGCAGTCGTAGAATGCCGCCGGGTCCTCGGCCTGGAACTGCAGCGTCCATGTTGCCCCACCGTCCTCGGTCTTGTAGATGCGCGAGTCAGTGCCCACTCCGGCGGCAAGGAGATACGCGACCTTGTCGCTCACTCCCTCTACATCACGGAACTGCAGCGCTTCGGCGCCGGGTACCACGCCAGCCGTCCAGGTGGTGCCACCGTCGGTCGTGAGCACATAGGTACCGCCGACTCCGCTGGCCCACACGACGCGCGAGTTGACCGGGCTCACCGCCTGCAGGCGATTGGTCGTGCCACTCTGCTGGGGAGTGAGGGTAGGGGGACCGGCTTCATGTGACGCCGCGACCGCGATGTCTGCCGCGCCTGGATCAGCGGTACTTCCCGGATTCTCGTTCGAGTTGTCGTTGCAGCCGATCAGCAGCGCAGCAAGCCCGGCCGAAACAACGGCCGCAGGGAACGTTCGGGACATGGCATTTCTCCATTGGGGGCTCGTGAGGCGAACGACTCAGCCTTGTAGAGCATCAGGATCCCGTGACGGTCCGCATGGATACCTGGCTCTGTTCTGCTTGAACCCCGAACCCAGCCGCACGATGCAAGGGAAACGGAAGTTGAATGCCCCTCGCGCGTGACCGGGGCGCATTACTCTTCCTTCATGCAGCCGCCCTTCTTCTACCAGCAGACCGAGGGGATCCGGATCACGGTGCGGCCGGAATACCTGGCCGACCAGTCCCGCCCATCACAGCGGCATTTCGTCTTCGCCTACCGGGTGCGGATCGAGAATGTGGGCCAGCAGGCGTCGCAGCTGGTCACGCGGCACTGGCACATCCACGATTCGGTCGGCCGTGACACGGAAGTGGAGGGAGAAGGGGTCGTGGGGGAGCAGCCGGTGATCTCGCCCGGCAAGGTGCATGAGTACCAGAGCTTCTGCGTGCTCCAGTCGGGCAGCGGTCACATGGAAGGGACCTATCGCTTCGTCCGCGCCGATGGCAGCGCCTTCGATGCGCAGATCCCACGGTTCATCCTGGACGCCGAGCAGGCACCCGGACCTGCCCACTAGGCCGCAGGGCTCGCCCGAGCCGCGTCTCACGGCGGCCGAAACACGGGAGCAGTTCGCCACCGCCTTGAAGGCCCTGCGCCTCGAGCCGGGTACCTGGCTCGTGGCTGTGTCCGGCGGACTCGACTCGGTCGCCCTGCTCCAGCTCATCGCCGAGGTCGGCCCGGAACACGGGGTCATTCCGGTAGTGGGACACGTGGATCATGGGATTCACCCCGACAGTACTTCCGTCGCGGCGCTGGTGCGGCGGCATGCCGAGCGACTCGGCCTCGACTTCCGCTCGGAATCCCTTCGACTCGATGCCGACAGCACCGAGACGGCGGCACGGCGCGGGCGCTACCAGGCGCTGAGGAGCATGGCGCGACACGTGGCCGCCCGCGGCATCCTCACGGCACATCACGCCGATGACCAGGTAGAGACCGTGCTCATGCGGGCGTTGCGAGGCTCCGGCCCGGCCGGCCTCGCCGGCATGGAGCCCGCGCGGAAGGTGGACGTCGTCCGACCCGTGCTGCAGTTCTCGGGCAGCAGTCTCGCGAGCGTGGTGCAGGAGCTGTCCCTCGAATACTGGAATGATCCGGCCAACGAGAACCCGGCGCACCTGCGCAGCTGGATCCGGCAGGACCTCATTCCCCGCCTGCGTACGCGGCTTCCCGATGTGGACGAACGGCTGCTCGACGTGGCGGAGCAGGCGCGCGACCATCGCACCGCATGGGACCAGCTGCTGAACCAGCTCCCGGGCCTGGACCTGGTGGAGGGTGATCCCACCTCGATCTCGGCATTTCCCTGGTTTGCCAATCGACACGCCACTCGCCAGGCAGTTGCTCGCCGTCCTGGGCCGGCGGATTGGTGCGCGACTGTCACAACGCGCCGTGCGTCGCGCGCTCGCCCTGGTGCGGGCCGGCGCCAGCGGGCGCCGTGCCGATCTTGGTCATGGATGGGAGGCGGAATTCTCCTTTGGACGGCTGGTCTTCCAGCGCCCGATCGGCGTGACGCAGGCGCCAGTCCAGCTCGACGGCGACCTGGGTCGGCTGGTATGGCAGGGATGGCAGGTTCGCTGGCGACGCGCGACGGCCGGTGCCGTGGTGCGCGGCGGGCTCGTGACGTGGGTGACGCCCGGCGTGCTGTCAGTGGGCGCACCGGTGTCGGGCGAGCGGCTCCAGCCGCTGGGCTTCACCGGGCGGCGGCCCCTCGTGCGCCTGCTGCAGGAGGCCCACGTCCCGGTGAGCCGCCGCCGGGGATGGCCGGTCGTGCGGCGGGGAACAGAGGTCATCTGGCTGCCCGGCGTCTGTCGCTCGGCGGCGGCGGTGCCCGCGATCGATCGCGAGGCAGTTCACCTTCTCTTCGAGCCCAACCCATGACCGTACCGCCCGACGCATTGCGCCGCACCGGGAGTGTTCCGATCAAGCGTATCGTCTTCGAGGCGGAAACGATCGCGGCGCGCGTCCGCGAGATGGGGCGGGAGATCACCGCCGCCTATCCAGCGGGTGACCTGCTGCTGCTCGGACTGCTCAAGGGAAGCTTCGTCTTCATGGCCGACCTGGCCCGGGCGATCGAGCGGCCGCTGCAGGTCGATTTCATGGTGGCAAGCTCGTACGGCAAGGGCACCACGTCGAGCGGCAACGTGCGGCTCCACTACGACCCTGCCACCGACCTGGCAGGAAAGCACGTCCTCGTGGTGGAGGACATCATCGACACCGGCAGGACGCTGCAGCGCCTGCTATCCCTGCTGGCCGCGCGGCAGCCGGCCAGCCTCGCGGTCTGTGCACTGCTCGACAAGAGGATCGCGCCGCCCATTCCGGAGGTGCGCTTCGTCGGGTTCGACTGCCCGTCTGCCTTCATCGTCGGGTACGGACTCGATCACGCCGAGAACTACCGGCACCTGCCATTCGTCGCGGAGTTGGGGTAGAAGAACGGAGGCGGCAGACAGCAGGCCACGAGGCCGCGAGCCGCTTGGTTGCCCACCAAATTGGATCGGTTATGATTTCAAGTGGCTCAGGATCTTTGTCTTGGGCTATTCAGGCGCACGGGCATCCCGGCAGTTTCGGCACCGGTCGTGCAAACAGGAGGCAGTTACTGGCTGTTACCGTCGATATGGCAGGTTTTCGTTACCCGTTCCAGGTGGACCGGAAAGATATAGATGGCTGAACGCATGCCGCGTCCCCCCCGGCCGAGTTGGGGGAATATGGGCAAGAACCTGGCGCTGTGGCTCCTCGTGGGCCTTCTGGCGCTAGCGCTCTTCCAGATGATGAGCCGCCAGCGGAGCCCGACGGCGGAGTTTTCCTATAGCGAGTTCAGCCATGAACTCGAGCGGGGCAACGTCGCGCGTGTCGAAGTATTCGACGGCAAGCGTGTCGAGGGCGACTTCAAGAGTGCCGTGACGCAGGATGGCCGGAGCGCGAAGAGCTTCACCGTACTCCTGCCGATCGCGAACAGCGAGCAGTTCATGAAGCGCGTCGAGGACGCGGGCGTGCCGATCACCGCGCGCGAGCCCAAGGCGGGCTTCAGCGCCGTGCTCATCAACCTGCTGCCCTGGATCGTGATGTTCGGCCTCTGGTTCTTCCTCCTGCGCCAGCTGCAGGCGGGCGGAAGCCGCGCCTTCGCGTTCGGCAAGTCGAAGGCGAAGCTTCTCACGGGCGACACACCGAAGCTCACCTTTGCCGACGTGGCCGGGTGCGACGAGGCGAAGACCGAGCTGCAGGAGATCATCGAGTTCCTCAAGGACCCGCAGAAGTTCACTCGCCTGGGCGGACGACTGCCCAAGGGCGCGCTGCTGGTTGGGCCGCCGGGCACCGGCAAGACGCTGCTCGCCAAGGCGGTGGCCGGCGAGGCGGGCCGTCCCCTTCTTCTCCATGTCGGGTTCCGACTTCGTCGAGATGTTCGTGGGCGTCGGTGCGAGCCGCGTGCGCGACCTCTTCGAGCAGGGCAAGGCACATGCGCCCTGCATCATCTTCATCGACGAAATCGACGCCGTGGGCCGGCACCGGGGCGCAGGCCTTGGAGGCGGGCACGACGAGCGCGAGCAGACGCTCAACCAGCTGCTGGTGGAAATGGACGGCTTCGAGTCGAACGACGGCGTCATCCTGATCGCCGCCACCAACCGTCCCGACGTCCTCGACCCGGCGCTGCTCCGGCCGGGCCGGTTCGATCGCCAGATCGTCGTTGACTCGCCCGACGTTCGCGGCCGCGAGGGGATTCTCCGCGTGCACACGCGCAAGATTCCGCTGGCCGCCGGCGTCGACCTCGCGACCATCGCGAAGGGTACGCCCGGCATGGCCGGCGCCGACCTTGCCAACCTCGTGAACGAGGCGGCGCTGCTGGCCGCCCGGAACAACAAGACGCTCGTGGACATGAGCGACTTCGAGGAAGCGAAGGACAAGGTGATGCTCGGCGTCGAGCGGAGGAGCCTGGTCCTGAGCGAGGACGAGCGGAAGCTCACCGCGTACCACGAGGCGGGGCACACTGTCGTGTCGCTGATGACCGCCGGATCGGACCCGATCCACAAGGTGACCATCGTGCCGCGCGGGCGCGCGCTCGGGCTCATGATGTCGCTGCCCGACAAGGACCGCTACGGCCAGACGAAGGAATGGCTCATCGGGCGCCTGGCGATCTGCTTCGGCGGCCGTGTCGCCGAGGAACTGGTGTTCGGCCCGGACAAGATCACGACCGGCGCCGGCAGCGACATCCAGCAGGCCACCGATACCGCGCGCCGCATGGTGACGATGTTCGGCATGAGCGAGCGCGTCGGCATGATGGCGGTGGGCGACCAGGAGCACGAGATCTTCCTCGGCCGCGAAATGTCGCAGCGCCGCGCGGTGTCCGAGCGCACCGCGGAGATCGTCGACGACGAAGTGAAGCGCTTCCTGGACGAGGCGTTCGAAAAGGCGCGGGCGATCCTGACGGACAACCGGGAATTGCTCGACCGCATCGCGCTCACGCTGCTCGAGCGCGAGACGGTCGATCGCGAGGACCTCGACCTGCTGCTCCGCGGCGAGCCGTTGCCGCCGCGCGCCGCCGGTCGTTCCGCCGCTGGCACCGCCGCCGGTGGTGCAGGCCAAGCCGGCAGCGCCGTCGCTCCGGCCGCACTCCTGTGCTCGGTGCTCCGCCGGCCGAGCCAGCGGGCGCGTGAATGTCACGCCGCTGACGCTCCGAAGTCCCGCCGCGCTGCTCGAGGAGCTGCGCGCGCGGGGCTGGGATGCCGGCACGGCAACCACGACGGCGGGCGGCGTTACGCCGCTCGCCGTTCGTCTGTACGGGCCTGGGGGACGACACCCTCCAGGCCCTTGTCGTGTTCGGCGGCAGTCACGGACTCGATGTCATCACCGGGCCTGACTGGGCCATCATCGCAGGTTCGCGCGCGAGGCTCGGTGCCCTGGCGCGTCCCTGGTTCGTGCCGGAGCCGCTGCAGGATCTCGCGACCCGGGTAGGGCTCGCGCTTCCAGCGGAGATTCCCGCGCGCTGGCAGACGGCCCGTGGCGCCATCCCGCTCGATCGCCCGCTCATCGTCGGCATCATCAACCTGACGCCGGACAGCTTCAGCGATGGCGGCCAGCTTCGGGATGCGGCATCGGTGCTCGCGCGCGCGCGCGAACTGGTGCAGGATGGCGCCGGCATGCTCGACATCGGGGGCGAATCGACCCGTCCTGGCCGCGCGGCGGAGGTGCCCGTGGAGGAGGAGCTCCGGCGCACCATGCCGATCGTTGAACTGGTCGCGCGTGAGTTGCCGGCAACGCCGGTGTCGATCGATACGATCAAGGCCGGGGTGGCGCGCGCAGCGCTGGAGGCGGGCGCGGCCGTGGTGAACGATGTCTCCGGGCTGCGGCTCGACCCGGCGCTCGCCGGAGTGGTCGCCAGGGCAGGCGCGGGGCTGGTGCTCATGCACTCACGCGGCACCGGCCTCGAGCTGGCCGGCCATGCACATGCCGAGTATGGCGACGACCTGCTGGGCACCGTCACGAACGAATTGCGCGAGGGGCTGGACCGTGCCGCGTCGGCGGGCATCGCACCGGACGCGGTGGCGGTTGATCCCGGGCTGGGGTTCGGCAAGACGCCGGCGCAGAATCTCGCCCTGCTCGATGGGCTGGAAGCCCTCCTGTGCCTCGAGCGACCGCTGTACGTTGGTCCGTCGCGCAAGCGCTTTCTCGGTGATGTCACCAGCCTGCCGGTGGAGGCGCGCGACACCGCCACCGCGACCGCCTGCGCGCTGGCCTGGGAACGTGGCGCCCGGATCTTCCGGGTGCATGACGTCAGGCGCACGCGCGAGGCCCTCGCCGTGGCCCGCGCCCTCGACACCCGGCTCAGCGAATGACCGACGCTACCCACACCACCGAACGCCCTCCCTATCGCGCCGCACTGGTCGTCACTCTGGTCGTGCTTGCCGGCTACATCGCGAGCCTCGCACCGACGGTGACGTTCTGGGACGCAGGCGAGTTCATCGCCGCCACGAAGATCCTTGGGATTCCGCATCCGCCCGGCACGCCGCTCTTCGTGCTCATGGGGCATGTGTGGGCCACGCTGCTGCCGATCGGTTCGTGGGCATATCGGACGAACCTCCTCAGCGCCACATTCAGCGCGGCTGGGTCCGGGATGTGGTTCCTCGTGGTGCACGAGTCCTTGCGAGGCGGGAACGGCGGGGAAGGCGGGAAGGATTGGACGCGCCTGTTTGGCGCGGCGGCGGCGGCGGTGATCGGTGCGTTCACTTTCACCAACTGGCTGAACTCGAACGAGACCGAGGTCTACGCCGTCGGCACCTTCATGATCGCGGCGTCCTGCTGGCTCGCGCTGCGATGGCGTGCCGCGAGGGGCACGAAACGCGCGCCGGTGTACATGCTGCTGATCGTCTACCTCCAGGGCCTCTCGGTCGCGAATCACCTCCTGGCGCTGCTCGTCGGTCCGGCGGTGCTCGGCTTCATCCTCTTCACGTTGCGCAGCGCCCCCGCGAGTGATCCGCTCGAGCGCCGCCACGAATGGGCCAAGCTTGCAGCGATGTCGGGCCTCTGGGCACTGCTGATCGGTACGGGGCTCGGCAACGTCGGTCTCCTGATAGTGGGCGCGCTCTGCTTCGCGGTGGCGGGCCTCTTTGCGCTCACGGCCGGCGCCGGCGGCTTTGCCGCAATCGCGCTGCTGCTGGCCGTCGTCGGCGTGTCGCCATACCTCTTCCTTTATATCCGGTCCGGCCAGCACCCGATCGTGAATGAAGCGGCCCCGGCCACATGGGATGCGCTCCTCGCGGTGATCCGGCGGGCGCAGTATCCGCCGCGGGGCCCGCTCGATGATCCCACGGTGGTCCACGGACCGGGCAATCCCGGACGATCACTCACCATCGTCTGGCTCCAGATCCAGAACTACCTGCTGTACTGGGTCTGGCAGTTCGGCAAGACGACGCTCGTGACGATCAGCGGCCTGCCGGTGATGCAGGCCGTGGTCTTCGCGCTCTTCGCCGGGCTCGGCATTCGCGGCTCACTGGCGCAGCGCCGCAGCGACCGTGGGGCCTGGTGGCTGCTGCTGCTCCTCTGGCTCGTGACCGGTGCAGGGCTGGTGGCCTACATGAACTTCAAGCCCGGGTTCAGCCTCGGTTACGCGGAGTTTCCCGACGGGAACAGTCACGAGGTGCGTGAACGGGACTACTTCTTCGTCGTGAGTTTCGTCGTGTGGGGCCTCTGGGCGGGAATGGGCCTGTGGTCGCTCGTGAAGCGCGCGGCAGCGCGGCAGGCGGCGAGCGGCAGGGGCGCCGGTGGTCCCGTTGCAGCTCGCGCTCTTTCTGGTGGCATTGATTCCGCCGGTCCTGAACTGGCGCGAGGCAACGCGGAGTACCGGCGCCGATCGCACCCTCGCCGCCGACCTCGCATACGACCTGCTCAACAGCGTGCCGCCCTACGGCATCCTCTTCACCTACGGCGACAACGACACCTTCCCGCTCTGGTGGGCCCAGGAAGTGGCGGGCATCCGTCAGGACGTCACTGTCGTCTGTCTCGCGCTGGCGCAGACCGACTGGTACATGCGCCAGCTGCGCGACAACCCGGTTCGCGACTTCAACGAGGCGGCGGCGCCGAAGGTGTGGCAGGGACTCAACCCGGTGAAGCCGACCTGGGCGCTGCATTCGATGACGGATGCGGAGGTGCAGGCCGCGTCGACCTCGCCGATCCTGATCGACTCCACCATGTCGCTTCCGATCGGTCCCGTCGTGGCCACGCTCAAGGCGCAGACGGTCCTCTACCCGAACGACATCGTGAGCCTGCGGATCATCCAGCAGAATATCGGTCGCCGCGCGATCGTCTGGTCGCTCACCACCGGGGACAGCTACGAGGGACTTCGCGACTACGTGATCCAGCAGGCGATGGGATTCCGGCTGTCGACCTCGCGGCCGGACTCCACCCAGGCCGGGATCAGCCTGGGCGGCATCGCGAACGTGGCGGTGGACATGCCACTGACCCAGCGGCTGGCCTGGGAGACGTACCAGTACGGTTATTTGCTCGACGGCACCACGAACCGACTCGAGAGCACCGCCGCGAGCATGGCATCGAGCCTCTCCATTCCATTCACCATCCTGGCATATCACGCTGACGCCGTGGGCGATACGAGCGGCGTGATCCGGAACCTCGAGCGCGCCGAGCAGATCGCCCCCAACGAGGCCATCCGGGCGGCCCTCACGGCCTACAGGTCCCACCTCCTCCCAGCCGCTCCAACCCCTTAAATTCAAAGGTTATGGCAGCCCATGACCTGGTTGACCGGCTGGCGGCTGTCCGCGAGACGATCGACCGCAGCCTGAGCCGGGCAGGGCGCGGCCATTCCGTCACCATCGTCGCGGTCACGAAGACGCATCCCGCCACCGCGGTGCGCGACGCGCTCGCGGCCGGATTGGGCGATGTGGGCGAGAACCGGGTGCAGGAGGCCATCGAGAAGCAGGATGCGCTGCCCGGCGTCGCGGTCCGGTGGCACCTCATCGGCACGATGCAGCGAAGCAAGGCCAGGCTCGCGCAGGGACGGTTCGACCTGATTCACTCGGTTGACCGGGCCGACCTGGCAACGGACATCGCCCGCCGGGTGGCGCCGGGAACGAGGCAGCGGGTGCTCCTGCAGGTGAATTGCTCAGCGGAGCCACAGAAGGGCGGGGTCGAGCCGGCGGTACTGCCGCAGCTCATCGAGGACGTGCTCGCAATGCCTGCACTCGATCTGTGCGGACTGATGACCATGGCCGCCTTCGACGCCGACGAGCCGGAGTTGCGCCGCACGTTCGGCCTGCTGCGCCGCCTGCGCGACGAGGGCGAGCGTCGCGGGGCGTCATTGCCGGAGTTGTCGATGGGCATGTCGGGAGACTATCCGATCGCGGTCGAGGAAGGCGCCACGCTGGTGCGACTCGGCACGGTCCTGTTCGGGGAGCGCACATGACGGAGCCGAACTTCCAGTTGACGCCAAACGAAGTGAGGGGCCAGCAGTTCGGCACCTCGTTCCGGGGCTTTGACCGGGCGGAAGTCGAGTCGTTCCGCGACCGGGTCGCGGAAGAGCTCGACCGCCTCGTGCGGGAGCGGATCCAGCTCGACGAGCGCACCCGCAACGCCCAGGAACAGCTGCGTGCGTTCCGTGAACGTGAGCGGGCCATGAACGACGCGCTCATCGCGGCGCAGCAGCTGAGGGCGGAGGCCAAGCAGGCGGCGGACCGCGAGGCGGAGGCCGTGATCCGCGAGGCGCGCGCCGAGGGGGAGCGGATCGTGGACCGGGCGCGCATGGACGAGCGGCAGGTGCGGGAACGGGCGGAGACGGCAGCCCGGCAGTTCGCGGCGTATGTAGCGGCATTCCGCGCGCTACTCGAACGGCAGATGGCGGAGCTCGATGTGCTCGAGGGTCACACGAAGACGATCATCCAGGTGCAGTCGGAAGCGCTCGCTGCCTCGACGGCAATCGCGGCATCATGACCACTGCCGTACCCATGCTCGGTGCACAGATGGCGACGGCGGTGGAGGCAATCCGCAGGCGCACTGCCTTCGTGCCCGAGGTCGGGATGATCCTCGGCACCGGGCTCGGGGCACTGGGCAAGAGCATCAACATCGAGGCCGAGATTCCCTATGCCGGGATCCCGGGATTTCCCGCGAGCACGGTCGAGTCCCATGCGGGCAAGCTGCTGCTCGGCACACTCGCTGGTCGCCGCGTCGCGGCGCTGCAAGGGCGCTTCCATCGGTACGAGGGTTACTCGCTGCAGCAGGTGACCTTCCCGGTGCGCGTGCTTCGCGCGCTCGGGGCGTCGACGCTCGTCGTGTCGGGCGCCGTCGGCGGCATGCACCCGCTCTGGAACCTCGGCGATCTCGCGCTCCTCTCCGATCACATCAACCTGATGGGCGACAGCCCGCTCATCGGGCCGAACGATGACAGCCTCGGTCCGCGCTTCCCCGACATGTCGGCACCGTACGATGCCGCCCTTCGCGCCACCGCGCACGAGGCGGCGCTCGAACTCGGGCTGACGCTGCGCGAGGGCGTGTACGTGGCGGTAACGGGTCCCGCGCTCGAGACCCGCGCGGAATACCGGATGCTGCGCGCGATGGGTGCCGACGTGGTCGGCATGTCGACGGTGCCGGAGGTGATCGTGGCGGTGCACGGCGGCATGCGGGTTCTCGGCATCACGGTGGTGACGGACAAGTGCCTCCCGGATGCGCTCGAACCCGCCGACGTCGCGACCATCATCGCCACGGCCGAGTCGGCCGAGCCGCGCCTGGCGGCGCTGCTGACGCGCATCATGGAGAAGCTGGCGTGACGCAGTTTCCCGCCTGGCCCGAGCTGGGAGCGAATGAGCTGGAGCTCGAGCTGCTCGCGCGCTGGGACAGCGAGCAGCTCTTCCGGCAGGCGCAGGAGCTGACCCGCGACGGCAAGCCGTTCGTGTTCTACGAGGGACCGCCGACCGCGAATGGCCGGCCCGGCATCCATCACGTCTTCGCTCGCTCCATCAAGGACCTGATCTGCCGCTTCCGCGTCATGCAGGGCCGGCAGGTGACCCGCATTGCCGGATGGGACACGCACGGCCTGCCGGTGGAGATCGAGGTCGAGAAGGAACTGAGGCTCAACGGGAAGAAGGCGATCGAGGAATACGGTGTCGCGCGGTTCAATGCCAAGGCGCGGGAAAGCGTCTTCCGCTACCAGTCCGACTGGGAGCAGCTCTCGAACCGCACCGGCTACTGGCTCGACTACGACAACCCGTACGTCACCTGCAGCAACGAGTACATCGAGTCGGTGTGGTGGCTGCTCCAGCGGCTGCACCAGAAGGACATGCTGTACCGCGGCCACCGGGTGCTGCCGTACTGCCCGCGATGCGGCACCGTGCTGTCGAGCCACGAGCTGGCGCTGGGTTACGAGGAGATCCAGGACAAGTCGATCTATGTGACGTTCCCGCTGGCGGACGGCAGCGGGCGTGAGCTCGTGGTGTGGACGACGACTCCGTGGACGTTGCCGAGCAACGTCGCCGTGGCGGTGCATCCGGAGCTCGAGTACGGCGAGTACGAGCACCAGGGCCGCGTGCTCATCATGGCGACCACGCGCGCAACGCAGGTGATCGGCGAGGCACCGCTCCGGCGCGCGGTGCAGGGCGCCGAGCTCGTCGGGCTCAGCTACCAGCGACCGCTCGACGTGGTGCCGATGCCGGCCGACCGGAAGCACGGCATCGTGGTGCCCGGTGCATTCGTGACGGCAGAGGATGGCTCCGGCCTGGTGCACATGGCGCCGGCGTTCGGGGCCGACGACTACGCCGCGGGGCAGGAGCACGACCTGGCGCTGGTGCGTCCCGTCGCGGCCGATGGGACCTTCCACGGCACCACCTGGCCGGAGATCGAGGGCAAGCTCGTCACCGCCGCCGAGACCAACAACCTGATCATCCGCCGGCTCAAGGACACCGGCCGCCTGCTGGGCGACCCGGTGTCCTACGTGCACACGTACCCGCATTGCTGGCGCTGCAAGAGCAAGCTGATCTACTACGCCCGCGATTCGTGGTTCGTGCGCACGTCCGCCGTGAAGAAGCGGATGCTCGAGATCAATGCGCACGTCAACTGGCAGCCGCCCGAGGTGGGGTCGGGCCGGTTCGGCGAGTGGCTGGAAAACAACGTCGACTGGGCGCTCTCGCGCGACCGCTACTGGGGCACTCCGCTGCCGGTGTGGGTCTCCGATCGCGACCCGTCGCACGTGGAAGTGATCGGCAGCTACGCGGAGCTGGCTGCGAAGGTGGGCCGTGCGTTGCCGGCCGACTTCGACCCGCACAAGCCGTTCATCGACGAGTACACCTGGCCGGCGCCGGGCGGCGGCACGATGCGCCGCTCGCCCGAGGTGATCGACACCTGGTTCGACTCCGGGTCGATGCCGTACGCGCAGTGGCACTACCCTTTCGAGCACGAGGCGGAATTCAAGGCGCACTTCCCGGCCGACTTCATCTGTGAGGGCGTGGACCAGACGCGCGGATGGTTCTACTCGCTTCTGGCGATCGCGACGACGGTGTTCGACAGCCCGGCGTACCGGAACGTGGTGGTGAACGAGCTGGTACTGGACGCCGAAGGCCAGAAGATGTCGAAGACGAAGGGCAACGTCGCCGATCCGTGGGCGGCCATCCGCGACTTCGGCGCCGACACCGTGCGGCTCTATCTGCTGGCGTCGAGCCAGGTGTGGGCGCCCCGGCGGTTCGACGCGAAGGGAATTGCGGAGCAGGGCGCCTTCCTCAACACGCTGAAGTCCACCTATCGCTTCTTCTCCCTCTATGCGGGCGACTGGGCGCCCGGCATCGGCGCGAACGCTCCGCGGTCCACGCTCGATCGCTGGGTGCTGGCACGGCTGGACGGACTGGTCGAGGCGGTGACGACGGCGTGGGAGACGTACCAGGTCACGGAGGGGGTGCGCGCGATCGTCGATTTCGTCGTCGATGACCTGTCCAACTGGTACGTGCGACTGTCGCGGTCGCGCTTCTGGGCGCCCGACCACGAGGCCGATCCCGCCGCGGTCGCAACCCTGCATGAATGCCTGGCCACGGTGGCCCGGTTGCTGGCCCCGGCCGCCCCGTTCGGGTCCGACTGGCTGCACCGCGCATTGACGGGCCGATCCGTGCATCTTTCAGGATTCCCGGTCACCGGGCGCCGCCGGGACGAGGCGCTGGAGGGGGCCATGGACGCGGTCCGCCGGCTCACGAGCCTCGGGCGGGCCGCCCGCGAGACGAAGAACATCCGGGTGCGGCAGCCCCTCTCCGCGATGCAGGTGGCCGTGCCGGCACGCTACCGCGGACCGCTCTTCGACGAGCTGCTGCCGCTGCTGCAGAGTGAAGTGAACGTGCGCGCGGTGAGTCCGGTAGCCTCTGACGCCGACCTCGTGCGGCTCAAGGCGAAACCCAACTTCCGGGCGCTGGGCAAGAAGTTCGGCAAGCGCACGCAGGAGGCGGCCGCCGCGGTCGCAACGCTTGATGTCGAGAGTTTGCGGCTTCTGGAGGCAGGGGTGAATGCCTCCATAGATATGAGCGACGGGAACGGCGGCAAGAAGGCACACTTCGTGTCGCCGGACGAAGTACAAGTCGAACGCGAAGTGACCAGCGACTGGCTGGTGCAGAGCGACGGGCCCTACGTGGTGGCGCTCGACCCGGTGATCACCGACGAGCTGCGCGCCGAAGGGCTGGCCCGCGAAGTGGTGAACCGGGTGCAGCGGATGCGGAAGGACGCGGGGTACGAGTACACCACGCGCATCCGGCTGTGGGTGGCCGGCGAGGAGCAGGTGCAGCGCGCCGTCACGGCACATGCCGGGTTCATTCGCGACGAGACGCTGGCCAGGGAGCTCGACGTGGGGGGGCGGGCAGCACGTCCCGACCTCGAGCAGCAGGTGGATCTCGACGGTGTCGCCGCGGTCATTGGAGTGCAGCGGCACGGCGCCGAATAAACGGGCAACAACCACTCATCAGCATGGGTACGAACCAATGATGCCGAAGAAGGACCTCGAGTACTTCGAGAAGCGACTGCTGGAAGAGCGCGCGCGGGTGCTCAAGCAGCTGGGTTACTACGAGAATGAGTTCAAGGCCGGCGACCAGGCGTCCGATGGCGACCTGTCGTCCTACTCGTTTCACATGGCCGACCAGGGCACCGATGCGATGGAGCGGGAGAAGCAGTTCCTCTTCGCGTCGCAGGAAGGCCGGTACCTCTGGCACGTCAACTACGCGCTGAACAAGCTCTACAATTCCCCCGAGAAGTACGGTGTCTGCGAGGCGACGGGGAAGGCGATCCCCTTCGAGCGGCTGGATGCCCTGCCGCACGCGCGTTTCTGCATTGAGGCGAAGGAAAAGGAAGAGGATGCCAAGCGCCGCTGAACGCCGGCTGTTTGCGGTGACGGCGGCCCTGGTGATCGTGTTCGACCTGGTCACCAAGGCGGCCGCCGAGGCTCACCTCACCCGCGTCACCGGCGTGTCCGTGTTCGGTGAATGGTTCCAGCTCCGGCTGGTCTACAACCAGGGCGCGGCGTTCGGCCTGCACCTGGGGCCGTTCTCGCGCTGGTTCTTCCTCGGATTCGCGGTGCTTGCGGTGTTCGTGCTCAACGCGCTCTCGCGCTCCGCCATGCCGGGCGACCGGTTCCGGCAGATCGCCTGCGGCCTGGTCACTGGCGGGGCGATCGGCAACCTGCTCGACCGCGTGCGCAGCGCGCGCGGCGTGGTGGACTTCATCGACATCGGACTTGGCTCCTACCGCTGGCCCACCTTCAACATCGCCGACATCGCGGTGACGTGCGGCGCGCTGGCGCTGGCGCTCTCCTTCTGGCGCGAGGACGTCCAGCGGTCGGAGACTGCGAGCGCCGGATGACCATCGCCGAGGCCACGGTCGTCCGCTTCACGGTGCTGGCGGACGCGACCGAGCGCCTCGATCGATTCCTGGCCGACCAGCTCAGCCTCTCGCGTACCCAGGCCGCCCGCGTGGTGGCGGCCGGCGGCGTGCGCGTGTCGGGCGTGGTGGTCCGCGCGTCCCGGCTTCTCAAGTATCGTGAGGAAGTGATCGTCGAGCTGCCTGCCATCGAACCACCGCGCCACCTGCTTCCCGCCGACATTCCGCTCACCATCGTCTACGAAGACGAGCACCTGCTCGTCATCGACAAGCCGGCAGGCCTCGTGGTGCACCCCGCGCCCGGCCACTGGAATGACACGCTCGTGAACGCGCTGATGGCGCGAGGTACCCAGCTGAGCGAAGGAAGTGCCGGCCGTCCCGGCCTGGTACACCGGCTCGATCGCGACACTTCCGGGCTGATGGTGGTGGCGAAGAACGACCTTTCGCACCGGAAGCTCGCGCATGCGATCGCGCAGCGGAACGTGAAGCGCACGTACGCGGCGCTGGCATGGGGGCACCTCGACGCGAGCCCGACGGTCATGGAAGCCCGCATCGCCCGGCACCCGCAGGACCGGAAGCGGATGTGGATCAGTGACCTCGGCCGGCCGTCACGCACCGACGGCTTCGTGATCGCGCGGTTCGCTTCCTGCGAGCTGCTCCGGCTCGAGCTCCACAGCGGCCGCACCCACCAGATCCGGGTCCACCTGGAGAGCATCGGGCACCCCATCGTGGGCGACCCGATCTATGCCGGAGGGGGCAGCCGACGGATCCAGGGGTCCGCCCGGGCGCTCGCCGACCGGGTCGAGCGGGCCACCCCCCGTCAGGCGCTCCATGCCGCAGGTCTCGCCTTCCGCCACCCCGCCAGCGGCGAGGAGCTCCAATTCCGGGCCGAATGGCCGGCTGATCTGATGCCTGCACTCAAGCTCGCCGCAGGCTCGGAAGTCGTTGCCCCACAAGAGGCTCTAACCTATCTTCAGTTCTACGAGCGAGATGACTGACGTCCGTCCGTTGCACGCTGTCGTGTTCCGCGTCGGTGGCGTAGTCTGTGCGCTACCGGCAGGGGTTGTGAGGGAGATCCTGCCGGCAGTCCGGGCTACCCGGGTCCCGGGGGTCCCTGCCGGGGTCGAGGGGCTGGTCAACGTGCGTGGCGGGCTGATCACGGTCATTGACGGCCATGTCCTCCTGGGACAGCCTCGGCCGGCCGAGTCGGAAACGGCCGTTCTCCTCCTCGACCGGGGTGGAAAGGTGGCTGGGCTTACGGTGGGAGAGGTGCTCGACTTCCTCGAGGTCCCGAGCGCCGCGGTCGCATCCCGGGAGCAGTTGCCGGGAGTCGATCCTTCCGTCGTGAAGGCGGTGGGCGAGTGGGGTGGACGACGGTTCGTATTGCTCGATCTCGATGCGCTGCTGGCGCCGCTGCTCGGCGGCTGACCAGCCCGGCGCGCACAAATCCGGTTCCTGTCGGAGGTGGTCCGTGGGGCACACCGTTCTCGTCTGTGACGACGCGATCTTCATGCGCACCATGATCGCCGATATCCTCGCTGCCGCCGGCTACGAGGTCATCGGTGAGGCGGAAACCGGGGCGCAAGCGGTGCAGAAGTACCGCGAACTCAAGCCCGACCTCGTGACGATGGACATCGTGATGCCTGACATGGGTGGCATCGATGCGGTACGGGAGATCTGCAAGGACGATCCCGACGCGAAGGTGCTGATGTGCAGCGCCATGGGACAGCAGGCCCTCGTGGTCGAGGCGATCCAGGCGGGAGCCAAGGATTTCGTGGTCAAGCCGTTCCAGCCTTCACGAGTGCTCGAGGCGGTGCAGCGCGTTCTGGGCTGAGCCCCATGGATCTCGCGAAGTACGCGGCGCTCTTCGTCTCGGAAAGTCGCGAGCATCTGCAGTCGTGCAACCAGCTGCTGCTGGCATGGGAGCGTGATCCGGAGGCGACGGCCCCGGTGGAGGGCCTCTTCCGCGCGGTCCACTCCCTGAAGGGCATGGCGGCGACGATGGGATTCACGCCGCTCGCCGAGCTGGCGCACCGGGCGGAGAATCTGCTCGACGCGGTCCGGGGCGGGAAAATGGCCGTGAAGCCGGAGCACTTCGAGCTGCTGTTCCGCTCGGTCGATGAGCTCGAGGATGGCGTCGCACGGGCCACGACAGGGAAGGGACTTCGGCCCGAGGCGGCCTCCCTGGTGAAGGCGCTGGATGCGGCGGTGAGGATCAGTGAGAAGCCCGCTGAACCGGCGAGGTCGGGGAAGGCGGGGAAGGCGGGGAAGACCGGCGAGTCCGCCGCGAAGACGGAGAAGGCCGAGAAAGCGGAGAAGGCGGCCGCGAAGGACGAGCGGCCATCGCTCGACGTGAAGATCACCGTCCGGTCCGATGCGCTGCTCCGCGGCGCGAGGGCGCTGCTCGCGCTCCGGAAGGCGGAGGCCCTCGGTGTGGTGTCCCGGGTCACGCCGCAGGTGAGCGAGCTGGAGCGCGAGGACTTCGACGGCAAGCTCGCGTTCCGCGTCAAGACGGCAGCGGCGCCGAGTGAGGTCGATGCGGTGATCCGCTCGGCGGGTGACATCGCCGGCGTCGCGATCGACCTGGCCTCCGACGAGCAGACCGTCGATGCGACGGCGCTGCGGCAGATCCGAATCGACCTGACGCGGCTCGATGCCCTGATGAAGCTGGCGGGCGAACTGGTGGTCGCGCGGAACCGGCTGGTGGAACTCGCGCGCGGGTCCACGGATCCCGAGCTCGGCCAGCTGGGCGAGCGGATCTCGCGCCTCGTGGGCTCGGTGCAGTCGGAAGTGCTCGAGGCGCGGCTGACGCCGGTGCGGGAGGTGTTCGACCGTTTTCCCCGCGTGGTGCGCGACCTCGCCCGCGACCTGGGCCGGCAGGTGCGGCTCGAGGTGGAAGGCGGCGACATCGAACTCGACCGGGCGGTGCTCGACGAGGTGGCCGATCCACTAGTTCACCTGGTGCGGAACGCGATCGATCACGGCATCGAGCCGCCCCGGGACCGCGTGAAGGCGGGCAAGCCGGCCGAAGGACGCCTCCGGCTCTCGGCCTCACGCGAGCGGAACAGCGTGGCGATCCGGGTGGCCGATGACGGCCGCGGTATTGATCGCTCGAAGATCCTGGCGAAGGCGAAGGCCGAAGGGTTGGTCGATGCCGGCGCCGAGTTCCTGGCGGACGACCAATTGCTGCGGATCCTCTCCCGCTCGGGCTTCAGCACGGCGGCGGTGATCAGCGGGGTGTCGGGCCGCGGGGTCGGCGTGGACGTGGTGATGACGCGCATCCGGCAGCTGGGCGGCGCGGTGGAACTGGTGAGCGAACCGGGGCAGGGCACCGCATTCGTGCTGCGTGTGCCGCTCACACTGGCGATCGTGCGGTCGCTGCTGGTGCAGGTGGGGTCGGAGCGCTACGTCGTGCCGCTCAACTATGTGAGCGAGACGATCGAGTTCTCTGCGACGCCGGTCACCGCCCTCGGAGATCGCGAGGCACTGGTGATACGGGAGCAGCCGGTGCCGACGGTGCACCTGTACCGGCTGCTGAGCGTCGAGGGGGCGGCCACGACGGGCCGGCGGCCCGTGCTGGTGGTGCAGGTGGGGGAGCGGCGCAGCGCACTGGTGGTGGATGCGCTGCTGGGGCAGCAGGAAATCGTGGTTGAGCCGTTCGATGCGCCACGCGGGATGCCCGGCTGGTTCAGCGGGGCCACCATCCTCGCGGATGGCGCGCCGGCGCTGATCCTGGACGCGGCAGCGCTCGTCTGACTGGGTAAGGGTTCGGGAGAGCACCATGGACGATGTGCGGACACTGAAGGCGCACCAGCTCGACGCGCTGCGCGAGGTCGCCAATATCGGCGCCGGCCACGCGGCGACCGCGCTTTCCCAGATGACCAACCGCACCATCATGATCGCGGTGCCCGAGGTCAACGTGCGCCCGCTCGAGGACGTGGCCGAACTCTTCGGCTCGGCCGACGCGGTCATCTCCGCCGTGCTCATGCACATGATGGGCGACCTGACCGGTCGCACCATGATCCTCTTCCCGAACGAATCAGCCCGGAACCTCTGCGACATCCTGATGCGCCGCGCGCCCGGGACCACGCAGGAGTTCGGTCCGATGGAACAGTCGGGCCTCAAGGAGGTCGGCAACATCCTCGTGAGCGCGTACCTCACGGCACTCAGTGATTTCATGGGGATGATGCTCGTGCCGTCGGTTCCGAGCCTGGTCATCGACCAGGCGGGCGCGATCCTCACCACCACCTACCTCAATTTCGGCCACGACCGCGATTACGTCTTCTGCGTCGAGACGGCATTCCAGGTCGCTGGCGCGTCCGAGCAGCTCCACGGGCACTTCCTGCTCCTGCCCGACCTGCCCTCGCTGCGCGCCATCTTCGACGCCATCCGCATCTCCTGACCCGATGCCGGGTCCAGCGCTCTCCGATCGCGACCTCGCCATCCTCCGGTCGTTCGCGAGCCGCATCGACCCATCCGACGCGGGCGCGCACAACAACCTCGGCGTCCTCTACTACCAGAAGGGCATGGTCGGCGAGGCCGTCGCGGCCTTCTCTCGCGCGCTCGAGATCGATTCGCGCATGCAGGTGGCGCAGGACAACCTCGAGCTGGCCTACCGCGAGAGCGGCTTCTATGACGGGCGCGTGGCCGAGCTGCAGGAGCGCCTGCGCCGCATGCCCGACGATCGTGACGCACGCTGGGAGCTGGGCCGCGCCTACGCGAGCCTGAGCCGGCATGACCTGGCGGCGCAGGCCTTCGAGGAGCTGCTCGCCCGCACACCCTCCGATGTTCCCGCGCTGATACACCTTGGTCTGGCCGAGAAGGCGCGCGGTCGCATCGAGGCTGCCGGCGGCTGCTTCGCGCTCGCCGCTGAACTCGATCCCGGCAGCGCCGTCGCGCGCTTCTACCAGGGAGAAACGCTCTACAACCGCGGCCTCAATGACGCGGCACTCGAGGCGCTCGAGGCCGCCATCCGGCACAATCCCGACTACGCGGAAGCGCACTACCTGCTGGCGTTCGTATATGGCGACATGGGGCTGCATGAGCGGGCACTGGAGGCGACCAAGCGCGCCATCGCGCTCAACCCGATGTTGTCGCGGGCCCAGGCGAACCTGTCGCTCGAACGGCTGGTGCCGAAGGGCGAGGAAGGCGCGAAGGCGGGCAAGGGGGGGCGGGCAGGCGGCGCGGGGAATGATGCCAGCGGGAAGCCGCTGGAGCGGGACCCGCTCGCGCACTACCAACTCGGGCTCGCGTTCCGGCAGAAGCGCTACTTCGCCGAGGCGCTGCGCGAGTACCGCATGGCACTCGAGGCGGGGGAGGATCGCTCCCTCGTGCTGCAGGCGATGGCGGAGGTCCACCTGCTGCGCCGCGATCATGTGGCGGCACTCGAGCTCTACGACGAACTGCTGCGGCAGAACCCGCGGGTCCCGAAGATCTGGAACGAGCGGGGCGTATGCCTGCACCAGGCCGGACGTCGCGACGAGGCCGCCGCCGCGTACGAGCAAGCGATCGCCGCCGACCGGACGTACGCCCTGGCATGGAACAACCTCGGTGTCCTCCGGGCCGGCGCATCCGGCGCCGAGGCGGCCATGACCGCGTTCCGGTCGGCGCTCGAGCGGCAGCCCGGCCTCCATGCGGCGCGGCTCAACCTCGCGCTGGTGCTCATGCAGCGGCGCCAGCCCCAGGCGGCGCTCGAGGCGTACCGCGAGGTGCTGTCGCGCGATCATGCCAATGCGGTCGCATGGAACGGCGTCGGGCTCGTGCTGATGGAGCTCAAGCGGTACAGTGATGCCCGGAATGCCTTCGGCCGCGCGGTGGAGCACGACCCGGGCCTCGCGGCGGCGCACTATAACCTGAGCTTCACGCTGGGCCAGCTGGGCGACTTCGAGGGCGCGCTCCGGGAAACGAAGCGGGCGCTCGAACTCGAGTCGTACTACGTGCCGCAGAAATTCGCGCTCACGATCGACCTGCAGTATGAGGACCCGACGATCGCGATCGCGCCCGACGTGGCGACGGAAGTCGGGCTGGAGTCGCTGGGCGGGGAATTCGCCTTCGATCCCGGCACGCTCGACGATCTCTTCGAGGAACTGGCCCCACCCGAGGCGCCGGTCGTGGCGGCGCGAGTGGAGGATCCCCTCACCCTGGCGCGGGACTATTTGAGCAAGGGCCTGCTCGAGCTTGCCACCGCCGAGGTGACACGGGCGCAGGGGCGCGGTGCCGGTCGCGCCGAGGCCCAGACGCTCCTGGGCGAGATCTACGCGCGACGCGGACTGCATGGCGAAGCGCTCGAGCGCTTCCGGACCGCGCGCGAGTCGAACCCCGGCGACCGCAGTGCCGCACTGGGTGAGCTGCGCGGCCTCGTCGCGCTCGACCGCGCCGGCGACGGCGACGTTCTCGCCGAACAGCTGCTGGAGGCGTTCCCGCGGGACGTCGAGGTGCTGATGGCGGTCGCCCGCGTGCGACTCGCGATGGGTGATGCGACGCGCGCGCTCACCGCGGTCCAGCTGGCGCAGACCCTGGCGCCCGGGCGCTCCGACCTCCTGCACCTGCAGGCGCGCGTCGCGGTGCGGCTGGACGACCGTGCGGCGGCGATCGAGGCGTGCCGCCGGGCCCTCGAGCTCGACGACACGCTCGTGCAGGTGTGGTACGAGCTGGGCCGCCTCGAAGAAGGCCGCGATGGCTGGACGGCGGCGCAGGACGCGTACGCGCGCGCGCTCGACATCCTGCCCACGTACCTCGAGGCAGGCCTGGCACTGGCCGACCTCCTGCGACGCCGGATGCAGCATCGCCAGGCGCTGGACGTGCTGGTGGAACTGCTCACCACCGATCCATACGCCGTCGAGGCGCTGGTGCTGCTGGGCAAGGTGCTCTTCGAGCAGGGTCGCATCGACGAGGCGCTGGAAGGCTTCGGGCGCGCACTGCGGTTCGATCCCGAGCATCCGGCCGCTCTTTTCCATACGGGCGACGTGCTGGCGCGGAAGCGCCGCTTCGAGGACGCCGTGGAGGCGTGGGACAAGGTGTCCCAGATCGATCCGGCGGGACCATTCGCGGCGCCGGCACGGAGCCGCGCGCGCTCGGCCCGGGATCTCCGGCACATCTTCGCCGCGCAACCGGTCTGATCATGGCCATCGAGGGACCACTCAAGGAACTGCACATCCACGATGTCTTCCAGCTGCTGGACCTGGGCCGGAAGACCGGGGTCCTGTGCGTCACCTCCGAGCTGCGGCAGAACTCGGGCATGGTCTACTTCGAGAAGGGCGCCGTGGTGGCGGCCGAGATCCGCAGCAACCCCCACCCGCTCGGCACGCTGCTGCTGCGAGCCGGCAAAATCGCGGAAGCCGACCTCGCACGGGCCCGGGCGCTGCAGGGTGCCGGCGACGGCCGCCGTCTGGGCGACATCCTGGTTGACCTGGGGGCGATGAACCGGCGCGACCTCGAGCGCCTGGTGCGCCAGCAGGTGCAGGAAGTCATCTTCGAGCTGATGAACTGGGCGGAAGGCTACTTCTCGTTCGAGGAAACCAGCGGTCCCCGGGCGAACGCCGAGGCGAGCGTGCGCATCCCGACCGAGTCGCTGCTGATGGAAGCGGCGCGCCGGATCGACGAGTGGTCGCGCATCGAGGCGAAGGTACCGCACCTGGGCGTCGTCCCGCGGTTCGCCGATGCCGACAGCCAGCACGGCATGCTCGACCTGACGCCGTTCGAGTGGGAAGTCATCGCCACCGTGGACGGTACGCGCGACCTGCGTGCCATCGCCGAACAGCTGGCGCGCGCGGAGTTCGAGATTGCGCGCACCATCTTCGGCCTCACCAGCACCGGTGTCGTCGTGCTGGATGACCCCACGCTGCTGGCTTCCGGCCCGGAAACGCCGGACGTGATGCAGCTCGTCGCCCGTGCAGAGGACCAGCTCGCCTCGGGGGATGTGGAGTCCGCCCGTCTCATCGCCACCGAGGCCACCGCGCGATTTCCCGAGCAGGCCGGTGCCCACGCGGTGCTCGGACGGGTGCTTCTCGCCGGCGGCCATCATGCCGAGGCGGAAGAGGCCTTCTTCGAGGCGCTCCGGCTCGAGCCATCATTCGCCTCGGCGAGGCGCCTGCTCGGCACGGCGCAGGCGGCAGGTGGCCGCTTCGAGGAGGCGATTGCGTCGTGGCAACGCTGGCGCCAACTCCCGGAGCGCTCGCCCGAGGAAATCAGGCTGCAGGACAGCGTGGACCGGCTGCAGGCGGCGGCCCGACGGCTGAGTGACGCGATCAAGGGGTGGTATGACTGACCCGATTCGCGAACTGACGGCGCAGCTCGCGTCCGATCCGCAGAGCCTGGTCTTCCTCGAGCTGGGTGAGGCGCTGCGGAACCGCGGGCAGCCGGCGGCGGCGTACAAGGTCGCGAGGATGGGCGTGAACCGTTATCCGGAGCTCGCCGCATCCCATGACCTGCTGGCACGGGTGCTGGCGGACCAGGGTGATCGTCACGCGGCGGCGGAGGCGTGGCGTCGGGTGCTGGAGCTTTCGCCGGGGCACATCGGGGCCAACAAGGGCCTGGCATTCCTCGCCTTCCGCGCCGGTGATCCCGAAGGTGCGCTGCCATTCCTCGAGTCGGCGCTGGGTGCGGCGCCCGGCGATGAGGGGCTCGCTAGTGCCGTGCAGCGGGTCCGTACCGCGCTCGATAGCGCGGCAACTCGCGCCGCGTCGGCCGCCGCCCAGACCGCCGCTCAGGCGGAGGCAACCGGCGCGCTTCGCGGCGCCGAGCAGTTCGAACCGTTCGAGGATGCCCGCGGCGTGGTGCTGCTCGATTCGCAGGGCCTCCGGCTGGCCGGAACGCTCGAGGCACCCGATGGCAGCGACGTGAGCGATGCGCTCGCGGCTCACCTGCAGGGCGTGTCCCGCGAGGCGTCACGGGCGGCGCGGCTGCTCGACCTCGGCGCGTGGGAGACCGTCACCGCGGAATCGGCCGACGGGCACTTGCTGGTGCTGCCGCCGACGCAGTCGACGGTGCTGGTGCTGCTGCGCGATGCGCGCGTGCCGGTGGGACGCCTCGGCCTGATCGCCGAGCAGGCGGCGCGTGCCGCGCGCAACTGGCTGGAGCGACTGGCGTGAGGAACCTGGGCGAGGCACTCGAGCGCGTCACCCGCGTGGCCGGCATCCGCGGCGCGATGCTGGTGGCAGAGACCGATGGACTGGTGGTTGCCGAGGCGCTGGCCGAGGGACTGGATGGCGCTGCGGTCGCGGCACTCGCGGCGAGCCTCACGCTACGGCTCCGCCGCACGGCGGTGAGCGCCGGCCTCGCGAGTCCGCAGGTCGTGCAACTCCGGGCCGAGCGTGGTACCGTGCTCAGCGTGCCGGCCGGCGATGACTTGCTGCTCGTCGCCGTGGCCGAGCGGGATGCGAACCTCGGGCTCGCGCGGCTCGAGCTCCGGCAGGCGGCGGCACAACTCGGATCATGAGGGTCATCGAGCCATGGGTGGCGGCGCCGCTGCAGGGCTTCCTCGACGAGTCGGGTGCGCGGCTCACGCTGCTCATGACCTCGGCCGGCCAGGTGATCGCACAGGACGGCTTCACCCGCTCGGTCGACGTCATGGCGGCCGCCGCGCTCGGCGCCGCAATCATGGCCTCGACCGATGCGATCGCCGAGGTGATGAGCACCGACCAGTTCGGCGTGGTGCTGCACCAGGGACTGAAGCAGAGCCTCGTACTCCGCGCGTTCTGGACACCGCGTGGACGATGGATCGGGCTGGTGGTATTCGGGTCGGAAACGTCGGTGGGACTGGTCCAGCTCTTCTTCCAGGAACTGGAGACCGAGCTGGCGAAGGCGGCGCCGACGGAACCAGCAACGCGTGCGATCCTGGCGGAAAATTTCGAGCATGAACTCAACGCGAGCCTGCGCTCGCTCTTCGGACGGTAACGGATGTCGCTGGTCAACTTCACGGCGCGTGAGATCACCTGCAAGATCGTCTACTACGGGCCGGGCCGGTCCGGGAAGACGACGAACTTGCAGTACATCTTCGGGCGCGTGCCGGATACACGGCGCGGGCGCATGGTGTCGCTCGCCACGCAAGGGGACCGGACGCTGTTCTTCGACTTCCTTCCCATCGACCTGGGGAGCATTTCGGGGTTCCAGACCAAGTTCCAGCTGTACACCGTGCCGGGGCAGAGCTACTACAACGCGACGCGGAAACTGGTATTGCAGGGTGCTGACGGGATCGTGTTCGTGGCCGACAGCCAGGCGCGCCGGTTCGATGACAACCTGGAGAGCCTCCAGAACCTGCAGGAGAACCTTCTGAGCCAGGGCGTGGACGTGCGGACGATGCCGATCGCGTTCCAGTACAACAAGCAGGACCTGCCCGGCGAGCTCGTGCTGCAGCCATCCGAACTCGACGAGTCGCTCAACTTCCGCGGCGTCCCGAGCTTCGGAGCCGATGCGCTGCACGGCAGCGGCGTGTTCGAGACATTGAAGGGGATTTCCGAGCTGGTGCTGCGGAAGCTGGCTGCGGGAGGCATCGCCGAATGAGCATACTGCAGGGCGCGCACCGGTTCGAGGCATTCGTGGTAGGCACGGCCAACCGCACGGCGGTCACGGCTGGCCGCGCCGTGGCGAACGCCCCCGGGGCAGCGTACAACCCGCTGCTCATCTATGCGCGCCCGGGCATGGGCAAGACCCACCTGCTCGGCGCCATCGCGCACCAGGTCTTCGCGGTGAACCCGGCTGCCCGCATCGAGTTCCTCACACTGGACGAGTTCGTCGAGGGCTTTCACGTGGCGCTGTCCACCGGCGACAGCGACCGGTTCCGCGCCCGGTTCGGTGATGCCGACCTGCTGCTGGTGGACGACATCCAGTTCCTCAGCCGCCAGCGGGAAATGCAGGCTGAGCTCCTGCGGGTGCTCGACGTGATGCTCGCCAACCAGAAGCAGGTGGTGCTGACCAGCGATCGTGCGCCGTCCGAGATCGAATCGCTCGATGACCGGTTGCTGACGCGGTTCGCCGGGGGGCTGGTGCTCGACATCGCGCAGCCCGACTACGAGACCCGGGTTGCCATCCTGTACCGCAAGGCGGAGGAGCGCGGGGCGAGCTTCGCCGAGGGAGTGCTCGAGGCGGTCGCGTCACTCGACATCGAGAGCGTGCGCGAGCTGGTGGGCGCCCTCAACCGGCTGGTGGCGTTCCAGGCGGTGAGTGAGGTACCCCTCGATGCCGCGCAGGCACGAGTGCTCATCGGCGGGCTGCAGCCGGCTGAGACGGAAGCGCTCGTGGTCGAGCAGGCCGATACGATGGAGTTCGCGGTGGCGGGCCGCGCGGAGATGGTGCATGCGGGCGATGCCCGCACCGTGCTTGCCGGTGCGCTCCCGGGCGTGATGCTGGGTCAGTCGGACATGCTGGGCGGCGGGCCGGTGAGCGAGCTCGCGTCGCATCCGGACAGCGACGGGGAGTCCCCGCATCACGATTTCGGCCTCGCGGACGAGCCGCACGAGTACCACGACTCGCGCGAATCCAGGGAGCCGCGGGACACGGGCGGACCGCCCGATCTGGGTGAAGGGCTCGCGGGGAAACCGGCACTGCAGGCCGATCGCGACGAGTTCGGTGACTTCCTGTCCGACCTTGCGGCCACGCTCGCGCGCCAGGTGGATCCGTGGCGGGCGCGGGTGGGCGAGGCAATCCTGCGCTGGGAAGGCGAGGGTTTCCGCACCTACCGGCTCGAGCGACTCCTCGACGAGCCGGAGCCGCCCGATCCCGAGTCGGTGATGGTCCAGTACGAGGCCGATGCGGAACAGCTGCTCGAGATGCGGGCGGAGGCGGAGTCGCTCGCTCCCGAGATGGCGGGCGCCGCGCAGCTCACGGACCCCGGCAACATGGCGGCGGCCGAAGCGTACCTGCAGCGGGTGCGCGAAAGTGCCGTCCCCCCGGCCGGTCCGGCGGAACACTGGCTGCTCGACGACCTCATCGAGGGTCCGGGTAACCGGATGGCGGTGCGCGCGGCGCAGGCCGCGATCGCCGAGCCGGGCAGCAAGTACAACCCCATCGTCGTGGTGGGCGGGTCGGGCGTGGGCAAGACGCACCTGCTGCATGGCATCGGCAACGCGCTGGCGCTGGCGGGCGACGGCCGCGTCGCGTGCCTGAGCGCCCACGACTTCACCCAGGAGCTCATCGACGCCATCGATCGCGACGCCGTGACGGCCTGGCGCAATCGCTATCGCCGCTGCTCCGCGCTGCTGCTGGACGACGTGCACCTCATCGCCGGCAAGGAACGGACGCAGGAGGAGCTCTTCCTGCTGTTCAACCTCTTCCTCGAGACGAACCGGCAGCTCGGCTTCGCCTCGGCCCTGCCGCTGGCCGAACTGTCCGGGGTGGAACCGCGCCTGCTGACGCGGCTCGAGGGAGGCCTGGTGGTCGAGTTACCGCCGCCCGACCGCGAGCTCCGCCAACAGCTGGTGGAACGGACGCTGGCGGGACGGGGCCAGGAAGCGGATGCCGAACTGGTCACCTATATCGCGTCGCGTCCCGCGGAGTCGGCGCGCGCGGTCCAGGGGTACGTGCAGCGCGTCCTGCACACCGCGAACTCCCAGCAGGCGAGGGCGACGGCGAGCCTTGCGCGCGAGGTGCTGGAGGGCGCGCCACGAGTCGTGCGGAAGAGCAGCGTGCCGGGCCGCACGGTCAGCGTGTCGGTCGCCTCGTCGGGCGGGGTGAAGAGCCGGGAGAAGACGGTGTGGACGTGGCCCACGCTCTCCGAGCGTGTCATCGAGGAGTGGAAGTAGATGGCGATCAAGGGATCCCTCAAGGAAGCGAGCCTTCCCGACGTCATCCAGCTGCTCTACCTCGGGCGGCGCACCGGGTGCCTGGCGATCACCGACCGCCAGAACCTGGGCTACATCTATTTCGACGACGGCAAGATCGCCTACGCCTCAATCGTGAACCGGCGTGACCGGCTGGGCGACATGCTGGTGCGCAGCAACCGGATCAGCGCGGACCAGTTGCGCCAGGCGATCGACCAGCAAACGGATGACCGCGAGGTCCGGCTGGGCGAGATCCTGCTGGGCCAAGGGGCGCTCACGCGGCAGGAGCTTGACGACTACATGCGCCTCCAGATCGAGGAGGCGGTCTACTACCTGTTCACCTGGACCACGGGCGCGTTCAACTTCGAGGCCGGCGTCCGGCCCGATCCGCGCGATTTCCAGGTACATATCAATCCCGAGTGGCTGCTGCTCGAGGGAGCGCGCCGCGTCGATGAGTGGAGCCTCATCGAGAAGAAGATCCCCAGCTTCGACCTGGTCTTCACCGCCGACAAGGCGCGGGTCGAGGCGGCCGGTGCGCCACTCTCGGATCAGGAGCAGCAGATCCTGCCGCTGCTCGACGGACGGCGCGACGTGCAGCAGGTGGTGGACGACTCGGGGCTGGTGGAGTTCGTCGTGGGCCAGGCGCTCTACAGCCTGATCACGGCCGGCTATGCGCATCGTACCGGTTCGTCGGCGACGACGATCTCGCCGCGGGTGAACGATTCGCGGGTCGAGGAGCATCGCAACCTCGGCGTCGCGTTCTACCGCACGAGCATGCTGGACGAGGCGATGCGCGAGTTCCGCCGCGTGGCGGAACTCCGGCCCACCGAGGGCAGCGCGCCCTTCTATCTCGGCCTCATCGCGCTCCGGCAGGGGAAGTGGGAGGAAGGCGCCGAGGCGTTCAGGCTCGCGGTGGAAAAGGGCGGCCCGCGCCCCGCGGCGTTGCACAACCTGGGCTTTGCGCTGGAGCAGCTTGGCCGGCTGGAGGAGGCGGAAGCGGCCTACGGCGACGCCACGAGCCGCGCCCGCGACGACCACCGGATCATGCTCGGCTGGGCGATCGCGGCACTGCAGCGGGGCGAGCCCCAGGTGGCGGTGAACCGGCTCGAGCGCACGCGCGAACTGCTGGGCGAGAAGACGCCGCCAGCAGCGTGGCACTGGGCCATGGCGCTGGCACAGGCCGCGAGCGATGGCTTCGACGCGGCGCTGGAAACGGCACGCGCCGGGGTCACCGCCTATCCGGACAACGCGGTGTTGCGGAACAATCTCGCGGTGCTGCTCGAGCTGCGAGGCGACACGGTTGGCGCGGAGCAGATGCTCAAGCAGGCGTTCGCCGCCGATCCCGCCCTGCCGCAGGTGTCGAAGAACACCGGCGACCTGCTGTATCGCGCCGGGCGGTACGACGAGGCGTTCGAGGCTTATGAGCGCGCCTCCCGCGTGGCACCAGAGCTCGGCGACGACCTCTACTTCAAGCTCGGCAACATCGCGTTCAAGCGCCGCGACACCGCGCGAGCCCGCGCAAGCTGGGAGCATGCGACGGAACTCAACCCGAGCCACCAGCTGGCGCGGGCCAACCTTGACATGCTCGCGGCCGAGTCGTGACGGTACACGAGGACGCGGGGTTCGACGCCCTCGCCAGGGACCTGACGGTGCGCACCGGCGTGTCGCTGGCGGCGTACAAGCCGAAGTGCCTTCGCCGGCGCATCGCCGTGCGCATGCGCGCCTGCGGTGTCCATACCTACGACGAGTATCGCGGCGTGCTGGCGAATACCCCGGAAGAAGTGGAGAAGCTGCACGACGCGCTGACGATCAACGTCACCCGCTTCTTCCGGAACCCGGAGACGTGGGAGGCGGTGAAGACCAACGTGCTGCCGGGCCTGCTGGCGAAGAACGCGCCGGTGCGGATGTGGAGCGCCGGCTGCTCCTCCGGTGAAGAGGCGCACACCATGGCGATGCTCTGGGCCGACGCGGCGGAGCGCGCGGGCCATCCGGAGTGGCTCGACCGCTTCAACGTGGATGCGACCGACATCGATCGCGAGTGCATGGTTCGGGCGCGTGCGGGGCGGTATCGCGCCGACGCCTTCGTGGAGACACCGCCCAGGCTGATGGAGCGGTGGACGCGGCCCGAGGATACGGGCCGCATTGTCGATGCCCGGCTCCGGGCGCGCGTCAGCGTGTCGACGCTCGACCTGACGCGCGATCCGCTGCCGGTGCGGCGGTTCGACCTCGTGGTCTGCCGCAACGTCGTGATCTACTTCGACCGGATCACGCAGGAACGGCTCTTCGTGGGCTTCCACGACGCGCTCGTCCCCGGCGGCACCCTGATCCTGGGCAAGGTGGAAACCCTGGTCGGCCCGGCGCGCGACCTGCTGGAGCTCGTGGATGTCCGCGAGCGCATCTATCGGAGGCCGCTGTGAGCGCACGGGAAATAGTCGTGCGGGTGTCGGACATGGCCGTGGCCTCGGCGGACGAAGTGCTCGTCACCGTGGGTCTCGGCAGCTGCGTGGCGATCATGCTCTACGATCCGGAAACGAAGGTCGGCGGGCTCGCCCACATCCTGCTCCCGTCGAAGGCGCTCACGCGGCAGTCCGACAACCCGGCGAAGTTCCCCCAGTCGGCGGTGCCGGTGCTGCTGGAGCGCATGGTCGCGGCCGGCGCGAGCCCGCGGCGCATCACCGCGCGGCTCGCGGGCGGCGCCAGCATGTTCGCCCAGCTCGCGCCGCCGGGCACGATCCAGATGGGAGAGCGCAACCTGGTCTCCACCCGGCAGGCGCTGAGCGCGCACAATGTGCCGCTGACGGGCGAGGCGGTGGGTGGCGACTTCGGCCGCACGGTGCGCCTGCACTGCAAGGACGGCCGCATCGACGTGTCATCGGTCGCGCACGGTGTCCAGCACCTCTGAGCGCCGGTCGGTCCTGATCGCCGACGACAGCCCGTTCTTTCGCCGCCTGCTCTCCGACATCCTGGAGCGAAGCGGGGACTTCACCGTGGTGGGCACGGCGCGGAACGGCATGGATGCGCTGCAGAAGGTGCACCGGCTCCAGCCCGACCTGGTGCTGATGGACCTGGAGATGCCCGAGCTCGATGGCCTGGGCGCGATCGGCTACATCATGTCCGAGGCGCCGCGCCCGATCGTCGTGGTGTCGAGCTACGCCGGCCCGGGCACGTCGGCGGCGATCCGGTCGCTCGAGCTGGGCGCCGTGGAAATCGTCGCGAAGGAAGCGGGGCGCGACGCGGCCGACCTGGAGCGCTTCGGTGATCGGTTGCTCGAGACACTGCGCCTCTCGGCGGGGGCCCAGCTGTTCCGCCTGCCGATCCTGGCGCGGCCGCTGCAGGCCCTGCCGCCGGCGGCGATGTTCTCGCTCCCGGGACGCGCCCGCGGATGCATCGCAATCGCTGCGTCCACGGGCGGGCCGCGCGCGCTGGCGGAGGTGGTGCCGAAGCTGACACCGGGCATGGGCGCAGGCGTCGTCATCGTGCAGCACATGCCGCCAGGGTTCACGCGGAGCCTGGCGGAGCGGCTGGCCGGGCAGAGCCGGCTTCGGGTGGTGGAGGCGGAGCACGGCACGCCGTTCCTCGAGGATACGGCGTATGTCGCACCGGGAGACTGGCACATGCGCGTGGCGGCGGGACCCGACGGCGTCCACCTGCTGCTCGATCGCGAACCGACGATGCACGGTGTCCGGCCCGCGGCCGATCCGCTCTTCCGCTCGGTGGCCGAACTGTTCGGTGCCCGTGCGGTCGGGGTGGTGCTCACCGGTCTCGGACGCGACGGCGCCGACGGATTGCGACGCATCCACGAAGCCGGCGGCATCGGGATCGCCCAGGATCACGCGAGCGCGACGATCGACGGCATGCCGGCGGCGGCCCGGGCGGCAGGCGGGGCCGATCACGTCCTTGCCGTCACGCAGGTGGCGGCGCAGGTGGACGTGGAGATCCGGCGGATGCGATTGCAATGAGCACCGGTGGAGCGTTCCTCCTCGTGCGTGCCGCCGGGCGCCGGGTGGGCATTGCGGTCGAGGCGGTCATCGAGGTGCGCGAGCCCGGCGAACTGGGGGCCATTCCCTCGCTCGTGCCGGCACTCCGGGGCGTCACGGCATTGCGGGGCCAGCTCATGCCGGTGCTCAACCTCGCCGTGCTGCTGGGTGCGGAGCCGGGGCCGAGCGCCGTAGTGGTCGTGACGGACCTGGGCGGGCGACGCGTGGGGCTCGAGGTGGAGGAGGCGGACATCGTGGTCGGCGCCGGCGTGCCGTTACTGAGTGCCGACGAGACCCTTCCGTGGGCTCGCGCGATCGCGGCGCTGCCCGACCAGGTGTACGTGCCGCTCCTCGACCTGGGGGCGCTGGCGGCGCGACTTATGGAGGTCAGCACATGAGTCAGCATGGCGATGACGTCCAGCTCGTGACCTTCCGCTGCGGCGGTCACGACTTCGCGTTCGACATCCTGCAACTGCAGCGCATCCTGCGGTACGAGGCGCCGTCGCCCCTGCCCGATGCGCCCGATTTTCTCGAGGGCGTGCTCCCCTACGAGGGCGGCGCCGTGCCCATAGTGGACCTGCGCAAGCGGCTGGGACTGCCGGCCACGGTGACCGAGGAAACGCGCGTCATGCTGCTCGAGCTCGACGGTCACCGCATCGGCGTGGTGGTGGATGCGGCGCGCGAGCTGGTGCGGGTGGACAGCACCACCATCAGTGCCCCGCCGCCGATGGTGCGCGGACTGGCCGCGCGCTACATCGCCGGGATCCTGGCGCGACCCGAGCGCACCATTGTCATCCTGAACGCACAGCGGCTCCTGGCCGACGACGAACGGAACGTCCTGCACCATCTGGAGATCACGACGTGAGCGAACCATCCGGCTCCGGACCCGATCCGTGGGTCACGAGCCTCCGCGCCACGCACGCCGACATTGCCCGGCGGCTGGACGCGGCTACCACTGCAATCGACCGCGACATCCTGAAGCGCGAGATCATCTCGTTCTTCAAGCGGGTGGATGGCGCGCTGACCGACCTTACGCGACTCAAGGAAGAGATCCGCACGCTGGTGAACCAGTACAAGCAGGTGGCCTCCACCGCCGATTCGGCGCAGGCCCCGCAGTTCACCGGTGCATTCCCGGTGGTGCAGGCCGATCACCTCGGGGCCTCGACCTACATCGAGAAGGGCTGGAGCCTGATCTCGCTGGGCGACCAGGCCGGTGCGATCCAGGCTCTGCAGCGCGCACTGCAGCTCGCACCCGGCGACACCCAGGCGCAATCGCTGCTTGGCTGGGCGCAGATGCTGCACGAGGACTACGACGACGCGCTGGGCACCTTCTCGCGCGTCCTCATGAAGGAGCCGGCCAACTCGCTCGCCCGGATCAACGTGGGGTACATTTGCCTCAAGAAGGGGATCTTCGGCGAGGCGATCGAGCACCTGTCCAAGGCCATCCGCCTGGACAACGATCGCAAGGCCACGCTGTACGCGCACTTCTACCTCGGACTGGTCTACCTCGAGCGGGAGATGTTCGAGGATGCGCAGTCCTTCTTCCGGAAGACGCTGCAGCTCGGGCCCAACCTCATTGAGGCCTACTTCGAGCTGGGTCGCGCGCAGTGGTTCGCCGGCGAACGGGACCATGCGATCGGGACCTGGACGGAGGGGCAGAAGGCCAACCGGTTCAACCCGTGGTCAAAGCGGTGCGGGGAAATGCTGGAGCGAGCGGCGGCGGGCGAGGACATTCCGCGGGCCCTCGTCACGTAGGGCAGGCACAGCGAGCGGGGCGGGGATGGAGGGTGTTGATCTCCCTTCTGCTATCCGCAGTATCCGCCGTACCCGCCCTGACCGGCCAGTCACTCGGTTCCGTCCAGGTGGGCAATGTCACGGTGGTAGCGGCGCGCGAGGAGATGAATGCCGCGATGGGCCTGGCCGAGTGGGCGGACCAACCCGCCGAGTGGCCTGGCCTCGGACGCCGAAGCCCGCCCCCGTTCCGGCTGATCCTGGCCCACGATGCAGATGGACTGAACCGGCTCACCGGCGGCCGGGCGCCCGCCTGGGGCGCCGGGATCACCCTTCCGGGGCCCCGTCTTGTGGCACTTCGGGCCGATGCAGATCCCAGCGGCACCCTCCGACATGAGCTCGCGCACCTCGTTCTCCATGATGCGGTCCAGGTACCGATGCCACTCTGGTTCGAAGAGGGGTATGCAGTGTATGCGGCCGGGGAGTGGGACCTCCTCGATGCCCTGGAGCTCAACTACGCTGTCGTCGGGGGATCGACGCCGGGGCTTGATTCGCTCAACCGTGCCCTGCGCGGACACCCGGCAGGAATCAGTGCGGCGTATGCGCTCTCGGCATCTGCCGTCCTGGAACTGGCCCGACGGAATCCGAGCCGCAGCCTGACGCCATTGCTGGGGCTGCTCGCGAGCAGGGTGCCGTTCGATTCGGCGGTGAAGGCCACGACCGGCCTCACGCCGGAGAATTTCGACGAGGCGTGGCAGAAGGGCGTCCGGAAGCGCTACAGCTTGTTCACCTGGCTCGCTGCGGGTGGCGCGTGGGCCCTGTTGTCACTGGCGCTGATGGCGGGTACTTACTGGCGGAGACGAGCCGACCGGCGTCGCCGCTCAGCTCTGGACGAGGGGTGGGAAATGCCACCGGAGCCGGAAATGCAAGCGGCGCAGGCGCTTGACCCGACTACCTCCGACGAGTAGTCTCTTAACCCTTATGCCAGAACTGACAACTTCGAAGGTATCGACCACCCGCGGCCGCATGCCGCTGTCGCCCCGCAACATGATTGTCATTGGGGCGGCGTTGATCGCGATTGGCGCGGGTTACGTGGTTCTTTCGGCAGGAAGCCCCAGCGCCGCAGCGGTGCTGCTGGTGCTGGGATATTGTGTACTGCTTCCGCTCGGTATCGTCATCTAGGCAAGGCCCTGGCCGGGGCGTTGCCCGGTACCGTTCGGTCGCGGAGAGGACTCGAACCGCGCCGTCCCAATGCGGGCGATTAGCTCAGCCGGTTCAGAGCGCCTGCCTTACACGCAGGATGTCGGGGGTTCGAATCCCTCATCGCCCATTTCTGCGCGCCAGCCCGGCGCGCTTCACTCGGCCGTTCGGCCGGTGTCCCGCAGGGAGACATGACGCATGAAGCGACTCGGTCAGGTAGTGCTGTCATCGCTGGCGCTTGGTGCAGCGCTGTCGGCCGACCTGTGTGCCCAGGGGATTCCCAAGAACACGAGGCGCCTCGGAGCGCCGGTCGCCGGCGCCATCCGCGTGATGGTCGCGAACCCATACGCCTCGGCGACATCTGATTCGACTGCCGCGGTGGACATCGCGGCCGGGATGCGCGGCAGGCTCGCGAAAATCGGCGGCACCGAGTACTCGATCGTGTCCGACACGACGATGAATATCGCCCTCGAGCAGTTCGGGTATCCCCGCAACGCCATCCTCAGCCCGGCCAACGCGCTGATTCTTGCCAAGCAGATCCCCGGCACCAAGGGCATCATGACCTCTACGCTCACGCGTCAGGAGGGCGGGCCGTACTCGATGACCTCCCGACTCTTCGGCGTGCAGTCCGATGCCGGTGTGGTGCAGGCGGCCCAGCAGCAGCCGGGCGAGAAGCTCGACGCGTTCGGGGCACGCGCCGCGGACGGCGTTCAAGCCGGCCTTCGACGCCTTTGACGATGCCAGGAATTGCGAGGAACTGCGCGCGACGAAGCCCGACGAAGCCATCAAGGCGGCGCAGACCTCGCTCAAGGCCGTTCCCGACCAGGGGCTGGCACACCTCTGTCTCGCCCAGATCGCCATCGCCCAGAAGAAGCCGCGCCCGGAGATCGTGTCCGAACTGACGGCCGCTACCAAGGGCGACCCGCTGAGCCTCACTGCCTGGACGCTGCTGGCCGAGCAGCATGAGGCGGCCGGTGACACTGCCGCCGTCGTCGCCGATTTCAAGCAGATGCTGCTGGTCGCTCCGGGCAACCAGAAGCTGCGCGAGACCATCTTCAAGTATCTGCTGCAGGCGGGCAAGCCCAACGTCGCCCGCGAAGTGGCCGACGAAGGGCTCAAGATCGACCCGAACAACTGGGAACTCTACGACCTGAAGAGCAACGCCTGCCTCTTCCAGAGCGACTTCAAGTGCGCCATCGACGCGCTGGCCCAGGCATACGCCGTCGACTCGACGCGGGCCGACTCGAGCTTCTACAAGAAGATCGCGGTCGCCGCGGCGCAGCAGCCTGACACGGCGCGACTGCTGGAGTGGTCGCAACGCGGCCTCAAGAAATACCCGGACAACGTCGAGCTCCTGGGCTATGCCGAGCAGGCATACCTGCTCACGGGCCAGACGGACTCGGTGGTGGCGATCTCGAAGCGGCTGCTCGCGGCCGATCCCACCCAGATCGATCCCGCGCTGGCCGCCATCCAGGCCCTCGCGACGGGAGGCCGTATCTCGGAGGCCGCGTCCGCTGATCGAGATGGTGCAGGCCAAGGGCTCGCCCCAGCAGAAGGAGCAGCTATCGGCCATCCTGGCGAACGCGGCGCTCCCGCTCCTGCAGAAGGGTGACTACGTGCCGGCGGCCGACCTCTCGCGCCAGTGCGTCAAGACTGCTGATCCCAAGGGCAAGGTCGCCGGGAGCTGTCAGCTGATATTCGGCCTGGCGGCATTCCAGTCCGCCGCTGCCATGGACGCCGAGACGGAGAAGACGAAGTCCTGCGACATGGCGAAGAAGGAGGATGCGCTGGTGGCGGAGGCTGACACGGCCCTGAACATCGCCAAGGCCACGCGGCCCGATGCGGTGGAGAAGCCGCTGGCAGCCGTTCCGCAGTTCCAGGCCCGCACGGCATCGATGATCAAGTCCTACTGCAAGTAGGGGTTGCCGGAGAGCGGGGGGCTGCCTAACTTTGCCCCCCGCTGCAAAGGTCCGGGGGCTGTAGCTCAGCTTGGTTAGAGTGCCGCACTGTCACTGCGGAGGTCGCGGGTTCGAGCCCCGTCAGCCCCGTCGTCCTCTCAGTACCGCACTCCGTCTCCTGGACGGGGTGCGTTTTTCATTCATAGCGGTCTATTCATGCCCACCGGCAACGCCCAGACGCTGCACGAGCCTGTCCTGCTGGCCGAAGTCCTGGCCGCGGCGGCGGGGGCGCGGCGCGTCGTGGACGCGACGGTGGGGCACGGCGGCCATGCCGGGCCGCTCCGCGCGCAGGGGGCCAGTGTCCTGGGGATCGACCGGGATCCGGATGCACTCGCGACCGCCCGGGGGCGACTCGGCGAGACCGGCATCACGTGGCTGGAGGCGCCGTATGCTTCGCCCACGGCACTCGAGGCCGTGACGGCGTTCGCACCTGATTTTATCCTTCTGGATCTCGGCGTTTCGTCGCGCCAGCTCGATTCGGATGGCCGCGGCTTCAGCTTCCGTCCCGGCGTTGCGCTCGACATGCGCATGGGCGCCAGTGGCGCCACGGCCGCCGATTTGCTGAACGAGTTGCCCGAAGGGGAACTCGTTGCGATCCTCCGCGATTACGCCGATGAACGCAGGGCGGGCGCGATGGCACGGGAGATCGTGCGGCGACGCGAGCGCGCCCGTTTCGCGTCGAGCGACGACCTGGTCAACACCATCCGTGCCGTCCTTGGGGCGCGGGCAGGACCGGGCGAGTTTGCCCGGATCTTCCAGGGGTTCCGGATTGCGGTGAATGATGAGCTTGGCGGACTCGCGAGCGGCCCTGGAGGCGTTCCGCGTCGCGCTCGTGCCGGGTGGCCGCCTGGCCGTGATCAGCTATCACTCGGGAGAAGACCGACTCGTGAAGCAGGCGTTCCGTGCCTGGAGCACGGCGTGTACCTGTCCGCCAGGGCTTCCCGTCTGCATCTGCGGCGGGAAGGCCTCGGGTACATTGGTGACACGACGGGTCATCGTGGCGAGTGACGCCGAATCGGCCGCCAACCCGCGGGCGCGCAGCGCGCACTTCCGGGTGTTCCAGGTGAACAATGAAGGTTAAAGGCCGTCATCATCTCTTCTTCTGGCTGCTGCTGTTCCTGGTGGTGGCGGGCGGCGTCGTCGCGCGACAGAACGCGTCGATCGCGGCGGCTGGCAGGCTGAGCAAGCTCCGGGAGGAGCGGACCACGCTCGAGGCACGCCGAGCCGACCTTACCGGCCAGATCCGGGAGGCATCGAGCCGACGGGCACTTGCACCAGTCGCCGAGGCCCTGGGCCTGCACGAACCCTCGGATTCCGAGGTCAACTACCTCAAGATGTCGCCGGACTCCCGCCGTCCATGAACCGCACCGCCAAGCGCATCTCCTTCCTGCAGGGCTGCTTCGCGCTCGCCCTCGCGCTGGTGGTGCTGCGCGCCGGTCAGCTGCAGCTGGTCGAGGGGAGCTACTGGTCGGAGCAGGCCGAGTCGCGCCGCACGGCCCGTGACACGCTCGAGGCCCGGCGGGGATCGATCTATGATCGTCGGGGCGTCCAGCTCGCGGTGACGCAGGAGTTCTACCATGTGGGCATCGCGCCCAACGAGGTGGCGGATCGCCGCGAGCTGGTGAACGTGGCCTCGCGTTCTCTTGGCGTCGGCGCCGGCGAATTGCAGCGAAAGCTGCGAAGCGGCAAGTACATGTACTTCTACGGACCGTATACCGCGACCGAGATCGAGCCGCTCCGGCGCCTGAGCGGTGTGCATCTGGAGGGGAGTTTCCGGCGGGACTATCCCTCGTCGCTGGCGGCACCAGTGATCGGACGGCTCCCGCCCGACAGCAGCCGGGGCGGTTCGGGCCTGGAGCGGTCGCTCGACAACCTGCTCACGGGCACTCCGGGCGAGGCGGTTTTCCTGCGCGATCGGGTGGGACGCCGGCTGGAGTCGCCGGCGCGGAAGATCAGCGACCCGGTTCCGGGCAACGACGTCGTGGCTCACGCTCGATGCCGAGCTGCAGGACATCGCCGAGCGCGAGCTGGAGGATGCGATCCGGCAGCTGGGTGCCCGGGGCGGAGACGTCGTGGTGCTCGATCCGCGGACGGGCGAACTGCTCGCGGTGGCGTCACGCCAGGCGGGGGTGGACCCGGCCGCATCGAGCCCGACCGCGTTCACCAGCCCGTTCGAGCCGGGGTCCACGGCGAAGCTCTTCACCGCCGCGGCGCTGCTCCAGCTCGACAAGGTGGACAGCACCGTTCGCGTAAGCGGCGAGGATGGCCACTACTTGATGCCCCTCTCACGCGGTCAATTGCGATCGATCACTGATGAGCACAAGATCGCGGGGCTGATGACGCTCGCCGATGCCATCAGGATGTCGAGCAATATCGGCATGGCGAAGTTCTCCCAGCGGCTGAGCACCACGGAACAGTTCGAGGTGCTGCGCGATTTCGGGTTCGGCAGCCCGACCGGCATCGAGTTCCCGTCCGAGTCCCGGGGCATGCTCAATACGCCTGAGCACATGATTCCCGACTATTCGCGGGCCAGCATGGCGATGGGATATGAGCTCGGTGTCACGGCATTGCAGCTCGCGATGGCGTATGCGGCCATCGCCAACGACGGGGTGCTCGTGACGCCGACACTGGTGCGCGAGGTGCGCGACCCCGTGGGCCAGCTGCTCTACCAGCACCAGCCGGAGCCGGTTCGTCGCGTGATCTCGAGCCGCGTCGCCGCCAGGCTCCAGGCCTACCTCCGGAGCGTGGTCGAGGAAGGTGGCGGCACCGGCGACAAGGCGCGGCTCACCAACTACGAGCTGGCGGGCAAGACGGGAACGGCCCGGCGCTTCGAGGGGAGGTCGTACGCGAACAAGGGCTATCGTGCCTCCTTCGCTGCCTTCTTCCCGGCGAAGGACCCGCAACTCGTGCTCGTGGTCACCATCGACGACCCCAGGAAGGGTTCATACTTCGGCGGGTCCACAGCGGCACCGCTCACCAAGCGCATGCTCGAGCAGGCACTGGCGTCGCGCTACATCGCCATCGACCGGGCCCGGCTCGGCGGGACAACCGCGGCCGTGGCGGCGCAGTTGCCTGTCCCAGCGCCTCACGTGGACGCGGTGGCCTCGGTGACGCGCGTTTCCTGGCCCTACCGGAAAGTCGACACGACCGCGGCGAAGCCGGTATCGACGATCCCGGACGTGTACGGACGCGGCGTGCGCGAAGCGGTGCTCTCGGTACACCAGCACGGCTTTCGCGCGAACGTGAAGGGCATGGGACGGGCCGTGCGCAGTGACCCCGCCGCCGGAACCACCGCGACCGCTGGCACGATGGTTACCATCTGGACCGAGGAATGACCGCGCACACAGGCCGGTTGCTCGACGCGCTGCGCCGGGCGGACCTGCTGGTCGAGGCCGATACCCTGCCGCCGCTGAGCGGCATTGATTCGGACAGCAGGAGCGTCACGCCCGGTTCGCTCTATGTGGCGGTGCGTGGCTCGCAGGCCGACGGGCATCGCTTCATCGCCGATTCGGTGGGCCGCGGTGCCGTCGCCGTGGTGGTGGAATCGCGGCAGCCGGTTGCCGTGCCCCAGGTCGTGGTGCGTGATGGCCGACTCGCGGCGCTGACGCTCGCGCGCGCCTGGTACGGGGATCCCGCCGCGGGCATGCAGCTGATCGGGATCACCGGCACCAACGGGAAGACGACGACGACCGCACTCGTCCGCCACCTGTTCAATGCGTCCGGGACAGCCGGCAGTATCGGCACACTTGGCGCCTTCGATGGCCAGGGTGATCCCGTCCCGTCTACGGCGGGCACGCTCACCACGCCCGGCCCGGTCGACCTTCAGGCGACCTTCGCGACGCTGCGCGATCGCGGGTGCACTACTGTCGCGATGGAGACGTCTTCGCACAGCCTCGATCAGGGACGCCTCGACGGCCTCTCATTCGCGGCGGGCGTCTTCACCAACCTCACGCGTGATCATCTCGACTATCACGGCACGATGGAGGCGTACCTCGCCGCCAAGCTGAAGCTGACCACCCTGCTCGGCCTGTCCGGTATCGCCGTGGTGAACATCGACGACCCCGCGTGGATGGCACTGCCGCGCGGCGACCGGCGGGTCACATTCGGCCTTGGTGCGCAGGCCGATGTCCGGGCCACAAACCTGGAGCTCGGCGCCGCCGGCAGCCGCTTCCTGCTGGACGGACGCTTCGGCCGCGCCGAGGTGGTACTGCCGCTCCTGGGCGACTTCAACGTGGCCAATGCGCTGGCCGGTGCCGCGTGCGCGCTCGCGCTGGGGCACCATGTGACCGACGTCGCCGCGCGACTCACCGCTGCGCCCCAGGTGCCGGGGCGCATGGAACTCATCAGCGACCGGCCTTGTGCGGTGCTGCGCGACTATGCGCACACCCCCGATGCGCTGGAGCGGGCGCTCCGCACCCTGCGTCCGCTCACGCCGGGCCGGATCATCCTGGTGTTCGGCTGCGGCGGTGATCGCGACCGGGGCAAGCGCCCGATCATGGGCCAGCTGGCCGCGGAGCTCTCCGACCTCCCGGTGGTCACCTCCGACAACCCGCGCACCGAGAATCCCGACGCGATCATCGACGACGTGGAACGGGGCATGGGCTCGGCGCCGCGCCTTCGTGTCGCCGACCGGCGCCTGGCGATCGCCGCCGCGCTCGGCGAGGCGCGGCCGGGCGATACCCTGTTGCTCGCGGGGAAGGGCCACGAGACCTACCAGGTCATCGGCACCGAGAAGCAGCCGTTCGACGAGCGCGAGATCGTGCTCGCTGCGCTCGGCACCGCATGAGTCCCTGGACCGCTGAGCTCCTTCAACAGGCACTCGGTCTCGCCACCGCCCCGGCGAGCGGGCCCTGGACCGCGGTCTCTACCGATACGAGGAGCATCGAGGCCGGCGCGCTCTTTGTCGCACTGGTGGGGGACCGGTTCGACGGCCACGACTACCTCGCGGCCGCGCGCGACCGGGGCGCCACGGCGGCGGTGGTACGCCGGGGCACGGCGCCGGTCGCCAGCCTCGAGCTGCTGGAAGTCGATGACACGCTTCGCGCCTATGGCGACATCGCCCGTGCCCGGCGCCGGCTGTTGAAGGGCCCGGTCGTATGCGTCACCGGCAACAACGGCAAGACCACGGTGAAGGAGATGGTCGCGGCGGTGCTGCGCACGCGGTTCCGGGTGCATGCGACGCGTGCGAACAACAACAACCTTGTTGGTGTGCCGCTCACGATCATCGAGGCGCCGTGGGACGTCGAGGCGCTGGTCATCGAGGGCGGGGGCAACGTCCCGGGCGAGTTACCGAGGTATCGCGAGATCATCGAGCCCGCGATCACCGTCGCGACCAACGCCACCGAGGGACACCTCGAGGGATACGGGTCGCTCGAGTCGATCGTGGCCGATACCGTGGCGGTGACCGCCGGGGTCGACCTCGCGGTGGTGGGCATGGAGCCGCCGTCACTGGCCGAGGGGGCGCGGAAGGTGGCCGGCAAGGTGATCACGGTCGGATGGTCCGGTGCGGACCGGATCCCGGTGGTGCTGGGCACCGACGCGCTGGCGCGTCCGCGCGTGCGCCTGGGCGGCCAAAAAGTGCAGCTGCCGTTGCCGGGGCGGCACCAGGCGCTCAACGCGGAGTTCGCGTGGGCGGTAGCGCAGGCGGCGGGCGTCGGTCCGGCGGCGGTGGCGCAGGCGCTGTCGTCGGTGACGGTGCCGGGAGGCCGGAGTGAACTGACCCAGGCGGGTGCCCTGACGATCCTCAACGACTGCTACAACGCGAACCCGCACTCCTTTGCCGCCTCGATCGCGACGGCGGGCGAACTGCGCCGCGGGCGGCGGCTCGTGTTCGTGGCGGGCACGATGCGCGAACTCGGCCCCGATGCCGAGCGGCTGCACCGGGAAGTGGCGGAACAGATCGTGGCGCTCGACCCGGAGCTGATCGCGGCCGTGGGTGAGTTCGTTCCGGCGTTCGAGCGATGGGCACCGGCACTGGGAGACCGGCTCATCACGGCCGACGATGCACCGGCGATGGGACCGCTGCTGGCATCGCGCCTGCGCGGCGACGAAGTACTCGTGTTGAAAGGGTCCCGCGGGGCCGCGCTCGAACGTATACTTCCGGCAATTACCGGCCGTGCCGCCGCCCCGCACTGAGGCCCGATGCTCTACTACCTGCTTGCACCGCTGGGCAAGAAGTACCTCCTCTTCAATCTCATCAACTACCTGAGTTTTCGAGCGGCGGCTGCGATGGTCACCGCGCTGCTCATCGCGTTCCTCGTGGGGCCGGGCATCATCGCGAGACTCCGGGCCCGGAAGGTCGGCCAGGTCATCCGCGCTGAAGGGCCCGCGAGTCACCAGGGCAAGCGCGGCACGCCGACGATGGGTGGCATCATCATCCTGCTCGCGACGGTGATCCCGACGCTCCTGTGGGCCCGGCTGGAAAATCGCGCCGTGCTGTTCTCCCTCCTGTCGATCCTCTGGATGGGCGGCATCGGATTCATCGACGACTACCTCAAGATCGTGCAGGGCAAGTCCCGCGGGCTGGTGGCGCGCTGGAAGCTGGTGGGGCAGTGCTCCTTCGGCATTGCGCTGGGCCTGCTGCTCTACCGCTACCCCGTAGTGCCAGTCGACACGATCCCCGCCACGGCCACCACGCTGCCGTTCTTCAAGTACCTGGTGGTCAACTTTACGCCGCTGGTGTTCGTCGGGTTTGTGACGCTGGTGATCACGGGCAGCAGCAATGCCGTGAACCTGACCGATGGGCTGGATGGTTTGGCGGCGGGACTGTCCGCCATCGCGGCCTTCGGCTTCGCGGTCTTCGCCTACCTGCTCGGCCGTACCGACTCCACCAGCTACCTCTACCTGTTCTACCTGCCTGGTGCAGGTGAAATCGCGGTATTCTGCGCGGCACTCATGGGCGGCTGCATCGGATTCCTCTGGTTCAACGCGCACCCGGCGCAGGTGTTCATGGGCGACACCGGCAGCCTCGCCATTGGCGGTGCCTTCGGCACGGTCGCCATCCTGCTCAAGGCGGAATTCCTCCTGCTGCTGATCGGCGGCGTGTTCGTGGCGGAAGCGCTGTCGGTGATGGCGCAGACGTCGGTGTACAAGTGGTTCAGGCGCACGCGGGGGAAGGAGTATGCCGATGCTCACCGCATCTTCCGAATGGCCCCGCTGCACCACCACTTCGAGAAGCTGGGATGGCACGAGACCACGGTGGTGACCCGGTTCTACATACTCGGCATCTTCTGCGCACTGCTGGCCCTCTCGACCCTGAAGCTCCGGTGAGCCTGCTCGACGAACTCCGTCAGGCCGGAAGGGAGACGGCCATCATCGGGCTGGGCAAGAGCGGTGTCGCTGCGGGACTCCTCCTCCGCAACCATGGGGTCGCGGTCTACGCGTCGGAGATCCGGGACAGCGACACCACCAGGCGATGGGCAGACACGCTGCGCGCCGCCGGGGCGCAGGTGGAGCTGGGTACGCACGACCTCGGGCGCATCGCGCGGGCCGGCACGGTGGTGGTGGCGCCTGGCGTGCCGCCCGACGCACCGCCGATCCGGTCGGCCGTGGAGGCCGGTCTTCCGATCATCGCGGAAGTGGACCTCGGGTTCACGGCGCTCCCCACCACCCGGTTCGCCGCGCTTACGGGCACCAACGGGAAGACGACGACCACGTCGCTCGTGTCCCACCTCATGACGGCGATCGGGCTCGATGCCGTGGCCGCCGGCAACATCGGGCTGCCGCTGTGCGAAGTGGCCCGCCGCAGCACGCCGCCGGCATGGGTGGCACTCGAGCTCTCGTCCTTCCAGCTGCACGACAGTCCCCACATCAAGCCGCAGGTCGGCGCACTGCTCAACCTGTCGTCCAATCATCTCGATCGGTACCACAGCCTGGAGGAGTACTACGGCGACAAGGCGTTGCTCTTCCGGAACGCCGACGCCGCTTCGGTGTCGGTGAGCAATGCTGATGATGCGGCGGTGCAGGCGATCATGGCCACGGTCGCGGGACGGCACTTCCGGTTCTCGACCGAGCGCCAGGCCGACGGCTGGTACGATCGGGCCGGCGGCTGGCTCATGCTCGGCGCCGACCGGCTGCTGCCGCGCATCCGGCTGCCGCTGCTGGGTGACCACAACATCGCGAATGCCCTCGCGGCGGGGCTCATCGTCCGCGAACTGGGCGGCTCGCTGGAGGCGATGGCCTCGGGCCTGACTACCTTCCGGGCCATCGAGCACCGGGTGGAACCGGTGCGTGAAGTGAACGGCGTTCTCTGGATCAATGACTCGAAGTCGACGAACGTGACCTCGACCGAGGTGGCGGTCATGGCGCTCGACCGGCCTTTCGTGCTGCTGCTGGGCGGGCGGCACAAAGGCGAGCCTTATACCCGGCTCGGGCCATTGCTCAAGGACCGGTGCCGCGCGGTGGTGGCCTACGGCGAGTCGGGCGACCTGGTGGAACAGGACCTGAGGGACGCCGTGAGGGTGGTGCGCGCCGGCACCTTCGAGCAGGTCGTGGAGGCGGCCGCCGGCCTGGCCCGGCCGGGCGACGCCGTGCTGCTCTCACCAGCCTGCTCGAGCTACGACATGTTCAACAACTACGAGGAGCGCGGCGCGACCTTCCGCGCGCTGGTCGAGGCACTCTGATGGCGGTACCGATGGTGAAGCACCCCGGCGAGCTCAGGTGGGAAACACGACTGCTGGCGGTGGTGGTGCTGACGCTGCTCGTGTTCGGCATCGCCACGGTATATGGCGCCGCAGGCCTGCAGACCAAGGGGGCAGGGCTCAACATCGCGCTGAGCCAGATCTCGGGCGCGCTCATCGGCGGCGTGCTGCTGGTCGCGATTGCCCGCGTGGATTACCGGGTGTGGCAGCGTCTCGCGTGGCCGGTGCTGCTCGTCACGATCGTGCTGCTCATCATCCCGCTCCTCCCGTTCACCTACAGCATCGCGCCACTCATCAACGGGGCACGCCGGTGGGTCCAGATCGGGCCGCTCCGCCTCCAGCCGTCGGAGCTCGCGCGCCTGGCGGTCGTCATCTGGTGTGCCATGCTCGCGGCCCGGAAGGGTGATGCGGTGCGCGGATTCAAGAAGGGTGTCCTCCCGTTCCTCGTCGTCATGGGCGCGCTTTCCGGGCTCATCGTACTCGAGCCAAACATGTCCATGGCGACGCTGGTCGCGCTGTGCGGCGCGATGGTGCTCTTCTCCGCGGGCGCCAAGCTCGGGCACTTCCTGCTCCTGGGCCTGGGTGCGATGCTGCTGGCGGCGCAGGCGGTGATCATGACGCCGTATCGCATGAAGCGCGTGCTCGCCTTCATCGACCCCGACAAGGTGGGGGCCGATGCGCATCACCAGATCAACGAATCGATCATCGGCGTGGGCGCCGGGCGCTTCCTCGGCGTCGGCTTCGGCGAGGGCCAGCAGAAATTCCATTTGCCGTACGCCTACTCCGATTTCCTGTTCAGCACCATCGCCGAGGAGTGGGGCTTCGTCGGCGTATGCCTGGTGGTGCTGCTCTTCTCGCTCTTCTGCTGGCTGGGGTTCCGCATCGCGCGCACCGCGGCCGACACCTTCGGGCAGTACCTCGCGGTCGGCCTCACGAGCGCGGTGGGCCTGACCGCGTTCCTGCACATGGCGGTGTCGCTTGGACTGATGCCGACCACCGGTCTCACGCTGCCGTTCATGTCGTACGGCCGGACGAGCCTGGTCATTTCGCTCGTGGGCGCCGGCATCCTGATCAACATCGGGCGGATGCGAGGGAAACCGGCACCGAAGAAGGCCGTAAGGTAACGGTGAACGGTGAACAGTGAACGGGAACAGCACGGCGCCGGTTTACGGGTTACCGTTCACTGTTCATGCTGCGGGACCGCAACGTGACCCCTACGAGTAGCATCCTCCGGCTCTCGCATCCTGATCGCGGGCGGTGGTACCGGCGGGCACCTCATGCCAGCCTTGTCGGTGGCCGAGGCGCTGCGTGCCATGCCGGCCGGCTTCGAGCCCGTCCTGGTCGGAGCCGTGCGTGGTGTCGAGGCGCGCCTCCTGCCGCACCGCAACTTCCGCTACCACCTGCTGCCGGCCGAGCCGATCTATCGGCGCCAGTGGTGGAAGAATGTCCGCTGGCCCTTCGTCAGCTTCAGTCTGCTTCGGAAACTGAGCAAGCTCTTCCGCGAAGAGCATCCCGTTGCGGTGCTCGGCACAGGCGGCTATGCCAGTGCGCCGGTAGTATGGTGGGCGAGTCGCCTGGGCATACCGGCCGCGATCCAGGAGCAGAACGCGTATCCAGGACTGTCGAATCGCTGGCTCGCAAAGCGGGTGCAGGAGATCTATCTCGGCCTGCCGGAGGCGATGGGGCACTTCGACAAGGGCACGACCGCGCGCATGCTCGATACCGGGAACCCGATCGCGACGCCCACGCCGGCACGCGCCGAATACGCCCGTCAGCGCTTCGGCATCAAGCCCGGCCGCCGTGTCGTCCTGATCACCGGCGGGAGCCAGGGGGCGCTTGCGATCAATCAGTGCCGTGGCGGAGTGGGTCGGGGCCGGGGAACCGCGGGGCGTCGACATCCTCTGGGTTACTGGCTCCAGCACCTACGAACAGTTCAAGCACTTTCACGAGCCACCCCACATCCAGGTCATTTCCTTCCTCGACCCGATGGCGGACGGTTATGCGGTGGCCGACCTCGTGGTATCGCGGGCAGGGATGATCACCATCGCCGAGCTCTGTGCCTGGGGGATCCCGAGCATCCTGATTCCGCTGCCGACTGCTGCTGCCGACCACCAGACGGGTAACGCCCGGGCCATGGAGATGGCCGGTGCCGCCAGCCTGATGCTCCAGCGCGAGATGACCGGGAAGCGCCTGGGGGAGGAGATCGGCCGTCTCTTCGATTTCCCGGAGGCGAGGCGCGAGATGGCCGATCTGGCCCGGAAACGGGGCCGGCCCGACGCCGCCCGTGACATTGCGACCCGGCTGGCCGCCCTCGCGGGGTAACTGTCCAGTTTCCGGACTGTTCCCGGCATCTCAACTGTCCTAAATTCAGCAAGTTACGATGGACCTCTTCGCAGCAGACGACTCGCGTCCGGTGCACTTCATGGGCATTGGTGGCGCCGGGATGAGTGCCTTGGCACTCCTGGCCCGGCGCCGAGGCGCGCAGGTCACCGGTTGCGACAACGACCCCAGCGGCGCGGCCGACCTGATCGAGCTTGGGGTAGCGGTGGAGGCGGGGCACGCGCCGACTCACGTCGAGGGTTGCCGCGCCGTGGTCGTTACGGCCGCCGTACCAACGGACCATCCGGAGCTTGCGGCGGCGCGCGCGGCCGGCATCCCCGTCGTGGCGCGGAAGGATGCCCTCGCGGCCCTCTGCGCCGGGCGCGAGACGGTGGCGGTGAGCGGCACCCACGGCAAGACGACCACGACCGTCATGACCACGGAGGCCCTGATCGAGGCCGGCCTCGATCCCACCGGCCTTGCGGGGGGCAGAGTGCCGGACTGGGGTGGCAACGCGCGGGTGGGCGCGGACCACCTGTTCGTGGTGGAAGCCGACGAGTACGACAAGGCGTTCCTCGCACTCGCGCCGACGGTGGCGATCGTGAACAACGTCGAGTCCGATCACCTCGAGTGCTACGGCACCGTCGACGACCTGGAGGCGGCTTTCGTCACCTTCGCGTCGCGGGCGCGAGTGGCCATCGTCGGTGTCGACGACGATGGTGCCGCGCGCATCGCCTCGCGGCTGGGCAACAAGGTGGTGCGGTTTGGCCTCGGCGGCGATGCGGATGCCCGCATTCATGACATCTCGCAGCGTCCCGACCGAACCCACGCCCGGGTGCGCTTTCGCGATGGAGGCGAGATCGGCCTGACGCTGCACGTGCCGGGGCTGCACAACCTGCGCAACGCCGTGGCAGCGCTGCTTGCCGTCGACGCGGTGGGTGGTGACCTCGAGGCGGCGGTCACCGCGCTGGCCCGCTTCCGTGGTGTGGGCCGGCGCTTCGACCGGGTCGGAGCGGCCGGCGGTGTCGACGTGATCGACGACTACGCCCACCACCCGACTGAACTGGTGGCGACGCTCGAGGCGGCGCGACAGGCATTTCCAGGGCGAAGGCTCGTGGCGGTGTTCCAGCCGCACCTCTACTCGCGCACCCAGCTCCACGGGGACGCCATGGGTGCCGCGCTCGCCGGCGCCGACCTGGTGGTCGTCACCGAGGTCTACGCGGCGCGGGAGAAGGCGGTGCCGGGCGTCAGCGGCAGGAGTGTGGCGGACGCGGCCCGGGCGGCGGGCAGCGTCGCCCATTTCGAAGCCGACCGACAGGCACTTGGGCACTCGGTGGCCTCGCACCTTCGATCGGGCGACGTCGTACTGACCCTCGGCGCCGGCGACATCACGCGCGTGGGTCCGGAGCTGGTCGGCCTGCTGCAGCAGCGATGAAGCCGGGCTGGTACGTCGTTGGATCGCTCGGCCTGCTTGGCGTCAGCTGGTTCCTGGCGCCGAGGCTGGGTCGGCGGCTGGCCTACTTCGACGTGCGCAACGTCGAGGTGGTAGGTGCCCGGTTCGTCCCGATGACTACAATTGTGGGCGCGCTCAAGCTCCCGGCTTCGGCCAGCATCTTCGATCCGCTGGGTCCCGTGACGTCCCGGGTGCGCAAGCTTCCTGGCATAAGGACGGTGGAGGTGAGCCGGCGCCTTCCCGGCACGCTCGTGGTGCGGGTGGTGGAAGTGGTGCCGGTGGCGCTCGCCACCACGAAGGATGGACTGCGCATGGTGGACGAGCGAGGGCGCACGCTTCCCTTCGATCCATCGACCACGGCGCCCGACCTGCCGGTGATTTCGTCGCCCGACTCGCTGGTGGCAGGACTGCTGGGCCGGATGCGCGAGATTGATCCGGCGTTTTATGCCAATGTCGAGGCCGCCTGGCAGGTACAGGGCGACGTCGTGCTGAGGATGCAGGGGCATCGCGTCTGGCTCCGTCCCGACGCGGGGCTGCCGGAGTTGCGCGCAATCAGGATGGTAGAGCAGGACCTTGCCCGGCGTGGGAAGTCCTACGCGGAGCTGGACGGACGATTCGCGGACCAGGTAGTGGTTCGCTGGAGCGCGGCATGACCGAACCGCAGAAACAGCTCGTGGCGGCCATCGACCTTGGCACAACCAAGGTCGCGGCCGCTGTCGCCGAAGCCACCGGCGATCCCCGGCACCCGTCGGCCAAGGTGCTGGGGTTCGGCGTGGAGCGAACCCAGGGTGTGCGGCGCGGGGTGGTGCGCGACATCGAGGAGGCGACCCGGGCCATCACCAAGGCGATGAGCGCGGCGCAGAAGATGGCCGGCGCCGAGATCGGCACCGTGTACATCGGCGTGGCCGGCGAGCACGTGGCGGGCCGCACCTCGCATGGAATGGTCTCGGTGACGAGCGAGGAAATTCGCACCAGTGACGTCGCCCGGGTCAATGACATGGCCAGCAACGTCTCGTTCGGAAGGGATCACGAGCTGCTGCATGCCATCCCCCTGGACTACCTGGTGGATCAGCAGGGCGGCATCACCGAGCCCATCGGCATGACGGGGTCGCGTCTCGAAGCCGAGGTGTACCTGGTCACCGTGCTGTCAAGCGTGCTCACCAACCTGCGGAAGTGTTCCGAACGGGCCGGCTTCCAAGTGGGCGAATTCGTGCTGGAGCCGCTGGCCGCCTCGACCGCCGTGCTCACGAGCGACGAGCGCGAGCTCGGCTGCGCCATCGTCGAGCTGGGTGGCGGGTCGACCAACGTGGCGGTGTTCCAGCATGGCAAGATCCGGCGCACCGCGTCGCTCCTCTGCGCCGGAGGCCACGTTACCAATGACATCGTCCACGGGCTGCAGGTAACACAGGCCGATGCCGAGCGGCTCAAGGAACGCTCCGGCGCCGCGTGGGAGCCGCTGGTGCCCGATGCGGATATCATCGACCTGCCCGGCACCCCGGGTCAGGGCGCCCGGACGGCCCAGCGCCGGGTCCTCGCGCATATCATGCATGCCAGGATGCAGGAGACGCTGGAATACGCGCTCGACGAAATCAGCAAGGCTGGGTACCACCAGCAGCTTCCCGCCGGTATCATCCTGACAGGTGGCGGCGCGCTCGCGCCGGGCATCGTGGAGCTGGCGCGCGAGGTGTTTGCGATGCCGGTGCGGGTCGGGGTGCCGGGGCAAGGGCTGCGCGGTCTCGCGGACAGCCTGGAGACCCCCCGGATGGCGGTAACGGCCGGCCTCCTGCTCTACGGCGCGCGACAGGAACTTTCAGGTGCCTTCGGGACCGGCGTCCGCCGGAACCGTACAGTTGAAAAACTCGTGACCCCGGTCAAGCGGTGGCTCCAGGACTTCTTCTGAGGAGGGGCGTGTGTCCGGAATGATCTTCGAATTCGAGGACGCGCAGCACAACGCGCAGAGCGCCCGGATGAAGGTCGTCGGCATCGGCGGCGGCGGCGGTAACGCCGTGAACCGCATGATCGACGAAAGCCTCCAGGGCGTGGACTTCATCTCGGTCAACACCGATGCGCAGGCGCTGACCCGGTCCAAGGCCAGTCACAAGATCCAGATCGGCAAGCGGCTCACCCGCGGCCTCGGCGCCGGCGCCCGTCCCGAGATCGGGCGCCAGGCCATCGAGGAGGATCGGGCCGAGGTGCTCGAAGCGCTGCAAGGGGCGGACATGGTGTTCGTGACCTGCGGCATGGGCGGCGGCACCGGGACGGGTGCTGCACCGATCATTGCCGAGCTGGCGCGCGAAGTGTCGGCGCTGACGGTCGGGATCGTGACGCGCCCCTTCCAGTTCGAGGGAAAGAAGCGCACGCTGCAGGCGGAAATGGGCATAGCGGAGATGCGCAAGAACGTCGATACGATGATCGTGGTGCCGAACGAGCGGCTTCTCGCCATCGTGGGGAAGGGGACGCAGTTCCTGGAGGCGCTGAAGAAGGCCGACGAGGTGCTGCTCCACGCGACCCAGGGCATTTCGCGGCTCATCACGACCACCGGCATCATCAACGTCGACTTCGCCGATGTCCGCACCGTCATGCAGAATGGCGGCGCGGCGCTCATGGGCACCGGCATCGGCCGGGGCGAGAACCGGGCGCTCGAAGCGGCGCAACAGGCGATCTCGAGCCCCCTGCTCGACAATGTGTCGATCACCGGCGCGTCGGCGGTGCTGCTCAACATCGTGGGCGGCGACGACCTGACCCTCGGTGAGGCGACCACGATTTCCGAGATCGTGCATGAGGCCGTGGGTGAGGACGCCGAGATCATCTTCGGTGCCGGCAACGACCCCGCGATGCAGGGGGAGATCCGCGTCACGGTCATCGCGACCGGGTTCGACCGCGCGCAGACGCACGACACGCGCCCGAGCAGCGGGGTCATCTCATTCCCGGGACGCAAGCGCCCTCCAATCACTGAGGAGCGCAGTGCGACCGCTTCCCCGCCGCCCGCGCCTGTGCGTCCACTGCGCCAGCCGCACCCTCAAGTACCGCCCGGGGCCGACATACCCGACATGGAAATCCCGACGTTCATCCGTCGCCAGATGGATTGATGCGGCGTCGCTACCTCGTTTCAACCGTGGTCGTACTGGCGTTCGCCGTTGGCGGACGCCAGTTCTGGTTTCGAAATCGTCCGCCGCCGAGTGCCGCTGCAGGCGTTCCCTCCGCCGATTCCAGCCGCCAATCCATCGAGTCCCCCGATACGCTGAAACGCGGCGAGACGCTGGCCCACCTCTTTGCCCGGAATGGCCTGACCGGCGCCGAGGTGCGGCACCTGGCGTCGATGCTCGACCTGCGGAAGCTGAGGGCAGGACTCGTATTCCAGGTGCGTCGGCAGCACGCCGACTCGGCACCCGACCAGATCACCGTCCGCACCGGTCCGGAGCAGCGCCTGAAGCTCACGCGCCTCTCGGCCACCTGGCTCGCCACAGCTGAGCCGATCCGCTGGTTTGTCGACACTGTCCGTTATGCCGGCGCAATCGAGTCGTCGCTCTACGAGGCGCTCGACCGGGCCGTGCCGTGGTCGTCACTCGGGACGGGCGAGCGGACGAAGCTCGCGTGGGAAATGGCCGACGTGTTCGCATGGCAGCTCGATTTCAGCCGCGACCTGCAGCCGGGCGATGCCTTTCAGGTAGTGCTGGAACGATTGACGTCGGAGGAAGGCGAGACCCGGGTGGGCAACGTCCTCGCCGCCGACCTGGAAGTGAACGGCAAGCCGGTGAGCGCCTTCCGCTACCTGGAGAACGGCAAGCCGGGATTCTTCGATGCCGCGGGGCTGTCACTGCGCCGTGCGTTCCTTCGCGCGCCGGTGGAATTCCGCCGCATCTCCAGCCGCTTCAACCGGGCGCGCATGCACCCGGTGCTGGGTTACGCCCGGCGTCACGAGGGCACTGACTATGCGGCCGATCCCGGCACGCCGGTGATGACCGCGGGCGATGGGACGGTGGAGAGCGCCGGATGGAGCGGGGGGTACGGCAACATGATCGTGGTGCGGCATCGCAACGGCATCACGACGCGTTACGGGCACCTGCGCGGGTTCGCCGCCGGCGTGCGGTCGGGAACGCGCGTGTCGCAGGGCCAGGTGATCGGCTATGTCGGGTCGACCGGCCTCTCCACCGGGCCGCACCTGCACTACGAGTTCCGGGTCAACGGTGCTGCGCGGGACCCGTCGCGGGTCGATCTCGGCAATGGCGAACCAATCACGCCATCACTGAAGCCGGCGTTCGACGCTGACCGCGTGTTGCTCACGCACCTGCTCCTTGCGCAGCCTGTCACTGCTGTTGCAACAGCCCCGACCGCGAGCCAGCCCGCGCCGTGAATCAAACAGTACCTACTGGTTCCGGGCGTCGACGCGAGCGGGCTACCTGATCACGGAACCGGGGTCTGGAGCGGGTGGAGGGCGCGTACGCGATGAAATCCGTGCGCGGCGCGGCGCTGGTTTGGCCGGAAGGGCAGGACAGGGCAACGGCTGCGGACGAAGTCGCAGCCAGAGCTCGTGTGCACGCTCAGCAAGGGGAAACGCAGCCATGAAGCGTCAGGCAGTGTTGGGCATCGTCATTGGTGGCATCGCAGTCATTGCTGGGGCAGTGGCCAGTCCGCTTGCCGCGCAACAGGTCAGCGGGACGCCGTGTTCGGCCAGCGCCACCATGACCATCGACGGCGAGCTTGGTTGGCTCGGCACTCAGCAAGAGGAGGAGCGCTGAACATGAATCGGTCAACAGGAGCAATGAGCGTGGTTGCTGGAGTGGCACTTCTGCTGGCGGGGATGCTCTCTGGCGCGCCGCTCACGGCGCAGGTTGTCACCGGGACGGCAGGCTCACCCAGTGCGACGACGACGCATCAAGGGGGACCAGATCCCGGTGGGACAGCCGCCATTCGGCGGGGTGATCAAGGAGAGCGCCACACAATCGACACCATGGTGGGCACCTCGCGTCGTACCGCCCAAGGGCGCACCTAATGTGCTGCTGATCATGACGGACGACCAGGGCTATGGCGTGCCCGGGCACTTTCGGCGGCGTGATCCCGACACCGCGCTCGATCGCATAGCGAAGGCAGGGCTGCGCTACACCGAGTTCCATTCCACGGCGCTCTGCTCGCTGACCCGCGCGGCCCTCATCAACGGGCCGCAACCACCACTCCGTGGGTTCGGGTGTCATCGGCGAACTCTCCACCGGCTATCCGGGTTACAACTCGGTCATTGGCCTGGAGAATGCCTCCATCGGTGAGATCCTCAAGGACAACGGCTATGCCACGTCGTGGTTTGGCAAGAATCACAACACGCCTGGCTTCCAGTACAGCAGTGCCGCCGGTCCCTTCGAGCAGTGGCCCTCGGGGATGGGCTTCAAGTACTTCTACGGTTTCATGGGCGGGGAAACGGACCAGTGGCAGCGGTACCTGTTCCGCGACCACACCCAGGTGTTCCCCTGGGTCGGGCGAGAACGGACTACAACCTGATCACCGACATGGCGGATGACGCCATCCGCTACATGAACGAGCTGAATGCCGCCGCACCGGACAAGCCGTTCTTCCTCTACTACGTACCGGGCGGCACACACTCGCCACACCAGCCCAAGCCGGAGTGGGTGGAAAAGTTCAAGGGCAAGTTCGACATGGGCTTCGAGAAGCTGCGTGATTCCATCTTTGCCAACCAGAAGCGGCTCGGCGTGGTCCCGCGCGAACGCACAGCTGACACCGTGGCCGGCCGACCTGCCCAAGTGGGATACGCTCAAGGCGGTGCAGAAGAAGATCTTTACCCGGCAGGCGGAGGTGTTTGCCGGGTACACCGCCTATACCGACTACGAAATCGGCCGCGTGATCCAGGCGGTGCAGGACATGGGCAAGCTGGACAACACGCTGATCATCTACATCGACGGTGACAATGGGACGAGCCCCGAAGGTGGTGTCGAGGGGACGTTCAACCAGCTCACCGCCTACAACGGCATCTTCAATCTCCCCGAGGCGGTGCAGCTGACTGCACTACCCCGCGTGGGGATCCGACAAGACCTATCCCCATATGTCGGCGGCGTGGACCTGGGCCTTCGACACGCCGTTCAAGTGGACCAAGCAGGTGGCATCGCACTTCGGCGGTACCCGGCAGGGCCTCGCGATCTCGTGGCCGGGGCACATCACCGACGAGGGCGGGATTCGCACGCAATTCCATCACGTCATCGATATCGTGCCGACGATCCTGGAGGCGACCGGGATCCCGGCCCCGACCGTGGTCAATGGTATCAAGCAGCACCCCATCGAAGGGGTGAGCATGCTCTACACCTTTGACGAGGCGAATGCGAACGCAACCTCGAGACGAGGATAACCCAGTACTTCGAAATGGTCGGGAAACCGTGCCATCTACCACGATGGATGGATCGCCGCCACGACGCCGCCAGCACCGCCGTGGGAACTGGGCACCGCGGCGATGCCCGACATCATGACCGGCTACAAGTGGGAGCTGTACAACATTGCGGAGGACTATTCGGAGAACAACGACCTCGCGGCCAGCAACCCGGCCAAGCTGGCGGAAATGCAGAAGCTGTTCCTCAACGAGGCGGCGAAGTACAACGTCTTCCCGCTCGACAATTCCGGTTTCGTGCGGCTCCTCACCGACGCGCCCGAGCGCCATCACCGGGCGGACGGAGTTCACCTATACCGGCGTGAACCCCGGCATTCCCGTGGGCAATGCGCCGAGCATCCTCGATCGTGACTACACGATCACGGCGCAGGTAACGATCCCGAAGGGCGGGGCCGAGGGGATGATCGCAACGCTCGGTGGGCGCTTCGGCGGCTATGGCCTCTACCTGAGCCGGAGCTTCAACTGGTGGTACCGCGAGACATTGTTCGGCGCGCAGGCCTCGTCCCGGCGGTTGCCGCCGCGAACAACTAGGCCGCACACTGCGGGAGGGCCTCCGGTCGCGCTTCATGCGTGACCAGAGGTCTTCGCGCATATTGCCTCGATGATTCTCTATCCTGCCATCGATCTCCGTCGTGGTCGCGTCGTGCGGCTGACCCAGGGCAACGCCGCCCGCGAAACGGTGTACTCGCATGACCCGGTGGCCCAGGCATCGGCGTTCGTGGCAGACGGGGCCGAATGGCTGCACGTGGTCGACCTCGACCGCGCCTTCGGCGATGGTGACAACCTGAAGGTCGTCGCGGCAATCATCGAGGCGCTCGGGCACCAGGGTGCGCGTACAGGCCGGGGGCGGCTTCCGTACGCTGTCGACGATCGCCGCGGCGATCGAGGCGGGCGCGGCTCGGGTGGTGGTCGGGACGGCGGCCATTCGCACGCCCGAACTGATGGCGGACGCCGCCAGTGCGGTTGGAGGGGAGCGCCTGGCCATAGGGCTCGACGCCCGGGAAGGCATGATCGCGGTGCGAGGCTGGACCGAGCGGACCGGTGTCCGTGTGGCCGATGCCGCCGGCCGCGCCCTCGCGGCGGGGATCCGGACCATCGTCTACACCGACATCGAGCGTGACGGGATGCTCACCGGCCCGCACCTGGAGGGCTGCCAGGAACTCATCGGGATGGGTGCGGAGGTCATAGCCAGCGGAGGCTTTGCCACCGCTGAGCATGTTGCCCAGGCCCGTGACGCCGGGTGTGCTGGTGCGATCCTGGGCCGATCGCTGTACGAGAAGACCATGACGCTCAAGGAGGCGCTCGCCGCAGCAAGTACCACCTGATTCGTCGCTGTCCTGCCAACCAAATCCCCGCGCTGGCTGTCTGATGTGGATGTGGCCTCACCAACCGCCCAGCTCACGCTCATTTTCGCCCGTTCCTTACTGAAACCTCACTGGGGTGGGTCCCGTAAGTGGCTCCATCCGCCCCACATGCATCCAAGCAGGAGCAGCTGTCATGAAGCGTCGAACCCTCATCATCCTGGCCATCCTGGTGCCCCTCCTGGCGGCGGGGGGCTGGGCCGCCAAGAAGAAGCTCAGCGCTCCCAAGGAGGAGGGCCCGAAGCCCGTCGCCGTCACCCGAGGTGAGCTCACCGACAAGGCGATGGCCATCGGCACCATCGAGCCGCGGGTGGAGGTCGGGGTGAAGTCGATCCTCGCCGGCGTGGTGCGCAAGCGATACGCCGAGGTAGGTGACTACGTGAAGAAGGGCGCTCCTCTCCTCGAGATCTCGCCCAACCCCACTCCCCTGGAACTGATCGAGCTGCGGCGGAGCATCGAGATGCGGCAGATCGAGCTCAAGAACCTGCAGAAGGAGCTCGAGCGGCAGACCGAACTGAAGAAGCAGAACCTGAACTCGGATGCCGACGTGGAACTGGCGCAGCGTCGGGTGGATGAGTCCACCGTGCAGCTCTCGCTGTCGCAGGAGCGGCTGGCGTTGCAGGAGAACGGCAAGATCGTGGGAGGCGACAACGCGGTGGAGACGGTGATCCGCTCGCCGATCGACGGGTTCGTGCTCGAGGACTCGATCGAGATCGGCGACCCGGTGGTACCGCTCACGCCATACCAGGAAGGCACCGTCCTCATGCGCATGGCCGCGATGAAGGACCTGATCTTCCGCGGCACGGTGGACGAGATCGACGTGGGCCGCCTCACCGAGGGGATGCCGGTCGTCATCAAGATCGGCGCCCTGCCCGATGCGCAGGTCAAGGGCAAGCTCTCCAAGATCTGGCTGAAGGCCCGGAAGCAGGAACAGGCCACCGTCTTCCCGATCGAGATCCAGCTGGTCGAGGTGAAGGGAACGACGCTCCGGGCCGGCTACTCGGCCAACGCCGAGGTGATCATCGCCCGGCGCGACAGCGTGCTGCTCATTCCTGAGCGACTCATCACCCAGCGAAACGACTCGTCCTTCGTGCAGGTGAAGCAGGCCGACGGCACCGGGGCCGAGCGGTACATCAAGACCGGGCTCAGCGACGCGATCAACGTGGAAGTGCTCCAGGGGCTCAGCGAGGGTGAGCTGGTGATGGAGAAGCCGCCCAAGGAGATCACCTGACGTGTTCCGCGAGTTCTTCGCCGACATCCGCACCCAGAAGCTCCGCACCGGCCTCACCGTTCTCGGCATCGCCTGGGGAACGGTGGCGGTGGTGGTGTTGCTGGCGTTCGGTGTCGGGCTCGAGCGGCAGACGAAGAAGCGCTTCCATGGCCTGGGCGACCGGATCGTCATCCTGTTCGGCGGTCGCACCACCAAGGCGTTCGCGGGATTCCCGGATGGCCGGCAGATACAGATCACCGAGGCCGACGCGACTCTGCTGGGCAGCGAAGTGCAGGAGATCGACCAGATCTCTCCCGAGTATATCGCCCGGTCGAAGGTGCGCCGTGGCGTGAAGGCGGCCAACCCGGCGGTGACCGGCATCCTGCCGGTGTATGGGGAGATGCGGAACATCATTCCGCAGGCCGGCGGGCGCTGGCTCAACCAGCAGGACGTGGACGACCGGCGCCGGGTGGCGGTACTGGGCGACGAACTGGCGACGCTGCTTTTCGAGGACAAGTCGCCGATCGGGGAGCAGGTGTACCTGGGCGACACGCCGTTCATCGTGATCGGCGTGATGAAACCCAAGCTTCAGAATTCATCCTACCAGCAGCGGGACAAGGACCGGATCTTCATCCCCGCCAGCACGCACTTCGCGCTGTACGGCCGGCGCTTCCTCAACAACATCGTGTACCGGGCGAGGAGCCCGGAGCTCACGAAGGTGGCGGAGAAGCGGGTCTACGAAACGCTTGGCCGCAAGTACCGGTTCGACCCGACCGACGAGGATGCGCTGGGGGTATGGGACACCAGCGAATGGGAGACGCGGTTCGGGGCGATGTTCATCGCCTTCAACGCCTTCTTCGGGATCGTGGGAACCTTCACGCTGCTGGTGGGCGGGATCGGCGTCGCGAACATCATGTACATCGTGGTGCGCGAACGTACCCGCGAGATCGGCATTCGCCGCGCCGTCGGGGCCACCCGCCGTGACATCCTCATCCAGTTCTTCGTGGAGACCTGCCTGATCGTGGGCATGGGAGCGTTCTTCGGCATGCTCCTGTCCGTCGGCCTGGTCAAGGCGACGGCCGAGCTGCCGATACAGGATGCCGTCGGCAGCCCCGTCATCTCACCGCTGGTGATGGTGATTACGCTCGTGCTGCTCGCCGTGGTGGCGTTCGTGGCGGGACTGTTCCCGGCGCGGAAGGCGTCACGGCTCGATCCCATCGAAGCGCTGAGGACCTGAGCCAATGCTGCGCATCCTGCTCGAGGAGTTCCTTGGCGACCTCAAGGCCCAGCGCACTCGTGCCCTCCTGACCTTCCTGGCGGTGGCGTGGGGAGCGCTCGCCATTGTCCTCCTGCTGGCGTTCGGCGAGGGCCTCAAGCGCTCGCTCCGTGACGGCCTGCTCGGGGCGGGCGAGCGGATCTTCATGATCTACGGCGGCGAGACGAGCAAGACGTACGCTGGACTGGCGCAAGGCCGGCGCATTCGGCTTGTCGAGGACGACCTGCCGCTGCTGCTGAATTCGATCCCGGCCATCGACCGCGGCTCGATTTCCTATGGACGCTGGGGTGCCGCCGTGTCGGTCGGCCGCGAGCGTACGACGTCCTTTCTCGAAGGGGTTGCGCCGGACCACGAGGTGGCGCGGCACATGGAGCCGGCCGATGGCGGCCGCTTCATCAGCCTGACCGACATTGCGCAGAAGCGTCGTGTCGTCTTTCTCGGGAATGACCTGGCGGACAAACTGTTCGGCAAGGGCAACAACCCGGTCGGCCGCACCATGACGATCGATGGACTGCCCTTCGTGGTCATCGGGGTCCTGAAGAAGAAGTTCCAGGACTCGAGCAACAACGGGCCGGACGCCGACCGCGCGGTGATCCCGTACTCGACGTTCCGCACCATCTACGGGTTCCGCTTCGTCAATCACCTCATCGTCCGGCCGCGCGATGCATCGCTGGGGCCGTCGGTGAAAGCGGAGATCTTCCGGGTACTGGGCAAGAAGTACCGCTTCGACGCCGCAGATGAGCGTGCCCTCGGCATGTGGGATTTCATCGAGAGCGAGCAGGAGAACCTGAAGGTCGGCCTGGGCATCCAGATCTTCATGGGGCTCGTTGGCGCATTCACCCTGCTGGTGGCCGGCGTCGGCGTGGCCAACATCATGTACGTGGTGGTGCGCGAGCGCACGCACGAGATCGGCGTCAAGCTCGCGCTCGGCGCGCGCAAGCGGCACATCATGAGCCAGTTCATGTTCGAGGCGATGGCGATCTCGATCACGGGAGGGCTGGTGGGACTTGCCGTGGCGGCCGCGATCGTGGCCGGCGTAGACACGATCCCGGCGGAGGAGAATCCCGCCATGCAGTACATCCTGAACCCGCGGCTGTCGTGGCCGATCGCGCTCGGTTGTGTCGGGCTGCTGGTGGCGGTCGGGCTGGTGGCCGGCATCCTGCCGGCCCGGAAGGCGGCGGCGGTGGACCCGGTGGAGTCATTGCGCTACGAGTAGGGGGAACAGGGAACAGGGAACAGGGAACAGGGAACAGGGAAGAGAAACAGGGAACAGGGAACAGGGAAGAGGGAAGAGAACCGAGGTAGCGGCCTGGCTGCACGCACCATTAGGATCCTGCGGTGAACTTCCGCACTCCCTGTCAGCTCCGCCGAGTCGTCGCTCTGTTCGTCATCTCCCTCGCCGCGGCGTGCGGCGAGCGGGAGGGTCGCTCTCCCGACAGCGCGGTCGCCAACGCACAGTATGTGGGCGGCCAGGCCTGCGTGGCCTGTCACGCGAAGGAAGCCGCCGCGTGGGCATCGTCCCAGCATGCGGGCGCAATGAAGCACGCCGCAGACTCCACCGTCCTGGCGAATTTCGACAACACCAGCTTCAACGACGGCAGGGTCACCACGCGTTTTTCCCGGCGGGAAGGCAAGTTCATCGTCAATACCGAGGGACCCGACGGCAAGGCGCACGACTACGAAGTGAAGTACACCTTCGGCCTCTTTCCGCTGCAGCAGTACCTCATCGACATCGACAATGGCCGCATCCAGTCCCTGACCGTGGCGTGGGACTCCCGCAAGAAGGAGGACGGCGGTCAGCGCTGGTTCTCGCTCTATCCGGGAGAGAAAATCCTCCCCGGTGAGTCGATCCACTGGACCGGCCGGGACCAGAACTGGAACTTCATGTGCGCCGAGTGCCACTCGACGAACGTGAAGAAGAACTACGACGCGACCCAGCCACGCTACACCACGTCCTGGACCGACATCAGCGTGAACTGTGAGGCGTGCCATGGGGCGGGATCAGAGCATCTGAAGTGGGCCGGGACCCCGAAGCAGGCGACAGGAGACAGGCGCCAGGCCGGACGGATGGGACTCGTGGTCGAGTTCAACGAGCGAAATGGCGTTACGTGGCCGATCGATCCAGCGACCGGCATCGGCGTTCGGAGCAGCCCCCGGAAGACCGACAAGGAAATCGAGACCTGCGGGCTCTGTCATGCGCGTCGTGCGCAACTGAGGGACGGTTACGTGCCCGGGAAGTCTGCTCGAGACGACCGAGCAGGTGGCACTGCTCGAGACCGGCCTCTTCTGGGCGGATGGGCAGATGCGCGATGAGGTCTACAACTACGCGCCGTTCCTCCAGAGCAGGATGTACCGGAAGGGCGTCACCTGCAGCGATTGTCATGACCCGCACACGCAGCAGCTCCGCGCGCCCGGCGCCCAGGTGTGTGCCACGTGCCATGCGAGGGAGAAGTACGAGGGTCCGGCGCACGATCACCATCCGGCCGGAACGAAGCAGGTCGATTGCGTGAGCTGTCACATGCCGCGCTCGACGTTCATGGTCATCGACTCGCGGCATGACCACAGCTTCCGGGTGCCGCGCCCGGAGCAGACGGTGCAGCTCGGCGTGCCCAACACCTGCAACCAGTGCCACCGGGAGCAGACGCCCCAGTGGGCCGCGGAGCAGGTGGCGAAATGGTATGGTCACGCGCCCGAGGGTTACCAGCGGTACGCGGTGGCACTGCACGAGTCGGAATTGGGCATCCCCGGCTCGCAGGCTCGCTTGATCGGGCTTGCCGGCGACACGCTGCAGCCTGCGATCGCGCGGGCCACCGCTGTGAGCCGCCTGGCCGGCCATGAATCACCCAGCGCTGTGTCCGCGGCAGAGGCAGTCGTGACCGATCGTATCCCACTGCTGCGCGCGGCTGCCGTCGCGGCGCTCGAAGGCGCTGAACCGGCGGAGCGCATAAGGCTCCTCGCGCCGCGCCTGTCCGACTCGATCTTGCTGGTGCGCACCGAGGCCGCGCGCGCCCTGGCCGGCCTGGAGGCGCAGCTGCCCGACTCGGTGAAGGGCGGCCTTTGCCAAGGCGCTGCAGGAATACATCGACATCCAGATGTTCAACGCCGACCGGCCGGAGTCGTGGACCAACCTCGGCACGCTGTACGGGATGCGTGGGGACCGGACGCGCGCCATGAATGCCTTCGGCCGGGCGCTGGCGCTGGACTCGAGCTTCGTACCGGCGTGGGTCAACCTGGCGGACCTGCTGCGCGCAACCGGAGACGAAGCGAGTGCCGGCGCGGCTCTGCGCGAGGGGATCCGGCGGAGTCCCGACAACGCTTCCTTGCACTATGCGCTGGGCCTGACGCTCATCCGGCAGCGCCAGCTCGCCGGCGCGCTGGCGGAGCTCAAGGCCGCGGCGCGGCTGGCGCCGAACGACGGTCGCATCGGCTACGTCTATGGAGTGGCGTTGCACGACACCGGCAAGCCCCAGGACGGACTCCGGCAACTTGAGGCAGTGTTGAAGCTGCATCCCGATGATCCGCAGGTCCTTCAGGCGCTCGCGTCGTATTCCAGGGAGGCCGGCGACATCCAGGGATCGATGGCATACTCCGCGCGGCTGCGGGAGCTCAGCGCGAAGGGTCCGTAGCGGAAAGGCAAAAACGGGCGGCCCTTTCGGACCGCCCGTTGATGTGCCGAGATGAGACGCCTATTTGCCCGCGTGCGCCGCCTGAGCGGCCGCGATCTGCGCCTTCACCGCTTCCAGGTTGAAGCTGGCGCCCTTCTGCATCGGCGGGAACTCGATCGCGGTCTTCGCGAGCTCTCCCACCACCTGCTGCACGAAGACGAACCGCCAGAACTGGTAGGCGAACCAGTTGTAGTAGGCGATCGACCCGTTGTCCTTCCCGTTATACATGCCGGTGCGCTCCAGCGGATCGAGGCGCAGGTTGACCAGGATGGGCCAGTCGACCTTCAGGGTCGCCCCCAGCCAGCCATTGGGCTGGTCGGTGAAGCGGTACTTGTAGTCGTTGACCCGGACCGCCGAGAGCGTGCCCTCGGTGAAGTAGAAGATCTCATGACGTGCCGACGGTCCCTTGCCGGTGAGCACCGCCGTCTGGTCGTACCCGTCGAGATGGACCTTGTAGGTCTGGTCGCCGAGCTGCTTCCCGGCCAGCAGCTCCTTCGCGACGTTTGGGTTGCCTGCCGCCGCGACGAAGGTCGGGAACCAGTCGAGGCCGGAGAAGATCCCGTTCTCAACCTTGCCGGCCGGCACCTTGCCGGGCCAGCGAATGATGGCAGGCGAACGGAACCCGCCCTCGAGCGCAGTGCCCTTGCCACCGGCGAACGGGGTCTGGCCGCCATCCGGCCAGGTGAAGTTCTCCGTGCCGTTATCGGTGGTGAAGACGACGATGGTGTTGTTGTCGACGCCGTTGGTCTTGAGCCACGTCAGGACCGACCCGACGATGTCGTCGAGTTGCGCCATGCCGGCTTCCTCTTCAGACCAGCCGTTCTCCGCGGTGCGCATCGCCTCGTACTTCGGGGACAGGTGCGTCACGACGTGCATGCGGGTCGGGTTGAGCCACACGAAGAAGGGCTTGTTGTCCTTCTTGGCCTTGTCGAGGAAGGTGATCGTCTTCGCCAGGATCGTATCGTCGATGGTTTCCATCAGCTTCGGGCACATGGGCCCGTCGTCCTGGATCTTCTGCTTGCCGATCTTGCCCCAGCGCGGCTGCACCGTCGCGTCATCGGTATTCGTCGCCCAGCTGTGCACCAGGTTCCGCGGGCCCACGGTGTTCAGCAGGTTCTGCGGGTAGTTCGGGTGACAGGGGTCCTCCATCGCATCGAGGTGATAGAGGTAGCCATAGAACTCATCGAAACCGTGAACCGTCGGCAGAAACTCGTTCAGGTCGCCCAGGTGGTTCTTGCCGAACTGGCCGGTGGCGTATCCCATCGACTTGAGGGCGGTGGCGATCGTGACCGCCTGCGCCGGGATGCCGATCGGGGAGCCGGCCTGGCCAACCGTGGTCATGCCGGTGCGGATGGGCAGTTCGCCGGTGATGAAGTTTGCGCGTCCGGCGGTGCAGCTCGCCTCGGCGTAATAATCGGTGAAGCGCATGCCGTCGGCCGCGAGCTGGTCCAGGTTCGGCGTGCGCGTGGCCATGAGGCCCTGGTTGTAGGCGCCGATGTTCAACCAGCCGATGTCGTCGCCCATGATCACGATGATGTTGGGCTTCTGCTGTGCCTCGACCGGCGATGCAGTGAGGCCGGCGAGCAGCGGTAGCGCAAGCAACAATGCAGCCATCCTGGAGGATGTCCTTCGCCAGGTACTCATGAATGTTCCGATCAGTAATGAGGGGTTGTACGCGGACGTGCGGCGTGCAACATAGTTGAGCCCCTCATAAAGGACGCATGAAGGGCTCATGTCACCTGTTGACGAGTACTTAGGACACCGTGAATGTCCGCATCATGCCCTTCATGAAGTGCGGCTTGCCATCAGCGGCGTCGGGCACGAAGCAGATCAGGATGTACTGGCCTGGCGTGAAGTCCACCGTAATGCGCTGATGAATGCCTGCGACAGCGGCAGTCGTACCGCCTACCACGCTCACCGGGACCGGCCCCTGGTAGGTGGCGCCCCACTTCATGAAGTCGTCCATGGTCTTGCCGGGCAGCAGCCGGAGGATGGCCAGTTCGTGCGGCTGGCCAGGAGCAACTACAACATCGATGGTCTTCGACCCCCCAGTGAGAGAGTCGGACAGCTCGAACTTGTAGTTGCTGAGGGTGATGGTGAGGTCAGCGGGCACCGCCGCCGCAGGGGCGGTCCCGGCCGGTGGCGCCACGACCTTCAGCGCCTGTGCCATGCCCTTCATGAGGTGTGGCACGTGGTCCGGCGTGTCGACGAAGCAGACGATGGCGTAATCCCCGGGCGCGACATCGATGGTGGCGGTGAGTTCGTGCCCCGGATCGACGACGTTGGGCCCGCCCGCCTCGGTGGCCCAGCCGGGGAGTGGCCCCGGGGTCTTGAGCGCCTGCAGCAGGTCGGCCACCGTCTTGCCATCGGTGAGGCGGATCAGCTGGACGTGATGCAGGTCGGGGCCGTCATTGAAGTAATGGAAGGTCACCGGCCCGCCGGTGATCTCGGCCGGGGCATCGAAGGCATAGTCCTTCGCGCGGATGGTGACTACTGGTGGAGACGCCGCGCCCGCGGCTGCAGCGGGTGCGGGTTGCGGACGTTCACAGCCTCCGGCGAGCGCAAGCAGTGCGACAAGGCCGGCCAATCGATGTATGCCTGGATACCGGTGCACACGAGCCTCCGTAAAAAGGAACGCCGCCTGCCCCGGGAGGGCAGGCGGCATGAAGCAGCCCTGAGGGCGCCGGGAAAGTTACGCCTTTGTCACCGTCATGGCGACACCCTCGGTCACAACGGCGTTCACCTGGTCGCCCACATTGACGCCGGTGAGGTTCGCGCCCTTGCCGAGCTTGAATGTCTGCGGCTTGCCGGTGTCGAACTGCAGCGTGACCTTGCCCTTCGCCGCATCGATCGCCGTGACCGTGGCAGTCACTGCCATCGTCGCAACCGCGATACCACCCGGCTTGGCCCCGACCGGCGCCAGCACCGCACCACCCTCCGCTGCAGAGGCAGGCGGGCCGCCGTTCTTCGAAAGCCAGACCACGGCCTGTTCCGTCACGACGGCGTTGACCTGGTCGCCGACCTGAAGCTGGTTGTAGTTCACCATGTCGGGCGAGGCCTTGAACGTGGTCTTCTTCCCGTCGGCGAACTGCAGCGTGACCTTCCGGTCCTTCGTATTGAGCGCACTCACCGTCGCCGACGAAGTGAAGGTTTCCACCACGACCGCGCCACCGCCCGGGACAGGGGCCACGGTCGACGATTCAGTGCCTTCCACCTTGTTGCCGCCACAGGCGGCCAGGGCCGCGCCAACCAGGGGCAGTATCGCCAGTGCGCGCGCATCCTTGACGAGCTTCATCGAGATTGCCATCGCCTTCAACTCCTTGATACGGGGATCGGGGTACCTGTTACCGCAACGTAAGCGTGCCAAGGCATCCAGTCAGTCGCCATCGAGGTCGAGGGCCGTCCACACTGCACGATGATCGCTGGTTGCCAGTGCCTCATGTACGGACGCGGCCTCGACGCCCCGGGGTTCAAGCCCGCGCAGGAAGACATGGTCGAATGACCAGACGTGATGGGTCCGTCCCACGTCACGGGTCAGCCAGTGGTACCCCGCCGGGCGAAGACTCTTCCTGCGCCCATGCGGTTCAGGTCGCCGGCGATAAAGACAGGGTCCGGGCTGTCAGATGCGTCGGCGACGACGGCAGCGGCCTGGGCATCCTGTCCGCTCGGGAACATCTCCCACATCGTGCTGAAGTGAACGTTGTAGAAGCGGACCGGCGCGCCCCGGACCAAGAGCGTCGCGCGGACGGCGATGCGGCGGGTACCGCGGGTCCACCCGCGACCGGGGAGTGGGACCTTCCCGTCGTCCACGATCGGCCAGCGGCTCAGGATCGCCGGACCGAAGTTGCGACCCGTGACCGGATGCAGCATCGACGGGTAGTAGACGTAGTGCGCGCCAAGGCGCTCCGCCGCGCGTGCCACCAGTTCCTCGTCCGTCTCCTGCAGGGCCAGGATGTCGGCGGCCCCAAGCCGGGGCTCGCGCTCGAGCAGGGCCAGGACGGCACCGGGCCGCTTGACCAGTTCCACGTTATAGGTCGCGATGCGGAGCCCGGACGCGGCCGCGTGCCCATTGCGCTCGAGCGTCGGGATCTCCCGCGCGAAACGCGGGCCCCCCGGTTCCCCGTAGTTGTGGGACTGTCTCCAGCCCAGTGGCAGCGGCCGGCCTGCGACACCCCGCTGGAAGGGTCGTGATTCATCATTCATAGACGAACAATCTATCCGGGCTCCGTGCGATAGGGCCCCTCCCGTATATTCGGTGGCCAGTGCGCATCTTCCTCGTCGTCCTCGCCGCCGCCGCCCTCTCCGCCGGCACCTATCTCGGTCTTGAGCGCCTCGGTCGCCGGGCCTGGCCCGCGATCGTCGCGCGGGCCGTGGCGTGGGCGGCCCTCGGCATGTTGCTGCTCAACGTGAGTTGCCCCCGGCCCGCCGAAGTGCGACGCCCCATCGTGCTGCTCGACGGATCGCTCAGCATGACCGCTGCCGGGCGGGACTGGGCCGGGAGCCGTCGCCTGGCCGACTCGCTGGGCGAGGTGCGCACCTTCGGTGATGAACGTCCCGGCACGGACAGCCTGCCCAACCGGGGACGGTCGCTGCTGGCACCGGCACTCGCGGCCGCGGCTGCGAGCGATCGCCCCGTCATCGTGCTGACGGACGGCGAGATCGACGACGCCACCGAGTTGCCCGCCGACCTGCTGGCGCGTACCCGCATCGACGTGTTGCCTCGTGTCTCGACCCGTGACGTGGCGCTGGTGAGCGTCGATGGACCCGCCCGAGTCACCGCGGGCGATTCCCTGCGCTATGACATCATTGTTCGTTTCACCGGCGACTCGGCGCGTGATTCCGCTGTGGTGGAGCTTCGGTCGGACGACGCGAAGCGCACGCTACTCACGCGCCGTGTCGTCCGGGCTACGGGTGGAGATGCGCGCGGGGTGCTCCGCGCGGCCAGCGCCGGGATCGGGGCCGGCGAGCACCTCCTGTCCGTGAAGGTCGTGGACAACGGCGATGCCGAGCCGCGCACCGACGAGCGGCTGGTGCACCTGTCGGTCGTGGCGACGCCTGGCGTGGTGTTCGTCGCCAATCCCGTCGATTGGGATGCCCGCTTCCTCTTCCGCACCATCCGCGAGGTCGCGGCCCTGCCGGCACGCGGGTACGTGCGTATTGGCGAAAGCTGGCGCACCATGACGGACCTCAAGCCGGTATCTGAGGATGTGATGCGCCAGGCGATCCGTGGCGCCGACCTCGTAGTGCTCAAGGGGCGCGCGGTGGATCGGGCGGGTGACCTGCGCGGTCGCGGCGCCTGGCTCTGGCCCGGTGGCGGTGGCGATGCGGCGGCGCAGGATGGGGATTGGTACCTGACCGCTACGCCGACGTCACCGATCTCGGCGGCGCTCGGCGGGTTGCCCATCGACTCGTTCGCCCCAGCGGTGGCGCTCACCCCCGCACAACCAGCGTCATCGGGCTGGGTGGGACTGATGGCACAGGCTGGACGCCGGGGCGCGCCGCGACCGGCGTTCTTCGGCTCCGAGGCGGGGGGCGTGCGCCGCGTGACGACGGCGGTCGACGGACTCTGGCGCTGGAGCTTCCGCGGCGGGTCGTCCGAGCAGGGCTATCGCGCGCTGATCGGTGCGACGGTGACGTGGCTCCTCGGTGCGCCGGATACCGCTCGTGGACCGGCGCACCCGGTGCGGCCGGTCGTGACGAACGGCCGCCCGTTGATATTCGAGTGGACGGGGGCGGGAGCGGCGCGCGCCGTGCCGGTCGTCTTCAGCGGTGATGCGAGCGTAGCCGACACGCTCCGATTCGACGGCGCCGGACGGGCCGAGGTCTGGCTCGCGCCAGGCACGTGGCGCTACCGGCTCGAGGGCGGCACGCAAGGGCTGGTCGCGGTGGAGCAGTATTCCGAAGAGCTGTTGCCGCGCGCCGCATCACTCACGTCAAAGGCAGGCAGCGCAGTCACGGGCAACGCACGGACCTCGGCACGGGACTGGGCGTGGCTGTTCGCGATTGCGGTGCTCGGGCTTTGCGCGGAGTGGCTTTTCCGGAGGAAGCTGGGGCTGCGGTAGAAACCGGGTCGGGGGTGAGGAGTGAGGGGGTGATCCCCCTTACCCCTCACCCCTTACCTTTCAATCATGACACTCGGTCGTGTAGGCGAGAAGAAGCTGGGTTTGTGGGGCCGCCTCAAGCGCGTCATGCTCACCGATGTGGGCGCGCTGGTGCGGGGGCTCAAGGCCGCGGATCTCGAGCAGATCGAACAACTGCTCATCGAGGCCGATTTCGGTGTGCCCGCCACCATGGAACTGGTGGATGCGCTGGAGCAGGGCGTGCGCTCGGGCAAGCTCAAGAAGGAGGACGATGTGCGCGGCGCCCTGGTCGACCGCCTCTCGGCGATGCTGGAAGGCCCGGAGCATCCGGAGCGGATCGCGCGGGCCACGAGCGGGCTCACGGTCATTCTCGTGGTGGGCGTGAATGGGGTTGGGAAGACCACTACCGTGGCGAAGCTGGCGAAGCGGCTCAAGGGTGAAGGCCGCAAGGTGCTGCTCGCCGCGGCCGATACCTGGCGTGCCGGCGCGGTGTCACAGCTGCAGGTATGGTCCCAGCGAATCGGCGTGGAGTGCGTTGCAGGCACGCAAGGCGGTGACCCGGCTGCGGTGGCCTTCGATGCGATCGAAGCCGCGACCGCCCGAGGGCTCGACACGGTGATCATCGACACGGCCGGTCGCCTGCATACCCAGGACAACCTGATGGATGAACTCCGGAAGGTGGCGCGCGTCGTCACGCGGAAGGTGCCGGGCGCACCGCATGAGACACTGCTCGTGCTCGACGGCACCGTCGGGCAGAACGCGATCCGGCAGGGGCGGCTCTTCGGCGAGGCGGTGCAGCCTACCGGTGTCATCGTCACCAAGCTCGACGGCACGGCGCGGGGCGGGGCAGTCGCTGCGCTTCGTCGTGAACTGGGACTTCCGATCCGGTTCGTTGGACTGGGTGAAGGCCTCGACGACCTCGCCCCGTTCGATGCGCGCGCCTACGCGGAGGGGTTGCTATAGTCCCCCGCACTTCATCGCTCCGCCCCGACACCCCGATCCAGTTCCTCAAGGGTGTGGGCGAGAAGCGGGCCGACGCGTTCGCCCGCCTCGGCATCCGCACCGCGCTCGACCTCGTCTGGCACCTCCCCCATCGCTATCTCGACGCATCGACCCTCACGCCGCTGGCAAAGGCCCGTGTCGGCGATGAGATCGCGGCCGTGGGCCGGGTTATGGCCAAGCGTGTGCTCCCGACGCGGAAGGGTCTCCGGATCTTTCATGCGGTGCTGCGCGACGACTCGGGATTGCTCGAGTGCGTCTGGCCCGGCCAGGCCTTCCTCGACCGCACCATCCGCGAGGGACAGCTGCTGCTCGTGTCGGGGCCGGTGCGGTTCTATCACGGCCGGCAAATGGCGCCGCGCGAGTTCATCATCCTCGGCGACGCCGACGACGCGGAGTCGGCACCCGAAGGCCTGATCCTCCCGATCTACCCTGCCACTGAAGGGCTGGGACATCGGCAGATCCGCTCGCTGATCGACCGGCACCTCGATGCCCTCATTCCGCTCATCGCCGACCTGCTGCCCCCGGAGAGGCGCCTGGCCCTGGGCCTGCCCACCTTGCCCGAGGCGCTGCGCGTCGTGCACCGCCCGTCCAGTGCGGCGGAGGCGGAACTCGGGCGCCGGCGCCTTGCCTTCGATGAGCTGTTCGATGTGCAGCTGATGCTGGCGCGCGCCCGCGCGCTCGCCAAGCGCGACAAGGGCGGGCTGGGACAGGTGAGCAACGCGACCTTCACCCGGCGCCTCCGCGAATCGCTGCCATGGCAGCTCACCGGCGACCAGGAAAAGGCCCTGACGCAGATTACGGCGGACATGGCGGCGCCGGAGCGCATGCACCGGCTGCTCATGGGCGACGTGGGAACGGGCAAGACCGTCGTGGCGCTGCTCGCCATGCTGGTCGCGCTCGAGAACCAGCACCAGGCAGCACTCATGGCACCAACGGAGCTGCTCACAGAACAGCACGCCACCACACTGGCCCGCCTGCTGGCGCCGCTGGGGATCATGCCCGAGGTGCTGCTTGGACGGATGCCGGCTGCCGACAAGGCATCCTCGCGCAAGCGGATCGCGTCGGGCGCGGCACGTATCATCGTGGGTACGCACGCGCTGTTGCAGGAGACCGTCGCGTTCAGGCAGCTGGGACTGGTGGTGATCGATGAGCAGCACCGCTTCGGTGTGGAGCAGCGTGCTGCGCTCATCAACAAGGGTTCCGCACCTGACGTGCTGCTCCTGACCGCCACGCCGATTCCTCGCTCACTCGCCCTCACGCTGTATGGCGACCTGGATGTGTCGGCGCTGCGCGAGCGCCCGCCGGGGCGGGGCAAGGTGCGCACCGCGATCAGGGTGGACGCGGAGCGGGAGCGGGTCTGGACGTTCGTGGGCGAGGAGTGCCGGCGCGGCCGCCAGGCGTACGTGGTGCTCCCGGTCATCGACGAATCGGAGAAGGCCGACCTGCGCGCGGCGACGACGATGGCCGAGCAGCTCAGGAGCCGGTACGGTGACGTCGAGGTCGGACTGGTGCATGGACGGCTCAAGCCGGAAGAACGCGACGAGGTGATGCGCCGCTTCCGCGACGGCACCGTACGTGTGCTGGTGGCCACGACGGTCATCGAGGTCGGCATCGACGTGCCCAATGCGACCATCATGGTCGTGGAGCATCCGGAGCGGTTCGGCCTCGCACAACTGCACCAGTTGCGGGGCAGGGTGGGGCGCGGGGATGATGAGAGCTACTGCATCCTTCTGGCGGACGGGGGCGTGCCGGAACGGCTCCGGTCATTCGCGGCCACGACCGACGGGTTCAAGGTCGCGGAACTGGACCTGCAGGAGCGTGGAATGGGCGACCTCATCGGCGCCCGGCAGTCCGGCGGCATCACGCTCCGTCACGCCAACCTGGCGGAGGATGGCGATTTGCTGGAGAAGGCACGAGCCATGGCGAGGGACGTGATCGAACGCGATCCATCTCTGCAGCGGCCCGAGCACGGGCCACTGCGCGAGCGGGCAATAGCGAGGTTTCCGAGGGCCGTGGAGCTGTTTCGCGTGGGTTAGGGGAAAATGCCCATTTCGCGATAGATCACCGCCACCTTGTCGATCGCCGTCACCATGGCGGCAGTGCGCAGGTCGACACCCTTGCCCAGGCCCACCTTCGTTTCGCGCACGCCCTGATACGCGCCGATCATCGTCTCCTCCAGCCCGGAGTTGACCAGGTCGATCTCGTCGGCGCCGTGAGTGAGTTCCGCCTTCTCGCCCAGCTCCAGCGTCTTGCCGGTGAGCCGCTCCACGCCGCCGATCAATCCGCGGGCAAAACTCTCGTCGAAGCGCTTCTCCATGCGCCCGAAGCGCACGTGGGAGAGGTTCTTGAGCCACTCGAAGTAGGAGACCGTGACGCCGCCGGCGTTCAGGTAGAGATCGGGGAGCACCAGCGCGCCGCGCTGCTGCAGGATCGGCGTCGGCTTCGTTCGTGGTGGGGCCGTTGGCGCCCTCGGCGATGATCTTGGCCTTGATCGTCGGGGCATTCTCGGCGGTGATCTGCCGTCTCGAGCGCAGCGGGGACCAGGATGTCGCAGTCGAGTTCGAGGGCGGCGAGCGGTGGAGCGATGTTCGTGCGCGCCCGGGAAGTTGAGGAGCTGCCGCGTCGCCTTGCGGTGCGGCCACGACCTTTTCCAGGTCGAGGCCCTTCGGGATTGTGAATCGCGCCCTCGCGCTCGGCGATGCCGACGATGATCGCGCCCACCCTCCTCGAGGAACTTGGCGGCGTGGTAGCCCGACGTTGCCGAGGCCCTGGACGACGACGCGCTTGCCGGCAAGGCCCGGCGCCAGCCCCAGCGCCTTCATGTCCTCGGCGACGTCGCACGCTTCGCGCACGCCGAAGAACACGCCGCGGCCGGTGGCCTCGGTGCGCCCGCGGATGCCGCCCTGAGCTGCACCGGCTTGCCGGTGACGCAGCCGAGCGCGTCAGGTCGTCCGGCCGGATCGGGCGTAGGTGTCGGCGATCCAGGCCATCTCCTGCGGGCCGGTGCCGAAGTCGGGCGCCGGAACGTCGATGCCGGGCCCGATGAAGTTCTTGCGGACGAGCTCGAACGTGTAGCGACGGGTGATCCGCTCGAGCTCGCCCTCGGAGAACTTGTGGCGCGATGATGCGGATGCCACCCTTCGCGCCGCCGAAGGGCACGTCCACGATGGCGCACTTGTAGGTCATGAGCGCCGCGAGCGCCATGGTCTCCTCGGCGTCCACGTTCACGTCGTAACGGATGCCGCCCTTGGTGGGGAGCTTGTGCTGGCTGTGCTCGGCGCGCCAGGCATGGATCGTCTCCAGTGTGCCGTCGTCACGCCGGAGCGGAAAGCTGAACTGGACCACCGTGTTGCACTGACGGATCTGCCCGAGCAAGGTCGGATGGTGTTTCGTCAGCGCGGCTGCCCTGTCAAAACTGGCCTCGACCTGCGCGAGAAAGCTGGCACCCTGAGACATGACGGCTCCGGTCGGTAGATCGAGTGCCACTATGGGGAAGCTTCGGAGGGCGCTCGAGAGTCCGGAATATGCGAAGCCGCCCGTCCGCCGCAAGTTGACCATCGGGTGACCCGCCAGTAATCTCCCTCCCGCCATGACAATGACTTACATCAACGAACTGCCCCGCCATGTCGGCGAGACCGTCACCCTCCGCGGCTGGGTCATGACCACCCGGTCCAGCGGGAAGATCGCGTTCCTCGTGCTGCGGGACGGTTCCGGCTACGTGCAGGGCGTGCTGTCCAAGCGGGAAGTACCCGAGGACACCTGGGCCCTCTTCCTGGCGCTTGCGCAGGAGGCCTCGGTCGCCGTGACCGGTGTAGTGCGCGAGGACCCCCGGGCTCCGGCCGGCGTCGAGTTGACCGTCACGGGCCTGGAGGTGCTGGGAAGGAGCGTGGACTTCCCGGTGTCACCGAAGGAGCACGGCACCCAGTTCCTCTTCGAGCAGCGTCACCTCTGGCTCCGCAGCCGCCGGCAGGTCGCGATCGCGCGGGTGCGGCATGAGGTGGTGCAGTCGATCCGCGACTTCTTCTACCAGCGCGACTTCGTCGCTGGTGGACACGCCGATCCTCACCGGCGCCATCGGCGAGGAGGCGGGGAACCTCTTCTCCACCGATTACTTCGACCTGGGCAAGGCCTACCTGGCGCAGACCGGGCAGCTCTACGTCGAGGCCGCGGCGGCCGCGCTGGGGCGGGTGTACTGCTTCGGTCCCACCTTCCGCGCCGAGAAGTCAAAGACCCGGCGACACCTCACCGAGTTCTGGATGGTCGAGCCGGAAGTGGCGTTCAACGACTCGAACGACAACATGCGCCTGCAGGAAGAGTTCGTGAGCTATATCGTGGGCCGCGCGCTGGAGCGCTGCGCCGAGCCACTCAAGGAACTCGAACGCGACACCGCGCCGCTGGAGCGGGTGAAGGCGCCCTTCGCGCGCATCAGCTACACCGACGCTGTCGCCGCGCTGAACCGCATGGGGTCCGACATGCAGTGGGGACATGACCTCGGCGGGGACGACGAGACCCTCCTGGCGCAGCAGTACGACCGCCCGGTGTTCGTCTACAACTATCCGAAGGGCGTGAAGGCCTTCTACATGAAGGAGAACCCCGAGGATCCGCGGACCGTGCTGAACAACGATTGCCTGGCGCCCGAGGGCTACGGTGAGATCATCGGCGGTTCACAGCGGGAGGATGACTACGACCTGCTGCTGGCCCGGATCAAGGGCCAGGGGCTCGATCCCGAGGCGTATCGCTGGTACCTGGACCTCCGGAAGTACGGGACGTTCGTACACTCGGGCTTCGGGCTCGGCGTGGAGCGAACGGTGGCGTGGATCAGCGGGATTCAGCACGTGCGGGAGGCCATCGCGTTTCCGAGGCAGCTGCATCGGCTGTACCCGTAACTGCGTAAGCAGTGAACGGTGAACGGGAACGGGAACTGATCGCTCGAGCCCGTTCACCGTTCACTCTTTACCGTTCACGCCGTTTCACTTCGTCCCACAATCCGTCCAGCACCTCCAGCCCCGCAGTATGCATGTCGATCCCCTTCTCTCCCGCCATCCGCTCGATCTCGGCAAAACGCCGGCGGAACTTGGCGTTGGTGCGATCGAGCGCGGGCCCCGGCTGAACCCCGGCCTTGCGCGCGAGATTGACCACGGCAAAAAGCAGGTCGCCGATCTCGTCGGCGAGGGCCTCATGACCATCCTGGCCAACTGACAGCTCTTCCTCCACTTCCCCGAGCTCTTCGCGCACCTTGTTGAGCGGCCCGCCGACATCGGGCCAGTCGAAGCCGACGCTCGCGGCGCGCTCCTGCAGCCGGTACGCCATGAGCAGGTCGGGCAGGGTGGGGGGAAGTCCCTCGAGCAAACCCTTCCGCCCCTCCTTCCGCTTGAGTTGCTCCCACGGTTCGCGCGGGCCGAGGTTGAAGAGGTGGGGGTGGCGGCGCTCCATCTTTCTCACGACACGATCGGCGATCTCGTCCGGCGTGGCCTCGCCCCGTTCTTCCGCGATGACGAACTGCCAGGCCAGGTGGAGCAGGAAGTCGCCGAGTTCCTCGCGGATCGCGTCGGGATCTTCCTCGCGTAGCGCGTGATCGAGCTCGAGCACTTCCTCGACGAGGTAGGGACGGAGCGTCTCCCGCGTCTGGGCGCGGTCCCAGGCGCACCGCACCCGCAGGTCCTTCACGAGGTCGAGCACCCGCTCCAGCGGCGGCCTGTCTTGCATGGGTTCTCCGTCCCGGTAGTTTACGCGCCGACATGGCAATACCCGAGTCGACTCCGCCACGCGCGTGGGTGGACGTGGATCTCACGGCGGTCGTGAGAAACGCGCGCACCATCGCGAATCGATCACGCACCCGGCTCCTGCCGATGGTCAAAGCTAACGGCTACGGACTGGGGGCCGTGCGGATCAGCCGGGCCCTGGAGTCACTCGATCCATGGGGCTTCGGTGTGGCGACGGTGGCCGAGGGGGTCGAGCTCCGGGCTGCCGGGATTTCCCGTCCTATCCTCGTGTGCTCGCCCGTTGTGCCGGCAAGCCTTGACGATTGCGTGGCCCACGATCTGCGGCCGTCGCTCGGGGACGTCGCCTCGCTCGCCGCGTGGATCCCGAACGGCAGGCCCTTCCATCTCGAGATCGACACCGGCCTGTCGCGCGCCGGCCTCCGCTGGACCGACGGGCGGGCGCTCGCCGAGGCGGCGCGCCTGCTCGGGACGGCGCGCGGTTGGGAGGGCGTGTTTACCCACTTTCACTCCTCGGACACTGATCCCGCCGCCACCCAAGTGCAGTGGGAGCGGTTCGAGCTGGTGCTGAGTGCGCTGCCCTCGCATCCGCCGCTGGTGCATGCCGCGAACAGTGCCGCGGCCCTCGTCGGTACGCGCTACGCCGCCGACCTCGTCCGGCCGGGCATCTTCCTCTATGGCGGCGCGGCGGGCGGGGTCGCCCCGGAACCGGTGGCGCGGTTGTGCGCCCGCGTGATCGCAACGCGCCAGCTGCAGGCTGGCGACTCCGTGAGCTACGGTGCCACCTGGGTCGCCCCTGGCGAGGTGTCGGCCGCGACCCTCGGTATCGGGTACGCGGACGGCATGCCGCGTTCGCTCTCGAATCATGGCGCGGTCGAGCTGCGCGGACGGCGATGCGCCGATCCTCGGACGCGTGACGATGGATATGACGATGGTCGAGTCTGGCGCTGCCGCGGGCGAGGTGGCCATGGTGTTTGGTGGACTCGTCACGCTCGACCAGCAGGCCGTGGCGGCCGGAACGATCAGCTACGAGCTGCTCACGTCACTCTCGTCGCGGGTGGTTCGCCAGTACAGCGGGGCCGATCCGTGAGCGGCAGGCGTCGCGCTGCGATCATCGTGCTCGACGGTCTGGGATGCGGTGAAGCACCGGATACCGCGGCGTACGGCGATACCGGGAGCGACACCCTGGGGAATGTCGCCCGCGCCGTCGGTGGGCTGGTGCTCCCGAACCTCGAGAGCCTTGGGCTGGGTCGCTGTGCGCCGATCCGGGGCCTTACGCCTGTTCCGGCACCGATGGCGGCGCACGGCATCCTGGAGCCGGTGAGTCCGGGGAAGGACAGCACGACCGGTCACTGGGAGCTGTGTGGCCTCGTGCTGCCGAAGCCTTTCGCGACCTATCCGCAAGGGTTTCCCAGTGCGCTGATCGCCGAGTTCTCGCGTCGCACCGGGCGTGGCGTGCTGGGCAACCGGGCGGCATCCGGCACGGTGATCCTCGACCAGCTGGGCCAGGAACATCTCCGCACCGGCAGCTGGATCGTCTATACCTCTGCCGACAGCGTCTTCCAGGTGGCGGCGCACGAGGAGACGGTGCCCCTGCCGGAACTGTACGAAGCGTGCGCGATCGCGCGGCAGATGCTGACCGGGGAACACGCCGTTTCGCGGGTCATCGCGCGACCATTCGTGGGAACGCCGGGTCACTGGACGCGCACCCCGAACCGGAAGGACCTGAGCATCGAGCCGGTCGGCCCGACCCTGCTTGACGGCCTCGGCCAGGCAGGCGTGCCGGTGGTCGGGGTGGGCAAGGTGGACGACCTCTTCGCAGGGCGGGGCATCAGCAGCCGGCACACCGCCACGAACGCGGAGGCGTACCAGCTGATCCGCGAGGCACTGGTGAGCCTGGAGCGCGGGTTCCTGTTCGCCAACGTGATCGAGTTCGACCAGAGCTGGGGGCACCGGAACGACGTTCCGGGGTTCCACCGGGGGCTACTCGAACTGGATGCGGCCCTGCCCGGGATCCTCGGCTCCGGCAAGCCGGACGACCTGATTATCTTCACCGCGGACCACGGCAACGATCCTACGACGCCCTCCACCGATCATTCTCGCGAGGTGGTGCCGCTGCTGGTCTGGGGCCCGAAGGTGCGGCCGGTCGCACTGGGAGTGCGACGCAGCTTCGCCGATGTGGGGCAGACGGTAGCGGAGTTCCTCGGCGCGGCGAAGCTGCCCGCCGGCGATTCATTTCTTCATGAGGTCTGGCGTGACTGAAACGCTGGTCGCGGCGGCGCGCCGCGCGCAGCAGCAGGCTTATGCCCCGTACTCGAGATATCAGGTGGGTGCCGCGCTCGAGGCGGAGGATGGGCAGATCTACACCGGCTGCAATATCGAGAACGCGTCCTTCGGACTTACGATCTGTGCGGAGCGCTCGGCCGTTGCCAGCGCGGTGACGGCGGGCGCGCGACGGTTCCGGCGCATCGTCATCGTGGTGGGATCCGAGCCGCCGGCGATGCCGTGCGGTGCCTGCCGGCAGGTGCTCGCCGAGTTCGGGTTCGACCTGGCCGGGGAATCGGTGGGGCCGAGCACGCATGTCACCTGGACCTTGCGGCACCTGCTGCCGGACGCCTTCGGCCCCGGCAACCTGGCATGAGCGCTGCCGTCTCGACGTTCATCCGGCGCTGGTCCACCACCGCGTCGCTCGCCGCCATTGCCCTGGCGACGGCGGCCTGCTCCGAGCGGCTCCTCACTCCCGTCAACTGCCCCGAGCTCTGCCCCGGCGGGCAGATCACCATCTACGACACGGTTCTCACGCCCATCCCCGGCAGCGACAGCTCGTTCGCCGGGTATGTCACGGCCAACCTGGCCACCGGATTCCTGGTGAGCAACAACCTGCCGGCGGCCGATGCGCGCGGGTTCGTGCGGTTCATCCGCCGGGGCGACAGCGTCTTCGTGCAGGACACGGCACGAAGCTACACCATCGATTCGGTCGCGATCACCCTCACGATCGACGCCCGCGATTCCCTGCAGCCTGGCGTCGCGCTGCTGCTGTACAAGCTGCCTCCCACGGTGGACTCCGCCGCCACGTTCGCCGAACTGACCGCGGCGTTGACCCCGGAATCGTTCCTCGACACGGTTGAGGTTCCCGATACGCTGCACACGGGCGCGGTACAGGCGCTGTTCAGCGGCGAGACGCTGGCCCGGGTGGCGCTCACCCCGGCCGATTCGGGTGTGCTCCGCATCGGCGTGGCACTGACCGCGCCGGCCGCCACGGGCGTGCGGATCCTCACGGTCCGGGCGGGCACCGGCGCCCCGACTTTCCGGACGTGGGTGCATGCCGCCGTGACGGACACGGCGTTGCAGCAGGTCTCGATCGCCCGCGTTCCCAGCTACAACACGTACGTCACGAAGGTGCCGTTCCCGGCACCGACACCAACCACGCTGGTGGTGGGCGGCGCGCCCTCGGCGCGCGCTCTCATGCGGTTCGACTGGCCCATCGTTCTGAAGGACACCGCGGAGATCATCCGTGCGACGCTCGAAATGGTGCCGGTGAGCGAAGTGACGGGCCTCGCCAACGTGACTTCGACCATCGTGGCACAGGGCGTCCTCGTGGACCTGGGCGCCAAGTCCCCGCTGATTCCGGATGTCAACGGGGCCCACGGGTTCTCGGTGCCAACCAGTGCGACGATGTCGATCGAAGTGCTCAGCACCGTCAAGCTCTGGCAGGGTCAAGTCGCCCGCCCGCCGGCGATCTTCCTGCTGCTCTTCCCGGAGGCCTCGTCGTTTTCCGCGCCGGTGTTCGGGTCGACCGCCACGCCAGCCTCTCAACCCCGCCTGCGTATCACTTACGTGCGCCCGTACCAATTCGCCCTCCCATGAAGACGCCTCGACTGACCCTGCTTGCCCTGGGATTGCTGTGCGTTCCCGGCGCGCTGGCGGCCCAGGCGTCGATCTTCGGTGTGCGCGGTCCGGGCTTTCCGGGGCGGCCGTATTCGGCGGCTGCCATCGGCACCGGGGGCAGCACGGGGATGTTCGATCCGGAATCGCAACTGAGCCCGGCGTCGCTGGGTCCGCTCCAGACGGGGACGGCATCCTTCACGCTGCAGGGGGACTTCCGTTCGGTGGAGACCCCCGCCGGCTCGTCCACGACGCGCGACTACCGCTTTCCCAACGTCTTCATCGCCGCCCCGATACGCCGGGGACATTACGCGATCGGCGTGGGCGCCACTACGTACCTGAACCGTGACTTCACCCTGGCTGTGCGCGACTCGATCGTGCTGCGCGACAGCGTGCGGGCCTATACCGACACGACCCGGTCGCGCGGCGGATTGAGCGACCTGCAGCTCGCCTTCGCGATCCGGACGATTCCGCAGACCGACGATCGGTTTCGCGTTCCACCTCATCACCGGTACCGATCGGCTGGTGGCTCGTCGCGCGTTCGATGACACCCTCTACACGCCCGTGCTGCAGTCAGCCGAGCTGTCCACCACCGGCTTCGGCCTGGCGGTCGGCGCCACGCGTGACGTCAGCAGCAAGGTGACGCTCGCCGCGCTCATCCGGAAAGACTTCACCGCAAGCGTGAACGTCGACTCGGCACTGTACGGCGGGGCAACGGCGCTCGGTTCCAGCTATGGCCTGCCGTGGACCTTCGCCGGTTCCGGAATCTTCCGCATAACGCCGCTCCTGCAGGTAGCGACCCAGGCGGTCTATCGCACCTGGTCCTCGGCGAACGAGGGAATGGTCGGGCTGGGTGCCCCGGGGGCGAGCAACAGCCTGGAACTGAGCGCCGGGGGCGAGCTCACGTCGCGGGTGCGGCGCACCACGCAGTTCCCGCTGCGGATCGGCGTGCGCTATGGCACGCTCCCGTTCCTCATCGGCGAAGACACTCCCGTGCAGCCCCACGAATTTGCGCTGGCGGTCGGCACCGGCGCCCGCTTCGCCAAGCAGCGGGGCGGCATCGACATCAGCCTCGAGCGGGTATGGCGCAGTGCCACGGACACCGGTATCTCGGAACGTGGCTGGCTTCTGTACACCGGATTCAGCATCCGACCGTAGTGCCGTACCCCGCCGTCCGCCGGAGGGGTATCTTTTCCCGATGACCAAGCGCGTCTATATCGAGACCTACGGCTGCCAGATGAACGTGGCCGACACCGAGCTCATGCTCGGCGTGCTCGGCGCGCGAGGGTTACGAGCGCGTGGATGCCCCCGATGACGCGGACGTAATGCTCGTCAACACCTGTGCGGTTCGGGACAACGCCGAACTGCGGGTCGCGGGCCGGGTGGGCGAGTTACAGCGGTTCAAGCGGCAGGGCGACGTCCTCGGCGTGGTGGGCTGCATGGCGCAGCGCCTGGGGCCGGCGCTGCTCGAGCAGGCCCCGCGGGTCGACCTCGTCGTCGGGCCCGATGGCTACCGCAACCTCTCTATGTTGCTGGCACAGGCGACCGCGGGCCACCGGGTCACGGACACCGAATTCCGGTCGTGGGAGCACTACGAGGATGTTCCGCCGGTGCGCGACGCCTCACCGACCCGCTTCGTGACGGTCCAGCGCGGCTGCGATTACAAGTGCACCTTCTGCATTGTTCCGTACACGCGCGGCCCGGAGCGGAGCCGCAAGCTGGATGACGTGGTGACGGAGGTACGGAAGCTCGCGGAGGATGGCACTTCCGAGGTGACGCTGCTGGGGCAGACCGTCAACAGCTATCACGACGGCACGCACGACTTCGCCGACCTGCTTCGGGGCGTGGGGGCTGTGAATGGCATCCGGCGGCTCCGGTTCACCAGTCCGTACCCGACCGACTTCACGCCCCGGGTCATCGCGGCGATGGCCGAGGTCGATGCGGTGTGCGAGCACGTGCACCTGCCGGCGCAGAGCGGCTCGAACGCCGTGCTCCGGCGGATGCTGCGACGCTACACCCGCGAGCGGTATCTCGAGGTGGTGGCTGAGTTGCGCGCGGCGATTCCGGGCCTCACGATCAGCACCGACCTGATCGTCGGCTTTCCCGGGGAGACCGAGGCGCAGTTCGCCGAGACGCTGTCACTCGTGACAGAGGCCGGATTTGACGAGGCCTATACGTTCAAGTACTCGGTCCGCGAAGGCACGCCGGCGGTGCGCCTGGCCGATCACGTCGATGACATGATCGCGTCGGAGCGGCTCGAGCGCCTCATCGGAGTGGTCAGGTCTCAGGCCCGGCGGCACAACCTGGCGCGAATCGGCTCGACACACGAGGTGCTGGTTGAGCGACCCGCGAAACGGGGGGACCTGATGCTCGCGCGCACGCGCGGCAACCTGTCGGTGCTGGTGGACCTGCCGGCGTCCGCGATCGGCGAGTATCACGTGGTGCAACTCACCGGAACCACCGGTGCCACATTCACCGGGACAGTCCGTCGTCCCCAGCTGGCGGTGCTATGATCCGGAACCTTGTAGAGGAACATGTGCAGGCGGCGTACGACACGTTGCGGCACAACTTTCCCACGTTCTGCGGCTGTGAGTACTGCCGGGACGACATCTTCGTGTTCGCGCTGAACCGCGTCCCGCCGCGTTACGTGGCGTCGCTCGAGGGCCAGGTGGTCACCGAGGTAAACCTGGAGAAGCAGCAGAACCGGGCGGAAATCGACGTCGTGGTCATGGAGGCATTCCGGAAGGTGTCGATGGCGCCGCGTTGTCCCAAGTCGCGGCAGGCCTCGAAGGGGTGATCCCTCCACCGTCCGTTCTGCTTGTAATGTGCTTCGGGGCCGGTCTCGCGACCGGCCTCTCGCATTTCTGGGCCATGGGGTGCGGGGTCCTGGTTGCCGGGATCGCGGCACTCCTGCGGGAGCGGCGCGCGATGGTGTTCATCGCCGGGGCCGCCGCAGGATTCACGATCGGCCTGATCGCGCGTCACGGCGTGGATCGCACCTGCGCTGCCAGGTTGCCCACGGGAAGGTTCAGTCTCGACGTGCTGTTGCTCGAACCGGTGACGGATGCGGGCGGCCTTGCTGCCGTCGAGCCCATCGGCGCCGGGTGCGATGGCGGAGTCACGGCGCGATTTCCCAGGGGGGAACCGCAGGAAGCGGGACGCAGGCTCGCCGTCGACGCGATCTGGACGCCCGGCATCCGGCGGCTGGTCGAGCCCGATGGGCTGCTGACCGTGAAGGACGCGACGCCGGGGGAACGCGTTGACCGCCTCGAGTTTCGAGTGCGCAATTTTCTTGCGCGTGCATCGGCAACGCTGTATGGCGCGCGGGCGCCGCTGGTGGATGCGCTCGTCGTTGGGCGGCGCAGCGGCATGGACCGGCAACTGAAAACATCGTTCGCCTCGTCGGGTCTCGTACACCTGCTCTCGATCTCCGGCTTTCACATCGGGCTCATCGCGGCGTGGGTCGTCCTGATTCTTCGCCAACTCGGGATGCCGCGGGTTCCATCACTCGCAGTCGCCGCCTCCGTCGCGATGCTGTACGTGGCATTCCTTGGCTGGCCGGCGCCGGCCGTCCGCGCCGCGGCGATGGCATGGGTGCTGGTATGGCTTCGGTGGCGACAACGTGCCGTGCAGCCCGACGCGATGCTTGCGGCGACCGGACTCGTGGTGCTCCTGCTCGATCCCTTCGCCGTGTTCGACCTGGGCGGGTGGCTTTCGGTGCTCTCGCTCTGGGGCGCAGTACGGTTTTCGCGCTGGGCCGGGGAGGCTGGCGGCATGGCACTGGCTCTGGCAGTCGGCAGCATCGTCGGTCGGCGCGACGGTCGCGACCGCACCGGTCACGGCATGGCTGCTCGGGGCGGTGGCGCCCATCGGTATCGCGCTCAACTTCGTCGCGATCCCGGTCGCTGCCGTGGCGGTGCCCGGGGTGCTTGCGAGTCTCCTGCTCGCGCCGTTCACCCTCGCCAGCAGTGCCCTCGCCGCCGGCAGCGGTGTGTCCCTGCACCTGCTGGAACTCATCGCCGAGTGGGGCGCACGCGTTCCGTTGGGTCACTTCGTCATGAACGGGGTGCCCGGCAGCGCGGTGCCCTGGCTCCTGCTCCTGCTGCTGCTGTGCTGGGCGACGCCCCGCCACGGCAACGCTTCGCTCGCATCAGGCCGGCTGCTGCTGGCCGGGGTGGCGGGGGTGTGGATCGCGCTGTGCCCGACCTCGGGTGGCCGCAGTCTGGCGCGGGCCGACTGACGTTGCATTTTGTGGACGTGGGCCAGGGCGATGCCGCGGTACTGCGTACACCGAACGGCCATTTCGTCGTGATCGATGCCGGGCCCCGGGATGACCGCTTCGACGCCGGTGAGAGCCGGGTGGTTCCGCTGCTGCAGCGCGAAGGCGCCGAAGCCATCGACGTGCTGGTCGGCGTCGCATGCGCACCTCGATCACGTGGGCGGGTTCGGCGCGGTACTGCGATCGATGCCGGTGGGCACGGTGGTCGAACCCGCGACGCCGGGAACCGACTCTACCTATCGCGAGATGCTTGGGGTCGTGGGCCGGTCGGGCGCGGCCTGGGACGCGGCGCGAAGGGGCGAGGAGTTCGTCGTGGACAGTGTCCGGTTCACGGTCCTGCATCCCGATACGGCGTGGAGCGGCTGGGGGGTCGACCTCAACGACGATTCCGTGGTGCTGCTGGTGCGCTACGGCGGCTTTCGCGCCATCTTCATGGGCGATGCCGGCGCGGCGCCGGAGGCGACGCTGAGGGGTCGTGTGGGTCACGTGGACCTGCTCAAGGTGGGGCATCACGGCAGCCGCACGGCGAGCGGGACGAACTGGCTCCGGGAACTGTCGCCCACCATCGCGATCCTGTCGGTGGGGAGCCACAACCGGTACGGCCATCCCTCGCCCGATGCACTGCAGCGGCTCGGCGTCCAGCATGCTACGATCTGGAGAACCGATCAGGAGGGCACGATCACCGTCATCACGGACGGCCGCCACGGGGAGGTCCGCGGACGGTCGCACCGGTATGCGTTCGACGTGACAGGGTCGCCGGCCAACATCAGCCTGGAGTCGCCAGCCTCATGCGCACAGCAGTCACCACCATCGAGCGATTCATCATGGACCAGGAGCGGGATTTTCCCGACGCAACGGGAGAACTCTCCAGCCTGCTCTACGACATCGCCCTCGCCACCAAGCTGATCGCGGCTTCCATTCGCCGCGCGGGCCTGGTGGACATCCTGGGCTCGGCGGAGAACCGAAACGTGCAGGGCGAGGACCAGCAGAAACTCGACGTCCTCGCCAACGAGGCGATCAAGGAATCCCTGAAGTTCACCGGCCGAGTCTGCGTCATGGGGTCGGAGGAAGATGAGGAAATGATCCCGATTCCCTCGCAGTACCGCCCGGGCAAGTACGTGGTGCTCTTCGATCCCCTGGATGGCTCTTCCAACATCGACGTCAACGCAGCAGTCGGGACGATCTTCAGCGTCTACCGGAGGGTCAGCGACCATGGCCGCGGCACGGTGGCGGACGTCCTGCAGCCGGGGGTCCAGCAGGTGGCGGCCGGCTATGTCATGTACGGCTCGAGCACGATGCTGGTGTACACCACGGGGCAGGGCGTGCACGGTTTCACGCTGGACCCGACGATCGGCGAGTTCCTCCTGTCGCACCCGAACATCGTGACGCCCGCGGTGGGCAAGTACTACAGCGTGAACGAGAGCAACTTCGCGCGGTGGGACAAAGGTGTGCAGACGGCGGTGCGCGGCTTCCACGGCGACCTGCCGGAATACATCGCGGGCAAGAACAGCCGCTACATCGGCTCGCTCGTGGCCGACTTCCACCGCAACCTGATCGCTGGTGGCATCTTCATGTATCCCGCCGACAAGAAGAACCCGAACGGGAAATTGCGCCTGCTCTACGAGTGCGCCCCGATGGCCTTCATCGCCGAGCAGGCGGGCGGCGCGGCGACCGACGGCGAACGGCGGATCATGGAGCGGGTGCCCCTGTCGCTGCACGAGCGGAGCCCGCTCGTCATCGGGTCGCGTGATGACGTCCGGTTCGTGGCCGACACGATCGGGCGAGTGCGAGACTCGGCGCTGCACGCGGTAGGGAGGCCGGATCGTCGCGGAACCGCGTGAGCGGCAAGCGATGCGGGGCCAGCGAAACCTCGAAGATGGGTAGGTTCTGTCATGCCTCGCGTCTCCCCGTTGCCGAAACTGAGAAAGCTCTGCCTCGCCCTGCCTGAGGCGCATGAGGTGGAGGCCTGGGGTGAGCCCACCTTCCGGGTCAAGAACAAGCTCTTCGCAATGTTCGCCGATGCCAGCAACCACCACGGCGGGGGTCGTTCCGCCGTGTGGTGCAAGGCGGCGCCCGGCAACCAGGAACTGATGGTCGGCCTGGCACCCACACGCTTCTTCAAGCCGCCTTATGTGGGCCCCAGTGGCTGGATCGGGATCTGGCTCGATGGCAAGGTGGATTGGGCGGAAGTCGCTGACCTCCTGAGGGATAGCTACCTGCTCGTCGCCCCCAGGAAGCTGGGGAGCCTGCTCCGTGAGGAACCACAGGTTCGGAAAAGCCAGAAGGCGAAAAGCTGAGAGCGGGCTCCCGCCATTCTCCGAGTTGCCACTCACCTCGTGACAAGCTAAGTTCCGCTGTTACCTGAACTTAGGATACAAGCAGCGACATGCCGACTTACGAATACGCCTGCCCGCAGGGCCACGAGTTCGAGCTCTTCCAGAAGATGAGCGACAAGCCACGCGCCAAGTGTCCGGTGTGCGGCAGGGCGGCCGTGCGCAAGATCTCCGGCGGAGCCGGACTGCACTTCAAGGGCAGCGGGTTCTACATCACCGATTACGGCAAGGACGGGAAGGGCCCGAGAAACGACAAGGCGCGCGAGTCGGCCGATACAGCCAGCAAGGCGGCTGAGGCGGCGAAGCCGGGTGTGACCGACGGCACATCCAAGCCGGCCGCCGCCGAGAAGCCGGCGCCGAAAGCTGAGAAGGCCCCCGCCAAGAAGGCCAAGGCCAGTGAGTAGCGACGTGTTGCGGGTTGAACTCGAGCGGGTGGCGCGCGCGCTGGGCGATGGCGACGTCGACTTCGTGCTGGAGCGGCCGCGCGATGATACGCACGGCGACCTCGCCACCAACCTGGCGCTCACACTGGCCAAGCGGCGGCGCTCCAACCCGCGCGCCGTCGCCGAGGAGGTGCTGCGCGAGCTGCAGGCCCCGCCGAGCCTCATCGCCAAGACCGAGATCGCTGGCCCCGGGTTCATCAACTTCTGGTTCGCGAGCGATACACTCGCGGCGCTGCACGCGCGCATCCTCGCCGAGGGCGCGCGGTACGGAAGGAGCCGGGTGGGTGAGGGGGTCAAGGTGAACCTGGAGTTCGTCTCGGCCAACCCGACGGGCCCATTGCACGTGGGCCACGGGCGGGGCGCGGCGCTGGGCGACGCGACGGCGTCGCTCCTCGACTGGAGCGGACATGCGGTGACCCGCGAGTTCTATATCAACGACGCCGGGGTGCAGATCGACCGGCTGGCACAGAGCCTCTGGGCCAGGGTTCAGCAGGCGATGGGACGCGAGGCGGCGATTCCTGACGGCGGCTATCACGGACTGTACCTGCAGGAGAACGCGGCATTGGTGCTGGAGCGGGAAGGCAGGGGCTTTGCTGACCTGCCGTACGAGGAGGGCATCAAGCGCAGCCGGGAACTCGCGCTCGAGATCCAGCGGGAGGAGCAGGACAAGGATCTCGCCGACTTCGGCGTGCGCTTCAACGTGATGACGTCGGAGCAGGGGATGTATCACCGGCGGGCGGTGTCGGATGCGCTCGACCTCCTGCACGACCGGAACCTGACGTACGAAAAGGACGGCGCCCTCTGGCTCCGCACGTCCGAGTTCGGGGACGACCTCGACCGGGTGCTGCGGAAGCAGGATGGCAGCTACACGTACTTCCTGCCCGACATCGCGTACCATATCGACAAGCTGGAACGCGGATTCGACGCGCTCATCGACGTCTGGGGCGCGGACCATCACGGCTACATCCCGCGAGTGCGCGCGGTCCTGCGGGCCCTCGGCTTCGAGGACGAGAAGTTCGACGTGATCCTGGTGCAGCTGGTGAAGGTCGTGCGGGGCGGCGAAGAGGTGAAGATGTCGAAGCGAGCCGGCACCTTCGTGACCCTGCGCGACCTGGTGGACGAGGTGGGTACCGATGCGGCGCGCTGGTTCTTCCTGTCGCGGAAGGGCGACTCGCAGCTCACCTTCGACATCGAGCTCGCGAAGCGCCAGACGGATGAGAACCCGATCTTCTACGTGCAGATGGCGCACGCGCGCCTCTGCGGCATCTTTCGCACGGCGGGAATCGAGCCCGGTGCCGTGAGCGGCGCGCTCGACCTCGCCTCGCTCCCCGCGCCGGAAGACACGGAGCTGCTCAAGAAGCTGGCCGAACTGCCTGAAGTCGTGGCGAAGGCGGCGCACGAGCGGGAGCCGCACCGGATGACGACCTACCTGCATGAACTGGCCGGCATTGTGCACGGCTGGTATCACCACACGCGCACGGTGGGTGAGCCCGCCGCAATCGAGAGTGCGCGGCTGCTCCTCGCGCGCGCCGCGCGCATCACCCTGGCCAACGGCCTCGCCGTGCTCGGCCTTTCCGCCCCCGAACGGATCTGACTCATGAGCCTGCTTGTCGTCGGCAGTGTGGCGCTCGATTCCATCTTCACCCCGTTCGGCGAGACGGCTGATGCCCTCGGCGGCTCGGCGGTCTTCTTCAGCGTGGCCGGAGCGATCCTCCACCCGGTGCAGGTCGTCGGCGTGGTGGGCAGCGACTACCCGATGAAGGAACTCGAGCTCCTGGCGCCCCGGGGGATCGACTGGTCCGGCGTCGAGCATGCCCAGGGCGAAAGCTTCCGCTGGAAGGGGAAGTATTCGTACGACCTGCAGAGCCGCGAGACCCTGGAGACCCGGCTGGGCGTGTTCGCGCGTTCCAGCCGAAGCTGCCGCCGAAGTTCCGGAACTCGGAGTTCCTGTTCCTCGGCAACATCGATCCGGAGCTGCAGCTGGGCGTGCTCGAGCAGGTGCCGAATGCGAAGCTGGTGGCCTGCGACACGATGAACTACTGGATCCAGAGCAAGCGGGATGCGCTGATGGAGCTCCTGAAGCGGGTGGACATCCTGATGGTCAACGACGGTGAGGCGCGCGAGCTTTCGGGCGACTGGAACATCCATCGCGCCGGTCGCTGGATCCTGAAGCACGGTCCCAAGCGTGTGGTGATCAAGCAGGGTGAATACGGCGCGCTCCTGATGGGCGGCGAGCAGACGTTCTTCACGCCGGCGTTCCCGCTGGAGGAAGTATTCGATCCCACCGGCGCGGGTGATGCGTTTGCCGGGGGCTTCATGAGCTACCTCGCGCGCAGCGGTGCCGTGAGCGACGCGGAATTCCGGCGCGCGATGGTGTACGGCAGCGTCATGGGGTCGTTCGCCGTCTCGCAGTTCGGCGTCCATGGATTCGACGGCGTGACACTCGACCAGGTCGAGCGCCGGGCCCGCGCGTTCCGGCAGCTGACCCACGTCGAGCTGGTGGAGCCCGCCGCGTGACCGCGCGCCAGTATGCGGCCGCCGGTGTCGACCTCAACACCGCCGATGCCGCCAAGGAGAGGATCGGCCACCTCGTGGCCGGTACCCGCACCCCGCTTTCCGTGGGCCTGGTCGGCGCGTTCGGCGGCATGGTGCGGGTTCCGGCGGGCATGAAGAAGCCGGTGCTGGTACTGAGCACCGACGGCGTCGGTACCAAGGTGCTGGTGGCGCTCGAGGCCGGGCGGTTCGACACGGTGGGCGAGGACCTCGTCAATCACAGCGTCAACGATATCCTGGTGCATGCGGCCCGGCCGATAGCTTTCATGGATTACGTCGCGGGCGCGGCACTTGGGGTGGACATGATTGCCGGCATCGTCGAGGGCATCGCGCGAGGCTGCCGCAACCACAACATGGCGCTTGCCGGCGGCGAGACGGCGCAGATGCCAGGTCTCTATCAGGCCGGCACCTTTGACCTGGCGGGCACGATCATCGGCGTGGTGGAGGAGGATGCCGCGCTGCACGGCGACCAGGTGGTGCCGGGCGACATGCTGCTCGGGTATGCCTCCACCGGTCTCCACACCAACGGCTACACCCTGGCGCGACGCATCATCTTCGAGCAGGCGGGACTCAAGCTCAGCGATACGCTCGGTGAGACGGGCAAGTCGGTGGCCGATGCGCTCCTTGCGGTGCACCGGAGCTACGTGCCGAGCCTGGCGCCCGTCCTGGGCCAGGTGCATGCCCTCGCCCATATCACGGGTGGCGGCATCGGCGGCAACCTGATCCGGGTGCTCCCGGAGCATTGCCGCGCCACGGTGGACATGAAGGCATGGGAGCGGCCGGCGCTCTACCGGTTCCTGCAGCAGGCAGGCGATGTGAGTGAGCCCGAGATGCGCGAGGTATTCAACCTCGGCATCGGGATGATCGCGGTGCTGCCCGCGGCCTCCGTGGACCTCGCGCGCGCCGCGGCTCGCGTGGCCGGCGTCGAGACCTGGGTCATTGGCACTGTCGAGGCGGGGGAGCGCGCCGTCCGCTACAGCGAGTGAGCGTGACCGAGGCGGACGCGATGGCGCGTGCCATCGAGCTGGCGTGGCGAGGGTGGGGACGGGTGGCGCCGAATCCACTCGTGGGTGCTGTCGTCCTCCGCGATGGCGAAGTGATCGGTGAGAGCTTCCATGCCGAGTTCGGTGACCGGCACGCGGAAGCGCTGGCACTGGCGGCAGCGGGGGACGGGGCTCGCGGGGCGACGCTGGTCGTCACCCTCGAGCCTTGCGCGCACCAGGGGAAGCAGCCGCCCTGCGCCGACCTGGTTCAACGCGCCGGCATTGCGCGGGTGGTGGCGGCGGTCGCTGACCCGAACCCGGTCGCGGCGGGTGGCGCCGAGTACCTTCGGCGGCATGGTGTCGAGGTGGAGATCGGCCTGATGCAGCGCGAGGCCGCGGCGCAGAACGCGGTGTTCCTCCATGCACAGGGCTCTCGCCGGCGCCCGTACGTGGCGCTCAAGCTGGCCACCTCGCTCGATGCCCGCATCGCCGATCGCGAGGGGCGTTCGCGCTGGATCAGCGGACCCGACGCGCGCGCCTGGGTACAGTGGCTGCGCGCCGGATTCGATGCCCTGGCCGTTGGCAGCAATACGGCGCGCCTGGACGACCCTTCGCTCACCGTGCGCGGTACGGTGGTCCCGCGGCGCACGCCGCGGCGAGTGGTGTTCGGCCGGAGCAGCCAGCTCTCGGCCGAGGGGGCCCTGGCGAAAACGGCGCGGGAGACTCCGACGACGGTGTTCGTGGCGCCGGGGACCGGCGCAGCACAGCGCGCGCTCGCCAGCGCCGGTGTGGACGTCCGCGAGACCAGGTCGCTGGCCGAAGCGCTTGCGACGCTGCGCGACGAGGAGGTCGAGAGCGTGCTGGTGGAGGGTGGGGGGCAACTCGCCGGCGCGCTGCTGGCGGAAGACATGGTCGATCGACTGTACTGGGTGCAGAGCCCGCTCTGGCTGGGCGAGGGCGTGCCGGCGGTGACCGGCCTGCCGGGCACATCACTGGAACTGGCGCCGCGCTGGCGTGTAGTCGACCGGCGCGCCCTGGGGGAGGATACGCTGCTCGTGGTGGATCGCCGCTAGATGTTCACCGGACTGATCACGGCCGTAGGGTCGGTGTCGCGCGCGCGGCGTGACGACCATGGGCTCGAACTGGTTATCGATGCGCCCTACAGGGGGCTCGAACTGGGTGAGAGCATCGCGGTGGACGGCGCCTGCCTCACCGTGAAGGGTGTCGCCAACGCCGGTTTCGTGGTGCACATCATCGCCACCTCGCTCGACCGGACGGCATTCGGCACGTATGTCGCGGGGCGGAGGGTGAACCTCGAGCGGGCCCTCCGGGTAGGTGACCGGATGGGGGGACACCTGGTGCAGGGACACGTCGACGGCGTGGGGCTCGTCCTGCATGTCCGGGAGCGGGACGATGCCCGCCTGCTGGACATCAAGGTGCCGCCCGAGGTGGCCCGCGTCAGCGTGCCGCTGGGGTCGATCACCATCGACGGGGTGAGCCTCACGGTGAACGCGATCCCGGAGCCGGGTGTGATCCAGATCGCCCTGATTCCGTTTACCTTGGAGCATACGACGCTGGGCGAACGCCGCCTCGCGGACGCGGTGCACGTCGAGTCCGACACGCTCGGCAAGTACGTCGAAGGGTTGCTGCTGCCGCACCTGGCACGGCTCCCGGGCCACCGTCAAGATTCATGAAGGCAGCATGACACGGCACAGCATCGAGCAGGCGATCGAGGACCTGCGCAACGGGAAGATCATCATCGTCGCCGACGACGAGGACCGCGAGAACGAGGGCGACCTCGTCTGCGCGGCCGAACTGGTCACGCCCGAACTCATCAACTTCATGACCGTGCATGGCCGCGGACTGATCTGCCTGGCCCTGCCGGGCGAGCGGTGCGATGAACTGGGCCTGCCGCAGATGACCGAGCGGAACACCGAGGAACTCGGCACCGCGTTCACCGTGAGCATCGACGCCGACCGGCGCTTCGGCGTCACCACCGGGATCTCCGCCGCTGACCGCTCGGCGACGATTCACGTGGCGCTCAATCCGCGCACCATCCCGTCCGACCTGCGCCGTCCGGGGCACATCTTTCCGCTCCGCTCGCGGCCCGGTGGCGTGCTGCAACGCGTCGGTCACACGGAGGGCAGCGTGGACTTCGCGCGGCTGGCCGGCCTGTATCCCGCCGGTGTCATCTGCGAGATCCTGAGCGCCGACGGGTCGATGGCACGGCGCCCGCAGCTCATGCAGCTGGCGGAGAGGCTCAACCTCACGTTCGTGACGCTCGCGCAGCTCGTCGCGTACCGGCTCCGGACCGAGCGGCTGGTGCACCGCATCGCCGATGCGCGCCTGCCCACGCCGTTCGGCGAGTTCCGCATCGTGGGCTACCGGAACGACGTCGACAGCGCCGAGCACGTGGCGCTGGTCATGGGCCATGTGGAAGGGGAGAAGAACGTCCTGGTGCGGATGCACTCCAAGTGCCTCACGGGCGACGTCTTCGGCTCACGCCGATGCGATTGCGGCGACCAGCTGCACGCCGCCATGCGGCAGATCGGCGAGGCGGGGCGCGGGGTGATCGTGTATCTCGATCAGGAGGGGCGCGGCATCGGGCTCCTCAACAAGCTCCGTGCCTATGAACTGCAGGACACCGGCGTCGACACGGTGGCGGCCAACCAGAAGCTCGGGTTTGCGCCCGACCTCCGGAACTACGGCATCGGCGCCCAGATCCTCCGCGACCTTGGCCTGTCCGCGATCCGAATCATGACCAACAACCCCCGCAAACTCGTCGGTGTAGACGGGTATGGACTCGAAATCGTGGAACGCGTGCCGCTGATCACCAGTCCCCACGACGAGAACCGCGGCTATCTCGACGTGAAGCGCGACAAGCTCGGCCACCTCTTCGCGCACTGACGTGCCAGAATTCTCCGGGGAACGCCGCCACGTCGGTCCCGTGGCGGTCCTTGTCAGCCGCTACAACGAACTGGTCACCCGCCGCCTGCTCGACGGCGCGCTCGAGTGCGCCCGCGAAGCGGGGATGACGGGCGAAGAGATCGACATCGTGTGGGTACCCGGAGCGTTCGAGCTCGGCGCGGCGGCGGCGGAGCTGGCGGGAAGCGGCCGCTACGTGGCGCTGGTGGCTTTGGGCGCGGTGATCCGGGGCGACACGCCGCACTTCGATTATGTCGCGGGCGAGACCGCGCGCGCGATCAGCTCGGTCGCCCTGCAGCACGCGACGCCGGTGGCGTTCGGCGTCCTCACCGTGGACACGCTGGAGCAGGCCACCGACCGCGCCGGCGGCAAGGCGGGCAACAAGGGACATGAGGCGATGAGCGCAGCGCTCGAGCTGGCCGACGTGCTCCGCCAGCTCCGGGAACGTCCATGATCCGCCGGGAAACGCGCTGCCGCGCGCGGGCGCTGCAGATGCTCTACGCGTGGGAATTGCAGGGCGCATCGCCGATGCACGACGTGGCGACGGGTATCGCGCGGATCACCGGGCCGGAGCCATCCGTGTTCGACGGCGCCGAGCTGCTGGCGATGGCCGTGCTGGAGGATGCCGAGGTACTCGACCGCGAGGCGGAGGACGCCACCGACAACTGGCGCCTGGAGCGCATCGCGGTGGTGGAACGGATCATCCTGCGGATGGGCATTCACGAGCTTCGCACCGGCGACGTCCCGCCCAAGGTGGCGATCGATGAAGCGGTCCGGCTGGCGCACTGGTTCGGGGGGGCGCGCGCGCCCGCCTTCGTGAATGGCGTGCTCGACCGCGTGGCCCATACGCTCGGACGGCTGTGAACATTCTGCTCGTCAACTGGCAGGATGTGCGCAATCCACAGGCGGGCGGCGCCGAAATCCACCTCTTCGAAATCTTCGCCCGGCTGGTGCAGCGCGGTCACCGGGTGCGGCTGGTGTGCTCCAACTGGCTGGGCGGCGAGGCGCAGGAAATGGTGCGTGGTATCGAGGTGCACAGGTTTGGGGGGCGCCACTCCTTCGCGCTGAAAGCGCGCGGGGCGGTGCGACGGGCGCTCGCCACGGAACCGGCCGATCTCGTCTGCGAGGACATCAACAAGTTGCCGCTGTTCCTCGCCGGCATGACGACGCAGCCGTTCTGTGCGATCATCCCGCACCTGTTCGGGAGCACGGCATTCGAGGAGGCGGCGTGGCCGATGGCCGCGACGGTATGGCTCGCGGAGCAGCCGTTGCCGCGTGCCTATCGCCGTGCCGGGTTCCACGCGATCAGCGAGAGCACGCGCGACGACCTGGTGTCACGGGGGGTGGATGCGCACCACATCCGGGTCATCCATCCCGGCGTCGACTGCGTACGGTACCAGCCCGACCCGGCGGTCGGCCGGACGGCGGATCCCACCTTTGTGTATGTTGGGAGACTGAAGCGGTACAAGAACGTGGACGTGGCAATCAGGGCGCTGGCCATCGCACGGAAGGAGCGGCCCGAGCTCCGGCTGGACATCGCCGGGGGGGGCGATCACCTGGAGGAACTGAAGCAGCTGGCCACGGCGGCGGGACAGGCCGAGGCGGTGCGGTTCCTGGGGTTTGTGAGCGAGGAAGAAAAGCTGCGGCTGTTCCGTACGGCATGGGCGAACGTCTTTCCGTCGCCCAAGGAGGGGTGGGGCATCACGATCATGGAGGCGGCCGCCTGCGGAACGCCGTCGATCGCCTCCGACAGTCCGGGCCTGCGCGATTCGGTGCGCGCCGGCATGACCGGATGGCTGGTGCCGCATGGCGACGCGTCGGCGCTGGCCCGGCAGTACCTGGCCCTGGCCGGCGATCGCGGCCTGGTGGATCGGTTCGGCGTGGCGGCACGCCAGCATGCCGAGCGACTCACCTGGGACGCGGCGGCCGACCAGACCGAGGCGCAATTGCAGGACCTCATCAAGGGCACCGACTTCCGCTGACGCAAGGAGGATACGTGCAGACAACCGTCACGGCCCGTCATTGTGAAATTTCCGAACTGTTGCAGCAGCGGGCAGCCACGATCGCCGACCGGGTGAGTGCGCTCGCGATCCGGCCGATCAGCTGCACCGTGTTGTTCGACCTGGAAGGCACGCAGTCACTCGCGGAACTCCGCCTGCTCGATGCGCGCGGTGATACGCTGGTGAGCCGCGGCGAGGGACCTGATCACCGCACCGCGCTGGACCGGGCCGAGGAACGGCTCAAGCGCCAGCTGGAAACGGCCTCGGGCCGGCAGCGACGCGCACGACGCGCGCCTGAGGCCGCCGAAGGCTGATGCTCCGACTTCGCGATTTTCTGGAGCGGCCGGATGATCCGCTCCAGCTGGAGGCACTGACCGGCGCGGTTGGATTGGACCGGTCGGTGCCCGACCCGGAAGTCGCGAGCCCGGGACTGGCGCTGGCCGGCTATACCGGCCGGTTTGCGCCCCAGCGCCTGCACGTACTGGGCGAAACCGAGATCATGTACCTCGGCTCGCTGCCTCCAGCCGAGCGGCATCGCCTGCTCGCCAACCTTTTTTCCTTCGACCTGCCATGCCTCTTCGTCACGAAGGGGCTCGAGGTGCCGACCGAGCTGCTGGACCTGGCGCGCGAGAAGGGTGTGCCGATCCTGCGCTCGCGGCTCAAGACGGCGGAGTTCTACCGCCGCATCAAGCCGATGGTGGAGGAGGCGTTTGCACCCCGCACCACGCTGCATGGCTCCCTCGCCGATGTGTACGGGGTCGGGCTCCTCTTCATCGGGCGATCCGGTATCGGCAAGAGCGAGTGCGTGCTCGACCTTGTCGAACGCGGGCATCGGCTGGTGGCCGATGACGTCGTGCAGGTTACGCGTCGCGGTACCGACATCCTGATCGGGCGGGGCCACGAGCTGGCAGGTCATCACATGGAGATCCGCGGAATCGGGCTCATCGACGTCCAGGCGCTGTTCGGCATCCGTGCCGTGCGGCAGCAGAAGCGCATCGAGGTGGTGGTGCAGCTGGAGGACTGGGAGACCGCCCGCGACACGACGGAGCGAACCGGCCTGGCCCAACAGACGACCGAGGTGCTCGGCGTGCACATTCCCAAGGTGGTGGTGCCGCTCAACCCCGGAAAGAACATCACCGTCGTCTCGGAAGTCGTGGCGATGATGCACCTGCTGCGCTACTCGGGTGTCGATGTCGCCGCCGCCTTCAATGACCGGCTCATCAAGCGGATGAAGGAGAAACGCGGCCTGAAGAGCTACCTCCAGGAAGACTATGAGTGAGCCGTTGCGCGGGGTAATCGTCTGTCACGGCGTGCTGGCGCGTGCCCTGGTGGACGCGACGGCGCAGATCTCGGGCATGACGGATGTCCTCGTGCCGGTGTCGAACTCGGGCTGCGACCGGGGCGACCTCGAGGCGCGGGTCGAGGCGGCGGTCGGGACCATGCCCACCGTGGTATTCGTGGACATGGCGAGCGGTTCCTGCCTCTTCGCGGTCCTGCGCCGGCTGCGCGAGCGAGACGACGTGCGGGTGGTGACCGGGGTGAACCTCGCGATGCTGCTCGACTTCGTGTTCCACCGCGACCTCACGCCCGACGAAGCAGCGAAGCGCGCGGTCGAGATCGGCGAGAAGGCGATCCGGGTCTCGGCATGACCCTGGTGCTTTGCCGGGTGGACGACCGGTTAATACACGGACAAGTGGTGGTGGGGTGGGGGCAGCCGCTCGGGATCCAGCGGATCGTGCTCGCCGACGACGAGGTGGCGAAGAGCGACTGGGAGCAGGACCTCTACCGGATGGCGGTGCCGGGCGGTCTCGAGCTGATCTTCGCGACGGTGGCGGCAGCGGGCGCGCAGCTGCGTGCCTGGGAACGTGACAGCAAGCGCACGGCGGTGCTCCTCGGAAACATCGAGGCCGTGGCGCAGCTCTATCGCGCCGCCCCCACGGTGATCCGGAAGATCAATCTCGGCGGAATTCATCACCGGCCCGGTCGCGTGGAGCGACTGCCGTACGTGTACCTGAGCCCGGAGGAGCATCGCCTGCTGACCGAGCTCGCTGCCGAGGGCGCTCAGATCGTGGGGCAAGACCTGCCGACGGCGACGCCGGTGCCGCTGGGGTCGATGGCGTGAATCCGCTTGACCCGACGACCTTGCTGCTGCTGCTCGCCTGGGGCACCGTGGTGGCGCTCGACCTGGTGAGCGTGCCGCAGGCGATGTACGCGCGGCCCCTCGTGGCAGGGATGGTGGCCGGGCTGATTGCCGGCGACGTCATGGCCGGGCTGCAGCTGGGTGTGCTGCTGGAGCTGTTCGCGCTGGACGTGCTCCCGGTCGGCGCCGCGCGGTACCCTGATCATGGACCGGCCACGGTGGCAGCGGTCGCGGCGGCCGCAGGTGCGCCCTGGCCCGAGCGCATGGGCACCGCCGTGCTGCTTGCGATGCTCCTCGCGGTCGCTCGGCGGCTGGAGCCTGCAGCGGCTGCGCTACCTCAACGCCGCGGCACTGCATGGACGGGCCGCGGCGCTCGCGGCGGGAAGTGAGCCCGGCATCCGCGCCCTGCAATGGGGCGGCCTGGGGCGTGATGCCGTCCGGGGGCTCCTGCTCACGGCGCTCGGCCTTGCCGGGGCGTTGCTGCTCCGGGCGTTCCCGCCGGTGGCTCCGCGGCTGCAGGGGCTGCTCGCGGCCGCGGCCATCGGGTGTGCACTCGCGGCGGTGGCCGGTGGTGCGGCGCGCAGTGCCGGTCGGGGACCGAGGCTGTACTGGCTCCTGGCCGGGCTGGTCATGGGGCTCGTCATTGCCCTGAGGCTCGGGTGAATTCTCCCGGCCGGTTGCGGGCATTCCTGCGGTTGTTCGCTGTCCAGGGCGACTGGAATTACGAGCGCATGCTCGGGGTCGGCATGGGCTACGCCGCAGAGCCGTTGCTCGACGAACTCCGCACTCGCGACCCGGCGCGGCACACCGCGGCAGTGGTGCGTTCGGCGGAGTTCTTCAACTGCAACCCGAACCTCGCGGGTCTGGCGCTGGGCGCGCTGGCGCGGGCAGAGCGCGATGGCGTGCCGGGCGAGCAGGTGAGCCGCCTGCGCACGGCGCTCTGCGGTCCGCTTGGTGCGCTAGGTGACCGGCTCTTCTGGGCCGGGGTCGTGCCCGCACTGTCTGCGCTGGCGATCGCGGCGGTGGTGCTCGGGGCCGGTGCCTGGGCGATTGCGGGGTTCCTGTTCGCGTACAACGCGCTGCGCATCGGCACGGGCTGGTGGTCGCTTCACACTGGGCTGCACGAGGGCCTGCAGGTCGGCGGAGCGGTGGGTCGGTCCTGGCTGCCGCGGGCGGCGGAACGGGTGGGGCCCATGGCCGGCTTCGCGGTTGGGCTCGCCATCCCGCTGGCCGGGCGCTGGCTGATGCAGGGCCTCGCGCCGAGCGCGACGGCGCTCGCGGTCTTCCTGGCGGCAGGTGGCGTGGCGCTCTCCCGGTGGGGAGGTACGCACTACAGTGCCGTCCGCTATGCCATGGTCGTGCTCATGCTGCTGGCGGCTGGAGGGATGGTGATGCTGTGATCGAGCGCACGATCGAGATCGTCAACTCCCTCGGGCTGCATGCCCGGCCGGCGGCCCAGTTCGTCCGTCTGGCCGCCGGCTTTGCCTCGGAGATCGAGCTCGCGCGCGACGACGTGGCCGTGAACGGCAAGAGTATCATGGGAGTGATGATGCTGGCGGCCGAGTGCGGCAGCCAGGTGGTGGTGCGGGCGAACGGCAGTGACGAGGACGCGGCGGTCGCCGCGCTGGAGGAGCTCATCCGCAACGGGTTCGGCGAATCGTGAGCGTGCACCAGCAACTCCGTGGCATCGGCGTCTCGCCGGGCGTCGCCTTCGCGCGGACGGTGCTGATGCGTCCCGACTTCCCCGAGGTGCCGGATCGCACCGTGCGACCGGATGAAGTCGAGGGCGAAGTGCGGCGATTGCGCGACGCGGTGAACACGGTGGTGGGTCACCTCGAGGGACTGGGGCGGAAGGTGCTGGAGCGCGCCGGAGTGGAAGAGTCGCGCATCTTCGACGCGCAGACGCTCATGGTCCAGGACGAGGAGTTCCTCGCATCGGTCGAAGTGCTCATCCGCAACAACCTGCTGTCCGCCGAGACCGCCTTTGAGTTCAAGGCGCTGGAGCTGCGCGCGCTCTGGTCGGCGTCGCAGAGCGCGCACCTGCGCGACCGCCTGGCCGACCTGCACGCGATCCAGATGCGCATGCTCAACGTGCTACTGGGGCGCTCGGGAGAGGAGATCTGGTCGCTGCCGGACGATGAGCAGATGATCGTGGTGGCGCACGAGCTCTCCCCGGGACTCACGGTGCAGCTCGACCGCGAGCACGTCGTGGGCCTGATCAGCGAAGAAGGCACGCGCACGTCGCACGCAGCCATCCTGGCGCACTCGCTCGGGATTCCGACGGTCATGGGTGTCACCGGCGCGCTGGCCAAGATTCCCGAGGGCACGCTGGTGCTGATCGACGGGCAGGCCGGCGCCATCACGGTGGACCCGACGGCAGTGGAGCTGGAAGAGGCCAAGGTCCAGATCAGCCGGCGGCACCGACTCGAGTTCCAGCTCGAGAGCGTGGTGGCCCTCCCGGCGGAAACACCCGACGGGATCCGCATCAGCGTGATGGGCAACGTGGACCTGCCCGACGAGATCGAGGCCGCGATACGCTCGGGCGCGGAAGGAGTGGGACTGCTGCGCACCGAGTTCCTGCTCACGGGGCGCGCGGCACTGCCCACCGAGGCCGAACAGTTCGCCTATTTCAAGCGGGTGAGCCTGGCGTTCCCCAACCACCCCGTGATCATCCGCTCGTACGACCTGGGCGGCGACAAGTTCCCCGCCGCCTTCCGCATGCCGCAGGAAGCCAACCCGTTCCTCGGGTGGCGCTCGATCCGGGTCTGCCTTGACCAGCCCGAGGTCTTCCGGACTCAGCTTCGCGCAATGCTGCGGGTCGCGGCCGAGCGCAACGTGCAGCTGATGCTGCCGCTGGTGACACGGGTGGACGAGGTGACGGATACGCGCGCTATGCTCGAAGAGGAACGGCGCGCGCTCGTGAGCGAAGAGTTCCGCGTGGCGGTGAACCTCCGCGTCGGGGTGATGATCGAGACGCCGGCGGCGGTACTCATCGCCGACAAGCTCGCCGAGGTGAGCGACTTCTTCAGCGTCGGCAGCAACGACCTGACGCAATACACCCTGGCACTCGACCGGGGCAATGCGCGCCTTGCGGAGCGGTTCACGCCGCATCATCCGGCGGTGGTGCGGCAGCTCGCGCAGATCGTCGCGGCGGCGGCCACCCGCAACTTGCCTGCGAGTGTGTGTGGCGAGATGGCCTCCGAGCCGCTGAGTGCCGTGCTGCTCATGGGCCTCGGCTATCGCATCTTCAGCGTCGCGCCGCCCTCGATCCCGCTGGTGAAGTGGGTCATTCGCAGCGTGCCCATGGCGGCTGCGCAAGCGGCGGCGGCGGCGGCGCTCGACGCGCGGGGTCCGGCCGACGTGGATGAGGCGCTCCGCGAGGCGGTCGCTCCCCATGTGGACCTGCGCCTCATCGACCCCCACGCCGCGTTGCAGGCCCGTGGGCGCGTCGTTAGCTTGCCCAGTCCACCCCGGCCGTCCTGAGCAGGGCGGCAATTCCTCCTTTTCCCACAGGATCATGGCGAAGAACACCAAGCACGTCTTCACGTCCGAGTCCGTCACCGAAGGTCATCCCGACAAGGTCGCCGATGCGATCTCCGACGCGGTGCTGGACGCGATCCTCGCCGACGATCCCCGGGCCCGCGTGGCCTGCGAGACGCTGGTTACCACCGGCATGGCGGTCGTGGCCGGCGAGATCACCACGACGACCTACGTGCACATTCCCGATATCGTCCGCGACACGCTGAACCGGATCGGGTATACCGATGCCAACTTCGGCATCGACGGCCGCACCTGCGCGGTGCTCAGCACCATCGACCGGCAGTCGCCCGACATCGCGATGGGCGTCGACCGCGAGGGTGCCGGCGACCAGGGCATGATGTTCGGCTACGCCTGCGACGAGACCCGCGAGCTGATGCCGCTGCCGATCGTCCTGGCGCACCGCATCACCGAGCGCCTCGCGGCGGTGCGGAAGGGCGCGGACGGGAAGAAGCCGGTCGAGTGGCTGCGGCCCGACGGCAAGAGCCAGGTTTCGGTGGAGTATGACGGCGACCGCCCCACGCGAGTCAAGACGGTGGTAGTCTCCACCCAGCACGCGGAGCGGTTCAACGGCCGCGAGCTGTCGCAGGGCACCATCCGCCGCACGGTCATCGAGCAGGTCATCAAGCCGGTGCTCCGCGCGCTGAAGCTCGACACGCGCGGCATCAAGTTCTTCATCAACCCGACGGGCCGGTTCGTCATCGGCGGCCCGCATGGTGATGCCGGCCTCACCGGCCGCAAGATCATCGTCGATACGTACGGCGGCATGGCTCGGCACGGCGGCGGCGCCTTCAGCGGCAAGGACCCGTCCAAGGTGGACCGCTCGGCGGCCTACGCGATGCGCTGGGTGGCGAAGAACATCGTCGCCGCGAAGCTCGCGCGCCGCTGCGAGGTTCAGGTGGCCTACGCCATCGGGGTGGCCGAGCCCGTGTCGGTGATGGTGCAGACCTTCGGTACCGGTACGGTACCCGATGCGAAGCTCGAGGCGGCGGTGCGCGAGGTGTTCGACCTCACGCCGCGCGGCATCATCACCGCGCTCAAGCTGCGCAAGCCGATCTACTCGGCCACGTCCGCGTACGGCCATTTCGGGCGGCGGCCGTACAGCCGCAGGGTCGACGGCCGGACCGTGGATTTCTTCACCTGGGAGCGGACCGACAAGGCGCAGGCGCTGATTCGCGCCCTGCGCTAGACGGCGGTCCGGATCGGTGGCGTGATCGAAGTCACCGTGTCCGACATTCGCGTGGACCGGGCGAGCAACTCGCCCGTGGTTCTCCTCAGGGAGAAGGGCGGGACGCGCGTCCTGCCCATCTGGATCGGCCCGGCCGAGGCGAACGCGATCGCGATGGAGATCCAGGGCGTGCGTGCCCAGCGCCCGCTGACCCATGACCTCTTCAAGCAGGTGCTGACCGGACTCGGCGGATCACTCCGCCGGGTCATCATCAGCGCCGTCCGCGAGAATACCTACTTCGCCGAACTGCAGATTCACCGCGACGACCATGCGTTCCATGTCGATGCCCGCCCTTCCGACAGCATCGCGCTCGCCCTGCGCCTGCATGCACCCATCTTCGCTGCCGAAAGCCTGTTCGACGACGCCGGCATCCAGACCGGCGATGAAGGTCCCGACCCGACGATCGATCCAGAGTCCCTCAAGCACTACCTCGAGAAGCTCGATCCCCAGGATTTCGGCCGCTTCAGCCCGTAGCCTCGTGGCAGCGCTCGTCGTCGCCCTGGTGCCGGCGCGCGTCGTGGCGCAGGCGCGCGTGAGCGGCATGGTCTCGCGCCTTGCCGGCGGTGATACGCTGCCGCTGCCGGGCGCGCGAGTCGTGCTGCACGCACTCACGGCGGCGCACCAGGGGCCGGTGGACTCCACCCTCTCCGGCGCGAACGGGCGCTTCGCGTTCCGCGTGAAGCCGGACACGGCCGTGCTCCTGCTCACCAGTTCGCGCTACGATGGCATCGAGTACTTCTCCCGGCCGGCCCGGGCCTCGGCCGCGCGACCGGACACCGGACTCGTGATCCTGGTGGCCGACACCTCGTCGTCGGCGCCGGTGACACTGGCCGGGCGCTACCTGATGATCGGGCGGCCGGAGCAGGGAGGACGCCGGGGCGCGCTCGACCTGATCGTGCTGCAGAACCGCGGTGACGAGACGCGGGTGGCACGCGACAGCAGCGTGCCGACGTGGGCCATGCCGCTGCCGAAGGGGATCGAGGACCTCACGCCGGGGGAGAGCGAGTTCTCAGCGGCGGCGGTGGGACATCATGGCGACTCCCTCACCATCTCGGCGCCGCTCTCGCCCGGCGACCGGCAGTTGATGGTGACGTACACGCTGCCGCGAGGCGTGAAGGACCTGAAGGTGCCGTTTGTCACCGCCACCGACAGCGTGGTCTTCCTGCTGGAGGAACGGACGGCACGCGTCGTTACGCCTGGCTTCGCCGTGAGTGACAGCCAGGTCATCGAGACCCGCACCTACCACCGCTGGGTGGGTTCGGTGCCGGCGGCCGGCGTGGTGGAGGTGACGTTCCCGGTGCCAGGTGAGGGAGGGCGGGAGGCGACGCTCGGGCTCGCAGCGCTGCTCGCCGCCGGGCTGCTGGTGGGCGGCATCGTGCTGCTGCGCCGGCGGGCCGTCGCGCGCGTGACGCCTGCACTGCCTGCACCATCGCGGGACCCGGCGGCCCTCATCGACGCGCTCGCCCGCCTTGACGCGCAGTACGCCGGCCGCGAGGCGGAGGTGGGTGCGGTCGTGTGGTCACGCTATGTGGCGCAGCGCACCGAGCTCAAGACCGCGCTCGACGTCGCCGTCGCGGCGCGACCGCCCGTGCGCTAGCACATGCCCCTCGTCTCCACCCCCGCCATCGTCCTCGCGACGCTCCGGTATGGTGAGAGCTCCAAGATCGTCAGGCTCGCTACGCGCGAGCAGGGAATCCAGAGCGCCATCGCCAAGGGGGCGCTGCGGCCGCGGAGCCGCTATGGTGCCGCCTTGCAGGTGCTGAGCGAGGGCGCAGCGCAATACCTCGCGAAGGAGGGCCGTGAGCTGCACACGCTGACCGCGTTCGATGTCACTCACCTGCGGGTGGGTCTCGCCGGGCAGCTCGACCGCTACTCCGCGGCGTCCGCCATGTCGGAAGTGATGCTGCGCCTCGCGCCGGCGGCGCCGCATGCGGAGAGCTTCGATGTGATGGCACATGCGCTCGCGATGCTCGAGGCGATCCCGGCGGAGGCCGTCGAGAGCTACGGGCTCCGGGCGCTCTGGCAGCTGGTCTCGTCGCTCGGGTTCGCGCCGGCTTTGGCGGCCTGCGCCCGCGACGGGTCCATGCTCCCGGCGACGGGCACCGTGCGGTTCAGCCTCACCGATGGCGGTGCCCTGTGCAACTCGTGCGCACACGAGCGCGCGACCATCGAGTTGCCGCGCCAGGCACTCGATGACCTCGCAGCACTCATTGCCCCGGACGCCGACCTGCCATTCCTCGACGCCCGGCATCTTGCTGCCCACCGGCGCCTGCTCGCGCGCTGGGTGCGCACCCATCTCGCCGAGGCGGGGGAACTGCCGGCACTCGAGTCATGGCAGCAGCGTAACTGGCCCTGAGATGATCATCGGGATGGCAGGTCATGTCGACCACGGCAAGTCCACACTGGTGACGGCGCTCACCGGGCGACCCATGGACCGGCTCGCGGAAGAACGCCAGCGCGGGATCACGATCGAACTCAACTTCGCGCCGCTGGAACTGGCCCCGGGGCTGACGGCGGGGATCATCGACGTGCCCGGTCACGAGGATTTCGTCCGCACCATGGTTGCCGGGGCCTCGGGCATCGACGTGGCACTCCTGGTCATCGCTGCCGATGACGGCATCATGCCACAGAGCCGCGAGCACTTGATCGTACTGGAGCAACTGAGGGTGCCGGCGGGCCTCGCCGTCATCACGAAGGCCGATGCCGCGGACCCCGAATGGCTGGCGCTCGTGCGCTCGGACGTTGCCGTGTGGCTGGCGTCTTCCACCGTGCCCTTCGGCGATCCATCAGTGGTGTCGGCCAGGACCGGCCAGGGCATTGCTGAACTGCGCGCGCGCCTGGCGGAGCTGGCGTCGGCGATGACCAAACGCGACTCCGGAGATCTCTTCCGTATGCCAATCGATCGCGTGCTCTCGGTAACCGGCACCGGCACCGTCGTGGCCGGCACCGTCATTTCCGGCACGATCGAGACTGGAAGCCTCGCGAGGCTGCTGCCCGCGGACCTCGAGGCGCGCGTACGGTCCATCGAGTCGCACGGTGTATCCCTCGAGCGTTCCACACCGGGCACGCGGACTGCCGTCGCGCTGAGCGGGGTGGAACGGAAGGAAATTTCCCGTGGTGACGTCCTGGTGCTCGCGGCCGACCCCTGGGAAGCGACCACCCGCCTCGACGCCGAACTGACGCTCAGCCGTGAAGCAGGCGTGGCATTGCTGGACCGGACACGTCTGCGGGTGCACCACGGCACCACCGAGGTGATGGCGCGCGTACGACTGGACAAACCGCTCGAGCCGGGAACGAGCAGAATGGCGCGGCTCAGTCTCGAGTCGCCGATCGTGGCCCGTGGGGACGACCGGCTGGTACTGCGGAGTTACAGCCCGATGGCGGTGATCGGCGGTGGATGGGTGATAGATCCGTTGCCCGAGAGCAGGCGGCGCACGCCCGCTGGCCTCTCCTCGCACGAGCCCGCGACCCGGCTCGATGCGCTGGTCGAGCGGCGCCGCCACGGCGTAGAGGTGCGCCTCCTGCCGGTGCTGCTCGGGATGCCGCCAGCAGCGTGCGCCGCGCTGCTGCAGCAGTCGACCACGCTGACGGCAGCGGGCGGGGTGGTGATGCAGCGAGCAGTGGTCGACCGTCTCGCGGCGGACCTCGTGCAGCAGGTGGCTGCATTCCATGCCCGGGAGCCGCACGACGCCGGGATTTCGGTGGAGACGCTTCGGCATTCGCTCCCCGTAGCCGACGCCATCGCGGCGGCGGCACTCGCCGCGGCCGAGGCCGCAGGCAGCCTGACTGTCCGCGACGGAGTGGCGGCCCTTTCTGCGTTCCGTCCCGTGGCCCGTGTAAGCGATGCCGTTCGGGAACGGCTGGTGGCCGCGGTCCGGGAGGGCGGACTCATGGCCCCCAATGCCGTCGAACTGGCCGACCGACTGGGCATTCGCGACGCCGAAGCCGGGCTGCGACAGGCAGCGCTCGAAGGCCATGTCGTCCTGGTGGAGCGGGGTCGTTACCTGTCGGCCGAGGCGCTGGAGGGATTTGCCAGCCTGCTGCGGGAGGTGGGGTCGGCCGGGGAGATCACGCCCGGGGCCGTTCGGGACCGGTCGGGACTGTCACGCAAGTTCCTCATCCCCCTTCTCGAGTGGGCTGACCGAACCGGAATCACCCGGCGGGAGGGGGAACGGCGCCGCTTGCTGGCCCCGTTTGCCGGCCGATCGCGCGGTGCTTGACACTCCTCGCCCCGCGTCCGCATGTTATGTAGTGGCAGGCGCTTGCGTCCAGTCGTTTTCCCGGAGGGCCTAGAGTCCCAATCCCCTTGTCCGAGCAGGAGTGTTCATGGTTCGCGTGGTGTGGCCGACGCTTGCGTTGGCGCTCACGCTGGGAACAGCCACGGTCGCCGGCGCACAGGCACCACCGGCTGTTCGCGTCGACCTGGGGGAAGGCATCCCCGATTCGGTAACCGGGTCGATCACGATCCCGTTCTCCATTCTTCCGGAGGTTTGCAGTCGAGGGCACGTACCGACGGTCACCCTCAAAATCTTCAATGTGCTGGTGCAGGTGGTGGCGATACCCGCTCTCGAAGGTGAGGCACCCGGCTCGTTGGCGGGCACCAAGCTCAAGTGTGGCTCGTATCGCGTGCGGTGGGACGGGAAGCAACTGGATGGACGTCCTGCGACCACCGGGGTGTACTACTATCAGCTGTCGGTAGATGGGGAGCGATTCACCAGGAAGCTGATCGTTCAGCGACGGAGCGAAGCAACGTAGAGGGGAGTCATCCGTCAGGATGGCTCCCTTCTGCATTCGGTCCATGGGTCGCATCTCCTGCCAATTCGGCGCATCTTGAGGGCACATCCGTTGCCCGGCGAAGGAGCCATGATCAGACCAGACAGACTAACCCTCAAGGGTCAGGAAGCGTTCCGGGACGCCGCCGAGCTCGCGCGGAGCCGCGGCAACCCCGTCGTCAACGACGCCCATCTCTTCGCGGTGCTCCTCGAGCAGTCCGAGGGCATCGTGGTTCCCCTGCTGCAGAAGGCGGGGCTCAACCTCACCGCGCTGCGGGAGGGTACCGCGCGCGAGCTCGACCGATTCCCGAAGCAATCGGGTGTGGGCTCGGAGCCGACGTTCAGTCGCGAGCTGAACAAGGTGTTCGACCGCGCCGAGTCGGAAGCGAAGGCGCTGGGAGACGCGTATGTCTCCACCGAGCACCTGCTCATCGCTCTCTCGAAGGAGAAGGGTACCACCGCGCGCAATCTGCTTGCGGCGGCCGGGGTGTCGAGCGACCAGCTGGTGGAGGCGCTGGGTGAGGTGCGGGGGTCGCATCGGGTCACGGACCAGTCCCCTGAGGCACAGTACCAGGCGGTCGAGCGCTATACCCGGAATCTCACGGACGCGGCGCGTAAGGGTAAGCTCGATCCCGTCATCGGACGGGATGAGGAAATCCGCCGCGTCATGCAGGTGCTGTCGCGGCGCACCAAGAACAACCCGGTGCTCATCGGCGAGCCTGGCGTGGGCAAGACCGCCATCGTCGAGGGCCTGGCGCAGCGCATCGTCAACGGGGACGTCCCCGACTCGCTCAAGAACCGCGATCTCGTGGCGCTGGACATCGGGCTGATGCTGGCGGGCGCCAAGTACCGGGGCGAGTTCGAGGAGCGGCTCAAGGCGGTGGTGAAGGAACTCACCGAGGCCGAGGGGCGCTTCATCGTGTTCATCGACGAACTGCACACGATCGTCGGTGCCGGTGCCGCCGAGGGTGCCGTGGATGCGAGCAACATGCTGAAGCCGGCTCTCGCGCGCGGCGAGCTGCGCGTCGTCGGTGCTACGACGCTCGACGAGTACCGCAAGCACGTCGAAAAGGACCCGGCGCTCGAGCGCCGCTTCCAGCCGGTGCTGGTGGGCGAGCCGAGCGTGGCCGACACGATCGCGATCCTGCGGGGGCTCAAGGAGAAGTACGAGATCCATCACGGCGTCCGGATCACCGACAACGCGCTCGTGGCGGCGGCCACGCTGTCCGACCGCTACATCGGCGACCGGTTCCTGCCCGACAAGGCGATCGACCTCGTGGACGAGGCCGCGAGCCGGCTGCGTATCGAGATCGACAGCCTTCCGCAGGAGATCGACGAGGTGGAGCGGCGCATCGTGCAGCTCGAGATCGAGCGGCAGGCACTGCTCAAGGAGAAGGACAAGGCGGGTGTGGAGCGCCGCAACTCGATCGAACAGGAAATCTCCGGGTTGCGCGAGAAGAGCGCCGGCATGAAGGCGCAGTGGCAGTCGGAAAAACAGGCGATCCAGGAGCTGCAGGCAACCAAGCAGGAAGTCGAGGGACTGCGGAACGAGGTCGACCAGGCGACGCGGCAGGGCAACCTGCAGCTCGCCGCCGAGCTGCGCTATGGACGCATTCCGGAGCTGGAGGCACAGCTTGCGGCACAGGAGGCGCGGCTGCACGAGGTGCAGAAGAATGCCCGGTACCTCAAGGAAGAAGTGGACGCGGAGGACGTGGCCGAGATCGTGGCCAAGTGGACCGGCATTCCCGTCACCAAGATGCTGGAGTCCGACCGGCAGCGGCTGGCGCACCTGGAGAACGAACTCGCGCAGCGGGTGGTGGGGCAGCGGGCGGCGCTGGCGGCAGTCGCCAATGCGGTGCGGCGGAGCCGCGCCGGACTGCAGGACAGCAACCGCCCGACGGGGTCGTTCATCTTCCTTGGCCCAACCGGTGTGGGCAAGACCGAGACGGCGCGCGCGCTCGCCGAGTTCCTGTTCGACGATGAACGGGCGCTGGTACGGCTCGACATGTCGGAGTACATGGAGAAGCACTCGGTGTCGCGGATGATCGGCGCGCCGCCGGGGTATGTCGGATATGAGGAGGGAGGCCAGCTCACGGAGGCGGTGCGTCGCCGGCCGTACAGCGTGATCCTTTTCGACGAGATCGAGAAGGCGCACCCGGACGTGTTCAACCTCCTGCTGCAGATCCTCGACGATGGCCGGCTCACCGACAGCCAGGGCCGCGTGGTGGACTTCAGGAATGCAGTGATCATCATGACGTCCAACCTCGGCAGCGGGCATATCGTCGAGGCGGGCCCGAGCGTGGATGAAGGGTCCTGGAGCATGGTGGAGGCGCAGGTGCGCGAGGAACTGCGGCGGCATTTCCGCCCGGAGTTCCTCAACCGGGTGGACGACATCATCGTGTTCCGGCAGCTCACCGAGGAGGATCTCGGCCGCATCGTGGAGCTGCAGCTGGCGAGGCTCTCGAAACAGCTGGCAGCTCGCGGCATCGGCATCGATGTGCAACCCGAGGCGCGCACGCTGCTGGTAAAGCAGGGTTACGATCCGGTATATGGCGCCCGCCCACTCAAGCGCGTCATCCAGCGCCTGCTGCAGAACCCGCTGGCGCTGGCGGTACTGGAGGGGGATTACTCCGAGGGGGATACCATCGTGGTTCAGCGAAACGGTGATGCATTGACATTGAGCAAGGCCGGGGCGGCTCGGGCGAAGAGTGCGTAGGGGCACGCCTTCGGTCCGGGACATCTCCGGCATGGAGGCGGCCCTCCGCCTGGCCCGTGCAGGCGCGGTGCGCGATGAGGTGCCGGTTGGCGCGGTGATCGTGCGCAACGATGAGGGCGACAACCTCGCGGAGGCGCACAACGAGACGATACACCGGAACGACCCGACCGCGCACGCAGAACTCCTCGCAGTCCAGCGGGCGCTGGCCACACTGAAGACCGACCGGCTCGCCGGCGTCACGCTCTACGTAACGCTGGAACCGTGTGCCCAGTGTGCGGGCGCCATCATCCTGGCCAAGGTGGAGCGCGTGGTGTTTGGCGCGTGGGACCAGCGCGCCGGCATGGCGGGATCGGTCATGGATCTCCTCCGCGATCCGAGACTCAATCACCGTCCCGAGGTGGTCGGAGGTGTCCTGAGCGAGGAATGCGGGGAGATGCTGCGGCAATTCTTCCGGGCCCGCCGGGGCGGGGGGTGGGACGGCCCATCAAACGGGTGGACGGGCAATCATCCCACCGTGTGACCTCCATCACAAATGAAGGCTCCCACCATGCGATAAACTATGGACTTACAGAACAGCCGACTGTAGCTTGTCGCCGTCTTGCACCGCCGCAGCCAACGGTGGTGTGCGCGACACCACCTCACTACCGGAGTTCATTGTCATGACGAAGGGTCTGGTTGCACTGGTCGCCGTTGCTGCGATGACGGGTTGTGCGTCTCCCGAAAAGAAGGCCGAGAAGGCCGATATGACGTCGGTGAAGGCTGATGCCGCGTACTGCAATGATCTCGCCGGCCTGGCCAGCTCGATCGCGTCGTACACCACGCTCGATTCGGCCTCGTCGGTTGCCGACCTGAAGAAGGCCACCGAGAGCATGGAAGTGTCGTACGCCAAGGTGCAGGGCGCCACGGCGGCGATGGACAAGGCTGAGGCGAAGGCCCTCGTGGCCGCGCACGATGCCTACACCGCGGCGGTTGCCGCGATCCCGGGCTCGACCACGCTGGGCGCGGCTGCGACCCAGGTGCAGGCCGCGTACACGGAGTACCAGAACCGTGTGCAGGGCCTGACCGGCGTCGAGTGCGTCGCGATGGGTGGGGCCCCGGCGCCGGCGAACTGATTTCGCCCGCTGCAGCAGGAAGGCCCGCCCGGCAGTCGCCGGGCGGGCCTTCTCGTTGTCAGGCCGGGGCCAGGATCGAACGCACGTCGAGGGCGATTCCCGTGGCGATGTCCTCGAGGGGCAGGTCGTTCCGGTCCTGCCCGAATGGTTCCTCCACCTCGCCCGCCAGCAGCTCCAGGCCCATCGTCGAGAAGAAGATGAACATCTCCGCGATGACCGTCCCGTAGCCGAATTCGTCGGCGAGTGCGAAGGGCGCGAGCAGCGCGAAGAGCAGCACGAACTGCTTGACGTAGCTGCTGTAGGAGAAGGGAATCGGCGTCTTGAGGATGCGCTCGCAGCCTCCCTGGATGTCGTCGAAGGCCGTCATCATGGGCATGAGCGCCACGAGGGCTTCCCGGGGCAGCGCGCCACTGCGGATGTCGGCCTGGAGCCAGCGCACGAGTTCACTGGACAGGCGGCCCTGGCTCACGGATGCCGTGGCCCCGCAGGCGCTGGATGAGCGCATGGGGCCAGGCAGCCAGCAGTTCCGCATACTCGTTGCGCCGATCCTCTGCCTCGCCCGGCAGCATCGCATCGAGCTGCCGTGCCAGGGCACGGCTCACGTTCGTCAGCTGGCCCCAGAACCGGCGGCCCTCCCACCAGCGGTCGTATGCGGTGTTGGTACGGAACACCAGCAGCAGGCCAAGGATGATGCCGAGGAGCGAGAGAATTTGTGGCCCGAGGGGCGCTTCGAGGGCGAACCTGTTCTCGACCCAGACGACGGCGCCGGCATAGAGCCCGATGGCGAGGACGTCCAGCAGCAGCGTGGCAAAGATCGGGCTCCGGGGGAAACTGAGGAGGACGCTCCACCACCGCTTCGGGTTGTAGTTGATCATTCGGGCCTGGTCGACGAATGTTTCGGCATGAGGAAAACCGCCGGCTTCACGCTCGTGGAACTGCTCGTGGTGGTCATTGTCATCGGGATACTCGCCGGGGTGGCAGTGTTGCGCCAGCGCAACCTGACGTCCCGGGCGCGGGTGGCGGCGGCCTCGGCGGATGCCCGGAACATCCGCGAGGCGGAGGCCGCCTTCCATGCCGACTCCGGGCGCTACGCCGACCTCGCCACGCTTACCCGCGCCGGGTATGCCCCACAGCCCTCGCGCGGCAACCAGATCAGCATCACGCTCGAGGGCCGGGGCTATGTCGCCACGGTCGCCATCGAGGAAGGCCAGGGCGGAGGCGGAGGCGGAGGCGGTTGCCGCCTCCAGGTCGGGGCCGCCAGCGATGCTCTTGCGTGCTCGGCGAGCGGCGTGCCCGGCAGCAGCACGGAAAATGTCCCGGGCACCATCGGCGCCGAAGCCCCCGCACCACCGCCGACAACCCAGTGAAATTCGGCGGGCGCGTGGAATGAGGTTGCGCGATCGGACATCAAGCCGTAACTAAACTGTAGCCGTGTCCTCACATGCACGCATTCCCATTCCGGAGGTCTGGCGATGGAGAGCAGCCGTGCAGCAGCGCCCAACCTTGGCGCGACTGGCCTGACCCGCGCACTCTGCTTGCTCATCCTGGCGCTCATGGCGGCCGCTGCCGTGTATGGCGCGCTCATCGCGCTTCGCTATTACAGCGCCATCGGCGTCTGACCCGGGTCATCCATGACAAAACGACAGACACGGGTCTTCTTCCTCGGCTCCACGGCGCTCTTCTCCCTGGTCTTCCTCGGGCTCACTGTCGACACGCACCGGCGCATCCGCAGTCTGACGCACTCGGGAGAGATAACGCAAGAAGTTATCGCGGGGAAACACGTGTGGCACCGGAAGAACTGCATCAACTGCCACACACTGCTGGGTGAGGGGGCCTACTACGCGCCCGACCTTACGAAGATCACCCAGCAACGGGGAACACCCTACCTCCAGTCCTTCCTGGCTGATCCGTCGAAATTCTACAATGAACAACGCGACCGGCGGCTCATGCCGAACCTGCACCTCACCGCGACCGAGATCGACCAGGTCATCGCGTTCCTGGGCTGGGTGGGCAAGATCGACAACCAGGGGTGGCCTCCGCGACCCATCCTTGTATCGGGTGCAGCGATTCCTGGGAGCGACGTCGGCGCCGCGGCTCCACAGGCGGCCTCGGACGACCCGATTGCCGTCGGCCAGGCAATCTTCCGACGGTCGCCGCCCGGGTGCTTTGCGTGTCACTCGACCGCAGCGGGCGTCAACATGGTGGGACCGTCGCTGGCAGGGATTGCCGCCACGGCCGCGACCCGCGTCGCGGCGACGGACTACACTGGCCATGCCACCGACGCGGCCGGATACATCCGCGAGTCGATACTCCTGCCGAATGCCGCGCTCGTTCCCGGTGCGACCTATTCCGCCAACGGCCAGTCCCTGATGCCGTCCGGGTTCGACCAGACCCTCAAGCCCGCCGAAGTGGACGCGCTGGTCGCCTACCTGATGACACTCGAGTAGAACGGAGCGGTCATGCGCTATCGCACCCAGGCTGTCGCGTATCCCTACTTCGTGGTCTCGCTTCTCCTGTATGGACTGCAAATGGTCTTCGGGATCCTGTCGATCACGAAGTACCTCGGGCCCGATCCCATCATGGGACTCCTGCCCTTCGACGTGAGCAAGGCGATCCACACCAACCTCCTGATCGTCTGGGTGCTGACCGGGTTCATGGGAGCCACCTACTGGCTGGTACCGGAGGAGTCGCGCACCGAGATCCATTCGGTTCGGCTGGCATACTGGCAGCTTGGGCTCTGGACACTCGCCGGCGTCACCGCCGTGGTGGGCTATCTCTTCCGCTGGACGGAAGGCAACAAATTGCTGGAGCAGCCGCAGCCGGTGAAGTTCGCCATCGTGATCGTCATGCTGATGTTCCTGTACAACATCGGCATGACCATCTGGAAGGCCCGACGACTCACGACAACGGAGGGGGTGCTCGTGGCCGGGCTGGCGCTCGCCGCGCTGCTCTACCTTCCGGCACTGTTGACCTTCGACAACTACACCCTGAGCATCTACTACCGGTGGTGGACCGTGCACCTCTGGGTCGAGGGGGTGTGGGAAATGATTCAGGGCGGCCTGCTGGCGTACCTGCTCATCCGGCTCTCGGGGGCGGACCGCGAGGTGATGGAAAAGTGGTTGTATGTCATCGTGGGACTGACTTTCATCGCCGGCATCCTCGGCACCGCCCACCATTACTTCTGGATCGGCGTGCCGAGTTACTGGCTCTTCATCGGCGGATTCTTCAGCGCGCTCGAGCCGCTGGCTTTCTTGGGTATGGCGATGTACGCGTACTCGGCGCTCCGACGCTCCGGGCTGGCGCACCCGAACCGAATGGCGCTGCACTGGACTATCGGGAGTGCCGTCTTCTCGGCGCTGGGCGCTGGCATCCTGGGGCTCGCTCACACCTGGCCCTCGGTGAACAAGTGGACACACGGCACGATGATCACCGCGATGCATGGGCACATGGCCTTCTTCGGGGCCTATGTCATGATCGTCCTGGCCATGATCACGTATGCCGCCCCAGGCCTGTTCGGGCACGACCAGGAGGCGACCGAATCGCCCACCGCCGTCTGGGCCTTCTGGCTGCAGATGGCGGGAATGTTCGGGATGACGATGGCGTTTGCTGCAGCCGGCATCGGCCAGACCTACCTGGAGCGCATACTCGGGCTGGGCTTCCTCGAGACGCAACACAAGATCCAGGTGCATTTCCTCATGGTGCTCGCCACGGGAACGCTGTTCGCCCTGGGCGTGGCACTGTACCTCTATGATTTCTTCTTCCTCGCGCCAAAGCGACGGGTCGGGCGCCCGACGTGGCCGACGCCGCTCCCGGAGGCGCAGGCCTGACGCGATGAATGCCCAGCGCACGCCGCTCGTAGCGCGGAGCCTGCCTGACGGGCTGCGCCACCCCGGGGCAGACGAGCCATTCTACCTCGCCGCTGGTAACGAGGTCGCCGTGTTCGAGGAATGCCACCGACGCGGCTTGGCCGTGATGCTCAAGGGACCCACCGGCTGCGGGAAGACGCGCTTCGTCGAGCACATGGCTTGGCGCCTCGGTCGGCCGCTGGCGACCGTTGCCTGTCATGACGATCTCTCGGCCAGCGACCTGACGGGACGCTGGCTCGTGCGCGGCGGCGAGACGGTGTGGCAGGATGGTCCCCTGGCACGTGCGGCGCGCCTTGGCGCGATCTGCTATTTGGACGAGGTGGTGGAAGCGCGGCAGGACGTCATCGTGGTCATTCATCCGCTGACGGACGACCGGCGAATTCTTCCACTCGAGAAAACCGGTGAACTGCTGGAGGCAGCGCACGGTTTCCAGCTCGTCGTGTCGTACAATCCCGGCTACCAGCACGTGCTGAAGGACCTCAAGCCGAGCACACGGCAGCGGTTCGTATCGCTGGAGTTCGACTTCCCGCCGCCGGAGATCGAGCGCCGCGTGGTCATGCACGAAGGCGGCGTGGATGACGCGATGGCCGGCACGCTGGTTGAGCTCGCCCGACGAGTGCGTCGGCTTCGCGATCGGGGGCTCGCCGAGGTACCAAGCAGCCGCCTGCTGGTGTCCACCGCCCGGCTCGTCGCCGGTGGCATCCATCCGGTGGAAGCGGCGCGGGTCGGCCTCATGGGGCCGTTGACGGATGATCCGGACCTGCTGGCGGCGATCGGCGACCTGATCAGCGCCAGCTTCTAGCCCGTGGCCGAGCCTGAATCCATCATTGCAGAGGGGGTGCTGCACACCACCCGGCTGCTGCGCCGTCTGTGGACCGCGGCGCGGCCTCCTGACGGCGACGAGCAGGCTCCTGCGTTCCCCGACATGCGCCGTCGGCTGGAACTCTTCGTCGGCGCCGTCTTCCCCACGGTTACGGACATCGGCACCGCGGATCCCGCGGCGCCCCCAAGCCTGCTCGAGCGTCTGGCGCGCCGGGGCACTTCCCACCTTCACGTCTCGCAGGCTCTTCCCTCATTCTGCGGCCAGCGGGTGCTGTTGCCGGGCACGCTCGGCCTTCCACCCGCAGCATCGCTGTTGCGCTACCGGCTGCTGGCCCTCGAACAGGCGGCGCGGATCGACCGGGGCACCATGGCCGCGCACCCGGTGGGCGACGTTCTCCTGCAAGACCTCTACAGTCTTGCCGAAGCCGCTGCCGTCGACGCCACGCTGGGCCGTCTGCTTCCGCGCCTCGTGCCGAGCCTCCAAGTGGCGAGGCGGGAAGGCAATCGACCAGGTCCGTGTCGCGCGGCGGCCGTCACCACAGGACCTTGCCGTTGCCGCGCTGGCCCGGCAGCTGCTCGCCGCTGACCCGTCGCAACCCCCGTCACCATTCGGCATCACCGCGACACCAGCCGATTCCCTCCGCTGGGCACGGGATCAGGCCGGCGTCGTGCGATTATTGCCGGGTCCCTATCGTGGCCTTGCCCCGATTCCACTGTGGGGGCTCGCGTCCTCGCCGGTCACCGCACCGTCGAGCATGACAGCGCTCGACATGGATGTGCCGATGCCGGCCGGGCGCACCCGGACACTGACCCGGCGACCGGGCGAAGCGGATGCATCCGATGAACAGGATGATGCCGAAGCGGGCACATGGATGGTGCGCGCGGACGACGCGCAGGAGAAAGTCGAGGACCCGGCTGGGCTCCAGCGACCGGCCGACCAGGACAAGCAGGCAGATCCCGGCGACCTGGCCGAGGCACTGGCCGAACTTCCGGAGGCGCGGCTCGTGCGAACACCAGAACCGGCGGCTGAGATCCTCGTGGCAGGGGATCCCGCTGCGCGCGGCCATGGGCAGATATCGGGAACGGGCTCGGCGGGCATCTCGTACCCGGAGTGGGACTGGCAGCGCGGGGCGTACCGGCCGAGTGCGGCCGTGGTACGGGAGCGCATGGCTGACGGGAGCACGGAATCCTGGGTGCCCGACACGCTCCAGCGGCACGCCGCGCTCATCCGCACGGTGCGCCGGGACTTCGAGCGCCTGCGGCCGCGCCGCATGGCGCTCCGACGCCAGCCGGACGGCGCGGAACTCGACATGGATGCGATGGTCACGGCGTACGGCGACCGCCGGGGCGGGGTCACGGCCGATGATCGGTTCCACATCGACTGCCGCCCAGTTCGCCGCGATGCCGCGATTATGCTGTTGGTCGACACCAGCGCGTCCACCGATGGCTGGGTGGGCGGCAACCGGCGGATCATCGACGTTGAGAAGGACGCGCTGCTGATCGTGGGAGAAGCGCTCAATGCGCTGGGCGATCCGCACATGGTCATGGCCTATGCGAGCGCCGGACCTTTACGAGTCGGCGTGCGCATCCTCAAGCGGTTCGAGGACCGCACAACAGTGGACATGAATGGTCGCATCGCGGGGCTGGAACCCGATGGGTTCACGCGCACCGGGGCGGCACTCCGCCATGCCACCGCGTGCCTCATGCGCCGGGATGCCCGCCACCGGCTACTGCTGCTGCTCTCGGATGGAAGGCCCAACGACGTGGACCAGTACGAGGGCCGGTACGGGATCGAGGACACCCGCATGGCGGTGACCGAGGCACGCCTGCTCGGCGTGCACATCCACTGCCTGACGGTGGACCGGGAAGCACCCCGCTACGCCAGTCGGATCTTCGGGCGGGATTTCTCCGTGCTGTCGCGAGTGGAGCGGCTTCCCCTCGTGCTGACGGCCATACTGCGCGACCTGTTGCGCGGCTAGGCCGACGCGCTTTCAGCGGTGGCCTGACCGCTTGGCTCCGGGGAGGGCGGTGGTTACCTTTGCGCTCCGCGATTGGACAGGTGTCCGAGTGGCTGAAGGAGCCGGTCTCGAAAACCGGTGAACCGGTAACGGTTCCGAGGGTTCGAATCCCTCCCTGTCCGTTGGACTTACGCACTCCGCACCAACTGCAATCCGGCGGCCTTGGGGTTTTCTAGGGGTTCTGCCAACGCCGCATCCATCGCCGCCGCCCGTTCCTTCGCCGCCTTTCGGAACACCCCGCCGTAGGTGCTCTGCACCAGCGCCACGCTCGTGTGGCCGAGCGCCTGTGCCACCGAGTGGACCGACTGCTGCTGCAGCAGCAACAGCCACGCATGCGCGTGCCGCAGCCCGTACAGCGTGACCGGCGGGAGCGTGAGCCCCGCCCGCACCCGCTTCCACCGATGCTGGAGCGACTGGTAGGCCATCGGCGCCCCCGCGTCATTCGGGAACAGCCACGCCGCGTCCGTGATCGCGCCGATGTTCGCCTCGTACCACGCCCGGTACCGCTGCAGCAGCCGCACCATCAGGTCGCTGTGCTCGATGGTCCGCGCCGACTTCTCCGTCTTGGGCTGGCCCACCACGATCCGCCCGCCGTCGAGGTACTCCACCGCCCGGCGCACCGTGAAGCCGTCCCTCGTCAGGTCGCCCCACTGCGCACCCGCCGCCTCGCCCACCAGCAGCATGAACGCCGGGAAGAACGTCTCGTCACTCATCGCCGCCTCGGCGTCGCGCGAGCGGTCGGCGCCGCCCACGCTCGCTCACGACACGCTGGAGATGATCCCTGACCGTTTTGGGCTGAAGTTCGGCGAGCTTGATCCGCCCGAGCGGGCTCCCGTCGCACGGTTCCCCGTCCGCGTCCACCAGCTTCGCGATCCGCAGGATGTTCGCCGCGTCCTGCCGCGTGCGCGCTTTCAGATCCGTGCGCACCCGATACCCGGCGAGCCAGCGCGCCATGTATTCACTCGTCGTCTCGGGCGTCGGGAGTCCGCGCTGCTGCCGCAGCCGATCGGCCCGCATCGCCGCACGCCATGCTTCCGCCTCGGGCAGCGTGGCGAACGACTGCTTCAGCCGCAGCCGCGTGCCGTTCGGCATCAGCAGGTTGATCGCAGCTTGGTACGGGCGCTCCGCACCGGGTCGGTGCGTGATGCCCTTGACGTGCTTGGGGGGTTTGGACACCTTCGGCATACAATCCTCCTTCGGGTGGGTTGTGATTCCACGGGCGCCCCGGCAGACGGCCAAGTCTTGCGCTGGGGCGTTCGTGTGTTCGGGAACTACATGTGCCAGTCGGGGCCGAACCCGGCCTCCTCCATCAGCGCGTAAATGTCCGGCGGCAAATCCGCCCAGGTGCGCGCCTCCTGCAGCGCGGCACGGATCGTCTGCTGCTGGGCTAGGGGCGCACGCAGACGCATTAGGTACCGCGCCCCACACCTGCTGAACCTCACTTCATCGGGCGTGATCGTCATCGAGAATGAATCGCCTGAGGTACGCTCCAGAGCAAACCGCCCCCTTGCGGCCCCCCGCACCGCCCGCGTCTCCTCTGACATGGCGGCGGTTGTCGGCACCGCTGCCGAATATCCTCCGCTGGGGCTGTAGGCCGATCGCCCCATATGGCCGCGCTCGGGCTCCCGGCGCTATGCTTCCAAGCAGATTCTGCAATTGAAGTACTAGTTAGGCTGCATCCTTCAGCCACACACTCGGGAGGGGCGAGATCAAGGACTCAATGACCGCAACCCGCGACTCCTGGCAAAGCTCAACTCTCGGCTCAACGGCTCCACTCACCTACTCTGCCACTTTTACGGCCGATGAGGCCGATCTCCTCCGCCGGGGTCTCGTACCCAGGGAGATGGAGGACAAGTGGTTCATATTCTGGGAAGGCGATTCCTTGTTCTTTCACCGTAGCTGGACGGGACAGGGTGTTTACCGGGTAGATTTTCGCCAAGTGGGGAACCAGGTTGAGGTGACCCGCGCACATGTTACGGTTGGTACCTTTCATTACCGTCGGGGCACGGACCAAGACGAGGTCGCACTCCTCGACTTCTTGATCCGCGGCCTTCTGCTTCATCAGGCCGTTGCATTTCCGGTTCCTGCAAACGCACCGATGGGCGAGGCTCCCAGCGTCTACCAAGCTCACATGACAGGAACAGGGTATCCGGAACGCCGCCTTCCCAGCGTCACGGAAACGTGGACCGATTGGTTGAAGCGGCTCCTCCGCCTGTAAAGCAATGTGCCGATGCAGCCTAACAAGCACATGGTGCCGTCGGCCGCGGGCCTTCATGCGGCACGAGCACGGCCTGTGCTAACAGCCTGTTCAGTCGCCGCGCTCGCGCCGCGACCGCGGCCGCAGCACATGTGCAACGCGTTATGCCGCACTAGGAGGGAGTTCATGACGGTCGAAGAGTCCATCGAGCGGGCCGCCGTCGCCGTGCAGCGTTTGGCTCTGGTTGCCTTGGATCACGCTGAGAGCGCCACGACTGCTTCCGCCAACGCTCCAACCGGGTTGTACGACGGGCTGGAGATCGTTCGTGAGTACCTCAGTCACAACGAAGCCGGGGTTGCATTCGACCACCTCCTTTACATGGTCGAAGAGCTAGACTTGGCGCTTCCCGAGGAGACCCATGCCGAAATCGCCAGCGCCGGCTTAGCGATGGGCATGGATCACAGCCGTTGGGCAGGGCTGCGATTGGATCGTACTGACTCGTCGATGAGGCACGAGCATGAATGACCACGCACGATAGTGCGGCATAACAAGCACATGGTGGCTGTCGGCCGCGGGCGTTGGTGCGGCACGAGCGCGGCCTGTGCTAGAAGCTTGTTAAGCCGCCGCGCTCGCGCCGCGACCGCGGCCGCAGCACATGTGCAACCCTTAGACGCACCAAGCGGGTTCGTGGGGCTACGCGATGAGGATTTACGCTGACTTCAATGCCTTGATTAGCCAAGGCATGGTCAACCTGAACAAGATGGGGACTCTGCGGGACTTGTGTGCCGCGCAGATCAGGCTTCGCGACGGCCTCACTCTGACTCTGTACACCGACTCGAGCGAAGAAGCGGACCTTGAAATAGAGGCGACGGTCCAGTGGGTGCCTGCCTCGTCGGCGCGTAATGGCTATTGGGGCGGGGCTTTCGACCCCGAGAGTTTTCGCGATGTGCCAACAATCCGAGACGCCGACGTACGGACTTGGTTTCCTTGCAGCGTCTGCCGTATGAACTTGGCCGCAGAGATTTTGCAGTCTGGCCTAACGGCCGAATCGACGTGTCCAAGCTGTGGAACCCAGGTTCATGCGCCTATTGCGCCTCCCGAGCAGGGCGTCTAACAAGCCGCTACACTTGCCAGCCGCGCGGCCGCAGCAGGTTGTGAACACATTCAATTGTCAAAGAGCGCCGACGCCTGCCAGACCCTTTCCCTCGCGAGCTGACTGTGAACAGTGGCGGTTCGCTCGACCGCCTACGCCGCCCGTCCGCCGTCGCGTCACCCACGCCCCGGCGCATCGTCTCGCCGCGCGTGCGGGCTGCTTGTGGAATCAATCAAAGCCCCCCGGCTGCCCCCAGCCGCGCCGCGACTCCTCGGGCATGGCGGCGGTTGTAGGAACCGCTGCCGAATATCCTCAGCCGGGGCTGTAGGCCGATCGCCCCATATGGCCGCGCTCCGGCTCCCGTCGCTATGCTTCCAAGCGGGTTCTGCAATTGAAGTACTAGTTAGGCAGCGATACTCTCATTCGGGACGGTACAGATGATGGTCGAGCGCTTGGTTCAGCTGGCGCAAAGTATCGCTGATGAGCGTCCAACATTCTTTGACATCAAGGGCCCCAGTGTCGGGGATCACGATACCGCTGCTTTCATGTCGGAGCTACGAGCCAGGGCGCAAACGGACTTCGGCATGGATTGTTCTGAGAAACGAGTCTGTGGCGCTACCAACCTTTGCGTGGACTTCTACTTCCCGAACGAAGGCACAATCGTCGAGGTCGCGCTTGGATTGCGGAATCCGACCAGTGAGTACGAGCGTGACATCCTGAAGGCTCTCATGGCCATTGACGAAGGCCACCAGGTCACTCGCTTGGTCTTCGTCAGCAAACCGGGCGCGGCGAAGCGACTAGCCCAGCCCGGTGCCCGAGCCATCGCTGCCTGGGCGGCTAAACTGCATGCGTTGAGGATTGAAACGCGCGAACTGATTAGACGCGCCGCTGCCTAACAAGCACATGGTGCCGTCGGCCGCGGGTGTTTGTGCGGCACGAGCGCGGCCTGTGCTAGGAACCTGTTCAGTCGCCGCGCTCGCGCCGCCACCGCGCGGGGTTGGTGCGGCGCGTTCAGCGGCCGGCCACTACGCAGGTGATCTTCTGCCCGTTGCCGAACAATGGAGGTGCCCAATGCATACGATGGCAATGGTGTCCGCCTCTCTCGTGGTCTAACCGGTAACGGTTCCGAGGGTTCGAATCCCTCCCTGTCCGCTGTCTTCCTACTTCAGGATCGACTTCTCGATCCCGTCCCGCACCGCAAACCAGAGAAACTGGACGATCGATTCACCTGCGAAGGTGTGATCGATCGCGCCGACGCGCGGTGGCTGGCCTTCCTTCGCGGGGTTGTCATGGCGAATGAAGAACTCCTTCGCCAGGAACGTGACGACGCTGTACTCCACCCGCTTGAAGAAGCTCGCTTGCTTGTCATGGACCCGGACGCTCAGGTCCTTGTAGACCGGCGTGATGTTGCCGGTGGCGCGGCCGTTCACCGATCGCACCGAGAAGGTGACTTCCTCGAACTGGCCACCCTCGATCGTCACCGGCAGCGATTTCTCGGCGTACTGGTTGATGGCGACGGCCGGCATCGGCCCCAGGCGCCCATGATAGGTGGCGTCGAAGCCGGAAGCCGTGAGCGGCACCGTGGCGTAGGCGTCGAGCTTGCCCATGCCGAAGAGCGTGCTGTGGGTCTCGATGCGGAGCGGCGGACTCTTCCCGGCCACTCCCCGGCTGGTGAAGCCGGTGATGCTCGCGGTGATTGCCGTGAACGACACCTCGCCAGGCTCCGGCTTACCGACGTCGAGCTCATGGTAAACCACTTCGCCATCGATGACTGAGACGGTGTCGATGCCGAAGGGGAACTTGATGCTCTGCACATCGGTCTGGGCGCTGGAGTGCTTCTTGTCCGTCGGGTTCGGCTCGAGGTTCTTGTCGGTGAAGACGTCGATGTCGAACCCGAACACCCGCTCGTGCCTCACCCAGAGCCCGTCGCCCAGCAGGAGGCGATCGAAGTCGAGCCCGGCGAAGAGCACGCTGTCGGTCCTGAACCTGATGCGATCGGTGCGGTGCTGCTGGCGCGAGACCCAGAGCGAGTCACTGACGGTCGGGCCAACGAACACGCCGCGCACGCGGGCGGTCGAGTCGGTGAGGCTGGCTGCAACGGAGGCCACCGTGAAGCTGCTCATCGGGTTGTCGCTGAGCACGATGCCATCGGCGGTGATCACGGCATGCCGGCTCTTGTGCCGGACGCGCGACTCGCGCGACGCGCCGGGACTGATGGAGAGGGTGTCGGCCGTGACACTCACCTTCTTCACGCTGATCTCGCTCCTCGTCCCGTCGGGCTTCAGGTCCACGTAGCGGAAGTGGGCCACCGGAATGCGGAGCTCCGCGATCGTGAGCGGTGTTCCCTCCTTCTGACCCGCCTCGCGATCGGGCTCCCTGACCGACGAGTCCTTCGGCGTTGCCGTGTGGTGCACATCGACACCGACCGTTCCCACGGTTACCCGGCCCATCCGCACCGCCTTCCCCCGCGTGAGTTCCGCGAGGTGAATGCCGCCCATGTGGATGCTGTCAATTGCGACGACCGCCCCGTCCCGGGACACACCGACGGCGCCGGTGTCAGGGCCCGTGCGCAGCCTGACGCCGTGCAGAGCGATACTCGAGTCGGCCAGGTCGATGGAGACCGACTCGGCGCGTGCATGCGCCGCATCGCCGGAGAAGCTGAGATCGCCGGCGTTCACCACGAGGTGCTGCTCGACCAGTGGCTGCGTGACTCCCTGCTGCAGCGACAGCGAGCGACCCGCCACCGTCAGCTTGCCGATCGCGACCACCAGTGGCGCCTTGCCCGGCTCCGTCCTGGTGTACCGGCCATGTCCACGCCGCACCTGAAGTTCGCGGATCGCGAAGGGCAGCGACACTCCGGTGAACGGCGCGGAGTCGGCCGCGGTACGGAGGCCGGGCTTGTCAGCTACGCCGGCGTCCACCTTCACGTCGAACGACGCATTCCCCACGATGGCCTGGCGAATGCTGCCGCCGTGGCCGTCGGCGAGGCGCACGAAGTCCAGCCCGGCAAGGCGCAAGCTGTCGAGCGCGACGCTCACGCCCGTTCGTCGCGGAATAGGCGAGTAGTGCGGGGCAATGCGAATGCTGTCGACCGTCAGCGTGGAGTCGCCCAGGTTGGCGATCACACGTCCTACCGCGAGTGACCGGACCTTGCCCCAGTGGCGGTTGATGTCGATGAGCACCAGCGTGAGGCGCTGGGCCAGGAGCGGTACCCGCTTCTCCCTCTCCGCGCCGGGACCCGCGTCGAGGCTTCCGCCGACGCTCAGTGCCTCACCGTCGACGGTGACCCTGTTGACAAGAAACTCGCGATCGGGCAGGCCGCGATGGTGCTCGATGTAAGTGACGCTTCCCTCCGCGCGCAGCCGGCCGAGGCGCGTGGGAAGACCCAGGTCGGCGAGCGTGGAATCAAGCGCGGGGCTGGTGCGTTCCTCATGCCGCGGTGGCGCCGGCAGGGACATGTCCTTCTGCAACCGGACCCGCACGCCACTCACGTTCATCTCCCGGGCCTCGAGCGTCGAGCGTACCACGAGGTGGTCGTAGTTGACGCCTCGCATGATGATGCTGTCTACCCGGGCCCGTCCCAGGGTCTGCCGCACCTTCTGCCGCCGCATCCAGGCTGCGTCGCTCAAGCCCGGGCCCACGGCGATGTTCCGTGCCGCAAGCACCGAGTCCCCGATGGCGAGGCGCAGCTGGCCGAATGTCAGGGATTTCAGCGAATCCCCTGTCGCGTACGTCGCGCCATCGAGATTGAGCTGCAGCACCTTGGCCAGGAGCGGTCGCTGTTGCGTCGGAGGCAGCTGGGGATCGATGAGGACGTTGCCGGACTCGAAAGCGACGTGGGGCAGGTACACGATCGTCGCAGGGTGACCGGGGCGGCGACCAGTGTAGCGGGCCGTGCCGTCGAGCAGTTGCACGGCATCCGCCTCGAGCCGCACCCCCGTTGCCGCCGCCGCTGCGGCTTCTTCCACCGCGGAGATCGGGGCGACGGCGGAGGGCGGCGGGGGTGGCAGTGCAGCGTCGGTCTCGATGGTCGCGCTCAGGCCGCCAATGACGATCCGATCGGTGACGACCTTGCCATCCATGATCAGCTCGGCGAGATCGATGCCCGCGAACCGGACGCTGTCAGCCGTGAGCAGGACCCAGGGCCGGCGGTAGCGCTGGCGCCGGAACCACGCCCCCGCGCTGTCGGTGGGCTCTACGCGGAGTCCCATGAGGGTGAAGCTGCCTTCGTCCAGGTCGGCCGCCATGTGCTGGAAGCTGACGTTCTCGTCGCCCGACCCAATGGCGAGTTCCTCCGCCGCGAGCGCGATCTGCTTGCTGAAGAGCGGGCGACGCTGGGATGCGGGTAGCTGCGGATCGATGAGACGTCTTCGAAGCTGGCGGAGAACTTCTGCAGTGCCACGCGCTGGGTGGGCAGGTCGGCCCGCTGGCGGGTCAGGTCGAGACGGATATCGGGGAACGCTACCCGCTCGATGCTGATGACCGGGAGTTCCGCCGGCAGCTTGAATTCACGCTGCAGTGTCAGGAAGTCCAGTCCCTTGTGTCGGGGCGAGGCCGCAGCGGTCTCGATGGAGTCGGTCGATGCGACGCGTGCCCCGATGCGGATATCGCTGCAGCGGAACAAGCGACCCGTAGAGCCCCTGCTTTCGCAGCAGCTTCCAGATGTCGACTCCACTGAACTGGCAGTCGTGTGCACCAAGCCGCAGCACCGGGCGGTCGGGGTAGGCTGCCTTGCGGATGGTGTCGGTGGTGACGTACGCCGAGTCGAAGGAAATGGAACCGGGAAAGAGCCGCAGGCGCACCGGGCTGATCTGCAGCACATACACGCTGTCCGACACCCGTGTCATCTCGGCCCGGAGGATCTCACGCAGTGCCTGGCTGGAGATCTGCCGCCACTGGAGGAGGGGTAGCAGGACGAGCACGAGCACGAGCAGCCCAGCGATCGCCTTGAGCCAGTGGCGATGAATGGGAGAAGACTTCAGCGGTGGCGATACGGGGGACGCTGTCGGGTCCATGCGCCCATAAGAATAGCAGGAGACACGCCCGCCGCTCAGGGGTGGATCGGCGGTGACTTGTGCCTCCCCGGCCGGGCCGGCAGACTCCGCGCATGAACCTGCGCGCCCCTTGGCCTGTGGCTGTTCCCCGGCCCCGCGACTATCTCGAAACCGCCGATGGACTCCACTTCGCGGTCGTGTCGTCGCTTGTTGATGCCGGGCACGCGCTGACCAACCTGCGCTACGTGCGGAGGGACGGCGCCCTGATCAAGCTTTCCACCAGCGAGGCGGACGCCTTCCTCCGGCTGCACCGGACTGCGTACCTGGTCCATTCGACCCTGATCGACGCAATGATCCACCGGGTGCCGCTGACGGACGTCATCGCGACGCACCGCCCGGATGAACGCCTGGCGGCACTTCGCTCATCCGGGTCGGGAGACGGGATCGAGCGGCGGGCGCTCCGCGCGGTTGATGCACTGGTTGCGGCCGGGGCACCGGAGGAGCGGATCGGCCTCGGCGGCTCACTGCTGCTGGGTGCGCAGCATCCCGACTCGGACATCGACCTGGTGGTGTATGGCCGTCCTGCGTTCGACGCGGCCCGAGCTGCCCTCGGCGCGGTGGTCACGGCGGGGCAGTTCGAGGCGCTGGATCATGCGCAGTGGGAGGCGGCCTGGTCACGTCGCGGCAGCGACCTGACGCTGGACGAGTACGTGAAGGCGGAGGTGAGGAAGCGGAACAAGGCGGTGATCGAGGGGACCCGGCTGGACCTGACGCTCGTGGCGGATCATGACGAGACAGTGCCGGAGCGCGGGCCATTCCGGAAACTGGGCCGGATCGTGGTGAAGGCGCTGGTCACCGATGCGAGCGCCGCATTCGATCACCCGGCGCGCTACCGGGTGCAGCACGGCGATTTGAGCGAAGTGGTGTCCTTCACACCGACCTACGCCGGGCAGGCGGTGGAGGGGGAAACCATCGAGGCGAAGGGGTGGCTGGAGGAGGATTCCATTGGCGCCCGCCGGCTCGTGGTGGGGACGAGCCGGGAGGCGGGCGGGGAGTGGATACGCCTTGCCGCTACTTCGCCAGGTTCTTCCTCAAGTCCCCGATGTTGAGCACCGGCACGCCACCCTCCGTCGGCACCAGGATCACGAGATTGCTCGACTGCTTCATTCCCTCCAGCACCTCCAGGTACTGCTTGGTGAGGGCCTCGGGGGTCAGGGTCTGGTTGAGCAGCCGCTGCTGCTCGGCTTGCAGCCGCGCTACATCGACGCGATGGCGCTCCGTCTCGACCTGCTGCTCCTGCGCGATCTTCGAGTTGATGGCCTGAACGACTTGTTCCGGTGGCTGCAGGTCGCGCAGGAAGAAGGCGGTGATCTCGGCGATGCGGAACGGCGGCCCACCGGCGCGGGGGCGGGTCTCGAGGGCGGAGTCGACCTCGGCCTTCATGCGGTCGGCGATCAGGTTGCGGTCGGCGATCTGGTTGATCGAGAAGCTCGACATCCCGTCGCGGACGCCGTTGCGGATCGCATTCTGGACCACGCTCTCGATCTGCTCGTGCCCGCCGATCTCCGTGTAGATGCGGGGCGCCTGCTGCGGATCGATCTGCCAGCGCACCGCCGCATCGACGTTCATGCCCATTTGTTCACTGGAAAGGGCGGGGATCCGCTCGGCCTGCTCACCGGTGCGGGGCCACTGCTCTTCGCGAGTCGAGAAGCGCTCCACTTCCGACCAGGGAGTGACGAACCGCACGCCGGGCAGGAGCGGGGCGCTGTCCACCTTGCCGAATGCGTGGCGGACCCCGACGGAACCGGCATCGATGACCACGAAGGAACTGGTCGAGAGGGCCAGGACGCCGAGCAGGAGGATGACCAGGCCGACCAGCCGGGTCAGCGCGGCCCCGGGGCGGGGTGAGGCGCCGGACTTCATGCCCGAGGCGGTGGCCAGGACGATCAGGGAGATGAACAGAAGCACGAAACCCAGGACCAGGCGAGTCACGGAATCTCCGGCGTTTTGGGAATGCAGAAGGGTATACGGCGCTAACGCCCGCGGATACTCCCCGATGCGCCGTAGCGCAGCACCCGGTTCATCGTGTCCACGTACCGGTCCCACCGTTCCAGCTCATTCCAGAACCACTGTCGTCCCAGGGGGGTGACCTGGTAGTAGCGCGCCTTCCGGTTCCGCTCGGATGCGCCCCACTCGGACTCGATCATGCCGCGCTTTTCCAGGCGGCGCAGGGCAGGGTACAGCGTGCCTTCCTCGACGAGCAGGGTGCCGTTCGTGACCAGGCGCATCCATTCCGCGACGCCGGCGCCGTGGGTCGGTTCCCAGCGCAATGCCCGCAGGATCAGCATGTCCAGCGTCCCGCGAACGAGCGCGGTGGAGGGTGGCATGCTTCAAGGTATCGCACTTTCCATAGAATTTCTATGGGAAGCGGTGGACGGACCGGGCGGTCCTCAGTAGGCTTGCTTCCTTCGTGGTTCATCCGCCCCCCTTACTCCCGCCCAGATGAGGAGCATGCCGTGAACGAAAGCCCCGAACGCGTTGACGAAATCTTCAGCGCCGATGTGTTTTCCCGTGCAGTCATGCGCCAGCGGCTGCCGAAGGAGGTCTTCAAGAGCCTGCTCCGGACCATCGACCGGGGCGAGCCGCTCGATCCGCAAAGTGGCCGATGTCGTCGCCGCGACCATGAAGGACTGGGCCATCGAGAACGGCGCCACCCACTTCACCCACTGGTTCCAGCCGCTCACCGGTCTCACCGCCGAGAAGCATGATTCGCTGGTGTCGCCCGATGGCCAGGGCGGCGTGGTCTTCAACTTCTCGGGCTCCGACCTGGTGCAGGGCGAGCCCGATGCGTCCAGCTTCCCGTCGGGCGGGCTGCGGGCGACGTTCGAGGCCCGCGGCTACACGGCCTGGGACCCGACCAGCCCGGCGTTCCTGATCCGGGGCCAGGGCGGCAGCGTCACCCTCTGCATCCCGACCGCGTTCGTGTCATGGACCGGCGAGGCACTCGACACCAAGATCCCGCTGCTCCGCTCCATGGAGGCACTCTCCAAGCAGGCCAAGAGGATCCTCAAGGTGTTTGGCACCGATGTCGGGGTGTCCCAGGTCTTCACGACGGTAGGCCCGGAGCAGGAGTACTTCCTCATCGACCGGGACCTGTTCTTCTCCCGGCCCGACCTGGTGTCCTGCGAGCGGACCCTGTTCGGCTCACGGCCGCCCAAGGGCCAGCAGCTCGAGGACCAGTACTTCGGCACGATCCCGGCGCGGGTGCTCGGGTGCATGCACGAGGTGGAGCGGGAACTGTGGCGGCTGGGTGTGCCGGTGAAGACGCGGCACAATGAGGTGGCCCCGGGGCAGTACGAGATCGCGCCACTGTTCGAGCAGAGCCACATCGCCAGCGATCACCAGATGCTGACCATGGAGACGCATCAAGCGGGTGGCCCAGCGGCACGGGCTGGCCGCGCTGCTCCACGAGAAGCCGTTCGCCGGGATCAACGGGTCGGGCAAGCACAACAACTGGTCGATGTCCACCGACACGGGCGTCAACCTGCTCGACCCTCAGGACGAGACGCACACCAACCTGCAGTTCCTGGTGTTCCTGGTGGCGGTGGTCCGGGCGGTCGAACATCCATGCCGACCTGCTCCGGGCCTCGATCGCCTCAGCGGCCAACGACCATCGCCTGGGCGCGAACGAGGCCCCGCCCGCGATCATCTCGATCTTCATGGGCGCGATGCTGTCGGACATCCTGGCCCAGGTGGAGCAGGGGCTGCCCAAGCGCACGCTGCGCGGCGGCACGCTCGACCTGGGGGCGCGGACGCTGCCGCAGCTGCCGCGGCACTCGGGCGACCGGAACCGGACAGCCCGTTCGCGTTCACCGGCAACAAGTTCGAGTTCCGCGCCGTGGGCTCGAGCGCCAGCATCGCCTGGCCCAACACGGTGCTGAACACCATCGTGGCGGAGTCGCTCGACTCATTACGCGAGCGAGCTGGAGAAGTCGGCGGGGGCCAACCCGTCGCCGGCCAGGCTGCAGGAGGCGGTGCTCAAGCTGCTCAAGAAGGAGATCAAGGAGCACAAGCATGTGATCTTCGACGGGGACAACTACACGCCGGAGTGGCACAAGGAGGCGGCCAAGCGCGGCCTGCCGATCATGGCCGACTCGGTGGCAGCGTACCCGATCCTGAAGTCGAAGAAGACGGTGGACCTCTTCAAGCGGTACGGGGTGCTCAACAAGGCCGAGGTGGACTCGCGGTTCCACATCTCGGTGGAGAAGTACGTGAAGGAGATGGGCATCGAGGCAGACACGGCGGTGAACATCGCCCGTACGATGGTGCTTCCCGCGGCACTGCAGCACCAGGAGCTGCTGGCTGGTGCCCTGGGTTCGCTGGAGGCGGCAGGGGTCAAGTCGCCGGATCAGAAGAAGGCGCTGGAGGAGTTCGTGGGCCTGGTGAGTTCGCTGCGGAAGGCGACGGCGAAGCTGGAGAAGGCCGCGGCCCACCACAGCGACGATCCGTACAAGCATGCGCAACAGATCAAGAACGACGTGAAACCGGCAATGGCGGAACTGCGGGAGACCGTCGACAGCCTGGAGACCTGGGTATCCTCGGAGTAGTGGCCGCTGCCGACCTACCAGAACATGCTGTTCCTGGAGTAGGAGGCCCGTCGTGAGCTGAAGAGGGTGGTGGGGCCGGCACGTGCCGGCCCCGCTTTCGTTGGGGTCGCAGGGCCATCGGGAAACGCAGAAGGACGGAATCCAGGGGATTCCGTCCTTCATGCTTGTCCTACTCAGACTGTCACGCCAGCGGCCTACGCAGGCCAAGTGGGGGGGCGTCGCCGAGTGAGAACGAAAAGTTCCGTGGGACAGGATTCAGGGGTCAGTTCACCGGCCATCGCCGCAAACAGGGCGGCATCCGGACCGGTGGCACCGGGATCGAAGTAGACCGCGAGGCTTCGCACCAGGGCGGCTCGGTCAGGGCGGTCGATGGCGGCCCACTCGGCCGGCAGCTCGGAGGTGCTGCGGCATTCCAGGCGAACGCGGACCGCGCCATCGAGCCAGCAGGACATCCGGCTCAGTTCGTCCAGGAGCTCGCTGGTCAGGACCAGGCTCTCTCCACCCGAGGTGACCGCGCCGAACCGGATGCGGCCGCGCTCGTTCCGGCGGTGCAGGACGACACCCCACTTGAAGGCCGGGCAATCGCGCCGGTGCCATTCCATGATGGTGGCCAGCTGCTCCTTGAACACGTCGACGACCATGGGTGATCTCATCGCAGTCGCTCCTCAACGCCGTGCTTCGCTGGATGAATTCGGTTGACGGAGGGTGATGAAGCAGGTTGCAGGCCAAGCGGCGCGAGGCGATGGAAACGATGTTGATATTGCATGATAAACAGCCTTAGCGATGCGTATATAACCTCATTAATACCAGCACTTAAGAGAATATCAATACGCAAATATATCTAATTAACGTTGTCGGCCTCCCGCACCGGATCGGCCAATGAAAACGCCGCTAAATCTGGACTCCGATTCCGCCTGCAAGACTCGTCATTGTGGAGTCACCGGCGATGGTGTCGGCGCCACCGTCGAATCATTTGGGGTAGGCGGGACTTCGGGTGCGGAGGGTGCAACGGGTGCGACGACTCGGCGAAGTACGATGTCGTGGCTTGGTGCGCGGTCTTCCGGGAGCGCCTTCACCGAGGCCGGTGCCGACAGGACCTCCCACTTCCCCGGCAGCAGGAATTCCTCGAAGCGCACGACTACCCGGTAATCGCGGGGGCGCCCGACACGGAGCAGGAACTGCCCCTCCGGGTTGGTGAAGGCTAGTTCGCCTTCGAAGTCGATGGCGGCTCCGTCAACCGGCTGGCCATTGTCGTCGACGACCCGGCCCTTGATCACGAACTTGCCGAGCTGGGTCTGTACCAGGTTGGGCTGCATGCCGCCGAACTGGCCGAAATACAGATACGTAGCCGCGGTGGCGATGTAATTGACCGAGCCATCGGGCATGAATGTGGTATTGAGGCTCGTCGCGTACCGCCCGAGCTGGATACGGGCCGATAGGCTCAGGACACTCTTGAACGGGTCCAGCGGCTTGAAGGGTTGCTGCACGATCTGATAGGAGACTCCCAGGTCGCCGAACGGGAATATGACCTCGCCGCCAAACTGGACCGAGACGCGGTCGCCATCATTCCAGGATATCTGCTGAATCAGCGCCAGCCTGGGGATGATGCGCTCCCGCAGGTTGACGATCGGCGTGTTGGAGGCCGGTCCGACCGACGGCCGGCTTTGCAGCAGGTAGGCGTCGACGTCGAGCCATCGGCCGAAGGAGCGGCCCAGGGCGAAGTAGTTGCTGAGGTTGCTGAACCCCTGGGACTCGGAATCGTACAGGCCGGCTTGCGCGCGGAACCCGAACCGGCGCGCGCTGGCGTAGAAGGAATTACCCGAGGCGGTGATCGGCGGTGTCCCGCCGCCCGAGTCCTGGACAAAATTCTGCCGGGCGACGCCGATGAGGATCTCGCTCCATGGCTCCCAGTCGACCTGAATGTTTTCCTTGTCGGGCTCGGTCTGGACCGGATACGGTAGATCGGCGCGGCGAAAGCCGGCGGCCTGGGCAACGTAGGAACCGCGAACCGACAGGTTCCTCAGCTGATAGACGGCGCTTATGGCACCATACGGCTCATTGCTGCCGATGCCGCCGATCGCGGCGAGACCGAGGTTCGGGAGGGGGCCCCATGCCGCGCTCGCCAGGGCCGACTGCCGGGCCGCGAACACGCCGTTGAACCCGAGCACGACGTGGGGAGCTACGAGCTGGCGCACGGTCAGCGCGCCGAACGGATTGCTGAACTGGTACGCCTGGAAGAACTGGGAGGTATTTGTGGCGGCGGCCCAGCCGCCCAGCACGGTGACGAAGGTCCGGGGGCGCACGAGCGTGTAGCGGACGTCCTGGCCCAGGATGTTGACGCCGAGACTGAAGAGGTCGGTCGGGTACCGCTCGACCAGCACGTCGGAGCCGATGCGCAGCGAATCCTGCTTGAAGCTCGTCTGCACGGCCGCGCCGAGCACGAAATCGCCGTCCTGCACGCCCACGCCGATCCAGCCGTCAGCCCGCGCCGTGTAGAGGTGCGCAGCCACGCCGTAGCTGTCGTAGAGTGAGGTTCCGCCCGCCTCCAGTTCTACGACCGACTGCGCCGCCGCCGAGGCGGGCACGAGGCAAAGCGCCGCGGCCAGGAGCCACCGCGCGCCGAGCGACTCAGCGCGCGGCGGTGGAATCACCGGCCGTGTCAACTCCCGCGCGGGTTCCGCTCATGCCGGCCGGATTCGTCACTGGCACCACCGTGGTGGTGTCGGTCGCGATCGAATCGGTCGCCAGGCGGAATCCGTCGAAACGAACTTCGACCCGCGTCGGTGCCTGGACCGCCTCCCAGGGCACCACCACGCGCCGCCTGCTGTTCGGGAAGAGCGGGAAGGCCGGGCCGTCGGCGGTCTTGGTGCCGGGTGCGCTCACCACGATGCTGCGCGCTCGCCCGATGCGCGGGCTCAGGTTCTCGAGCTCGATGGTGACGCGGTGGTCGCCGGGGCGATGCACCGCAGAAACCAGCCGGACGTCCGACTCCTCCAGCCGCTCGCGCTGGTTGAGGTAGACCACATGGGGCAACTCGATCCGGACATTGATGCCCGACTCGGTCCGCGCTCCGGTGATGTTGTTCCAGATGTTGAACCACGCCGGCGCGCTGTCGGTGCTCGCCTCGTAGAACACCGTATAGGTCTGCCGCGGCTGCAGGCGGAACGAGAGCACCGAGAGCTTTACCTGCACGCGAGTGGTGTCGAGCGGCACGTCGCGCAGCTCACCGGCCTCGTCTACGACAAACCCCTTGACCTGCAACACGACCGTCAGCGGGAAGACCGACTGGTTGCTTACCCGGTATGAAGCCTTCGCGTTCTCGCGGTACTCCGCGATGGGCGGACTCACGGATTGTGCCCGCGCCTCGCGGCCGGCGACGAGCGCGGCGGCAGAAATCAACAGGGAGAGGGACGTGGATGGTCGGAACACGCTCAGGGGGACTCCGGTCAGCGACGCGTCACGATACTCCGGACGGCGAGGTCCGCGCCATGGCTGGCGGCGGGATCAGTAGAGGACGGCCCGGAGTGTGAGCGTGCCGGCGTAGGTCCCGGGGGGCAGTGTGACGCCCGTAAGGTTGAGCCGGAGGTCGAGCTGGTCCGTGCGGCTGGCGCGCCGGCACGAAGCCGCGTTGCTCGAGGCGAAGCAGTTGTTGGTCCACAGCACGACGCTGCCGCCGGGTGTGCCAACGACACTGATGCCGTTGCCGGTGATCGGCGTGAACGTCGGGATGGCACCCGTCGTCATGCGCGCCTCGACCCGGCTCGACGGGATGTTGGCCGTTCCGCTGGAGAGGGCCTGGGCGGGCACGCTGAAGTACGCGACGAGCGACATCGCGCTGCCGGTATTCGGGCGGATGTCCCACTGGGTGAAGATCTGCACCGGGGATGGAAACGCGTTGATGGCGTTCGACGTGAGACTCGGGATGGACTGTACCCCACCCGATTGAACCGTCACCGTGATCGCGCCAGGCTGGAGGGCGTTGAGCGAAATAGTGACGGGGGCACCCAGCACCTGCGCCGATGCGCGCCCGGCGCCAGCTCCCGCGAGCAGGGTGACGAACACCCAACTCGCGAGGGTGAGGCGACGGACGCGCATGACGAAGGCGGCGGTGCCGTGGGTATCGCGCCTACTGGACGATAGCCCTGAGGTTGAGCGTGCCGGTGTAGGACCCGGCGACCGGGGCCGGCTGGCCGGTGAAGTCGAGCTGCAGGTTGAGGGCGTCCGTCCGGGTACCGGTCCCGGCAGTCACGGCCGCGCTGAAGAGGGAAAGGCTGCCGCCAGCCACGCCAACGCCACCGACTGCCGCGCCGGTGAAGGGAGTGTAGGCGCCACCGTTCACCTGCCCACGCACGCGGGACGAGGCGATGTTGTTGCCCGAGCCGTCGGACATGGCCGAGGCAGGGGTGCCGAACCAGCCGACGAGCTGGAGCGTGCCGGATGCGGCGAGGTTCCAGTCGGTGGTCACGTTCACCGACGGAAAGTTCGTGGTCGTGTTCGCGTTGATGCTCGCGATCGAGACGCTCGGCGCGCTCACCGACACTGCCAGCGTCGACAGCTGGATGGCGTTGAGGGTCACCGTGGCGGTGTTGGACAGGGTCTGGGCCTGGGCGGTACTGGCCGCGAAGGCCAGGGCGCCAAGCGCAAGGAAGCTCCGAGTGCTGCGCTGCATTGTTCGTTTCTCCTGAGGGCGACGTGGGCATCTGGTGAAAGCCTGGCCGGACCGGACCGGCAATTGGCCCTCTCAGTGTCAATCGCTGTGCCGCTGCGGCACTTGGCAGGTGTCAGCAATGCGACGGTGTCGAAAAAATGACGGCGAATCGGGAGGGTCCGGCGAAGATCGAGTGCCTGCGGCGACAGGAGAAGCGGAAATTATGCGTTGACTGGGAGGAGGGGAGGGTCTAACTTCTTCCCCCGCAACAACCTTGGACAGGTGGCCGAGTGGCTCAAGGCGCACGCCTGGAAAGTGTGTATACGGCTCAAACCGTATCGAGGGTTCGAATCCCTCCCTGTCCGCTGGAGAAATGAAGAGAGGTGAGGGCGTGAGGACATGAAGTCATCCTTGCGCCCTCCTCATTTATCAATATTCCGCCCTGCTCTCGAGGCTGTGCTGCCCCTGCCCGACGCCCGTCCCTATTCGCTGCCCGCGCTCGACGACGAGGGCCCTGACGCCCCGGAGCTCCTGCACCTGGATGGCGTCGCGCATCCCGCGCTCGGAGGTGAGCGCGACGTGATCGTGGCGCTGCCCCCGGTCGCGGCGCGCGCCGCGGGTCGTCGTTTCCGCGTGGTGTACATGCACGACGGCCAGAACCTCTTCGACCGTGACACCAGCTTCGCCGGCGACTGGCAGCTGGGCCCGACGCTCGCGCATCACGCGCGACTCGGGACTCACTTCATCGTGGTGGCCGTCTACAACGGGTCGGGAGCGCCGGATCGCCGAGTACACCCCGTTCGAGGACCCGGTGCGGGGCGGCGGGGACGCCGACGAATACCTCGACTTCCTCACCAACACGCTGAAGCCAGTGGTGGACGGCCGTTTCCCCACGCTGCCGGGGCGGGAGTTCACGTCGATCGCGGGCAGTTCGCTCGGCGGACTCCTCAGCATGTACGCACATTTCCGGCGGCCCGACGTCTTCGGGGCCTCGGCGGTGATGAGCCCTGCGCTCTGGTTCGCCGACGGGGCAATCCATCAGTACATTACCGACGCGGCGGCGGTGGGCGGCCGGATCTACCTCGACGTGGGCGTCGAGGAGGGTCCGGATGAGCTGGCCGACGTCCGCCGGCTCCGCGACCAGCTCATCGCGCGCGGCTACCGTCTCGAAGACACCCTGCGCTACGTCGAGGAAGCGGGCGCCGACCACCACGAATCGCGGTGGGGCGGCCGCTTCCGCGACGCGCTTCCGTTTCTCCTGGGGACCTGACCCACGTGCTTCACGAGCATCATCACTGGCACAGCTCCCAGCTTGACCGGGAGATGCACCTCGATGTGTGGGGGCATGCGGGCGCCCGCGTGATCGTTTTTCCCACGACCATGGGGACCTGGCGCGAGTGGCCGGACCGGCGGATCCCGGAGGTGCTGTCGGAACACCTGGAGAATGGCTGGATCCAGATGTACTTCCTGGACCAGGTGCACGATGAGAGCTGGTACGGGAAGCACCTGCATCCCGGGGCGCGGGCCTGGCGCCACCTGCAGTACGACGCGTACGCGCACCAGGAAGTGCTGCCATTCTCGCAGTCGCGCAACGGGAACCCCTTCGTCATCGTCACGGGGGCCAGCTTCGGCGCCTATCACGCGGCGACGTTCGCCTTCCGTCACCCGGAGTCGGTGAACCGGATGATCGGGATGAGCGGACTCTATGACGTGAAGCACATGACCGACGGGTATTCCGACCAGAATGTGTACGCGGCGAACCCGTTCGACTTCATGCGTCACGAGTGGGAGGCGTCGCGACTCGAGGCACTCCGTCGCATGGACATCATCTTCGCCATCGGACGGGGTGACCCGTCCTACCAGAACAACGTCGACCTTTCAGCGCTGCTGTGGGACAAGGGGATCGGGAATGCGCTGCGCATCTGGGACGGTCACGCCCACGACTGGCCGTACTGGGAGCGAATGATCAAGACGTACATCGGGGGGAGCGACTGATGAGCACGGAACCAGTCAGGGTCGGACTCATGGTGGGGCGCGAGTGGTCCTTCCCGCCGGCCTTCATCGAGAAGTGGCGCGGCGCAACGCCGGGGTCGTGGTCGAGTACGTGAAGCTGGGTGCACCGCGGATGGACGAGCCCGTGTCCCTGGCGCGTCATCATCGACCGCATCTCCCACGAGGTCCCGATCTACCGCTCCTTCCTCAAGCAGGCGGTGCTGCAGGGCACGACGGTCGTCAACAACCCGTTCATGTGGACGGCCGACGACAAGTTCTTCGGCGCCGCGCTCGCCACGTCGCTCGGCATCGCGCATCCCAGGACGATGGTGCTTCCCAACAAGGAGTACGTGCCGGGCATCAAGCACGACGAGAGCCTGCGCAACCTCGAATTCCCGCTCGACTGGGATGCGATCGTGGCGCACGTCGGGCTGCCCTGCATCCTCAAGGACGCACACGGCGGCGGCTGGCGCGACGTTTACGTCTGCAAGACGAAGGACGAACTGATCCAGGACTACGACCAGTCGGGCCTCCTGACGATGATCGCTGCAGGAGTTCATCGCACTGGGAGCAGTTCATCCGCTGCATGTGCCTCGGCCAGGAGGACATCCTGCCGATGAAGTACGACCCGCGCGAGCGGAAGTACATCGTGGAGGAGGATCACCTCGCGCCGGCTCTGCATGACCGCATCGTGAAGGACTCGCTGGCCCTGGTGCAGGCGCTCGGCTACGACATGAACTCGATCGAGTGGGCGGTGCGGGACGGCATGCCCTACGCCATCGACTTCATGAACCCGGCCCCCGACATGGACATCAACTCGCTCACGCCCGAGTACTTCCAGTGGGTGGTGACGCACATGGCCGACATGGTGATCCGGCTGGCCAAGGCGCCACGCCGTGCGGCGGCGCCGAAACGGTGGAACCGGTTCCTTGGCGGCCGGGTGGCCCGCTGAGCCGGATCGGGACGTGACCAGCGAGCTTGGCGTCGCGATAGCGCGTTATCACGACGGCCTGACGGCCGAACTTGCCGAGGAGTCGGAACAGTGGCTGTCGGCGCGGCTGGCCGACCGGAAGCTGATCTTCGGCAACCGGCCGCTCTGCACCGTCGTGCGCCCGCGTTTCCTCACCCGCGATGCATACCAGCAGATCCAGCGCGCGGGGCTGCCATCGGCCGCGCCTTCACGCGGGCGCACGAGGCCGCGATGGCGCGGCCCGACGTGCTGGCGCAGTTCCGCCTCACCGACTGGGAACTCACGCTCCTCGGTCGACCCGACGGCTTGCCGGTGCCGAGCCCGCTGGGCCGGTTCGATGCGTTCTTCATGGCGGATGGAGCGGGACTGCAAGCTTCACCGAGTACAACGCGGAGACGCCGGCGGGCGCGGCCTACGGTGACGTGCTGAGCGAGATGTTCCTGGCACTGCCGGGGCTCAAGCCCTTCCGCCAGCAGTACGACGTGCGGACGCTGCCCGCGCGGCCGTCGTGCTGCAGGCGCTGCTCGAGTGCTATCACGCGGCGACCGGCCGCCACGAGCTGCCCACCGATCGCGATCGTCGACTGGCACGAGGTCCCGACACAGAGCGAGTTCCGGCTCTTCAAGGCCTACTTCGAGTCGCTGGGCTTCACGTGCATCATCGCGGACCCGCGTGAGCTCGAGTACACGGCGGGACGCTGCGCGCGGGCGGGACGGTGATCGATCTCATCTACAAGCGGGTGCTCATCCACGAGCTGGTCGAGCGCGAGGGCATGGACCATCCCATGGTGCGGGCGGTGCGTGACCGGGCGGTCGTGCATGGTGAATCCGTTTCGCTGCAAGATGCTCCACAAGAAGGCGAGCCTGGCGGTGCTGACCGACGAGCGGAACGCGGCGCTGTTCGAGCGCCAAAGCAGGCAGGCGATCGCGGATCACATTCCGTGGACGCGCGTGGTGGAGGAGCGGACGACGAGCTGGCAGGGCAGGCAGGTCGACCTGCTCGTGCATGTCGCCGCAGCACCGCGCGCAGCTCGTGCTCAAGCCGAACGACGACTACGGCGGCACCGGCATCGTCCTCGGCTGGGAGGTGGACGACGCGGCATGGTCCCGGGCCCTGGCCAGGGCGCTGGCCGCGCCGTACGTGGTGCAGGAGCGGATCGACCTGCCGAGCGAGCCGTTCCCGTGCCTGGACGGATGGAAGCTGCTGGTCAGCGAGCGCATGGTGGACACCGCGCCATACGTGTTCGGCGGAACTACGTGGACGGGTGCCTCACGCCGGATCTCGACCGCGGCGCTCGTCAACGTCACCGCGGGCGGCGGAAGCCACCGTACCGACATTCGTCGTCGGAGGCACGAGCGTCCATGAAGGCCCCATCGCTGACCATCGGCATCGAAGAGGAATACCAGATCATCGATCCGGACACCCGCGAGCTCAAGACCTACATCACGGAGATCTCGACGGAGGACTCCATGGTGCTGGGTGAGGTGAAGCCGGAGCTGCACCAGTCGATGGTCGAGGTCGGCACGAAGGTCTGCCGCACGCCCGCCGAGGTGCAGGCCGAGCTGGTCCGGCTGCGCAGGCTGGTGATGGAGCTCGCCGGCAAGAACGGTCTGCGTCATCGCCGCCGCCGGCACGCATCCGTTCTCGTCGTGGATGACACAGGAGATCACGCCGCTCGAGCGGTACGCGGGCGTGCAAGAGGACCTGCAGGACCTCGCGCAGCAGCTGCTGATCTTCGGCACGCACGTGCACATCGGCATCGAGGACCGCGACTTCCTCATCGACGCGATGAACGTGGCGCGCTACTTGCTGCCGCACGTGCTGTGCGCTGTCGACCAGCTCGCCCTTCTGGCTGGGCCGGCAGACCGGGCTCAAGTCCTACCGGAGCGTCGTCTTCCGGAACTTCCCGCGCACCGGCATGCCGCCCACCATGCAGCTCGTGGGACGAGTTTCGACGAGCTGGTCGAACGATGGTGAGCACCCACTGCATTCCCGACGGGTCGAAGATCTGGTGGGACGTGCGGCCGCAACTGGAGCTATCCCACGCTCGAGTTCCGCATCTGCGACGTCTGCACGCGGGTGGACGAGGCGGTATGCATCGCGCGCGATCTTCCAGGCCATCATCGCCAAGCTCTGGAAGCTGCGGCGCGACAACCTGACGTTCCGGCGTGTATCCGCCGGCGCTGATCGAGGAGAACAAGTGGCGGGCGGTGCGCTACGGCCTCGACGGCAAGCTGATCGACTTCGGGCGGAAGCAGGAGCTGCCGGCCCGGGAGCTGATCCGGGAGATGATCGAGTGGTTCCTCGACGACGTGGTGGACGAACTGGGGTCGCGCGCGAAGTGGAGTATGCGTTCAAGATCCTCGAAGGAGGGCACCAGCGCCGACCGCCAGCTGCGTACGTTCCAGCAGACGGGCAACCTCAAGGCCGTCGTGGACCAGTTGATCGCGGAAACGGCCGAAGGGGTTCGATGACTGATCGACGGCCGCTGATCGGCGTAACAACGCAGTCCCTCCAGGCGGTGGAGGGGATCCCCGCGGCATTCCCCGCGTCCTGGGTCATGAATCGCATGTACCTCGACGCGCTGGTACGCGCCGGCGCGGCGCCGATCCTGCTCCCGCTGCTGCCCGAGCAGCCGGAGGTCATGCGCGCGCTCTACGAGCGCCTGGACGGCTTGCTGCTGCCGGGCGGGGTCGACATCGAGCCGCGACGTTCGGTGAGGAGCGGCACGCCACTCCTGCGGCACACCGACCCGCCGCGCGACGCGGTGGAACTGCAGCTCGCGCGCTGGGCGCTGGACGACGGGCATGCCGGTGCTGGGGCTGTGCCGGGGTCTGCAGATCCTGAACATCGCGTCGGGGGCACGCTGTTCCAGGACGTGCAGGCGCAGCGGTACGGGTCCCAAAAGCACGACTTCGAGCCGCCGGAGCACACCCGTGACTATCTGGCGCATGAAGTGGAACTGGTGTCAGGGTCGCGGCTGCACGCGCTGGTAGGCGCGGCCTGCGCGCCGGTCAACAGCATGCATCATCAGGGCATCCAGCGACTGGGAGCCGGGCTCACGGCCACGGCGCATGCGCCCGACGGCCTGATCGAGGCGATCGAGGGAGCAGGGAGCGCCTTCACCCTTGCGGTGCAGTGGCATCCCGAGTCGCTGGAGCCGCACGACGAGGTGGCCCGCGCCCTCTTCCGGGAATTCGTCGTCGCCGCCGGCTGAACCAGCGGGCCGGGTCTCAGCGCTCTCGCGAGAAGTCCATGATCCAGTTGGTTTCCCAGCTGGCGCCCGCATCGGCGGAGAAAGCCTGTTCCCACCGCGCGGCATCGGCGCCCAGGCTGGTCCAGATGAAGCGCACGAGGATCATTCGTCCCTTGTAGTCCTCGTGGCTGTAGAACTCGCCCCGGCCGTCCCGGAACGTCCCGGTCATCTGGGGATCGTGTGTCCCGGTGGTGCTGCTGGCCCAGTTGATGGTCTACCGGCCCGCCACCGGGTTGTACAACCGGAGTGCCATCCCCCGATCGCGGTTCCGTCCGGCAGCGTGGCGTCGTACTCCTCCAGGTTGCCCTGGCCATCCCAGAAGGGCCGCTCGACCGCGCGCCCCTCGAACTCGTACCACTCCGTCATGTTGCTCAGGGGATTGCGGAGCTTCCGGTTGTGGATTCGCCAGGTGCCGTGCAGGAAGTCGAAGTCGTGGGCTCCATCGGCGAGGGGCTGTGACATGGCTTTTCCGGCCTCCGGGTGAATGTGGCAAGAGGCAATCTATCCGGGCGTTGCGAGGCCCCAGCGCCCCCTGTACCTTCCCGCCCCGATGCCTACCCGCACCGCAGTAATGGACGAACGAGCTATCGCGCGCTGCCTCGCGCGCATGGCTTCCGAAATCGTCGAGCGGGCCCGGAACGGAGCAACTCTCCTCGTCGGCATCCAGCGCCGCGGGGTCGAGCTCGCCGAGCGGCTCAAGCGCCTGATCGACGACGCCGAATCGTCCCATGTCGCCTGCGGCAAACTCGACATCACGCTCTACCGCGACGATCTGCAGGCGATCGGCCCGCGGCCGGTGGTCGGCGAGACCAGCCTCCCGGACGCTCGACGGCAAGACCGTCGTCATCGTGGACGACGTGCTCTACACCGGCCGGACGGTGCGCGCCGCGCTCGATGAGTTCGCCGACTTCGGCCGGCCCCGGCGGATCCTGCTCTGCGTGCTGATCGACCGCGGGGGCCGGGAGCTGCCGATCCAGGCGGACGTCGTCGGGGTCACCGTCAGCACCGGCGCCGGCGACCGGGTGGACGTCCTGGTGTCGGAACTGGACGGCCGGGATGCCGTGGAGCTGGTCGTGCGGCGGAGGCTGCAGCGTGCCGCGCCCTGGGCAAGGACCTCGTCGGCGCTCGAGACGCTCTCGCGCCGAGCAGATCCGGCTCATCCTCGATACCGCCGAGCCGTTCAAGGAAGTCAGCGAGCGGCCGATCAAGAAGGTGCCGGCCCTCCGCGGGAAGACGATCGTCAACCTCTTCTTCGAGGCCTCCACCCGCACCCGCATCAGCTTCGAGTTCGCCGAGAAGCGGCTCTCGGCCGACACCGTCAACGTGGCCGCCCAGGGGTCCTCGGTGAGCAAGGGCGAGACCCTGGTCGACACCGCGCGCAATCTCGAGGCGATGCGGATCGACATGGTGGTGATCCGCCACGCATGCCTCGGGCGCCGCGGAGTTTCTCGGCGAAGCGGATCCGCTCCAACGTCATCAACGCCGGCGACGGGAAGCACGAGCACCCGACCCAGGGGCTGCTCGACATCCTGACGCTGCGGGACAAGTTCGGCGAAGATCGAGGGGCTCAAGGTGGCCATCTGCGGCGACATCCTGCACAGCCGGGTGGCGCCGCAGCAACATCTGGGGGCTGCTCAAGCTCGGCGCCGAGGTGGCGGTGTGCGGCCCGCCGACGCTGCTGCCGCGCGACGTGCGAAGCGCTCGGTGTCACGGTCATCCCGCGGATCGAGGACGCGATCCAGTGGGCGGACGCGCTCAACGTGCTGCGGCTGCAGCTGGAGCGGATGCAGGCGGGGTTCATCCCGTCGCTGCGGGAATACAACCGCGTCTTCGGCGTCACCGGCCGAGCGCCTGGCCCGGGCGCCGAAGGACCTGGTGATCCTGCACCCCGGCCCGATGAACCGCGGCGTGGAGATCGACAGCGACGTGGCCGACGGACCGCACAGCGTCATCCTGCCCCAGGTGACCAACGGCGTCGCGGTGCGCATGGCGGTGCTCTATCTGCTGGCCGGGGGAGCGCCGACTGGGCCGCAGCGGCGGAGGAGCGAATGAGCCGGCCGAATCCTCCTGATTCGTGGCGGCCGGGTCATCGACCCGTCGCGCGGGACCGACGGCATCGCCGACGTGCTGCTGAGGGCGGCCGGATCGAGGCGGTCGGGCCGCAACATCGTCGCGCCCGACGGAGCGCGAGGTCGTGGAGTGCGGCCGGCAAGGTGGTGGCGCCGGGACTCATCGACCTGCACGTGCACCTGCGCGAGCCCGGGCAGGAGGACCTGGAGACGGTGGCGACGGGGGCGATGGCCGCCGCGGCCGGCGGGTTCACCGGCAGTCTGCGCCATGCCCAACACCGATCCGGTGACGCGACAACCAGGCGGCGGTCGGCTTCGTGGTGCGCCAGGCGCAGCGGGCCGGCAAGGCGCGGGTGTATCCCGATCGGCGCGGTGTCGCTGGGCCAGAGGGGCCAGCAACTGGCCGAGTTCGGCGAACTGGTCGGGCGCCGGGGCCGTGGCGGTGAGTGACGACGGCAAGCCGGTGGCCTCCAGCCACCTGATGCGCACGGCGCTCGAGTACGCGCAGGATCTTCGGGATCCCGGTGGCCGATCACTGCGAGGACCCGACGCTCGCGGCCGGCGGCGTCGATGCACGAGGGGATCGTCTCGCACCCGGCTGGGGCTCAAGGGCATTCCCGGCCGCGGCCGAGGAGATCATGGTGGCCCGGGACATCCTCCTGGCCGAGCTCACCGGGGGTCACGTCCACCTCTGCCACATGTCCACCCGCGGCTCGGTCGACCTGATCCGCCGGGCGAAGGACACGGGGCTCCGGGTCACCGCGGAGGCCGCCCCGCACCACTTCGCGCTGACCCACGAGCGCGTGCGAGGGGTACAACACCAACGCGAAGATGAACCCGCCGCTCCGCGAGGAGCCAGGACCGCGAGGCGATCCGGCAGGGACTCAAGGACGGGACCATCGACGTGATCGCGACCGACCACGCGCCGCATCACTACGACGCCAAGGAGCGGGAGTTCGACGACGCGCCCAACGGCATCATCGGGCTGGAGACGGCGCTGGGCCTGGCCATGGCGCGAGCTGGTGGAGCCGGGGCTGCTGTCGCTGCCGGAGCTGATCGACCGAATGAGCACCACGCCGGCGCGGATCGTTCAACCTGCCGGGCGGCACGCTCGCCACCGGGGCGCCGGGCGACGTCGTGGTCCTGGACCCGGCGGACCAGTGGGTCGTGAAGCCGGACGCGTTCTACTCCAAGAGCCGGAACACCCCGTTCGCCGGGCGGACCCTGACGGGCCGGGCGGACCTGACGATCGTCCGGGGGCAGGTGGCGTTCCAGCGGACGTCCTGAGACAGAATTACATTCAGGTCGGTGCCCCGGATGGCGCGCGGTGGCATGACCTGCGGCAAAATCTCTGTGAGAGGGTTCGCGATGGCTGATACCGATTCCCCCCTGGCACAGGTGGATCACCTGCTGCAGCAGCGGGAACAGTACGAGCAGTGGCTAGCCCGCCTCGATGCTACAGGCTCCAAGGCCCCAGACGCAGTGCGACAGAAGGTCCGTTCGGACTACCAGTCCCGGCTCGACGCCGTGCTGGTCGAACTGCGATCGCACGCATCCTCGGTGGAAGAGGCCCTTTCCGCCCACAATGAGGCGCTCGCCACGCTCTAGGCGCGCCAGACCGACATCCAGGAGCGTCTCGCCGAGGCGGAGATCCGCCATACCGTCGGGGAATACACCGATGATGAGTGGGGCGCAGTAGGCGCCGAGGCGGAGGCGGCGCTGGACGAGATCGGCCGTCGCATCGGTACCGAGCAGGGGGAGATCACGCGGCTTTCCGCGGTGCTGCAGCTCGTTGCGAAGCCGGCCGCCCCGGCGGCAGCAGCGCCGGCACCGACGCTCCGTGTCGTGACTCCGATGCCCGAACCGGCTGCAGTGGAGCCGGAACCGCCGGCCGCGCCGGTTTCGGGCGCACCCAGGTTCGTGCCGAAGACGCCCGGTGCGATGCCGCGCGCGTCCACCCCGATGCCGCCAGCCCCCAAAGCCGCCGCGCCGGTGGACGAACTCGCCTTCCTCAAGTCGGTCACCGGGGAGCACCCGACGACACGGAAGGCGCCATCCAAGAAAGTGTCCGACAGTGGCCCGATGCGGGCGATCGACATCGCCCAGGATCCGCCGGCGGTCGCGGTCGACGGCGAGAGCAGCGAGGCTCCGCCGATGGCGCGCCCAGGCGCGGCATCGAACGCGAAGACGCTCAAGTGCGGAGAGTGCGGGACGCTCAACCGGCCGACGGAGTGGTACTGCGAACGGTGCGGGGCGGAGCTTGCGGCCCTGTAGAAATTACTTGAACGGCAAGCCGTAAACGATTAACGGGGGCCCAGTTGTCGGGGCCCCCGTTCTCGTCTCATCGTTTACTCAGTCGGCGAGCTACTACTTCGACCCCATCTTTGCGACGGCCTTGGCCAGCCGGCTCTTCTGCCGGGCGGCGGTGTTGCGATGGATGAGGTTCTTGCGACCGGCGCGGTCGAGCACCTTCTGGGCGGCCTCGAACGCCTTCGCGGCTTCATCCGCGGTGCCCGCGGAGCGGACCTTCTTGACCGCGTTGCGAAGCTGGCTGCGCTGGGCGCGGTTGCGCTCCGTGCGCGTCTTCGTTTGCCGCATGGCCTTCTTGGCCGACTTGGTTCGTGGCACTATCAACCCCGGGTTCAAATGCGTTCAAGTGCTGATCAGAGGCGGGGATATATAGCCCCGGCCCCCATCCCGGTCAAGCGGAGCCGGCGTTTCGGCTGGGTGCCCGGGCCATTAGCTTTACGCCCTTCGAAACAGGGTGTTTAGACCACCCCGAACCCCCACGCGCGGGACCACGAACCTGGACTCTTCAGCGCTCGCGACATTTGTCATCGCCTTTCCCGCCCTGATCTTCTCCCTGGTGGCGCACGAGTACGCCCATGCGGTGGCGGCCTTCGTCAGGGCGATGATACGGCCTACATGCTCGGCCGGATCACGCTCAATCCGCTGCCGCACATCGATCCGATGATGAGTCTCGCCTTTCCGGCGATCACCTTCCTGCTGTCGGGCGGTCAGTTCGTCTTCGGCGGGGCCAAGCCGGTGCCGGTGAACCCGCGAAAGTACCGCAACTACAAGAAGGGCGACATCATCGTTTCCGCCGCCGGCGTGACAACGAACTTTGTCCTGACCTTCGTGTTTGCGTTGCTGTTCGTGCTGATCGGCCTGGCGGCGCGGACTGCGCCGTCGATGGTGAACGTGTTCGATGCGGCCCAGCGCATGATGATGTGGGGTGTGTGGCTGAACCTGCTGCTCTGCTTCTTCAACCTGATCCCGATTCCCCCGCTCGACGGGTCGCACATCTTTTATTACCTGCTTCCGCCGGCGTGGGGCATGAAGTACCGGGAGTTGCATCGGTTCGGCTTCATGCTCGTGCTGGTGCTCGTCGCGTTCCTGAAGCCGGTGCTGGTGTGGTTCCTCACGCCGGCGTTCGTGATACTCAACGTCGTCGTCCGCGCCATCGCGCCTTTCGCGGTGGGTGACGGCCTGAGGATCTTCGGATGAGCACGGACGCGCCCACCATCGCCCTCGGCGCCACGCCGGGGTTCGTGGTCCAGCTCGATCGCTTCAACGGTCCGCTCGACCTGCTGCTGCACCTGCTGCGGGAACAGCAGATCGAGATCTCCGACATTCCCATCGCGCAGATCGCCGACCAGTTCCTCGGCGTGATCCACGAGCTGGGCCTCAACCAGGCCGCCGACTACCTCGACATGGCGAGCCGCCTCGTGCGGCTGAAGGCGCAGATGCTGCTCCCGCGCCGCTCCGAGGAAGAAGGCTGGGAGGATCCGCGGGCCGAGCTGGTGCGCCGCCTCCTCGAGTACCAGCAGATCAAGGAGATCGCGCTCTGGCTGCAGCGGCAGGCGGAGCGCCGCGCGCTCGCAGTTCGCGCGCGGCTTCCTGCCGGCGCCGCCGGAGCTGCCGCCGCCGCCCCTCGAACTGAGCCTGGTGGATCTGCTCGAGGCGGTCGACCGGGTCGTGAAGGCCATCCCGACGCCGGTGCTGCATCGCGTCGTCGCGCGCCCGCTCAACGTGGAGGGCGCGACGCTCCGCATCGAGACGCTGCTTCGCGAGAACCCGGAGATCTCCTTGCGCGAGGCGCTCGGCGCCCGACCCACGATCGTGGACGTGCTGTCCACCCTGCTCGCCCTGCTCGAACTCGCGCGACGCGGCCTGTTGCGCGTTGTCCAGGACGGCCCCCTTTGCCGCCATGGTGATCCGCCGTGAATCCCCTCTCCCAGCTGATTGAAGCGGCGCTGTTCAGCGCACCGCGTCCCCTGACCGTCGAGGAGCTGGCCACGCTCGAAGCGGACGCGACGCTCGCCGACGTGCGCACCGCCCTCGACGAGATCAAGGAACTGCTTCGATTTCGAGCAACACGGGGTCGAGCTGCTCGAGATGGCGGGTGGCTGGCAGATCCTGACTCGTCCGGCCCTGGCCGAGGCCATCGAGCGCGCGCAGTTCGCGGTGCGAACGCCGCGGCTCACGGGGGCGGCGCTGGAGACGCTCGCGATCATCTCCTATCGTCAGCCGGTCGGGCGCGCGGAGATCGAGGAGATTCGCGGCGTGTCGGCGGGCGGCGTGTTGCGCTCACTGCAGGAGCGAGGGCTGATCGAAGTCGTCGGCCGGAGCGAGGCGCTGGGTCGCCCGCTGCTCTACGGGACGACGCCATCGTTCCTCGAACTGCTCGGTCTTCGCGACCTGGCCGACCTGCCGCGGGCGGATGAACTCATGATCGCGCTGCATCCGGCCAAGGTCGAGACCTCGGGACCGGATGATGCCGCCGCGTACGTCGAGGCGGAGTCGTGACCGACAACGTGCCGGGAAGGGGCCGGGGGCCGAGGCGGCCCGCGAAGACCGGTATCGCCAAGGGGCCGAGTGAGCCGTCGCGGCCGAAGTCGGCAGGCAGGAAGCCGCCGGCGCGCGTGCCCTCAAAGCCGGAGTCATCCGAGATGCGGGTGCAGCGCGCGCTGGCGCAGGCCGGCGTCGCGTCGCGGCGGCAGGGCGAGGAGCTGATCAAGGCGGGGAAGGTGCGGATCGACGGCAAGGTCGCCGAGCTGGGCAGCAAGGTGAACCCGGCGAAACAAAAGATCACGGTGAATGGTCGTGTGGTGAAGGCTGTGGCCAAGCGCTGGCTCGCCTTCAACAAGCCGCTGGGTATCGTCACGACCGCGGATGACGAGCAGGGTCGCCAGACGGTGTTCGATCTTATTCCCGATCACGCAGGACTCACCTACGTCGGGCGGCTGGACGTGATGACCACGGGACTGCTGCTGCTCACCACTGACGGCGAGGCGGTGCACCGGCTGACGCACCCGCGCTATCATATTCAGCGTAAGTACACGGCGCTCGTGCATGGCCGTTCCACGGCGGAGATCACGGGCGCACTCAGGGAGAACGTGGTCCTCGACGGCCGGCCGGTGATCCCGCGCGACGTGCGGGTACGGCCGGGCAAGGACGGCCGCAGCATCATCGACGTGACCTTCGAGGAGGGTCGCAACCGGCTGGTCCGGCGGTGGTGCGAGGAGATGGGACTCAAGGTGGAACGCCTGGCGCGCCTGAGTTACGGCCCGGTGCGGCTGGGTGACCTGCCGCCGGGGCGCTACCGTCCCCTCCTGCCGAAGGAAGAGGCCGATATCTACAAGGCGATCCAGATGGACTTGAGCACGAATCTTCCAGAGCATTCGTGCACTGCAGGCAGTCGTCGGGGTTCAGAGTCCAGAGGAGAAGTCATGACAGCACCACAATCGTCCCGCCGTCCCATCGAGCCAAGCCGCCCCGCGGCAGCTCGCGCCGACCTTGCCGCCGAGAGTGCGCGATTGCGCCTGGCGCTGGATGAGGTGTCGAAGCGGATCGTCGGGCAGGACATGATGGTGGAGCGCCTCCTGATCGGCATGCTGACCGGGGGACATATCCTGCTCGAGGGAGTTCCGGGGCTGGCGAAGACACTGGCGGTGCGGACGCTCGCGGAGATCATCCACGCGAGTTTCTCCCGCATCCAGTTCACGCCCGACCTCCTGCCCGCCGACGTCATCGGCACCATGATCTACGACCAGAAGGCGCAGGATTTCTACGTGAAGAAGGGGCCACTCTTCGCGCAGATCGTGCTGGCCGACGAGATCAACCGCGCGCCCGCCAAGGTCCAGGCCGCGCTGCTCGAGGCGATGCAGGAGCGGCAGGTGACCATCGGCGGCAACTCATTCAAGCTGGAGGAGCCGTTCCTGGTGCTCGCGACCCAGAACCCGATCGAGAACGAGGGCACGTACCCGTTGCCCGAAGCGCAGCTCGACCGCTTCATGCTCAAGGTGCACGTCGGCTATCCCAGCCGCGATGAGGAGCGCGAGGTGCTGACGCGCATGGGCACCGGCCACGACATCCCGGTGGCGCGGGTGCTCGAGCCGGCAGAGATCCTCAAGTTCCGCGATCAGATTTCCGACGTGTACATGGACCAGAAGCTGGTGGACTACATCGTCGACCTGGTACGCGCGACCCGCGAGCCGGGCATCGGTGGGCCTGCAGGACCTCAAGCCGCTCGTGGCCTTCGGCGCGTCGCCCCGTGCGACGCTGTCGCTGGCGTCGGCCGCCCGGGCCCACGCGTTCCTTCGCGGCCGCGCGTACGTCATTCCGGAGGATGTTCGCGCCCTGGCGCCTGACGTGCTGCGCCATCGCGTCGTCCTGACGTTCGAGGCGGAAGCGGAGGACACGACCAGTGACGACGTGATCCAGAGGGTCCTCGGTGCCGTTCGCGCCCCTTGAAGCACGGCGTGAGCGGTCCGCACCGCTCACCGCTCACCCGGCTACTCCATGACCGCTGTCTCCCCGGAAATCATGAAGCAGGTCAAGGGCATCGAGCTCCGCACGCGCGGGCTGGTGTCGGCCCTGTTCGCGGGCGAGTACCGCTCCGTCTTCCGCGGGCAGGGCATGGAGTTCGCCGAGGTACGGGCCTACGAGCCGGGCGACGATTTCCGCAGCATCGACTGGAACGTCTCGGCGCGCCTCGCGAGCCCCTTCGTGAAGACGTACACCGAGGAGCGCGAGCTGACGCTGATGCTGGTGGTCGACCAGTCGGGCTCCACGAGGATCGGCGACCCGGTCAGCAAGGTGGGCCTCGAGGTGGAAGTCGCCGCGGTGCTCGCGCTGGCCGCGGCCTACCAGAACGATCGGGTCGGCGCACTCCTCTTCGCCGAAGCGGTGGAGCATGTCGTGCCACCGCGGAAGGGTCGCCGGCATGCGCTGCGCTGCATTCGCGACCTCATCGCCTTCGCCCCGGCGTCGAAGAAGACCAACCTCGGCGCAAGCCTGACCTACACCGGCCGGCTCCTGCGTCATCGCAGCATCGTCGTCGTGCTCTCCGATTTCCTCGCCACCGACTGGGAACGCCCGCTGCGCCGGCTCGCCGCGAAGCACGAGGTCGTGGCGGTCACCGTCGACGATCCGCGCGAGCGCACCTTGCCCGACGCCGGCGTGCTGTGGCTGGAGGATGCCGAGTCGGGCCAGCTGGTGCAGGTCGACACGACGGCCCGGCGCACGCGTGATGCGCTCGCCCGCCACACGGAGCGACGCCGGCTGGAGCGCGCCCGGATGATCACGGCGGCCGGCGTCGACCAGGTGGCCCTCGTCGCAGGGCAGGACTACGCGCCGATCCTGCGGCGGGCGTTCGCGGCACGGGCGCGTCGGCTGCATCGCGGGTGATGCTCCTCCTTCTGGCCCTCCTGCAGCAGGGCGCGCCAACCGTCGGCGATACGATCTGGCTCGTGCGCACCGTCGCCGTGCCGAGCGGCGGTGTCGTGCGACCATCGGCGTGGAACCCGACCGGCGACGTGGAGACGCTGGGACCACCACGCGTCATCGCACGGGGCGACTCGGTGGAGATCGCGTACCCGGTGGTGGTGTGGCTGGCCGGATCGCGCACGGTGGACGTGCCAGGCCCATTGCTCCTGCTCGCCGGCGGGGGTGTCGATTCCATCCCGACCGAACGGATGACGGTGACGGTGGCCAGCGTCCTTCCGGCCGGAGTGCCCGATTCGCTCCTCAGGATCCAGCCGGCGGCACAGCCGGTGGTCCGGGGTGAACGGACCCTGCGCCCGCTCGTCGGACTGGTGCTGCTGGCGTCGCTCCTGCTGCTGCCGTTGCACCTCCTCTGGCGCCGACGGGGCAAGCCGCTGCCGCGCGTCGTCGCACCGGGGACGCCGGTGCTTCCGGTCGAGCGCTGGGCGGACGCGGGCGAAGTGCGAGTGGTACTCGCCGCCGCGACTTCGGCGCTGCGGGATGCCATCGCGCGCGAAGTGCCCGAGGCGTCGACGGCCGTTGACGTGCCCCAGGTCATCGCGGCGGTGAGCGCCGCGCGGCCGGACTGGCCGCATGACGAGATCGCGGACGTGCTGGGAGCGCTGGAGGAAGCGCGCTTCACCCCGCAGGCATTCCCCGATGCCGCCGGACTCGCCACCCGGGCAGGGACCCTCGCATCGCAACTCGGGAAGGTGGCGGTGTGACCTTCGCGCGACCGCTGCTGCTGCTCCTCCTGCTCGCACTGCCGCTCTGGTGGTGGCAGCGCCGCAAGCGCCGGGTCACCGTGCCTTTCAGCGACGTGGGCGTGGTGGCGTCGGACGCGCGACCGCCCTGGTGGACCCGGCTTCCTCCCGTGCTCCGTTCTCTGGCACTCGTCTCCTGGATCGTGGCCGCGGCGGGACCGCAGGTGGGCGGCAGCACGGTGGAAGAGAAACGCGAAGGCATCGCGATCGCGATCACCATCGACATCTCCAGCAGCATGCTCGCGGAAGACTTCGCCCCGTCCAACCGCATGGAGGTAGCGAAGCAGCAGGCCGTCGAGTTCGTGCGAGGACGCACGGCGGACCGCATCGGACTTGTCGCCTTCGCGGGCGAGGCGCTGACCCAGGTACCCGTCACCCTCGATTACGCGGTAGTAGTGCAGGCGATCGAGGGCCTTCGCATAGGAAGCCTCGAGGATGGCACTGCCATCGGGAGCGGGCTCGCCACGGCGGTGAACCGGTTGCGCCGCGCCCCCGGCAAGTCAAAGGTGATCCTGCTGCTCACTGACGGGGAAAACAATCGGGGACGGATCGACCCGCGCACCGCCGCTGCCACGGCGGAAGCGTACGGGATCAAGGTCTACACTATCGGCGTCGGCACCGACGGTGAGGCGCGGATACCCACCGGCCGTGGCATCGGCGGGTTGCGCTATGAAATGCTCCCGGTCGCGATCGACGAGGACCTGCTGCGAGAGATTGCCGGGAAGACGGGCGGCAAGTACTTCCGCGCCCGTGACAGCGAGGCACTGAGCCGGATCTTTCACCAGATCGATGCCCTCGAAAAGACCCCCGTTACCGTGACGCGTTACGCGCGTTACGACGAGGTGCTGCAGCCCTTCGTCATCGCCGGCCTGATCGCCCTGTTGCTCGAGCTGGCGCTCTCGGCCACGGTTGCGGTGCGCGTGCCATGACCTTCGAGACTCCACTTCTTCTCGCCGCGGCGCCGATCGTGGGTGGTGTGTTGCTGGCCGGTGCGTGGCTTGCGCGCCGGCGCCGGCTGCGCGCGGCAACGGCATGGTCGGTCGCACTGGGCAACGTCGCGCGTGGGCGGGCGCGATGGACGCCGGTCTTCCTGGCGCTCGGCGGGATCCTCACCGCGATCGCGTTCGCCGGGCCGCGGGGCGGGCCCCGCAGTGTGGTCTCGGAGAGCCGGGCGCTCGACCTCATCATGGCGGTGGACGTAAGCCGCTCGATGCTTGCCGAGGACGTGGCGCCGAGCCGGCTGCAGCGCGCCGTGCGCGAAGCCAGGCGCCTGGTCGAAGACCTTCCGGGCGACCGGCTCGGCCTCATCGCCTTCGCGGGCAAGAGCTACATCCTGTCGCCACTCACCGTGGATGGCGGCGCGGTGGAGATGTACCTCGATGCACTCGATCCCGACATCGCTTCCGAAGGTGGCACGAACCTGAGTGCGGTCCTGAAGCAGGGGGCCGAGCTGCTGACAGCGACACGCGATGGTGCTGACCGGGTGCTGGTGGTCTTCACGGACGGGGAAGGCCACGACTCGCTCGACGATGCGCTGGTGGCCGCACGGGCATTGGCCCGCCAGGGCATCACACTGATCCTCGTGGCCGAGGGCGGTACCGAGCCGGTGCGGATTCCCATTCGCGACCAGAACGGGGCGCTCCTGGAGTACAAGCTGGACGAGAACGGCGAAGTGATCCGTACCCGCAGGAGCGACGACGCGCTGCGCGCCATCGCCGAGGCGGCCAAGGGTTCGATCGTCGCGTCGGAACTGCCCGACCAGGCGGGTGCCGCGCGGGAGCTGGTGGCATCGCTCCGCCGAAGTGCGTCACGCGAGAGCCGGACGGCCGACCTCGAGCCGCTCGCATGGATACCAATTCTCCTCGCCGCGATGCTCCTGCTCATCGATACGTGGCGCCAGCGCGCCGGGGCGCTGGTCGGGCTGCTGCTCATGCTCGGCGCGGCGAGCGCCTCCGCACAGCGGCCGTCGCCAGGCGAGCGCAAGCTCGCAGCCGGCGAGCATGCGGCAGCCGCTTCAGCCTTCTTGAAGGAGGCGGGCCGGGCCGCCAGTGACACGGCATTGTATGACGCCGGCACGGCGGCGCTCGCGGCGGGCGACCTCGAGGCTGCGCAGTCGGCGCTCTCGCTTGCCGCCAAATCGGTGGACCCGGGGCTGCGCTACCGCGCGCTCTACAATCTCGGCGTGGTCAACCTGACGACGGCGCGTGCCGATACGTCAAAGCGTGAGGCGATGACGCAGGAGGCGATCGACCACCTGCGGGAAGCGCTGCTGCTCGCCCCGAGCTCGGAGCGCGCCAAGTGGAACCTCGAGCTGGCGGAGCGCATGCGTCCCCCGCCGACCGGTGGTGGTGGCGGCGGCCAGAGCGGAGGGCCGAGCAAGCCGCAGCCACAGCAGGCGTCGCCATCGCCGTCGAGCGGTGGCCTGAACAAGAGCCAGGCGGAGCAGATCCTGACGTCGATGGAGCGGGAAGAGCTGGGCACGCAGATGGCGCGGCAGCGGAAGCTTCGCGCGGCACCGCCGCCGGGGAAGGACTGGTAGTGCTCGCGTTGCTGTTGCTGCTGCAGCAGGGTCCCGGCCTGACACTCACGGCTGCGGTGGATCGCCCGCGCCTGAACGTGGGTGAGGAGGTCGTGCTCACGATCGTGGCCGGCGGCCGCACCGCGGACGCGGTACAGTTCGACCTTCCGGCCTTCAGCGGGTTCGCCCTCATTTCCCGGAGTGAGAGCAGCGAAGTGAGCCTCGGGGTGGAGCGAGCGCGCATCAGCACGCTCGAGCTTCGCCTCCGCGCTGTGCGCGCAGGGAGCTATGCGTTTGGGCCGATTCGTGTCCAGCAGGGCACCATCCAGGCGAGCATCGACGGTCCCGACGTGGAGGTAACCGAGAACGCGGCCGCCGGCATGGTCGCGCTCAATCCGCGGGTGCGCGACCTGGTGGCGCGGGCACCTCCGCCCCGGGCGGGATCCGGTGCGAGTGTCCAGGTGGTGATGTCACGCGACACGGTGCTGGTGGGTGAGCAGGTGGATGTGCTGACCGCTGCATGGTTTTCGCGTGACCTGCGTGGCCGCCTGCGTCGCCAGCCACGCTTCGAGCCGCCGGTCCTCACGGGCGTGTGGGCCTTTCCGCAGACGGCACTCCCGGGCATCGCGGCGAGCAAGCGGGTGGGCGACAAGTGGTACGACCTTTTCGTGCTGCACCAGGTCGTATTTCCGCTCGCGCCGGGTGCGGTCACGATCCCGCCCGTGACGCTCACGTACGAAATCCCGGTGGCGATGCAGTTCTTCAGTCAGGACGAGCGCTATACGGTGTCGAGCCCACCGCGTATCCTGACGGTGCTCGCCCTCCCGGCCGCGGGACAGCCACCGGGGTTCGCCGGTGCCACCGGCGTGAACCTGACGCTCGAGCGGCAAGTCACGCCGACTGCCGCGCGCGCCAACGAAGCGGTCAACGTCGAGATCGCCGTCCGGGGCGAGGGCAACGTTGCGCTTTGGCCGGCCCCCGAGGTGACCTGGCCCGCCGGCACGCGTGCGTATGCGGAGGGCTCGAGCGAAGAGATGCAGCCGGTGGCGGGTCGTCTTGCCGGTGTGAAGCGGTTCAAGTTCGTCGTGGTGCCCACGCAGGCGGGCGTCCTGACGGTCCCGGCGGTGAACTATCCCTACTACGATTTTACGCGCCGCGCCTACGTGGTGCCGACGCTGTCGGCGATGGGCGTGGCAGTTGGGGCAGGCAAGGAGGCGACTGCTGCCCGCTCGATGCCGCCACCGCTGCTGGCGAGGGACGGGCCGCCCGTCGCCGATCTGATGAGCGAAGGGATTACCCCCTGGGGATGGCTAGCCATCCTCCTGCTGCCGCCACTGCTGGTGCTCGGCCTGTCGTTCCGCCGGAAGCACCAGACCAGGTCGGTGCCGGCGCGACGCAAGTCGGACGACCCGGGGCTCGCGCTCGATCGCGCCCTGATGAAGCTCCTTCCGCGGGAGGACATCGCGACCTCCGCGCGGCTGGTGCCGGCGCTCCGCGCGGCTGGGTTCGACGTCGAGACGGCCGAGGCCATTGCGGCGCTGCGTGATGCCGTACAAGGTCACCGGTACGGTCCGCCGGGCCGCAGCAACGCGCCCGAAAGCCACGCCGTTGAACGGGCACTGGAATGGATACGTGATGCCCTGAACAGCCGGCCCGCCGGCACGGTCGTCCTGCTCCTTCTCTGTGCCGTGACGACGGGTCACGCGCAGGTGGCTCCCGAAAGCCTGTATGCGGCGGGTGCGCTGAGCCGTGCCGAGAGTGGTTTCGAGAAGGCGATCGCGCTGTCGTCCGGGGATCCGGCACTCTGGTATGGTCTTGGTGCGGCGCGTTACCGACAGGGGGACGATGGCGCGGCTGCGGCGGCATGGCTGACCGCGCTCCGGCTGGCCCCGCGGAATGGCACGATCCGGCGGGCATTGCTGCTCACGCCGCCACCCGACCAGGCGAGCGCGTCACAGCGCAGCGTGCCGCCCTTCACCGCATCCGAGGCACTGCTCCTCGGCGGGCTCTGCTGGTTGGCGGGCTGGGCGCTTTTCCTGACGCAGCAGCGGCGCATCCGCCGCTTCGCCCCAGTGGCGATGGTACTGGGCCTGGCCCTGGGCATCATTGCCGGCGCCACATGGTGGTGGGATCACCGGGCCATCGCGCTCGCCATCTCGGATACACCGCTCCGGTCATCGCCGCACGGCCGGGCCACGATGATCCGGACGCTGCCGTCAGGGTCGGCGGTGGTCGTCGAACGCGAGCAGCAGGGGTGGGTGCTGGTACGGGGCGCCGGCAAGGAACTCGGCTGGCTGCCTCGCACCGCGATCGCACCGGCCGGCGAGTAGATTCTCCGCGTGACCCTTCCCACGATATCAGCACGCCGGATCGCCATCCTGCCCGACGCGGTCGCCGACCAGATCGCCGCAGGCGAGGTGGTGGAGCGCCCGGCGTCCGTCGTGAAGGAGCTGGTGGAGAACAGCATCGACGCCGGCGCCCGGCACGTGCGCGTGGAGATCGAGACCGGCGGCAAGACGCTTGTGCAGGTGAGCGACGATGGCATCGGGATGGGCCGGGACGACGCCGTGCTCGCACTCGACCGCCACGCCACCAGCAAGCTCACCAGCGCGGCTGAGCTCGTCGGCATTGCCACGTTCGGCTTCCGTGGCGAGGCCCTGCCGGCGGTTGCATCAGTGTCCCGCTTCTCGCTTTCCACCGCCGACCAGAACGGTGCCGGGGTCGAGGTCACGGTGAATGGGGGACGGATGGAGCGGGTGGAACCGGTGGCACGGCAACGCGGCACGACGGTGACGGTACGGACACTCTTCTTCAATACGCCGGCGCGCCGGAAGTTCCTTCGCTCGACCGCGAGCGAGACTCGCGCGTGTCATGAGGCGGTGCTCACCCTCGCGCTGGCACACCCCGGCGTCGGTTTCGAATTCCATGCCGACCAGGTCAACCGGTTCCACGCACCCGCCGGCCAGTCACTCGCGGAGCGGTTGCGGACGACCTGGGGGCGGGAACTGTCGGATACGCTCATCCCGGTGGAGTTCGCGGCAGGTGGGTTCCGGGTGCAGGGCTTCGCACAGCGGCCCGCCGATGCGCGCCCCACCGGGCGCCGCACGCAACTGTTCGTGAACGGCCGTCCCTTCAGGGACAACTTCCTCGTGCGCGCCGCCGAGGCGGGCTATCGCTCGGCCATTGCTCCCGGCGACCGGCCCTCGCTGTATCTCGACGTGCTCGTGCAGGCGGGAGACGTGGACGTGAACGTCCATCCCGCCAAACTCGAGGTGCGCTTCCGGGACCGCATCGGGATCGAACGGGTCGTGGAAGATGCGGTGCGGCACGCGCTCGGATCCCTGGTCGCCGCGGCGCCGCTGGGCCCCCCGTCATGGCAGGCGCCGCCACCTGCGACGGGAGCGACGGCCAGCGAGACCGCCCGTCTCGTACACGACCTGTTCGGGGAGCGCGTGCCGTCGTCGGGCGCGTCCTTGCCGTCGAGTGAATCCGGACCCGCGGTCGGGGGCAACGTGCCAGGGATGCCGGTGATGCAGGTCTTCGACACCTACCTCGTGTACGCCTCCGAGGATGGTCTCGTGATGGTGGACCAGCATTCGGCGCACGAACGGGTGCTGTACGAAGAGGTGATGAAGGAACTGACCGGAGGCCGGGCGACCGCGCAGCACCTGCTGGTGCCGGTGACGCTGGAACTGAATGATGAGGAACTGGACGCCGTCGAATCGCACCGCGACGTGCTCGACCGCATCGGGTTCGAGGTGGTGCCGTTCGGCGGTCGCACGATCGCGCTCAATGCGGTGCCCAATCCGCACCCGCGCTTCGACGCGGCGCGATGCTTCCGGGAAATGGTCGCCGACCTGGCACGGGGACGGTTCGGTGGCTGGGCCAACCGCATGGAGCGGTTTGCGGCCACGTATGCCTGCCGCGCAGCCGTGATGGCCGGGGACCACCTGAGCGAGCGGGAGATCCGCGAGCTGCTGCTGCGCCTCTTCGCCACGACGTTGCCGCCGCACGACGTCCACGGACGGTCGACGATCGTGCAGCTGCCGGTGGAGGAGCTGGAAAGAAGGTTTGGGCGGCGAGGATGAGTCGTCTCACGCCGGTCATCGTGGGTCCCACCGCCGTGGGGAAGACGGCCGTCGCGGTTGCGCTCGCCGGGCTGCTCCCGATCGAGGTGATCTCGGCGGATTCGCGGCAGGTCTACCGCAACCTTGATATCGGGACGGCGAAGCCGACCAGGAAGGAACGCGCCGGGGTCGCGCATCATGGGCTCGACCTGATCAAGCCGGGCGAGCGGTACAGTGCCGGCCGGTTTGCCCGGGCGGCAGCGGACTGGATCGACGACGTGCGGTCGCGTGGGCGGCTGCCGGTGGTCGTCGGTGGCACGGGGCTCTATGTGCGTGCGCTCGCCGAGGGACTGTTCGAGCAGCCCGCGATGGATACGGATCGCCGGCGCGCCATCGAGGCATGGGCGACTGGACTCGATCCGCTCGAACTGGTCCGTTGGGCTGGACGCCTCGATGCCGGATTCGCCGGCGGCGGGCGGCAGCGCGCCATTCGCGCCATCGAGGTCGCGCTGCTCACGGGTCAGTCGCTCTCCACCTGGCAGCGCGAGGCAAAGAGTGCGGGAGCGATCGTGCCGTGGTACGTGCGGCTGACGCTGCCGCGGGCCGTGCTGCACCAGCGCATCAAGCACCGTGCGACGCAGATGGTCCAGGCGGGTATGATCGAGGAAGTTGCAGCGGTCCTCGCCGACGGCGCGACGGCGGGGTCGCCGGGACTCGACGGGGTGGGGTTGCGCGAGGCAGTGGCGTACCTCACCTGTGGCGGCGACCGGGCGGCGGTCGCCGAGGCAATCACCATCAGCACCCGCCAGTACGCGAAGCGGCAGGAGACGTGGTTCCGGCACCAGCTGCCGCCCGAGGCGATTTCGGTGGACGCGAGCCGTCCGCCGGCCCTGGTCGCTGAAGAGATCGTCCAACTGTGGAAGAAGGCCCAATGAAGATCGGCATCACGTGCTATCCGACGTATGGTGGATCCGGTGCCCTCGCGACCGAACTGGGGCTGGAGCTCGCGCGCCGGGGGCACGAGGTGCATTTCATCACCTACGCCTCGCCCTTCCGGCTCCGCGGCTATGCCGAGCGGGTCTACTTCCACGAAGTAGAAACCACGATGAGCCGGTATCCGCTGTTCGAGCACTATCCGTATACACTGGCGCTGGCCTCGAAGCAGCACGAGGTGGCCCTCCGCGAAAACCTCGACTTGCTGCACGTGCACTACGCAATCCCGCATGCCACGACGGCCTGGATGGCGCGCCAGATGCTGGAAGGCGATGGCCGCAAGCTCAAGGTGATCACGACGCTCCACGGGACCGATATCACGCTCGTGGGCCAGGAGGCGAGCTTCTACGCCATCACCAAATTCTCGATCGAGCAGTCGGACATGGTCACCGCAGTTTCGACGTACCTGCGCGACGAGACGTACCGTGCGTTCGGGTGCGTGAGCTGTGACGTGAAAGTGATCCCCAACTTCGTGAACCTCGCCGAGTATCACCCGGATCCTGCGCGGAAGTGGGAAGGCCTGGCTCCCGCCGGGCATCGCCGGATCATCCACGTCTCCAACTTCCGCGAGGTGAAGCGGGTGAAGGACGTGATCCGCGTCTTCGCCCGCGTCCGGCGCGCCATGCCGGCGACGCTGGTGATGGTGGGCGATGGTCCCGAGCGGCCCGACGCGGAAGCCGAGGCGAAGGAGCTGGGAGTGGCGGAGGACGTGAAGTTCCTCGGCCGGCTCGACTCGGTGGCCATGCTGCTGCAGGGATGTGAACTGTTCTTGCTGCCCTCCACGACGGAGAGCTTCGGCCTGGCGGCGCTCGAGGCGATGGCTTGCGGTGCCGTCGTGGTCGCCACGCGAGTCGGCGGCATTCCCGAGGTGGTCGATGACGGCGTGGATGGCATCCTGGAGCCGGTGGGCTCGGTGGAGGCGATGGGGCGCCGCGCGGTGGACTTGCTGCGTGACGGCGAGGCACTGGCGCGAATGCGCGCGGCAGCGATCGCCCGGGCCGGCGAGTTCTCGGCCGACCGGATCGTGCCGATGTACGAGGAGCTCTACGCCGAAGTGGTTCGATGAGCGGATTGGCCGGCGTCAGCGATCTCGTAGCGGCAGGTATTCTGGGGTTGGTCGAAGGCGTCACCGAGTTCATCCCGGTATCGTCGACCGGACACCTGATCCTCGCGGGTGAGCTGCTCGGGCGCACCACGGAGACCTGGAAGACGTTCGAGGTGGTCATCCAGCTCGGGGCGATCCTCGCGGTCGTGTGGATGTATCGCGCGCTTTTCCTGGGCGTGGCGCGCGGTCTCGGCCGCACCCCGGCGAGCCGCAAGTTCATCCTCAACCTCCTCGCCGGCTTCCTGCCAGCCGCGGTCGTCGGCCTTGCGGCGCGCGATTTCATCAAGGCGCACCTGTTCCAGGGCAACACCGTCGCGTGGGGCCTCATCCTGGGAGCGTTAGGCATCCTCCTGGTCGAGAAGTTTGCCCCGAAGCCCCGCATCGAGAGTGCGGAGGAATTGCCGCTGACGACGGCATTCGGGGTGGGGCTGGCGCAGGTCCTGGCGCTCTATCCAGGCATCTCGCGCAGCGGCGCCACGATCATGGGGGCATACGCACTCGGCTGCTCGCGGAAGGCAGCGGCAGAGTTCTCGTTCTTCCTCGCGGTACCGGTGATGTTCGCGGCAACCGGTCTCGATCTCTACAAGAGCCGTCACCTGCTGAGCGCAGCGGACCTGCCGGTGTTTACGGTCGGCATGGTCGTGGCGTTCATCAGCGCGCTGCTGGTGCTCAAGGCCTTCATCCGCTTCGTCTCCAGCCACAGTTTCGTCCCATTCGCAGTGTACCGGCTGGCGGTCGGGGCGCTCATCCTGTTCCTGGGCTCGCGCGCGGCATGACCGCGCAGGTGGTGCGGCTCAGGGAAACGGCCTCGACGCAGGACGAGCTGCACCGGCTTGCGGAAGCGGGCGCGCCCGCGGGCACCGCGGTTGTGGCGGAGAGCCAGGCGGCGGGGCGCGGCAGCCGGGGACGCAGCTGGGTATCGGCCCCGGGTGGCCTGTGGCTGAGCGTGCTGTGGCGGGGACAGGCCGACCTGGCACAGCTGCTCAGTATCAGGGCAGGTCTCGCGATCGCCAAACTGCTCGATGGTCTTGGCGGGCTTCCGCCGGTCCGGCTCAAGTGGCCCAACGACATAATCGTGGATGATGCGAAGGTGGGCGGCATCCTGTGCGAGGGCCGCTGGGGTGCGACGAACGGGTGGGTCGCCGTCGGGCTCGGCCTCAACGTGACCAACCCGCTGCCGTCCGATGCGCGCTTTCCTCCGGCATCGCTGTCGCAGTGGCGCCCCGATCTCGATGCCGCGGCACTTGCGGCGCCGGTGGCTGCGGCCCTGGATCTTCCTTCCCGCGACGCCGGCGCTGTCGCGCGATGAACTGGGGGCATGGCACGAGCGGGACTGGCTCGCCGGCAGGACGCTGCGCGCGCCCTTGATGGGAGTGATTCGTGGAATGACTGCCGCGGGACGACTCCTTGTGGATACCGACGCCGGCCGCCTCGAGCTCGTGGCGAGCGACGGTATCGAGGTATAGCTTGCCGCCATGCTCCTAGTCCTCGACATCGGCAACACCGAGATCACGGTCGGCCTCTACCGCGGCGACGACCTCGTCTCTCACTGGCGCCTCACGACGACGCCGGAACGCACCCCCGATGAGTGGAGTGCCGACCTGGGATCGTTCCTCATGCAGCGAGGCCATTCGCCGAGCGAGGTGAGGGCCGCATGCCTGGCCTCGGTGGTGCCGCCGGTTACCGGCAGTGTCGCCGATGGCGTGGAGAGCGCCACGGGCCAGAGGGCGCACGCGATCAGCGCTCGAACCCCGCTGCCCCTGACGCTCGACGTCGATGAGCCGTTCGCCGTCGGTGCCGACCGGATCGTGAACATCCTCGGTGCACTCGACCGGTATCCCGGCGACTCCATCGTGGTCGACTTCGGCACGGCAACCACTTTCGATTGCGTCACCGCCGACCGGCGGTTCATCGGCGGGTCGATCATGCCTGGACTCCGCACGTCGGCCGACCAGCTGGTACGAAAGGCCGCGAAGCTCACCGCAACCGAACTGCGTCCACCGGCGCGCGCGATCGGCCGCACCACCGAGGAACACATCCAGGGTGGCGTGCTCTTCGGCGCGGCCGACTCGGTGGATGGGATGATCCGCCGGCTGCGGGCGGAATGGCCGGGAGCCGCGGGGAAGAGGGAAGGGGGTACCGGGAACGGGTTGACGCCGCGCGTGGTAGCCACCGGCGGGCTGTCGGTCATTGTTGCGCCGCTCTGCACCTCCGTCGATATCGTCGATGATGACCTGACGCTGCACGGCCTCAAGCTCGCCGCGCGCCATGTCGGTCTCCGCTGGTGAACGCTGGGAGCGGTCCCGCGCGTGCGCTGGGCTACAGGCTGCTGGGTTCCCGTCTCGACTACCTGCTGCATCTCCGTCCGGCCGAATGGCCGATCATGGCGGGCCATACGCTGCTCGGCGCGTTGCTGGCGCTCGGACTCGCACGGGCGGCGTCGGGCGACCGGATCGGCGCGGTGCTGCTCGGTTTGGTGCTGTGGGTGGTGGCGCTGAACGGCGGGACGCTCGCCATCAACAGTGCGTTCGACCGGGACGAGGGCGATGTTGCCTATCTTCGGCGCCCGCCGGTGCCTCCACCGGGACTCTTCGGGTTCGGGCTGGGGCTCATGGTCGCGGGGCTCTTCATTTCCCTGCTCCTGCCGCGAACGTACACCTGGCTCTACCTCACGTGCTTCATCATGTCGGTGCTCTACTCCGTGCCGCCCGTACGACTCAAGGCCGTCGCAGGTGCCGACTGGATCATCAACCTGCTCGGCTTCGGTACCCTGACGCCGCTCGCCGGCTGGGCGAGCACCGGGGAGCCACTCACCATCTGGGGCTGGTTCCTGGTGTGGGGTTTCGGGGCTCTTTTTGCCGGCCTCTATCCGCTCACCCAGCTTTATCAGTTCGATGAGGACGAGCGCCGCGGCGACCGGACCTTCGCGCTGAGACTCGGCAAGCGCCTGAGCATGGGGGTGTCGATCGCCTGCGTTACCGTCGCGTTCGGGCTGTTCATTGCGGCTGCGGTCAGCGGCGGGATGGACCGGGGACGATGTCGGGCGATGGGGGGCGCTGGTGGCGGCGTACCTGGCCTGGCTGGCCCTGTTGCTGCCCTGGTACCGGCAGGCCAGGGAGTGGGCTCCGGCGCGGCACCAGCGGGGCATGTACCTCGCTCTCGGGGCGTGGGCCGTGACGGACGCCGCGGTCCTTTTCGGCTGGGCATGGCCGGTCCGCTAGCCGGGTTGGCGGGTAGGCAGGTGGATCGGCTAAGTTGTGTGCGTTCCTCATCCATGGAGTCGGCATGAGTTCGGCTGTCGAGCTGGAGCGCGACATCGATCGCACGGATGTCCCGTATATCGTGCGTGGGGCGGTGAAGATCGGCCTCATCACGGCGATCGCGGTGCTCTTGTACTCACTGGTTTCGCGCTACACCAGCGGGATGGTGGAGTCGGCGCTCAAGGTCGTCATCATCGCGGCCGGCACGTGGCTGGTGACCTTCCTCCCGGGCCTGTGGACGCGGGCCCGCACGATCGAGGGCATCGCCGGGGCGGCGGGCATCGGGCTGGCGGGCGCGGTTGTGTACCTGCTCATCGACGTGACTCTGCTCCAGAACATCGGTACCTATACGAACCGGTGGCGGGCGATTGGCGGCGGCTCCAACTGGTGGTATCACCCGGTATGGTGGATGGTCGGAACCTTCCTCCCGTGGATGGGTGCCTTTATGATCGCGAACCAGGCGGCGCGGGGTGGCGTGTCGGTGGCGAGATCGGCGGCCATCGTAACAGTGGGGACCCTCGTGCTGGGTGCGCTGGCGGTGGTGCTGCACGTGCCGTACGCGGAGTGGAGCGTGCCGACGTTCGGGGTGGCGATCATTCCCGCCCTGGCCGTGGCGACTGCCATCTCAGGGTTGGGTTCGCGCCGCGCCTGAGCGGCATGAAGTTCCTCCGGTTCGTCGCTCGTCTGTTCGGCTGGCTGCTGACGCCCATCGTGGCGTCGGCAGCTTCGTTTTTCGGGGCGGTTGGGGGCGCGATGATCGCGGGGTCGATCTCCAATCCGATGACCGGCCTGATCACGAGTGCCGTGAGCGCCCTGATCGCGGCCGTGGTCGTGACATGGTTCTGGCTGCAATGGCTCCGGCGGCGGCCAGAGGTGCGTCATGTGCTCGGCGTGGACGAGACCGGGGCGCCGGAGGCGTTCATCCCGGAGATCGAGGAGGCCCCGACCACATCCAGCGAGGCGGCCGGGCGGCGTGAAGGGGATGCCGGGTGACGAGGTTGCTCCTGCTCGCGGTGCTGACGCTGTCGGGGTGTGGTGACAGGGCACCGGCACGATCGCCCGATCCGGCTGCCGTGGAGGCACCGACCGCCGGGGAACTGGCGCTCCAGGTATCGGACAGTGTCTCGATCTGGTTTACGAGCGCCCGGAGCGACACCAGCGCCGAAGGCAAGGAATGCCGCGAGCGGGTGATGGAGATACGAGCTCACGATCGCACCATCCCGGTTCCGTTGCTGTATACCGGCGAGCTTCCCCACATCACGAGTGACTCAACGATCGAGGTACATATCTGGCGGCACTGTGTGCCGGCTGACCTCTATCGCGTCAACCTGAGGACCGGCCAGCCGACGCGAGCCGGCGCGTGAGGTCGGTCACCGGCGGCCTCGCCGTCCTTGTGCTTGCCGGGTGCAGCGGCAAGCCGGTATCCACCGCGCCGGAGCCGGTGCGATCACCCGAGGCAGTGAGCGCCGCCGACGAAGCCATCGAGGCCAAGCAGAACTCGGACCTGCTCGAGGAAGGCGTGGTGGCGTCGGCGCGTGTGGCACTGGGGAAGCCGTATCTCTACGGCGGAACGGGCCAGGGCAGCACGGGTTTCGACTGCTCCGGGTTGATCCAGTATGCCTACGCGCAGCAGGGGATCATGCTGCCGCGAGTGAGTACGTCGCAGGCCACTGCCGGACGGGCGGTGGAGAAGTCACTCGATGCGCTCTCGCGAGGCGATATCCTGACATTCGCGTCGCAACCGGGGGGCTCCAAGGTAAGTCACGTCGGGCTGTATCTCGGGGAAGGCCGGTTCATCCACAGCTCCTCGTCGAGGGGCGTGATGGAGAGCACGCTCAGCGGAACGGACCCGAACGGTCAGTGGTGGTTCGTGCGCTGGGTGGGAGCGCGAAGGGTGATAGGCAGCGGGACTGACTCTTAACCAACCGGACGACCATGCATCGACCGATCAATCCTGAGGCAGTTCCCGCACCCCTTGGCGGTTATTCGCAGGCGATGGAGGTACGACCGGGTCTCCGGTGGCTCCAGATCAGCGGGCAGATTCCCGAGGCGGTGGACGGGACGATACCCGACGATTTCGAGCGACAGTGCAACCTGGTGTGGGATCACCTGGAGCAATGCCTTCGCGCCGCCGGGATGCGCTGGCAGCATCTCGTGCATGTGCGCACGTATCTCACCAGCCGGGAGCACGCGGATGCCAACTCACGCATCCGCCAGCACCGGCTCCTGGGCGCGATGCCGGCGCTGACGGTAATCGTGGCCCAGACCCTCGACCCGCGCTGGCTGCTCGAGATCGAGGCCGTGGCCGCGGCACCGCACTGATGGCAACCGAGGGCCGGTCACGCGTTGAATCAGTCGACCTGGTTCGTGGCGTGATCATGATCCTGATGGCCCTCGACCATGCCCGCGACTTCTTCGGCATTCCGGGCCAGAACCCCACCGCCATGGCGACCACGACGGTGCCGCTGTTCTTCACCCGCTGGATCACTCACTTCTGCGCGCCAGTCTTCTTCCTGCTTGCCGGCACCGGCGCCTGCCTGTCGCTGCGCCGCAAGTCGAAAGCGGAGCTGTCCCGCTTCCTCCTCACTCGCGGGCTCTGGCTCGTTTTTCTCGACCTCGTTCTGGTGCGGTGCTTCGGCTACCAGTTCAATTTCGACTATCGCGTCACCATGCTGCTGGTGCTCTGGGCGCTCGGCTGGTCGATGGTCGTGCTCGCTCTGCTGGTGCAGACGCCCACGTGGTTCACCACGACCGTCGGGCTCGTCATGATCGCCGGGCACAATCTCTTCGATGGCGTGCGGATGTCGAATCCGGTCTGGTCGATCCTGCATGGACCGGGATTCGTGTGGAATACCCCGGAGCACGTGGTGTTCGCGGTGTATCCGCTGATCCCCTGGGTGGGTGTAATGGCGGCCGGTTTTGGCCTGGGGCAGGTGTACTCCTGGGAGGCCGGCCGGCGGCGCGCCTTCCTGCTGCGTCTCGGACTGGGGCTGATCGCGGCCTTCGTCGTGTTGCGGTGGCTGAACGTGTATGGTGATCCGGCGCCGTGGTCGCGGCAGCCGACGCCGGTTCACACCGTGCTGTCGTTCCTCAACACGACCAAGTACCCACCGTCGCTGCTTTTCCTGCTGATGACGCTCGGACCGGCCATGCTCTTCCTGCGCGCGGTTGATGGCGGCGTGCCGAAGGTCATGCGACCCGCGCTGGTGTTCGGCAGGGTGCCGCTCTTCTACTTCGTACTGCACTTCCCGCTGATCCACCTGCTTGCGGTGCTGGCTTGCCTGGTGCGCTATGGCACGGCACACTGGATGTTCGAGTCGCCAGATCTGGGGAACTATCCATTCACGGCACCGCCGGGATGGGGATACTCGCTGCCGGTGGTGTACCTCGTCTGGGTGTTCGTCGTCGTCGCCATGTACCCGCTGTGCCGGTGGTTCGCCGCGCTCAAGCAGCGGCGCAGCGACGCGTGGCTGAGCTATCTGTAGGGTGGTACACGAAAACTGGTTGCGCCTTTAACCCTTCGCCTTATATTCGGGCCTGTGTCCGGACCCGCGCACGATCTCTCCAAGCTTCGCATCAACCGCGACCCGCCGCCCGAGGTGCGCCGCGCCTTTGGCCGTACCCTCATCATCCTCGGTGTCGTCCTCGCGGCCGCCGCCGCCGCGTTCTTCGTGGTGCGGAGCCGCTCGGTTGCGACCGTCGACGCCATCGTGGTCGAGGGTGGCTCGGGGGGCGGTGGCGCTGCCGCACCCGGTGCCACCGCCGTCACGGCGAACGGCTATGTCGTCGCGCGCACGCGGGCCTCGGTTTCGGCCAAGATTCCGGGGCGGCTCGCCGCCCTGCCGGTGGACGGAGGCTCCGTGGTGCGCAAGGGAGAAGTCATCGCCCGACTCGACAATGCCGACTACGAAGCGGCTGTCTCGGAACAGCAGGCCAACCTCGCCACGAGCCAGGCGCAGCTGATCGAGGCAGAGTCGGAGCGGGATCAGTCGCAGCGGGAATACAACCGGGTCAAGGACATCCGTGGGTCCAATCCCAACCTGGTCTCGGCGCAAGACGAGGAAGTGGCGCAGAATCGCATGGCCACCTCAGCGGCGCGGGCCAGTGCCGCCAGGGCGCGGGTGGATGCCGCGCGGGCCGCCCTTCGGTTTGCCGAGGCGAACCTCGAGAACACGTACATTCGCGCACCGTTCAGCGGCACCGTTCTTCGCAAGGAAGCGGAAGTCGGCGAGGTCGTCGCGCCTTCGGTAGGTGGCGGCCTGACGCGTGGTGCCGTGGTCACCATGGCCGACTTGAGCACTCTCGAGGTCGAGGTCGACGTGAACGAGGCGTACATCGGTCGGGTGCGCCACGGGCAGACGGCGCGGATCACGCTCGATGCGTACCCCGACACGGCGTTCCGGGGGAGCGTGCGCCAGGTGGTGCCAACGGCCGACCGGCAGCGTGCCACCGTGCAGGTGAAGGTGACGATCCTCGACCATGATCCCCGGATCCTGCCCGAAATGGGTGCCCGCGTGGACTTTGTCGCGGCATCGCCCGATACGGCGGCCTCGGCGCCGGTCGTGAGCGCGGCACTGTCGTTCCGCCTGCCGGTTGCGGCCATCTTCGAGTCGGGTGGCACGACGACGGTGTGGCTCATCCGCGGCGGCAAGCTCGAATCGCGGACGGTCGAGGCCGGGCCGGTGAGCGCCGGCTATCGCGAAATCCGCCGGGGAATCACCGGTGGCGAAATGGTCTTTACCGGCGGGGTGGAGAAGCCGGAGCAGGGAATGCGCGTGAAAGTCCGGGGCAAGTAGTCGTCCCGCTGGCACGAACCCATCACATCGAGCGACTTATGGCCCTCGTTGAAATCCGTGATGTCCACAAGACCTTTGCCCGCGGCGCTGAGAAGATCGATGTCTTTACGGGCCTTACGCTCGACGTGGAGCAGGGAAGCTTCACGGCACTCATGGGCCCATCGGGCTCCGGCAAGTCCACGCTCCTCAACCTCATCGCCGGGCTCGACAAGCCCACCAGCGGTGTGGTCCGCGTCAACGGCGCTGAAGTAAGTGCCATGTCGCCCGCGCAGCTCGCGAGCTGGCGTGCTGAGAATATCGGGTTCGTCTTCCAGTCGTTCAACCTGCTGCCGGTGCTGACGGCCTTCCAGAACGTCGAGCTGCCACTCCTCCTCACGCGGCTCTCGAAGCGCGACCGGGATGAGCGGATCCGCATCGCGCTGGGCGTGGTGGGGCTCGACGACCGCATGAGTCACTATCCGAGGCAACTCTCCGGCGGACAGGAGCAGCGCGTCGCCATAGCGCGCGCCATCGTCGCCGACCCGACGCTCGTGCTGCTCGACGAGCCCACGGGCCAGCTCGATGCCCGGAGCTCACAGGAGATCCTGACGCTCCTGGGCCGGCTCAACGCCGAGTTCGGAAAGACGATCCTCATCGTGACGCACGACCCCGCCGCCGCCAGCCGCGCCACGCGCCAGCTGCACCTGGAGAAGGGGACGTTCGTCGAGCAGGCGGAGCTGGTGCCATGAGATTCTGGTCCCTGCTGCGCGCCAACCTTGGCCGGCACAAGCGCCGTACCTTCCTCACCATTGCGAGCGTGGCGCTCGCGCTCTTCCTGTTCGCCTCGCTCCGGAGTGTCATCACCACCATCGGTGCCGCGGCACAGTTCGGCAGCGCGCGGCGCCTCGTCACGACGAACGCCACGGGTTTCGTGCTCCCGCTGCCCATCAGCTATGCCAACCGGATCGACGCGGTCCCCGGCGTGGAAAAGGTGACCTGGGCCAACTGGTTCGGCGGAAGGTACGGCGACGGCAAGCGCTTCTTTGCAACCTTCGCGGTCGATGCGAAGTCGTATCTGGACATCTATCCGGAAATGTCGGTCCCCGAGGACCAGAAGCAGGCCTTCCTCCAGGACAAGGGTGGTGCCCTGATCGGGGCGCGGCTGGTCAAACTGTTCGGGTGGAAGGTGGGACAGAACGTCACCCTCGAGGGGACGATCTATCCCGGCAGCTGGACCTTCACGGTGCGCGGGGTCTACACGCCCACCGATCCGGCGATCAACGATGACGCGCTGATGTTCCACTTCGATTATCTCGATGAGCGGACCGGGCGGAAGGGCAACGCCGGCTGGTACATCATGGAGATCGACAAGCCGGACAACGCCGCGCAGATCGCCCGGACGATCGACGACCAGTTCCGGAGCTCGCCGTATCCCACCAAGTCCGGCACGGAGCAGGCGTTCAATGCGAGCTTCGCCACCATGTGGGGCAACATCGGGCTGCTGATGAACACGATCGGGCTCGCCGTGGTCTTCGCCATCCTCCTGGTCACGGCGAACGCGATGATGATGAGCGCACGCGAGCGCACCCGTGAGCTCGCCGTGCTCAAGACCATCGGCTACTCCGACCGCCTGCTCTTCGCCCTCGTGCTGGCCGAGGCCGGCCTGATCACGATCACGGGGGCAATCCTCGGCCTGGGTTCGGCGAAGCTCCTGTATCGCGCCACCAACTTCAATGCCGCCGGCTTCCTGCCGGGTTTCGACGTGAGCTGGGGCACGATCGCCGTGGGGAGTGTCATCGCCATCGTGCTGATGCTGGCGAGCGGAATCATCCCGGCGATGCAGGCGGCACGGTTGCCGGTGGTGACGGCGTTGAGGAACGTCGAATGAAGATCCCCATCGCCTACAACCTGCGCAGCATGCGCGCGCGCCCGGTATCCACGGCGCTCACGGCGCTGGGCATCGCGCTCGTGGTCGCGGTCTTCGTCGGCATGCTTGCTCTCGCGAACGGGTTCGCCTCGGCACTCGTGCGCACCGGGTCGGACCAAAACGTCCTGGTGCTCCGCAAGGGTGCCGACTCGGAAATGTCCAGCAGTCTCGACCGCGAGGCCGCGAGTATCCTCGCCTCGGTGCCGCAGGCCGCCCGCGGCGCGGACGGCCGCGCCCTCGTCAGTCCCGAGGTGTACGTGGTCATCCCGCTCGGCCGCATCCAGGATACCACGGGCATGGCCAACGTGGTGCTCCGCGGCGTGAGCGAACGGGCCTGGCAGGTGCGGAACAACGTGAAGGTGGTGGCGGGGCGGCGCCCGTCCAGCGGGAAGAACGAGATCTGCCTCGGCACCAAGCTGGTGGGACGATTTCCCAACACCGCGGTCGGGCAGTCGATGCACTTCGCCGGGCGGCCGTGGGAAGTCGTCTGTCATTTCACCGCAGGCGGTTCCGCGTTCGAGTCCGAGATCTGGGGCGAGAATGAGCAGGTGATGCCGGCGCTCCGCGGCGAGGTATTCCAGTCCCTCTCGTTCCGGCTGGCCGATCCCGGAGCCTTCGAGGAAACCAAGCGCGTGCTCGAGGCAGACAAGCGGTTCACGGTCGATGTGCACCGTGAGTCGGCGTTCTACGCGCAGCAGTCGCAACTGCTCGGCAGCATTCTCCGGATCCTGGCGATCCTGATCACGTCCATCATGGCGGTCGGGGCGATCTTCGGCGCGGTGAACACGATGTATGCCGCGGTGTCGTCGCGCATGCCCGAGATCGCGGTGCTGCTGACGCTCGGCTTCCCCCCGAGGAGCGTGCTCGCGAGCTTCCTCATCGAGTCGGCGCTGATCGCGGCGATCGGCGGGGTCATCGGCTGCCTGCTGGCGCTACCCTTGAACGGCCTCGTCACGAGTACCACCAACTGGGCCAGCTTCAGCGAGATCGCCTTCGCGTTCCGCATCACGCCGGGCCTCCTGCTCGCGGGACTCGTCTTCGCGGTGGTCATGGGAATGCTGGGCGGGTTCTTCCCGGCCAGACGGGCGAGCAAGGTGCCGGTCATCCAGGCCCTGAGGTAGGCCTCGGCGCGGGCTCGGCGGAGGCCCCGGCGGGCTTCCCTGCTCAGGGCAATGTCGGGATTGGCTCCCGGGCTGCGCATTAGACATTGAGGGGATATGCAGCTGGCGCGGCGGCCACGAGGGCAGTGGGCCGCCTCACTTCGAAAGGAGAGGCAGACGATGGGCAAGCGTGCCGAAGTACTGGCCGGCCGGGTCGAGGCTGGAGCGGAGTTGCTGGCGACGTACGCCGAGGGACTGAGTGACAAGGAATGGAATGCGCGCGTGCGTGACGGGCGAACGGTCGGTGTGATCGTGCATCACGTCGCCAGCATGTACCCGATCGAGATCGACGTCGCACGCTCGATCGCCGGCGGGAAGGCGGTGGAGGGTGTGACCTGGGAAGCCGTAGCTGAGATCAATGCCAAGCACGCGGTCGAGCAAGCAAAGGTGGGGAAGGCCGAGGCGCTGGAGTTGCTGCGCAAGAACAGCCGCGAGGCCGCCGCAGCCGTGCGCAAGTTCTCGGATGCCGAACTCGATACGGCGGCCGGGTTCTCGCTCAGCTTCGATGCACCCATGACGACGCAGTTCGTGGTCGAAGATCACGCCCTGCGGCACGCGTGGCACCACCTGGCGCGGATCAAGCAGGCGCTCGGTCGCTAGCCCTTCACGCCCGCACTGAGCAGCGCGGCGACCATCGCATCCAGTTCCATCGAGCGGGCCAGGTCGAGTGGCGTCATCGCCGCCCGGCCAGCCCACCTCGCGGTACCCGGGTCGGCACCAACCGCGTCCGCGAATCGTCGCTCGAGCGCACCGGGATCGCGGGAAACGATTTCGGGTACGCGTCCCGCCAGGTTGAAATGCACCGCGTCAAACAGGTCGATAGACCCCTGCAGGACCTGGTCGCGCACGGCGGCGTGGCCGGCGTAATCGGCCCAGCCCGCCGGCGTGGCGCCGTAGCGTGATTCGCGCGCGGCCACGTCGGCGCCGTGCTCCATGAGCACCCTCGCCACGTCCGCGTTGCCGCGGAAGGCCGCCGCGTGGAGCGGTGTGTAGCCGCTGGTCTGGTCGACTGCGGTATCCGAGCGGTCCCTCGCGTCGACCGAGGCGCCGTTCGACAGGAGGGCAGACACGATACTGGCCGATGATGCCTCGGCGGCCCGTACAATGAGCGACTCCCACCGTCCGCCTGGGGCGAGTGCGCCCGGCTCGGAAGCAAGGAGACGGCCAAGGTCGTTGATGCGCTGGAGCGCGATGGCGGCGGGCACATCGAGCGGTGCGCCGGCGGCGAGCAGTCGATCGGCAAGGTCGCGCTGCCCCATGAACGCCGCCTGGGCCAGCGGCGTGAGCCCGGCGGCATCCGTAGCCGTCAGGTCAGCCCCCAGCTCGACCAGGAGCAGGGCTGTTTCGGGATGCTCCTTCACGACCGCCAGGTGCAGCGGCGTCCGCCGCCGGTTCGTGACGTCCATGCGCCGCTGCAGTTCGGCGCGGGAGGCGCGAACGATGCGGCGCACCTCCGCGTCCGCGCCCATGGCCACGGCAGAGAAGATGGTCCAGCGCGCACCATGGGTAAGGAGGTAGTCGACCACATCGCGGCGACCGGGCCGAAACACGTAGCCCAGCCGAGAACATCCAGTTCGTGCCAGGTTCCCGCCCCGACAGGGTCTGCGCCATGCTCGATGAGCTGCCGGATCATGCCGAAGTGGTGCTTCTCAGCGGCGAAGTGAAGCGGCGTCGCGTCGTCCCCTTCGTCGCGGATGTTCGGGTCGGCGCCTCGATCGAGCAGCAGGGCCAGGGCCTCTTCGCTGTCGCCCCCAACGGCGTGGTGCAGTGCCGTGCGGAAGCCGGTGTGTCCCGGAAGGAGGCCCCGCTCGTTCACCAGCTCCGGCGCCGCGTCGAGGATTGTGGCGATCAGGGAGGTATCACCGGCGAGGGCAGCCGCGAGCAGGGACTCGATGCGGGCATTCACGGAATCGGCATAGTGCGGCGTTGAACGAGGCGTTGTCAAGGCGCGCGCACTGCGCGCAGGTGACCGACACGCAGCGCGGGACAATCGGTACTACCACGAAGGGGAATGTCGATCAGGGGGCGATGACCGGTTGCGGGGGCAACATGCCATTCAAGAGCAAGGCCCAACGGCGCAAGTTTGCAGAGTTGCTCGTCAAGGGCGAGATCTCGCGAGAAACATATGAGGAGTGGAATCGCTCAACCGGCCGCAAGGAACTGCCGGAGCGCGTTCATAAACCGAGGAAGAAGTCGGCCCGCTCCCGCAAGGCAAGAAAGACCGCACGAAAGCGCACTGCGGCCAAGCGGAAGCCCGCAGCACGGAAGGCCGCTCGGCGCGCCACGTGATACGTACCGAGCCGGAAATGACAGTCGCTCCGGCGCTTTCCTGCCAAACTGACCCATTCTACAGGCATTCCAAATGCACCTGTCCGCGCTCGAAGGCGCTTGACGGACAGGTGGGGCGCCTTATCTTACGCCCGGAGCTTGGCACTCAGCGATCAAGAGTGCCAAATTGTTGCAAATCAATCAGTTACACCAAGCATCAGGAGGCAGGTGATGGCGACTGCGACGAAGGGAAAGCCGGCGCTCAAGCTTCAGCCGCTCGAGGACCGGGTGGTGATCCAGCCGTCCGATGAGGCGGAGTCGATGCGCGGCGGGCTCTACATCCCGGACACGGCCAAGGAAAAGCCGACCCAGGGCGAAGTGATTGCGGTTGGGCCGGGCCGGTTCGAGAAGGGCGCCCGCGTGGCGATGGATCTCAAGGTTGGCGACAAGGTCATCTACGGCAAGTACAGCGGCACGCCGTTCACGCTCGATGGTGACGAAGTGATCATCATCAAGGCATCGGACGTGCTCGCGAAGATCAGCTAAGCTGGCATTCTCACAGGAGATTTGAAGACCATGGCTGCAAAGGAACTGCTTTTTGACACCGATGCCCGGGCGAAGCTCAAGCGGGGCGTCGACCAGCTGGCCGAGGCGGTGAAGGTCACCCTCGGGCCGAAGGGCCGGAATGTCGTGATCGACAAGAAGTTCGGCTCGCCGACGGTCACCAAGGACGGCGTGACGGTGGCGAAGGAAGTCGAGCTCTCCGATCCGATCGAGAACATGGGCGCGCAGATGGTGAAGGAAGTCGCGACCAAGACGAGCGACCTGGCGGGCGACGGCACCACCACGGCCACCGTGCTGGCGCAGGCGATCTTCCGCGAAGGCCTCAAGAACGTGACGGCCGGCGCGAACCCGATGGAGCTGAAGCGCGGCATCGAGAAGGCCGTGGAGATCGTCGTCGACGAGCTCAAGGCGATGTCGGTGCCGAGCGCCGGCAAGAAGGAGATCGCGCAGGTCGGCAGCATCTCCGCGAACAACGACAAGGAAATCGGCAACCTGATCGCCGATGCCATGGAGAAGGTCGGCAAGGATGGCGTGATCACCGTTGAAGAGGCGAAGGGCCTCGAGACCACGCTGGAGACGGTCGAGGGCATGCAGTTCGACCGTGGCTACCTGTCGCCGTACTTCGTGACGGACCCGGAGAAGATGGAGGCGATCCTCGACGATCCCTACATCCTCATCCACGACAAGAAGATCTCGGCGATGAAGGAGCTCCTCCCGATCCTCGAGAAGGCGGCCCAGTCGGGCAAGCCCCTCCTGATCGTCGCGGAAGACGTCGAGGGCGAGGCGCTGGCCACGCTGGTCGTGAACAAGCTCCGTGGCACGCTCAAGGTCGCGGCCGTGAAGGCCCCGGGCTTCGGCGATCGCCGCAAGGAAATGCTGCGTGACGTGGCGATCCTGACGAACGGCAACGTGATCAGCGAGGAAGTGGGCTTCAAGCTCGAGAACGCGACGCTGAACGACCTGGGCCGCGCGAAGCGGATCGTGGTCGACAAGGACAACACGACGATCGTGGATGGCAAGGGCAAGCAGGACGGCATCCAGGGACGCATCGGCGAGATCCGCGCGGCCATCGAGAAGAGCACGTCGGACTACGATCGTGAGAAGCTCCAGGAGCGCCTCGCGAAGCTGGCCGGTGGTGTCGCCGTGATCAATGTCGGCGCCGCGACCGAGACCGAGATGAAGGAGAAGAAGGCCCGTGTCGAGGATGCGCTGCACGCGACCCGTGCGGCCGTCGAAGAGGGCATCGTGCCGGGCGGCGGCGTTGCGCTGCTTCGCGCGCAGTCCGCGCTCGACAAGGTGAAGGGTCTCACCGAGGACGAGAAGATCGGTGTCGAGATCGTCCGTCGTGCGATCGAGGAGCCGATCCGCATGATCGCCCAGAATGCGGGCGCCGAGGGATCGATCGTGGTGGCGCGCATCCGGGAGTCCAAGGACAAGGCCTTCGGTTACAATGCCGCGACCGACCAGTACGAGGACCTGATCAAGTCGGGCGTCATCGACCCGACCAAGGTGACCCGCACGGCGCTGCAGAACGCCGCGTCGATCGCCGGGCTGCTCCTCACCACCGAGTGCGTGGTGGTGGAGAAGAAGGAAGACAAGCCGGCCTCGGCTGGTGGTCCTCCGGGCGGCGGCATGGGCGGGATGTACTAACAGGCAGGTGAGCAACAGGAGAGGCCCCGGCACCGCCGGGGCCTCTTTTTTGGCTGGATCTACTGGGGTGTGTTCCTATCCCGGATCGCGCATCAGGGAGCCCTGGGCGCGGGCGGCAGTGCGAAGCTGCACGCTGCAGCGCTACTTGGAACGGGTGCCGGTCGGCTCGATGATGGTGACGCGGAGGCGCAGCGCTGTGCCAAGGGAGTCGGCGACCCTGCGCGCGATAGCCTTATCGGAGATCCCCCTCACAATGACCTTGTAGAGAGAATCAGTCGCGCTTACCGGCACGACGACGCTCACCGGCCAGGACAACCCGTTCAGCCGGGTCGCCAGATCTTCCGCTTCCTCCTTGCTGGGGTAGGCGGCCAGTTGGAGCAGGTAGTCCCGGCTCGCGAGCGTCGGTTTCGGCGCCAGTGGCCGCGCCTCGGTCTTGGGCCACGCCGGCGCCGAGACGAACACCGTGTCGGCGCTGGCCCTCCGTCCACGGGCGCGCCACGCCCTCAGCGCAAAGGCGGCCGACGCGAGCGCGATCACCATCGCCAGAACGCCGAGGATCACCTTGCGGCGCCGATGCGAAATGTCGGCGGCACGCTCATCCGACTCTTTGGGAACCACGACGCGAGGCATTGTGTCTCCTATTGGTCGGGCCGGAGCACGACGGCCTTGACGCCGAGCGTGTTCGCGAGCGAGTCGGACACGATTCGCGCGTCGGCCGGGCTGCCGGCCCGGATCACGCGCACGAGGTAGAGCGTCGCATCCCCGCGAACCTGCGGGACGACTGTGGCCTCGTACCCCAGGGCCGAGGCGCGCTGGCTGAGCTTGGCGGCGTTTGCCTCGGAGCCAAAGGCCCCGATTTGCACCACGTAGCGGCTGCCGGGCGTGGTCGTGTCCATCCGCAGGACCGGCGGAGGCTTGGCGACAGTAACGTGCGTCCCCGTCGGCGCCGTGGACGACGGAGCGGTACGCTGCGAATCCGGCGGTTGCGCTGTGGTCACCTTCGTAGGGGGCACGGGCCGTGCCAGTGATGCCGGGTTCGTCGCCGTATCCTGAGGCGGAATGGCCGGGCTTTGCGCTGCCACCGGGGGCGCCGGGAGGGTATCTGCCGCGACGTTATCCGCCGGGGTGGGGGCCGGGGCGCTGGTGGCGGCCGTTTTCGCGGTGTCGGGGCGCAGAACCCCTGCGAGGTCGGACACCTGGGTGTGGCCGATGTCCAACAGCATCCGCGCCACGAACGCCAGGATCACCAGCCCGGCGCCCGCCACGATCAGCCATCGATTGGCGCTGCTACCCCCTCCACTCCGATATCGCGATTCGAACATCCCGCCTCCTGTACCGGTCCGGACTGCCCCCTAGATGCGGGGCAGGGTGACGCTAAGTTACGCGTGCGTCCTGCTGCGTGTAACACTACGAGGAGGTGCCATGTTCGCGAAGTACCTGCTGATCCCGGTGGCGCTGCTCCTCCCGGCCGCTCTTCCGGCCCAGCAAGCGAGCCTCACCGGCACCTGGGTGGCCAAGGTGAAGTCGAAGGACGGGCCGCAGCAGGTGATCATCCGGTCCGACTCGAGCGCGAGCTGGGGCAAGGAGACGGTGCGCTGGCGCTGGCCCTCGCCGAACGAGATCAAGATCCTGCTCGGCGGCGAGTGGGAGACGTACGCCATCGAGCTGAAGGGCGACAAGATGAAGCTCTCGGGTGAGGAACTCGACGAGCCCGTCACCCTCAAGCGCGTGGGTCCGCCCAGCGCGCGTCCCGACACGGTGAAGATCCCGGACGACCCAGGCACCTGAGCCCTCTACCTTCGCGACTAGATCGCGAAGGTCATCTGGGCCCCGTCACAGCGTTCCAGCCGGAAGGGGCCGACGGGGTGATCCTGCCGGGCCGCGTACACCTCACCTTTGAACCCTTTCCGTCTCAGCGCCGTCTCCACCGTGGTCCGCGCCAGATCCTCGCTGTTGCAGCGCTCGCTCAGGTGCGCGAGCACGACCGTGCCGAGGCCGGGATGGAGCGCCTCGACCAGGAGGTCGGCGGCGGCCCGATTGGAGAGGTGACCCGCGGAGCCGGCGATGCGATGCTGCACGGACGGCGGGTAGCCGCTGGTGCGGAGCAGGATCTCATCGTGGTTCGCCTCGAGGATCACGGCGGTGAGCTCGCGCAGGAGCAGCCGCACGGCAGCCGTGGGACGTCCGAGGTCGTAGGCCACCCCGATCTTGACTCCACCGAGCGACTCGACCGCCACCGCGAGCGGCTCCGCGGCGTCGTGCGCGATGGGCGCTCCCCAGACGGTAAAGGGTCCTGCCTCCACCCTCAGCGCGCTGCCGATAGCCCGGTGGCTGGCGCCCTCGGTGCCCTGCGCCGTGAGCCTGCGCCAGGTACCAGGCGACGTGAGCAGGGGCGCCCCGTGGCGGGCGGCGAGCCGCAGGGCGCCCGATGCGTGATCGCCATGCTCGTGCGTCGAGCGCCACGCCGACCAGCCCGCCGAGGTCGATTCCGGCGCGTTCGGCGCGACGGGTGATCTCCTTGGCGCTGAAGCCGGCATCAACGAGGAGGACGGCGCCCTCGCACTCGAGGGCAAAGCAGTTGCCGCGGGACCCGGATCCGAGCGAGATGAGGCTCGTCGTCACCGGACGGAGAGGCGGCGGAAGATGGCGACGAGGGACGCGCGATGCTCCGTCGTGACGGCGACGTCGCGACGCGGCATGACCCGCTCGGCGATACGAAGGAAGCCTTCCTCGGTGAGCTGTTCCCGGCCGTTCGCGCCCCACGAGAAGGGCGGCACGTACTTGGTGAGGCCCTCGCCGAACACGTTGGCGCCGGCGCCGATGACGGTGCCGGTTGGCAGCATCGTCCCGATCGCCGTCTTCGCATGGTCGCCGATGAGGCTGCCGAGGAACTGGCGGCCGGTATCGACGACGGTGCCCGCGATCGAGAGGCGCACGATGCCGTAGGTGTTCTTCAGGTTGGAGGTCGTCGTGCCGGCGCCGAGATTGACCCAGCGTCCGACGACACTGTGCCCGACGAAGCCGTCGTGCGCCTTGTTTGCATACCCGTGAAAGATCGTCGAGCTCACCTCGCCCCGAACGACCGATCGGGGTCCGAGGATCGAGGCGCGAATGAAGCCGCCCAGCACCCGGGCGCCAGCTCCGACGTAGCACGGGCCTTCGAGCCTCGTGCCGCTCCGCACCTCGGCGCCTTGATCAATGACGATCGCGCCATGACGGACGTCGAAGACGACACCAGGCTCGATGTCTGCGCCGGACGAGCGCACGCGGGCCACCGGACCGAGCACTGTGGTGTTGCCGGGGAGGAGGTCGGCGGCGGCCAGTGAGGAAGTCGGCGCAGTCATGCTCGAGCAGCTGCTCCAGCGCGGTGACCAGATCGAAGGCGCCGCGGAGGAGAATGCCGTCGATCTCCTGTGACGCGCCGAGAAGGTCCGCATGCCATGGTTCACCGGCGGGAATGATCCAGGCAACCGTGACACCCTCGGAGGTGAGCCGCCGCACCTCGGGACCGAGCGACATGCGAGTACCCCCGGGCGCGAAGTCACTCCGGGCGACGATGAGCGGGCCGCGGAGCCCCTCCGCCGAGCGGGTTTCGGGGGTGTCGATCTCGATGAAGCCCAGGGACGATTCGCCGATGATGGCGCTGGTCGCCACGCCGAGCACGGCCTCCCAGCGCTCGCGGATGCGCCAGAGTCCCGCGCGCAGCTCGCACACGGGGCGAGCCCCGTGGAACGGGGCCCAGGCGACGGCATCCTCCGGCTCGAGGAGTACCAGGGGAGTGGTCATGGAAGGTCGCGGATCGCGGGAGGAAGGGCGTCGAGCAACTGCTTCAGGTCGGCGGCCCGCCGGCGATGGGTCACAAGGATGCGACCATTGGCGCGCACCACGATCAGGTCGCTCACGTCGCTCACGACGATAGGTTCGTCATCGCTCCAGACGATGCAGTCGCTGGCGTGGTGCAGCGAGACGGGGCCGACCGCCACGTTGCCGCGCCCGTCCCGCTCACGGATGCGGCTGATCGCGTCCCAGGTGCCGACATCGTCCCAGCGGAAGGCACCTCGCACCACGGCCACCGCGTGGCTCCGCTCGAGGACGCCGACGTCGATGGACACGGGGGTGATCCCCTTGAAGAACGCGGCGACGTCGCCGGCGGCGATACGGTCGAGCCATGGCGCCAGTTCGGGCGTGTGCGCCCTCACCTCGGCGGCGAGGCGCTCAGCGGTCCAGGCAAAGAGCCCGCTGTTCCACAGTGCGCCCGCAGCCATGAGGTCCAGTGCAGTGGCGGCGTCGGGCTTTTCCTGGAAGCGCTCGACCCGCGTGGCGATCGGCGTCGAGCGGCGCACCAGGCACGATATAGCCGTAGCCGGTCTCGGGCCGCGTCGGTACCATGCCAACGGTGACCAGCCGGTCGTGAGTTCGTGCAGTGCGAAGGGCGAGGTCGGCCGTCCGGCGGAAGACGTCCGGTTCGCCGATCCACCAGTCGGCGTGCATCGAGAGCACTGCGGCATCGGCATCGCGGCGGTGCGCCTCCAGCGTGGCCCACACGAGTGCCGGCGCCGTCGAGGCGGCGCGGGGTTCAATGAGGACGTTGGCCTGGGGCAGGGCGAGCCGGTCCCGCAGCGGCGCCGCGAGGGCCGGCCCGGTGACGACCAGGATTCGCTCGCGGGGGATGAACCCCTCGAGCCGCTCGACCGCCGCCTCGGCGGTGGAGCCGGGGCCGGTCAATGGGAGCAATTGCTTCGGCTGGCTGGGCGTGCTGAGGGGCCAGAAGCGGGTTCCCGACCCTCCGGCGAGGATGACGCCCCAGTTCACAGGAGGGTCGCTAGCGCCGTGCGATGGCGGCGGAGGTCGTAGAGGACCCGGCCGAAGTTCGCGTCCGGTTCGACCAGCACGAGCAGCCAGCTCCCCGGCGCCGCGGGTGCTATGAGCAGGGTGCCCTGGTCGCCCTCGAGCGCGATGGTCTGTACCTGGCCGAGCGCGGAGCCGTCGGCGAGCCGGCCGACATGACGGATGGCGGTGGCCGCCAGGGCGGCGACGGCATCGGGGTCGGAGGCGGCTCGTCCCTCGTGTGCGATCGGCAGGCCATCCATGGATGCGACGACCACCGCCTCGACGCCCGGTTGGTCGGCCAGCGCGCGGACCACGTCGCTCAAACTGCTCATGCGAGGCTCATTTCGATGCAGGGGAGGAATGCTCGCGCAACTTATGAAGCGCCATGGGCGAAGTCAAGAAAATTCCATGGGTTGACCGCCCTCAGGACGAGGCCTAAGCTTCCCCGCCATGCACCGATTCCACAGGGCCGTCCCACTGTTTTGTTCGCTGGTTTGTGCCGGTATTGCCGCCGCCTGCGGGAGCAGTGCCGACCTGCCTGATCCGACCGATGCCGAACATCATCGACACCACCACGATCTGGGCCTTGAACGCCACGGCGCTGACGGACCCGAGCGGGTACTCGATTCCCGACCGGATCGCCGTGCGCACCGACCAGAGCGCCGCGTTCGACTTCGCCTTCAATATCGACAACTCGGGCAAGCCGGTGTTCCTGCCGATCCAGCTGCTGGGGCTCGGTGCCGTGTCAGGCACGAACCCCGGCCTGCTGCTCACGCCGATCCCGTTCGACTCGATCCGGACGGCGGTCACCGGCGACCAGTATCGTGGTTGACGACACCGTCGAACGTGGCGGCGGGCAACACCTTCTACGCCCGCTCGCGCGTCGTCTGCAGCGCCCTCGGCGGTGCCGATGTACGGCAAGATCGAGATCCTGTCCATCGATCCCGACGCGCGCTCAGTCACCTTCCGCTAGCTCGTCGACAACAATTGTGGATACGAGGGTCTCGAGCCGGGCCTTCCAAGGGACTAGGCGTGATCGACATCAAGCGCCTCCGCCAGGATCCCGACGGAACCCGGGCGGCGCTGGCGCGCCGGCAGGACCCGTCGGCCATTGCCACGCTCGACCGGATCCTCGACCTCGACCGGCAGCGGCGGGAGATCCTGGTGCGCGCGGAGGCGCTCAAGGCCGAGCGGAACGTCGCCACGGAGGAAGTGGCGAAGCGGAAGCGCGCCGGCAGCCGGCCGATGAGCTGCTCGCCTCGCTCAAGGTCTCGGCGGATGCAGTGAAGGCGCTCGACGCCGAGTTGCGCGTCATGGATGACGCGCTCGAGCCGGAGCTGCTCACCGTCCCCAACATTCTGCTTGCCGACGTCCCCGATGGTGACGCGAGCCAGAATCGCGTCACGCGCACGCTGGGGCGAGGTGCCGGTATTCGACTTCGCGCCGAAGCCGCACTGGGAGCTGGGCGAGGCGCTTGGCATCCTGGACCTCGCGAGCGGTGCCAAGGTGACGGGCTCGGGATTCCCGATCCTGCGCGGCATGGGGGCGAAGCTGGTGCGCGCGCTCGCCAACTTCATGCTCGACCTGCACACCACGGAGCACGGCTACGAGGAAGTGGCGCCGCCGTACCTGGTGAACAGGGCGTCGATGCAGGGTACGGGGCAGCTGCCGAAGTTCGGCGACGAGCTCTACAGCGTGCCGGCGGACGGGCTGTTCCTGATTCCCACGAGCGAAGTGCCGCTGACCAACATCTATCGCGACACGATCCTCGATGGGTCGGCACTGCCAGCGGCGGTGTGCGCCTGGACACCCTGCTTCCGACGTGAAGCCGGGGCGGCAGGCAAGGACACGCGCGGGCTGATCCGGATCCACCAGTTCGACAAGGTGGAGCTGGTGCGGCTCTGCCGTCCCGAGGATACCGAGGCGCAGCACGAGGTGATCGCGCGGCAGGCGGAGACGGTGCTGGAACGGCTCGGGCTGCCCTACCGCCGGCTCGCGCTGGCCGCGGGTGACACCGGGTTCCCAGCGCGCGCACCTAGGACCTGGAGGTGTGGGCTGCCGGTGTCGGGGCATGGCTCGAGGTGTCGAGCGCCAGCACCTTCACCGATTTCCAGGCCCGTCGTGCCGGCATCCGCTTTCGCCCGTCCGCCGGGGCCAAGCCCGAATTCGTGCACACCCTCAACGCATCGGGCCTCGCGTTCCCGCGGACGATTATCGCCCTGCTGGAGAACAACCAGGCAGCGGACGGTTCGGTAAGGATCCCCGGCGCGCTCGCGCCGTACCTCGGGACCGACCGGCTCGTCGCCCGTGCCTAGCCGCGGGATCCGGCGCTTCGCGCCCGTGTTGATGGTGGTGCTGGTGGCTCTCCTCGTGCTGCTCAGCGTCGCCACCAGCCTGTTCGTCATCCGCCACTTCCGCCGCGAAGCCGCCAGTGCGAGTCGCCTGTATGCCGGTGTCTTCACCGGGCTCAACGACCCACGGCCGGGAGCGGAGGCGAGCGCGCTCCTGCGGCTGGGGGAGCACGTGAAGGAACTGGGCATGCCGCTGGTGGTCACCGACAAGACAGGCCGGGTAACCGCTTTCGACAACGTGCCGTTCCCGGCGACGATCGATGACCCGAAGCTGCGGGAATACGCAGCGAGACTCGATGCGCGGAACCCGCCGGTGGTTGACTCGCTCGTGGGCACGATCCACTACGGTGGCATGCCGGCAGGGCGCATCCTCACGGCGCTGGTCGGTGTTCGAGGCAGTCACCATCGCGGCGATCATCGGGATCGCGGTCTTCGCCTATCGCGCCGCAATCGAATCGCAGCGTGACCGCGTGTGGGTCGGCATGGCGCGCGAGGCGGCGCACCAGCTGGGCACGCCGCTGATGAGCCTGCATGGCTGGATCGAGACCCTGCGCTCCCGGCCGACGCCACCGGCAGGCCTGGCCGATCACCTCCTGGCCGACACCGAGCGGCTGGATCGCGTGGCACAGCGTTTCGAGCGGATCGGGAATGCGCCAAGGAGCGAGCTGATCGGGCTCGGGGCGCTTGCCGACCGCGTCGCCGGCTACTTCCGGCCGCGGTTGCCGAAGCACGCCAACCCGATCGAGCTTCGGGTGGAGGCCCGGGGTGCCGGCCCTTCCGTGAAGGGCGACCCGGTGCTGCTGGAATGGGCGCTGGAGGCGCTGGTGAAGAACGCGATCGACGCGCTCCAGGGACGTGGCGGCATCATCACGATCCATGCCGAGGCGGCGCACGGGTCGGGCGAACTGCGGGTCGTCGACGACGGCCCGGGCGTGCCGCGCGAAATCCGCCGCTCGATCTTCGAGGCCGGTATTACCACCAAGGAACGCGGCTGGGGCATCGGACTGGCCCTGGCGCGGCGTGTCATCGAGGACGCACACCACGGCAGGATCGAGCTCGACCCCCTGTCCGACACCACGGCGTTCGTGATCCGCATTCCGCTCGCCGATCAGGAGGAAGGCTCGTCATGGAGTGGCTCGAAGGGCTGAACCGCGCACAGCGTGAGGCCGTGGAACACGTCCACGGCCCGATGCTCGTGCTTGCCGGTGCGGGCTCGGGGAAGACCCGGGTGCTCACGGCGCGCCTCGTCAACCTGATCGAGCAGCACGGGGTGCCGGTACAGCGCATCTTCGCCGTGACATTCACCAACAAGGCCGCAGGCGAAATGAAGGCGCGGATCGGGCGCATGCTCGGCCGCGACCCGGCGGGCCTCTGGATCGGCACCTTCCACAGCCTCTCCGCCCGGCTGCTGCGGCGCGAGGCGGAGCTGCTGGGATTCACCCGCGCGTTCACCATCTACGACGAGGATGACCGCGAGGCGCTGGTGCGCCGGCTGCTGGAGTCGAAGGGGCACTCTCCCAAGACGTTCACGCCGCGCGCGGTGTCCTCGGTCATTTCCGCTGCGAAGAACAGGATGCAGTCGCCGGAGGACCTCGCCGCCTCGAGCCCCTTCGACCGGCTAGCCAAGGTCGCCGCCGACGTGTACTCGGCGCTGGGGCCGGCCATGCAGGCGGCCAACGCGATGGACTTCGACGACCTCATGCTGCATCCGCTGGCGCTGTTCCGCGAGCATCCCGACCGGCTGTCGGCGTGGCGCGAGCGCTTCGCCTTCGTGCTCGTGGATGAGTTCCAGGACACCAACCGCGCGCAATACGAGATGGTGCGCGCACTGGGCGGCGGGCACGGCAACGTCATGGTGGTGGGTGACGACGACCAGTCGATCTACGGCTGGCGCGGCGCCGACGTGAAGAACATGCGCCAGTTCCAGCAGGACTTCCCCGGCACGAAGGTCGTGCGCCTGGAGGAGAACTACCGCTCGACGCAGGTGGTGCTCGATGCGGCCAATGCCGTGATCGCCGAAAACCGTGGCCGAATGGGGAAGACGCTGGTGACCCGGCGGCGGGGCGGCGAGCAGATCACGCTGCTCACGGCGGCCGACGAGCGGGACGAGGCGGAGTGGATCGTGCGCGAGCTGGTGAGGCGCCGCGCAGTCGAACGATTTCGAGCCGCGCGACATGGCGGTGCTCTATCGCACCAACTCGCAGTCGCGGGCCATGGAAGAGGCGTTCCGCCGCGCGGGCATGCCCTACCGGCTCATCGGCGCGATCAGCTTCTACGACCGGCGCGAGGTGAAGGACCTGCTGGCGTACCTGCGGCTCATCGCCAACCCGCCGGGACGACGAGGCGTTCCTGCGGGCCGTCGCGGTGCCGCGCCGCGGGCTGGGCGACACCAGCATCGCCACGCTCACGGAGGTCGCGCAGAACTGGAAGCAGCCGCTGCTCGCGGTGGCCCGGGCGGCCGATCGCGCCCCGGAGCTCCGACCCAATGTGCGCGCGGCACTGTTCGCGTTCGCCCAACTGGTGGATTCGCTCGCAGTGCAGGCACGGACACTGGCGCCGGCCGACGTGCTGGAGCGAGCTCATCGAGGCGATCAAGTACGAACAGGTGCTGATGGCCGAGGGACCCGAGGGCGCCGACCGCTGGGAGAACGTGCGCGAACTGGTCGCGAGCGCGGCGAACTGGTCCGAGGAGGTAGGGGGTGACGAGCCCTCAACGCCACTCGAACGCTTCCTGACCGAAGCGGCACTGCTCTCAGGGAACGACTCGGATCGACGGTGCCGAGGATGGCGTGACGCTGATGACCTTGCACACCGCCAAGGGACTCGAGTGGCCGCTGGTGGTGCTGTCCGGGCTGGAGCATGGGCTTTTCCCGCTGGCCCGCGCCGAGGAGCAGCCGGGTGGGCTGGAGGAGGAGCGCCGGCTCTGCTACGTCGGGCTCACGCGGGCGCAAGCGACAAGCTGTACGTCACCTGGGCCCGGACGCGCCGCCGCGGCGGCGAGCTCAGGCACTCGATCCGCTCCAAGCTGCCTCGATGCGATCCCCGCCGAAGTGGTGGAGGAACAGCGGAGCTCGCTGGTATTTCGGTGGGACGACAGAGTGGCGGCATGACCGCGGGGCGCTACAGCGGCTGGGGTCGCCAGCGCGCGCGCGACGATGCCGACGAGGCGTTCCTGCCGGGCTCGCGCACGGCGGGGTCCACGCCGGCTGCACCCGAGGAGGCGTCGCAGGACGCGCCGCGATACGTGAAGGGCGAGCGGGTGCGGCACCGCCGGTTCGGCAGCGGCAGGATCCAGGGACTGATCGGCACCGGACGCGACCTCAAGGTATCCGTGGCCTTCGATGACGAAACGATCGGCGTGAAGCAGCTGCTGGTGGCCTACGCCGGCCTGGAACGCGATTGGGAGGGGGCATGAGCGGTATCACGCGGGATGACGTGCTGCACGTGGCGAGGCTGGCTGCGCTCGAGGTACCTGAGGCAGAGGTCGAGCATCTCGTGGCGCAGCTGAAGAGCATCGTGGCCAACGTGGAGCAGCTGAACGAGGTGACAGTGGCCGGAAAGGCCCCGCCGTTCAACGTGGGCCCCGCGCAGGCCGAGCTCCGGCCCGACGTGGTGGCGCCCCAGCCGCTGGCGCATCCGCTGGCGGCGATGGCGCCGGGATTTGCGGGTGGCTTCTTCGCGGTGCCCCGCCACACCGCCATGGAGGAGGCGTGAAGGCCGCGGCGGTTGCCCGGGAGGTCGCTGCGCGGCTCACCGAGACGGATTCGATCGGCCTCAATGCCACGCTCGACTGGTCGGCGGCGCTGCTCGATCGCGAGGCGGCGCGCGTGGACGCCATGCCCGCGCCGACGCCGCTCCACGCCATGCCGATCGCGCTCAAGGACAACATCGTCACCATCGAACAGCCGACGACCTGCGGCTCGCGGATCCTCGAGGGCTACGTCGCCCATTCAACGCCACGGCGGTGGAGCGCCTGCGCGCGGCCGGCGCCATGATGGCATGCAAGACGAACATGGACGAATTCGCCATGGGCTCGTCCACCGAGAACATGCGCGTTCGGCCGGGTGCTGCATCCGATCGATCCCGACCGCGTGCCCGGCGGATCTCGCGGCGGGTCCGCCGCGCTCGTGGCCGCCGGGCGTGGTCCCCGCGGCGCTCGGGCTCGGAGACCGGCGGCTCGGTGCGGCAGCCGGCGAGCTTCTGCGGCATCGTGGGCGTGAAGCCGACCTACGGCCGGGTGAGCCGCTACGGCCTCGTCGCCTTCGGCTCCTCGCTGGACTGCATCTCGGTGTTCGGCAGCACCGTCGCCGATGCCGCGCGCGGTGCTGGCGGTCATCGAGCGGGCATGATCCGCTCGACGCCACGACGTCTCGCATGCCGGCGCTCCCCATGACGCTGCCGGCGCCTCGCCCGATCTCGAGGGCCTCGCGATCGGACTGCCGCGCGAATACTTCCCCGCCGACCTCGATGCCGGCGTGCGGGCCGGACTCGACCGCGCGATCGCAGCCGTCGCGGGCTCGGGCGCGGAGGTGCGTGACGGTGTCGCTGCCGCACTCGCGCTACGCCGTGCCGACGTACTACATCGTGGCTCCCGCCGAAGCGGCGTCGAACCTGGCGCGGTTCGACGGCGTGCGATACGGGCCGCGTCGCCTGACGGGCGGGGCTGACGTGGCCGCACGCTCTATCGCACCACGCGGGCGAGGGATTCGGCCCCGAGGTGCGCCGCCGCATCCTGGTCGGCACCTACGTGCTGAGCGCCGGCTACTACGACGCCTACTACGGCAAGGCACAGGCGGTGCGGGCGCTGCATCGCCGACGACTTTCGCGAAGGTCTTCGCGGCGGGCGTGGACTTCCTGCTCACGCCCACCACGCCGACGCCCGCGTTCAGGGCGGGCGAAAAGACCGACGACCCGGTGTCGATGTACCTCGCCGACATCTTCGTCTGTGCCGGTCAGCCTGGCGGGCCTGCCCGGCGATGAGCATCCCCGTCGGCCGCGAGCGAGGGACTTGCCGATCGGCGCGCAGATCATCGCGCCCATCGTTCGAGGAGCAGCGGATGCTGGCGGTGGCGCAGGCGCTCGAGCGGATCGTCGAGCGCCACCGCAGGAGGTGCGCTGATGACCTGGGAAACCGTCATCGGGCTCGAGGTGCACGTCCAGCTCGGCACCAGGACGAAGATGTTCTGCGGCTGCGCGCCAACGCTTCGGCGACCCGCCCAACACCAACGTCGTGCCCTACCTGCCTCGGCCTGCCGGGCGCGCTGCCGGTGCCCAATGTGGAGGCGATGCGCCTGCGGCGCGCGGGCCGCGCTGGCCCTCGGCTGCACGGTGCATCCGGTGAGCATGTTCGCCCGCAAGAACTATTTCTATCCCGACCTGCCGAAGGGCTACCAGATCTCCCAGTTCGACCGAGCCGCTGGCGACCGGGGGAGCGGTCGAGATCGAGTCCCCGGAGCGCGGCGCGGATCAGCGTCGGTGATCACCCGGCTGCACCTCGAGGAGGATGCCGGCAAGTCGTTGCACGACCGGTTTCCTGGTCGCACGGCGGTGGACCTGAACCGGGCCGGGGTCGCCGCTCGCGGAGATCGTGAGCGAACCGGACCTGCGGTCGCCTGCGGAGGCCCGCGCCTACCTCGCGGCGCTGCAAGCAGATCCTGGTGTACGCCGGCGTGAGCGACTGCAGCATGGAGAAGGGCACGCTGCGGGTGGACGCCAATATCTCGGTCCGGCCGGGCTGGCGACGGCGAAGCTCGGCACCAAGACCGAGGTCAAGAACATCAACAGCTTCGCCAACGTGGAGCGCGCCCTCGACCGCCGAGCGCGACGCGGCAGATCGCCGATGCTCGAGGCGGGGGGACCGGATCGAGCAGGTGACGCTCTCTTCAACGCGGCCACCGGCGAGGTCGGGCCGCTGCGCTCGAAGGAAGAGAGCCACGACTACCGTTACTTCCCCGATCCCGACCTGCCGCCGCTGGTGCTCGAGCGGAGCTCGGATCGACGAGCAGCGGCCGGCGCTGCCCGAGCTGCCGGACGCGAAGCGCGCGCGGTTGGCCAGGCCTATCGGGCTCTCGGCGTACCACGCGCAGGAGCTGACGCGGCGACGCGCGCGGTGGCGGACTACTTCGAGGAGACCGTCAGTAGGCGGGCGCGGAGCCGAAGGCCGCGGCTGATTGGGTGCTGGACGACGGTGCTCTCGGGCTACAACGCGAGCGGCGCCTTCCCGGTGACTCCCGAGCGGCTGGCGGAGCTCGTGGCGCTGGTGAAGGACGGCACGGTGAGTCAGCAGGCGGCGAAGACGGTCTTCGCCGGAACTGCCACCACCGGCGAGGCGCCCGCGCGACATTGCCAAGCGCCTCGGGCTCGTGCAGGTCAGGACACCGGAGCGCTCGAGGGAGTGGGTGGATGAGGTGCTCGCCGCGCATCCCGGCGAGGTGGCCCGCTTCCGCGGCGGCGAAGCCAAGCTGATCGGTTTCCTCGTGGGGCAGGTGATGAAGAAGAGCGGCGGGAAGGCGGACCCGAAGGGCGGTGCAGCCGGTCCTGCAGAAGAAGCTCTCCCAGTAGGGGCCTATTCGCGGCAGCGATCGATTCGTCGCTCGAAGAAGCGGCGCTCGGTCGCGTTTCTGGCGAGGCCGAGCGCTGCGGTGAAATGTTCCCGCGCCCGCGCGGCGTTCCCGCGGCGCAACTCCAGCTCGCCCATGGCGGCATGATGGAAGGGGTAGCGGGCGAGCCGCTCCGCGTCGGGAATCGATGCCAGTTCCTCGAGGCCGCGCTCGGCGCCGTCCCGCTCCCCGATCGCGATCGCGCGGTTGAGCGCCACCACCGGCGACGGTGCCAGGCGCATCAGCCGGTCATACAGCGCCACGATCGTGTCCCAGTCCGTCTCCTCCACGCTCGCGGCACCGGCATGTTCGGCGGCAATGGCGGCCTCCACGTGCCACGCGGTCAACTCCGTGCCAGTCGCCGATCGCTCCAGCAGCGCCAGTCCTTCAGCCAGCAGCGCGCGATCCCACTTCGTCCGGTCCTGGTGATCCAGTGCGTGGAGCTCACCCGACGCATCGGTTCGGGCGGGGAGGCGCGCGGCGTGCAGGTACATCAGCGCGGCAAGGGCGTGGGTGGCGGGTGTCGCGGAAGGCGGGTGTTCCAGCAGGAGACCGGCGAGGCGCATCGCTTCCCCGCAGAGCTCGGCGCGCACGGCCGCCTCGCCCGAGGCGGTGTGGTAGCCCTCGTTGAACAGGAGATAGAGGGCGCGCTGCACCCCCGAAAGCCGCGCGACGAACTCAGTATCGGCGAGGTCGAAGAGGCGTATCGAGGCCGCGAGCGCCTTCTTGCCGCGCGAGATCCGCTTCTCGACCGCCGCCCGGCTGCTCAGGAACGCGCTGGCGATCTCGGGCGCGCCGAAGCCGCACAGGATGTTCAGGACCAGTGCAACCTGCGCCTCTTCGGGAAGTCCTGGATCGCAGCAGGAGAACATCATCCGCAACTGCTCGTCGCGGATGACGTGGTGGGCAAACGCCTCGTCGATGACCGGGGCGATGGTCCATTCGGTCTCCAGCATCCGCGTCACCTCTGGTGCGAAGGTACGCGCGGAGCGCTCGCGACGAATCACGTCGAGGGCGCGATTCTTGGCCGTCGTCATGAGCCACGCGGCCGGGTTGTCGGGGCGGCCGCGCACCTTCCATACTTCAAGGGCGCGGACGAACGCATCCTGCGCCACGTCCTCGGCGAGCGCGAGGTTGTGGACCCCGAAGATCCGGGTCAGGGCCGAGACGAGGCGCCCCGATTCCCGCCGGAAGAGCTGTTCGTCGAGATCCACAGTCTGCGCGATCACATACTTGCGACGAGGCGGATCGGCCGCACCTCCACCGATCCACCGCCTTCGAGGATCGGGCAGCCGACGGAGAGCCGTACCGCCTCATCCAGGTCGCGTGCCTCGATCAACGTGAAACCGGCGACCAGGTCCTTAACCTCGACGAAGGGACCGTCGGTGACGGCCCGCTGCTTCCCACCGACCACCTTCCCGGTGAGTTCAAGAGGCTGACCGGGACTCTTGAGGTGACCCGTCCTGCTCCAGCTCACGCATCCATGCCAGCCACACCTTCATGCTCTTCTCGGCGTGTCCCGGTGTTCCCATCGCCTCGCGCTGGGCCTCGGCGCCGATCCGGTACAGGTACAGGAACTCGCTCATGCTCATCATCTCCCATTGTGGCACTCGTCGGCCAGCCTCGGACTGTTCCGCGCCGCCCGGTGCGACAATCCTTCGACGTTTGGCCCCGCCGGTTCCGGACATTGGTCGTCCGAGCATGGGACGATCGTCCCACCTGTGGCTACCCGGTACCGGGATGTTACCATCCGATCGTCCCAGCCAACACCAAAGGGCGCGCTCTCCTGTCGGCGCCTTTGCACAACAAGACTTGACAGTGTTTTTCTGCTCCCAGCAAGGAGGTCGTCCTGAGCCGGCTGCCCTCACACCTTCTGCGGCATCATCGGTTAGTGATTTCAGTTTTGGCCATACTTGCACTCGGGTGCGGCGGAAACGACGGCCCGGTCGGCGCGGGAGTACCCAAACTGAACGCCATCAGTCCTGCGGCTGTCGACGCGGGAGGTCCGGCATTCACGCTGGTTCTTACGGGACGCGCCTTCGCGACCGACGCGATAGTGCGCTGGAGCGGAGCTGCCAGGACCACCGAGTACATCAGCGTGACCGAGCTACGTGCCACAATTGGAGCGAGCGATGTCGCGGCCGTCGGCTCCGCGGACGTCACCGTTGAGAATCCCGGCGAAGGCGGCGGGACCTCTCTCGGCCGGCGATTCGACATTGCGGCACCCGTAACGCACCCGGCGCCCGTGGTGTCATCCATCGACCCGGTGCAGGCACCGGTCGGCAGCCCCGGGCTGACCCTGATCCTGCATGGAACCGGATTCTTTCCGTCCCCGTTTGTGTCTTGGAACGGGTCCGTGAGACCGGCGACATTCGTCAGCCCGACTCTCATTACGGTGGCGATTACGGCTGCGGATCTCGCGGTCCCCGGCTTCGTGACGGTAGCGGCCGAGTCGTACCCGCCAGGCGGTGGGGTGAACAATGTCATGTTGTTCAGGATCTTGCCGCAGGGTGTGTTGACCCTGCGGACCATCGATCTTCCGGCCTACGACCTTATGAATGACCCGGCGAGTGGAGTTCTGTACGCTGCCGTGGCGGGCACAGGCGGGACGCGTGCCAACAGCCTCACGAAGGTCAACCCCCAGACCGCGACGATCGGCACGTCGGTGTTCGTGGGCAGCGAGCCGAGGCGGATCGCTCGCTCCGATGATGGCCAGTATCTCTACGTTGCCCTCGGGGGCGCCGCCGCTGTGCGCCGGTACAACGTCGCGGCCGACGCCGCCGACATTCAGTTCCCGCTCGGGAGCGACGCGTTCTTCGGGCCGATGTATGCCGAAGATATTGCGGTATTGCCTGGCCAGCCGCATTCCGTGGCAGTCTCGACCATGTGGACGTCGGTCTCACCGCAGCATGCCGGCGTGCGGATCTACGACGATGGTGTTGTGCGCCCCACGGCGACCCCACAGCACATCGGCAGCAACGAGATCGAGGCCGCCTCGGTCACCACCCTCTATGGGGCCGATACGGAGAGCTCGGATGCTGGCATCCGGACGATGAACATCACAGGGGCCGGTGTGACGATTACGGGGAAAATCGGTGGGCTCTCATCCGGGGCGATGGAGCTGGCCGGGGGAAGGCTCTACACCGTTGGTGGAAGAGTGATCGATCCGGTAGCGGGGCAGGTCGTCGGGACATTTGCGGGCGGGTACGGCGCATTCGCGCTAGACCTGCCCAACGACAGGATCTTCTTCCTCGATACCGGCAACATCTCCGTGTACCAGCCGTCGAACTTCGCCTACATCGGTACTATTGCCCTGCAGGCGGGATTTAACGGCGGGCACCTGGTCCGCTGGGGACCAAATGGATTGGCGTTCATTGTGGGCACCAACTTCAGCAACCCCGGTACCACCGTGTACCTGCTGACCACGACCTTCCTGCCCGGACCTTGACCTCCTCCTACGCCTCCGCCCGCCTCCGCTCCCTCGCGGGGGCGGGCGCCTTCCACGGCAGCGGCCGCACGCGCTCCGGCCAGAAAGTGAGTTTCTCCCCCGGCAACCCGAAGTGCTCCTCAGCCGCATCGAGCAGGCGTCCCGGGCGGGTGCGCACACCGTCCTGCAGCACCTGCCGCCGCACCGTCTTCGCCACGTGCAGCGGCTGCTCGCCCGAAGGATCGAGCTGCCTGGGCACCGGCTTCTCGCCGGCGAGCAGGTCCACCATGTAGTCGTACGAGAGCCCGAGGTGGCGTTCCACGTCCACGTCGGTGAGCGACCAGCGGCTCCGCCCCACCGCCGCCTTCAATCCACTCTGGAACCCGCGCGTCTCCGCCAGGTGCACCAACCCCTTGAACAGCCGGCGATTGGTGCCGACGCTGAAGAGGGTCGGTGAGATGATACGCGCGAGGTGCCGGTCGGCCTGGCGTGTGTCGCTCTGGATCAGGTCCTTCGCGGCCCGCGCATACGCGCTCCCCAGGTGCGTCTCCACCCGGCTTTCCCAGTAGGCGTGACCGACGGACGCCGTGCTCGCCGTGAGGACCAGCTGACGGGGAACGAAATAGTTGTGCGCCACGGTGTCGGCAGCGAGATGGCAGAGGTAGCCGAGCCCGAACGCGCGCAGCGAATCGTTCTTGGCCTCGTCGTGGATTTCCTGGCCGACGTGCCAGTAATGGCAATGCCGCCCCACCGGCGCGTACTTCTTCGCGATCGAGGAGTCGGCGGCGATGTTTCCGTACAGGAAGTCGAAGGGGAAGGCCCGCAGCAGTTCGGAGGTGGCTGCCGGCAGGAGGTGCAGGTTGGCGAGGAGCGATTCGCCGAGATAGACGTGGGTGCCGGGAGTCCAGGCGTGCGCGGACTCGGGGAAGCAGATCGCCACCAGCGCGATCGCCCCAAGCGCCAGGAAGATCCGGAAGGTCACCGTCGGCTCAGGAACCGGCGCACGGTACGGAGGATCGGGTTCCGCTTGAAGGTGCGAACGCCTGCCGCGACGTCAAGCGCGGTATCCGCCACTTCGTCGTACACCACATCATAGAGTGCCTCGAGATCCTGCAGGCGCACCTGCACATGATCGGCGGCGTCGAGCACCTTGCCCCGCAGTTCCTCGCCGGTGCTGGCGAAGCCCGCCACCTGGTCATGCACCAGCGCGGTGACGCCGCGAATGTCCTTGGCGCCTTTCCGGATCGATTTCATGGTGCGCTGGAGGTCGTCCTGCACCCCGGCCATCTGGCCGCGCAGATCCTTGAGCTGGCGGTGGAGGGCCAGGCCGAGCGCGGCGACCACGGCACCGATGATGGCGAAGGCGAAGGCAATGATGGCGAGCGAGATCGCCATGGTCGGCCCGACCCAGGCCGGCGTGTCCTGCACTTGGAGCAGCATGACTAAACATCGACTGCGGGCGCCCAATCGCAAGTGCCATGTGTGCTTGACGCCTTGGAACGCGCTGGTACTGTTCCCGCATGCCACTTCGATACAAGGTCCGCGGCGGCCGCGCCCTCAAGGGCACCGTCCGCCCCGCAGGCAACAAGAACGCCGCGCTGCCCATCCTCGCCGCCACGTTGCTCGCCGACGGGCCGGTGGAGCTCGAGAACATGCCCGCGCATCCGGGATGTGGAGACCATGCTCGAGCTCCTCGCTGGCACCTCGGGGCCACCGTCGAGTGGATCGGGCCCAACCCGTTCGCGTGGATACCCGGGGCGCCAGGCCCAAGCCGCTCGATCCCAGGCTCTGCGCGCGGATCCGCGCGTCGATCCTGCTCGCCGGCCCGCTGCTGGCGCGCTTCGGCTCGCGTGACGCTGCCGCCGCCGGGCGGCGACGTGATCGGGCGCCGCCGCGTGGACACGCACTTCCTGGCGCTGGAGCAGCTCGGCGCCGAGGTCAACGTGGGCGACGCTACGAGTCGAGGCCAAGGCGCCTGACGGGCGCGGACATCTTCCTCGACGAGCCCAGCGTCACCGGGACCGAGAACGCCCTGATGGCGGCGGTGGCGGCCAAGGGCCGCACGGTGCTGCGCAACGCGGCCTGCGAGCCGCACGTGCAGGACCTGGCCCGGGTGCTGGTGGCGATGGGCGCGCAGATCGAGGGCATCGGCACCAACGTGTACACCATCGAGGGGGGAGGCCGCTCCACGGCGCGTCGTACGAGATCGGCCCCGATCACATCGAGATCGGGAGCTTCATCGGCCTCGCGGCGGTGACCAACGGCGCCATCACCATCGACGGCGGTGCGGGGCGAGGACCTGCGCGCCACGCTGCTCGGGCTTCGAGCGGCTCGGGCATTCGGCCCACGGCTCGAGGGCACACCGGCTCATCGTGGACGCCGACCAGGAACGGCGGATCCGGCCGGACCTGGGCGGGCACGTCCCCAAGCTCGAGGACGGCCCCTGGCCGGCCTTTCCGGCCGACGTCATGTCCACCACCATCGTGACCGCCACGCAGTGCGAGGGGATGCTTCTCGTCTTCGAGAAGATGTTCGAGTCCCGGCTCTTCTTCGTGGACAAGCTGATCGGCATGGGCGCGCGGATCGTGCTCTGCGATCCGCACCGCGCGGTGATCTCGGGCCCGTCACCGCTCAAGGGCGGCACGGTCGAGTCGCCCGACATCCGCGCCGGCATGGCGATGCTGCTCGCCGCGCTCGCGGCCGAGGGCACGAGCACGATCCACAACGTCGGACAGATCGAGCGGGGCTACGAGCGGATCGACGAGCGGCTCCGCGCGCTGGGCGCGGATATCGAGCGGGTCGGACTGATGACTGCGAGCCGCCTGAGTCGCGATCTCGACGCTGCGCGAAGAGCCCGTCGCGGGCCGGTTCCCCGGTTCGAGCTGCCCGGCTGGCGGCGAGCACGGTGTCGTGGCCGGCATCACCGGCCGCGGCACGGAGCCGGCGTGGGCTTCGACCTCGGCCTCTGGACCGACGCAGCCGGTGGGCGAGGTGATGAGTCGCTGGCGGGCGTTCCGCAGCGCGGAAAGCTGCCCGGGTTCGACGCGGTGATGCTGGGCAATCAGGTCCACGGCGACCGGGTGGTGGCCATGAGCTCGGGCGCGGCTGGATTCATGCTCGACGGGGTGGATGGTCACGTGACCGACAACGCCCGGGCTGCTGCTCACGGTGACGGTGGCGGACTGCATTCCGGTCTACCTGCTCGTGCCCGGCACGGGGGTCGCGCTGCTCCACGCCGGGTGGCGGGGCACCGCCGGGCGGGATCCTGGGCGCGGCGTGGAAGTCTTCTGCGGCCGCGATGGAGCCGGTGTGGCGACATCCTAATGCATTGCGGCGTTGGGATTTGCGGGCGCATGCTATGAAGTAGGTTCTGAGGTCATGCACGGGCTGCGGGCTGCCGGCGCGAGGGGACGGGCCCTGGCACGCTGGATCTGCGCGACCGGCTGGCCAGCAGGGGGCGCGCTCGGCATCTCGACGTATCTCGATTTCCTCCTGGTGCTAGCGCCCACGACCGCGCACCGCTTCTACTAGTCACCGCGCGTCGCGGGGACGCGACGGCCGCATGGTCGGCTTACCTGGGGATGCGGCCCGAGTCGGACTGAGGCTCCTCCGGCGTGACGCTGAGCACCAAGGGTAGCTTTATGCTCGCTGTCCCGGGGGCGCCTAGTCGGGCCGACTGCGACGTGGGGGAGTTCCCCCACATTTTTTTCGACTCGCCGGGCGAGCATGTCCGCCGATCCACTCCTCGATCTCGTATTGCGACCAGGTCGAGGGCGCGGGCTTCGAACTCGTCGATCTCCGCCGCACCGGAACACCGGCCCGGCCGGTCCTCAGTATTCGCGTCGACCGGCCGGATGAGCCGCCCGGGCACGGCATCACCACTGAAGAATGCGCCCGGCTCAGCCGGGCGCTCGAGGCGAGCACTCGAGGCAGCAGCGTTGGTCGGGACCGCGCTACGTGCTCGAGGTCTCGTCGCCGGGCATGGAGCGGCCAGTGCGGTTCCCCGACCACTGGCGCCGGTATGCGGGACGCCGTGTCACGCTGCAGTGGCGCGGATGCCGGGCCGGCCCGTCGCAGAGATCCTTTCCGTTCCGATGACGACACGGTGACGTCCGCCTCGCCACCGGCGAGCAGGTCACGCTCCGGCTGAACGACATCAGGAGCGCTACGCTGGTCTACGACTGGCCGGCGCCGCAGCCCAAGAAGAAGAATCGCTAGCAGCGCGCCAGGGCGCGCCGCGATGACCTGGAGATCGACACGATGGCTGGTTCGCCCGAAATGCTTGGCCGCGTTCCGCGAGCTGACCACCGCCAAGCAGCTCGACCGCGCGGAGCTGCTCGACATGCTGCGTGACGGCATCCAGGCCGCCCTGGTACGCCGGTATCGGCCCGAACGTGCAAGTTCGAGCTGAGCGTGGACGAGCTGCAGGGACCATCCGCGTCGTCCGCCTCCGCCAGGTGGTGGAGACGGTCGAGGACCCGAGCTGGCAGATCTCGCTGGAAGAGGCGCGCTACGAGGACGCGGACTTCCAGGTCGGCGACATGCTCGAGGAAGACGTCCCGTTCGAGGACTTCGGCCGGCTCGCGGTGCAGGCGGCCAAGCAGCGGATCATCCAGCGCGTGCGCGAGGGCGAGCGCACCCGGATCCGCGACGAGTTCGCCGGCAAGGTGGGCGAGCTCCTGAGCGGCGAAGTCCAGCAGATCGAGCGCGGCAAGCTGGTGATCATGCTGAACAAGTTCCGCGAGGCGGAGGCGATCATCCCCTATCGTGAGCAGAATCACCGCGAGCACTTCCACCAGGGCGACACCATTCGCGCCGTGCTCAAGCGGCTGGAGGAGACGCCCAAGGGACCGCGCCTCATCCTGTCCCGGGGCGACCCGCTCTTCGTGAAGGCGCTCTTCAAGCTCGAGGTGCCCGAAGATCGCAGCAGGGCGTCGTGGAGATCCGCGCCATCGCCCGCGAGGTGGGCAGCCGCACCAAGGTGGCCGTCATCTCGCGCGACGACGCCATCGACCCGGTGGGCGCCTGCGTCGGCCTCAAGGGCTCGCGGGTGCAGGCGGTGGTGAACGAGCTCGGCGGCGAGCGCATCGACATCGTGCCGTGGTCGCCCGATCCGGAGCGGTTCGCCCGGCTGGCACTGGCGCCGGCCCGCGTCGCCAAGGTGTTCGCGGATCCCGGAGGCGAAGACGATCCAGGCGGTGGTGGACGAGGACCAGCTGTCGCTGGCCATCGGCCGCAACGGGCAGAACGTGCGGCTCGCCTCGGAGCTGACCGGGTGGAAGATCGACCTCTACTCGAGCCGCGAGTGGCTGGAGCGCGGCGGCGAGGGCCCGCTGTTCGCGCCGCTGCCGCCGGAGGAGGAAGCGGCGACCCAGGTGCCGCTGGCCGAGCTCAAGGGCCTCGTCGCCGGACCTGGTGACGGTCCTGGCGAGCGCCGGCTACACCATGCTGAACGACGTGCTCGACCTCGAGCGGGAAGACGGCGGGCAAGCTGGCGGGCATGACGCCGGAGCTCGCCGAGCAGCTGATGGCGTTCCTGCACGGAGTTGACGGCTGAAGAGAGCGCGGACGGAGGCGCCTTCGGCGTGAGCCTCGCCGCTCCTGGGCCTCCTGGGCCTCGGGGCGTCGGGCAGGAGCGATTGATCGTTGGAGTGGACGCGGTTCGTACGGCGATCAAGGCGGGCAAGTGCTACTGCGTGGTCGTCGCGAGCGACGCCAGTCCGCGGGCCGAGGAGAAGGTGACCCGTCTGGCCCGGGCGAAGGGGCTCGCGGTGATCGTGGGACCGGGGGCCGACGAGATCGGCCGCGCGCTGGGCCGGCCGCCGGTGCATGGTGGTCGGTGTAAGTGATCGCGCGCTGGCCGACGGCGTGATGAACGCCGGGCCGTCGGGCCAGTAATGGAGGAGTGAGTGGTCAAGACGTCGAGTGCATGATCTCGCCGCGGAGTTCGGCGTCTCATCCGAGCAGCTGCTCGCGATGCTGAAGGACATGAACATCTTCGTCCGCAGCCACATGTCTGCGCTCGAGGGCGACCAGGTCTCCGCGGTGCGCGTCCGCTGGGAACGGGAGAAGCGGAAGCAGCACGAGGAAGCCGAAGCCGAAGAAGGCGCGGCGGAAGAAGGCTGCGGAGACGCCAGCCGAAGTGCCGGCGCCGGTTGCCGATGGGGGCAAGCCGAGCAAGCGCCGCCGCACTGCCGCCGAGGTGGCGCAGGTCGGAAGCGCAGCACCAGGCGGAGCGCGAGGAAGCAGGAGAAGCGGGTCGCGATGTTCGAGCTCGAGCGCGCCGCCGCCGAGCGAGGAGCCGGTCGCCGCCGTCGCTCTCGCTCGAGGAGCGCGCGCGCGCAGCTGTTCAAGGACCTGCCGCCCGGCCGAGCCCGAGGTGGAAGAGGAGTCCGCTCCGCAGATTGCGCCGACGTTCCGCGCCCCGGCGGCTCCCGTTGCACCGACCGAGAGCGCGGCGCCGCCTCGCCCGTGCGCCGTTCATCCCGCCGCGGGTGCAGCGGCCCGCCGCGCCGCAGCAGGGTCGGCACTGATCGCGGCCAGTCGCGCACGCCGGGCGACCGCCCGCGCGGCCCGAAGCCGGTGTTCAGCAGCAGCTTCAGTTCGGAGCGTCCCGCGCCCAGCCGCGGTGGGAGTGGCGGTCCGCCGGCCGCAACGCCGAGCTCGGGCGAGAGCCAGGGCGGTGCGGGTGGCCGGCCGGGCAAGAAGGGCAAGAAGGGCCGCCGGTCACAGGTGGACCAGGACGCGGTGCAGGCGAACATCCTGAAGACGCTGCAGGGCATGAAGGGCGGCGCCGGCAAGAAGCGTGCGGCGCGCCGATGGACCGAGCTACCGCAGCTTCGCGCCGGCGAGATGGCCGAGGAGAAGGAGCGCGAGAAGACGCTCATCCGCGTCAACGAGTTCATCTCGGTGTGCGAGCTGGCGGGCCTGATGAAGGTCCCCGCCACCCAGATCGTCCAGTTCGCCTTCAAGGAACTGGGCCTGATGGTGACGGTGAACCAGCGCCTCGACTTCGACCAGATCGAGCTGATTGCGTCGGAGTTCGGCTTCCAGGCCGTGCGGGAAGACGAGTACGCCGCCGAGGAAGGGACGTGGAAGAGGTCGACAAGGCCGAGGACCTGGTGCCGCGCCCGCCGGTCGTCACCATCATGGGCCACGTCGACCACGGCAAGACCTCGCTGCTCGACTACATCCGCAAGGCGAACGTCGTGGCCGGCGAGGCCGGCGGCATCACGCAGCACATCGGCGCCTACCACGTCGACCTGCCCGGACGGCCGGTCGATCACGTTCCTCGACACCCCGGGCCACGAGGCGTTCACCGCCATGCGTGCCCGCGGCGCGCAGGTGACCGACATCGTCGTGCTGGTGGTGGCGGCCGACGACCAGGTCATGCCGCAGACCATCGAGGCGATCAGCCACGCCAAGAACGCCGGCGTGCCGATGATCGTCGCCATCAACAAGATCGACCTGCCTTCGGCCAACGTCGCGAAGGTGAAGCAGGACCTGCTGCAGCACAGCGTGGTGCTCGAGGAGTTCGGCGGCAACATGCTGTCGGCGCGAGATCTCCGCCAAGAAGGGCACCGGCATCGACCAGCTGCTCGAGCAGGTCCTCCTGCAGGCCGAAATCCTCGACCTCAAGGCCAACGCCGAACGCCAAGGTGCAGGGCACGGTGCTCGAGGCGACGCTGGACCCGGGCAAGGGCCCGCTCGCCACGATCCTGGTGCAGAAGGGCACGCTGCAGGTCGGCGACAACTTCATCTGCGGCAAGTTCTCCGGCCGGGTGCGCGCGCTGTTCGACGAGCGCGGCAAGACGGTGAAGGAAGCCGGGCCGTCGATTCCCGGTGCAGATCCTCGGGTTCGAGGGCGTCCCGGCGGCCGGCGACTCGTTCAGCGTGGTGGCCGATGCGGTCGAGGCGCGCGAGATCGCGCAGAAGCGCCAGCGGCTGGAGCGCGAGGCGCAGAACCGTCGCACGCAGCAAGGCCGCGACGCCTCGAGGACTTCAGCCGCGCGCTCAAGGAAGGCGCGGTCACGCAGCTGCGCGATCATCATCAAGGCCGACCAGGGCGGCCCGGCGGAAGCGCTGGCCGACGCGCTGGCCCAGCTCAGCACCAGCGAAGTGCGGGTGGAGGTCGTCCACCGCGGCGTCGGCGCCATCACCGAGAGCGACGTGCTGCTCGCCAAGGCGTCGGGCGCCATCATCCTCGGCTTCCACGTCCGGCCCGACTCCAACGCCCGCGCGGCCGCCGAGCGCGAAGCAGGTGGACGTGCGCACCTACCGCATCATCTACGAGGCGGTGGAAGACGTGACGGAACGCCCTCGAGGGCCTGCTCAAGCCCGAGGAGAAGGAGACGATGCTGGGCGAGGCCGAGGTGCTCGCAGCTGTTCAAGGTCAGCAAGGTCGGCACCATCGCCGGCTGCATGGTGCGGAGCGGCGACGATCCAGCGCACCGCGCAAGGCGCGCGTGGTCCGCGACGGCGTCGACGGTCTACACCGGCGCAGCTCGCGAGCCTCAAGCGGTTCAAGGACGACGTGAAGGAAGTGCGCGAAGGCCTGGAGTGCGGCATCGGCATCGAGAACTTCAACGACCTCAAGGTCGGCGACCGGATCGAGGCGTTCCGCATGGATGAAGTGAAGCGCACGCTGCAGGCGTCGGCGGCGGCGGGCGCGCGCTAGGGACCGGTGCACCTCGGCACCTGCACCTGGGACCTGCATCTCGAGGGCTGCGCCTCCCTCAAGGAGAAGCGCAGCCGTCTCAAGCCGCTGGTGGTGGCACTGCGGCGGGTCAACCTCTCGGTCGCCGAGGTCGACCACCAGGACTTGTGGCAGCGGGCCGGACTGGCCTGTGCGGCGATTGGCAGTGATCGATCGGTGGTCGAGGGCGAGTTGCGCGCCGCCGATCGCCTCATCGCGGAAGCAGACGGGGTGCGTATCCTCGACACGGTGATGACATGGCGATGAAGGGTGGTTCGCGGCGTCCGGAACAGGTCGGCGAGACGATCCGCCAGGTGGTCGCCGACGCCTTGCTGCGCGAGGTGCGCGACCCGCGGGTCGGGTTCGTGACGGTGACGCAGCGTGCAGGTCACCAATGAGCTCTCGCACGCGAAGGTGATGGTGGCGGTACCGGGTCGAGGAGGACAAGCAGCGGGCGCTCGAGGGGCTGAAGAGCGCGGCGGGCTTCTTCCGCAGCAAGCTGGCGAAGGCGCTGACCACCCGCATGGTGCCGGAACTGCACTTCGAGCTCGACCGCGGGCTGGAGCACGCGGCGCGGATCAACGAGCTGCTCGAGCAGGTGCGCCGCGAATCACCCCCGGCGGAGGAGCCGAGCTGATCGGCGCCCTGCTGGTGGACAAGCCGGCCGGCCTCACGTCGCACGACGTGGTCGCGCGCCTGAGGCGGGTGCTGGGCACGAAGGCGGTGGGCCACACGGGAACGCTCGATCCCTTCGCGACGGGCCTGCTCGTGATGCTGGTCGGGCGTGCGACCCGGCTGGCGCGGTTCGTGGAGGGGCAGCCCAAGACGTACCGCGGCACGTCCGCCTGGGCTGCAGACCGACACCGATGACCTCACCGGCGCCGGTGGGGGGTACGGTGCCGGAAGCTGGCCGGACGAGGCGGCCATCCGCGCCGTGCTGGTGGCGATGGTGGGGACGCAGCCGCAGCGGCCGCCGGCATTCTCGGCGAAGCACGTCGACGGGGTGCGCGGCCTACCGGCTGGCCCGCCGCGGGGTGAAAGTGGCGCTGGCGCCCGTCGAGGTGACGATCCACGCGATGGAATTGCTCGCGTGGCATGCCCCCGACGCCGACTTCCGTGTCACCGTAAGTCCCGGCACCTACGTGCGCGCCATGGCGCGCGACGTGGGCGAGCAGCCTGGGACTGGGGGCGCACCTGGTGGCGCTCCGGCGGGAATCGATCGGCGCGCTGCAGGTGGAGGATGCGCTACCGCTCGACGGGATCGACGGCCCCGCCTCGCTCAGGCCGCCACTCGCGGTGCTGGGGCAGATGCCGCGGGTCGAGCTGGATGAGGCGGCCAGGGCCCAGGTGCAGCACGGGCGCGCCATCGCGAAGGGTGAGGGCGGCGAGAAGGGCGAGGGCGAGGAGGGCGCTGTCGCGCTGGTGCAGGGGGACGAGCTGGTCGCGGTCGCCGAGGTGCGGGGCGACCAGCTGCAGCCGGTCGTGGTGCTCTGTGGGTGAGTTCGGGCTCGGTGCCGCGGGCGCCACGGTCACCGTCGGGTCGTTCGACGGCGTGCACCTCGGCGCACCAGGCGGTGCTCCGGGAGATGGCGAGGCGTGCTGCCGCAGCGGGTCGTGCCAGCGTGCTGGTGACGTTCGACCCGCACCCGGTCGAGGTGGTCCGTCCGGACGCGCGCCGCTTCCTGCTCACCACCGAGGTGGAGCGCCGGGCGATCCTGGCGCAGTGCGGAGTGGAATACGTGCTGGTGCTCCGGTTCGACGCGGCGCTCGCGGCGCTCCCGCCGGAACAGTTCGTGAGCGACATCCTGATGGCGCGCTGCGGCATGCGCGAACTGGTCATCGGGCACGATCACGGGTTCGGGCGCGGCCGGAGTGGCGACGTCGACACGCTGCGCCGGCTCGGCGAGGTCGAGGGCTTCGAGGTGGCCGTGGTGCCGCAGGTGGAAGTGAACGGCGTCCGGGTCTCCAGCAGCGCGATCCGCCAGTGCCTGGTGGCGGGCGACCTCGACTGGCGCGGCGAGCATGCTGGGCCGGCGCTATGACGTGATGGCGCCGGTCGGCGAAGGGGCGGGCCGGGGACGGAAGCTGGGTATCCCGACCATCAACCTCGCGGGTGCCGCCGCGGAAGCTGTTGCCGCCGGACGGCGTGTACGCGGTGCGGGTGGAATGGCGGGGCGGGCAGGCCGGCGGGATGATGAACCAGGGGCCACGCCCGACTTTTGGCGATGACTGACCGGACCCTCGAAGCGCACCTGTTCGACTTCGATGCGGACTTGTACGGCGAGTGGGTGCGATGGAGTGGGTGGCGCGGCTGCGCGAAGTGCGGCGGTTCGCCACCCCGGCGGCGCTGCACCCGCCAGCTCGAACGGGATCACGCCGCGGCGCTCGCGGCGCTGGACGATCCCGCCTGATCACCAGACGCGTGCGACACGCACGCCCAGCTGCATGAGTGGACGATGTTCCTGACCATTCGCAATCGCCTCATCCTTGTCGGCGTCCTCGTGGTCGCCGCCATCCTTGCCCTCATTCCCCGGAAGCAGACGGTCCGCGAGCGGGGTGCGGACGGCGTCATGCGTGACACCAAGGTGACCCGGGTGCCGCTCAAGCGCGGGCTCGACCTCCAGGGCGGCATGCACCTGGCGCTCGAGCTCGACCAGTCGAAGCGGGTCTCGGCCGATCCCAAGCAGGACATCGACCTGGCCCTGACCGTCCTCCGCAAGCGCATCGACGAGTTCGGCGTCGACCGAGCCGCTGGTGCAGAAGGTCGGCAACGACCGGATCGTGGTGGAGCTCGCCGGCGTGGCCGACCCGGAGCGCGCCAAGGCATCGTGCAGAAGAGCGCCTTCCTCGAGTTCCGGATCACCGACAAGACCGGTGCGCTCGAGAAGGCGCTTCCCGCGATGGACCGGCAGCTCCGCGGCACTGGGCGTGTCCACGGCGCGGCGCAGCCCAGGCGCGGGCGCCAACGCGGTGACCGCAGCTCCTCGGGGGCGACTCGGCGCAAGAAGGGCGACGCGACTCGACGTCGCCCACGCGGCGGCGTTCTCGCGGCCTGATCCAGCCTGCGGGTCGGCGGCCGGGCACCCGCGCCGGGCGAATACATGGTCGCCGAGGCGGCGTTCCCGCGGGTGGACAGCCTGCTCAGCATGCCGGAAGTGCGAGCGCTCCTGCCGCGCGGCATCGAGCTCCACTGGTCGGCCACGCCGGAGAGCGTCGGGCGGCGAGCTCATACGCGCTGTTCTACGTGCTGGAAGACAAGCCGATCGTCACGGGCGCCAACCTGGTGGACGCGCAGGCCGCAGCTGGACCCGCTCACCAACGGGCCGCATCGTGATCTTCGAGCTCGACCGCGCCGGCGGCCGGAAGTTCGGCGACGAGACCGGCCGCCACGTGGGCGACTACATGGCGATCGTGCTCGACGGGCGGGTGCAGGGCCGGCCGCCGGTCATCCAGAGCCGCATCGAGCGCACGCGGCCAGATCACGCTGGGCGGCAAGACGCCTGCAGGAGGCGCAGGACCTGGCGCTCACGCTCAAGGCCGGCGCGCTGCCCGATTCCGCTCAAGATCGTCGAGGAGCGCCAGGTCGGCGCGAGCCTCGGCGCCGACTCGATCCGGGACGGCATCCTGGCCGGCGTCGTCGGCACGCTGCTCGTGATCCTGATCATGGTGGGCTACTACCGCGCTGAGCGGCGTGCTCGCGGTGGCGGCGCTCGCGCTCTACCTGCTGTTCACGCTGGGCGGCCTGGCGATGCTCGACGCCACGCTCACGCTGCCGGGCCTGGCCGGCATCGTGCTGTCGATCGGCATCGCCGTGGACGCCAACGTGCTGATCTTCGAGCGGATCCGCGAGGAGCTGCGTGCACGGCAAGACCGTGCGCCTCTCGATCGACGAGGGCTTCAAGCACGCGCATGAACGCCATCATCGACTCCAACGTCAGCCACGGTCCTCACCGCGCTCTTCCTCTTCCAGTTCGGTACCGGGCCGGTGCAAGGGCTTCGCGGTGACCCTGATCATGGGCATCGTCGCCTCGATGATCACGGCGGTGTTCGTGACCCGCACCTTCTTCATGATCTGGCTGCAGCGCCGGCCCGGCGCTGACCACGCTGAGCATCTGACATGACGACGCTTCTTCGCCAACGCCAACTACGACTTCATCGGCGTCCGGCAGTGGGCCTACGGCGTCACGGCCGCGGTGCTCATCCCGGGCCTGCTGTTCCTGGCGGTTCGGGCCTCAACTACAGCATCGAGTTCACCGGCGGCACGCTGGTCCAGATCGAGACCACGGCCGCCGTCGACGTCGGCGCAGATCCGGACCGGCGCTCGACCGCGCAGGGCATCACGGGCGCCGAGATCCAGCAGTTCGGCGGCCCCCGCGAGTACGTGATCCGGGCCCGAGTGGCCAAGCGGGCACCGACGCCAACAACACCGAGGGAACGGCCGCAGGCGGTCACGGCGGCGCTGGACGCGAGCGCTCGGCGCAGGGCAAGTACACGGTCGGGCCGGACCGAGGCGGTGGGCCCCAAGGTGGGCGGCGAGCTCCGCCAGAAGGCCCTCCTGGCGATCTTGCTCTCGTTCGTGGCCGTGCTCGCCTACCTGGCCTATCCGGTTCGAGTGGCGCTTCGGCCTCGCGGCGGTCATCGCGACGGCGCACGACATCCTGGCCACGCTCGGCGTTCATCGCGGTGATGCGGCTCGAGGTGAGCCTGGTGGTGGTGGGCGCCGTGCTCATCGATGGTCGGCTACTCGCTCAACGACACGATCATCATCTTCGACCGGGTGCGCGAGAACCTGAAGAAGTACCAGCGCGCCGGCTTCGTGCGAGATCCTCAACCGGTCGCATCAACGAGACGCTGCCGCGGAGCGTGCTGACCCACGGCACGACGCTCGTCGACCCTGCTGGCGCTGGCGATCTTCGGCGGCGAGGTGATCCGGCCCGTTCGCGCTGGTCATGTTCTTCGGCGTGTTCACCGGCACGTTCTCGTCCGATCTTCATCGCGTCGCCGGTGCTGCTCTGGATCGAGCAGAAGTGGCCGGGCGCCGGCGGCCCGTGGCGCGAAGGTCAGCGCTGGCGGCCCCGCGCCGGACTAGTGGCGCCCCGCTCGACCAGGCTGACCGTGCTGGTCGACACCCACTGCCATCTCGGCGACTCCGGCCTATCGATGCCGACCGGGACGCAGGTGCTGCAGCGGGCGTGGGCCAGCTGGCGTCGGCACATCGTGGTCGATCGGCGAGTCGCCGCGCGGCCGCAACGGCGGCACTCGCGCTGGCGCGGCTGCCGACCCGCGGCTCTCGGCCACCGCCGGGATCCATCCCCACGACGCCGCAGGACTGGACACCCGAGTCGGCCGCCTGGCTGGCCCGCGACGCTGCGCCGACCCGCGGGTGGTCGCCGTCGGCGAGATGGGCCTCGACTACCACTACGACTATTCGCCGCGCGACGCACAGCGCGCGGCGTTCGAGGCGCAGCTGGCGCTGGCGCCGACGCGGCGCAGCCCGTGATCATCCACGCCCGCGAGGCCGATGACGACGTCGCCGCCGTGCTCCGGAGCGACGCGCGGACCCCGGCCGTCCTGCATTCCTTCTCGCAGCGGCCCGGCGCTCTTGCGGGCCGGGCTCGACCTGGGCCACTATGTCTCCTTCAGCGGCATGATGACCTTCCGGAACTGGCGCTCGACGACGCGGTCCGCGCCGTGCCGCTCGAGCGCCTGCTGGTCGAGACCGACGGCCCGTACCTGGCGCCGGTGCCCCAGCGGGGCAAGCGGAATGAGCCGGCGTTCGTGCGGCACACGGCGGAACGGCTGGCCGCGGTACTGGGTATCGACGCGGCGGAGCTGATCGACGCCACCGACGCGCAACGCGGTGACACGTCTTCGGGCCACGACTGCGGCGAGGTCGAACTCGTGATCACGTCCCAACCGATATCGAGATCGCGCAGCAGCCCAGAAGCAAGTGCGCCCCATCGCCGACGTGGCCGCCGAGATCGGGCCTGGCCGCCGACGAGATCCTGCCCTACGGCAGGACAAGGCGAAGATCACGCCGGAGGCGATCGCGACGCGGAAGCCGACGGGCCGGCTGGTCCTGGTCACCGGCATCAACCCCACGCCCGCCGGCGAGGGGAAGAGCACCGTCACGATCGGCGTGGCTCAGGCACTCCGGCGGCTCGGCAAGAAGGTCGTCGTGTGCATCCGCGAGCCGTCGCTCGGACCGGTGTTCGGCGTGAAGGGCGGCGCGGCGGGAGGCGGCTACGCCCAGGTCGATCCCGATGGACGAGATCAACCTGCACTTCACGGGCGACTTCCACGCCATCACGTCGGCGCACAACCTGCTGTCCGCGATGCTCGACAACCACATCCATCACGGGAACGCGCTCGGGATCGACCCGCGCCGGATCACCTGGCCGCGCACGATCGACATGAACGACCGCGCGCTCCGCTCGATGATCGTGGGCCTGGGGGGCATCAACGGCGGGCCGTCGCGCGAGGAGCGCTTCGTCATCGTGCCCGGGCAGCGAGATCATGGCGATCCTCTGCCTGGCGACCGACCTGCAGGACCTCGAGGAGCGCATCAGCCGGATCATCGTGGGCCTCACCCGCGACCGGAAGCCGGTGACGGCGGGCGAGCTCAAGGCCGCGGGCGCAATGACGCTGCTGCTCAAGGACGCGATGCTGCCCAACCTGGTGCAGACGCTGGAGGGCGGCCCGGCGCTGGTGCACGGCGGTCCGTTCGGCAACATCGCGCACGGCTGCAACTCGCTCGTGGCGACCCAGCTCGGCCTGTCGCTCGGCGACATCGTCCTCACCGAGGCGGGGTTCGGCGCCGACCTGGGCGCGGAGAAGTTCTTCGACATCAAGTGCCGGTTCGGCGGGCTCAACCCGGAAGCGGCGGTTGTCGTCGCCACGATGCGCGCGCTCAAGATGCACGGCGGGGTCAAGAAGGATGCGCTGGGCACGCCCGACGTGGCAGCGCTCAAGCGGGGCCTCGTCAACCTCGAGGCGCACGTCGGGAACATGCAGAAGTTCGGCGTGCCGGCGGTGGTGGCCCTCAACCGGTTCACCTCCGATACCGACGAGGAACTGCGAGGTGGTGCTCGACGCGGTGAAGTCGTGGGGCGCGCGCGGCGCCCTGAGTGACGTGTGGGCGAAGGGCGGCGAGGGCGGGGAAGCGGTGGCTCGCGAGGTGCTGGCCATCCTGGACGAGAAGAAGTCGGCGTTCAAGCCGCTTTACGACGCGGCCCAGCCGATCAAGGCCAAGATCGAGACGATCGCGAGGGAGATCTACGGCGCGGACGGCGTGGACTACACGGCCGCCGCCTCCAAGGCGATCGAGCAGATCGAGGGCATGGGCTTCGGCGAGACCCCGGTCTGCATGGCGAAGACGCAGTACTCCTTCAGCGACGACGCCACCAAGCTCGGCCGCCCAACGGGCTTCCGCCTGACGATCCGCGATGCGTATGCATCGGCGGGCGCCGGATTCGTCGTGGCACTCGCCGGCGACATCATGACCATGCCAGGTTTGGCCAAGACCCCATCGGCGGAGAACATCCGGGTCCTCGCCGACGGCACCATCGAAGGATTGTTCTAATGCCGAGTCCAGTTCATACCGACGACGCACCGGCGGCGATCGGGCCCTACAGCCAGGCCAGTCGTCTCGGGCGGTTTCGTGTTCACGGCGGGACAGATCGCGCTCGATCCCGTCCACCATGGAGATCGTCCCGGGTGGCGTCGCCGAGCAGACCGAGCGGGTGATGCACAACCTCGCGCGCCGTGCTCGAGGCGGCGGGGTCGGAGCTGTCGCGGGTCGTGAAGACCACCGTGTTCCTGGTGGACATGGCCGACTTCGCCGCGATGAACGAGATCTACGGTCGGCACTTCGGCGAGCATCGCCCGGCGCGATCGACGGTAGCGGTGAGCGGTCTGCCCCGGAACGTGCGGGTCGAGATCGAGGTGGTGGCGCGCATCGGGGAGTAGCGCCGCCAGGCCCCGGCACGCCGCTTGCCAAAAGCAGCGGCATGACCGTCACCAGGTACCGGGGCTTCGAAATCGTGGCCCGTTCCTATCAGCTGGCCGATTCGGGGCGCTGGACCGTCGATTTCGACGTCCGGCACAGCGGCCGGGGCCGTTCGTTCAGTCTCAGGGAAACCCATGCGTCGGCAGCCGAGGCCGATGCCCAGTGCCTGATCCTCGGCCGCCGGATCATCGAGGGCAGGGTGGATGGATGGTCGGTTGAGGACCTGCGCGTTCAGATCCGCCCGGTCGAGGCGGTGGTCCAGCTCATCACCACGGAATCGCTGACCGTCCTGATCGTGGGGGTGGTGGCCATCCTCGGATTCAGTGGCCTGGCCATGCTGCGAGAGGTTCGCTAGGTGTTCCTGCCCGCAGTTACCCTCCAATTCGACTGCAACTTCTTGCAATCTGACGCGAGAGCCCGGCAATCGAAGGCCGGCCACCGCACCTGTTGTTGCCTGGCTACGGCACCCACTGGAGCAGCGAGCCCGGCTGGAGGTCGAAGAAGACGCAGAGCGAATTGAGGGTATCGGCGTGCAGACGAGCGAACACACCACCGCGACGCGAGAGCCGCCACGCGCTGGGATAACTGAGGTCGGTGCCCTTGCTGAGTGCGTAGGCTGAGATGCCACGTGCCTTCATGATTCCGTGAATCTTGAGGCGGATCATACACTTCCTTTGGCTGGTCGATGCCGGCCCTGATGTGGAGCCTAGCAGTATGTAGTGCTGCAGTATATGCTTTTGCATCGGTGAGGGATACAGTGAGTTTCACCTGCTGCCCGAATCACCGTGATGGCGTCGGCACCAACGCAGGGAAGGTGCCCTCATGGGCGCACGTCGCCGATCTATCGCATCCCCCAACCGCTCCAGTCATCCCGAAACGGCCCCTCCCGGGCCGCCTCCGATCGCGCTCGTGCTCATCGACGACAACCGGTTGCTGCGCGAGGGGCTCACGGCGATGATCCACACGCAGCCCGGCTTCCGGGTCCTCGCGGCGTCGGCTGACGCGAATGAGGCACTGCAGAAGGTACGGGAAGCGAAGCCGGACGTCGTGCTGCTCGACTTCGGGCTCGAGGATCACGACAGCCTCAGCCTTACCATGACGGTGCGCGCGGAAGTGCCGACTGCCCGCGTGATCGTGATGGGGCTGCTGCCGCTGCAGGAAGATGTCGCCGACTACGTGCGGGCGGGTGCGTCCGGGTTCGTAATGAAGGATGCCTCTTTCGCCGATTTCTTCGCGACCATCCGTGCGGTCGCCGCGGGCGGGGAGGTCCTTCCACAGGCGCTGACCAACAGCCTCTTCAGCCAGATCGCCAGGAACGTGTCTGCGAACGGCAAGGCGAAGGTGATGGATGCCGTTCGCCTCACCAAGCGGGAGCGCGAGGTCATCGACCTGCTCGGGGAAGGTTGCAGCAACAAGGAGATCGCGACCCGGCTCGACATCGCCGTGCACACGGTGAAGAGCCACGTGCACAACGTGCTCGAAAAGCTGGCCCTGCACAGCCGGCTGGAGGTGGCCGCCTTTTCGCACAGCGGTTCCGCACCCGGGAAGCGCCAGGCGTAGCGGCCCTGCACGCCTCTCCCCTGAGTCCATCCATCGAGCGATACCCCGGCAGCTGGGAGTGCTGTATTGTCCGGACGTAGTGGAGAAGTGTGTCCACTGCCGGCGTCCACGACACCGCTCTCGGCAGTAGCGCAGTTGCGCGGGAAGTGAAGTATCCATGACCAGTTTGCTGGCAGGACCCGTACTCCCCGCACTCGACAGGCGGGGTTCGACTCATGTCGGTCTGTCCGGGCTTCTCGTCCTTGGCCTGGGTTCCCTGGTGCTGCTCACCGGGCTTACGATCCCGGACGCGGCCCCCAATGATGTGGTGATGCTGGAGAACGCCACCCTGGGATCCAGCTCGCTTCTGCCGCAGTGGCTTGCCGGGGCGACGATGATTGCGGCACTGGCAGTGATGGGGCTGCGCCGGCGTGTGCAGTCGCTGCTTGTGCTGCTGGTGCCCTGGGTCTAGCCGGGGGCGCCGACCCGGTCCGCCGGGTCGACGTCGGCGAATGCCATCAGGCGCCCCGCCGTAGTCCTTTCGTCCTACTCACCCACTCGCCCACGAATCTCCGTACTGCTCACTCACCGGCCGCCCCGGAAAGTCGAGCCCGATTGCTCGTAGACGCACCAGCGCGTACATCTTGTCATGCCCCTGCCCCCGCCGCTCGATCGACTGTTCCGCGCCGGGTCTGGCGCCGAGCGGGAAGAAGCATGGGCGGCCTTTGTCGAGGAGTACAGCCGGCTCCTCATGAGTGTCACGCGCAACGTGGCGCGCGATGTCGACGCCAGGATGGATGGCTACGCCTACCTCCTCGACCGGCTGCAGGCAGATGACTTCGCGCGGCTTCGCGGCTATGCCGCCGATGGACGAGCGCGGTTTTCGACCTGGCTTGTCGTCGTGGCCCAGCGCCTGTGCATCGACTTTCACCGGTCGCGCTACGGCCGTATGCGCGAGGCCCAGGACCCGGGGGAGCGTGCGGCCTGCCGCCAGTTGCATGACCTGGTCGGTGACGTCATCGATATCGAGGCCCTGCCGGGTCGCACGTCGTCGCCGGACCTCGGGGTGCGAAGGGCCGAGCTGACGGCGGCGCTGGCAACGGCGCTGGGTCACCTCGACCCGAGCGACCGGCTCCTTCTCACGCTGCGCTTCACCGATGACCTGCCCGCCTCGCGCATCGCGCAGGTGATGTCGTTTCCCACCCAGTTTCATGTCTATCGCAAGCTGAACCGGATCCTGGCACGGCTCAAGGAAGAGTTGCGCGGCCGGGGAATCCATGACCCCGCCCCATGAGGACGGGGTCCGGTGGCGCAATCGGGCCGTTCGTGTCCGTTCAACCTTTCCTGTCAACCTCCAGAGGCCGGTTCTCGTGACACACCTGGATCCCGCGATCATTGCCGCCTATGTCGAGCGGGTCATCAGTGGCGACGAGCGCGCGCGCGTGGACACCCACCTGGCCGAATGCGACGAGTGTCGCCGGGAAGTGGTAACCGTCTCCGACCTGGTGCGCCGGGCCAGGACGCCGGCATGGCGGTCAGCCCGGGTGATCATCCCACTGGCTGCCGCAGCCGGGCTGCTCCTGGTCCTGTCGCCTTGGCGCGTGATCCGTAACATCGAGCCGGCGCATCGCGAGCCGGCAGTGATCGCGTCCCAGCCACCGACGGTGCGCGCACCAATGGGCCCGGTGGTCGAGGCGCCGAGTGTCATCTGGTCGGAGGTGCGGGGAGCCAACCGTTACCGGGTCACGCTCTACGATTCCACTGGTCGAGTGCTCTGGGAAGCGGCGACCACGGACACGCTCGTTGCCCTTCCTGACTCTCTCGCGCTAAGGCACGACGCGCGCTATTTCTGGCGCGTCCACGCGCGTACGGGTTTCGATCGCTGGACTGAATCGAATCTGGTCGAGTTCCGCCTCATGGATCGGCGCTGAGCGATGTCGCCGTTCGTGCTGCACGTCCTCGCAGTACTCGCTATCCCACAGGACACGACACGGAATGCCGCGGCCGTCCAATTGCTCGCGATGCGAGGCACTGACGCGTCACTGGACGCCGCGGTGCGTGGATCTCCCGTGGTGGCGCACGATGCGCTTGCGCGGCTGATGACAGCGGCGTCGCGAACTTCCCACGGACGCGGCATTGCTGGAATATCTCGTTGCCGACTCTGCGGTCCTGCTCTTCGTCGTTACGCCGCATGAGGTGCGCACGCTGGATCTCGGTGTGGACCGGCGCACGCTCGCTGCCCTGGTGGACTTTGTCCGTGGCGCGCTGGCGCAAGCCCCGGCACGCGGCGCACCGGACGCCGGTTTGGCTGCGCTCGAACGGCTGTACAGTCTGCTGATCGAGCCGGCGATCGCGACGGGCCTGCTCGAGGAAACGCGTCGCCTCCTGATCGTCCCGCACGGCGAGCTGCACTATCTGCCGTATGCCGCGCTCCAGGAACCTGGTGCGCGGGGCCGCTATCTGATGGAACGTTTCGACATCGCGGTCATCCCGTCGGCCAGTTCCTGGGTCGAGTTCGAGGCGCGCTCGAGGCGAGAGGCCGCGGCGTGCTGGCCATAGCACCGGCACCGGTGCTGCTGCCCGGTTCACTGGCCGAAGTGAACGCCATCGGGGCCGCATATGGCATGGACGCCGACATCCTTACGGGTGCGGCGGCGAGCAAGAGTGAAGTCCTGCGGCGTGCACCCGAGTACGGTGTGCTGCACATCGCCAGCTATGGCGTCCTCAACCGCCGCAATCCGCTCTTCTCCTATGTGGAACTGGCACCAGCCGGTCGTGCCGACGGCCGGCTCGAGGTGCACGAGGTGTTCGGCATCGGCCTCAACGCGCGGCTCGTGGTCCTGAGTGCTTGCCAGACAGCCGTGGGTTCGGGACTAATCGCTGACGTGCCTGCGGGCGATGAGTGGGTGAGCCTCTCGCGTGCGTTCCTGGTGGCCGGGGCCCGGCGGGTTGTTGCATCGCTGTGGCTGGTGGAGGACCGTGCCACCGGTGACTTGATGGGCACCTTCCACCAGAGGATTGCAGCAGGGGCCGCTCCCTCCGCGGCTCTCGGGGCGGCTCAGCGCGCGATGCTGGCGCAACCTGGGCGGTCACATCCGTTCTATTGGGCAGGGTTTGTCGTGGTGGGGGGGTTCTAGGTCGTAACCGGCACGAGGAGGCAGCATGTCGTTGCATGCAATGTCGCGGTCGCTGAGCCTGGCGTTGATGCTCCTGGCCGTCAGTTGCGGAAAGGACGACAATTCTGCCTTCGCTCCGGATCCCGAGTCACGGGAACCTCCGGATGCAGTCGTCGTCTCCAACGTGATCGGTTTTTTTTTTTTTTTTTTTTTTTTTTTTTTTTTTTTTTTTTTTTTTTTTTTTTTTTTTTTTTTTACCCCGTATCCTATGTCTCGCTCCTGCCGGGCGCGATTCCGCACGGCGCGACGGTCCTGGTGCGCAACATGACGAGCGGCGCGGAAACGACTGCCGCGCTCCTCGATGGCGGTGCCGATCCGATCGGAGTCACGGGCCTGGAGGGCAATGCCCTTCGCATCGTGGCCACTGACAGCGCCGGTGCGAGCTACATCTACATCACGCTGATGAAACGGCGCGCGCGCCCCCGCGTCGTGCGAACTGACCCGGCGCCCCAGAAGACGGCAGTGCCGCTCAACGCGGTTATCGGGTGGTGTTCAGGAGCCGGTCGACCTGCCGACAGCGGCCTCCGTGCGTGTGCGAGTTGCGACCGATGGTCGCCTGGGTCATCTAGTGGCGCTTGAAGTACTGGACTTCGCGCTCATGCTTCTGGGCGGCGGCACGCGTGGCAAACGTGCCGAGGTTTCGGCGCTTGCCGGTCTTCGGGTTCTTCTTGCGTGAATAGAGGCGGTACTCGCCGGACTTGAGCTTCCGGATCATGGGCTCCTCGCGTGATGTCCGTCAGCTCATGATACCGGACGGGAGCGCCCGGTGTTGCAGCGCGCTCAGCCGATCCCTAATCAGCCACGATGCCCAGTGGGCGGCCCGTATTGCAGTCCACGCGAAGCAACTGGTGCTTGCCCACGCCATAGCGGTCGTCCGGCACCTTGTAGTCGGCCAGGCCATTCGCCGCGCGCACCATCCGGATCTCGGTGTTGTTGCGTGGATCGTGCATGGGGGTCAGGCAGGCGTTGCCCGCGATGGTGTCGGTGAGAGTCAGGCGCGCGAAACCAGTTGGTGGTTCGAACTGCGCCGGGAGGTCCGTCCCCGGACGAAGCGGGGCCGGACTGGGGAAGCTGGAATTGCTCTGGCCGCACGCCACGAGTACCAACAGCGGCACGAGAGCCCAGCTCAACGCGGTGAGGATGGTAACGGAATCCGATACATTCGCTCGATGAGCCATTGTCCATCCTCCTGTCGAACCCACTGGGCCACGAACTTCCCGTGCTGCTCGCTCACCGGCTGCCCGGGGAAGTCGAGCTTCTCGAAATAGGTGCCCCAATAGAGCGCCATGTTGCCGTGGATTTCGATGCTATCAGGAGATGCCGTCGCCACCTCGACCCGCACACCAGGGAAGGAGGCGAGGAAGGCGCGGATGGAATCGCGCGTGATGATGGGGGGTATCCCCGGCTCGAACAACGTTGCCGTGGAGGTATAGAAGGCGGAGACCGAGTCTGCGTTCACGGTCCGAGCCGCGACCTGGTAGCGCTGCATGGCCGCTTCAACGTCGGTGCGCGACGGGCCGCTGGAAGCCGGCTGCTCCGGCGCCGCGGTACACGACATCACACCGGCGACGAGACCGGTCCGTGGGAGCCACCCGAGTTGTCGGCGCATGGTCCTCGTAGTTTAAACAACTGACACCGCCGCCCGCCAACCGGCACGTGTCCCATCAAGCACGCTAAGTTTCAGCACCCAGGGAGCGGATCGGGGCTGGTGTCCCGGCCGATCTTCAAAATCGCGACGGACGTCGCTCCGCGAGGTCCGGTAGGTTCGATTCCTACACGCTCCCGCCAGCCCCGGACAGCGGTGGCTGGCCGCCAACCGGTTGCACCATTCTTCACGGCGTGTAATCGAAGACGTACGAGTGTTGCTTTCCCTCGATAATGATCTCCATGGTGCCGGCCAGCCCGGTCAGCTCCTCCGTCCCCGAGTCCGGTACCACCGTCACCAGCATCGTCGAGACCCCCTTCGTCATCGTGCCGCTATGCTGCAGGATGAAGCTGCCCTTCTTCCTGTTCAGCGTGCCGGTGACGCGCTCCAGCGCCACGTAGCCGGCCGACCCCTCGACCGCGGTGAAGGCGCCGACCATCTGCCCCTTGCTGGACCCGGTGAGATCACCGCTGAAGGTCTTGTCGATGGAGAGGCGGCCAAACCCGCCGGTGTCGGTACCTTCATCCCCCGCGAGCGGAACCACCTTGACCTCGAACGTCCCCTTGGCCTGCATCGGTGTCATCTCCCTGGTTGAAGCCGTCTGGAGGACTAGGATCCTGCCGCGCTGCCGACTTCGTGAAGGACTTCAAGGCGGCGGTGGGGACGTCGCCGGCGGCGTATGCACGACGGACTGCTCTGCGTGCTTCGCGAGGAACGCACGCATCGCGGCGGTGACCTCGCTGGTGTTGGAATCGAAGACGTAGTGATTGGCGCCGTGCAGTTCCAGGAACTGTGCACCCTTCAGCTCGCGCCGTACCTGTTGCCGCCGGGATGATGCCCAGGCCTGGAGCGCTTTGGTGAAGCGGATTGCCGTGGCGTAGGTCGTGGAGTCAAATGCGCGCCAGGCGGGGAACACGTTGGGCATCGAGTCGATGACGGCGTCGATGACCAGGGCCGGGGCCTGCACCGCCGCATAATCGGGATGGCCCACGCCGGCGAGCATGAGCGAGTCGATGACTGGCGGCGTGACATCACCGATGAGGTGTCCGCCGGGGGCGTAGCGTCCGATCGCGCGCAGCTGGGCCTCCGGGATGCGCATGCCGTAGTTGCGGAGCAGGAACGCCTGTACGGTCGCCGGTGAGAGCGAATCGGTGGCGAGCATAGGGGCCGGGGGAGGGCTGCCGGAGAGGAGCGTCGCGATGTCGCTGTGGTCGTAGGCGGCATCGAGGTAGACGAGCGCGGACACGCGATCAGGATATGCCGCCGCGAAGCCGGTGAGCTCGTCCCCGGCGATGGAGTGCCCCACCAAGGCCACGCGCCCGAGCTGGAGCGAGTCGAGCACGGCGCGAAGGTCGGCGACGCGCGATGCCACGTCATATCCTGACGGCGGCTGGCTGGAGGCGCCGTAGCCGCGCCGCGTGATCCCGATGACACGGTACTGGTCGGAGAACTGAGGTGCGAAGTCGTCGAAGCCGTGCGCCACGTCTTGCAGGCCGGACAGGAAGACTATCGGTGGACCCGTGCCTCCCCAGTCGAGCACCTCGAGCTGGACGTCGGGAGCCACCTTCACGAAGCGAGTCGCGTGCGGTGACCGATCGGTCCAGTTCGAGGTCGGGCCGAGCGCGGTGACGCTCGGCAGCCCCACCACCCATGCGATGATGAGCAGCAGGAGGAGCATGCCTCCCGACACCACCGGCATCCGGGAGCGCCGGTAGGCGCCCACGAGGATGAGCGCGAGCGCGACGAGCGCGACGAGGGCAAAGCCTCCGAGGACGATGCTACCCACGCGAGGTCACCCCTGCCCGCGGTGTCATCAGCTTGGCTGAAACGGCAGAGAGCCAGGCCCAGGAGAGGACGACCACCGCGGTGAAGGCGATGTTGATCCACGGCGCGCGTGCACCGGATGCGATGTTGGCGAAGCCGGCGAGAAAGAGCACGCCGGTTGCGAGCGAGAAGGTGGCCCACCCCCATTCCCTGAGTGCCGCGAAGCGGCGGGCAAAGACGAGAGTCGCGCCGACGAGCCCGCTGAAGCCGATGCCGCCCGCCACGAAGTGTAGGGGGCCGTGCCAGCTCATCGACGCCGGCGGTCCTGCGGGCGTTCCGGGAGGAAAGCCGTCCATCGGGTCGGCGACGAAGATGCCGGCCCCGATGAGCCCCAGGCCATACAGCGCCAGGAGTATCGGCCCCCAGGTGCCGGCGCGGCCCGGGTGCAGGCGCCGTCGCATGCCGACTGCGCCCGCGATGACGAGGAGGCCCGCCACGATGAAGCTGCCGACCTGGATCCATCCGAGTGAACCGTTGCTCATCAGGCTCAGTGCATGACGCCGGATGTCGAAGCCCTCACGGAAGAGGACCTGGAGCACGCCGACAACAACGTAGACAGGTCCGGCGAGGACACCGCACTTGAGCAGGCGGTCGGTTTGCGCCGCTGATGCTGACATGATTCCCCTAGAGCGAGTAGTGCACGGTGACGGTGCTTCCGAAGGATGTCGCCACGTCGGCGGTGATCCGCTGGCCGGAGATGCTCAATTCCTTCAACCGGGGCAGCCGCGCCAGGTTCCTGATCCCGGCGTTGGTGAGGCCGGCGCACTTGTCGAAGGTGACGCTCTCGAGTGTGTCCATGCCGGACAGGAGCTCGGGCGTCCGATCCGTGATCCTGGTATAGCTCGCAAAGTACTTCCTCAAGACCGGCAATCCGGTAATGTGCTCCGTCGCTGCATCGCTTGTCTCGCGGCAGTACATCAGCACCAGTGACTCGAGCCTCCGGCACTTCCCGATATGCCGATATCCGGCATCGGGAATGTCCATCGGCATCAACTCCCGCAGGGCAGGGAAGCTCGGCAGCGTCGCCAACGCGTCGTCATGGACGTTGCGGCAACTTACCGAGAGCCCATGGAGCGTCGGTATCTGCCCCAATGCCCGGAAGCCGCGGGACCGGAGATTGTAGCAGCGACGTCCCCAGATGTATTCGATCGACCGTGACCGGCCCAGCGACTCGAATCCGTCATCGCCAGCCGTCGTGTCCTGGCAGCCGAGAAAGCGGAGCCGCGGCATGCGGGCAATGTGCGTCATCGACTCGTCGGTGGCATCCACGGCGAGCCAACCCAGCTGCGGCAGCCCGATCAGCGGCACCAGCCCCGCCGGGGTGATCCCAAGTTCCGCCGCATCGATGTTCAGCGCAAACAGGCCGTCCAGCCGCGAGAGGTGACGCATCCCCTGATCAGTGAACGGTCCCCGGAGCAGAAGGTAGGTCGGGCTGGCCTCGTAACTGGTGAGCGACATCTCGGCGTCGCCTCCCTGCCACGACGCGAAGCGCGGGTACTCCTGAAGCAACGCGAGGCCTGCATCGGTGACCCGATTGCCGGTGCGAAGGTGCGTGACGTCGGGAAGTCCGGCGAGGGCCCGCAGGGCGCCATCGCCGCTGGCTGTCCACTGCAGGTTCACGTCCTTCAGGCGATGGCAGCGCGCCAGATGCGCCACGCCGGCATCGGTGACGCCGGTACCGCCCAGGTCGAGGTGCGTGAGCTGTGTCATTCGCGCGATGGACCGGAGGCCGGCGTCGGTGACGCCGTGCGAACCGCCGAGGCGGAGTTCGGTGACGTCGTCGAGTTCCGCAATCTCCTCGAGGAGGGCATCCGTCATCTTCCCATGGGCGTCGGCGGCGAGGCGGCGAAGCGGCGTCGGTGCCGGCGCAGCGCGGCGGGTGCTGCAGTCCCGCACGAGCGCATCCCAGCTTTCAAAGCCGTGTTCGCGCGCAACGAGGTAGCGCGCATCGTCGAGCGTGATGTCATCCTCGAGGGTGGGTGATCCCGCCTGGCGACCAAGGTCGAGCTGGACATACGTGCGCATGCCCTGCCAGGCGCGGCGATGCCAGGTGAGGGACCAGTGCCGTTCCATCGCGGCGGGTGTGCCGGTGTGATAGGCCTGAAGGAGGGCGTCGGCCATTTCATCGTAGCGGTGCAGTGCCACTTTCCCCTCGAGACTCCCTGACTCGAGGCTGCGCTTGAGGTCACTCCAGCCGGGGAAGCCTTGCTCCCGGGCCAATGCATGCTGCACGTCGCGCAGTGTCGGTGTCGCAATTGGCTTGGGAAGGGCCAGCCGGAGCCGGGTGCGCGCGTCGGCGGAGCCTTGGCCGAGCGCATCGAGCCAGCTCTTCGCTTCCTTCTTGAGGCTTTCGAGGGTACGCCTGCGGGGGAGCTCGTCGCTCATGGGATCCTTCCTCCATGGTGCCTGGAGTCCGCTGAATGCAGGCTGGAAGAAGGTTCGGCGATGTCTTGCGAACCGACTGGGTGGGAATATTCCCTTGCCGCGGACCGGAGGCGCCCCAACGCGCACTGCCCCAATCATCCCGCGAGCCGATGCCGTCGTCAACCCTCGGCGCCGGCAACGACCTGCCCCGGCACCGGGGCTTGCGACGTGGGGACTGTCTCGTGCATCCCTGAAGGACACGTCACCCCCATCCCTGCCGAACTGCGCGAGGTCACCACCGCGATGACCCCCCTCATGTTCCTCGCCGGCCTCCTTGTTCCTGGATTGCAGGCCACGCGGCCGACCCAGGCGGACACGGTGCGCCCCCTGGTCGGCGTCAGTTCATTTGTCCTCCCATCGCGCGCGATGGGTGCGAGCCGCACGATAGATGTCGTGCTCCCGCCTTCCTACGACCCTGCCTCAACGCGGCGCTACGCGGTGCTCTATGTGCTCGACGCCGAACAGGAGCTGGAGCCGGCCGTTGCCATCACGCGGTTCTATGCCGGCACCGGCCAGCTGCCGCCGATGATCGTGGTGGGGGTGAGGAATGGCGCGCGCACACTGGACCTGACGCCGCCCGCCGCCGCCGGCTGGACTGCGCCACCGGAGATGGGAATGACGGGCGGCGCCGGCAGGTTGCTGCAGTTCCTCAGTGCCGAGCTCGTGCCATGGGTGGACCGGAAGTACATGACGGCACCCATGCGCGTTCTCATCGGTCACTCGCTCGGCGGACTCTTCGCGCTGAATGTGATTGCCAGCCAGCCGGCGAGCTTCACGGGCTACATCGTGCTGGAGCCCTCGACCTGGTGGAACAACGGACGCGAGGCGGCAGCCGCCGCGGCCGCACTCCGCGGGCCCGCGGCTCGGCCCTTACGCGTGATGCTGGTGAATGCCGACATGCGGGACGTCGACACGAGCGGCACGGGTGACGGAATGTCGCTGGTGAGGATGCTGCGCGTGCAGGGCGAGACGCATTCGAGCATGACCCTGGCCGGCATGATGGTCGCCCTGCGGCGGATGTTCGCTGACTTCCTCCCGCCACGGTGGGTCCCGGGAACCCGGCCGATAGCCATGCTCGAACACTACGACGCCGTCTCACGGCGCGTCGGCTATGCAGTGCCGATCCCCGCTACGATTTTCGAAGAGGTCTTTCGGATGTCGGTCCACGCGGGTGAGTTCGCTGACGCGGAACAGATACTGGCTCGGATGCAGCGCGAGCGGCCGTCCGATGACACGGCGGAACTCAGACAGATGCTGGCAGAGGAGCGCGCGATGCCACCGGCACCCGGGCTGGTTCCCCTGGAGATGGCGGCGATCCGGCCCACGCCAGTGGCAGCCGCTCGGTTCCTGGGCCGTTGGTACCTGCCCGGTGCCGGCAACGGACATGAAGTGGAGATTCGGGCTTCAGGCGACACCATCATCGTGCATGAACGGGTGCAGTTGCCGGATGGCGAGTGGAATGACGACGATGCGCCGGTGATCGGCATGACCGCAGGCGGCGAACTGGAGTGGGGCCAGCGGGTGTTCCGCGGGATCGCCGCGCTGCTGGTGCTTCGGGGCAGGATCCAGGAGGATGGGACGATGATGGTGACGCGTCAGGTGCGCGGCTGGGTACCCAGGGGCCCGACGGGAGACATGCTGCGCACCGAGCAATTGCGTCGAGTCAACGATCCTCCGAGCAGCGACCGGTGACTATTGCTGGTCGTCGGAAGGCACCGACCAGGATTGCCGGTGCCGCCGGCTACGGGGTCGCGGACCGCTCATTCGGGGGAGGACCAGCCGCGGTACGGAAGGTATTCCATCTCCAGTAGCCCTGGGTCGATCAGCCCATGCCGCGTGGGCGCGTGAGTCGCGTCAGGGCCCGGTCGAGTGCTCCCGCAAAGGCCTGCTTGTCGCCTGCACCGAACGGGGCGGGGCCACCGGTCACGATCCCCGCGATGCGGGCCTGCTCCATGAAGTCCCGCACCGACAGCCGCTCACCGATCGTCTCCGGGGTGTGCTCGTCGCCCCGTGGATCGAGGACCGTCACCCCGTTCGGTACCAGCAGCGCCGCCAGCGGTACGTCCTGCGTCACCACGAGGTCGCCTCGCATTGCTGCCGCGGCAATATGCTGGTCGGCGACGTCGGCGCCGCCATCAACCCACACCGCGGTCACCAGGGGATTGTTGGCCGGCGGACGAAGCGGCTGGTTGGCGACGAGCACGACGGGGAGGCCAAGGCGCTTCGCTGCCCTGAAGACGATCTCTTTCACCTCCCGTGGTGTCGCGTCGGCATCGATCCAGATCTTCAGGGGACGCTCCTTCGACGGGATGCCACGATTCTAGTGGCACACCGGACTCCTCGCCTCGGTTCACCTGCTGTGTCGCCCCGCGTCGTCACGCAGCCCTCAAGCGTACCGCTGGGTTTCGGGTGCCGCCTCATATAGACTCCGCCCCATGCCGCGAGCCCCCTTCCTCTCGATCGCCCTGCTCTGCTGGGTGCTTCTGGGGGTTGCGCCGGTCTCCCTTGCCGCGCAGGACTCAGCGGCCGTCGCCCCGGCCCCCGACAGCCTCGCAAAGCCCGATACGGTCGCGGCCGCAGCGCACGACTCGGTGCTTCGGGCTGACTCCGCGGCAATTCCCGCCCGCGCGCAGGCGCTCTCGACGTCGGGATTGAAGGACTCCGTCGACCGGAAGCGACCAGTCGGCCCGGGTGGCGCGCTGTGGCGCTCCCTGCTCGTTCCCGGATGGGGCCAGGCCAAGCTCGGGCGCGGCATCACGGCGGGCATCTTCATCGCCGTCGAGGGCGTCACGCTCGGCATGGTGCTCAAGACCAACAGTGAACTGAACTATGCAAAATCCGCCGACACCGCAGCCGTGGCCAACAAGACGCAGGAACGCGAGGACTGGCTCGTCATCATGGCGGTGAACCACCTCGTTGCCGGACTCGAGGCCTACGTCTCGGCGCATCTCTGGGATTTTCCGGGCGACCTCGCGCTCAAGCCGGTGCGCGGCGGCGGCGTCGCCGCCAGCGTAACTTTTCCTGTGCGGGTGCCGTGAACCAGCTTCCGATAGGCGTATTCGATTCGGGGCTCGGCGGCCTCACGGTGGTCCACGCGATTTACGAGCGCCTCCCGGCCGAATCGACGATCTACTTCGGTGACACGGCCCGGGTACCCTATGGTCCCAAGTCTCCCGAAACGGTGCGACGCTACAGCCTCGAGATCCTCCACTGGCTTCTGGGGCAGAACGTGAAGGCGGTCGTAGTCGCCTGCAACACCAGCACGGCGCACGCGCTCGACGCGCTCCGCGCCGCGTCCCCGGTTCCCGTGATCGGCGTGATCGAGCCGGGTGCCCGTGCTGCCGTGCGGGCCGCGGTCGGGCGCGGCATCGGTGTGATCGGCACGGCAGGTACGGTCGCGAGCGGTGCGTACGTGCGCGCCATTCACTCGTTGTCGCCCGACACACCGGTGATCCAGCGCGCCTGCCCGCTGTTCGTGCCGCTGGTGGAAGAGGGATGGTTCGACCACCAGGCGACGGAACTGATCGGGGAGGAATACCTCGGACCGGTGCGTCAGGCCGGCGTCGGCGCGCTGGTACTCGGCTGCACGCACTATCCGCTGCTCAAGCCGCTGCTCCACCGGGTAATGGGCCCGGGCGTGTCCCTGATCGACAGTGCTGCGGAAACGGCGGGGGCACTGGCCGACGCACTGCAGGAACGGGGAATCGAGTCGCCGGGGAGCGGAGCACCGAGTCATCGCTTCGCGGTGAGCGACGACGCGCCGCGATTCCTGGCAGTGGGGGGACGCTTCCTCGGCGATCGTCTCGCCGAGGCGGAGGTGGTGGACCTCAGCCCGTGAAGGTGCGGAGCTCCGCGTCCGACTCCGTCACGACGGCATAGCGGAAGCCGTCGAACCAGGCGCCCGGGTTGAGGTATTGCTGTCCGGGCGACAGCTGGGCCTTCGCGGCGTGATGGGTGTGCGCCATGATGACGAGGCCGACGTCCTGCTCCCTGGCGAGGCGCGCACGGGCCCACGACTCCTGCTGGGCAAACGCCTTGAGGCGGCGCGGACGAGCCCCGGTCGTTCTCGCCGAGCACAGGCTGCAGGCGCAGCACGAGCCGGTGGGCCGCGTCCGGATGCAGCATGCGGAAGAGGGCGAGGGCGGTCTCACTGCCGAGGATGGTGTTGAGCACGCGCGCCGAAGGGCGGGTATCGGTGAGCCCGTCGCCATGGATGGCGAGGGTCGTGCGCCGGCCGATTTCGAAGCGCAGCTCGCGGGGGTGGTAGATCGCGCCGAGGTCGCGCTCCCAGAAGTCGTCGCCCCAGCGATCGTGGTTGCCGCCGACGATGGCGATCGGTACGCGTTTACGGAGTTCCGCCAGGGCCGCCGCCACCCGGAATCCGTGGCGCGGCATGACATGGCGATAACAGAACCAGAAATCGAAGAGGTCACCGTTGATGAGCAGTGCATCGCCGAGGGATGGCACCTCCCCGAGGAAGCGGAGGAATGCATCGGACACTCCAGGCGGAGTGGCGCCCAAGTGCGCGTCTGCGACGGTGACGCTACGGTGGACCCCAGCACGCGGCAAAGATAATGGTCTCGGAGACCACCCACCGGGTCAACTATTCCGAGATCGACCAGATGGGCGTGGTCTATCACGCCCGCTACCTGGTGTGGCTCGACGTGGCGCGGTGCGAGCACCTGCGACTTACCGGGCTGAGTTATCGTGAACTGGAGGAGCGTGGCTATCGCATGGTGGTCGCCGAGCTGAGCATGCGCTACCTGCGCGGGGCGCGCTACGACGACGAGGTCCGCGTGCGCTGCTGGGTGCGCGAGGTGGCGTCGCGGAAGGTGGTGTTCGGCTATGCGCTCAACCGGCTGGCCGACGGCGAGTTGCTGGCGACGGCCGCCACGACGATGTTCGTGCTCGATGCCGGCATGCGCTCCGCGCGGCTGCCGAACGATGTGGCCTCCTGGCTCCTCACGTCCCCCGACCCGGTCCGGATTTCCTGATGCGCGCCCTTGTCATCCCGATCCTTCTGACGCTCCTCGTGACATCTCGTGCGCAGGCGCAGGACAATGCCAGCGTCGAGGCGCTGGCCCCGGTGCTGGCCGCCGAGGATGCGCGGCAGTGGAACGATGCGGTGCTCCGCCGCGGCGTGACCTTCGCGGACACGGTGGTGCGTTCCCGTACGGCGCTCGCCATCGGCCGGATCGGCGATGCGCAGGGCCTGCCGCTGCTGTTGCCGTTGCTCGAGGACCCGGAGGACAACGTCCGCCCCTCGGCGGCCTTCGCGATGGGGTTGCTGCGCGACCCGAACGCGGTGGCTCCGCTCATCCGGATGCTCAGCGTGACGGGAGCGGACATCAACACCTCGCGCGAGATCATCACCGCACTGGCCCGCATCGGTGGGCGTGATGCCGCCGAGTTCTTCACCGACGCGTTGAGTGGCCGCGCGCCGCTGGTCACGCCCGATACCACGCTCGCCATCCAGCAGTTCGTGTTCGAGGGGTGGCGGCTCGGACCCGAGGCTCCCGTGTCCGAGATCGTGCGGTTCATCTCCGACACGAACTCGAACATCCGGTGGCGCGCGATCTATGCGGTGAGTCGCCTGCGGCGCGCGGCGCGGCCAGCCGGCGGGCCGGTAAGCGCTGCGCTGGTCGACAAGCTGCCGCTGGCCCGGGCGATGGCGGCACGGGCGCTCAACCGCACGTGGGCCGATTCGGGTGGCCTCGACCGCAACGCGGTGGCAGGGTTGCTCGCGCGCGCGCTGGCTGACGACGATGCCGGTGTGCGCACCAATGCTCTCCGCTCGCTCGCCAGCTTCCAGCTGCCACAGTACGCGAAGCAGGTAGTGCGCCTCCTGAATGATCCGCTCCCGAACGTCGCCATCGAGGCGGTGACGACGCTGGGCGCGCTAGGCGGACCGGAGGCGACAGCCGCGCTGGTCGAGACCCTCGATGCGAAGAAGGGGTATGCGATGCGGCGCGAGGCCCTTCTCGCCCTGGCGCGTGCCGACAGCGCGGCGCTCCGGAAGGCATTGCCGCCTTTTGCCGGCGCGAACGACTGGCGGGAGCGGGCGATCGCCGCGGAAGCCGCCGCCATCGCGTTCCCGCTCGATGGCGCGCAGCCGTTCCTCGCCGACAACGACAGCCGCGTGGTGGCGGCGGCGCTGCAGGCATGGAACGCAAATGCGCCGGAAGAGGACACGCTGCTGGTGGCCAGCGCACGGCCGCTGCTGGCGAGCAGCGATTTCATGGTGCGGGCGGGCGCGGCGCAGGCGGTGGCGCGCGCGGCGAACCCGGCCGACGTGCCGGCGCTCACGACTATGTTCCGCCGGGCGCAGGCCGACTCGGCTACCGATGCGGCGGCCGCGGCACTCGATGCACTGCTCGCCATCTCGAAGGGCACGGGCCCCGGCAGTGCGGCGGTGCAGGCCGACTTCCTGGCAGCGGTTCCACGCCAGGGCAACTACCTGCTGCGGGCCTGGGCCGTGGACAACTGGCCGGCGCTCGCGAACCAGTGGGGCCCGGTGTCGCCAATCAACACCGGACGCACGCCGCAGGACTATCGTGACATCGTGCGGCGGTTCGTCCTGCCGCTCAGCCCCAGCCGGCTCCCGCACCTTTTCGTGGACGTGGACCAGAAGGGCGTCATTGAAATCGAGCTCTTCGGCTCAGATGCACCGCTCACCGTGGCCAACTACATGCGGCTGGTGCAGGCGCACTACTTCGACCGCCTGCGCTTTCACCGCGTGGTGCCGAACTTCGTCGCCCAGGATGGCGATCCACGGGGGGATGGCAATGGCAGTCCCGGATATGCGATCCGTGACGAGATCAACATGAATCGCTACCTGACGCCGATGGTCGGCATGGCGCTGTCTGGGCCCGACACCGGCGGTTCGCAGTGGTTCTTGAACCTCAGTCCGCAGCCTCATCTCGACGGCACGTACACGGTGTTCGGCCGGCTGGTGAACGGCCAGGGTACTTTGCAGCGGGTTGTCCAAGGTGACGTGATCCGCACGATTCATGAATGAGATCGACCCATAAAGCCTGATGACACAACGGTTTCCGCTTGACCGGCCAGCCCTGTTTCTCTATCTTGCCCTGATCGTTACCGCCTGCGCCGGGAGCGGCGTGGGGAAGGTCCCGCCGTCCGCGCTCCCTGCGGGAATGGGTCCTGCGACCACCGAACAGATCGCGGCCTTCGTCGCGGCGGGCGCGCCCGACGGGAATCGCCAGCTCCGGTTCAAGTTCAAGTTCAAGGACCCGAAGGGGAAAGTCGGTGGGCGCGGTGCGGCCCGGGTCGCCGCTCCTGATTCGCTGCGGCTCGACATGCAGGGTCCGTTCGGCCTGGGGAAGGGCGCCGCGATGGTCAACGGCGACTCGACCGAGTGGATCAAGGGACCCGATGCGATCAAGCGTATCGTCCCCGATTTCCGCTTGATGTGGAGCATGCTCGGTTTCACCCGGCCACCGCCGGACGGCGCCGTGCTGAGTGCCTCGGAGTCGGGTGACGTCACCGCGTGGTCGTATGCAACGCCTGCCGACACGGTCGAGTACGTACGCACCGCCGGGGCTACCCCGAGCCTGGTGGCCCTGGTGCGGAAGGACGGCGCGGTGCTGGGACGGAGCGAAACGTTCTACGGTCCCGATGGTGCGCCGATCAAGGCACAGCTGATCGTCCCCGGCACCTCGGCCCGGCTCGACCTTACTTTCACGGAGAGCACAACTCCTGCGACCTTCAAGCCCGATACGTGGGTTCGCGGCGAGTCTTAGCCTTCTCGCGCTCGTGGGTTGTTACGGGTTCGCCGGGGGCGGCCTCCCCCGGGCATCAACACGGTGGCGATCCTGCCATTTGACAACCTGACCGCCGAGCCGGCGCTGCAGCAGCAGGTCTACCAGGCAGTGCGTGAGGCGATGACAAACCGGCTCGGACTGCGCGAGGCCTCGGAAGCGCAGGCGGATGCCGTCGTGCGCGGCACGGTCACGCGGTACGAGCCGGACCTTCCGCTGGCGTACACGGGAACCAGCAATCCCGACCAGCGCCAGGTCACCGTCACCCGGCGACTCGTCCAGCTGACGGTCAACGTCGAGATCATCGACCAGCACACCGAAAAAGCCCTCTGGCAGCGACAGGGACTTACGAGCGAGGGCGACTATGACCCGGGTAACGAGGCTGCTGGTCGCGCGAGGGCACTGGATCGACTCACGGTGAATATCGTCGAGGGAGCGCAGTCCCAATGGTGACGTTGCTCAGGAACCGCCGTGGTGCCGGCACCCTCGGGTGCCTCTTCTCGCTGCTGATCTTCGCGGCGATCCTCTACTACGGCTATCACGTCGGGCAGGTCTACTGGAAATTCTACCAGCTCCAGGATGAAATGAAGTCGCAGGCACGGCTGGCGCCGAGTCTGGCCGACGACGTGATCCGGCGGCGACTCAACGAGGCGTCGGACGAGATCTTCCCCGACGCGCATTTCAAGTTCAACATTTCCCGGGGAGGGCGGCCCCGGAAGATCGTTATCGAGACCCAGTACGCCGACAGCGTGGACCTGCCGCTCTTCAAGCACACTTTCCAGCTCAAGCCGCGAGCCGAAGAGGGAATCTGACCGCGGCCGGGCGCGAGCCGGGACGCGCGATGGACACTGCCGTCAAGCGGATGACCCGTTCGGAAGCGTGCGCGTGGCGTGAGTCGCAGCGCGGCAGCATCGTCTTCACCAACGGCGTGTTCGACCTGCTGCACCCCGGGCACGTCATCCTCCTGGAAACGGCGCGCGCGCTGGGCGACGCGCTCATCGTGGGCCTCAATACCGACGCTTCGGTCCGCCGGCTGGGCAAGGGAAGCGACCGCCCCGTCAACAGCGAAGAGGCACGGACCCGCGTCCTGGCGGCCCTGGCCGCGGTGGACGTGGTGACGCTCTTCGACGAGGACACCCCCCACGACCTCATTGTCGCGCTCGAGCCCGACGTGCTGGTGAAGGGCGCCGACTATCCCCGCGAGCGCATCGTAGGTGCCGAGTTCGTGGAATCCCGCGGCGGGCGCGTCGTGCGCGTCCCGATCCTTCCTGGCCAATCCACCACCCAACTGCTGGAGCGTCTGCGTGCCTCGTCCTGACGGTCGCAACCATGACCAACTCCGCCCCGTAGCCCTCGAGCGCGGTGCCAATCCCTATGCCGAAGGGTCGTGCCTCATCCGCATGGGCGGCACCCTGGTCCATTGCACCGCGTCGGTGGAGACCGGTGCGCCACCACACAAGCGCGGCTCGGGCGAGGGCTGGGTCACGGCCGAGTACTCCATGCTCCCGCGGGCGACGGTAGAGCGCACCAGCCGTGAACGGCAGGGACCGGGGGGACGCACGCAGGAAATCCAGCGCCTGATCGGGCGCTCGCTCCGCGCTGCGATGGGCACCTTTGCCTTCGGGGAGTTCACCATCAAGGTGGACTGCGACGTGCTCCAGGCTGACGGCGGGACGCGCACCGCGAGCATCACCGGGGGCTGCGTTGCCTTGGCCGATGCCTGTGCCTGGCTTGCAGCGCGGCATTCCGTGCCGAACCCGTTCGGTACACTGGTCGCCGCGGTATCCGTCGGGATCTGCGACGGGGAGCCGAGGCTCGACCTTGCATACCTCGAAGATCGCGACGCCGGTGTCGATGCCAACGTGGTGCTGCTGGAACCGAACCGGTTCGTGGAGCTGCAGGGCACTGCAGAGCACGGAAGCTTTTCGCGGAGCGAGCTGGAGGTCCTGCTCGGTCATGCGGAGCGCGGCATCAGCGAGCTTTTCGGGGCGCAGCGCAAGGCGCTCGGCTGGTGAGGCTGCTGGCGGCTACCCGCAGCAAGGGGAAGCAGGTGGAGTTCCGCCGGCTGCTCGAGGCGGCGGGCCATGAAGTGATCTTCCCCGATGATGCCGGCATCATGCTCCGGGAGGAGCTCGAGGACGGCCTCGAAGTGGAGTCATCGTTCGAGGGGAATGCCCGCCGGAAGGCGGAGTACTTCGCGAAGCTCAGCGGGATGCCGACGATTGCCGACGACTCTGGGCTCGAGGTGATCTCGCTGGGCGGCGCGCCGGGGGTTCGTTCGAAGCGCTGGTCGGGCGTGAATGGCACGGAGGCGGAGGTGACCGCGGCCAACAACGCCGAGCTGCTGCGGCGGCTGTCGGGCGCACCGGCGACCAGGCGCGCGGCGCGCTATCGCTGCGTCATCGTGTATCTCGCCACACCCAATGCCCCGCCGGCTGTGTTCGAGGGAACCTGCCCGGGACGGATTCTCGAGGAGGCGGATGGCGCGGGCGGGTTCGGCTACGATCCGCTGTTTCTGAGCGCTGAGCTCGGTAAGTCCTTTGGGTCCGCTTCACCTGAGGAGAAGGACGCCATCAGCCACCGCGGCAAGGCGCTGAAGGCGTTCATAGCCTCGTTGGGATAGCCCCCTCACCGCTTACGCAGTCGCTGTTCCTCATCACGCTGTTGGTACTTCCGCACTTTCAGTCCCCCTCACTCGGTTTCAGTTCCACTTCACTCCAACGCTGCTGCCTCCTCTCCCGGTTCCTCCGGCGCCCCCTTCCTAAGGAGAACCTCATCCGCGCTTGCGGGATTCGTCCACTTCCAGGGGCTATCCATTCACGCGACCGGTCGACCCGGCGACCCCGCTCCTTACACTGCTGGGTGCTCTGATGTTCATGAGCATCCTGCGCAGTGCCGGCCCCTTCGGGCAAAGGTATGGAGGTCATTATGTCACGGCGTAACGGAAATGTGCGAAAGAGGGTCATGATCGTCGGCGGGGTGGCCGGTGGCGCCTCCTGTGCAGCTCGGCTCCGGCGGCTGGACGAGAACGCCGAGATTCTCATGGTGGAGCGCGGTCCCTACGTGTCGTATGCCAACTGCGGGCTCCCCTACCACGTCGGGGGCGTGATACCGCAGGAGGCGAGCCTGCTGGTCGCGAACGAAACGCTGTTCCGCGAGCAGTTCGCGATCGACGTCCGCACGAACTGTGAGGCGGTCGCGATCGCGTCGAAGGCGAAGACCGTGGACCTGCGGAACGTCGCGACCGGCGAGGTCATCACCGAGCCCTACGATGCGCTCGTGCTGGCCCCCGGCGCGGCGTCGATCCGTCCGCCGCTGCCGGGCATCGACCTCCCCGGGATATTCCAGGTGAGGACCGTGCCGGACGCACGTGCTATCCGCGAGTGGGTGGAGCGCGGCACGTCGTTCCTCACGGGGATGTTCAACTACTCCGGCATCCAGGCAGTCAAGCCCGTGCGTCGGGCGGTGGTGGTGGGGGGCGGGTTCATCGGTCTCGAGATGGCGGAGAACCTGGTCCACATTGGGTTCGACGTGACGCTCGTCGAGGTGCTCGATCAGGTGCTGGCTCCGCTCGACCCGGAGCTCGCCCGCATCGTCGGGGGGCACCTAGTACGGCACGGCGTCCATCTGGCGCTCCACGACGGCGTGGCCGCCTTCGCGCAACGGGACAACGGCATCCTCGAGGTTCAGACAAGAAGCGGGAAGTCATATCCGGCCGATATCGTGATCCTCGCGCTCGGTGTGTGCCCGGACACGACACTGGCCAGAGCGGCCGGACTCACCATCGGCGAACGCGGGGGGATCCGCGTCGACGAGCAGATGCGCACGAGCGACCCCCACATCTACGCGGTGGGCGATGCCGTGGAAGTCAGGGATGTCGTGACCGGCCAGTGGAGCCTTCTGGCGCTGGCCGGGCCGGCCAACCGGCAGGGCCGGATTGCGGCCGATGCGATCGCGGGGAGGAATTCGCGCTTCCGCGGCGTGCAGGGGACTGCAATCGTCGGGCTCTTCGGGGGTGCGGCGGCCTGGACGGGTGTCAACGAGAGGACCCTGCAGAAGCTCGGCGACACGGACTACGAGAAGATCTACCTCTTCCCCAACTCGCATGCGGGCTACTACCCCGGCGCGATGCCGCTGGAGTTGAAGGTCATCTTCCGCAAGTCCGATGGACGCCTGCTTGGGGCGCAGGCGCTCGGACTGGACGGACCGGCAGTGGACAAACGCATCAGCGCCCTGGCCGTGGCCATGCAGATGAGTGCCACGATCTACGACCTGGAGGAAGCCGAGCTCTGTTATGCGCCCCAGTTCGGGAGCGCGAAGGATCCCGTCAACTTTGCCGGCATGGTGGCAGCGGACGTCCTGCGAGGCGACATGCCGCTCGCCCACTGGGCGACCACGAACGGCACCTTCCTGCTCGACGTGCGCGAGCCGGTGGAACTGGCGGTCGAGTCCGTGCCAGGCGCGGTCAACATCCCGATGGGGCAGCTCCGCTCACGCTTGGGCGAGCTGCCTCGCGATCGGGACATCCTCGTCATCTGCCGCTCCGGCCAGCGCGCCTACACGGCGACACGCGTCCTGCTGCAGCACGGGTTCAGGGCTCGGGATCTCTCGGGCGGCATGATGTCACGCGCCATGCTCCTGTGACGGCGGTGGCCGGGTGAGTGTTGCCGGCGCCGCCGTAGCGGAGGGAGTGAGTGATGGATACGATCCAGGAGTGGCTCAGGCAGAGCTTCGCTGAGTTGCTTGGACGGGTCCACGGGCCCTTGCACTTCCGGCTGGTGATCATGCCGATCGTGGCGGCCAGCGTCGCCATCCGTGCCGGGCTGCGGGACGCCCGGGAGGGACGACGGTCGTTCATATTGGCAATGCTGACGGCACATGGGGAGGAGCGGAAGCGGCTTCGGCGCTCCTGGCGGAGGGATCTGGGAAGGGTACTCATCGTGGGCTTCGCGATAGACACCGTCTACCAGATCCTGGTGTTCCGGGCGTTCTACCCGGGGCAGGCATTGATCGTGACCCTTGTTCTCGCCGTGGTGCCGTATCTCCTGTTGCGCAGCCCGATGAGGTGGATCCTGCACGCCCTTCGCTTGAGGTCGGCGTTAGCGCCACCCGATGACAGCCAATCGCAAAAGAGGGTCTACCCATGAGCACAGCCGAACACGTCAGGCTCGATGAGGCCCGTGAGCAGAAGGCCCCCTGGAGGAAGTGGGGGCCCTATCTCAGTGAGCGCCAGTGGGGGACAGTCCGTGCCTGGCCCTCTGGAACGGGAAGGACCCGATCCTCAAAGAGCGGCTGTTCGGCCTCACCAACGGTGAGGGTAACCACGGCGAGGACGTGAAGGAGTACTACTTCTACCTCGACAGCACGCCGACCCACTCGTACATGAAGTACCTCTACAAGTACCCCCAGGCGGCCTATCCCTACGACGACCTCGTCACGACCAATGGCAGGCGGACCCGGGAGGAGATGGAATACGAGCTCTTCGACACGGGCGTCGACGCCAACATCGTCCTCCTCGAGCCCAATCGCTTCGTGGAGCTGCAGGGCACGGCGGAGCACGGCACGTTCTCCCGCGAGGAGTTCGACCACCTCCTGGTGCATGCCGAGCGCGGCATCGGGGAGCTGTTCGCGCTGCAGCGCCGTACGCTCGGCTGGTGAGGCTCCTCGCCGCCACCCGCAGCGAGGGCAAGCAGGCCGAGTTTTGTCGCCTGCTCGAGGCCGCGGGACACGAGGTGTCGACGGCACCGAGGTCGAGGTCACCGACGCCAACAACGCCGAGCTCCTCCTCCGCCTGGCTGGCGCACCCGCCACGAAGCGCACTGCCCGCTATCGCTGCGTGATCGTGTATCTCAGCGCCCCGAACGCCGCGCCTGCGGTGTTCGAGGGAACTGCCCCGGAAGGATCCTCGAGGAGGCGGATGGCACCGGCGGCATCGGCTACGATCCGCGGTCCTGAGTGCAGAACTCGGCAAGTCCTTCGGTACTGCCCCCGGAGGAGAAGGACGCGATCAGCCACCGTGGCAAGGCGCTCAAGGCGCTCATCGCCTCGTGGGGATAGCCCCCTCACCCCTCACGCAGTCGCTGTTCCTCATCACACTGTCGGTACTTCCGCACTTCCAGTCCCTCTTCACTCGGTTTCAGTTCCACTTCACCCAACGCTGCTGCCTCCTCTCCCGGTTCCTCCGGCGCCCCCTTCTAAGGAAGACCTCATCCGCGCTTGCGGGATTCGTACCATTCCGAGGGCTATCCATTCACGCGACCCGAAGAACCCGCGCCGGCGAGAAGAATTCTGCCAAGCGCTCGATGGGCAACGGGCGGTTCGGGAGCATGACAAACTCGGCGTGACACTGGGGATGATGATCATCGGGGGCGAGATCACCACGACGGCGATGTTCAACGTCGATGGACTGGTACGGAAACTCGGCAACGAGATCGGCTACAGCTCCCCCTGTACGGCTACGACGTCAACACCGGCGCCATCCTGCGGTCGTTCCACCCCCAATCCCCCGACATCGCGCAGGGGGTGGGTCGCGCTGAAGGACAGATCGGTGCTGGCGATCAGGGAATGATGTTCGGTTACGCCTGCCGCCAGACCCCGGAGTTGATGCCGCTGCCGATCATGCTGGCGCACCGGTTGGCCAAGCGGCTGGCCGAGGTCCGCAAGCAGAAGCTGCTGCCCTTCCTTGGTCCCGACGGGAAGTCGCAGGTGACGGTCGAGTATCGCGATGGCAAGCCGGTGCGAGCCGACTACGTGGTACTGGCCTGCCAGCACACCCCGGACGTCGTGACCCGGATGGCCGGTTCATGACCGAGGAGGCCAAGCAGCTGGTGTTCGACGCGGTCGTCATCCCGGTCCTCGGCGACCTGCTCGACGATCGGACGAAGTTCACGGTGAACGGCACAGGCAAGTTCCTCATTGGCGGCCCGCAAGCGGACACCGGGCTCACCGGGCGGAAGATCATCGTGGACACCTATGGCGGCTGGGCTGTGCACGGCGGCGGGGCTTTCAGCGGCAAGGACCCGACGAAGGTGGATCGTTCGGCCGGGTACATGGCGCGCTATGTTGCCAAGAACGTGGTCGCCGCCGGGCTCGCCGACGAATGCCTGCTGCAGCTCGGCTACTGCATCGGCCTGGTCGACCCGGTCTCGGTGATGGTGAACACGTACGACACCGGCACGCTTCCGGACGAGGTGCTGTCGGCGGTCGTCCGCGACGTCTTCCGCTCTCGCCCGCGGGCATCATCGACCATCTGCGGCTGAGGGAGCCGGTCTACCTCAAGACTGCCGCGTACGGACACTTCGGCCGCGAGGAGTTCGCATGGGAGCGGGTGGACGCCCGGGAGGAGCTGCTGGCCAAGGCGCGGAAGAGAGAGCGCTCGACCGGCCCGGGCCGTCTCGCGACGGCCTGACCGACCGACCGACGCCACATGGTATGTCTGACGTGCCACGGTGAGCACACGACGCCGCACCCCCGGCCGGTTGGGAGCGTAGTGGCTGCACCCGCAACGACTACACCGGCTGACCTCAAGAGGGACAGGTCATGAGCCCTGTGAAGACATGGGTTTCGCCGGAGCGCTCATTCCGCTGGTAGCGGTCGGCACGGTGGCGTTGATGCCATTGATGGCGCCCAACGCTCCGGCAGACCGCCAGCCACCAGTTGCCTTTTCCGCCACGAGAGGGTGCACCCATGGGCACAGCTGAACACGTCAGGCTCGATGAGGCCCGCGAGCAGAAGGTCGACTGGAAGAAGTGGGGGCCCTATCTCAGCGAGCGCCAGTGGGGAACGGTCCGCGAGGACTACAGCGAGAACGGCGACGCCTGGAATTTCTTCACCCACGATCAGGCCCGCTCGCGCGCCTACCGCTGGGGCGAAGACGGCCTCGGCCGGCATTTCCGACGACAAGCAGCGCCTCTGCTTCGCCTGGCCCTGTGGAACGGGAAGGACCCGATCCTCAAGGAGCGGCTGTTCGGATTGACCAACAGCGAGGGGAACCACGGCGAGGACGTGAAGGAGTACTACTTCTACCTCGACAGCACGCCGACCCACTCGTACATGAAGTACCTCTACAAGTACCCCCAGGCGGCCTTTCCCTACGCCGACCTGGTCACGACCAACGGCCGGCGGACGCGGGAGGAGATCGAGTACGAGCTCCTCGACACCGGCGTCTTCAACGACGACCGCTACTTCGACGTCTTCGTGGAGTACGCCAAGGCCGGCCCGGAAGACATCCTGGTGAAGATCACGGCGGTCAACCGGGGACCGGACGCGGCCGAGCTGCATCTCCTGCCGACGCTGTGGTTCCGGAACGACTGGTCGGCGTGGATTGCCGAATCGAACCGGGCCGCCGCGAAGCCGGTCCTCGAGCAGGTCGAGGGCGCCGAGGGTACGAGCGCGGTCGCGGTCACGCATCCGTTGCTCGGGGCAGTTCATCCTCTCCTGCGAAGGCGACGTCCCGCTGCTCTTCACCGAGAACGAGACGAACCACGAGCTGCTCTTCCCTGGGCAGAAGAACGAGAGCCCTCACGTCAAGGACGGCATCAACGACTGTGTGGTGCAAGGGCAACAGGACGCGGTGAACCCGGGCAAGCAGGGCACCAAGGTCGCGGCGCACTACACGGTCACCGTCGGCGCCGGCCAGAGCAAGGTGATTCGCCTGCGGCTCGTCGAACGCTTCCGCGGCGCCGAAGGGGAAGCCGTTCGGCAAGCCGTTCGACGACCTCTTCGCCGAGAGGCTTCGCGAGGCCGACGAGTTCTACAAGTCGGTCACGCCGCCCTCGGTGAGCGAAGACGCGGCCAACGTGATGCGCCAGGCCCTCGCCGGCATGCTCTGGAGCAAGCAGTTCTTCTTCTTCGACGGCGACAACTGGCTGGACGAGCACAACTCCAACCCGCTCCATACCGGGTATCAGGAGCGCCCGGAACTCGGAGTGGTTCCACATGCTGAACGAGGACATCATCTCGATGCCCGACAAGTGGGAGTATCCCTGGTACGCGGCCTGGGACCTGGCCTTCCACACGCTGCCGCTCTCGATCGTGGACCCCGACTTCGCCAAGAAGCAGATGGAGCTGATGCTGCGGGGCTCCTACCTGCACCCCAACGGCCAGATGCCCGCCTACGAGTGGAACTTCAGCGACGTGAACCCGCCGGTCCACGCCTTTGCGACGCTGTTCCTCCATCGCACCGAGCAGGCCCTGCGTGGCGAGGCGGACGTGGACTTCCTCAGGTCGACGTTCAACAAGCTCCTGCTGAACTTCACCTGGTGGGTCAACCGCAAGGACCGCTTCGGCAAGAACGTGTTCGAGGGCGGCTTCCTCGGCCTCGACAACATCGGCGTGTTCGACCGCAGCGCCCCGCTGCCCACCGGCGGCCACCTCGAGCAGGCGGACGGCACGGCGTGGATGGCCCTCTTCAGCCAGAACATGCTGGAGCTCGCGGTCGAGCTCGCCGCCCACGACCCCACCTACGAGGACATGGTCTTCAAGTTCGTGGAGCACTTCTACTACATCGCCGCCGCCATGAACCGGCCTGGGTCGGACGGCATGTGGGACGAGGAGGACGGCTTCTACTACGACATCCTGCGGCTCCCCGACGGCAGCGCCACGCGGCTCAAGGTGCGCTCCCTGGTGGGGCTCCTCCCGCTGTGCGCCACGACGGTGATCGAGAAGGCGCAGCGGGAGCGCGTCCCAAGCGCGATGGCTGGCGTCCAGGAACGGCTGCGCCGGATGCCCGAGCTGTCGGACGACGATGCACCCGACCGGCCCGGGTCATCTCGGCGTGGCCGAGCGGGGGATCCTGGCCCTGGTCAACCCGGAGCGGCTCCGCCGGATCCTCACGAGGATGCTCGACGAGAACGAGTTCCTCGGCCCCCACGGCATCCGCTCGATCTCGAAGTTCCACGAGCAGAACCCGTATGTCTTCCACGTGAACGGCCAGGAGTACCGGGTGGACTACCTGCCGGCGGAGTCGAACACCGGCATGTTCGGCGGCAACTCCAACTGGCGGGGCCCGGTCTGGATGCCGGTGAACGCGCTCATCATCCGGGCGCTGCAGAACTTCTACCTGTACTACGGCGACAACTTCAAGATCGAATGCCCCACGGGCTCGGGCAAGCTGATGAACCTCTTCGAGGTGAGCAAGGAGATCGCCGACCGGCTCGCCGGCACCTTCACCCGCGACGAGCAGGGCCGGCGCCCGGTCTACGGCGGCATCGAGAAGTTCCAGACCGATCCCCACTGGCGCGACCACATCCTCTTCTACGAGTACTTCCACGGCGACAACGGCGCCGGGCTGGGCGCCAGCCACCAGACCGGCTGGACCGGGCTCGTCGCCAAGCTCATCGAGCTCTACGGCCTCCTGGATGCCGAGGCAGGTGCTGGCAGCAGGGCAAGAAGGCCGCGTTCGTCGAGGGCACCGCTGGCATCGGGGCGAAAGCAAGCGGCGCCGCGAGCCGAGACGGAAGCCCACGATGAGCCATGGCCGAGGTATCCCGTGATCTACGAGATCAACACCTGGGTGTGGCTCAATGAGCTGAGCCGGAGGTACGGAAAGTCCGTGGACCTCGCCACGGTGCCGGAGCAGGAGTGGGATGCCATCGCCGCCCACGGCTTTGACGCCGTCTGGTTCATGGGCGTCTGGGAGCGGAGCCCCGCCGGGATCGAGATCTCGATGCGGAACGAGGGGCTCCTCGAGGATTTCCGGCGGGCCCTTCCCGACTTCTCGGCAGCGGACAACGTCGGCTCGCCCGTACTGCGTGCGCCGCTACGTCGTCGACGAGCACCTCGGCGGACCGAAGGGGCTCGCCGCCGCGCGACGCAAGCTCGCAACGCGGACTGCGGCTGATCCTCGATTTCGTCCCCAACCACGTGGCGCCCGACCACCCGTGGGTCAGCGGAACATCCCGAGTACTTCGTTCGGGGGAGTGCCGACGATGCGCGCGAACGACCCGGCGTCGTTCGTCGAGGTGGGTGGAAAGGTGTTCGCCTGCGGCCGGGACCCGTTCTTCCCGGCGTGGCCGGACGTGCTCCAGCTCAACGCCTTCCAGCCCGGGCTCCGGCAGGCGGTGATCGAGACGATCGTGGAGATCGCCGAACAGTGCGACGGCATCCGGTGCGACATGGCGATGCTCATGCTGAACGCGATCTTCGAGCGCACCTGGGGCGCGCGCGCCGGAGCCAGGCCGGTCGACGACTACTGGACGACGGTCATCCCGGCGATGAAGGCGAAGTGGCCGGAGTTCAGGTTCATCGCCGAGGCGTACTGGGACCTGGAGTGGGAACTGCAGCAGCAGGGTTTCGACTACTGCTACGACAAGAAACTCTACGACCGGATGGAACAGGGGCACGCCGAGAGCGTGCGGCTGCACCTGCTGGCCGATCGTTCCTACCAGGAGGGGATGGTCCGGTTCATCGAGAACCACGACGAGCCCAGGGCCGCCGCCGCTTTCGCGGCGGCAAGGGTCGCGCGGCCGCCGTGGCGATCCTCACGCTCCCGGGCGCGAGCTGCTGCACGAGGGGCAGTTCGAGGGACGGAAGGTGAGGCTGCCGGTTTTTCTGGGCCGCCGCCCGGCCGAGCCGGTCGATCAGGACCTCGCGGCGTTCTACGGGCGCCTGCTGAAGGCGACCAATCGCGATGTCTTCCGGAACGGCGAATGGCGGCTCTGTGAGCGGAGCGGCTGGCCCGACAACCAGAGCTGCCGGAACATCCTCGCCTGGTGCTGGGTCAAGGGCGACGAGCGCTGCCTCATCGTCGTCAACTGCGGGCCCGGCGCCGCCCAGGCGCGTGTCCACGTGCCGTGGGACGAGCTCAGGGGAAGGCAGTGGCGGCTCGACGATGGGCTGTCCGGTGCCAGCTACGACCGCAGCGGAGACGAGATGCGGGACGCCGGGCTGTACGTCGACCTGGGGCCGTGGAAATGCCACGTCTTCCAGGTGAGTGCGTCGGCAACGATGTTCGGTACGGCACCCGGGGACAGGGCCGTCCCTGCGGGGCATGATCAGGCGCTGTTCGCCCCGAAGCGTCGTAGTGGAGACCTGCCATGAAGGCCATCACCGTCGAACCGCGCAAGCTCGACACCGCACGTCTCGAAGACATCCCCGAGCCGGACTGCCGGCGGGTCGGTGCTCGTGGAGGCATCGCGGTCGGCGTATGCGGGACCGACGTCGAGATCGTGGAGGGCAAGTACGGCTGGGCCCCCGGGGCAAGACGCGCCTGGTGCTCGGGCACGAATCCCTCGGCCGGGTGGTGGACCCGGGCCCGAGCGGCGCCTCCAGAGAGGGTGATCTGGTGGTCGGCATCGTCCGGCGCCCCGACCCCGTGCCCTGCCCCAACTGCGCAGTGGGCGAGTGGGACATGTGCCGGAACGGCCAGTACACCGAGCGCGGCATCAAGGAGATCGACGGCTTCATGTCCGAGCGCTGGCGGATCGAGCCCGAGTACGCCATGAAGATCGACCGGTCCCTCGGCCTTCTGGGTGTGCTGCTCGAGCCCACGACCGTCGTCACGAAGGCGTGGGAGCAGGTCGCGCGGTCGGCCAGCGGGCCTTCTGGGAGCCGCGGACCGTGCTCGTGACCGGTGCGGGGCCGATCGGCCTGCTCGCGGCCCTGGTCGGCAAGCAGCACGGGCTCGAGGTCCACGTCCTCGACCGGATCGACTCGGGACCCAAGCCCGAGCTCGTGCGGGCCCTGGGGGCGACCTACCATCCGGCACCGTGTCGCGGCGTCGGCTTCGAGCCGGACGTGATCATCGAATGCACCGGCGTCGGGCAGGTCATCGCGGACTCGATCCAGGCCGTCGGGGCGGGCGGCGTCGTGTGCCTCACGGGCGTGGGCAGCGGCGGGCAGCACCACCGGGCTCTCCACGGCCGACGTGGCGGCGACCATGGTGCTGCGGAACAACGTCATCGTCGGCAGCGTCAACGCCAACAAGCGGCACTGGTACAAGGCGGGACAGGTGCTGGCCCGCGCGGACGCTCTGGCTGGCGCGTCTCGTCACGCGGCGCGAGCCGCCGGCGGCCTTCAAGCGCGCCCTCGCAGCGGCAGCCGGACGACATCAAGGTCGTCATTCAGTTTGCGGAGGCGTGACCGCGTCACTGCCAGGAGTGGACGTAGATTCCGCCTGGACACGATGAGCCACCGATTCCCGGCGCCGCTGTCGTCAGAGCGGATACGCCAGCGTCTGCCCCAGCACCGTGACCAGCACCAGCACCAGCGGGAAGCCAGGACCACGAACACCGTAAACGTCACCCCCATTACGTCCCGGGCCCTGAGCCCAAGCAGTGCCAGCACCGGCAGCATCCAGAACGGTTGCACCAGATTCGCCAGCGCCTCGCCGAGATCATAGACCGCCACCATCCATCCCAGGTGCACGTGCAGGTTGTGGGCAGCCTGCATGACGTAGGGGGCCTCGAGCACCCACTTTGATCCACCGGATGGGACGAACACGCCGAGCACCGCGCTGTACGCCGCGATGAGGGCGGGAAATGTGTCCCTGGTCGCGATCGCGGTGAAGAAGCCGGCGATCTTCGCGTTGAGGTGGGTATCGGTGATGATCGCGGCGATGGCGCCATAGAACGGAAACTGGAGGATGACGCCCCAGGTGGGTGGCACGGCATCGCGAAAGGCCTGCATGAGACGCGCGGGCGTACGGTGGAGCGCAAAGCCGAGGGTCAGGAAGAAGAGATTCAGCCGGTCGAGCGTGATCGCGCTGGTGATGCTCTCCGCGCTCTTCACCGACAGCAAAAGATAGGTGCCGGCCAGGAGCACCACGATCGCGTTCACCCACCACTGGTGTTCCAGCCACTCGCCCGGGCTGCGCTTCGCGTCCCGATCCCGGTTCCCGGTTCCCTGTTTGCGCGGTTGAAGGTCGATACCGAGTTGCGCCGCCGTCCGGATCCGGGTTCCCGTCGGCACGATGAACCAGATGAGCGCCGCCACCACCACGATCTCGACCAGCACGGCCAGGAGGGATTGCCAGAGGAAGATGGTGTTCGCAAGGGGGATGATGCCGCCATTCACCGTTCCGGCGGCACCTCCGCCATTCGCTACGACATCGCGTATGCCATCGGGAAGCATGCCCGGGGTCGCCATCTGGAGGGCGGCGGAACCGCTCAGGCCCTGGGCCCAGACGCTCCCGAGACCCAGGAGGGAGCAGGCCGCGAGGGTGCGATAGTCGACCGAGGAGAGACGGCGCGCGACGGCCCGGACCAGCACCGCGGAGAACACGAGGCTGAATCCCCAGTTGAACCAGGAGGTGACCATCGCGACCACGGCGACGAAGACCACTGCCGTGCGATTGCCGCCCGGGATGCCGGCGAGACGATCGATGAAGCGCTGCACCGGAGCGGCGGTCGCGACCACCGTACCGGTGATGACGATGAGCGCCATCTGCATGGTGAAGGGAATGAGTGACCAGAAGCCCTTGCCCCAGATGACCGCGATGCCACCGGGGGTAGCGCCGCCAGCGGTGAGTCCCGCGATGACGACGACGACCGTGGCGAGGAGTGCAAAGATGAAGGCGTCGGGGAGCCAGCGTTCGCTGAGTTCGGTGAAGCGGAGGGCGACCCGCTCGAGGGGGCGGGGCTGGTCGGCCTCAGTTCTCATGATGATGGTGCGCGGGTGATGCGGACCCGGCGGGGGGCATCCATTCATCATTGACGCGTGCGACCATGATGCCCCACTGGCTGCTGATCGCCGCTATCCGCTCGGCGAGCGGGAGCGGTGAGATCTCGACCGGCGAGCCGGTGAGCGGCGCATGCATGAGGTGAAGCTGGCCGTCCTTCCAGATGGCGAAGCCGGTGTGCGAGACGTCGAGCCCGGCCACCGTGCTTGCTGCGGCGATGATGTCGCCGTCCCGGATGCCGTTCACCACACCGGCAATCGCATCCTTGGGAATGACATACCGCACGGGGCCGGCATTGAGCCGCCCTTCCACGAGCTGGATGGTGGCGAGGGTGCTGCTGTCCTGCAGGGCGGGGTAGGAGGCCGCATGGCCCGTCATGAAATTGATGGGCCTCAGGTCGGGCACGCCTCCCAGCTGCTGGGTGATCACGGTGACATGGCCGGCACCGCCGTTGGTGGCCAGCCATTCGGAGAAGTAGTGCAGGCGGCTGGCGTAGCCGGCGATGGTCCCGGCGCGATAGCGGATGTCGCGGAGATAGCCCTCGTAGCGTGCCCGTGCGGCAAGCGAATCATCGAGGGCCGCCACGCCGTCCACACGCACGAACTTCGTCAGGGCGAGTACGGTTTCCACGAAGGTGACGCAGTCGAGCTCATGCAGGTTGACGATGAGGTGTTCGGGACCGGGAGCCTCCAGAGTGCCCGCACGATACGGGGTGCCGACGAAGCTCTCGCCCATCTGCGCGATGGCGTCACCAGCCGGGATGGTCCCAAGGCCCTGCGCCATGCCCCACCTCACCTTATCCTGGAAGAGGTGCCAGTCGCCGGCACTCCAGGTGGTCACACTGTCGGGCAGGCTCATGGCCGAGATGTCCTGGGCGATGGCGGGACCAGCGCCGAGCATCAGGCAGACCGCGAGCAAGAGGGAGCGAACCGGGGTGGATAGTGGCACGCCGGGAAAACTAATGATCGGGAGGGATGATGGATGGTGAGGGGGAAGTAATGCCGGTGGTGCTGCATGCCTGGTCAGGCGGGCCCACCACTTCCGGCCGGGCCACGGTCGGCGCTTCGTCGGCCGGGGCGAGGGTCCTCAAGGCGCTCCGCACCGTCGGTCTCGGCCTGGTCGTGGCGATAGTGTTGCTGCCGGTGCCGGTCATCCATCTGGCCGGTATCGGCATCTTCGTCGCGTGCCTGGGCATCGCGGTGTGGCAGGTCAGGCCCGGGCTCCGGGTGCGGACCGTGGAGGGCCCGTGTCCGCATTGCGGGCAGTCACAGCGGTACTGGCTGGGACTCAATGTGGGCCCGATGAAGTTCCCCAGGGAGACATCGTGCGAGAATTGTGCGAAGGCGCTGACCATCAGCGGAGTCACGGCGTGAAGCGGGGTATGAAGGGTGGCAACGCTTCCACCGAGGCTCCGAAATGGCCCTGCCGCGCCCGACTCGCATACATGCCTGGCTGACCCTGCCGCTGCTTGTCACTGGCGCGGCAATCCAGCAGGCGGATCGACGCACGGAACCCGAGGCGATTCCCGTGCGTTATTCCGAAGGAATGGTGCACGGCTTTCTCCGGCTGGAGACCGCGAGTGGGACACTGCTCGCGTATGGTGACTTGCTGCAGGTGCCGAAGGAGCGCAGCATCGAAAGCAGGATGGTCTTTCACTTCGCCGACTCATCCGTCTTCGACGAGCGCGTCACCTTCTCGCAGCATGGCGTGTTCACGATGGAGGAGTACCACCTCGTCCAGAAGGGGCCCGCATTCGAACGCGACCTCGAGGTGACGATGTCGCGCACCGGCCAGTACAGGGTCCTCACGCGATCGCACAAGGACGGCGAAGCGGACGAGCATTCCGGTGTGCTGACGCTGCCGCCCGATGTGTACAACGGCATGGTGATCACGATTGCCAAGAATCTCGCACCCGGTGACACCCAGACCGTCCATGTCGTGGCGTTCACGCCGAAGCCGCGTCTCATTGGCCTCGAAATAGCTCCCGCTCGCACCGCGCGCGTGATGCTGGGCAGGCACCCGGAGACGACGATGCACTACAAGCTCAAGCCCAGGCTGGGTACGGTGACCAAGCTGGTCGCCTCGCTCCTGGGGAAGGACCCGCCGGACAGCGATGCGTGGATCGTGACGGACGGGGTACCCGCGTTCGTGCGATTTCAGGGGCCGATGTATACCGGACCGGTGTGGCGCCTCAGCCTTGCCAGCCCTACCTGGCCGGAGTAAAGCGGCGTCGAACCCGTGTCATGCACCGCATCGTCAGGCTCTCTGTAAGCAAGCCTTCACACTGCTTTACTGCATCCGAATAGGTACCAAGTAGCATGGTACTCGCTGCATCTTGAGCGTCAGTATTCGGTGTGCGACCCACGTGGCGAAATTCAGAAGTCGATAGGGAGGTCTTGTATGAGGTCAGCCGCGCTCGCGGTAGCGATGGCCGTGTCCGGTGTTGCGCTCTCGTTCCATCCGTCGAGTTCTCTGGCCCAGCAGGTCACCGGTGAGCCGGGTTCGCCCGGTGCCACGACCACTCTCGACGGCAAGCGGCTTCCGGCGCCCGATCCGAAGTTCGGCGGCGTGATCAAGGAAAAGGCGTCGGAATCGAAATCCTGGTGGGCCCCACGGATAGTGCCGCCCAAGGGCGCGCCCAATGTGCTCCTCATCATGACCGATGACGCGGGCTTCGGCGCACCCAGCACGTTCGGCGGCGTCGTCCCGACACCGGCGCTGGACCGGATCGCGAAGAGTGGGCTGCGCTACACGAACTTCCACTCCACGTCGCTCTGCTCTCCAACGCGCGCGGCCTTGATCACCGGGCGCAATCACCACGTGGCCGGCTTCGGTGTGGTGGGCGAAATCGGGACGGGTTTCCCCGGTTACAACTCGATCATCCGGCAAGACAACGGAACCATCGGCACCATCCTGAGGGACAACGGGTACGCGACCTCGTGGTTCGGAAAGGACCACAATACGCCCTCGTACCAGTCGACCCAGGCCGGCCCGTTCGACCAGTGGCCGAACGGGCTGGGCTTCGAGTACTTCTACGGCTTTGTCGGCGGCGATGCCAGCCAGTGGGCGCCGAACCTGTACCGCAACACGACGGCGATCTACCCCTTCCAGGGCAATCCCGGCTGGAACCTGACGACGGCCATGGCCGACGAGGCGATCCAGTACATGAAGCAGCTCAAGGAGATCGCGCCGGAGAAGCCGTTCTTCGTGTACTACGTGCCAGGCGGCACCCACGCCCCGCATCACCCGACGCCGGAGTGGATCAAGAAGATCAGCGACAAGCATCTCTTCGACGGTGGCTGGAACAAGCTCCGCGACACGATCTTCGCCAACCAGAAGCGGCTGGGGCTCATGCCCGCGAATGCCCAGCTCACCGCCTGGCCGAAGGAACTGCCAGAGTGGGATACGCGCAGCATGATCGAGAAACAGCTCTTCATCAAGCAGGCTGACGTGTACGGGGCATACCTCGCATACACCGACAACGAGATTGGCCGGGTCATCCAGGCGGTCGAAGACATGGGTGAACTCGATAACACTCTGATCATCTACATCAGCGGCGACAACGGCGCGAGTGCCGAGGGCATGCTCGACGGAACGCCGAACGAGTTCACCTACTTCAATGGCATTCCGGTACCGGTCAAGGCCCAGATGCTCTTCTACCCGTTCTGGGGATCCGACAAGACCTTCCCGCACTACGCCGCCGAGTGGGCGTGGGCGATGGACACGCCGTTCAAGTGGGTAAAGCAGGTGGCATCCCACTTCGGCGGGACCGCTCAGGGCGTCGCCATGTCGTGGCCAGGCCACATCGAGGACCCGGGCGGCATCCGCCGTCAGTTTGCCCACGTCATCGACATCGTCCCCACCATCCTGGAAGCAACCGGCATCCCCGCGCCTGACACCATCAATGGCGTAGCGCAGCGCCCGATCGAGGGCGTGAGCATGGCCTACACATGGACTAAGGCGAATGCTGCTGCCCCAACTCGACACACGACGCAGTACTTCGAGATGGAGGGCAATCGTGCCATCTACGACCACGGGTGGATCGCTGCGACGACTCCGGCAACGCTCCCTTGGGCCCCAAGCTCCGGCGCGTCGCCGGATGTCATCACAGGGTACCAGTGGGAACTCTATAACGTCATGGAGGACCCCACCGAGTCAAACGACCTGGCCGGCGCCATGCCGACGAAGTTGAAGGAGATGCAGGACATCTTTTATGCCGAGGCGAAAAGATATGACGTGCTTCCGCTCGACAACTCGACGCTCACCCGCTGGAATACACCGCGCCCGAGTTTGACGCAGGGTCGTACGGTATTCACCTATTCGGGGACGCTTACCGGTGTTCCCAACAGCGGTGCACCGAGCATTCTGGGCAAGTCCTACACGATCACGGCTGACGTCGCGATCCCGAAGGGCGGCGCGGAAGGGATGATCGTTACCGAGGGCGGCCGCTTCGGCGGGTACGGGCTATTCCTGAGCAAGGGCAAGGGCGGAGTCGGCCGGGGCAAGGTGGTATTCCTCTACAACCTGCTCGACCTCAAGCGCACGACGTGGGAAGGCCCCGTCCTGGGTCCCGGAAGGCACACGATCGTCTTCGCCTTCACCTCCGATGGTCCGGAGCTTGGCAAGGGCGGAACCGGCGTACTCTCCGTTGACGGCAAGGAGGTGGCCAGGAATTCCGTGGAGCACACCACTCCGATCACCTTCCCGGAGGACGAGTCATTTGACGTAGGACAGGACACCCGCTCCGGCGTCGCGTTGCTGGAGTATCGGTACGATGTCCCATTTGCGTTCACCGGGAAGATCAACAAGTTGACGTTTAACCTGGCGCCCTAACCCGAAGAAGGTCCCGAAGGCGACTTCGTGCGAGTCGTGCTCGGAGACGCTGACGATCGAGCGCGAGTTGGAGGAGGGGCCGTGACACCGTTCTGCCGGTATGGAAAGACCGGCCAGTCGGATGTATTGTTCGCCCCGCTGGACGGGGCGTAGCGTAGCCTGGTATCGCGCCTGCTTTGGGACGCGCTCCGGCCGTCGGCCGTCGCTCAGCCGTTTTTCTCCAAGTAATCCCAACACAACAACTTACGGCGATTGGCCGTTGGCGCCTATCGCTGCTCAGCGACGGCTGGCGCTGGCTCTCTGTTACGATGTCAGTTACGACGAGCCCATGACTGAACCGAATTCCACCGCCAGGCTCGAGGGCACGCCGCCGAAACTCTACTTGGGCGACCCTCAGTTCCACTCGCGCAGCATGGGTCAAACAGCCCATCGTTGTGCGTTGGTGTACCAGGCACTACCCTCATACATGCCGGCGGATGCATCCGTCGGCGAACAGTGATCCCACCAATGCCCAGCCGGCCGAACGTCGCGCCGCACTGACTTCCGTAGTCCAGTAGAACGGCCCCGGGGCGCCTCACCAACAGGCGTCATGACGTCGACTGAACCGGACCGCGCCAGCCTTTGTCACTTGATCGTGATTCAGCATGCGACCGTCCGTCACATGCTCGCCCCGCGACCTCAGGAGGTAAGGAATGTTCTCCTCGCTCCGCCGCAAGAGCGCTGTCCCTCTGTTGATGCTGTACGCGACGCAGGTTACAGGGTGTTCGAGTTGGCGTGTGGTGAGCGTGCCAACGCTTGAGGCCGAGCAGGTAAAGCATCCTGTGGAGGTACGCATAACCACCTCGGACGGGGGAATCGTCCGCCTGGATCCGGCCACCGTGGCGCTCGATAGCATCTCGGGACGGGTGGTGGAGCAGTCTGGGGGGACGGATACGACAGGAGCGGTTGTTGCCGCTGGGCAAACTGGTGACTCGCTGCACCCACAGGTCAGTGTGCCGCTGAATGCCATTCGCACGCTCGAGTGGCGCCAGGCAAGCACTGGAAAGACGGTTCTGTTGGTTTCAGGACTGGTGGTTGGAATACCTGCTGTGGCGCTGGGAATCGCGGCTATGGCCTGCGCCGCTGACGATTATAACTGCGGCTTTGGGAATTAGCGTCCATGGCTAGGTAGTAGAGCCTGGGGCGCGACCGCAGATCGTTCAGGCCCGCGCCCGGCAGCGCCCAGTGATCCGTCCTTCACCGGCCAAATCGGTTACCAAGTAGTCGATGCAGAGCCCCAACCCCATCCCCTTCGCTCCGGGAGTACAGAATGAAGACAACGATCCGTCGAACAATCTTCACGAGTGCGGCAGTGCTGAGTCTTGCGGCGTGTGGCGGTGACGACGACAACGGCTCGGCAACCGATCCAATTGTGGGAACATGGGCCTTGTCTACGATGGCTGGCGTTGGTTTGCCTGTTCCGTCGACGGTTGACGGGAATGTCCTTGTCGTCAATAGCGGCTCCATGGTGACTGCCGATGGCGGCGCCTTCACCGCGACGTATAACGGCACGATTAACGGCGTTGCGGCGGAATTGGTCGTTTCAGGAATCTGGGAGAAGTTGCAAGGATCGCTGTACAACGTCGGCGCAAATAGCGCCACGTTGAACGGAGTCAGCGTGGCGCCTACTAACTCGGTTGGGACACTTAGCGGCAACACGCTCACTGTCGAATACAGGTCCCTTTCTGAGTCTCGCCTCGCCGGGGGAGAAGTGGTCGCGACAGTAAGGATTCAGGGTCCAGACGACGAAGGCAGGCGACATGACGGCCACTCCTGGATAGGGTGGCCGTCAGTGTATCCGGGCGGGATCAACCGAGCCTCAAACGCACGCCGGAGGCGACCGCCTCATCAGCCTGGGTCAATCGCCCTAGGTCAATCGCCCCCCTTACAGTTTCAGGCCGGCGGCCGCGCTGGTGGACAAGCCGCGGGGTCGGCCGGCGCAGCAGCGCTGGCTCGAGGTCCACGAGGGCTCACTCCTCCTCGAAGCGGCTAGGCGGTTGCCGCCACTCAAGACGCAGGTGAAAGCGCCCGATGCCGAGCTGATCTATCCGTTCGTGGCCGTCCTGCTTCTCACGGGGTGTCGGCCAGGTGAAGCGCTGGACTTGGCGACGGAGGACATCAGCTTCGACCACGGGACGGTCACGTTCCGGCCGCATGCGTGGACGCGGGGCGGGGGACATCTCAAGACGATCGGGGCCTCTCGCGTGGTGCCGCTCTGGCCGCAGCTGCGGGAAATCCTGCACCCGATTCTGAACAATGTGACGCGGCCGCCAATGACGTTATTGTTCCCGTCGCCGCGTACCGGAAAGCCGTTGACGAGTCTCCGGCACACGCTCAAGCGGTTGCTCAAGACGTTGGGGTGGACCGCGGCGAAGCTGGAGAAGTGGTACGGGTTGCGGCACACCTACACCGCCGCACGGCTCCAGACGTTGGACCATGGGGCTCCCGTGGCACCGTACACCGTGGCGAGGGAGCTGGGGCACAAGGGCCTCGCGATGATCGAGAAGGTGTACGGGCATCTGGGCCAGCAGCCCCACCGGAGCGAGGTGGTCGAGTACCGGTTGGAGCAGCACCTTGAGAAGTTGGGCGACACGTTGGAGGCGTTGGGCTGGAACCTTCCAGTTACAACGCCAGTTACAAGGAATTTGTAAAGTGTTGACGGGGCGTAGCGTAGCCTGGTATCGCGCCTGCTTTGGGAGCAGGAGGTCCCCGGTTCAAATCCGGGCGCCCCGATTGACTGGATGATTGAAGGTCGAGAATGGCAGCGAATACACTGACGGCCACCTCTGCACGGGGTGGCCGTCTGCTGTCTCCCCTCCCCGCGAATCACGCCATCAGGGCGCGCGAGTTCCCAGCAAGCTGAGCGGCAGCACCGAGTCGGCGGTGCTGACCTGATAGTGCGCCGTGGTGGTGCCCACGAGCTTGTCATCCAGCAGGCGCATGACGCCGTTGGTCGTGACCTTCACGCCCTTCCGCAACGCACTCGGGTAGGGTCCGGCAGTGGTCATGATGCTGTCGCCATCCATCTTGACCGAGACCGGGACGGGTGGCTTGCCGGGAAAGTCGAAGGTCCAGGTCGACGGGTCGCCGGTCGCGTTGAAGACCATCGTGAGAAGCGCGCTGTCGGAGCCAATGCGCGCGACCCGAACGTTCCACTTACCGGCCACATCGGCCGCAGTGATGTTGGCGGGAGCGGGCGCAGCCATGGGAGCCTGCGCGGCCGGCTCGGCGGCCGGATTCCCCGCCGTCTCCGCAGGAGGCTTCTCAGCCTTGGCGCAGCCGATTACGGCGATGGTACACAACGCGAGGAATTGGGTAGCGCGGCGCATGAAGCCTCCTGGAATGGTGAGCCAGCCGGACGCGCGGGTGGGGTTGCGGTGGATGCGTCAGGCGTCTTGACACTGCGGGCCGGAACCGATTTGCACAAGGTGAGCGCTCGGCTATAGTCGCCAGGCGCCTCGATGGCCCGGTCATTCCTTCACCCAGCTCGGACGCTTCCAGGGGCCGGGCTCGAACAATCCTGCCTCGAGCACTGGATCGGCCTTCACGTCGGCGTACTCTTCCATCTGCACCCGCTCGCCGTTGTTGTAGAAAGCCACCTCGATCGCGATCCAGCCGCCGGCCAGTTTCTCATACTTGTTGAACTGGATTTCCCCGATGTTCTGCTTGCCCGGTGCGTTCTTGCGTGGAGCGCTCTGCATCATGCGCACGAACACCAGGCGCTCCTGATCCACCCAGAACTCCCGGGAGAGCGAATCGGGCTTGATGCTGCCAACCACCCATGCCTTGCGACCCTGCCATGTGTCCTCGCGTACGTTTCCCAGGTCGAAGCCGAGCGAGGTGAGCTTGGCGGCGCTCTGGGTAACAGGCTGAGCGTAGACGTCGAACCCAAGCACCATGAGGGGGTGAATCATGGGCTGCGACGCGTTGATCTTGCCCTGGTCGTACTGGTAGATCGAGTCAGCTCGGAAGAGGATGGTCTTCATGCTGTCGAGCGGCGCCACGTCGATGCGCAGCTTGCCGGGGATCTCTGCGGCCTCGTACCAGGTCTCCACCCGCGCATCGGGGTAGCTCGTCTTCTGGACGAAGGTGAGCGTCTTGTACCATTTGCCGGCATAGGCGTCGTACATGCGCTGCAGCACCTCGGTACCGTTGGCGGGTGGGCCGGCAGGCGCAGGGGCGCTGGCAAGGCTCAGGGAAAGCAATGCATAGAGGGAGCGAACCACGGGGCTCTCCGGATGAAGACGGGAACAGGATAACGGATGGGGGCTTTACGCGCCGGGGACGGGGAGGGTTTCCGTGAGCTCAGTGCCACAAAAACACAAACGGCCCCCCGCGAGGGGCCGTTTGTGTGGCGTTGCGTGATTTCGTCTTATCAGACCAGTTCGCCCTGCTCCCGCTTGCGCCGCCGCGCGGCGACTGCGATGCCGGCGAGACCAGTCCCCAGAAGGGCCATCGTAAGCGGCTCGGGAGTGGTCGTTACGGGGCCCCACGCGAAGGTCGTCGGACCCGTTATTCCGTTGAACGTGTAGGAACCGCTCTTGCTCAACGGTCCGACGTACTGCTCGAGGGTTCCCAGACATGCGTTCATGTTGCTGCCGCAGAGACCGTTCAGGCTCGTCGCGAGGAAGCTTGTCCCGGTGACAGAGACCCAGCCGCCCGGGTAGTAGAACGTATCTGCGCGCGCGGCGCCGGCCGTGCTTACCAGGAGGGCGAGAGCAACTGCCGACGCTCGAATGGACTTGACCATGAATTCCCCCCTGCTCGGCGATGGGCGCCGGCAGATGTTCAGCGAGTTCACATGAAGGCTTCGACAGGGTCCAAAATGCGAGTTTTCCGTTACACGCGCAATGCTTTCAATTGTAACAGCCGCGCGCAACGCATTGATTTGCATTGTGTTAGGGCGAACGTCCTATGTTCCGTTACAATCGGCGTCAGCCACGTCACCTAGGCGCAATCCGGTAGATCCCGCCACTTCGAGTCACCACATACAGTTCGCCAGCGGCATCCTCCCCGAAGCTCACGACGTTGTTGCCGGGCGCCAGCGTTGGCCAGTCCCGCTGGTCTGAGGCGGCTCCGCCGACATAGCGGAAACTGTGCAACTCGCTCACGCAAAAATCGGAATAGAAGTAGGTGCCCTGGAGCGCGGGGATCGCGCTGCCACGGTAGACGTACCCGCCCGTCACCGCGCACCGCGGGCCATGCGCATAGTCGAGGGCGGGGAGGGTGAGCCCTGCCTGGCTGCAGCCGGCCACGCGGTAGCAGGTGGTGCCCTCCATGGTGGCCCACCCGTAGTTGACCCCCTTGCCCCCGCCGCTCGCCGCGGTTGAAACGTCGACTTCCTCCCGGGTGGCCTCCCCGACATCGCCGATGTACAGGTCGCCGTTGGCGCGATCGAACGAAAAGCGCCACGGATTGCGGAGGCCGTAGGCCCAGACCTCGCCCTTGGCGCCCGCCGTTGCGACGAACGGATTGGTGGGAGGCACGGTGTAGCCGGTAGCGCCGCTCACATCGAGGCGCAGCACGTTGCCGAGCAGGTCGTCGAGCTTCTGCCCGTGATCATTCGGGTCGGTGGATTCGCCGCCGTCACCCACCGCCATGTAGAGGTAGCCGTCGGGGCCGAAGGCGATCCCGCCAGCGTAGTGGTACGCGATCGGCGGATGGTCAATGACGAGTCGTTCGACGCGCGACGCCGCATTGGCCACGTCGGCATTGGCGGAGACCGTGTACGACGCGAGTACGCTCTTGCCGTCGAGGTTGACGTAGCTCACGAAGAAGCGGCCACTCGTGGCGTACTGCGGATCGAAGGCGAGGCCCACGAAGCCCTGTTCACCCGCGTCCGACTTGACCATCGAAGTGATGTCGAGGAATGGCGTCGCGAGGATGGCGCCCGCCTTGTAGATGCGAATGAGCCCGGCGCGCTCGACCACGAAGAGCCGGGCGTCGCCGGGCGGCGAAGTAAGGAATGTCGGGAAAATGAAGCCGCGCTGCCGGGGAGGTGGTCGAGTCCAAGGGCAATCCCACCCGGTGGTGCCGCGGTGACGGTTACCGACGCCGTCCCGGAGTGCGTTCCCGAGGTCGCGGTGACGGCGAATGTGCCGGCGATATTTCCCGCGGTATAGTTTCCCGTCGACGTGATGGTGCCGCCGGTGGCGGTCCAGGTCACCGTCACGTTGGACGTCGTGCTGTCACTCATGCGACCGATGGCCGTGAAGACTGTCACGCCGCCGGCCTGGACACTGGCAGTCGCGGGAGTCACTTCGATGGCGACGAGGGTCGGGACGGGATTCGGTCCACCATTGTCATCGCCGGAACACCCTGCGATCACCGCGCACACTACTGCGAGCGCGGACAGGGGCCTTACCGCTGACGGGAAATTCCTGGGACGCATCGGACTGCCCTGAGGTTTGGGGAATGTCGACAAGCGCCCGGGAGGATTCGAACCCCCCGTACCCGGCTCCTCATCATACTCGGCATCGTTGTTTTCGTCTCGCCTTAACCCCGCCTCGCCGGGTGCCGTGGTGGTGGGACAGGCTCGAGATAGGCGGGATGGTCCAGCGAACTGTCCGGGGAGCCGGCGTCGAGCGCTTCGTCGGGACTGTCCGGGGCGAGCGCTTCCATGCGCTGTGCGAGCTTGAGGGTGCCGCCGGCTGCCACTGCCGCGAGTACGCCGACGATCGGGCCGTCATCGAGCACCAGCGACCAGGCGATGAGTCCATCGCCCGAGAGAAGGTTCATCGCCTGAAGGAAGAGCGGAAACGCAAGCCCGGTCACCAGCCCGGCGAGCAGGCCGCCCTTCACCCAGTTGATCTCCCGGAGCCGGCGGCCACGATACGCGAGCCGGACGACCGCGGAGAACGCGAGTGCTGCAACGCCGCCCGCGACGGCGAGGCGCGTCGCGAGGAAGGCCGCGGCGCGGAGGCCGGCTTCGGGTGGGAGGAGTCCCATGACCCGCAGCCCGGTCCACAGCACGAGGCCGGCAGTGCCCCACGCGACGCCCCAGAGTGCGGCGTTCCTGAGCGCGCCACGCAGGGCGCGAATGGCATCACTGGGCATTGGCTGCTCCCGGGCACATGTTGGCGCGTGGCGTCAGCTGGACAGCCATCAACTTTGTACCACAAAGTAGCAGCTGGTCGACCGGAGTGGCAAGCGCGACAGGACAGACGAGGCGGGGGACGGGGCGACGTTGGGGTTAGCTTGGAACTCCTGCGATGCGCCCGGGAGGATTCGAACCTCCGACCCACAGCTTAGAAGGCTGTCGCTCTATCCAACTGAGCTACGGGCGCCCGTGAGACGTGCATCTCTCGGTCGAGCCAAAGGTTAGCGCCGGCCAAGTGGCGCTGGTAGGGGTCGTCCGACGAAATTCATGCGACCATCAGCGGAGAGTCACCTGAATGACGAGTTCGGACAGTTCAGACAAGTCGCGCGGTGTGGCCCTCGCCCTGGCCGTGTTCCTCGGGGTGTTCGGCGCCCATCGGTTCTATGTCGGGAAGGTCAACTCGGGGATCCTGATGGCCTGCACGCTGGGCGGGCTCGGGGTATGGTATCTCTACGACTGCATCCTCGTTGGCGCGGGCCAGTTCCGCGACTCCGATGGGCGGCTGGTGCGGCGGTGGGACCCGGACGTGATGGAGTCGGGTGAGCGGATCAGCGCGGAGGTGCTCGAGGAGCTCGACGCACTCCGACATGAAGTGGCCGAGCTCGCCGAGCGGGTGGACTTCGCCGAGCGGTTGCTGGCGAAGCCGAAGGAATGATCTACGCCATGTTCTCCACGATGGCGTTGCCGAAGCCGCTGCAAGTCAGGAGCGTCGCGCCCTCCATCAGCCGCTCGAAGTCGTAGGTGACCCGCTTCTGCGCGATCGTCTTCTCCAGCCCTGCGATGATCAGGTCGGCCGCCTCGTTCCATCCCAGGTAGCGCAGCATCATCTCGCCCGAGAGGATCACCGAGCCCGGGTTCACCTTGTCCTGGTTGGCATACTTGGGCGCGGTGCCGTGCGTCGCCTCGAAGATGGCGTGGCCGGTGAGGTAGTTGATGTTGGCGCCCGGCGCGATGCCGATGCCGCCCACCTGGGCCGCGAGCGCGTCGGAGATGTAGTCGCCGTTCAGGTTGAGCGTGGCGATCACGTCGTACTCGGCCGGGCGGGTGAGGATCTGCTGCAGGAAGGCGTCGGCGATCACGTCCTTCACGACGAGTCCGGACGGGAGCTGGCACCATGGGCCGCCGTCGATCTCGGCGGCGCCGAACTCCTGCATCGCGACCTCGTAGCCCCAGTCGCGGAAGCCGCCCTCGGTGTACTTCATGATGTTGCCCTTGTGTACCAGCGTCACGCTCTTCCGGCCGTGGGCCAGGGCGTACTTGAGGGCGGAGCGGACGAGGCGCTTCGTGCCTTCCTCGGAAACCGGCTTGATGCCGATGGCGCTCGTCTCGGGGAAGCGGATGGTGGTGACGCCCAGGTCATCCATGAGGAACGGATGAGGCGTTTCGCCGCGTCGGTGCCTGGCCTTGTACTCGATGCCGGCGTAGATGTCCTCCGTGTTCTCGCGGAAGATCACCATGTCCACCAGCTCCGGCTGCTTCACCGGTGAGGGCACACCGGTGAACCAGCGCACCGGGCGCACGCAGGCATAGAGATCGAGCTGCTGGCGGAGGGCCACGTTGAGCGAGCGGAACCCGCCGCCCACCGGGGTGGTGAGCGGTCCCTTGATGGCCACGAGATGGTGCGCGATGGCCTTGAGGGTGTCGTCGGGGAGCCAGCTGTCGAGCCGGTTCTTGGCCTTCTCGCCGGCGAAGACCTCGAACCAGACGATCTTGCGCTTTCCGCCGTAGGCTTTGGCTGACCGCACCGTCGAGCACATGCTGCGCGGCGCGCCAGATGTCGGGCCCGGTGCCGTCGCCCTCGATGAAGGGCATGATCGGGTCGTCGGGCACGCTGAGGCGGCCATCGACGAGGGTAATGGTCTCGCCGCCAGCTGGCGGAATGAAGGGTGCAGGGGAGGTGGAGGCAGTCATGATTCACCAGGGCCTGAGTACGTGGGAAGCCTCAAGCTAACATGCGAGTGAGTGATCAGGTGGCCCAGCGCATCGCGGCCGCGTTTGGTGCCTGGCACGTCGAGTTCCGGGGCATGACCCGGCGCGCCCGCGGACGGTTCGCGCGCCGGGAGTGGCAGGGCGGGCAGGAGGACGCGGCGGCACGCCTCGCCTCGTATCAGGGCTGGGTGGAGCGGTTGGTGGCGGAGCTCGGCATACTCCCCCCCAATCCACGGGGGCACTGGTCACGGGTCAAGGACGCGTTCGCCAGGGAGGTGTCGGGTTGGCCCGACGCCGATCTGGCGGCGACGTTCTTCAATTCGGTGACACGGCGCCTTCTCGGCACGGTGGGAAGCGATGCCACGAGCGAGTTCACCGAGGCGCTGGTGCCGCTCGATGCCGGCATTGGCGGAATCGCACATCGCACCCTGCTGGCCGAGGCGGTAACCGGGGACCTGGTGCGGCGCATCCTCGACGGCTGCCCGATCGGCGCCCCGTGGGAGGACCAGAAGCGCGACGTGATGCTCGCCGTCGCTGCCATCGTGCGCCAGCTGCGGGAACTGCATGACTGGCCCGAGCAAGGATTGCCGATCACGGCCGAGGTCCTGCCGGGCGTGTTCTACCGCAACAAGGGTGCGTACGTGATCGGGCGGCTCCGGTCCGTGCGAGGACTCGTGCCGCTGGTACTGGCGCTTACACACGAAGCACATGGCGTGGCACTCGACGCGGTGCTCACGAGTCCCGACGAGACCAGCGCGGTCTTCGGCTTCACCCGGTCGTACTTCCATGCCGACCTGGAGCATCCGGGCCCGGTCATCGGGTTTCTGGCGTCGATCATGCCGGTGAAGCGCGAGGACGAACTGTGGACCGCCATCGGGTACCACAAGCACGGAAAGACGGTGTTCTACCGGACGCTGATGCGACACCTCAACACGCCGGAGGCGCGCTTCGAGGTGTCGGAGGGGGACCGGGGCATGGTGATGACGGTGTTCACGCTGCCGTCGCTCAATGTGGTGTTCAAGGTGATCAAGGACCATTTCGACCCGCCGAAGACGGTGACGCACGCCCAGGTGCGGGCACGGTACGACCTGGTGTTTGCACATGACCGGGTCGGGCGGCTGGCGGATGCGCAGGAGTTCGACCATCTGCGGTTCCGGCGGTCGCACTTCGTGCCCGAACTGCTGGACGAATTGCTCAGCGTCGCGGGTCGGACGGTGATGGTGAACGGCGACGATGTTGTGATCCGGCATGCCTACTCGGAGCGGAGGGTGACCCCGCTCAACCTGTACCTCCGTGCGACGACACCGGAGGCGGCGATCCCGGTGATCGTGGACTACGGGAATGCCGTGCGTGACCTGGCGGCCGCCAATGTCTTCCCGGGCGACATGCTGCTCAAGAACTTCGGGGTGACCCGGCACGGGCGGGTGATCTTCTACGACTATGACGAGTTGTGCCTCCTGACGGAGTGTCGCGTGCGGCAGATGCCGGTGGCGGCGACATATGAGGACGAGATGAGCGCGGAGACGTGGTTCGCGGTCCGGGAGGGGGACATCTTCCCCGAGGAATTCCGCAACTTCGTCATGCTGCCCGGCGTGCTGGGGCAGGCATTTCTGGCGCAGCATGCCGGCCTGTTCCAGACTGAATTCTGGCTCTCGATGCAGGAACGACAGCGGGCGGGCGAAGTAGTAGATTTCTTTCCTTATCCATCGGCCAGACGGCTGCGCAACCAGTAACACCCTAACCCAAGACCCGAGACCCATGATCCTGTCCCTCGTCCTGCTGGCCGCGTTCCAGACGCCGGTCACGCCGCCGGCGCCGCCCACGCCCACGCTGGCGGCATCACCCATCGCCACGCTCCAGGTGACCCCCGGCACCAAGGTGACGATGAGCGCCTACGACACCTTGCGCCTCCGCGCGGTCGGCCTCGATGCCGCCGGGAAGCCGGTGGAGGGTGCGACCTACAAGTTCATGCCTGCGGGCGGCCGCTTCGAGGGCAAGGTCGACACGACCGGCCTGGTACAATCGGGCTCGACCGGCAACCTCGGCGTGTCGGTGATCGCCACCGTGCCGGGCACCAAGCCCGTTCTTGAGCGAGTCGACATACGGATGGTGCCGGGCCCCGCCGCCAGTGTCATCGTGGAACCGACCGTCGGGCGCATGGTGGTCGGCCAGCGCCTGCGCCTGAGCGCTTCCGCCTACTCGGCGGCGATGGACGAGCGCCAGCAGGACAAGTTCACCTGGCGGAGCTCCGCGCCGGCCGTGGCGAAGGTGGGAGAGGACGGGGTCGTGAGCGCGGTAGCGCCGGGGAAGGCGGTCATCTCCGCCCGCACCGGCAGCGTCGAGCAGAAGGTCACGGTGCAGGTCATCGCCAACACGCTTGCGTCGCTGGAGATCACGCCGGCGAGTTCGAACCTGCGCACCGGCGACGTGATCGACTTCAAGGTCACCGCCCGCGACCGGAACGGCGCCGTAATCAGCGGCCTCACGCCTACCTGGAGTTTCTCGCCGGGCAATGGCGCCATCGACGCGAACGGTTCCTTCGTGGGGTACGTGGCGGGCGACTACCTCGTCACGGCGAGCTTCGGCGCCCGGAGCGTGGACGCCGCGGTGACGCTCAAGCCGCGTGACGTGCGCCGGCCGGTCACGGTGGTGGGCCGCCTCGGCCGCACCCGCTTCACCACGGAAGAGGTGTGGGTCATGCCCGACGGGAAGCACGCCTTCCTGGGCAGCGGCAGCGGTGGCGACGTGCTGTACGCCATCGACATCAGCGACCCGGCGCAACCCGACAGTCACCGATTCGATCGTCTCCAACACGCGCCGCGTCAACGACGTGATGACGCACGCCCGACGGCAAGGTGATCGTGTTCACGCGCGAGGGCGCGTCGGACCGGAAGAACGGCATCGTCATCGCGTCGACCGAGGACCCGGCGCACCCGAAGGTGATCTCGGAGTTCACCGAGGGGGTCAACGTCCGGCGTGCACTCGGCGTTTGTGTACAGCAGGAGAAGTACGGCACCTTCGTGTTCCTGACGAACGACGGCACCGGCGCGATGCACGTCATCGACATCAACGACCCGTACCAGCCGAAGGAAGTGGCGCAGTGGCGCACCGACGCGCCCGGACGCGGGTCGCACGCTGCACGACATCGACATCCAGGACGGCCTCGCGTATCTCGAGCTACTGGAACGACGGGCTCGTGATTCTCGACGTGGGCAATGGCGTGAAGGGTGGCAGTCGCCGTCGAACCCGCAGCTGGTGACGCAGTACAAGTACGACCTCAACGCGCTCTACCGTGATGTCGAGGCGTCCGGTGGCCCGGGCTTCATTCGCGGCACGCACACGGCGTGGCGGCACAAGAACTACATCTTCATCGCCGACGAGGTCTTCCCCGCGACGGGCGTGAAGGGCGGCAAGGACGCGTCGTCGTTCCGCGCGTACGGTCGCCTGCAGGTGCTCGACGTGAGCGACATCGATCATCCGCGCTCGGTGGCGTGGTACGAGCCGGAGTATCGGCGGCGTGCACAACGTGTGGGTGGCAGGTGACACGCTCTACATGGGCGCGTACAACGCCGGCTTCCGCGCCTTCGATATCTCGGGCGAACTGCGGGGCGACCTGCGCGCGCAGGGCCGGGAAATGGCGCACCTCAACACCGCCGACATGGAAGGGAAGACGCAGAACTCGGCCATGACCTGGGGCGTGGTGGTGAAGGACGGCCTGGCGTACGTAAACGACGACAACAACGGGCTTTGGATCGTGCGGATGGAGCCGCCGCGGAAGGATCTGACGCCATAGCGGTCCCATTTGAGCGGTTGAAACGGGGGCTCCGGGAGGGGCCCTCGTTTTTGTTACGACGTCACGGGTGCTGCGGTATTCCGAGCCCTTGCGTCTCTGTGATGCGATCGCTACGTTTGCCCTCCCTTTGCTGCCCTGTGGTCTGGGCAGTCAAGCGGGTTCAGAACAAAGACT
>CAWBMQ010000004.1:507500-937229 GCA_963789925.1 uncultured Gemmatimonadales bacterium
TGAAAAGCACGCCAGGTGGCGAGTGAAATAGATCCTGAAACCGTGTGCCGACAAGCGGTAGGAGGGGCGCAAGCCCTGACTGCGTGCCTTTTGCATTATGATCCGGCGAGTTACTGCTCACGTGCAGGTTAAGGGCCTCAGGCCCGGAGCCAGAGCGAAAGCGAGTCTGAATAGGGCGCTAGCGTACGTGGGCGTAGACCCGAAGCCGTGGCGATCTATCCTTGAGCAGGTTGAAGCCGCCGTAACAGGCGGTGGAGGACCGAACCCATGTGGGTTGAAAACCGCTGGGATGACTTGAGGATAGGGGTGAAAGGCCAATCAAGCTCGGAGATAGCTGGTTCTCCCCGAAATATATTTTGGTATAGCCTTGGGAAATGAGTTCACGGGAGGTAGAGCACTGGATGGGTCCGGGCGGCGAATAGTCGTACCTCCCCCAACCAAACTCCGAATGCCCGTTGAATGCTGCCCAGGAGGCAGTCGCAGTGCGCTAATGTACTGTGGCGAGAGGGAAAGAACCCAGAACATCAGCTAAGGCCCCGGAGTGGTGGCTCAGTGTAGCAAAGGATGTGAGGTTGCTGTGACAGCTGGGAGGTTGGCTTAGAAGCAGCCATTCCTTTAAAGAGTGCGTAATAGCTCACCAGTCAAGCGATGTCGCGCCGATAATGGTCGGGACTTAAGCCACCCACCGAAGCTATGTCTTCATGCGCAAGCATGAGGGGTAGGGGAGCGTTCCCACAGCAGTGAAGCCGGGGCGGAAGCCTTCCGGTGGAGCGGTGGGAAGTGAGGATGCCGGATTAAGTACGCGAGAAACAAGGTGAAAACCCTTGTCACCGTAAGCCTAAGGTTTCCTGAGCCATGTCGATCAGCTCAGGGTTAGTCGGTCCCTAAGGTGAGGCCGAGAGGCGTAGCTGATGGGAAACGGGTCAATATTCCCGTACCGACGTTGAAAGGTTATCAGTCTGAGGAGGGACGGAGGAGCAAGGTCACCGGCGGGTGGTGGATTCCGCTGTAAGGTGGTAGGCGTTTCCTGGTAGGCAAATCCGCCAGGATAGCCGAGAACCGATGCCGACAGGGTAGCAATACCCGATAAAGGGTGGCTGACGCATACTCCCGAGAAAAGCTTCGCAGATCACGATGCAACGTCGACCGTACCGTAATCCGACACAGGTAGGCGAGGCGAGCAGCCTAAGGTGCTCGAGTGATTTACGGAAAAGGAACTCGGCAAAATGACCCCGTAACTTCGGGATAAGGGGTGCCGGTAGTAGGTGAGGGTGTACAACCCAAGCCCAGGCCGGCCGCAGAGAATCGACCCAAGCGACTGTTTAGCAAAAACACAGGTGTCTGCTAAGGCATTTTCCAAGCCGACGTATAGACACTGACTCCTGCCCGGTGCCGGAAGGTTAAGGCAAGTTGTCAGCCGCAAGGCGAAGCAATGAACCGAAGCCCCGGTAAACGGCGGCCGTAACTATAACGGTCCTAAGGTAGCGAAATTCCTTGTCGGGTAAGTTCCGACCTGCACGAATGGAGTAACGACTTGGGTGCTGTCTCTTCCGTAAGCTCGGCGAAATAGCAGTATCGGTGAGGATTCCGATTACCCGCGACAGGACAAAAAGACCCCATGCACCTTTACTACAACCTGTCATTGAACGTCGGTAAAAGCTGCGTAGCATAGGTGGGAGCCGTTGATCTGCCGGTTTTGGCCGGTAGGGAGGCAACAGTGAAATACCACCCTTCTTCTACTAACGTTCTCACTCAGGCGGCAACACCGCCGAGGACCGTGACTGGTGGGTAGTTTGACTGGGGCGGTCGCCTCCTAAAAAGTACCGGAGGCGCGCAATGGTGGGCTCAGTGCGGTCGGTAATCGCACGACGAGTGTATACGCAGAAGCCCGCCTGACTGCGAGCGCGACGGCGCGAGCAGGGACGAAAGTCGGCGTAAGTGATCCGGTGATCCCGTGTGGATGGGTCATCGCTCATCGGATAAAAGGTACGCTGGGGATAACAGGCTTATCGCGCCCGAGAGTTCACATCGACGGCGCGGTTTGGCACCTCGATGTCGGCTTGTCACATCCTGGGGCTGGAGAAGGTCCCAAGGGTCCGGCTGTTCGCCGGTTAAAGTGGCACATGAGCTGGGTTCAGAACGTCGTGAGACAGTTCGGTCTGTATCCGTCGTGGGCGTGGGAATGTTGAGGGACGTCGTCTTTAGTACGAGAGGACCGAGACGAAGCGACCGCTCGTGTACGGGCTGTCCCGCCAGGGGCAACGCCCGGTAGCGATGTCGCGCGGAGATAACCGCTGAAAGCATCTAAGTGGGAAACTCTTCCCAAGATGAACATTCCTGGGGCTTAAGCCCCCTGAAGGGCCCTGGGAGACTACCACGTTGATAGGGCGCAGATGTACGGGTCGCGAGACCTTCAGTCGAGCGCTACTAATCGCCCGTGAAGTTTGATCTCTTCCAGTTTCCTCGCACCGTAAAGCACACCATCCGATCCGCCGATTGTAGGGCCGTCTCCTCGAGGCCCAACACATTCGGCTGGCGACTAGCGCGCAGGGGCCACACCCGTTCCCATTCCGAACACGGTAGTTAAGCCCTGTAGCGCCGATGGTACTACGCTCGAGAGGGCGTGGGAGAGTAGGCCGTTGCCAGCCTCTGAAGCCCGGGGTCCCTAAAGGATCCCGGGCTTCTCCATTTCCACCTCCCGCGCAGTGCCTGGTGACACGACTAACTGACGTTACCACGGAGGCCACCGACGTCGTCCACGATGTTTTCGCGGGCCTCCCCGCCCTCGTGGGTCGCTGCAAGGCTCTGCAGTACCTCCGGTCGCCTCTTCAACTCGTCTGAAGATCCGTACACCCGGCTTTCACCATCTCCTAACCCGCTTCATGCATTCGTGCGTCAGGACTTGTTTGCCGTGCGCCGCCCTGATGTCCGGAGAGATGCCGCCAATGCTCGCCAACGACCTCGCCGCCATTGCCCGTACCCTGCACGAGATTCCGTTCCCCAGGAAGTTCGCCGTCGAGGTCTGCGCTGACTGCAACCTCCGCTGCTCGATGTGCCACCACCCCCAGATGTGCCGTCCCAAGGGCGTCATGCCCATGGCTCTCTGGTGCCGCCTGGCCGACCAGATCGCCGCCGTCGCCCCTCGCACCGAATGCTGGTTCTCCTTCTGTGGCGAGCCCTTGCTCGAGCCTGACCTTCTCGGCCGCATGCTGCGCTACGGCAAGTGGGTCGGCCTCGAGTCGCTCAACGTCAACACCAATGGGCTCCTCCTGACCGAGCCCGTCGCCGCGTCGCTCCTCGAGAGTGGCGTCGACCTCATCGTGATCGGCATCGACGGCTTCACGAAGGCCACCTACGAGGCGGCGCGCGTCGGCAGTGACCGGGACATCGTCTATGCCAACGTCGAGCGGCTCATCGCCATGCGGCGGCAGCAAGCCGACGGACCCGAAATCCAGGTGCAGTTCATCGCCATGGCCGACAATGCCCACGAGATACAGCCGTTCTCCAACTACTGGCTGGAGCGCGGCGCCACCCTCAAGGTGCGAAACCAGCTGAGTTGGGGCGGCAAGTTCGAGACGGTCCTCTCCGTGCCGGCGAAAGATCGCATCCCGTGCCCCTGGGCCCTCACGATGATGCACGTGTTCTGGGACGGCCGGGTGCCGCGCTGCCCCGGCGACACCGAGGGCGACGAGAGTGTCGGTAATGCCTGGAACACCCCCCTCGTGGCCCTCTGGCACCGGCTCGGCGGCTATCGCGAGCTGCACCTGCAGCACCGATTTGACGAACTGCCGGCGCGCTGCCATACCTGCAGCGACTGGATGACCGGCGCGGCCGAGCGAATCCGCCCCGACCTCAAGCGGATCACCTGACCATGCGCACCCTGTACCTCTGCGGGGCGGGGAACTCCGAAGGCGTGCGCCTGGCGCAGCAGATCAACGCCCGGCACCCCGCTGGGATCACATCGTGCTCCTCGATGACGACCCCGCCAAGCTCGGCAGCGAGCGTCTCGGCGTGCCGGTGGTCGGGCGCATCGATACCCTGCACGATGCCGATCCGGCGACCTCCGAGGCGGCGAACCTGGTGGCGCGCGCCACACGAAGCCGCAAGGAGGTGCGCAGCCGGATCCTCTCCTCCGGCGTGCCCTTCGTGTCGCTGGTGAGCCCCGACGTGGACGTCACTGGCGTGACCTCGCGCGCGACGTCATCGTCTATCAGAATGCCACGCTCGGCCCCGAGGCGACGCTCGACGACGGAGTGTGCGTCTTCATGGGTGCGGTGGTGGGGCACGAGTCGCATGTGGGCGCCTGCGCCGTCATCGCGCCCAACGCCGTCCTCAATGCGCGGGTGGTGCTGGGTGAGGGCGCCTATGTGGGCTCCAACGCGTCGATACTGCCGGAAGTCACCATCGGAGCCTGGGCCATCGTGGGCGCCGGATCCGCCGTGATGTACGACGTGCCCGCCGGCGCGAGCGCCGTCGGCGTTCCGGCGGAGGTGTACGCACGCAAGACCGAGCCCGCGGCGCCGCTCGAGGTGGCCGGCACCGCCGCCGTCGAGCTGGAAGGCCTGGTGTTTCGCCTCTGGTGCGAGGTGCTGCACCTGAAGACGGTGGGGCGGGAGCAGAACTTCTTCGACCTGGGTGGCACGTCGCTGCTCGCCATCATCTGCCGCGAGCGGATCCGCCAGGAGACCGGGTGCGACCTCGCGCTAACCGACATGTTCAGCCTTTCCCACGGTGCGAGCCCTCGCCTGGCACTTGAGCCGCTGGGCAGCCCCATGGGACCGACCGTCACACGAACGCGGCCGCCTCCGCCGCGCCTCGCTCCTGCACGCCGCCCGCATTCGGCGGTAAGACGGCGCCATTCGCTTTTCGCGTTTCCGTTCCTAGTTCTCTTCAGCTATTCGATCCTCCTCCACTGGCTCTTCCGTCGTCGCTGTTCCCCCCAACGGCCTTCCAGGAAGAACGCGGCCATGTCCCGCCTCGCAGGCACCTGGTGGCAGGGCGCACAATCGCATCTCGGCACCACCTTGCTGGTTCCTCCTGGCTGTCGCTTTCACCATCTGGCGGTACCAGCAGTACCGTTCCCGCCGGACTGGGCACCGTTGAACTCCTGAAGGGAACGCCATGTTGTCGGCGATTAGCAGGTCCGTGTTCAACCCGATGGAAGCCAGAGGCTCCATGGCGAGTCGGTCACGTACCGTCTGGTCGACATGTGTACTCGCTGGTCTCTTGGTGTGCGCAGCGCGAGTGCGCAGGCGTACCGCCTCGCCTGTCCAGCAGCGCATGCGCCAACTCATGATGGCGGAAGAGTCAGTATCGGACGCTCAGTGTGATCCGGTACTAGGCAGGTGGACCGCGTCGGGGCATCACGGCAGTGTCGGCGCCCGGCGCTCACTCCGAACAACTCCTTTCTCCTGGTGACCATCATGCGCTCAGTCTTGAATGCAGCTCCTACGTCATGGCACTACGCGTCCTCCACGCCGGCGCTGCCGTGGCCCAGTGGGACTCGCCGGGCCACGCGCAGGCGTTAGCCATATGGCGGGAGCGGCGCACAGTCTGCGTCGGTACTTGTCGGCCAGCGATCGGCGTCACTGCGGGATTCGCTTCTCCGTACGGTGACCCAGCGACCACGAGCGCAAACGGAGGCACCCGAAGCACCAACCGGAAGGGGCGCATCACGTGCGATCCAGGATCGTCATCGGACCGTGACTTGGGGCGTCGCGGCGTTTCTGTGAAGCTGACCTCAGGACTCCGCCGGCACCACGGCCGTGGCCGGTGGGTTGGTGGTGGGGATTGGCGGCGCCGCGATCGGTGCGCTGATCGGCGCAGCGATTCCGGGCTGGAAGCGGGTTTCCCCCTAGCCGATGGACGGAGGCCCGACCGCCGGGCGTATGACCAGACATCGCAGCGGCCCCGACTACCTTCCGGCCATGACTCACTGTGGCCACGTCGCCCTCGCGGGCGCTCCGAACGTCGGCAAGTCGTCCCTCCTCAATCGCCTTGTCGGCGTTCATCTCGCCATCGTGAGCCCCAAGGCCCAGGCGACACGCCTGCCGGTCGTGGGACTCCGGACCGAAGGCGACATCCAGTACATCTGGCACGACCTGCCGGGCCTGCTCGACCCGTCCTACCTGATGCAGGAGCGGATGCGGGAGCTCGCGCTCGCCGCGCTGCCGCGGATGGACGTGATCCTGCACCTGCACCCGGCGGCTGATGCGCCGGCGCCTCCATTCCGCGAACTGGTGGGTCCGGAGGCAAAGCTCATTGCACCGGTGCTGGTCGTGTATACCAAGGTGGACCTGGTGCACGCCGACCGTCGGCGCGAGCTGGCGCGGGAAGCGCTCGCCGTATCGAGCGAATCAGGGGATGGCATCGAGCACCTGCTGGCGCGGGTCGGGAGTCTCCTGCCGGAGGCGCCGTTCGAGTACGACCCTGACGACGTAGGCACGCAGCCCGTCCGGTTCTTCGTGGTGGAATACCTGCGGGAGGCGGCGTTCGAGCTGCTGGGCGACGAGCTGCCGTATTCCTTCACGGCCGAGGTCGAGGAGTTCCGCGAGGCTGCGGAGCCGGTGTACATTCGGGCGTCACTGTTCGCAGAGCGGGAGTCGCAGAAAGGCATGATCATCGGGCGGAGTGGCTCGATGATCAAGCAGATCGGCAGCCATGCCCGGACGCGACTGGAGGCCCTGCTGGGCCAGAAGGTGTACCTGGAATGCCGGGTGAAGGTGGCGCCACGGTGGCGCAAGAACGAAGCTCAGCTGCAGCGCTTCGGCTTTCCTCCCACGGATCGGAAGAAATGAGCCTGCCCAAAGAGTTGCTGGACATCCTCGTGTGCCCGAAGAGCAAGGCACCCCTCGAGTATCACGAAGGGCCGCCCGAGGTACTCCTCTGCCGCGAATCGAAGCTGGTCTATCGCGTCGAGGACGGCATTCCCATCATGCTCATCGAGGAAGCGACGCCGCTCGACGAAGCGCAGTACCCGCTGCCCACCCGGTGATCCTGGACGCGATCGCGGTGCGCACAGCGGGCATCCCCTTTTTCCCGACCATGTCTGACCAACCCCTGAGCGAGGCCGCCGAGCGCGTCCTGGGTGACGCGCGTGCCGAGGCCGAGCGCCTTGGTCACGAGTTCATCGGCTCCGAGCACCTTCTCCTTGGCCTGCTCCGTTCGAGCGACCTGGCCCAGTCGTCACTCGACGCTGCGGGGATCGACCGTAATGCGCTGGTGTTCTTGCTGGAGAGCGGGCAGAAGCGCGTGCGGGTGCGGAGTGACGCGCCGCAGGCCGAAGGTGTACCGCTGTCCTCGCATGCGCGACGTCTGCTCGAGGCGGGCGCCGCTGGCGAGGGACCGCTCGAGGCGAAGGTGCTGCTCGCCGCCCTCACTGACCGGCGCGGCGCACTCACACGATTCCTGGGCGAGAAGGGAATTCCCCCCGAAGTGGTGATCGCTGAAGTAGCGGCGCGGGCGGGGGTCAGCGCCCCGGTGATGCCGCCTCCGCGGGAGCGACCGTCGAGGCAGGAGCGGCCAGAAGGCCAGCAGCGGCAGGAGAAAGTGCCGCGGCAGGAACAGCAGGAAAAAGCCGGCTCGCCAGGAAAAGACGGCGCGCGAGAAACAGGAGCGGCCGACTCGCCAGGAGCGGCAGGAAAAGCTGCGCCAGGAACGACTGGAGCGGCAGGCGAGGCCCGAGCGACAGGGGAGGCTCGAGCGACGGGAGGTGACTGAGCCGGTGCCCGAGCGGCGTCCGCCATCGGTCGGGAAGCTCGCGCCGAAGCCGAAGCCGAAGATCTCCTGGCTGAGAAGGGTGCTGCTTCTGGCCGTGCCGGCGGCCATCGTGCTCAACTACATGCACGCATCGCCGATCCTCGTGTTCGCCGCCGCGTGTCTCGGCGTGCTGCCCCTCGCCGGCTTCATGGGCGAGGCGACGGAGCAGATCGCGGCGCGCTCCGGTCCCACGCTGGGCGGGCTCCTCAATGCAACGTTCGGCAATGCGGCCGAACTCATCATCGCGATCGCGGCGCTCCAGGCGGGCCTGGTCGACCTGGTGAAGGCATCGATCACCGGCAGCATTCTCGGGAACCTGCTCCTGATCCTGGGCCTGTCGATCGTGGCCGGCGGATTGAAGGAATCGGAGCTGAAGTTCAACCGCACGAATGCCGGGATGAGCGCGGGCATGCTGGTGCTCGCCATCGTGAGCCTCGTGCTGCCGGCGCTCTTCAAGTATTCGCATCCCGAGCCGAGTGCACGGATGGACGGGCTGCACCTCGCTGAAGGCGTGGCGATCGTGCTCCTCATCACGTACGCCGCGTCACTTCTCTTTACGCTCAAGACCCACAAGCGCCTCATCGGTGGCGAGCCGCACCCGCTCGAGGGCGAGCGGTGGAGCGTTGGCCGTGCGATCGTCGTGCTGGGCCTCGCGACAGTCGGCGTCGCCGTGATGTCGGAGATACTGGTGCATGCCACGGAAGCGGTGACCGCCGACCTGGGGCTGTCCCAGATCTTTCTCGGCCTCATCATCATCCCGCTGATCGGCAATGCCGCCGAACATGCGACGGCCGTCATGGTTGCCCGCAAAGGACAGATTGACCTGTCACTCCAGATTGCACTGGGGTCGAGCACACAGATTGCACTGCTTGTCGCTCCTTTGCTCGTGTTCATCAGCCTGTTCTTCGGGCACCCGATGAACCTGGTGTTCCAGCCCTTCGAGGTGGCGATCCTGTTTCTCGCCACTCTGGTGACGTCGATCGTGACGCTGGACGGTGAATCGCACTGGTTCGAGGGTGTGCAATTGCTTGCAGTGTATGCCATGATCGCGGTCGCGGCATTCTTCATCTAGGACGACAGCAAGTGGGCGGCGGCGGGGGCGGGTGGTTTGACTCTCCCTCATTCACTACGTAAGTTGCTATCAATTACTAGTTTACGAGGCCGGTAGGGTGCGAACCAGACCCACAATTCTTTTCTACGCACCCGACGGCGCTCCTGTGCCGTCGCTCGTGCGTCACTGGGCCCAGGAGCGTTCCTACCCCCTGGTTTCGCTCGCGATCGCCGAGGAAATCGAGTCGATCGTGCTGCGGGGTCACCCCTGCGTGCTGTTTCTCGACGCCGAGCGCTCGGTCGAGCAGGGGCTGGGTCTGGTGCGCCGGCTGAAGGGCGATGCCTTCACGGCCATCGTGCCAGTGGTGGCCCTGGCCGGCGAGCACAAGAGCGAAGTGGTGCGGGAGTGGTTTTCTGCAGGGTCGGATGAGGTCTTGACCGCCTTCTTCTCGACCGGAAGAGCAGCGGTCGCGGATCGAAGCGATGCGGGCACGGACCGAGCGCGACGTCTCGGTCCATCCTTCCACGCGGCTTCCCGGCACCACGGAGATCGAGCGCGACGTGCGCCGCCGGCTGGAGACGGGGGAGGAGTTCGCGGTGTGCTATGCGGACCTCGACCACTTCAAGGAGTACAACGACCGGTACAGCTATTATGACGGCGACCGGGTCATCTACCTCCTTTCGCGCCTGCTGCACGACGTGGTCAAGGGGCTGCTTGGCGCGCGGGGGTTCGTGGGGCACATTGGGGGTGACGACTTCATCTTCATCGTGCCGGCCCCGGAGATCAGCGGGGTGTGCACCGAGATCCTGAACGTGTTCGACACGCTGATCCCGCTGCAGTACAGCGACCAGGACCGGCGCGCGGGGTATTTCTTCGGCAAGGACCGGCGCGGCCAGCTGCACCGGGTTCCGCTCATGACGCTGTCGATCGGCATCGTGACGAACCGGAACCGGAAGTTCACCCACCCCGCGCAGGTCAGCGAACTCGCCACCGAGATGAAGAGTTACGCGAAGACGTTGCCGGGTTCCGTATTCGTCGTTGATCGCCGCCGGGGCGCGGCGGCAGAGGAGGGCGCATGAACGTCCAGTGCCCGAGCTGTTCCACCACTTTCCGCGTCGATCCGGCCAAGGTCCCGGCGGGTGGCGTGCGTGCGCGCTGTTCGGTGTGCGCGGCCGTCTTCCCCGTTTCGGTGATGCCGGACGCAGGGGCACCGGTGGCAGCGAGCGCCCCGATCCGGACTGCGGCGCCGCCTCCGCCCCGCCCGGCGCCCATGCCGCCAATTCCGGCGACGCCGGTACTCACGCCGCGCGCCGAGGTGCCGACGTCGCCACCGGTGGCGACGCCGGCGACCCCGCGTCCAGCGCAGGCATCGTCGCTCATCCCGCCGGCGATCCCGGGCGCTCGGCCGCCGCAGCCGCGGCCCGGCACCACACCGCTGCCGCAACCAGTGGTGCCACCACGTCCGGCCGCGGGTGGCCGGGCGGTGAACCCGTTCCTGTCGCAGGATCCGTCCCTCAAGGCGCGGCGTCTCGCGCGGGCCCTGGTGTCCGACATGGTGGTGTACCATCCTGCCAAGCGGCGCGATGCGCTCAAGGCAGGGACGGTGAAGGAGTCGTTCAAGGAGGAGATCACGAAGAGCTGGGAAGAGTACGTGGAGCAGGTGGGCCGCGAACTCGCCGACTCGACACCGTACTTCCGGGAAGCGCTGAACGAGATTCTGGGCGATGGGAGCCAGATCTTCTAGCGTGCGGTGAGCGGTGAGAGGTGAGCGGTAAGGGGGTTCGCCAGGCAAGGGCGGACCCCCTTTGCACTTACACCTTCGTCCCCCTCACCCCTCACCCCTCACCCTGCTTAGGTTTGAGGCAGACTTCTTACTGGGAATCGCATGTCCGAGCTGAATGAACGTCTCGCCGATCTCGAGAATCGACTCCGTGAACTCCGAGGTTTTCTTTGACCTGGACAACAAGCGGGAGCGCCTGAGCACGCTCGAATCCCAGCAGGGCGATCCCGGGTTCTGGACCAACCAGGAGCGGGCTCGGACCGTGGTACAGGAAGTGAAAATCCTCAAGAACTGGGTGACACCATTCGACGAGCTGAACACTCGCGCCGCCGATGCGAGGGGGCTTGCCGACCTGCTGCACGCGGAGCCGGACCCGGGCATGGAATCGGAGCTCGAGAGTGAGGTGTCCCGGCTGGACGAGGGCATGCGCGCGATCGAGTTGCAGGCGATGTTGCAGGGTCCCGATGACGGGCGCGACGCCATCCTCACGATCCATCCCGGCGCCGGCGGCACGGAGTCGCAGGACTGGGCCGAGATGCTGATGCGGATGTATCACCGCTGGGCGGAGCGGCACGGGTTCAAGGTGACGATGCTCGACCTGCTGCCGGGCGAAGAGGCGGGGATCAAGTCGGCGACGCTGGAGATCAAGGGACAGTACGCCTACGGCTACCTCAAGGCGGAGAAGGGCGTGCACCGCCTGGTGCGCATCTCGCCCTTCGACTCGCAGGCGCGGCGGCACACCTCCTTCGCGTCGGTGTTCGTGTATCCCGACATCGACGACACCATCGAGATCGACCTGCGCGACGAGGACATCAAGATGGACGTCTACCGCGCGTCGGGCGCCGGCGGGCAGCACGTGAACAAGACCTCCTCGGCGGTGCGGCTCACGCACGAGCCCACCGGCATCGTCGTGGCCTGCCAGCAGGAGCGGAGCCAGGGCAAGAACAAGGCGACGGCGATGAAGATGCTGCGCGCGGCGCTCTACCAGCGGAAGCTGGAGGAGCAGGAAGCGGAGAAGGCGAAGCTCGAGGCGACCAAGACCGACAACTCGTGGGGCAACCAGATCCGGTCCTACGTGTTCCAGCCGTACACCATGGTGAACGACCACCGGACGCGAGCTCAAGGTGAGCGACGTGCACCGGGTGATGGACGGCGACCTCGACGAGTTCATCCAGTCCTACCTCAAGCAGTACGGGAGCAAGCGCGGCGTGACGAGCGGTACGAGCAGCACCTACGTCGAAGCGGCCCGGCGGGAGAAGCCGCGCCGCCCTCGAGGCGATGGGCGTCGCGCCCTTCGCCTACCGCTTCGCGCGCACGCACACGGCCGCCGAGTCGCTGGCGGCGTACGACGACGGCGATGGGCGACGACGGACCCGCGGTCGGCGGTGGCCGGGCGGCTCGTCGCCTTCCGCTCGCAGGGCAAGACGGCGTTCGCGCACCTGGAGGATGGGAGCGGCCGGATCCAGCTCTACTTCCGGCAGGACGCGCTGGGTGACGGCGTTCGAGGTGGTGAAGCTGCTCGACCTCGACGATCACGTGGGGGCGCAGCGGCAGGCTCTTCCGCACCCGTACGGGCGAGACGACACGTCCGGGTCGAGTCGCTGACCCTGCTCGCGAAGAGCCTGCGTCCGCTGCCGCGGGGGAAGGTGCAGCAGACGGAGGAGGGCACGAGACGGTGCTACGGGGGCCTGGAGGACCCCGAGGTCCGGTTCCGCCAGCGCTACGCCGACCTCGCGGTGCACCCCGAGGTGCGGGAGATCTTCCGCATTCGCGCGCGCGGTGATCAGTCACATTCGCCGCTTCCTGGACGAGCGCGGCTTCCTCGAGGTCGAGACGCCGATCCTGCAGCCGCTCTATGGCGGCGCCGCGGCGCGGCCGTTCGTGACCCACCACAACGCGCTGGACATGCCGCTCTACCTCCGCATCGCGGACGAGCTGTACCTCAAGCGGCTCCTCGTGGGCGGGCTCGAGCGGGTGTACGAGATCGGGCACGACTTCCGGAACGAGGGGATGGACCGGACCCACAACCCCGAGTTCACGATGCTCGAGTGGTACCAGGCCTACGCCGACTACCACGACATGATGGAACTGGTGGAGGAGATGGTGGCGGCGCTGGTGCACGCAGTGATGCGGCGGCGCCACGCTGGAAGGCGAGGACACCCGCTCGACTTCACGCCGCCGTGGCGCCGGGTTCGATTTCGTCGACGGGATCCGCGGGCGCCTCGGGAATCGACGTGCAGAAGGCGACCGAGCCGGAGATGCGCGCGGCCCTGGTCACGCAGGGGATCGCACGCGAGGAGGCGGCCCGCTGGTCGGCCGGCAAGCTGCTGGACGAGATGTTCAAGGCGTTCCTCGAGCCGCACCTGGTGCAGCCGACATTCGTGGTGGACTACCCCCGGGCGCTCTCGCCGCTGGCGAAGCCGCACCGGGACGACCCGACGCTGACGGAGCGGTTCGAGCTGTTCGTCGGCGGGCGAGGAGATGGCCAACGCGTTCAGCGAGCTGAACGATCCCGACGACCAGCGCGGCCCGGTTCGAGGACCAGGTACGACAGCGCGCCGCCGGGGACGACGAGGCGCAGCTACTATGACGCCGACTACATCCGCGCGCTGGAGTACGGGATGCCGCCCGCTGGCGGGGTGGGCTGGGCATCGACCGGCTGGTGATGCTGCTGACCGACCAGCCGCGCATCCGCGACGTGATCCTGTTCCCCGCCATGCGGCCGGAGGAGGCCGGCACGGACGAGATGGCGGGCACGGGTGATGAGTGATCCCGGGCTTCACCACGTCCCGGCTCGAAGTGGCGCATCGCGCGCCGCTACCTCCAGTCCCGGCGGAAGGGCCGCTTCCTCTCGCTCAACACCCTGATCGCCACGGTGGCGTGATGGTGGGCGTGGCGGCGCTGATCGTGGTGCTGGGCGTCATGAACGGTCTGCGCGACGACCTGCGCGAGCGGATCCTGGTCGCCAACCCGCACCTTCGGATCCTCACCTTCGGCTCCGGGCTCCGGCTGGATGACTGGGCCACGCGTGCGCACGACAATCCTGCGCGGATCCCGGCGTCCTGGCGGCGGCGCCGGAAGTCATCTCCCAGTCGCTGCTCACCGCGGGACGCGACTATGCGGAGGCGGTAAACATCCTTGGTTTCGACGCGGACACCGGCTCGATGGCGGTGACCACGCTGCCGCAGAAGATCGTGCGGGGCGACCTCGCGCTTCCAGACCACCAATCCGTCGGTGGACGGGGGCATGATCCTGGGTGAACGGCTGGCCGAGCCGGTTCGGCGATCCAGGTCGGGGACGTCGTGACCCTGATTCCGCCCAAGCCGCCCAAGGTGAACGCCGCGCTGGGAATCGCGATGCCGCAGCTCTGGCAATACGAGGTGACCGGCATCTTCAACACCGGGATGTTCCAGTACGACAACCAGTTCGTGGTGATGTCCCTGCCGGCAGCGCAGCAGTTCACCGGACTGGGCAGCGCCGTGTCGGGCATCCAGATCCGCGTGCGCAACCCGGGCACGGCGCCGGCGGTCGGCGTGCGGCTGGTGGAGAAGCTGGGCTATCCCGTATCCGCTACCTCGACTGGCAGAGCCAGAACGCGGGCCTGTTCAGCGCGCTGCAAGCTGGAGAAGCTCGCCATGGGGCTGGTCATCTTCTTCATCATGATCGTCGCAGCGTTCAACATCGTGGGCACGCTCACGATGGTGGTGGCGGACAAGACGCGGGAGATCGGCATCCTGCAGGCGATGGGGCTGACGGGCCGCTGCGATCGGCCGGATCTTCCTGTTGCAGGGCGCGATGATCGGCGCGGTGGGCACCTTCACCGGGCTCGCGATCGGGCTCGCTCATGGCGTACATCGTGGACCGGTCCGGCTGGATGCGGATCGATCCGTCGGTGTACTTCATCGACCGGCTCCCGGTGCACATCGCAGCTGCCCGACGTGCTGGTGGTGCTCGCCGCGAGCTTCCTGCTGGCGCTCGTGGCCACCTGGTTCCCGGCGCGCGGCGCGGCGCGGCTGACGCCGGTCGAAGCGATCCGGCACGAGTAATGGCCCTCCTCGAGGCGCGGGGCATCCGCAAGGTGTACGAGGGCGGCGACGGGCAGCCGATCGATGTGCTCACCGGCGCCGACCTCAGCGTCACCCGGGGTGAGTTCGTCGCCATCATGGGCGCGAGCGGGTCGGGGAAGAGCACGCTGCTCCACCTGCTGGGCGCGCTGGATCGGCCCACCGGCGGCGACGGTATCACTGGATGGGAGCGAGTACCTACGCCGACCTGTCGCCCGACGAGCTCGCCGCGCTGCGGAACCGGAAGATCGGGTTCGTGTTCCAGTTCCATCACCTGCTGCGGGAGTTCACGGCGCTGGAGAACGTGATGCTGCCGCTAGCTCATCGCGGGGAGCGCCGAGGCGGCAGCCCGGGCCCGGGCCGAGGAACTGCTCGCGGCGGTCGGTCTCGCGGGCCGGATGACGCATCGAGCCGGGGCGACTGTCGGGTGGCGAGCAGCAGCGGGTGGCGGTGGCGCGCGCGCTGGCGAACGACCCGGTGGTCCTGCTGGCCGACGAGCCGTCGGGTAACCTCGACGCCCACAACGCCGACCGGCTGCACGACCTCTTCGCGGGCCTGGCCCGCAGCTATGAAACGGCGGTGGTGGTGGTGACCCACAACGTCCTGCTGTCGCAGCGCGCCGACCGGGTGCTCTCCCTGGAGGAGGGACGGCTGGTGCCGGCGAGCGGGGCGGGGGCGATGCCCTGATGCAGTGCGACCAGTGCAAGCGAACGCGAGGCGGTGGTGCACCTTACGCAGATCGTCGAGGAGCAGGTGACGACGCAGCATCTCTGCGAGAAGTGCGCGGCGGAGCGCGGGGTGGAGAGCTCCACGCTGCTGCCCAAGACACCGCTCGGCAGTTTCCTCGCGGCGATGGGCAAGTCGCCCGAGCCCGCGTGGCACGGGGACGCGCGCGGCCTGCCCGGGGTGCGGGGCTACGCTGCAGGATTTCCGGGAGGCAGGTCGTCTCGGTTGCGGGGAGTGCTATGCCACCTTCGAGCGCGGCAGCTCCGTGACCTGCTGCGCCGGCTTCACGGCTCCACGCACGCACGTGGGGGAGCGGTACGTGGCGCCCGGCGCCGAGCCACTGCCGGCCCTGCCGCATGAGCTCGCGGTGAGCGAGGATCCGGCCGAGCCCTCCGGGGCCGGCTGCGGGCCGCGGTGGAGGCGGAGAACTTCGAGCTCGCGGCCGAGCTGCGTGACCGGCTCCGCAGCTGGAGGGCGTGGAATGATCGACCTCTCGCTGGTGCCCGACGGCGGCGTGGGCTGGCTCGACGCCAGCGGTCCCTCGAGCCACATGGTGCTTTCCACGCGGGTCCGACTGGCGCGGAACCTTGCGGGGCGGACGTTCACCAGCCGGAACAGCGAGTCCGGAACGGGAGGACAGGTGCTGACGCGACCTGGAGGCGGCCGCGGCGGACGCGCCGACGCTGAAACGGGCGGCGCGGTTCCGTCTGGACCGGCTGGAGCACGCCGACCGGCAGCTGCTGCACGAGCGGCACCTGGTGAGCAGCGAACTCGCGGGTCTCGAGACCGGCGGAGCCGGGTGCGAACCGGGGCCGCCTGCTGCTTCAGGGGCACCTCGGCGTGATGGTGAACGAGGAGGATCACCTCCGGCTTCAGGGGTTTTGTTCGGGGTTCGATCTGGACGGCGGTCTACGACGAGGTGGAACGTCTGGACACCGAACTGGGACAACGACTTGCCTTCGCATTTCACCCGTGAGTTCGGTTACCTTACCTCGCTGTCCGACCAACGTCGGAACTGGGCTGCGAGCCTCGGTGCTGATCCACCTGCCGGGGCTCGTCCTGACCAAGGAAATCTCGAAGGTCCTGCAGGGCCTGGCGCAGGTCGGTCTGACCTACCGCGGGTTGTACGGCGAGGGAAGCGAGGTCGTCGGCAACTTCTTCCAGTTGTCGAACCAGACCACGCTCGGAAAGTCGGAGCACGAGCTGCTCGATCACCTGGCAAAGATGGTGCGGCAGGTGATGGCGTACGAGGAGCAGGCGCGCGCAGGTGCTGCTCCGCGACGCGCCGACGGTCATCGAGGACAAGGTCTGGCGCGCGTACGGGCTGCTGCGCTATGCCCGAGCGCTGTCCTTCGAGGAGGCGATGAACCTCCTCAGCGGCGTCCGGCTTGGGCGTGGGCATGGACATCATTCCCGACGTCGGCATGTACACCGCTCAACAAGTTGCTGATCAACACGCAGCCGGCGCACCTGGCGCCAGCTCGAGGGCATGGCGCCCGGCGATCCGGACCTGCCGGTGCGCCGTGCGGCCCATCGTGCGCCGGGTCCTCGAGGACGAGGTCGGTCGGCGGCGATGAAGCGGACAAGACTCCTGGCGGGAATGCGCAGATGAACGGCTACAACTTCACTGATCGCGTTCGGAAGGTGCTGCAGATGGCGCGCGAAGAGGCGGCGCGACTGCATCACGAATACGTGGGCACCGAGCACATCCTGCTCGGCCTCATCCGCGAGGGCGAGGGCGTCGCGGCGGCCGTGCTGCAGCAACCTCAACGTCGACCTCGAGGAGATCCAGCAGAAGATCGAGGAGACGGTCAAGAAGGGAAAGGCCGGCCGCGGCTGCCGGTCCCGACCTGCCCTACACGTCGCGCGCCAAGAAGGTGCTGGAGCTGGCGATGACGGAGGCGCGCGAGCTCAACCACTCCTACGTCGGCACCGAGCACCTGCTCCTCGGCCTGCTGCGCGAGGAGAAGGGCATCGCGGCGCAGGTACTGACCGACGCCGGCGTCAACCTGGAGCAGTCGCGGGCCGAAACGCTGCGGCTGCTGGGGAGCGACATGCCGGCGAGGCGCGCCGGCGGCAGCGCAGGCGGCCGCGGCGCAGCGCCCAAGTCCGAGAAGAAGTCGAAGACGCCGGCGCTGGACCACTTCTGCCGCGACCTCACGCAGCTCGCCGCGGAAGGGCAGCTCGACCCGACCATCGGCCGGGCGAAGGAGATCGAGCGCGTCATGGAGATCCTGGCGCGGCGCAAGAAGAACAACCCGGTGCTGATCGGCGAGCCGGGCGTGGGCAAGACGGCCATCGTGGAGGGACTGGCCCTCATGATCGCGAACGCGCTCTGCCCCGACGTGCTGCGCGACCACCGGGTGCTCTCGCTCGACATGGCCGCGGTCATCGCGGGCACCAAGTACCGCGGCCAGTTCGAGGAGCGGCTCAAGGCCGTCATGAACGAGATCGCGCAGAACAAGAACATCATCCTGTTCATCGACGAGCTGCACACGCTGGTGGGCGCCGGCGCGGCCGAGGGCGCGATCGACGCGTCCAACATGCTCAAGCCCGCGCTGGCGCGCGGCGAGCTGCAGTGCGTCGGCGCGTCCACGCTGAACGAGTACCGCAAGTACATCGAGAAGGACGGCGCGCTCGAGCGCCGCTTCCAGACCGTCGTGGTGGAGCCGCCCTCGAGTCGACGGAGACGGTCGAGATCCTCAAGGGCCTGCGCAAGAAGTACGAGGACCATCACCGGGTCAGCATTCCCGACGCGACGCTCGAGGCCGCGGCGGAGCTGTCCGAGCGCTACATCACCGACCGGTTCCTGCCGGACAAGGCGATCGACGTGATCGACGAGGCGGGCGCGCGGGCGCGGCTGGCGTCGCAGGTGCCGCCAGCCGAGGTGTCGGAGCTGAAGGCGCAGCTCGAGAAGGTGAACGTCCACAAGGAAGAGGCAGTCCGCGACCAGAACTTCGAGCGGGCCGCCGCCCTGCGGGACCAGGAGCGCGACCTGCAGAACCAGATCCGGCTCAAGCAGGAGGAGTGGGAGCGGGAGCGGCAGACGCGCCGGCCGGTCATCGACGAGGAGGACATCGCCTTCATCGTGTCGCGCTGGACCGGCATTCCCGTCACCCGGCTGCAGGAGGCCGAGGCGACCCGGCTGCTGCGCATGGAGGACGAGCTGCACGCATCCGTGGTGGGCCAGGACGAGGCGATCAAGGCGGTGTCGCGGGCCATCCGCCGCTCGCGCGCCGGGCTCAAGGATCCGAACCGCCCCATCGGCTCGTTCATCTTCTGCGGCCCGACGGGCGTGGGCAAGACGGAGCTGGCGCGGGCGCTGGCCAAGTTCCTGTTCGCCGATCCCAGCGCGCTGATCCGGGTGGACATGTCGGAGTACATGGAGAAGTTCTCGGTGTCGCGGCTGATCGGCGCGCCTCCGGGCTACGTGGGCTACGAGGACTCGGGGACGCTGACCAAGACGGTGCGGCGGAAGCCGTACTCGGTGGTCCTGCTCGACGAGATCGAGAAGGCGCACCCGGACGTGTTCAACATCCTGCTCCAGGTGCTGGACGAGGGCCACCTGACCGACAACTACGGCCGGGTGATCGACTTCAAGAACACCGTCGTGATCATGACCTCGAACGTCGGGGCCCGTGACATCATGACAGAACAGGTCGCCTCGGGTTCCACGGCGGCTCGGCGGGCGCGACCTTCGAGAAGATGCAGGAAACGGTCAAGGAGGAGATGCAGAAGGTCTTCAACCCCGAGTTCCTCAACCGGCTGGACGACGTCATCGTGTTCCATCCGCTCGAGCAAGGAGCACATCGCCCAGATCGTCAAGATCCTGCTGCGCGAGGTGCAGCGGCGGCTCGGCGACGAGGTCCGGCTGACGCAGGCCGCGCTCGACTTCCTGGTGGAGAAGGGCTACGACAAGAACTACGGCGCGCGGCCGCTGCGCGCGCTCCATCCAGCGCTACATCGAGGACCCGCTCAGCGAGAAGATCCTGCTTGGTGAACTCGGTCGCGGCGACGAGATCGAGGTGGACGTGGCCCCCGAGGGCGACAAGCTGGCCTTCCGCGCCCTGACGGGCTCGGGCAGCCAGGCTTGACGCAGCCCCGGCGGCGTCCCTTCGGGGGCGCCGCCGTCTGTCTGTCGCGGATGCGCCGGTTCATCTTCCTGGTGGTGTGGCCGCTGCTCGTGTGGGCAGCATCGCCGCTCAATGCACAAGACGCGCCGGCCACGCCGGCGCAGCCCGCTCCGTCGACAGCATCGAGGTGGTGGGCGCCTCCCGCGTTCCCGCCTCCTTCATCATTTCGGCCACCGGACTGGTCATCGGGCAGCGGCCCAGTCCGCGTGATATCCAGCGGGCGATCGCCGCGCGTGTACCGCTCCGGCGGCTTCGACGACGTGAAGATCGATGCCCGGCTCGACAACGGGAAGAACATCCTCGTCATCACGGTGGTGGAGCGCCCGCTGCTCGCGAGCTGGACGGTGGTCGGCGCGTCGAAGATCCCGATCGGCACGGTGCGCGACCAGGTGAAGCTGCTGGTGAACCGCCCGGTGGACCGGGTGGCGATCGCGCATGGCCAGTTCGCCATCGACTCCCTCTATCACAGCCGCGGGTACTACTCCGCCACCGTCACGGTGGCGGCGGTGACGGCGTACGACGGGCGGGTGGATGTCACCTACACGATCGTGGAGGGCGAGCGCGTCGCCATCGCGATGGTGGAGATCGAGGGCGAGAAGGGGAAGTACACCGACGGCGACATCGTGAAGCACATGGGCAGCCAGCCCGAAGGATTCTGGTGGTGGCAGAAGGGTGCAGTACGACGAGGAGGTGCTCGAGGGCGACATCCGCGAGCGGCTGCCGGCGTGGTACGCCTCGAAGGGCTACATCGACTTCCAGGTGGTGAATGACAGCCTGATTCCCGACGTGAAGCGCGCCAAGGCGACGCTGCGCCTCACGGTGGACGAGGGCCCGCTCTACACGGTTGGCACGTTCGACATGATCGGGAACCGGCAGTACTCGACCGACGAACTGATGCAGTACTATCCGTTCGGGCCGGTGGTCCCCGGCGGTGCGCCCAAGTTCAGGATGCCGTTCGACCGCAGCGCGTGGGAGAAGGCCACCGAGGCGGTGCAGAACCTCTACGCGAACACCGGCTACATCTACGCGCAGGTGGTGCCGGAGGAGATCCGGAAGACCGGCGCCGACGGGCAGCCGGTGGTGGAGCTGCGGTGGAACATTCGCGAGGGAAATGCCCGTCACCGTCAACAAGATCAAGATCGTCGGCAACGAGGTGACGCACGAGCGGGTCATCCGTGAGGCGATCGTGCTGTACCCGGGCCAGGTATTCAGCCGCGAGGCGCTGATCCGCTCCTGGCAGAACATCGCCAACCTCGGATTCTTCCAGCAGCCGGCACCGCACGCCGGACGTCGTGCCCTCCGAGACGCACACCGAGGTGGACATCACCTTCCGGGTGGAAGAGAAGCGCACCGGCAACATCAATTTCGGCGCCTCGCTGGGGCAGGGCACCGGCATCGGCGGGTTCATCGGACTCGAGGAGCCGAACCTCTTCGGCCAGGGCAAGCGGGGCAAGCTGCAGTGGCAGTTCGGGCGGAACATCCAGGACTTCAACCTGTCCTACACCGACCCGAACATCCGGGAGACACGGATCTCGGGCACGCTCTCGGTCTTCGATTCCCGGGCCCGCTACATGGTGGGCGACCTCGGCCGGCGGCGCCAGGCGGGCGGCCAGGTCCAGTTCGGCTTCCCGCTGCTCGGCGCGCGCTACACCCGGCTGTTCCTGAGCTACGGCCTGCAGGACATCACCTATTCCGGCGGGTCGATAGGCCTTCGGGCCCGATACAACTGTGTTTCGTGCACCCGCTCCACCCTTGGGGCGTCCATAGTAAAGCGACACCCGGGTGGGGTTGCCCTTTGCGACCGGCGGCACCTACCTCACTTTCTCGGGTGAGATGAACGGCGGCATCCTGGGGGGCACCGGTGACTTCCAGAAGTTCGACGTGGAGGCCCGTTTCTACGCCCCCCTTGGCGTGCTGGGCGGGAACCCGGCCCAGCTGGGCAGCGGGGTGCAGCTCGTCCTCGCGTTCGCCGCGCGGTCAGGTTTCATTTTCGGCGACGCCGGGCCGTTCTTCACCGAGCTGTACTCGATGGGCGGTGTGCAGTTCGGCATCCCGCTGCGGGGATACCCGGAGTTCTCGATTACTCCGAACGGGTACGACCCGCTGGCAGCGACCAACCGCGCGAGCCCGAACGCGTTCGGCAAGTCCGCGGCCGCGTTCAACGTGTCGTTCGGGGCACGGGTGAGCCAGTCCTGTACGTGAGCCTTTTCGCCGACGCCGGCAACAACTACCGGAGCGTGGCGCAGTGGGACCCGACCCGGCTCATGCGGGGCGCCGGTTTCGGCGTGGCCGTCGTGTCGCCGCTGGGACCGATCGGCATCGACCTTGGATACGGGTTTGACCGGACGAACCTGCAGCTGCAGCCCGACCCGGGCTGGCAGCTCCATTTCCGGCTCGGCAACTTCTTTTAGCAGTGGATGAACCTTCTCACTCAGGAGCATGACATGCGGTTCGCAGGTGTGGTGATGCGCGGTATTGGAATGCTGGTGGTGGCGGCGGTGGCAGCGGCCCCCGTACAGGCGCAGGCGAAGCCGGCCACGAAGCCGGCGGCGACGGCTCCGGCCCCGGCCCCGGCCCAATCCGGCGCGACGAAGCTCGCCTTCGTGAACGCCCGCCGGATCCTCCAGTCGACCCCTGGCTGGACGACGGCAGAGCAGACGTTCACCAAGGAGAGCGAGGGCTACCGCGCCGAGCTGCAGAAGCTCCAGGCCACGCTGGACTCCATGGCGTCGGATTACGAGCAGCAGTCGGTGGTGCTGAGCCCGACCCAGCGCCAGGCGAAGCGCACCGAACTCGAGACCAAGCGCACCCAGCTCGAGACGCGCGCTCAGGAGCTGCAGCAGAAGGCACAGGCTCGCGAGACGCGAGCTGCTCGCGCCGATGCAGCAGAAGGTGAACGGCGTCATCGAGGCGATGCGGGCAGAGGGCAACTACGCCATTGATCTTCGACGTGAGCACGCAGGGTGGCAACATCGTGGCGGCCGACCGGTCCCTTGACCTCACGGACAAGGTGATCGAGAAGCTCAAGGCCACCAACTGACCCACGTGGCCGGTGGTGGACTTACCGCGCAGGCGGTCGCCGACCTCGTCGGCGGCCGCCTGCTTGGCAATGGCTCCGTGCTCATCCGGTCCGTTGCACCGCTGGACCGCGCCGGTCCGGCGGACCTCTCGCTGATCGTCTCGGTGGCCTATCGCCTGGAGCTGCAGGATTCCCGGGCGGCCGCCGTGCTCGTGACCGACGAACTGGCGGCCGAGGTGGCGGCGGTGTGCACGGCGATCGTGGTGAAGGATCCGGGGCGGGCTTTGAGCCAGGTGGTGATGCAATTGTACCCGGCGCCGGTGCCGGTACCGGGCGTGGACGTGACGGCGCGGGTCGGGGCCGGGGTGGTACTCGGCGAGGGCGTTTCCGTCGGGCCGCACGTCGTCATCGGGGCGCGCGTCACACTGGGCGCGCGGTGCCGGCTCGATGCCGGGGTCGTGCTGGAGGATGAGGTGGTGCTGGGCGACGACTGCCGGCTGGGAGCGCACGTGGTGATCGGCCGGCGGTCACGCGCTGGGTGATCGCGTCGAGCGTGAAGGCCGGCGCGGTGCTGGGCGGCACCGGCTTCGGCTTCCACAGTGGCCCCGAGGGGCACCAGCGCATCCCGCACGTCGGCGGGCTGCATGCTCGGCGACGACGTCGAGATCGGCTCACTCACTGACGATCGACCGTGGCAGCATCGACGACACGGTGATCGAGCGGGGCACGAAGATCGACAACCTGGTGCACGTTGGGCACAACGTGCGGATCGGCGAGCACTGCATCCTGGCCGGTGGCGTGTTGGTCGGTGGCAGCGCGCGCCTGGGCCGATTCGTCATCGTCGGCGGGCAGCGCCGGGATCGGCGATCACGTGGTGATCGGCGACGGGGCGCGCATCGGCGCCGGCACTGGAGTCTTCCGTGAGGTTCCTGCCGGGCGCGACGATGAGCGGTTACATCGGCCGGAACCATCGCGAGTACGCTGCGGACGCAGGCGGCGCAGCTGCGCCTGCCAGCGATCATCGCCGACCTCGAAAAGCTGGTCGCGGAACGACGCCACGATGGCTAGGCGGACGCTGGCGAGCGACGTCACGCTCACGGGCGTGGCGCTGCACGCGGGCGTCACCAGCAGCGTCACGTGCCGTCCCTCGAGCGCGGCACAGGGGATCACCTTCTCCCAGCGCGGCGGCAGGTCATCGGCGGTGCCGGCGCGGCCCCGACCGAGGTGCGGTGCCACGGAGCGGCGCACCGGTCTGGGCGAGGGCGACAACGCGATCTACACCGTGGAGCACCTCCTGGCCGCGGCGTTCGCGCTGGGGCTGGACGACCTGGCGGTCGAGGTGGACGGTCCGGAGCCTCCGATCCTCGACGGATCGTTCGAGCCGTGGCTGCGAGGCGCTCGCCAGCGGCGGCGTAACGGAGGTTCCCGGGACACCGGTGACGTACCGGGTCCGGCGACCCTTTGCGCTGACCGAAGGGGGTGCGAGCTACGTGGTGGCGCCGGCCGACGAATTCCGGCTCACGGTGAGCGTCGAGTGGGATCACCCCGTGATCGGGCACCAGACCGGCGAGTGGGCGTCGACGCCGGCGAGCTTCGGGCGGGAGATGCGCCGGCGCGCGGACCTTCGGATTCGTGCGCGAAGTGGCCGAGCTGCGGGCCCGCGGCTTCGCGCTGGGCGGCGCGGTCGAGAACGTGGTCGTGCTGTCCGATGACGGCGTGGTGGGCACCACGCTCCGGTGGCCGGACGAGTTCGTGCGGCACAAGGCGGGCGACGTGATCGGCGACCTCGCCCTGATCGGCGGGCGGCTCCAGGCGCACATCTTCGCCGACCGGCCGAGCCACCAGGGAAACATGGCGCTGGCTCCGCGCCTGATTCGCACGGCGGAACGCAGGGAGGGCCGTGCTCGAGATCAGCGAGATCCTGGACATCATGCCGCACCGGTACCCGTTCCTCCTGGTCGACCGCATCCTCGACGTGGAGGAAGAGCAGCGGGTGGTCGGGATCAAGAACGTGACGATCAACGAGCCGTTCTTCCAGGGGCATTTTCCCGGGCACCCGATCATGCCGGGCGTGCTGATCATCGAGGCGATGGCGCAGGTGGGCGGCATGCTCCTGCATGGGCACAGCGATCGATCCCGAGAAGAAGGTCGTCTACTTCATGTCGCTCGACAACGTGAAGTTCCGCCGCCCCGTGGTGCCGGGCGACCAGCTGCGGCTGGAGCTCGACCTGCTGCAGGGGAACGGGGCGCACCTGCCGCATGAAGGGCGAGGCCTACGTGGACGGCCAGCTGGTCGTGCGAGGCCGAGATGATGGCCGCGTGGTGGACCGGTGAGCACTACGCGCATCCATCCCACCGCCATCATCGATCCCGGCGCGCGAGCTCGGGCGTCGACGTCGAGGTCGGTCCGTGGGTGCATGGTCGGTCCCGGCGTCGAGCGTGGGCGATCGACTGCCGCCTCGGGCCGCGGGCGACGCTGCGAGCGGCACGTGCGGCTCGCAGCGGGCGTGAGCGTGGGCGAGGGCACGATGCTGGGCGGCGACCCGCAGGACTCAAGTTCAGCGGCGAGGAGACCTGGGTGGAGATCGGCGCGGGCACGCTGATCCGGGAGTACTCGCACCATCAACCGCGGCACCACCGCCACCGGGCGCACGGTCGTGGGGGCCAGCTGCTTCCTCATGACCTACGTGCACGTGGCGCACGATTGCCGTGCTGGGCGACCATGTCGTCATCGCGAACGCGCACCCAGATGGCGGGGCACGTCACGATGCAGGACCACGCGATCCTCAGCGGGCTCAACGCCGTGCACCAGTTCGTCACCATCGGCGAGCTATGCGTTCATCGGCGGCGGCTCGCGGGTGAACCAGGACATGCCGCCGTTCGTCAAGGCGGTGGGGAACCCGATGGAACTGTACGGGCTCAATACGATCGGGCTGCAGCGCGCCGGCTTCGCCGCCGAGACGGTCGTCGGCGCTCAAGCGGGCCTACCGGCTCGTTCTTCAACTCCGACCTCAACCTGGCGCAGGCGCCATCGCGCGGGCGCGCGAGCGACCTGCCGCCGCTCGCCCGAGGTCGAGCGGTTCCTGCTCGTTCGTGGAGTCGTCCGGCGCGCGGCGTCCCGGCGTGAGCCCGGCGCTCCCGATCGGCGTGATCGGCGTGGGCGCGCTCGGCCGGCATCACGCGCGCCACCTTGCGCAGCTCGACGGAGGCGACGCTGGTGGGGGTGTTCGACATCGACCGCGCGCGCGCGGCGCGAAGTGGCTGCCGAGGTCGGACTGCCGCGCCTTCGACGACCTGGACGAACTGCTGGGCCGGCGTGCGCGCCGTGACCGTGGCCGTGCCGACGCAGTTCGCACCACGAGGTGGGCTTGCGCGCGCTGCGACGCGGGCGTCCCGGTGCTGATGGAGAAGCCGCTCGCCGCCACACTCGCGGAGGCGGACGCGCTGATCGCCGAGGCGGCGCAGCGCGGACGTGCAGCTGCAGGTGGGGCACATCGAGCGCTTCAACCGCGCGCTCCGCGCGGCGGAGCCGCTGCTGCGACCATCCGCTGTACCTCGAGAGCCAGCGCCTCGCGCCGTTCCAGCCGCGCGGCACCGACGTGGCCGTGGTGCTCGACCTGATGATCCACGACCTCGACCTGGTCCTGCACCTGACCGGCGGCGGCGGAGGCCACCGACGTGCGCGCCTCGGGCGTCGCGGTGCTCTCGCAGCACCTCGATCTGGCCAACGCGCGGGTCGAGTTCGCCGGGCGGCGCGGTCGCCAACGTGACGGCGTCGCGGGTCGGCGCGCGACCGGGTGCGCCGGCTCCGGATGTTCCAGGCCGAACGGCTACCTGTCGCTCGACCTGGCCAGCGGGCGGCGGCGACTTCATGCGGCTCAGGGACGGCTGGCGGCCCGGCACCGGCAGGAGCTCTCGACGGACGTCGTGGAGCGGATCGCGCTCGAGGCCCCCGAGGCCGACGCGCTCGCGCTCGAACTGCGCGAGCTTCGTCCACGCGGTGCGGGGCGAGCGCGAGGCGGTGGTGAGCGGCGAGGAGGGCCGGGCGGCGCTGGCGCTGGCGCTTCGGGTCACCGCCGCCGTGCGACGACGCCGCTCGCCGTGCACGGCGGGGCATGACGCGTCGCCAGGCCCCGCGCATCTTCGTGTCCGCGGGCGAGCCCTCGGGCGATCTCCATGGCGCGGCGGTGGTCCGCGCGCTGCGCGCGCGGCTGCCCGACGCCGCGATCGACGCGTTCGGAGGGCCGCGCATGGCCGAGGCGGCGGCGCGACGGTGCTGCTTTCCGATGGAAGGCTTCGCCGCCTTCGGCCTCGTGGAAGTCGTCGAGCAAGATTCCCGCGCACTACCTGGCTGCTGCGCGCGCTGGAGGCGGGACTTTCGCGCGCGAACGGCTACGACCTCGTCATCCTGATCGACTACCCCGGCTTCCATGTGCGGGTGGCCGAAGCGGCTCGCGCGTGCCGGCATCCCGGTGCTGTACTACATCGCGCCGCAGCTCTGGGCCTGGCGACCGGGGCGGGCCAAGCGGCTCGCCGCGGCCGTGGACCGGCTGGCGGTGATCCTGCCGTTCGAGGCAGCGTTCTTCGCGCAATGTGGGGCTCGAGGCGGACTACGTGGGGCATCCGCTGCTCGACCAGGGCGGCGCCACCGACGCGGGCAGGCGGCACGCGCGTCACTGGGCCTCGGCGCCGGAGGAGCGCGTCGCTCGGCGATGTTCCCGGGAAGCCGGGACAGGAGAGATCAGGCGGCTGTGGCCGCGCGTTCCGCGAGGCGGCGCTGACGCCTGCTCGACCGACGGCACGCTGCGACGCGGGTCGTCGTGGCGGCCACGGACAGCCGGCCGCGCGGCGAGTATCCCGGCAGCGACCGCTTCAGATCGGTACGGGGTCACGCTCCCGGTGTGCTCGCGGCGGCGGACGCGGCGCTGGTCAAGTCGGGCACCACGACGCTCGAGGCGGCGCTCGCCGACACGCCGATGGTGGTGCCGTACAAGGTGCACCCGGTCACCGCATTCCTCACCCGGCGGCTCGTGACGGTGCGGTGGGTGAGCCTGGTGAACCTGATCGCCGACCGCGAAGTCGTGCCCGAATTCCTGCAGGAGCGAGCTGAGCGCGACGCGCGCTCGTCGAGGCGCTCGCGCCCGCTGCTCGACTCGCGGCCAACCCGGCAACGGTGGCGCAGCGCGAAGGCCTGGCCGCTGGTGCGCGAGCGGCTGGGAGCGCCCGGGCGCCGCGGCCCGCGTGCGCCGACATGGCGACTGCGCTGCTCGCCGCGTGAAGACTCCGGGTCCCGCCGGGCGCGGTCCGTGTCATCGCCCGGCCGTCATTTCCGCGCTCGCCAGCACCTGGCGCTTCGAGCCTGCCAGCGCCGATCGCGCTCGAGGCCGAGGTGCGCGCCGGCGGGTGCGCGATCGTGCTGCTCTGGCACGAGGAACTGCTGCCGCTCCTGTGGCACGCACCGGGGGTCGGCATGCGGTGATGGTGGTGAGCGGGCGCGCGACGGGCAGTACCTGGCCGACCAGGTCGGCGGACGGCTCGGCTACCGGGCACGTCCGGGGCTCGAGCAGCCGGCGACGGGCGCAGGCCCTGCTGGCGGCCGTGCGCGAGCTCCAGGCGGGCGCCAGCGTGGCCATCACGCCGGATGGCCCCGCGGGCCACGGCGCGTGATTCAAGCCGGGGCGGTCCCGCCGCGGCACCAGCACGCAGGCGTTCCGCTGGTCCCGATCCAGGCCGAAGCCGCTCGGCCTGGCGGCTACGTTCGTGGGACCGGTTCGTCATCCCCAAGCCGGGCGCGCGGGTGCGGATCGCCTACGGGCGACCCGTTCGAGGTCGGGCCCGGCGGAGGGTGTGTCGGAGGCCGGCGGCAGTGGCGGAGCGGGCACTGAACGCTGCTGGGAGCGGCGGCATGATGGGCCGGCGGGGCGATACCCACCGGTTCATGCGCTGGCTCTGGACCAGCCGGCGGCTCGACGCCCGGCTGGCCCGGCTGCCGCTCGCTGCCGGCCTCGGCGGCTGTGGCGGGCGGGCGATGGAGCTCCGGGCAGCTGGCGTACCGGCGCGGCTGGGTGCCGACGCACGACCTTCCGCTGCCGTCGGTCGCGGTGGGCAACCTGACGGTGGGGGGCTCCGGCAAGACGCCGATCGCGATCTGGATCGCGCGCCACTACGCGGCGCAGGGACTCAAGCCCGGGATCCTGCTCCGGGGCTACGGTGGGGACGAGACGCTGGTGCACCGGCACTCGGTGCCCGAGGCGGTCGTGGTGGCGAACGCCGACCGGGTGGCCGGGGCGCCGAACGCAGCGCTGGCACAGGGGCGCGCAGGTGCTCGTGCTGGACGACGCGTACCAGCGGCTCGATGTGCGGCGCGACCTGAACGTGCGGTGGTGAGCGCCGAGACGACGCGCGCGGTGCGATGGCCGCTGCCGGCGGGGCCGTGGCGCGAAGGGGTGGACGGCGCTCGACCGGGCCGACGCGCTGATCGTGACCCGCAAGCGCGCGACGCGAGAAGCCGCGCAGGCGCTCGCCGAGCGAACTGGCGCCGCGGGTGCGCGGACCGGTGGCGGTCGCGCACCTCGGCCTCCGGCACCTCGAGGGCCTGGTGAGCGGACGCGCGAGTGCCGGCGAGACGACCTGGCGGGGAAGCGGGTGGTGGCGGCCTCGGGCGATCGCCGATCCCGACGCCTTCGTGGCCCAGGTCAAGGCGACGGGCGCGCAGGTGCAGGTGGCCACCTGGAGGGACCACCACGACTACCGCGATGAGGACGTCGCCTGGCTGGCGCATGCCGCGCGGCGCGCCGATCACGTGGTGATCACCGCAGAAGGACGCGGTGAAGCTGCGCGACCGCTGGCCCGCCAGCGTCCCCGAACCGCTGGTGGCGGTGCTCGGACCTCGAATGGGAGCGGGCGGCGAGACCGGATCGTGCGGCGCTGGACGCCGCCGTGCACCCAACGTGGATCGCCTCTAACCCAAGGTCCGTGCGCCGCGGCCCGGAGACTCAAATGACGCAGCATTGCCACCCATCGCGGCCAGCCGATCATCCGCCCGGAGAAGGACACCTTCCTCGCACGAGGAGAACCCGTTCGAGGCGATGATGTCGCGGTTCGACTACGCGGCGCAGCGCCTCAGCCTCGATCCCGGGCTCTACAAGGTGCTGCGCAGCCCGGAGAAGCAGATCATCGTCGCGTGCCGGTCACGCGCGACAACGGCGAGGTCGAGGTCTACACCGGGTACCGGGTGCATCTACAACACGTCGCGCGGACCCGCGAAGGGCGGCATCCGGTTCGACATGAACGTGACGCCTGGACGAGGTGAAGGCGCTGGCGGCCTGGATGACGTGGAAGTGCGCGGTGGTCAACATCCCGTTCGGCGGCGCCAAGGGCGGGGTCATCTGCGATCCCGCCGCGCATGTCGATGCCACGAGCTGGAGCGCATCACCCGCCGCTACACCTCCGCCATCATCGATACCCTGGGCCCCGACTCGCGACGTTCCCGCGCCCGACGTGAACACCAACGAGCGCGTCATGGCGTGGATCATGGACACCTACTCCATGCACAAGCGCCACACGGTGACGGCGGTCGTGACCGGCAAGCCGGTCGAGATGGGCGGCTCGCTGGGCCGGCGCGAGGCGACCGGCCGCGGCTGCATGATCGTGACGCTCGAGGCGCTCAGGCGGCTCGGGCATGCCGGTCAAGGGCGCCCGGGTCGCGGTGCAGGGCTTCGGCAACGTGGGGTCGATCGCCGCGCAGCTGCATCGAGGAGCGCGGGGTGCACCATCGTGGCGGTGAGCGACAAGACCGGCGGCATCTACGAACGCCAAGGGCCTCGACGTGAAGGAGCGTGATCGCGCACGTGAGGCAGCACAGGTTCCTCGCCGGGTATCCCGAAGGCGGAGGCGATCAGCAACGACGACCTGCTCACGCTGGACTGCGACGTGCTGGTGCCGGCGGCACTGGAGAACGTCATCACCAGCAAGAACGCGGCGACATCAAGGCGAAGGTGATCTGCGAGGGGGCCAACGGCCCGACGACGGCCAATGCCGACAGGATCCTCGAGGAGAAGGGCGTGTTCGTCATCCCCGACATCCTGGCCAACGCCGGCGGCGTCACGGTGAGCTACTTCGAGTGGGTGCAGGACCGCGGCGGCTACTTCTGGGATGAGGAGACGGTCAACCAGCGGCTCGAGCGGATCATGGTGCCGCTCGTTCGACGAAGTGGCCGGCGATGGCGGACACAGCACGCGGTGAACATGCGCACCGGTGCGTACATGCTGGCGATCGAGCGGGTCGCGGCGGTGCACCGGCTGCGGGGCATGTATGCTTAACGGGTGAAGCTCACCCTCGCTGCCGTCGGCCGCCTGCGGCCGGAGTACCGGACCTCGCTGACGAGTATGCGGCGAGGGTCGCGCGTTTCATGGAGTTGAGCGAAGTCGAAGTGCGCGAGGCCTCGCGGGCGCCGTCGCCGGCGGTCCAGCTCAAGGAAGAGGCGAGCGGCTCAGGGACAGGATCCCGGCGGGAAGCCGTCTCGTGGCGCTCGACCGCATGGGGAAGGGGCTCAGCAGCGAGGCGCTGGCGAAGGAACTCGACCAGTGGCGCACGGCGGCCCGGACCGTGGCGCTGGTGATCGGGGGATCCCATGGAATCGCCGCGGACCTGGTGGCGGCGGCGGACCTCGCGTGGAGCCTTGGTCCGCTAACTTTGCCGCACGAACTGGCCCGCGTCGTCGTGCTGGAGCAGGTGTACCGGGCGTGGACGATCCTGCGCGGGGAGCCGTATCACAAGTGAGCGGGAACTGGGGAGAGGAAACAGCATGACGGAGTGGTTCGAATAGTGGTTCAACGATGACTACCTCTTGCTCTATCCGCACCGCAATGCGGCGGAGGCGGAGCAGCTGGTGTCGCTCATCGGGCAGTTCACCGGGTGGACCCGGGGCTGGCGGGTGCTCGACGTGGGGTGCGGGCCGGGGCGGCATGCGGCGGCGCTCGAGGGCGCGGGGCTGAGGCCGATCGGGCTGGACCTTTCGAGTGCCTTGCTGCGCCGTGCGCGTGAGGTGACGTCGGCCCCGCTGGTGCGTGCCGACATGCGATGGCTGCCGATCCGGGCCGGCTCGATGGACCCTGCCTGAGCCTCTTCACGAGCTTCGGATATTTCGAGAATGACGCGGAGCATGCGGCGACGCTGGCGGGCATGGCGGCCACGCTCCGGACCGGCGGATGGCTCGTGATGGACTTCCTCAATGCGACGCAGGTGCGCTCGCACGTGCCAGCGGAGGCGGGACCGTTCGGTGCCGGGGGAGCGGGGAAGCCGCCTGCGGAAATACCTTTCGCCCGACCAGCGGTACGTGCATCAAGGAGATTCATCTGGCGGACGGGCGGCAGTTCAACGAGCGCGTGCGGCTCTTCCACGCAGTGGAGCTGGAGGCGATGCTCGCCTCGGCGGGTATCGTGATCGAGCAGCGGTTCGGCGACTACCAGGGCGCGCGATGTAGCGATGGGGCGCCCCGCGCGCTGCTGCTGGGGCGCGCCGCATGACCTTCCAGCTCGTCACCACGCCGCTCCGTACCTCGGTGCCGATGCCGTCGCCGCGTGCGGGTGGGGTGGATCCGCGTCTGCTCGACTCGGCGGTGCGCCCGCTGGGGCAACCCGATCCGCGACCTCGCCTGCTCGAGCCCAACGCACTGGTCGTCACCACCGGCCAGCAGCCGGGGCTCTTCACCGGGCCGCTCTACACCATCTACAAGGCGATTTCCGTCGCGGCGCTGGCGCGCCACCTCGAGGCCGAGTGGCAACGGCCGGTCGTGCCGGTGTTCTGGCTGGCGACGGACGACCACGATTTCGCCGAAGCGAACCGCGCGGCATGGCCCGCGGCGGACGGGAGCGTCCGGCACGTGACGCTGCGGGAGCGCGCCGCCGATGCCGTGATGGCGCCGATGTACCGGGAACCGCTGGGCGACGATATCCTCACCGCGCTTGCCGCGCTCAAGGCCGACCTGCCAGGTGACGGATTTGCCGACGAGACGATGGCGTGGCTGGAGCGTCACTACCGGCCCGAATACACGGTGGGCGGGGCGTATGCGGGTGCACTGGCGGAACTGGTGGCGCCGCTCGGGGTGGTGTGCATGGACGCGGGCTGCTGCTCGCTCAAGCAGCTCGCCGCGCCGGTGATGATGCGGGCACTGGCGCAGGCGCGAAGCGATCGAAGCACCGCTCGTTCCGCTCGCCGCGGAACTGGCGAAGCGGGGCGAGGATGCCGGCGTGGTGGTGGGTGATGGGGCGACGCTGGTGTTTCTCGATGGTGCCCAGGGACGTGACCGGCTGGTGCGCGCCGGCGACGGTTTCCGCACCCGTCGCGGTGGCGAGACGTACAGCACTGCCGACCTGGCGGCGATCGCGGCGGCCGAGCCGGAGCGGTTGTCGCCCAACGTGCTGTTGCGGCCGGTGGTGGAGAGCGCGGTGCTTCCGACGGTGGCCTACGTGGCGGGCCCTGGCGAGTTGCGCTACCTCGCCCTCACGCCACCGGTCTACGCCGAGCTCGACGTGGACCGGCAGCTTCCGGTGGCACGGTGGTCGGGCATCGCGGTGGAGCCCAAGGTCGACGCGCGTCATGACGAAGTTCAACCTCGCGGTGGAGGACCTGCTCGGTCCCGACGGCGTGATCGAGAGCCGGATCGCGCGCTCGCAGCTGCCGGAGAGCGTCATCTCCACCGTATCGCGACTGCGCCAGGCCATCGAGGAGGAGTACGGGAGCCTGACCGCCGCAGCGGTGGGCATCGACCCGACGCTGGAGAAGACGGTGCAGGGTGCGCGCAGCAACGCGGTGCGCGGCGTGGAGGAGATCGAGAAGAAGCTGGTGACGCACCTCAAGAAGCGGAGCGAGACGGAACTGGGCCAGGTGCGTCGGGCGCGCAACGCCGGTCAAGCCGGACGGCAAGCCGCAGGAACGGGTGTTCACGGTGGCGCCATTCCTGGCGCGATACGGCCGCGCGCTCCTCGCCGCCGTGCTGGCGAGGCGAGTGCCGCTGGTACGCCGGCGCCCTTGAAGGGGCCGGGACCCGCTCCTAGGTTCGAAACATGTCCATCATCGCGCTTGCTGCTCCTGGTGGCGCTGATGATCCCGATGCTGGGCATCATGCTCGACTCGCCCTTCGGCCGCGCGCTGGCGCGGCAGGCTCGAGGGCCCGGAAGTGCGCCGCTGGCGTCGTGGCCGAGCTGGCCAAGCGGGTCGAGCTGCTGGAGGGAGAAGTAGACGACCTGAACCGCGGCGGTGCGAGGAGCCTCAAGGAGGAGAACGCGTTCCTCCAGCGCCTCATCGAGGACGCCCCGCGCGCGCACCCTCCCGCCGCCACCCGACTCCTGACCACTTGACCAGCCGCCGTCGCGCGCGGCCCGCGGCTGATGGTCGCGGCGGGATCCTGCCTCAGTCGCGTCCTCGGGCTGGTGCGCCAGCGCGTGCTTCGCCCACTACCTCGGCGCCTGCGCGACGCCGCGGACGCATTCGCCGCGGCGTTCCGCATCCCGAACCTCCTGCAGAACCTGTTCGGCGAGGGCGCGCTGTCGGCGTCCTTCATCCCGGTCTACGCCGGCGCTGGTGTGCGGGCAGAGCAGGAGGAAGCCGACCGCGTGGCCGGCGCCGTCGGGGCACTGCTTGCGCTTGCTGTCGCCGCGCTGGTGATCCTTGGCGTCCTCGGACGCCGGTCCTCGTCGACGATCATCGCGCCCGGCTTTGAGGGGCGCCAAGCGGGAACTCGACCATCCGCCTGGTGCGGATTTCTTCCCCGGCGCCGGGCTGCTGGTGCTGTCGGCCTGGTGCCTCGGCGTCCTCAACAGCCACCGGCGAGTTCTTCCTGAGGTACGCCGCACCAGTGGCATGGAACGTCGTCGATCATCGCGCACGCTGCTGGCTTTCGGGCCGCGGCTGGGACTGGACCGACCTGGCGGTGGCCGCGGCCTGGGGCAGCGTCGCCGGCAGCCTGCTCCAGGTGCTGGTGCAGCTGGCCGACGGTGCGTCGCGTGGCTGCCGGGCATCCGCGCCACGCTCGGCGCGGACGACGGCGCACGTCCGGACCGTGCTCCGGAATTTCCTGCCCGGCGTTCGTGGGACGCGGCGTGGTGCAGATCAGCGCCTACGTCGACACCCTGCTCGCCACGCTGCTCCCGACCGGGCGCCGTGGCGGCGCTGGGCTACGCGCAGGCCATGTACACGCTGCCGGTGAGCCTGTTCGGCATGTCGGTGTCGGCCGCCGAGCTGCCCGTGATGTCGGGCGCGCGCGGCACCGCGGAGGAGGTCGCGCGCGCTACCTGCGGCGCACGCCTCGACGGCCGGGCTCCGCCAGATCGCCTTCTTCGTCGTGCCCGTCGGCCGTGGCGTTCCTCGCGCTCGGGCACGTGGTTGCGGCGCGCTGTACCAGACCGGACGAGTTCAGCCGCAGGCGACGATTTACGTGTGGGGCATCCTTGCCGGCTCGGCCGTCGGCCTGCTGGCGTCGACCATGGGGCGGCTCTACGCGTCTGCGTTCTACGCGCTCCAGGACGCGCGGACGCCGCTGCGCTTCGCGCTCCTCCGGGTGTCGCCACCGGTGCCTTCGGCTGGTTCGCGCGCTCCCCTTCCGGGCCTTCTCGTCATCGGCCGGAGTGGGGGGCCGCCGGGCTCACCGCCTCGGCCGGCGATGGCCGGATGGATGGAGTTCGCTGCTGCTTCGGCACCGGCTGCGCTGGCGCATCGGGTGGGCCGACCGGCCTGGACCGGCGGCTGTGGCGCGGCTGTGGGGCGCCGCCGGGCGAGTGCCGGCGGCGCTGGGGCGGCTGCAGCTGGCGCAGCACCGCGGCGCACCTCCATCCTGTGCCGCGCGCGGTCGCTGCGTGCTACGGGGCGGTCTATTCGGCGTGGCGTACCGCTGGCATTCCAGGCCGGGCTCTTGGCCGTCAGCGGAAGGCGCGCAGCCCTGATCGGCCGCGTCCTTCGCCGCGGGGCGGACGCCACCGGCGACTGATGCGCATGACCGTGACCAGGACATCCCGCCGGACGCGCTCGCAGCGGAAGCTCGACACCCTGCCCGATGGCCCGGGCGTCTACCTCTGGAAGGACGCGGCGGGCGAGGTGCTCTACGTGGGCAAGGCCAAGCGCCTGCGCTCGCGGGTGCGGAGCTACTTCGCCGGCGATCACGACCGCGAGCCCCGAAGCGACAGCCTGCTGCGTGCGCCTCATCGCCGACGTGGAGACCATCGTGGTCCCGCCGACGAGGCGCAGTCGCTGCTGCTCGAGAACAATCTCATCAAGGAGTACCAGCCGCGATTCAACGTGCGGCTGAAGGACGACAAGAGCTATCCGTCCATCGCGGTGACGCTGGAGGAGCCATTCCCCCGGGTGCTGGTGACCCGCCGCCGCGACATTCCCGGCGCCCGGTACTTCGGGCCCTACACCGACGTCGCCGCAGATGCGCCGCTCGCTCGGCGATCATCCGCCGGATCTATCACCGTGCGGAGCTGCAGCCGACGACATCCCGCGGGAGCGCCGCGACCGGCCCTGCCTCGACTATCACATCGGGCGCTGCCAGGCGCCCGTGCGTGGGCTGGCAGACCGAGGAGGACTACCGGGCGATGATCGACGAGGTGCTCGACTTCCTCGAGGGGCGCACGCGTCGACGTCCGGCACCGGGTGCGGGAGCTGATGGCGACCGCGAGCGAGCGCGAGGACTTCGAGCGCGCAAGCGAGCATGCGCGACGCGCTCAGGTGGCTCGATCGGCTCGAGGAGCCCGCCGGCGGTGGAGATCGCTCGGCAGCGGCGACGCGGACGTGATCGGTTACGCCCGGGACGGCGATGACGCCGTCGGCGTCCTGCTGCGGGTGCGGGACGGGCAAGGTGGTCGGACGGGAGCACGCTTCCTCGAGAACGTCGAGGAGGAGCAGGACGCCGAGGTGCTGAGGGCGTTCCTGGTCCGGTACTACGTGCCGGCCGAGGCGCGGGCGCGGCGGGTGGTGCTGCCGTTCCCGCCGGCGCGAGCTGGACACTGCTGGCCGAGCTGCGACCGGGCACCGACTGGGCGATGCCGCAGCGCGGCAACGCGCATCGCTGGCTCGAGCTGGCCGAGCAGAACGCGCGGCACCTGCTCGAGAGCCTGCGGATCGAGTCCTTCGAGACCGAAGAACGGGCCGAAGATCCGGTCTACGCGCTGGGCCGCGACCTCGGGCTGAGCGTGGTGCCGCGGAGCCTGGTCTGCGTCGACATCTCGCCACAACCAGGGGCGCGACACCGTGGGGTCGCTGGTCTGGTTCGAGGCGGGGCGCCCGAAGAAGGGCGAGTATCGCAAGTTCCGGATCGGCGGGCTGGGGCAGCAGGACGACTTCGCCGCCATCCACGAAGTGGTCACCCGCTACCTGACGCGCCGGCGGGACGAGGCGCTGCCGCTGCCCGACCTCATCGTCATCGACGGCGGCAAGGGACAGCTCAGCGCCGCCATCGAGGCGGCGCGACGCGCTCGGACATGGGCGAGGTGCCGATCGTGAGCCTCGCCAAGCGGGAGGAAGAGGTCTTCCTGCCCGGGTCGCGCCGAGAGCCTCCGGCTTCCGCGGCGGAGCCCGTCGCTGCGGCTGCTGCAGCGCGCGCGCGACGAGGCACATCGGTTCGGCGTCGCCTACAGCCGGAAGCGGCGCCGGCAGCGGACCATCACCTCCGAGCTGCTGAACATTCCAGGGGCATCGGCGCCAAGCGCCGCCGCCTGCTGCTGGAGCGGTTCGGCAGCCTCGCCGGGGTGAAGTCGCGCGACCGTCGCCGAGCTCGCGAGCGGTGCAGGGGTTCTCCACCCGCCTCGCCGAGCGCATCCTCGCAACACCTCGCAGCGCGCAGCTGAACATGACCCTCTCGACTGGATCCTCGAATGTTCGGCGTGCGGCGCCACGCGCGCGCCCGACGGCCTGCCCACCGTCTGCGACCGCTGTGGCAGCCGTGGCTGGTGCGCTACCCAGCGCGCGGCGCCGACTGTGACGGCGCGCGCCGAGGTGCGGCGGCGGCCACGGGATGTGGCGATTCCAGGCCGTTCCTGCCGCTCCTGCCGGGCGAGGAGCCGGTCACGCTGGGGGAGGGGGACACGCCGCTGCTGCACCTGCCGCGCACCGGCGCCGGCTCTGGCGTCGCCGGACCTCTGGCTGAAGGACGAGGGGACAATCCGACCGGCTCGTTCAAGGCGCGCGGGCTCAGCGCCGCGATCACCCGTGCGGTCGCGGCGGGCGCGACGCGGTTCGTGCTTCCCACGGCCGGGAACGCGGGGGTGGCGCGTCGGCGTACGCGAGCGCGTGCAGGGGTCCGGGCGCGGGTCTTCGCCCCGCGGACACACGCCGCGCGACCATTCTGCCACAGATCCAGGCCTTCGGCGGCGAGCTCGATGCTGCTGGATGGACACATCGGCGACTGCGGGCAAGGCGAGCCGGCGCGTGGGCCGCGGAGAACGGCGCGTACGGACCTCTCCACCCTGCGCGAACCGTATCGCATCGAGGGGAAGAAGACGCTGGCATTCGAGCTCGCGGTGCAGCTCGGCTGGACGATGCCCGATGCGATCATCTACCCGACGGGCGGCGGCACCGGCCTCATCGGGATGTGGAAGGCCTTCGCCGAGCTGCTCGAGCAGGGCTGGGTCAGGGAGACGCTGCCCCGATTCTACTCGGTGCAGTCCACCGGCTGCGCGCCGGTGGTCCGGGCGTTCGAGGCGGGGGCCGACCGTGCCGAGCCGTGGCCGGACCCGAGGACGGTCGCGAGCGGGCTTCGGGTGCCGGCACCGCTGGGGGATCGACTGATGCTGCGGGCGCTCCGGGAGAGCGGTGGCGGAGCGATCGCGGTGACCGACGACGAGCTGACCGAAGCGGCTCGGACGGCGTCGGGTACAGAGGGGAATCGACGTGTCCCCGGAGGGTGGGGCGGCGTTCGCTGCAGCGAAGCACTTGCGCCGGAATGGGACACTGGGACCGGAATCCCGGGTTGTGATCTTCAACACAGGCGCCGGATGGCTATACCGGGCTTGAGTTTGCGGTGTTCCAACAAGCGGGCGATATTTGGACCGGTACCTGCGTAGCAGGAGGCTGAAGTTCTCAACCTGGAGTTGGCAGACCGATGATGACCAAGAGCCTGGTGGTTTCGGCGTTGCTCGTGACCATGACCGCTTTCCCTGCGGCCGCGCAGGTCAACGACGCGGTGTCAAAGGCAATGTTCGATCAAGCCGGCGGCAAGTACAAGCCCCCCGCTTGCTCGGCGGACAAGGGTAAGCAGTTCAACGTCTCCAGCGGCTACACCTACCTCAAGTCGGCGATCGAGTCGAAGAACGACCCGAAGCCGCTGCTGGCGTCGGCCAACCGCGTGATCACCGAGGCGATCGTCACCGACGGCCAGGACAAGGCGGTGTCGGCGTGGTACGGCCTGGGCTGGGTGGACCTCTTCCAGGGTGACGTGGCCGGTGCCGATACGGCGCTGGCACGCGCCGAGGTACTGGGTCCCGACTGCAAGGCGGAGATCGACAAACTGAGGCGGATCGCCTACGCGCCCATCGCGAACTCGGGCGTGAGTGCGCTGCAGGCTGGCGACACCACGGGGGCACTCAAGTTCCTGCAGCTGGCGCACAAGCTGCAGCCGACGGCCGCGTTCCCGCCCTACTACATCGGCGTCATCTACGCCGACCGGGGCAAGAATGACAGCGCGCTGGCGTTCTTCGCCATCGTGGCCAGCGGTACATCCACCGACTCGAACGACGCGAAGTTGCGGAGCCGGGCGGCCTATGCACAGGCGGCCATCCTGATCAACAGCGGCAAGGCGGCCGAGGCGGTTCCGATGCTGGAGCAGTACGTGAAGGCCAACCCGGACGACGCGGACGCGAAAAAGGCCCTGGCGCGGGCGTACCGTGCCACCGGCGAGACGGCAAAGGCGCAAGCGCTCGATGCCCAGACCGGGACCACGACGGCGGCAGGTCCCTCGGCGAATACCGACCTGAGCGAGGCGAGCAGGCTGTACGGCGAGAAGGACTATGCCGGCGCGCTGGTGCTGCTCAACAAGTTGCTGGCAGCGGAACCCACCAACGTGAGTGCCCTTCAGGCCCAGGCGAACAGCTACCTGGCGCTCAAGGACGGCCCGCAGCTGACGGCGTCGGCCGGCAAGCTCGTGGCGCTGGAGCCGCTCAACCAGGACGCATTGAAGCTGCAGCGCGCCGGTTACCAGCTGCAGAAGATGCCGAAGGAGGCGAACGCCCTCTCGGAGCAGATCCTGCAGATGCCGATCCTGATCCAGGTGACGGAGCTCACGCTGAAGGCGGCGGGCGCCACGCTGGGCGGCACGGCGACGGGGCTTGCAGCAATGGACGCGAAGACGACCAAGCCAATCCCGCCGGCGCCACTCACGGTGACGTTCCAAATGCTCGACAAGTCGGGGGCCACGGTCACGACACAGGACGTGACGTTCGATGCCCTCGCGCCCGACGCCAAGAAGGACTTCCGCTTCGAGGCTAAGGGTGAGGGGATCACGAGCTACAAGTACGTGGTGAAGAAATAGGTGAGCGGACTTACCACCTCCCGGGCGCCTTTCATCGAGGCGGCCCAGGCGCACGGTGAGCTCTACATTCACCAGCCGTACGAGCTTTACAGTGATGCGAACCATGAGGCGTGGCGGCAGCTCTACCACCGCATGGAGGATCGCTGGCATCGATATGCCAATCCCCGGTTCCTGGAGGGGATCGGCAGCCTGTGCCTCGACGCGACACGGGTGCCGAAGCTGGAAGACGTCAACAGGTTCCTGAGCCCGCTCACCGGGTTCAAGGCGAAGGCGGTCAGCGGCTACGTGCCGTCGTTCATGTTCTTCGATTGCCTGCGCAACCGCGAGTTTCCCACCACGATCACGATCCGCGACGCCGGGATGCTCGACTACCTGCCCGAGCCGGACATCTTCCACGACATTGCAGGCCACGTTCCGATGCACACGGACCGGGCATTTGCAGACACGCTGGTGCGCTTCGGCGATTGCGCGCACACGGCGGCGGAGATCGTGTCGGGAATCAAGGACGAGCGCGAGAAGATCCGCCGCATGACCAGCATCTACAAGGCGATGGCGCGGTTCTTCTGGTTCACGATCGAGTTCGGGTTGATGAAGAGCGGCGACGGGCTCAAGGTGTACGGCAGCGGGCTGCTGAGCTCATACGGGGAGATCGCACACGCGATCGACTCGCCGGAGGTGCAGCGCTATCCGGTGCAGCTGGAGTGGGTGATCAACCAGTACTTCGAGATCGACAGCTACCAGCCGCTGCTGTTCGTGGTGGATTCGTTCGACCATCTCTTCTCGCTGGTCGACCAGCTGGAGCGCTGGATGCGGGCGGGGAAGCTGGACAACGTGGCCGGAGGGGAACCGGCGGTGAGCGAGGCCGACCTGAAGAGTTTCCTGGTGGCCGCGGGCGGGAAGTAGTCACGGCAGCGCGGTGTCTACGGCGCTTCGCAACTCGATGCGCAGAGGACGGTCAGCGTCGCACTTGCCGAGTCATTATCGCCATTCGCCTCGATGGGGATCGCGTGTCGACTGCGAATCATAGGGATGTTCGGACGCAAGAGGCTGTTGTCCCCGCTGGGCAGGGTATCCGGCCGGGACGGCATGCTGACGGCGTAAACCATGCTCGTCGTGGAGGAGGGAGGAACCGGATTCGGGTTGAAAGTCACGGCGAGACCCGGGGGCACACGGTATGCAGTCAGGGTTACGGCCCCGGTAAAGGTTCCCCCGCGCGAGACCGTGACCACCGCCACGCCGGTATCCCCAGGCGCCACGTCGAGGGTGGACGGAGCGACGGACATCCCCAATGTCCCGCCGTTGCCGGTGGCGTTCCGGCAGCGCAATCCGTGGTGCAACCCGATGTCTCGGTGGAGGAGCCTGAGGCGCACCCGGCCGCTGCGAAGGCGGCAGCGGTAGTGCCAAGCCTGGCATGACGTCGGACAAACCGCGAAAAAGACATGGGGCCCTCCTGTGCTAGAGTATGGCGGGCCGGGCGCCTGCGCAAATGGGACCAACGACCTATATGGGACTAGTGACCTATGGCGGGATTCCGGCTGACGGGGCACGCGTTAGAGTCAGGTCACTTGCGGGTGTAGCCAAGTTGGTCGAGCACCAGCTTCCCAGGCACGTCGAGTAGTTGGTGAAGTTGAGATGAGTTGACCAGAATCGTTGGAAAATCAGCGTGGCGTGCGGCGAACCAGCAGTGAGCGAGGCTGACTGAAGAGTTTCCTGGTGACTGCGGGAAGTAATGGCCCTCAAGGGCGCGAGCGCGTCGCCTTGCTGCGGGCCACGGCCAGTTCGCCGACACCCGCAATGATGAAGAAGACGAGGGTGAGCTTCGCGGTGGCAAGCAGCAGGGCCGCCAGGCTGCCAAAGGCGAACCAGGCGAAGGCAACGATCACAGCAGCGAGGGCCAGCGGCATCCAGCGTTCCATATGGGTTCTACCGTGCCCCGGCTCGAAGGATTCGGGGGCGGGATTCCGGGTGCCGGGGCGTCGCGTTAGGTTTGGGGCACTTGCGGGTGTAGCTCAGTTGGTAGAGCATCAGCTTCCCAAGCCCGTCCATGGGGCGACGAAGTTGACCCGAGTTGACCTAACTCGTTAGAAATCAGCGCGGCGTTGACCCTATCGGGTTGGCGCCGCGCTCTGCATTTGCCCGAGTTCTCCCGAATGTTCAGACATTTTTCAGACACGGCGAGTCTATGGTGATCGGTGATGACAGCGAGTTGCCTACGGCTGGCCCGCGCCCCGAGGCTCGCCTCGAGGGCACTCCGCCCAAGCTGTATCTCGTGGTCGACAACGTGCCCTTGAGGATCCACGACGCCGACTACGGCGACTTCAAGATCATCCGTCGGCGATTAGGTGACCCGATGGCCGCGTCGCGCTACTTCGTCAGCCAGGACGGCACACAGCGCATGTACCAGTTTCGGAAGCAAGACGACCACGGCCTCGAGTTGCCCACGCTCGCCCGCCAGCTCAGCGCGGCCGGATGGGTGGCCCGGGATCGCTTTGACGCGGGGAAGGTGACGCCAACCTGATCGGAGCCAGCAGGCGATGAAGGACACGCGCTGCCATGTGCGTCGGTCGATCCAACTGAGATCCGGTGAGGCTTCCGAGGCATCCACCTTCCGCGCGGTAGTTGCCGAGAGCAGCTCCCCCGCCATGCTTCTCCCCATGCCGATACCGACAGAATCGATCTTCCGAGCGGATGCGCTCTTAGCGACCGTGATTCGCTACCTGTTCGCTAACGATGAGGCCGAGGCCGTTCGCCACCTCGTTTCCTCGAGTGTGAGCTACAATGTTTATAAGGGCGTTGACATTTTCGGCCAGACGGACAGGGCGGTGTTTGACGTTGTGCTGGAAGGAGGGCCCGCCTTTTGGATTGGTGGGCGCAACTACGGGAGGATGATGTCGAGGGCGACCTGGCGGGCGTGCCGGACAAAGCCTAAAGTCGAAAATTGCTAATGCGTTCGAGAGCGCGCTTCCGACTCGTGCTCCCTTCAAGTTCCTCGATGTTCGCCTCTCCGTGATGGATGTCAACGAGGATTGGCGACAGGACGTAGTGGACTCCCTGACTGGGTACGACGTCTAGAACAAGGTCAATCCGTAGGGGCCTCGAAGGTGATTGTCTGGAACGGCCTCAACTTCCGGAGCCAAAGTGAGCACCTGATTGCAGAGGCTCTAGAGCGTGCCAAGGTCATGTTCTTGCCCAACAGCCGAGTCAGGCTGGGCACAGTAAAGCGCGGCACGATGGAGCCTGACTTCCTCATCTGCCATAAAGGGAAGTGGGGTATTCTCGAAGTTGACGGCGAACCTTTCCATCCGCCCACGCGAACCACTCAGGACCATCGAAGGGACCGAGGGTTCCAGAACCACGGCGTCAAGCTCGTCCATCATTACGATGCGACCGAGTGCCGCACGAATCCGGATAAGGTGGTTGCGGAGTTTCTGGGGTTGTTGGAGAAGGTGACGCGCTATAGGTGAGGCCATAGCAGGACGATCGGCCCGTCATCTGGACACTGCCGCGCCCACTGCCGCTCCCGCAATCATGCCTTGACGCTACGTTCCCCGACCGGGAGAAAAAAAAACGCACCGCCGCTCGACATCCCGGCTTCAGGTTGCGCGACGACGGAGGGCAAATCTATGGAAATCAATCAGGCCGAGGAAATGGACCAGGCCACGGTGCAGCGAACGGCGATCGCCGCCTTTTTCTCACCGCCACCATACTCTTTGTATTGATAGTCGTTATCGGTTTTGCTCGGACATATTATCTAAAGGGCTGGTTCGGAGCTCCGCCGCTCGTTTCTCTGCTGGTGCATGTTCATGGGGTCGTTATGACGGCCTGGGTCGCGCTAGTCGCGACCCAGGCGTGGCTCATTCGTTCGGGTAATGTCGCGGTGCACAAGACAGTTGGCAGCGTGGGTGTTGGGCTCGCCGTCTTGGTCGTGGTGGTCGGTTTCTTCACCGCCATCTCTGCTGCCAAGAATGGATCAGCTTCCTTCCCGCCGAACATACCGCCGCTTGCCTTTCTTGCCGTACCGGTCTTCGATCTGGTGATGATGGTGGTTCTGGTCGGCGGTGCAATCTACTGGCGACGTCGACCGGCCAACCATAAGCTCCTGATGTTGCTTGCGCTCATCAACCTCCTGCCGCCTGCCCTCGCCCGCGTGCCGCTCCCGGGCCTGACGGCGCTGGGGCCGCTCTTCTTCTTCGGGGTTCCGACGCTCCTGACATTGATCACCCTCGGTTACGATCGGTTGCGCACCGGCACCTTCAACCGCGTGCTCGCGCTCGGGGCACTCCTTCTGATTGCATCGTACCCGGTCCGATTGATGCTGGCTGGCACGGAGACGTGGATGCGATTCGCCCAGTGGCTCACGACGTTCGCTCTTGTCTGAGGCGGCGGCGGCGATCCGAAGGCGAGACGCGTTTTTGCCCCCTTTGCTGACAACCACGCCTCACAGACCATCGGAACTTGGCACGCCTGATGATCGGTACCGATCTTTCTGCATACCGTGATTGCGCCCGCTTAATCAGGCGAGACTTAGAATGCTAATTGCCCTGCTAGTGGCTATCGTTGCTTTCACCCTGTTCTTGCGCCTGACGCCCCGACAGTCCACGGACAGTCCGTGGGCAGTGTCAAACTACCTGAATTCGCACTGGACGTTCGAGCAAGGGGACGCTAGCGCCCTATTACGGCAAGGGAGTTCACTGATGGCCTACCCCGCCCTTGATCATGCGCCCATAGCAGAACGACTACACCTGCTAACGCGCGTATTTGGCATCACGGAGGAGGAATGCGCCGCACTGCTCTTTGACGGCGCAAGGTTTCACCTGGCTGGCGGACCCTACTCCCTTGCTGAGGTCTCAGGCGTCGACCAAACCAGCTCCGTACAGTGTTGAAACAGATAACGAATGGCTGCCGCGTCGCGAGCGCTGGACGCATGAGCGGTTGGGTGGAGGACCGGATTGGCGTTTCAATACAAACCGATCATGGTATGAGACCCACAAGATCGTTCTGACATTCACGGTAGCGGGCCGGACCATCGATCATACGATGTATCAACCACCTTGGACTCGTTCCCTGGGCAAAATCGCGAGTTGCTACGACGACTCGGGAAAATGATAGCTGCGTCGCGTTCCCTAGACCTAGCGGCGATCTTCGCTAGTTATGAGCCCACATGCAAAGCGCTGTTTCCTATTCAGAAGGAGTTGGAAGCGCTTCGCCTTAGGCGTAGCGAAGCCGGGTCACTTGTTCAACAGATGGAACATCTACTCAGGGCAGGGCATCGGCTGGGCGCGGAGGATGAGCGGAACCTGGGAGCGCTGAGAACTGAGGTTGTCAGGCTTGAGCCCGCGGGCGCGATCTGCGGAAAGCCGAACTCGCCATTGGGGAAAGGCTCATGCATATCGGCAAACAGCTGGCGGGTGATCTAGTCAAGCATGAGGTTAGGATGCAGGCAAGCGCGTTAGCTGGTGGACCACGATCGTGAGGTCTTGTTCGGATTGCGCTCAACAGGTGGTACGGAGCGACCACGGCCTCGCGTTAGCGACGTTGGCCCGGCAGCTCAGCTCGGCTGGTTGGGTGACGCGTGAACGCTTCGAGGCGGGGAAGGTGACACCGACCTAATCATCGCATTTGTTCATCTCTCCTGGGTCGATCGGCCCATGGGTCAAACGTCCCACCTAGCGGCCGTGCGGATGGCGAGAGCATCCCTTCGGAGTCATACGTCTGCTGTGACCAAGTCACCGGAAGAGAGACATTGCCCCATGCGAACTAGCCTGTGGTGGGTTACGGCCACAAGTGCGCTCACGTATGGATGTGTGGCGCCACTGACGCCGGACGAACCCGCCGCGACGGCCGAGGGCGCCGCAACAGCCGACGCGAAGGTACGGCCAACTACCGAGCAACGATCGTGGTACCCGTTCTGCCTCACGTACAACGGTTACGGTGGGTGCTCTCGCATCGACGCAACGGCCACGCACACGGGAAGCGCGGTGAAGGTACACATCGAACTGCAGAACCTGGAGGGAACCCTGGTCCCGACCAACGCCATCCCCGTCGACTGGATGCAGGTTACGACGGTGGCCTTTGACGGTGGTGGCGTCTTTGACCCCTCAACACTGCAGCTCGCCAAGATGGGTACCGTGGGGCGGGTGACGCGCGCCGATAAGCCTGCGCCACTTTACGCGCTATGGGGGACCAATGTCCTGGACCCCGACATGTGGAAGGTCGGCCTCATTATCGGATCGGATCCTCCTGGCGGGCGCGATCACGGGATGCACGGGGCCAAGTCTGGGCTTCGCGACATGCCCGCAGATCCGTGATGGCCGCGTATTCTGGGATGTGACTTTCACCAGCGCCACGTGGACGCTCAGCAATGCCAGACTCGTGGTGGTGGCGGCAATGGTCTACGCTGGCGGCTCGCGTGTACTCACCAGCTGCGATGAGGGCGCGGTTGGCCACACCTGCATGATACCCGTGCCGTAAGCGCGACTGATGACCAGACCGTGGCCACCCTGATGTCTTGATTGTTTCTTGAGGCATCTGCAACAGCTTCCGCCGGACAGACCAACGGGGAGACCATATGCAGCGGGCCTTGCGCGTTGTTCTTGCCGCCGGATACTGCTTGTAGCGGGATGCTCCGACTCCGGATCGCCGGGACCGCGCCCGGTGGTGCCGGATACGGTGACCCTTAGAGCCGACTTCTATGACTCGCTGACACAGCAGGCACTGGTCAGCGGTAGTGTGGATTGGGACTTTAACGGTGTGCCCGGACCGATAGCTACCGTGGTTGAGGGTGACTCAGGGGTGGTGACAGTGCGCAGTGACTACTTCGCCGATCCCCATTTTCCGGTGAAAATCCCCTTCGGTGATTTCGGCCTCATTCAGAGGATTCCGCTGGTTCCAACCGGCCTAAGCATGCTGCAGGCCGTCTGGCTGGCAGATTCGAATCAAGGCACGCTTGACCTAACACTGCGCCATCCTGACGGCCTGTCGGCCATAGTCCTCGATTCCACGAAGTTGGTTCTCTGGCTTTGCTTCAATGGATATCGTTCGGTAGCCTGCAAAGGCGGTGCAATCTACTGGCGACGTCGACCGGCCAACCATAAGCTCCTGATGTTGCTTGCGCTCATCAACCTCCTGCCGCCTGCGCCCACGGACTGTCCGTGGACTGTCGGGGCGTCAGGCGTATGCAAAAAGATCGGTACCGATCATCAGGCGTGCCAAGTTCCGATGGTCTGTGAGGCGTGGTTGTCAGCAAAGGGGGCAAAAACGCGCCGCCTTCGGATCGCCGCCGCCGCCTCACAGAGCGACGTAGTGAGCCACTGGGCGAATCGCATCCACGTCTCCGTGCGAGCCAGCATCAATCGGACCGGGTACGATGCAATCAGAAGGAGTGCCCCGAGCGCGAGCACGCGGTTGAAGGTGCCGGTGCGCAACCGATCGTAACCGAGGGTGATCAATGTCAGGAGCGTCGGAACCCCGAAGAAGAAGAGCGGCCCCAGCGCCGTCAGGCCCGGGAGCGGCACGCGGGCGAGGGCTCCCCGCTTACTTTTCATGTGGTGCATCCTCTCTGGAATACGAGCTGGACTGGGGCCGATACCAGCGGAAATGCTCGCATTCTCCTGACAAGTCCTACCTGGCCGACATTCTGGCCCTCGGCCGACAGTATTCCCGTTTTTACATGGTCATTGCAGTTCTATGTGTGGCTCAGGGATAACAAGCAGCGGAAGTACGAACTCCGCTGCAGTGGCGCAATTCCCGAAGACACAATCAGGCCTCCTGGTTTTGAAGTCCGGCGACCCTGCATAGACCAGTGGAGAATGGCCAATTAATACCTTTGTCACGTCCGCCCTGTGGGCGTTGGAGACAGGGGCTGCCACTGAGCCACCCTTGACTGCTACTTGAGGCATCCCCAACAGCTTCCGCCAGACATCCAAATGGAAGGCATCATGCACTCAGCTTTGCGAGTCGTGGTTGGTGGCGGATGGGTAGCCGGATTCCTGCTTGCGGCGGGATGCGGTGATTCCGGATCGTCAGCGCCGCCCACCGTAGTGGCGGATACCTTGAGCCTTCAAGCTGCCTTCTATGACTCTCTCACGCGCGAGGAGCTACCCGACGGTGTTGTGGACTGGGACTTTAACGGTGTCCCCGGGCTGGAAGTTACAGTGGTTGAGGGTGATTCAGGGGTGGTGACGGTGCGCAGCGACTACTATGCCGATCCCCATTTTACCATCACCATCCCCTTCAACCAAAATGGCGGACTTAGACAGCGCATCCCGTTGCTCCCGACGGGGCTAAGCATCCTGCGGGCCATCTGGCTGGCGGATTCGAACCAAGGTGCGTTCGAGCTGACACTACGCCACCCCGACGGACTGGCGACCATAGTCGTCGACTCCATGAACGTGCGTCTCTTCCTTTGCACTAGCGCCGAAAATGGGGGATATGGTGAATACACCTGCATAGACCCCATCAAATTTCATTTTGTGCCTCCTCTCTGGGAAGGATCCTGGAATGGGACCGATACCACCGGGCACGCTCGCATTCCTTTCACGAGTCCTACATGGCCGCCCTACTTTCCCACCTCGGGGTGCGGCTATGGCTGCAGGTGGAGTTTGGGTCTCGACCTCTGGCTACGTGATGGCAGGCAACGGACGTACCTGATCGGGTGCGGGGGCGCAATTCCGGAGGACACTCCTCTATCTCCGCCTTACCAAAGCTGTTTCGATCAGCGGAGTTGGGGGCCATCCTCATAGAAGCTTCAAGGTGGTCCGCCGAGAACTGGGCGACCCCGCCGCGCATTCTCGATACTTCGTCAGCCAGGACGGGACCCATCGGCTCTATCAGTTCATGAAGACTGTGTTGTTACCAGGTCACCCTCTCCATCGGAGGTCGTTATGCGTCGGTTCTCTCTCTTGAGCGCGACCGCACTCACAGGAGTTCTAGCACTGGGTTGTGGCGAGCAGACCTCGCCCACGGCACCGGTTGGCCTCCTCGCTCCCTCTCTCAGCGTTGAGCGCACGACAGACCACTTCGGCTTTGCCTTCGGCGATGAGCACTACCTTGTGATTCTCGGCGCAACAGCCGAAAACTGGGCTGCCTTCTGTGCGACAGGGGCGGAGAACTGGGACGAGTGGACGATCCTCACGGTCACCCGGCCAGATGGCTCCCAGAAATTGGGAGAGCAAACTAGAGATTTGCACGCCCTAATTTGGAACCAGCCCGCCGACCCATGCGCAGTAAGTCCGGATTACACGGGGACGGCTAGCTACACCAATCACGACAATGACCTGGATCTCAGCGCCCAGGGCGCCAATGGGACCGGCATGATCACGAGGGGCACGGTGAGCGACGCAAGTGGACAGGACTACCACCTTCTATCGGTCTTCAATGGCACCATCTCACGCATCTACACCTCGGCAGACAACTACATCTTGGACCAGCACGTAGAGTTTGTGCGGCTGACCCCCGTAGGTCCGTGAGCAGGTCCGGAGAAAGCGAGCGGGGTTCCTGCGAAGGAGCCCCGTTTCGTTCGGAGGGCGATACGGACGCGAGTCTGAGCGCCGCCTGGAGCACGCGGACGGCCGCGTCGGGGTCCAGCTGCGCAAGTTGCCGTAACAGTAAGGCCGACCAGGACAGCGCCCTCGCGAAGGCCGCCCGGGCCCTCGAGGACTGCCTCGAACAGGCGCTGGTATTTCATGCGAACTACCTGGGGGTCGAGGCCCCAAGCCTCACGCTCAACCGTGACTTCGAGCAGCAGGTGCTGGCTGCCGGCCAGGTGGCGGCGTACTCGGCGATGGTCGGGGATAACTGGATCTCGCTCGACACGTTCTGGACGATGATGAAGTAGGGCAGTGTCCTCCCCAGGACGTTCGATCCGGAGACCGAGCGCGTTAGGGTCGAGGATGCGGCAGCGAAGTCGATGGAGCAGCAGCTCGCGACGGAGAAGGCGATGAACGAAATCATGGCCAGCGGGAAGGGCCCGGAGCTGGTGACCTAGGGTTACTTGGGCTTCTCGCGAGTCAGCAGTAAGCCCAGGTCCTTGCCCTTCATCTCAAACACGTCGGCGAGGGCATCGAGCACGTACAAGGGAATGTTGACGAGTTCCCCCCGGGCCAGCCGGTAAACCGTCGTCGCGCTTACCCGCCCCTCGAGGCGCTGGGCCAGCTGGTACACCGTCATGTCACGCTCCGCGAGGAGTTCGGTCAGGCGCAGACGCATGCAGCAACTTAGTGCTTACTGCCACGACGTGACAATGCTACCACGGCATGGTAGTATTAGATACCTCAAGTTGCTGTTGGGGTGAAACTCAGTCAACGGTGAGTGAGGGCCGCGCGAAGGCGGTTCCTTCGCGATTCCACGGAGGTACCATATGCCAACGTACAAAGCGAAGGGTAGGGCGGGGAGGTGGTCGGAGAGCGTGGGCGCCTATGGCGCCCGCGTGCGAGTGTACGAGCGCGACCAAGCCGGCGCCGTCTACGCCTCGATCGCTGACCCCCTGCAACTTGGGCGGTATCTCACGCGACGTTTGCCCGGCCTCAGCCGCGACCAGGCGATGGCGTGGGCGCACGACCAGGTATCGCGGATCCTAAAGCGTGAGCCGGTGATATGGCCGGGCGAGAAGGAGGGCCCCGGGCGTCGCGCCAACGTGGGCCAACCTGCTAGCGACCTATCTGGCGCTTCGCACGCCGCACAAGTCAGCACGGTACAAGAGGCCGATCAGCAGCGCGCCGAGTTGTGGGGTGCAGTGCTCGGGGCTTCGCGCGATCCGCTGACGCTCACCGTTGACACGTGGCAGCGGATGCATAGGGACCGAACCGGCGGGGTTATCAATGCGCGCGGAGTGGGAGTCGTTAAGCTCGAGGACCGGCGAAATGTTCGCCCCCGCGTGATTCAGGCGGAGTGCCAGTGGCTGAAGCAGGTGTGCCGCTGGGCTGTCGACAACTGGAAGGACTCGCGGGGCGAGCCCATCCTCGACCGGAGTCCTATTGCCGGCTTCGAGGTCCCTGCAGACGGTGAACCCCGCCGGCCAGTCGTGACCCCGGAACGGTGGAAGGCGGTGCGCGCTGCCGCAGAGTCTGTACAGATGGAGGATCAGACCGGCCCATCTCCGCATGGCCAGCGTTCGTACCTGCCCGAGATCCTCGACCTGATGCACCTCACCGGGCACCGAATCAGCGCCATCCTGCAGCTGCGGTGGCAGGACATCCTCGTCGAGGTAGAGGGGACGGCGCAGGGGGTGATCCGGTGGCCTGGTGAGACGGACAAGGCGGACTGGGAGCACTCTGTTCCGATGAACTCGGCGATCCGCCAAGTAATGGATCGCATACGCCGGCAACGGCCAGGGATCGGGCCGACGTGCCTATTCCCGAAGCCGACCGACCGCCTGGCCCCGATCAGCAAGGAGCGGGTCCGGACGTGGCTCCTGCTGGCTGAGAAGGTCGCTGGCGTGCAAAAGCACGATGGGTCATTATTCCACGCCTACCGGCGGGGTTGGGCGACCGCCAGGAAGCACCTGTCGCTCAAGGACGTGGCGGCAGCGGGGGGATGGAAGCAGGTCGAGACGTTGATGCGGCACTACATCCAGACCGACACCGCCACCATGCTCCAGGTGCTTGATGAACCGCTTGAGCGGCAAGCGTAAGAATGTTCGTACAAAGTTCAGACAGGACCGGACCGAGGGATTCCGGGCGCAGGGCATGTTGTTAAGTTGGAATCACTTGCGGGTGTAGCTCAGTTGGTAGAGCATCAGCTTCCCAAGCTGAGGGTCGCGGGTTCGAACCCCGTCGCCCGCTTTAAGGCCGGTCGCGTTGCGACCGGCCTTCGCTTTTTCCCCTCTCGTCCGTCCCCCTCCACCGGCCCGGCGCCGATGCCCAGACCATGAAGCTCCAGCCACTCGACTGGTTCATCGTCGTGCTGTCGATCATCGTCTCCTTCATCCCGGCGGTGGTGCTGGCACGACGGGCCGGGTCGAGCACCGCCGAGTTTTTCACCTCGGGTCGTGCAGCGCCCTGGTGGCTGATCGGCGTGTCGATGGTGGCCACGACCTTCAGCACCGACACCCCCAACCTGGTGACCAACCTGGTGCGGGAGAACGGCGTCGCGGCCAACTGGGCGTGGTGGTCGTTCCTGCTGACCGGCATGCTGACGGTGTTCTTCTACGCCCGGCTGTGGCGTCGGTCAGGGGTACTGACTGACCTGGAGTTCTACGAGCTGCGGTATGCCGGCGGCCCCGCTTCATTCGTCCGCGGGTTCCGTGCGGTGTACCTGGGGCTCTTCTTCAACGCCGTAATCATGGCGACGGTGAACCTCGCCGCGGCCAAGATCGCCAACGTGGTGCTGGGCTGGCCCATGTGGCAAACGCTGCTCATCTGCGCGGCGCTCAACATCGCGTTCGCAGCGACGTCGGGCCTCTGGGGCGTACTGGTGACCGACTTCATCCAGTTCGGCATTGCGATGGGCGGGTCGTTCGCGGCGGCGTACTACTCACTCAAGCAGCCCGAGGTGGGTGGACTGTCCGGGCTGGTGAGCAAGCTGGACGCGAGCACCCTGTCGCTACTGCCTGACTTCGGCGACTGGGGCCTGACCCTCACGGTGCTGATCATTCCGATCACGGTGCAGTGGTGGTCGGTGTGGTATCCCGGTTCCGAGCCGGGCGGCGGGAGTTACGTGGCGCAGCGGATGCTCGCGGCCAGGTCGGAGCGGGACGCGCTCGCGGGCACGCTCTTCTTCAACGTAGCCAACTACGCGCTGCGATCGTGGCCGTGGATCATCACGGCGCTGGCGTCGCTGCTGGTATACCCGACGCTGGGCGACATCGCGCGGACCTTCCCCTACGTGGACCCGAGACTCCTGGGTCACGACATGGCCTACTCGGCGATGCTCAAGTTCCTGCCGCACGGCATGCTCGGGCTGATGGTGGCGGGCATGCTCGCGGCGTACGTGTCGACGCTTTCGACGCACCTCAACTGGGGCACATCGTACCTGGTACACGATCTCTACCGCCGCTTCCTGCGGAAGGACGCGACGGAGAAGCACTACGTTGGGGTGGGGCGGCTCGTGACGGGACTGCTGATGGTCGTCGCCGCCGGGCTCACCTTCGTCCTCGACTCGGCGCGCCAGGCGTTCGACCTGTTGCTGTCCGTGGGCGCCGGAACGGGACTGATCTACCTCCTCCGGTGGTTCTGGTGGCGGATCAACGCCTGGAGCGAAATCGCCGCGATGGTGAGTTCCTTCATCGTGTCGGCGGGCTTCTTCATCGCAGCGAAGCAGGGGCACGGAGTGCCGTCGCACGTATCGCTGCTGGCCACGGTGGCATCGACTACGGTGGTGTGGCTGATCGTGACGTACCTGACGAAGCCCACGGATGCGGCGACGCTGGAGGCGTTCTACCGGCGCGTGCGTCCGGCGGGGCCCGGATGGGCGGCGGTGCGCGCCGCGACGGGGCTGGGTCCCTCACCCGACAGCCTGTCGCAGGCGATGCTGGGATGGGTGCTGGGCTGCCTCTTCGTCTACGCGGCACTGTTCGGGACGGGAAGCATCCTCTACGGGGAGTGGCCGCAGGCGTGGATGTGGATCGTGGTATTCGTGCTGAGCGGGGGCTGGCTGACGAGATTGCTGCCGAGGATGTGGGGGAAGGGAACCGCGACGGGAGGGGGAACTGAGACAGCGTAAGGGGTGAGGGGTGAGGGGGACCTAGGCAACCATCGCGCGAAACGAGTCCTTCTGCTGCTCCAGTGAGGCCAGGAGTGCCAGCTGAGCCCGGGCGCGCTCGAGGTTGTGATCGCGGCGGGCGGTCGCGAAGTAGGTATCGCCCTCGAGATAGTCGGTCAGGAAGCGCACGGCCTGCTCCCAAGTGATGACGCGGCCGGCAGGCTCCAGCAGCTCCACTTCCGTCGGGGTGAGCAGTCCGGCGGTGCCCGCCAGGTAACCCTCCAGCAGCGCCCGATAGAGCTCCGGTAGCGCCACCGCATCGCCCAGTACCGTCGTGTCCTCCGCTGAGGTGCTGACGCTGGAGCGCACCAGGTCACCAAAATCGAAGAGGGGCGTGCCGGGCATGACGGTGTCGAGGTCGATGATCATGGCGGCGCGCCCGGTGGCCATGTCGAAGAGGACGTTCGCGACCTTGGCATCGTTGTGCGCAACCCGGGTCGGGATGACGCCGGCCTGCAACGGCGCCGTGAGGATCGGTGCCAGCGCACGATAGCGAAGCGCCAGGGTGATCTCCTCGCGTGCGCGATCGACCCGTCCACTGACATTACGCGCGACGGAGCTCTCGAGGCGGGCGAGCCGCGCGGGAGTGTCGTGAAAGCCGGGGATCGTCTCGGCGAGTTGCGAGGCGTCGAGCGTGGTGGCAAGCCTGGCAAACGCACCGAATGCGCGACCGGCCTCGCGGGCATCAGGCGCGCCCGTCACTCTCGTGGTGCTCCGCGCGTTCGGCATCATCTCCCAGCAGCGCCATAACTCTCCCTCGGCGTCGTGCACCCAGGCGGCACCATCGGACGTGCACAGGAGGCTGGGAAGCGCGATGTCGCGGGTCGCCACGAGGGTGGCGCCGGCGAGCACGGCCTCGATGTTGTGCATCACCTTCTCGGGCGACGGGAATACATCGCGGTTCACGCGCTGCAGGAGCCAGCGCGGATCGGCAAGACCGTCGGCGATGAGGTAGGAGGCGTTGATGTGCCCCCCCTGCGCAGGGACAATGCGAAGGTCCGTGAGGGTGACCCAGTGGCCGATCATGCGTGTCGCGCCCACCAGGCCGTTCACGGCCACAGCGGGGCAGGATACTGACCACTCGTCGCGAGGGCGGCCAGGTGCTCGCGGACCGCCGGGGCATCGTCGGGGAAAGTGACGCCGCACCAGTCGCCCCCGGCCGGGAGGACCCTGACTTTCCGGCCAGCCTCTATCGCTTCGGCAATCGCCTCCGGGAGGTAGTACTCGTCGCGCGTGAGGTCGGCGCGCCGCAGGAATGCCTTGAGGCCTTCCTCGATGACCGGGAAAATCTCCGGAGTGAGGCCCCACATGTTCATGGAGACGATCGCTTCGCCATCGGGTGCCGTGACTATGCCGCGCACCTCTTCCAGTCCTGTGAGGTAGCCAGAGGCATCCACCTGGCAGACAGCGCGATTGACGGGTCCGGAGGGCGAAAGGGTGTCGCGCAAACGGAAGCCGGCGAGTTGCCATTCGGTGTCTCGCCGACGTGCTCCAGCCAGCGCGCCATAGGGGGCGGCGCCGTAGAAGTCATCGCCATTCACGACGAGGAACGGACCGTCCACGACGGCACGGGTGGCCCAGATGGCCTGGGCCGTGCCCCAGGGTCGAGTCCGTCCGGCGGGAGGACCCCAACCCTCCGGCAGATCCTCAAGCCGTTGCGCGACGGACAGGAGCTCCACCGCTGCGCCGTAGCGCGCCTGCAGGGCCGGAATGAAGTGCAGGGCGTCGGGGCGCACAATGAGCGCGACGCGATCGATGCCGGCCCGTGCCGCATCGAAAATGGCGTAGTCCATGAGGGTCTCACCGCCGGGCCCGAGCGCGGTGAACTGCTTGTCTCCCCCGAAACGGGAGCCCATGCCGGCAGCCAGTAGCACGAGTGTCGGAGCGATGGCAAAACTCCTGGAAAAATGCCTCTTAACAAAGTTGAGGCGTGCAGGTGGAAGCTCTTGTGCAACTTGCATTTACGCAAGGAGCATAGCATCTTCTCGCCATGATTCGCGTCACTGCCGTGGAGCCCGGTACGATCGGGGCCGAACTGGGCCTGGAACCGGGGAGTGAGCTCCTCAGTGTCAACGGGCGAGAGCTCGACGATTTCCTCGACTGGGAGTATCTCACCGCCGAGGAAAACTTCATCCTGCACGTACGGCAGCCGGGCGGCGAGGAGGTCGAGTTCGACATCGAGCGCCCGCTCGACGAGCCGATGGGTCTGGGCCTCGAGCCGCCCCGCATCCGCCGCTGTGCCAACCGCTGTGATTTTTGCTTCGTCGATGGCAACCCGCAGGGGCTGCGCGACGTGCTCTACATCCGCGACGACGACTACCGGCTCAGTTTCCGCTACGGCAATTTCGCGACGCTCACGAACCTGAAACCGTGGGACGTCTCGCGCATCATCGAGTACCGCCTGTCGCCGCTGTACGTGTCGGTGCACGCGACCGACCCGGTGGTGCGCCGCTACCTCCTCCGCAACCCGACGGCGCCCGATATCATCCCGCAGCTGCGGCAGTTCGCCGACCACGGGATCGAGTTCCACACGCAGGTCGTGATGTCGCCGGGCGTCAATGATGGCACGGTGCTGGAGCAGACGCTTGCGGATCTCTACGATTTCGGCCCCCATGTGCTGGGCTGTTCGGTGGTGCCGGTGGGCCTCACGGAATACAGCAAGCACAAGCTGGTGCGCGAGCCGACGACCGACGAGTGCCGCGCTGCGATCGGCGTAATCGAGGCACGGGCGGAGATCGCCCGGCACGAACGGGGCGTGACGTGGGCGTTCGGCGCGGACGAGATGTACGTGCGCGCAGGGGTGGAACTGCCGGCGGCCTCGCTCTACGACGGGTTCGAGCAGGTGGAGAACGGCGTCGGCGCGGTGCGCTGGCTGCAGCGGCAGATCGCCAGCGAAGCGGAGTCGCTAAGTGGCTGGCGGGGCAGGCGAGTCGGTGTCGTGACCGGCACCGCGATGGCGCCGCTGCTACCGCAGGTCATCGAACCGCTCACCGAGATCACAGGAGCGATGTTCGAGCTGATCCCGGTCGAGAACACGCTCTTCGGCACCACGGTGACCACCGCTGGCCTCCTTCCCGGCACAGCGATGCGCGACGCCCTGCGCGAGCGGGGCGATCTCGACATGGTACTCCTGCCCGGCGAGTCGGTGAACGACGACGGGCTCTTCATCGACAATCTCGCGATCGACGAGTTGATCGCATCGCTTCCGGTGGAGGTGCGGCTGTCCCGCGACTTCGTGGATGCGCTTTCCGTGGAGTCACGTTCTTGAGCCAGCCCACCGTGGCTATCGTCGGTCGCCCCAACGTGGGAAAGTCCACGCTCTTCAACCGCATCCAGGGCGGCCGGAAGGCGATCGTGTCCGCCGAGGCGGGGACGACACGCGACCGGCACTTCGGCGAAGGGGAATGGAACGGCCGGAAGTTCTGGCTGGTGGATACCGGCGGCCTCGTGCCCGACTCGCACGCACCGATGGACCAGGCGATCCGGCATCAGGTGGAGACGGCGGTGGATGAGGCCGACCTGATCCTGTTCGTGGTGGACGGCAAGGCGGGGCTGCACCCGATCGACGGCGCCATTGCGGAGCGGCTCCGCAAGTCGAGGCGCCCGGTGCTGGTGGTGGTGAACAAGCTCGACAACCTCGAGAGCGCCACCGCGCAGTACGACTTCTACAGCCTCGGCCTGGGCGACCCGGTGGGAACGTCGGCCGGCGTGGGCAAGGGAAGCGGCGACCTCCTGGACAAGCTGGTCGAGTCGCTGCCGGAGGGCGCGGAGGAGTCGCCCGAATCGATCAAGGTGGCGGTGGTGGGGCGGCCGAACGCCGGCAAATCATCGATCATCAACAAGCTGCTGGGCGAGAATCGCCATGTAGTGGCGCCGGAGGCCGGCACCACCCGCGACGCGATCGACTCACACTTCGAGGAGGGTGGGAAACACTTCACGTTCATCGACACGGCGGGCCTTCGCCGGCGCGCGAAGGTGGACGAGGACCTCGAGTTCTACTCCACCCTGCGGACGGAGCGCGCGATCGAGCGGGCGAGTGTCTGCGTGCTGGTGGTGGATGCCAAGCTTGGCCTGCACAACCAGGACCTGCGGATCGCGACCCAGGCGTGGGAACAGGGGTGCGGGCTCATCATCGTGGTGAACAAGTGGGACCTGATCGAGGAAAAGGACACCAATACGGCGTCGCGCGGGGAGAAGACGCTGATCGAGAAGGCGCCGTTCCTCGAGTGGGTGCCCTTCCTGTACGTGTCGGCGCTGACGGGCCAGCGGGTGCGAAAGCTGCTCGACCTGATTGGTGAGGTTGCGGAGGAACGGGAGAAGCGGATCCCGACCGCTGAAGCGAACAAGGTGATGGGAGAATTGCTCGACCGGAACTCGCCGCCACAGAAGGCTGGCGAAGAGGTGAAGCTGCTGTACATCTCCCAGATCGGGACGGCCCCACCGGAGTTCGCGATCGTCTCGAACCGGCCGCTCGACATTCCCGAGAGCTACCTGCGCTACCTGTCGAACGGGTTTCGCGCGGCATGGGGATTCAAGGGCTCGCCGCTGCGCATCAAGTTCACCAGCCGGGGTTCGCGCCGGTGAACTGGTTCGCGCTGCCATGGTTCGCGCTCTCGTACCTGGTGGGCGCGATCCCGACCAGCCTCATCGTCGGCAAGCTGCTCAAGGGGATCGACCTGCGGAAGCACGGCAGCAGGAACCTCGGTGCCACCAACGTGTACCGGGTGCTGGGCTGGAGGTTTGCGATCCCGGTGGCGCTGCTCGACATCCTGAAGGGGACGATCCCCGTGCTCCTTTTCGCGCCGCGGATTTCGCCGTCGCTGGTGACGGCGCTGCTGATCGGCATCGCGGCGATCGTGGGTCACGTCTACTCGGTGTTCGCCGGCTTCAAGGGCGGCAAGGGTGTGGCCACGGCCACCGGCGTGATGCTCGGCCTGACACCGGCTGCCGTGGGCGTCGTCGCGGCGGCGTGGATCCTCATCGTGTGGCTCACCGGCTACGTGTCACTCGCCAGCATCGTGGGCGCGGCGGGCCTCCCGTTCGCCGTGTACTTCATGTATCCGGGGCGCAGGGAAGTGGTCTGGATCGATGCGCTCGTAGCCGCGGCGATCATCTGGTTCCACCGCGCGAACATCAGGCGACTGCTGACCGGGACCGAGAACCGATTCGGCCATCGCGCGGAGACCCACTGATGCGCATCGCGGTACTGGGGGCAGGAAGCTGGGGCACGACGCTGGCCAACCTGCTGGCGAAAAAGGGCAGTGACGTCCGTCTCTGGGCCTATGAGCCCGACGTGGTCGACGCGATCAACCGGTCGCACCTCAACCCGATCTTCCTGCCCGACTCGCCCCTGTTCCCATCACTCCGCGCGGTAAGCGATGCGGCGGAGGCGGTGACCGGTGCGGAACTGATCGTCTCGGTGGCGCCGAGCCATGCGCTCCGGTCGGTGCTCCGGCGGGTGCGGGATGCGGTGCCGATGGGTACCATCATCGTGAGCGCCACCAAGGGGCTGGAGACGGACACGCTGGCGCTCATGTCCGACGTGATCGCGGCGGAGCTGCCGCAGGCGCGGCTGGCGGTGCTGTCGGGCCCGAGCTTCGCGCGCGAGGTCTACGAGGACCGGCCCACCGCGGTCGTCGCCAGCTCGGTCGACCCGGCCGTGGCCGAGGCGGTGCAGGACGCGTTCGCGACGCCGCGCTTCCGGGTGTATACCAATGCCGACGTGATGGGCGTCGAGCTCGGCGGCGCGCTCAAGAACGTGATCGCCATCGCGGCCGGCGTACTCGACGGCCTTGGACTGGGCAACAACGCGCGCGCCGCTCTGCTGACGCGGGGACTGGCGGAGATCACGCGACTGGGCGTGGCGCACGGCGCCGATCCGCTCACGTTCGCGGGCCTCGCCGGGATGGGCGACCTGGTGCTCACCGCGACCGGCGACCTGAGCCGCAACCGCCCGCTGGGCATGGCGCTGGCGCACGGGGAGACGTACGAGTCGTACCGCGCGCGGCACCGCACGGTCGCCGAGGGCGCGAATGCCGCCATGGCGGCGACGGCGCTAGGCAAGCAGCTGGGTGTCGAGCTCCCGATCTCGGCGGAAGTGGCGGCGGTCCTGTTCGAGGGACAGTCGCCGGCCGAGGCCATCCGCAACCTGATGGAGCGCGCGCTCAAGGCGGAGCAATGGCGGTAACTACCATCGGGACGACGCAGGAATTCTTCTCGATCGGCGAGGTGTGCGCCCTCACCGACCTCAAGCCGCACGTGCTCCGGTACTGGGAGAGCCAGTTCCGCTTCCTCAACCCGGCAAAGAACCGCTCGGGCAACCGGGTCTACAAGGCACGGGAGATCGAGCTGATCCTCCTGGTGAAGCACCTGCTCTACACCGAGAAGTACACCATCGAGGGCGCGCGACACCGGGTGGAGCAGTATCGCCGGTCGGGCGCCCTCAGGGCCGAATCGCGCCGCGCCCTCGAGCTGGAGACGGTGCGCGACCTTCGCACCGGACTGGACGAGCTCCTCGCCCTGATCGACGGGCGGAAGGTGGCTGGCGGGCAGTGAACATCCTCGTCACGAACGATGATGGCATCCTCGCTCCCGGTCTTGGATACCTCGCTGATGCGTGCCGCGATGTCGCGAGCGTCACCGTGGTCGCACCCGACCGGGAGCAGAGCGGCACCAGTCATTCCCTGACGCTTCACCGTCCGCTCCGGCCGCAGCGGCGCCCGGACGGCGCGTGGCAGGTGGACGGCACGCCCACCGACTGCGTGATGCTGGCAATGCAGGCGCTGATGCCCGAGCGCCCCGACTTCGTGTTCTCCGGGATCAACCACGGCCCGAACATGGGCGAAGACGTGTTGTACTCAGGCACCGTCTCCGCGGCGATGGAAGCGGTGATGCTGGGAGTGCCGGGCATCGCGATCTCCTTCGCGGGCCACAATCCCGAGACGATGTCCACGTACCGCGACGCGATCACGCGCCTGGTGGGCCACGTGACGTCGCTTCCCGATTTTCCCGCCAACACGCTCCTCAACGTCAACCTGCCGCCGGTGCCGGCGAGCGACGCCAAGGGCCTCAAGGTGACGACCCTCGGCAGCCGCTACTTCAGCGAGTCGCTGATGCGGATGAAGGATCCCTGGGGCCGGGAGATCTTCTGGATCGGCGGCGGCAGCATCACCTGGACCGGCGGCGTCACGTCGGACCACGCGGCGATCCACGAGGGCTACATCTCGGTGACGCCGCTGCAGATGGACCTGACCAACTACGGCCTCCTGGAAACGGTGCGGGGATGGTCGCTGGAGGGTTGAGCGGCGGCGACAGCTACGGCGGCTATCGCATGCGGCTGGTGGAGACGCTGCAGTCGAAGGGCATCCACGATCTTGGCGTGCTGCGGGCGGTGAGCCTGGTGCCGCGGCACCTGTTCGTGCCGGAGAGCGTGAAGCACCGGGCCTACGAGGATGCGGCGCTGCCGATCGGTGGCGGCCAGACGATCTCGCAGCCGTGGGTGCAGGCACGCTACATCGAGGTGCTGCGGCTCACGGGCAGGGAGAGCGTGCTCGAGGTGGGCACCGGGTCGGGCTACCAGACCGCGCTGCTGGCGATGCTGGCCGACCGGGTGTTCAGCGTCGAGCGGGTGCCTGAGCTGACGCGCGAGGCACAGAAGGTGATTCAGGAACTGGGCATCAAGAACGTGACGATCATGGGTGGCGACGGGACTCTGGGCTGGCGGCCCTATGCGCCGTACGACGCGATTCTGGTGGCGGCGGCGTCGCCCGACGTGCCGAAGCCGCTGCTGGAGCAACTCGCCGTCGGCGGACGGCTGGTGATCCCGATCGGCGACAAGGAGAAGCAGGTCCTTCACCTGGTGACGCGACGCGACGCGGACCAGTACGACACCACCACGCTCGGTGACGTGCGCTTCGTGCCTCTCATCGGCGAACACGGCTTTCGCACCTAGCACACGGAGAACGGATGGAGTTCCTGCAGCAGGCCATCGACCTTTTCCTGCATCTCGACAAGCACCTCACCGAGATCACGTCACAGTACGGGACCGGGACCTACCTGATCCTGTTCCTCATCGTATTCTGCGAGACCGGGCTGGTGGTGACGCCGTTCCTGCCGGGTGACTCTCTGCTGTTCGCGGCGGGGGCCATCGCCGGCCTGGGCGGGCTCGACGTGCGGATCCTTGCGCCGCTGTTCATCGTCGCCGCGTTCCTGGGCGACAACGTGAACTACTTCATCGGGTCACGGATCGGGCGGCGGGCCTTCAGCGGCAACATCAGGTTCATCAAGCAATCGTACCTCGAGCGGACCGAGCGGTTCTACGAGAAGCACGGCGGCAACACGGTGATCATGGCGCGGTTCATCCCGATCGTGCGCACCTTCGCGCCGTTCGTGGCCGGGATCGGTCGCATGCCGTATGCGCGGTTCATCGTCTACAGTCTCATCGGCTCGCTGCTGTGGGTGGGGCTGTTCGTGGTGGGGGGCTACCTGTTCGGGAACCTGCCGGCAGTGAAGCAGAACTTCAGCTTCGTGGTGCTGGCGATCATCGCGATCTCAACGGCGCCGATATTCATCGAGTTCGTGCGCTCCCGGCGGCAGCGGACGGCATGATCCGGCGGTACGTCGTGAGCGGCCGGGTGCAGGGCGTGGGGTACCGGTACTTCGCCCAGCGCGAGGCGCTTCGCCTCAGGCTCACGGGGTACGCGGAGAACCTGGACGACGGGAGAGTCGAGGTGCTGGCGGTGGGGGACGCGCCGGCACTGGAAGAGCTCGAACAGGCGCTCCGCCGCGGCCCGAGCGCCGCGCGCGTGACCAATGTCGTGGCAGCACCGGCAGCATCCACCGAGACGTTCACCACCTTCAGCACCCGGTAATCATGTCGACCGACGTCGCCGAGCGAGTGCGCCGCACCCTGCGCGCGATTCCCGATCACCCGAAGCCGGGGATCGTCTTCCAGGACATAACACCGGTGCTTCACAACGCGCGACTGTTCGCCGAGGCGGTGGATGCGATGGCGGCGCCGTTCCGCGAGGCGGGAGTGACGCATGTCGTGGGGATCGAGGCGCGCGGGTTCATCATGGGAGCACCACTGGCGACGCGCATCGGGGCGGGGTTCATCCCGCTCCGGAAGCCGGGCAAGCTGCCGTGGGAATCGGTGGCCGAGAAGTACGCGCTCGAGTATGGCGAGGACAGCCTCCATGCGCACCGGGATGCCTGCAAGGCAGGTGACCGGGTGCTGATTGCCGACGACGTGCTGGCCACGGGCGGGACGGCCGCGGCCGCAGGGAGGCTGGTGCGGGCGCTGGGTGCGGAATTGGTGGGCTGGACCTTCCTGCTCGAGATCGGCGTGCTGAACGGGCGCCAGCGCCTCGAGGGTGCCCGTTACACCTCGCTGGTATCACTCTAGCTCCCGATGCGCATGGCGGCCGCCGGCCTCTTCGTCGTTGCCGTGCTCACGATGCCGGGCGCGGCCGCGGCGCAGGGACAGAACTGGTACCTCCGGCCCACTCGCATCGACAGCCTGCCTGAGCGTGTCGTTCCCGACACGGCCGCCGGTGCTCCGCTCGACTACGATCCAGGAACCTGCCAGCAAGTGTTCATCGATCCCGGGAGCAGCACCCGGTTCGTCCTGCAGCGCGACTTCATGACCGGCAATGGCCCTATCGGCGACTACGCCGTCGAACCGCCCGGCCGCTACGGGGTGGATCCCCGGACCCTCGTGCGGATGGACTGCGCCATCGGTCGCCCGCTCGGCGGCGTGCCGAGATAGCCATTGGAGCCGTCGTCGTCGCTGCAGGCACTGACGGCGAGGAAGGCGACACGGAGCGCGAGGGCGCTACAGAAGTTCCGATGCGCATGGCGATCGATGTAGATTCTGGCGTCTGCCCCCGTAGCTCAGTTGGATAGAGCAGCAGTTTCCTAAGCCGCTGTTCAAAAAGGTAAGTCATTGTGTTATAACGCTTTACAAGTCGCAAAAGCGCAACAGTAACGTGTCCAGTAACTGACTTGTTCTTTGACGGTAGGATCACAAATGTGCGACGCGCACGAGCATGAAAATCGACAGAAGATCACAAATCTGCGCGCCCGCGAGTGACTCCTCACGTCGCAGCGGACCGGATTGGATGCGCTGCTGCACTGCGCTACGTTTAGCCGCAAGCCGCACCGGCTCGCATGTTATCCAGCAACCGCCCCAAGGACCCCTGAATGACGCCGGATTCAGTTGCTCCATGGCGACCATGATCAAACTGGTATCGTTCAGTCCATAGTTGCAATCGTCGCTCTCCTCGTGCTGTTATGGCAAACAAATGAAATTCGATTGCAGGCAACCGTCAAAAACAATGAATGGAATCGACGCAAAGCGGCACTAGACCTGATGTTTTTTCAGCCGTCGGATACGGTCGCTCAAGCTCGCAGAGCACTGCTCAACAAGATCAAACTGCATAGCTCAACGCAGACATACGCGGATGTAAAAATTTGGGCGCCGACGACCGCTATGCCTTGGATAGTTACCTGAACTACCTTGAGAATATCTGCCACGGAATGAGGAACGGCGTTCTGCATGAGGACGTGGCATTCCCATTGCTCGGTGCTGTTCTGCTCGATGCCTCCCGTTGGGGAAAACCGTACATCGACGAGCAAGGCGAGCGAGCGGTCGGAACTCTGGGAAGGCATCGACGAGTATGCCGTGAAGTGGGAGAAGCGGATGGCAGACGCAGACAAGCGAGCCAAGGAGCCTGCACTCAAGCCGGTTGCTGACCGAACTGAGCGCCGGGCATACAGCCTCTCTGCGCATCAAAGGGCGAGCACCACCTCCAACCGGTCGAGCGGGTTACCTGAACTCTTGTCCCAATAGTGAATCTTAGCGATCGACGGTGGATACAGTGATTGGGTATGCTGTAGAACCTTAGCAAGTTTGCGATCGGCTGTGACAAAGAAGTCGACCTCAAGGGCCTGCGCTGCGTGTTGCGCATCGGCCGGATTTCCGCGCAAGACTTGCTCCGCCCCTGGCGAACCCCACAAGGCCACCCAGTGTGAGTAGGGGACTTGGGCCGATCGGACGTCACGATCCCAGAAAAGGAACAGACTCTCCGTTGTCACGAGAGGAAGTCGGAGCTCAAAAGCAAGGTAATCATACAGGTCAACGGTGCTCTCATGCTTCTGCACCAAGGCACCGTCATAAGCCAGCTAGTTATTCAGCGCTAGAACGACTTGGATCATCGAGATTTGTTGGAACTACACCAACTCGGTCGCCGAACTTCTTCACTATCAAGGCGATTTTTTTGTTTGTCAGTAGGCGCTAGGCGTGTCTCCCGCGTGAACCGCCGTGCCCATCGACATGCTTCGCGTAGCGCTGTCGGTATTTCTTGCTAAGGTCTGGGGATCAGGCACGATCCCCCTTTTGGCATTTTGCCAATGCCGACGATGAATACGAAGGCGTCTCTGTACGGCACGGGTAAAGGTTAATCGTTGATTCCACCCGGGCGGTGTTCCCGCAACGTTACGCACTTCGTGAGCCTCGCGAAAGGCGGTAGGCGTTTCGTCGAACTCTGTTGCAACCCTTGTCAATGCCTCGAGCTGCGTGGCTCGATATGCTGGGTTCTCAATTGCGAACAGTTCGAACAGGTTGTCCGAGGAGGCCGTGAGGCACGCTCCAGCCTGGCGGATACGCTTGCCGGCCTTAGCCGTAGCACCTGCTTTGGCAATGTCGTCGTAGACGTTGGTGTCGAAGTATATTCGCACAAACTCAACGTATATCGGGTCGCGACAGCGAGGTTCCGGCGCGTGGCCTGCTATGGCTCGCTCGTACATTCAATCGGTGCAGAAAACTCGGCGGATCAATGACGCTCATTCTTGGCACCTAGCCAGTCCCTCCAACCACTCCAACCAATGTTCCGATACGCCTGATCCGGGTTCGCTGGCACATCTTTGGCCGGCGACTCGCATAGACACGCCAGTCCTTCGCGGACGTGAGTTTGAGGGACCGCGCTAAACGACGTGCCGCTGGAAATGGACGCCAATGCCTACGACGCGACTTGTTGGGATCAAACCCGAGCCAGTCTGGCCACCCCACCCACCCGTTCTCCCGATAGTAGGAGTGAGGCGCAGAAGGAATATCAATCGGCCGCCGCTCGCTGCTTGCATACTGATGCCACTCCGTGGAGGATTCGAGCCCACGAGTTCGGGCATATCGCCGCGCAGATCCGAAGGGCCTGAAGTCCTTGTCCCGGCTCGACACCACACCGGTACCAAGCCAGTCACCCATGCCTTTCCACCTCTTGTCTGACTCATACACGGTGTAAGGATCTCTCGGCATGTCTGCCGGGAGCCGACCAGTCTTTGCGAGCTCCCGCCATTCCTGTGCGGACTCGAGACTCAGGCTTTTGGCAAAGGCGCGCGCCTTTCCGAAGCTGCGAAACACCTTATATCGGTTCGCGAGGTTCCCTGTGCCGAGCCAGTCACCGTATCGAAGCCAGCCGGCCTTGGCGTAGACTAGATGTGGGTGACTTGTATGTCTGGCGGCACGCGACCACGTTTGCAAGCGGCTCTCCACTCGATTTGGCGACGGAGTCCAAGGCGCCGCACATACGCCGAGCAGAGGCAAAGGATCGGTAGTTTCGTCCGACATTGCTGAGGCGCTCCGTACCGAGCCAGTCGCCTGTGCCTTGCCACTGATCAGCATAGACTTGATGGGGTTGCGCTGGAATGTCGTGCGGTTTTTCGCTCGACCGACAGAAAGCGCGCCAATCATGGCCGTTCTTGAGGCCTAACGAGCGGACAAATTCTCTCGCCTCGTTGAATCGACGCTAGCGTTCGCGCCGATGATGGGTATCCAGAAAATCCCCCCAACCGGCTCAGCCTGCATCGGAATACGCACGGTCAGGATTTCCGGGCAGGTCGTACATTAATTGCTCTGTACCGCTCAGGCGGCGCTAGTCACGACTGGACTTTAGTTGGAGCTCTCTCGCGTAGTTGCGCGCATCCTCAAACGCCGGTATTTCCGTAGTTGATCTCGCCAATCTGCCGGTGCCAAGCCAGTTCCCCAAGTACTCCACCTTGGCTCTTGTACACTCTTTCTGGACCTGCTGGAATATTGACGGGCGCGCACCAAGTCTGCACTGTATACTTGCCACTGCGTCACTGTCTGTGAACCCCAGCTTCCGCTCAAACTCTCGAGCTTCCTGAAACGGCAGAAACTCTACCGCACGCCTCACTGCCGTCAGCCGCACAGACGCGATGAACTTCTCGAGCGTCACTCCCTCGGGCAGACGCAGTGTCCCCTGGCTTCGGGCGGGATAATGACGAGAGGATCGGTGGGATCAGGCCGGCGTCCGCGCTCCAAGCCAAAATCGTGAATAAAGTCCTGCAAGGCGCGGTTGCCGTTCTTGAGTGCGTGCACCTGTACGCCACACGGTAAGCCACTGCGATCGCTCCTTGCCTCTCCAAGATCTTTCACTGTAGCCGATGAACACCGGGATGATGACTCGGGCAATCTTCGTCTTGTCTTTGGGTCGACCGCAGCGCGCGGCCTGTGCACTGCACGATATCGATGATCGATGCCTTAGGATCCCCGAATGACGGCATCGACGGAGGGCGCATCGGCAACGCTCTCGCCAAGCGCGCGCGCAGTTGTAACACGCCACGTTGGGTGCTGTTGAGCTCATTCAGCGATACTCTCCCGCTCCGAGACTGGGACCTCACCCGTAACTGTTCTTGTATAGAGACTGGGATCAATTGCGCGCACGGCATCAGCTACTCGCCGCGCAGTGGCCTGTGCTGATGGAACGAGAAAACGCGCCGGAACTGCTCTTCTCGGAGCTCGTTCACGATGGCCACAGCCACCGCTAGCTGCTCTGCGTCAAACTTGTCGAGGACAAGGTCTCGGTTGTCAACCATTCGCTTGATAGTTGCGTCGGTGATCACCGGTACCATGATCTGCGAGGGGGCGAGGACTCCCGCCGCTACGGCTTCACTGAAGTTGAACTCGTCAATGACGGTCCCGAAATCCTCTGGATCGTTCATTGACGCCACAAGTGACCACGTTCGACCGCGCGCTCTCGCACCACAGGGTCGATAATCCGAGGCGTGGCCGTGCAGAATAGGCGGCGGCGTGCGGGCACCTCGTGCAACCTACCTGAGCACGTTTCCCGCTTGGACTCGCGATGCGATGCGCCTCGTCCGCGATCAGCAGGCTGGCCTCGTGAGAGACTTTGAGCAGGGACCGGGCCGATGCGTACGTGGCGACGATCAGGCGGGTCTCGCCGGGGGTAAGGCGCGCGTTCCCAGAACGCTCGTACCTCCTCTGGGTCAGTCGTCACCGGAATCGGCATCTCCTCCTTGCGGAGGTCTCTCACGTCTTCATCGCGTAGGAGCACACGACTATCGAGGACAATTGTCCCCGCCACTGCTCGCACCACCGGCTAAGCGACTGCTTTGCCAGGGCAGCGAAGGCACGAGCAGCATCACGCGTCGTGCGACTAGTGCCTGAGCGATCCACATCGTCGTAAACGTCTTGCCCGCGCCGGTCGCTGCGATGTACTTGCCGCGCGAGGCAGAGGCGAAGCATGCTTCGGCGCGCGTGATGGCGCGCTGCTGATGTGGGCGTGGTTTGGCACGTTTGACCGCACTTACTGCAGTGGACGGTGTCAGCATCCACTGCGGAGCCTGCGTTAGATCGTGACGTAGTATTGCGCTGACGTTCTTGATGTTCTTCGGGAGTTTTGATGGCAGCTGGGTGGCGTTCGTAAAATACAGCAGGCCACCGTCGAACATGTCGAGGGTCCAAAGTGACTCACGGAACTCATCCCAAGTAACTCTACAGTTGCTGCGAAACTTTACCTGTACGGCGACGAGCTTGCCGTTCGCACGGCGTGCATAAAGGTCGACCCAATATCGGTCCTTCGAAGGCCTAGCCGATCGAGAATCGATTGAAGAACATGCGGTTCGTCCAGACATCGGTAAATTGCTGACGTCGGTCATGGCTCAAGTAGTGTAGTGCGATGCTCTCGAAGGACACACCCTTGGTGGTGCAGCTTGAGTTCCGAAAGTGAAGCTCGAGCTGCTGCCAGTACGATGACACCTAGGTCGGCTCTTTCTGTTTGCTTCCGCGCGGTTGCGGGCCATGAGGCGGTTGTGACGGATGTCGGGGCCACGAACATTGCTCACGCCGTGCCAGTTGATTTGGAAATGACTCACCTGCAGTCCTATTGGGGTATCCACACAAAGGAACGCCAACCCTCGTTCTTGTAGTGGCACTTTCCCCAGTCAATTCCTGCTCCCCCTGCGTCTACAGTGTCCAGCACCCGTCCCTCGATTCGAGCCGGTGTCACCAAAGTGAGCTGTATCTGTGTCGTCGGAGAGGAGGCTACCCTCCTTTTCATAGGTCCACATATTTCGCTCGTCCATACAGCGGTTGTCTCCACGTCCGGAGAAAGTGTCGCCAACCTGTGTGAGCCACCTACGCCATAGAATCCTGCCGCTCGTTGTTCCGGAGTCACGACTAGTTCAATGTAGATGTGGCCTTCGTCTCGCCGAAGCTGTCGGATGGACCAGACGTCATTGAGCGCCAGGTCGCCGGGAATGATGGCTTAGTGGGTGCAAAGACATCCTTCCGATTGTCTAACTGACTTTGAAGCTGAGGGAGGTAGGGCGCATGGTGGAGCCTGGAGTAGCCTACTACAGATAGTTAACCGCGACGGCGAAGTTGAGGTTTCTTGCCTCGCTCAGCTTAAAGTCGATAACACCGATCACGTGGCCGTTGACGTCGAGGAGCGGGCCGCCACTGTTACCTTATTTACCGCAGCGTTCGTTTGAATGACCTTGAAGCCGCTGAGGTCTCGAACGGCAACGATCCCTGAGGTGACTGTGCCTACCATCCCAGCGGGTTGCCGATAATAACGACGGGTTGGCCGACGACGACATCGCTGAGTTAGCGAGTTCCAAGCCGGGTGTATCAACCGCCGGAATCTGAATCAGGGTGAGATCGCGCTGCATCGACCCGATCACAACGAACGAATCGAAAATGTCCCCGTTCGCCAATTGAACGCTCGCGTTGGTCATTCCTTTAATAACGTGAAGGGCGGTTACCGCCTTACCGTCGGAGGAGATAAAAAAGTCGGTGCCAGAACCACCCCGAACATCCGAGGTACCATTAATGAGAAACGTGGCATCCTTAGCTTTCGCAGCAACGCCGGCAGGTGACAACTGGCCGTGGAGTCGCGCCGTCGCGAGCGTGCCAAGCAGGAGGGCAACAATAACTCGGTCCATGCTGTTCGCTCCTTGACCTAAGTACGTGAGTGTGTGCGCCTCGACCTGTTCCACGCCGGTCGGCGAGAGCGAGATTGTGCCCGATTCCCTATCCCACTCGATGAGCCGACCTGCGTGCAGCGGCTTCGGTACGCGCTCGCGGAAGAGCGATACCTCGAGAGTTGCGCCGCAGTGCCGGGAAGGTGTGATGTGGTTCCTGGTACGGCAAGCGCCTAGGACGATCGTCCTAGGCACCGGGGCTGAGTCTAGGGGCAAGAGCGGAGGGCCTGCAAAGATCAGGCGCTACCGTTGATCCCTCAATTATCTGGCTAATTTGGTGATGTAGTCTGTTTTACCCGACCCTTTAGTCTGTTTTACCCGGCCTTAGTGTAGGGCGGGGGGCGCAGCGCAATGAGATGCCCCGCTCGGCTCGTATCAGCTGGTGGTTTGAGAACAGTTTTCCAAACTGTTGCTTCAACCGAGATAAGTTTTGGTTCCACCTCGGGGTCGGGGGTACCAATCGCACCGCTCGAGCTCAAGCGCCTGCAAGCAGCAGCTCTTGGACTCGCGGCCGAGGCGCGCAAGCGATCCCTGCACCGGCGAGTGGTTTGGAGACAATGGCACCCTGAACTGAGGACTAGGTGCGCCATAACTCGATTCAATTGCCCTCACGCTCTGGACCAGTGGCAACGCCGGACGCCGACTTCTCTCGTCCATGCTAGGGAAGTGGGCCACGAATTGCGAGAAACTGGAGATAGGGACGCCGGCTTAGCTTGACAGCACCCGTTTCGCGCAGATAACTCACCAACGCACCATTCCTCTCTATAAAGGCACACCCGGCCAAAGCCGGGGTCGCAAAGCCACGGGTCCTCGCTTCTTCCGCGACGCCAGACTCAGTCTCGCCCGCTGCCACGAAGGACCCTAGACTGCCATGCCTGCCGAAGGGGCTGCGCCGCATCCGCCTTCTCATGTCGGATGCCCTCACTCGCCGACCCTCTCTCCCTGGAGGTTTCCATGCATTATTCCTCCTCCGTCCGACCGCCGCACTCGCGAGCGCGCTTGCGCTCGGCTGCGCCGACCAACAGTCGCCACGGCCCCCGCCGACGCGGCCGCTCCCTCTCGCAGCGTTGAGCGCACGATAGAGCCTTCGGCTATGGCTTCGGCGATGACCACTACCTCGTGATTCTCGGCAGCCAGCCGAAAACTGGGCTGCCTTCTGTGCGACAGGGTGGAGACTGGGACGCGTGGACGATCTTCACGGTCACCCGGCCGATGGCTCCCAGAAGGTGCAATGGAAGCTCGGAATTTGCACGCCCTAGTTTGGAACCAGCCGCCGACCGATGCGCAGTAACTCCGGATTACACGGGGATGGCTAGCTATCAGTTTAACGACAGTGACTGGGATCTCAGCGGCCAAGGCGCCGAGGCGACCCGCCAGATCGTGAAGGGATGGTGAGCGACTAAGTGACAGGACTACGACCTCCTGTCGGTCTTCGTTGGCACCATCAAACGCATCTACAGCTCAGCAGACAACTACGTCGTGGACCAGCGCGTACATATCTTGCACAACCCCCGTAGGTCCGTGACAGGGCCGGCAGTATCTGGCCCCCGAGTAGGTTAGTTAACTAGTCTACAAGCGGTGGTGGCGCTCCCACGCCGTATCAGCAGCAGTTTTCCAAACAGCTGCTCATCTCGTGGAGGTTCGCGGCGCTCGCATGAGCAACAGTTTACCAAACTGTTGCTCATTTGCGCTGCATCAACCACTCACGGTTAGACGTACCTGAATGAGCATTCGTCCTTGACATCAGTAGAACTGTTTCCGGGAGCTGGCGGTTTACCAAGCCCCGACGGAGGAGCCAGAGGAACGCGAGCAGAGGTTCACCTGTGCGCTCCGGCGAATCCCCAACGAGCCAGACGGCGGCAAACGCAGCCGCTCGACCCTGTACGTTTCCCTGCAACTGGCGGTAGCGGTCAGCAACCGTCGTGGAGGACGACAGGGCAGCGGAACTGAAGTCCAGTGCCAACACCGTATCCGGCATCGCGCCGTACTTCTTCAACTTCAGCTCGATCGCAGCTGCCACCATACCCGCCATCTGATCGGTGTTACCGGAGGTCGTTGCGGAACTCTTGGCGTCCCGGCAAAAGTCTTGGTCTGACGCTGACGCCGACACCGACCCTGAAGCTGGCTGACCTCTACCCCATGCACGGCCCCGATCCTCGCCGTGCTGGTCACGGTCACGGGCTCGACCACCCAAGCTTCAAGCCCAAGCCTCTGAGGTGCGCGACCACAGCGTCGGCGCACTGCGCTTCGCCGACCTCCCGATGAGATACCCGTCGCCGACCTGCGAAAGCTGCCATCCGATCGCTCGGTGTGGTGCGAGGTCCCGCCTTGCACATGCTGCTGCGTCACGAACTGCTCCAACATCCGTTCCCCGCTGGCGGTCGCGCCAAGATTGCCGAGCTGCGTCACGCTGCCACCCACCACGACCTCGTGATGGCCCTCCGCCGTCAGGCCGATGCGATCAGCCATGGTGATCGTATCGCTCACCGTCCGCTCAGTTCACGCTCCCCCTCCATCGTCAGGCCCAAGCGGTCAGCCTGCTCAACAGTCATTTCCTGCCCGACCAAGGTCAGGTTCAGGACCTTCTCCTCCTGCGCTTCCTTCTCGTCAGACATCCCACCCCTCCTTCTCGTTCATCCCACCCGCCGCAGTTGCCGCTGCCCTTGATACCAAGAGGAACCGCGCACTTCTCCCGTCCTCCCGCATCCACGGCGACAAACAGCTAGCGGATCTCTCTCGAATCACACAGCGATACCTCAGCGATGAGGGCTGTCGTCAGGCTCTTGCGCGGACACAAGCATTTGATGCGTTGGATGCCAACACATCATTGATGCGATTCGTGACGACCGTCTTCGGCGACCAGCAAAGCCGTCGGCGCGATGCGGAGGCTCATACTACTTACATGTGGAGACAGCGCCATTTCCGACAAAAAGATTTCTTGAAGTTGAACGAACGGAGCTTGGCGGGTAGGATTTGTTGATGCTGGGAGGCAAGGCGGAATGAAGCGGAAAGTGCTTGTTACAGTAACGCCTACAGTAACAGGATTCGTTCCATTCGTTCCCATTCGCTCCTTCGCATTCCGCATGAGACTAGGTCGATGACAAGTTTTTGACGTGCTAAGTTGATGAAGGCCAATAGGTTGATAAGATAAGTTGTTGATTTTATTGATGTTGCAAAATGAAGCCCCCGTAGCTGAGTTGGATAGAGCAGCAGTTTCCTAAACTGTTGGCCGGCGGTTCGATTCCGCCCGGGGGTATTGCAGGACAACGACTTACGAGGCTGGTGGTGTTTGCCGTGGGGACACCGTGGGGACAGAATGCAGCATTCCATCCCCACGGCGTCCACGTGTTGCCTGCTCCGGTCCCTAGGTTTGGCCGGTTAGCAGGAGAATTCGACCTCCAACGCTCAAAATTCCGCTGGGCGTGCAGTTTACGAAACTGCTGCTCCAGCGGAAGGCAAATGAGCCTCGTGATCAACACCTCCTGCGCGCCTCACAAAGTGATTTGGTCTTCCTGAGAAATACGCCCTCGCCAGCCGCTGAGTTTTCATTGCATTTCAGATCCCTTTCGCGCCACTCGAAACATGATTCTTCGGGGCCACTCGCAACGGGGGTCCAGAAGTCCCGGCTGTCAGTGTTAGTGGCGCAAGCGTCGTGGCGATCACCGGACGGGCAGCGTTCAGCACTGAAGGGGGCGGCCAGCCTGCCAGATGCCGTTTGGGCGGCTTAGGCGGCGGATGCGCTAACCGGCGCTGATACGCGCTGCTGGAATCACCCCGGTCGTAACCCGTGCGGGTGGCCTGAAGGAGGACGGTGATTGACACCACTCCGAGCGCCACGCTCGCTACTTCACATCGACGGTGATGCACACCGTGCGCACATCGGTCGTCGCATCCGAGACCCGGAACATGACATCGAACTGGGACCCGTCTGCGAACACATTGTTCTGGTTCACGACATGCGCCGAACCTGCACCGTTGGCGTCGGTCGTGAGCGTCACAGGGAACGGGATGAACGGGACGGCTCCGACCCACGGCGGCAGCCCCGCCGCACGCTGGCATATGCCGTCGAAATCAGTGGGGCCGGTCCCGAACTCGGAAGCCCGGGAAAGGATGTAGGTCGTGTTGGGCGCCAGATCGTGAACATTGAAGTTGATCTGCGCGTTGAACGTGGTCGGCCCGGCGGCGGTGGAGGTGAGGTTGACGATCCCCATCTTCGGACCGCTCGCGGACGCCCGGAGCTCCAGGCCGTGGGTGGCGAAGCTCGCCTTGAGGCGCGAGGACGGGGCCATGGCAGCGGCGCTGGCGGGCGCCGACGGGTCGTTCATACAAGCGAGAAGCAGAAGTGCCGCCAGCGAGGCCGGACCATATGTGACGACGAGACGCATGTGACCTCCAAAGAGTGATTGTGGGTGACTTGCCGCACGAGTTGCTCCTGCTGCCGCTCGGGGCCCACAGTAGGTCCGAGGGCTCACTGCGCGCTCATGGTCTTGCCGGCGGGCACACAAACGCCGAGCTACCTGGTCGGCAGCTCGGCGGTCGTAGGGTGCTTCGCGGCGTCTGTGTCAGGCCGGGAGGCCGGCGTCGCGGAGGAGGCGAGGACCCGTAGCTTTGCGGCCCCGGCTTTCGCCGGGTGTGCCTCTGTCGAAGGGTAGCGAGGTTGGAGATACGCCGTGTTCTGGGGGGTGTCAAGAGCTGGTTGAACAGGCTAGTTCAGGTGCGGGCTGAATCGGGCGCGGGGTCTGGTAGCCGAGTTACCTGGGTTGAAGAAGAACTCACCGGCTCGCGTCATTTTCGATAAGCGGGTAGAGGAGACAACGACGCTGCGGGACATCGTGCAGCACATGAACAATGACTTGAAGGGCGTTACCGCCGGACACGAAAGGGCATGGGGAACCTTGTCGTGGCTGTATATGCCAGATGGCCCAAGCGGGGTCATTCATTCGATGAAATTCATTCCGGGCTGGGTGGGCGGCCCCGACCACGGAATAGTTGCTGAACTCTTTGTCCGCCCGTCCCCGCCTATCGCGCGCATCGTCCTAGACTGTCGAGACAATCGGGTTGATCTTGGCGATATCGTTGTCGCGCTAATGGAATTCGTAGATGCGCTCGACGCGGCGCTTGCGCTCGCTTATCCAGACAAGCCGGACCTCAAGCGAGACTTGGTTGTCTGAACGGAGGCATGGGTTGTAGGCGAAGCCGGTGCGCCCGACCCTGCCAAGCGCCGGAAACCAAGTTAGGCGATTACTGCGTGCAATTCTCAGGGTGGCAGGAGCAGTATCGCCGGATGCTGCGGGCGCATGGGCGTCTCGCGCAGGGCGGATTCACCACGACGGATGCTTACAACGGTGGCGCTTTGGGTCGAGTTGCGGGTTCATACTAGATACAACGGGAAAGGCTTCGATTTCCGACAACGAGGTTCCGTGGGGACACCGTGGGGACAAACTGCACCCACTCAGCACAAATTTAGGCCAAAATGACCAAATTCATTTTTTGAATATGCTTGCAGGGCAACGACTTAGCTTTTTAGGCTTGGGTCTTGCTTATGTGTAGGGTGCAGGTTCCTAAACTGTTGGCCGGCGGTTCGATTCCGCCCGGGGGTACTAAAACGGGCGCGTCGCGGTGCAGAAAGACGGGATGCGGCGCGCTCAACGACCTGACGCGTTGAGCGCAACCAACCTCAGTTCGGCATCACCTTCAGGGGCTCCCGCAGCGTCAGTATCAGGTGCGATCCCGCGGGCAGCACGATGTCCACATCCTTCATGATTACGGAGACGGCGGCCCCGGCTGCTCCTCCCGCCACACCTCCGATGACTGCGCCCTTCGTATTCCCGCCGATCACCTGGCCGAGAATGGCGCCGGCCGCCGCGCCCGCTCCTACACGAGCCGCATCGACCCCCTCTACGCCGCGTCCCTTGCTGACGGTATCGAGCGAGTCGATCGACGCGTTGAGGTCATAGGCTCGCCCGTTCACCGTGATGGTCGTGACGGCGAGCGTGAGCGTGCCGGTGGACCTGGTGTTGGGAGCCGGGCTCACTTCCACGATGGTGCCACGGACGGTCGATCCGGCGGGGATGGCTGCCGCTCCGCCCTTGCCGGGGACATCCTGGACGACATGGGCGGTGAATGCGTCGCCGGCGCGTCCCTGGCGTGAACTGATCGTCTCGGTGAGTGCCGCATCGATCCGCGTACCTGCGGCGAGGTTGAAGCTCTTCGGCGCGGCGGCCGCCGCCGCCGGCTGGTCGGCCGCTTTACCGGACGATGCAGGGCGATCGGTTGAACTGCCGGGGGTGCAGGCGGCAATACCCACAAGTGAGAGGGTGAGAAGGTGACGGCGAATCATCGGGTAAGTCATGGATACGATGCTCCAGGTCGAACGAGATTTTCACTCCTGGGTAAACCCTAGTGGAATGCACCACAGCCACCATCGCCCATTGGGACTAGGGCAGTGGCCTCCTTTCGACGGATGGCGTGCCTCCCGCCCGCGATACCAGCCATGCGTTGACCACAACCGTGTGCGCCAGCTAGTTTTAAGGGCTGTAGAACCCGGACCCCGGAATCGTTCCGGCGCCGGCAGGCACCCAGACCATCGACTTTCGGCAACCCGTGGCGACCACAACGATGCAGGCACCACCGACCAAGTCCGCCCAGTCCGTCACCGCGCCATCCCGGGCTTCCAAGTCCGACTGGAGCAACTGGTGGGAGATCCCAGCTCGGCGCAACCTGGTCCTTGGGGCCGTCGGCGCCCTGGTCGTGGTTGGTGCGGGAGTGTGGTTCTGGAAGGTCTCCGCGACGCGGAAGGAGGCCTACGCGTCCCAGGCTGTTCAGCAGGCCCGGATGGCGGCCGAACAGGGTAACCTGCCGCTCGCGGCTAGCGAGCTGCAGAAGGTCACCCAGACGTATTCCGGCACCCGGTCGGCGGTCGAGGCGATGCTGGTGCTGAACCAGGTCCGGATGGTCAACGGCCAGACCGAGCTGGCGGTCGTTGGCCTCAAGGAGTTCATCGCCAAGAACCCGCCGAACGAGTACCGGGTGCCGGCGTACGGCCTCCTGGGCGTCGCGCTGGAGAACACGAAGAAGCCGCTGGAGGCGGCCGCGGCGTACGAACAGGCGACGGCCGGGGCATCGGTGGACTACCTGAAGGCGGACTACCAGCTGCAGGCGGCACGGGCCTACCGGAACGGCGGGAAGCCGGAACAGGCGATCGCGGCGTACCAGAAGGTCATCAAGGATTTCTCCAAGACACCGGCGCTGAACGAGGCGCAGGTGCGGCTGGCGGAGTTGACCACGAAGTAAGGTATGGTGGGCTGGTAAGTTGAGTAAGGCGGGTAAGGACTCGGCGGAAAGCCGAGTCCTTTTTCTATAACACACCACGTAACATGCCTTTAGGCTATGTCACTTAACGCAATGCGTTGGGGCTTCATGTCTGGTTCGAATCAGAGTCGTATAAGATGTATTATGTTAAGTACATATGGGGATAAGTGTGGGAAACGCCTTCCCCGGCGTGGACATCCTGGAGCTCGAGTCGGGCCGGTCCAAGGAGGTGGTGATCGCGGACAGGTGATGCGGGACTATGGGGTTGTCTGCGGTTGGGAGCGATGGAAGAGACGACAACGACATCAAGCAGACACCATTGCGACAGTGATGTCGTAGCGCCTGCTAGGTCAGGACGCCCTCGAAGACGGAACGCCCCTCCCCCTGAAGCCAGACGTCATCGAAGCCGCCGGCCGTCGTCGGGGTCGCCCGGACGGACAGCAGGCTCCCGCTGCGGCTGGCGAAGACAAGAGGGAGCTGGCTGCGGCCGACCTGAACCAGCAGGAGGGCTGCAGCGACGGTGCCTGTACCACATGCCAGGGTCTCCCCCTCGACTCCCCGCTCGTAGGTTCGGATGAGCCATGGAGCGTCTGGGGCGCCCGGGGGGCTGATGAAGTTGACGTTGGCGCCCTCGGGTCCGAGTGCTGGTTCGAACCTGAGCTGGCGACCGCGCTCGAGAACGTCCAGACGCTCGACGTCGTCGACCAGGACAATGAGGTGCGGCACGCCGACCAGGCCGAGCCAGGCCTGATGCTCCCCGGTCCGGCAGACGCCCTCGATACGCCGGAGGGGCTGCACCGGCGGCAGGTTGATCTCAGCCTCGTTGCCGGATCCGATGCAGCGGCTCCTGACCTCGCCGGCCGGTGTGAGGAGGGTCATTCCCGCGGCCGGCGCCAAGCCGAGGTGCGCCGCCAGGCGAGTGCTGCAGAGGGCCGCATTGCCACACATGGCGGCAAAGGAGCCGTCGGCATTGAAGTAGCGCATGCCGACGCGCCCGTCGCCCTCGGGCGTGAGGATGACCAGGCCGTCGGCCCCCACCCCGGTCTGCCGGGCACACACCGCCGTGATGCGGCTGGCCGGCCAATCGGCGAGTCGGGAAACACGGCCGTCGAGCAAGACGAAATCGTTGCCAGACCCGGTCATCTTATAGAAGCGCTGCAAGGCGACTCTCCTTGATCAACTGCGCGAGGGGCGCTCCTAGATTTTTCCGAACATTCCCTGGAACCGCAGCCACCAGACCATCCAGATCGCCTCGCGCACGATCCGCTTGCTCATCTTGCTGGTGCCTTCGACCCGGTCGGTAAAGACGATCGGCAGTTCCACCAGGCGGAACCCTTTCCGCCAGGCCCGGAAGCTCATCTCGATCTGGAAAGCGTAGCCATTACTCCGAACCGCTTCCAGGTCAATGGCTTCCAGCACTTTCCTGCGAAAACACTTGAAGCCACCGGTCGCGTCGCTGAGCGGCAGCCCGCTGATCCAGCGGGCATAGGCGTTGGCGCCGAGGGAGAGGAGCAATCGGGAGATGGGCCAGTTGATGACGTTGACTCCCTGCTTGTAGCGCGAGCCGAGCACGAGGTCGGCGTTCTGGATCTGGACGAGAAAGTCGGGGAGAAACTTCGGGTCGTGCGAGAAGTCGGCGTCCATCTCGAAGACGAAATCGTAGTCATGCTGGAGCGCCCACTGGAAGCCCGCGATGTAGGCACGGCCGAGCCCGTCCTTGCTCATGCGATGGAGCACGTGGACGCGTGGCTCATGGGACGCGAGTTCGTCGGCGAGCTGGCCGGTGCCGTCGGGGGAGTTGTCGTCCACCACCAGGATCTCGAGCCGCGGGTCCTGGAGCAGGACGGCGGGGACGATCTGCGGGAGGTTCGCGATCTCGTTGTAGGTCGGAATGATGACGAGTGCGCGATCAGGCATTGGTGGTCCTGCCCCGGGCGAGAGGAACGAGGAGCGCCCCGGCGGCAACCAGCAGCGAGACGAGTGAAAGCCACTTGCCCCGCTCGAACGACGGTGAGCGGAACGTCAACGAAATGCTGTGCGCGCCGGCGGGCAGTGGCACCGCCATCGCGGCGTGATCGGCGCGGTACAGCGGAGCCGGCTTGCCGTCGACCGTGGCCGTCCAGTCCTTGAACCATGACTCGCCCACCAGGAGCCACGCCGGGTCGGTGAGGGTACCCTGCACCTCGAACTCCAGCTGCCCAGGGCGCCACACGGTGGTCTTCACGCTGACGGCGGGGCGCGGCGGAAGATTGCCGGGTGTCACCGGCGCGGGACTGGCGCTCGAGGTATCGGGCAGCAGCACGATATCGCTCACCGGAAACCGCTGGTCGGCCACCGTCGCGGCGATGACGGAGTCGGGCAGCTTCGCCGCTGAGGCGACTACGCGGGCATAGGGTGGCACCGAATCAAGTTCGTACAGGTAGCCGGTGGCGCCCTGTGCCGTGCGAGTGGGGCCAGCCACGAGGTGCAGCCCGGGCACCTTCTGCTCCTGCTGCAGGAGCACGAAGCGCACGGCGAAGAGATCCCAGAGGTTGGGATTCACCTGCTGGGTGTAGGCGCCCTTCCCGCCCCACAGCTCGTCGTAGTAGCGCAGTTCCTGCCCGTGGTAGCCGAAGACCTGGGGCACCTTGTGATTCATGAGCGTCGCGTGGTTGTAGACCTGCGCGCCCCAGGGATCGAGCACGCGCGCGGGCGCCGGTGCCGCGCGCATGGCGCGCACCAGGTCGTCGTCCGCGAAGACGACACTTGCGGGCGGGCTGAAGTCGAAGAAGAGGCGGTCGATACTCCAGCCGTCGGCTACCGTCACCAGGCTGAGTGCCAGTGCAGCGACGCCGCCGAAAATCCTGCCGCTGCCCGCGGCCCAGAAGGTGGCGCCGGCGAGCGCCACGATGATGAGCAGTCGCAGCGCCGCCGGCCTGCAGGTCACCAGCATTGGCGGCGACCGTCTCCAGCATGCGCGGATCGGCGAGCGTTTCGGTGACGGGACGCAGCGCGCCCACGGCAGCGAGCAACCCCAGGCCACCAAGGATGCCGATGCCGATCCAGAGCGACCGCTTCGGTACCCTGCCCTGCAGCAATCGATCGGTGCCGAAGGCCGCGAAGAGGCAGGTGATGAGTGCCACGAGATAGAAGGCCATGCCGGGGGCGCGCACCTTCTTCATCATCGGCATGACTTCGTACCAGAGCCGGTAGAACGGGGTGTGCCCACCGAAGCTCACCAGCAGGAAGAGCCCGGCGATGCCCAGCAGGATCCCGCGCAGCCGGCCCAGGCGGGAGTCGCCGATGCCGAAGGCGGCGAGCAGCACGATGACAGCGCCGACGTGCTCGGTGTGGAGCTTGAAGAAGTTGTCGCCCCAGTAATTGCCCAGTACGCCGTTGAACTGCGGCAGGACCGTGGTCATGAGCTCGTTGATCGGCATGGCGTAGGCCGTGGCGTACGCCCACCCGCCCGAGGGCCCGCCCTCGGCACGGGGCGAGTACGGGATGTAGTCGAGCAGCGGCAGCACCTGGATGGCGGCGATCCCGACACCGAGGAGACACGGCGGCGAGTGCACCGCCGAGGCGCAGTGGCCAGCCCTTGCGATCGGGACTCGCGGGATCGAGGAAGGTGAGCCAGAGGGCCCAGAGGCCGCCCGCGACGAGCAGGTAATAGCCGAGCTGATAGTGGCCGAGAATACTGAGACCGGTGATCAGGGCAACGATGGCGTAGCCGTCGAGTTTCCGGAGCCGAAGCGCACGCCAGAGTCCCAGGAAGAGGAATGGTGCGAGCGCGGAGACGAAGAGCTTGCCGTCGTGTCCCGGCTTGACGAGGGAGGCCACGATGCCGGTGAGCTCATAGCCCAGGCCGGCGACCACCGCCCCGGTCCAGCTGGCTCCCAGCGCGCGCGCCAGCAGGTAGAGCGAGAGGCCGGCGATGACGAAGTGGATGAGGAACGCGAGGTTCATCCCGGTGTCTGTGGGCATGAACCACTGGAGCCAGGTCGTGGGATAGAAAATGTTGCCGTGCGTGCCGCCGACGAAGGCAATGCCGCCGAACATGTACGGATCCCACGGCGGAATGCTGTGATACTGGCGGACGTACTGCGCGGCGAAGTCGCGATAGGCGTACCCTGCGCTCAGCTGGTCGCTCATGGGCCCCGCGAGGAACTTCCCCTGCAGCATGGGCCAGCACGAGGGTGAGCGCGGCCACCGCGAAGATCATGAGCGCGCGCGTGGTCGCGGCGCGCGGGAGATAGCCGGGCTGGGGTGTCGTCTGGTTCACGGAGCGGAGCGTGGGGCTGAGGGTGATGCCGTGCGGTCGCGCCACAGCAGGAATGGTGCGGCCGCCAGCAAGTCGGCGACGGTAAACAGCACACGGCTCGCGACTGCCAGGGCCAGTGCCACGCGTGGCCCGGTAAGCGGCGTGAGCAACAGGACGAGCGCTCCCTCGCGTACGCCCAGACCCCCGGCGTGATCACTGCCACGAGACCGGCCAGGTAGCCAGCGGCGAAGATACCGGTCGCCTCGCCAAATGGGAGTACCACGCCCGGAAGGGATCCCCGCGCGAGGACAATCAACGCCATCCCGTACGCTACCCACGCCACCACGTTGGTGCCAAAGCCGGCGACCAGTGCCCGGACACTCAGGGGACGAAGGGGCGGCAGTCGTGCCGGGAGCACCGCATTGATCTGCTGGACGAGGGCCGGCGAGAGCAACGCCAGGACACCGAGACTGGCGCAGGCGGCCAGAACGAGCAGCACGGGCTCACCGGTGGAGCCAATCCGGTCGGCCCCAATGCCAAGTACACCACAGACGAGGATCCCGCTCGCGACCGCGAGTCCCTGCATCGCGAGCGCGGCCGTGAGCGCATTGGTGCCGGAGGCGCCGGCGCGCTGGGACATGATGACAGCGCCGGCTGTCGCCCAGACCTTGCCGGGGACGTACTTGCCGAGGCTCGACAAGGTCCAGATGCGGGCGGCAGTCATGAAGTGCAGCTCGTCGCCCATGCTGGCGAGGATACGGCGCCACCCTTCCACCAGCACGACAAAGGCGACCAGCACGAGCAGGAGCGCGAGCGCGAGCCAGGAAGGGCGCAGCTGCCACTCGAGCGGCTGGGCCGATGCGCTGTTCCAGTTGGCGAGGAGCGCGCGGATGGCGAGTACAATGACGAGAACGCCGAGCCCCATCGCGAGCCAGGCCGCCCAGCGCGGACGGCTCACGCGGCGCCCTGGAGCACGAATGCGACCGTGCGGTTCGCGGCATCGCGGAGGGCAAGTCCCTCCCCGCTGCCGGCGGAGAGCGTCACGGCGCCGCCGTCCTGCACGTGAACGGCGCGGGCGGACCGACGACGCTGGCGCCAGCTCACGGCCTCAGTGAGGGTGCAGAACCACGGCCGTCGCTGCGCGAGTTGCTCGCAGAGGCGCGCGTAGGCCTCTGGCGCCCCGGGAAAGCCGAGCGGCGCGGTGAGGTTCGGGTGCCAGAGGCCGCACCAGAGCCCGCCGGCATCGCGGCAGGTATCGGCGAGCTCGAGCGCCTGCGCGATCCAGCTGGAGGGATCCTCATTGCCCTGGTACTTGCTCTGCACCCGGTCCATCCAGGTGAGCGGCACCAGCTCGAGTGCACGTTCGCTGGCGGACATCGCGTTCCACGCCGGGGCCGGCAGGGCGAGGCCGAGCCGAAAACCGTTGATGTCGGCAAAACCCCATGTCGCGTCGTACTGGAAGCCGGCCGCGTCCATTCTCTCCTGCGTGGTCCCGGGGCGCATGCGGAGGAAGTGCTGCCGCACACCGTTGACCGCCTGCCCTGATGCGCGCTGAAGACGCGCGCGCTCCGTAGCGAAGGCGTCTGGGAGCTCGCTGGTCTGGAAGCTGCCGTGCAGACCGATTTCGCCGCCGGCCTCAAGTGCGATCCGAAGTGCCTCCTGCGCGGGGGGCTCCTCGATGCGATAGGTGACGTCGCCGGCCAGGATGCGGCTCAGCGTCGGCGTGCCGGTGAGGAAGAACCAGGTGCTCCGAATGCCGAAGCGTTCTTCCTGCCGGCACACGGCTCGAATGCCGGCAAGCGCCGGCGGCGGCGATGCGCGCACGAAAGCCTCCATCGCCACGGTGCCGAGCGTGCCGAACTTGCCCCGGCGGCCGAGCTCGGCCATGCGGAGCGCGGTGAAGAGGGGCCACCAGCTGATCACGTCGACATCGTGCGTCAGTGCCGCAGCCCAGGAGTGTCCGCCGGGCCAGGGCGACAGGAGCGCGAAGGGGCGATTGCCGGCGGCCTGTGTCGCGGCGGCGCGCAGGGCTGCGGCGAGGAGATCGACGGTCGGCTCGGTGGCGGCGCCCGCGACCACTTGCGCATTGACACGGCTGGGCACGCGGCGGTGGCGATCGGCCGCGGTCGTGTTCTGCTCCGCGACAGCACCGGCGATAGCACCGATCCTGGAGAGCACGGCGCGGGAGAGCGTGACGTGGCCGTCTGCCGTCTCCAGCCAGTTGCCTGGAGGGGTGTCCTGCCCTGCGGTGACGACCAGTTCAACGACAGGAGCGGAAGGATCAGTGACCTGCAGCAGGCCACTGCCGTCGAGGAGAAGGGAGAAGGCGTATCGCTCGAGGGGCGTGAACTCGTCCGGGATCGGTGCGACCCGGATCATGCCCAGTCCGCGGGCTTCTGAAGTTCGCGGAGCGGGCGGGCCGGCTGACCGGCGACGATGGTGAGCGGCGCGACGTCGGCGGTGACGACGGAATTGGCACCCACGACGGCACCGCGCCCGATGCGCACGTTGGGCATGACGACCACACCGGCCCCGATCCAGGCATCGGCATCGATGTTGACGGGACCGCTCGACACCGGTGCGAACGGACGAATGCGCGAGTCGTTGGGGTGGGATGAGGTGACGAGAGTGACGCGCGGCCCGATGCTGACGCGATCGCCGATGGCGAGGTTGTCGCGGTCGGCGAGTTCCTCGACGACGATGAGGCCGTCGGCAATGTAGACGTCCTCGCCGATGCGGAAGCCGCACCAGCGAAGCAGCGTCAGCCGCCATGCCGGGAAGAAGGCGTAGCTGGCCCAGCGCTTGAGGATCTTCTTCCGGATTCGGCGAGTCAGGCTCATGTCAGGCCAGATAGCGGTACAGGACGGAACCGGCTCGTGCCACGGGCTCCGGGAGGTGTGACCAGACGCGACCCAGGAGGGCGAGCGCGCCGCGGTCGCGGGGCAGCGTGTTGAGGCCCCTCGGCTCCGGCCAGTAATCGTAAGCCAGTGGCACGGCCTGCGCGCCCCAGCGCTGCTTGAACTCGACCAGGCCCTCCTGCTGAGGCGACGCGCGCCCCAGGTCGAAGCCCACACCCGCGTGGATGGCGTCCACAATCGCCCGCCAGATCAGCAGGTGGTTGGGCCGCGCCTCCAGCGCATCGGGACGGGAGGCACCGAAGGCGTAGATCCACTGACGGGCCCCCTGCCAGAGGACTATTCCGGCGACCGGCACGCCCTCGAGGCGGGCCAGGCGAAGGCTGGCGAGTCCGTGTTCCGCCAGCCCGCGGCACCCGTCGACGAAGAAGCTCCGCGGCGGTGCGGGCAAGCCGTGACCGTGCGAGGTGGCTTCCTGCAGCTTCGCGAAGGCGAGCCAGGACTCGACACTCGTCTCGGTGGTGACAGCGAGGTTGCTCTTCAAGGCCTTCTTGATGCTGCGGCGAGTGCTGCCGGCATGGAGGCGCTCGAACACGGCGGATTCACCACCGGACATGTCGACGAGATAGGTGGAATAGGTCTCCCGACGGGAGTATCCGGGCGCGGGCGGGACGTCTTGTGCGAGGGACTTGATCTCGAGAGAGCGACCCTCGCCCTTCGCAAGGGCGTGTGCGTACGTCAGCAGCGCCAGCACGGTATCGCGATCACGCGCGACGGGACCCACCGCATAACTGAACGGCAGGCTCACCAGCCGGCTCCTCGCGAGGCCGCGCACACGCGCCAGCGGCAGGATGCCGGCGAGGCGATCACCGTCGTGCGCGGTGAGGTACTCGATGTGGAAACGGAACTCGCGGGACAGGAGGGCGCTCCAGGCCGGCTCGTGATAGAACGAGCCGCACTCGCGGGCGAGGGCCTGCCACCCGTCCTCGGGGGTGTCAGCGCGACGAATCTGCAATGACATCTTGATAGAGCGCGTGAAAGCGGCTCGCGGCGGCGGACGGTTCGAAGGTGACGCGCGCGCGGCGAGCGCCCTCCTCCGTCAATCGCTCGCGGAGCGGCACGTCCGTGAGGAGGCGGGCGAGCTGGGCCGCGAGGTCGATGTCGTCGCCGTCGCGGAAGGCGAGGCCGGTCTGCTCTGTAACTACCACCTCGGGAATCCCGCCGGCGCGGCTGCCGACGACGGCACAGCCGGCGAGAAGCGCCTCCACCAGCGTGAGGCCAAGTCCTTCGGCGTCGCCGCGGGTGGGCAGGACGGTGACGGTGGCCGCGCCGTATTCCGCAGGCATCTGCTCCTGCCCGACGAACGGGAGAATCTCAACCATGCCCTCGAGCGCGAGCGACTTGACCAGCGTGGCGAGACGCTCAGTATCGGGGCCTTCGCCAAGGATGCGCAACTGCACGGGGTGACCGTCGCGCAGCAGGTGACCGGCGGCACGAATGAGCACGTCAACACCCTTGGACGCCACGAGGTTGCCGGCGTAGAGAATACGCGGCGGCGTCGCGCGAGCCTCCAGTCGACCGCGCTCGAAGCGCTCCACCTCCAGCGGCATCGGGAGCACGACGCAGCGCGATGCGATTTCGGGAATAGCGGCGACCACGCGACCGCGGAGAAACTCCGAGACCGTCGTGACGACGGCGGCCCGGCGAAGCACCCGGTGGGCCAGCAGCGAAAGCATGCCGTAGCCGTCAAGCAGGCGCACGTCGGAGCCGTGGCAGGTGATGACGAGAGGACGCCCGGTTCCGCTGGCGGCCCAGCCCGACGGAATCCACCAGTGGGCGTGGATGACATCGGGAAGCCAGCTGCCGGCGACGGCGCGGACGGCGGAGCGGAAGCGCGCGAGGAACGGCGGGATCATGACCATGCGCCTGGGCTCGTTGAGGAAGCCCCGATGCAAGTGCCCGGTGTAGGCCACCCGCTCCCAGGCGTCCGGCCCATAGCGAAAGCGCCGGACGGCGACGCCTCCGGCGCTTTCCTGCTCGGCCAGCCCGGCTGCGTGGGGCACGATGGCCTGGACTTCATCACCGAGACCGACGCAACCGCGCGCGAGGCGGGCCACAAAGGCCCCAGCCGGGTCTCCCTCGCGTCGCGGATAGTTGTGCGATGCCACCAGAACACGCATAGGAGGTGAAACTTACCCATGTCGCCAAGGGAACTGAAGGTTGTTCAGTCGTAGTGTGGTGCGGGGTTCGCCAACGCCTCCTCATACCAGTGCAAGCAGTGGGACGCGACCGAGCGGGCATCGAGCTGGGTCCGCACCACCGCACCCTCGGCGCGCCGCAACTCGTGGCCGCCCGAGACACCGAGCAGGTCGAGTACGGCATCGGCGATGGCCTCGCCCGACGGCAACACGAGTCGAGAGAGGAGCGCCGAGCCACTTCCCTTCAGCGTGCCGCCGCCGTCCCAGCAGGCGACGACCGGCACACCGCTCATGATGGCGCGCGTCTGGAAGCGCGCAAATCCTACACCCACGGCGGGATCTAGCAAGACGTCGGCGGTGCGCAACAATGCATCGGCTTGCGCCGCGGTCGCTTCTCCGTGAAAGCGTACCATGGCGGAGACGCCCCTTCGTGCCGCGAGTGACTCGAGCCGTGCCCGTTCGGGGCCATCACCCGCAATGACCAACTTCGTCGGCCGGTCGAGCTCGGCGAGGCACGCCACAGCCTCGACCGCCAGCGAGGTGCGTGCATCGGGCGTGAGCGGACCGAGTACGAGTGCGCCGCCGCCACCAGTGCTCCACTGGAGGTCACCCGACTCCACCGGCATCGCGTGAACGCGTTCCGTCGGGATCGGCACGCCGGTGGCCGCTTGCAGGGCGGCCGCGAGGGGCAGCGAGACGGTCGTCAGCACCGAGGCCCGCCGCACGAGCCGTCTGCCGACATTCCGCGCCAGCGCCGAGCGCTCCATGAGGCGGATGTCGGGTCCATGTGCAGTGAGTACGAGAGGGACGCCGGGGACGGCGGCGCCTGCACACGGAAACACCCAGTGAGCGTGGATGACCTTGCAGCCGGCGGCGACTTCCTCGGCTACGACTTTTCGGAGCGCGGAACGGGAAACCACGCCGTTAGAAAGGACCCGGAGCGCGTGGTCGGTGCCGAGGCTCCCGCCAAACAGGCCGGCACCGATGCGGCGGGCGTGAAGATCGGCGGGGACATCGCCGTCGCCAACCACGAGGAGGCGAATATCGAGGCCGCGGTCGCGCAGTGCGCGAGCGAGCGACCAGATGAACCCGCCAGCCTCGCCGGCACCGGCGGCCGTGCCGAGTGTCAGCAGGAGGACCTGCACTACTCCTCCGACGGCGGGGGGCGGAACCGGAGCAACTCGCGCTGCTCCTCGCGCATGCCGGCGATGAGCTCGCCCACGAAGCCGAAGCCGAAGAGGACGACACCGCAGATGACCATCGTTTCGACCAGGTTGAGCAGCGGGCGGAAGCCGAAGCCGAAGCCGAAGCGAAGCACGAGGGCGACGATGCCGGCAAGGAGGCCTATGAGGAACAGGACTGCGCCGGCGACCCCGAAGAAGAGCATCGGCTTCCGGCCGAAACGGATCTGGAACCAGACCGAGATGAGGTCGAGGACGCCCACCGGAATGCGGCGCCAGTTGAACTTGGAGACGCCATGCCTGCGCGGGTGAAGCGGCACCGGGCGCGAGTCGAGACGGAAGCCATCGGCGGCGGCGATCACCACCATGTAGCGATGCCAGTCGGGCCGGAGCGGCACATGGTCCATGACCTGGCGGCGGAAGGCCTTCACCGAGTTCATGTCGGTGACGGTGACGCCGAAGAGCATCCGGCACAGCCGGTTGTAGATGCCGGAGACGAAAGCCTTCTCGTAGTGGCCCTGCTTGGTCCCGGTGACGATGTCGGCCTGGCCAGCGAGGATCGGCGCCGACCAGCGTCGGGATGTCTGCCGGGAGGTACTGCAGGTCGGCGGGATAGAAGACGAAGATGTCGCCGCGCGCCACGTCGCTGGCCGAACGGAGGGCGTCGGCGATGCCGCGCTGGCCGCGGTGATGCACGACCCGCAGGAAGGGGTAGCGCGCCGAGAGGTCCCTCAGTACCTGGGCGCTGTCGTCGCGGCTGCCATCGTCGACGATGACCACCTCGACGGTGAACGGCGCGTCCTCAACGCCTCATCGCAGAGGCGGACGAACTCAGGCAGGTTCTCGACCTCGTCCTTGGCCGGCACGAGGACGCTGACGTCCACCTGCCTGGCGGGCGAGAACGTCATACCCGCTTTCGCATCCGCGCGGGAAGGATACCGAGCTGGTCGCGGTACTTGGCGACGGTGCGGCGGGCGATCTGGATGCCCTGCTCCTGGAACAGGTGAACGATCTGCTGGTCGGTAAGGGGCTTCTTCGGGTTCTCCTCGGCGACCATCTTCTCGAGCTTGGCGCGGATGCTCCGGGCGCTGGCGTCCTCGCCCGAGGAGGTGGAGAGTGCGCTGGAGAAGAAGAACTTCAGCGGAAGCACGCCGCGCGGCGTCTGCACGTACTTCTCGTTGGTGACCCGGCTCACGGTGGACTCGTGCATGTTGATGACCTCGGCCACCTCGCGGAGCGTGAGCGGCTTGAGGAACTCGACGCCCTTCTCGAAGAAGTCACGCTGCCGGTCGACGATGAAGTTCATGACCTTGAGCATGGTCTGGCGACGCTGCTCGATGGCCTGAATCATCCAGTTGGCGCTGTTCATCTTCTGCGCGATGAACTCGCGATTCTCGGGAGTGAGCTTCTTCTTGTCGCGCGCAATCTCCTGGTATGAGCGACTCAGGCGGAGGCGCGGCACCCCGGTGTCATTCAGGAAGACCTTGTACTGGCCGTCGATCTTGTCGACGACGAGGTCGGGCAGGATGTAGGAGTCGCCCTTGTCGGCGTGCTTGAGTCCCGGCTTGGGGTCGAAGCGGGCCAGCTCATCGGCCGCCTGCTGCACGGCGGCGGGGTCGACGCTGAACCGCTTGGCCAGGTCGTTCCAACGGTGCGCGATGAGGTCAGGGAATGCCTCGTCGACCAGGCGATGGGTGAGGGCCGGTGCGTCCCTGGTTTCGCGGAGCTGGAGGAGGAGGCACTCGCGCAGGTCGCGCGCCCCGATGCCGGGCGGGTCGAGCCGCTGGATGATCGCCAGCATCTGCTCGAGGTCGGCCATGGTGTAGAGGAGCTCAGGCGGAAGATCGGCCCACGAGGGGCGCACCGGCGTCGTGCCGTCGCCCTGCAGGTGCGCCGGGTGCGCATCGGGCGCCTCATCGAGCACTTCGACGAACTCTTCCTCATCTTCCTCGTCGTCGGTGCTGCCGCCGTCCCGCGCGGTGTGATGGGCCGCCATGAGGCTGTTGACCGAATCGAGGATCTCCTCGAGCGAGGCGGCGAGGTACCCGTCGTCATTGATGTTGCCGACGAACTCCTCGGCGAGCAGCTGCTGCCGCGGACTGAGGTCGAGCATCTGGAGCTGGTCCTGCAGGTGATCGGCGAGGGTGGTGGTCTCGACGGTGACCGGCTCGGTGTACTCGAGCTGCTCATACTGCTCGCGCGTACCACCCACGTCGAAGCCGTTGAGGAGGATCTCCTCCCAGTCGACCTCGTCGTCCTTTTGCTGCTGTTCCTTCTCCTGCTTGTTGTCGGCCTGCTCCGGGTTCTCGTCCTCTTCCGGCTCGAGCAGCTCGAGGAAGGGGTTGGCGAGCAGCTCCTGTTTCAGGTGCTGCTGCAGGTCCATCATGGGCATGTAGAGCATGTCCATGGCCTGGTAGAGCCGCGGATTGACCCGCAGCTCCTGGCGCATCGATGTCTGCTGTGACAGCCCTGTTCTCATGGACAGCCCCCCAGCGCGCACGCAGCCGCGCCGTCAACGTGGGTCCCAGGTAGAGCCGGGCGATTTCATCATCGCACACGAGTTCCTTTACCGTGCCGGATTTCGCCACACGACCCTCGCTCATGATGTATGCCCGATCGACGATGTCGAGCGTCTGCTCGACGTTGTGATCGGTGATCAGCACGCCGATGCCCCGGTGCCGCAAGCCGGCGACGATGCTCTGGATGTCATGGACGGCAATCGGGTCCACCCCGGCGAACGGTTCGTCGAGCAGCATGAACTTCGGTTCACTCACCAGCGCCCGGGTGATCTCCAGCCGACGGCGTTCGCCACCGCTGAGGGAATACGCCGGGCTCCTGCGCAGGTGGCTGATAGACAGCTCTTCGAGCATCCGCTCGAGCACCGCCGCCTGCTCCGACTTCGGCAGCGCTTGCCGCTCGAGGATGGCGCGGACGTTCTCCTCGACGGTGAGCTTCCGGAACACCGACGGCTCCTGCGACAGGTAGCCGATGCCGTGCCGCGCACGCTTGTACATCGGCCACCTGCTGATGTCGCTGCCGTCGAGCACCACCCTGCCCGTCTCCGCGCGAATGAGCCCGACGAGAAGGTAGAACGTCGTGGTCTTGCCGGCGCCGTTCGGGCCCAGGAGACCGACGATCTCGCCCTGGCGAAGGGACACCGAGACATCATCAACGACGCGACGGCCACGGAAGCTCTTGCTGAGGCCGATTCCCTCGACGAGCGCTGCCGTCACTTCGGCTTCGGTGCAGCGGCGGTGCTGTCCTTCGGGACAACGGGCGCCGCGACATTGCTGTCCTTCGGCACGGCCGGCACAGCGGCAGTGCTGTCCTTCCGCGCGGCCGGCGCAGCACCCAGGGCCTTGGGCTTCTCCGGCTCGAGCTGGATGCCGTCAACATGGCCATAGAGGTCCACGCGATCCATGCCGCCATCGCCGGTGGTGAGCATGCTCACGACGATCCGATCGGCCCGGGCATAGTTGAGCGACGGCGGCTTCGGTCTGGTGCTGTCCGCCTTGCCCTTGCTCGAAGCGCGATAGAACGACCGAGCGCTGTCCATGGCCTCGAGCTGCCGCACCTTGGTGGTCTTCTTCCCTGCCGAGTCGGCCTCGACGAACCGGATGACGACGGTATCGCCGGCCACCCAGTCGCGCTCGCCGGTTCCGGAGTCCGGCTTCGTGCCGGCCCACGCGCCGTAGTAGGCGCGCACCTCGCGCAATTGGCCCTTCGGCGTATCGATCGCGAGGGAATCGCCCCGGAGCTCGTAATCGCCGGCCAGGCCGACGGGGCGATGCTTCTTCCCCCAGGCGCGGGTGGCCTCGGCCTTCTTCTCCTTGAGCGCGATCGACACGGTGTCGCCGATGAGGTCGACATCCCCGGTCACGGCATGCGCGCTGTCGAGCGCCATGATGCCGGTGAGGTCCTTCTCGTCGAGCGTGAAGTCGATGCGTTGCCCAGTCAGGTCGAAGGTGTCCTTGCCGAAGCCGCGGAGGGTCGGCTGGCCGCCGATCATCGATCCCCTGCCGTCCTTGCCGGTGCGGAGCCAAAGCGAGTCGCCCCGCGCGGCGAGGTCGCTCCGGTCGATGGTGACCTTCCCGCCGGCCCAGACCTGGTTCTCGCCCTTCTGCCGGATGCGGTCACCCACGATGACATAGGGCTCGGCCTTGCCCCCGGCCGAATCCTTCGGGATGTACTTGATGGTGGGGCGGCCAATGGAATACGTCTCCACCGTGTCGCGCACGCCCTTCACCGCCCGCAGGTAGTCGAGGCTCGGGCCGTCCATCGTGGAACCGGTGGAGAGGTTCACCGTGTGCACCTTGCCGCGGGCCTCCCAGCGCTCGCCGTCCTTGTAGTAGGTGCCGTTATCGGCGTCCATGGTGATGGTCGAGTCGCGGTAGTGCACGTTGCCGATGAACTGGACTACGGTGCCGCCGTACGCGGCCACACTGTCGCTCTTCATCGAGATCGCCGTTCCCTGGCAGACGATGATCACGCCACCACCGGCGAAGTAGTTCGGACCCTCGACTGCCGGAACCCGCCGACCGCTGTCACCCACGGAGTTGACGCGGAAGCGGCACTTCTTCGTGTCCTGGGCCGACAACTGGCTGGTAGCGCAGCCGAGCAGCAGCACGAGCAGCAGGAGGCCCCTCACTTCCGGGCTGCCTTCCTCGTGGAATCGGCAATCCTGACCGAGTCAGCCCTCTCCGCCTCGTCCGCCTTTTCCTGACCGGGCAGGAGGAACCCGTCCTTGGCAGTGCCGACCGGCTGCTTCACCACGACATGCTCGAACTTGAGGTCGGACCGGAAGCCCTGGCCCTGGATGTGGTCACCCGTGTTGTCGTAGGTGAAGAAGAGCGGCGTGGACAGCTCCTTCTTCGTGGCGTCGTAGAAGAGCTGCTCGCTCTTCAGCACTCGCCCGTCATTCGACCGGAGCACGACATTGCTGTCGGCCGCCATGTCGCCGGTCTGCCACTTGTAGGTGCCGATCTTCGACGTGATGGTCGCGTTCTCGTTCCCGGCGCTGTCGATGAAGCTGAGCCTCATGTTTCGCAGAATCGTGGTCTGGGTCGGGTCGTAGAAGTACGCCGTGTCGGCCTCTACCCGGCCCTCCCGCACGCCGTCGCGGGTGAGGTAGTGCACGAACCCGTACAGCACCTGGTCGGCCGAATCGGACGCAGAAACCACGGTACTCGGTTTCACGCCGCCGCCCTCATTACAGGCCGCGAAACCGCTGCACCCCAGCATACCGGCCAGCAGCGCGAAGCGAGTGATCCTCACACTGCCCCCGCGCGCATCAGATCGTGCAGGTGTACCACGCCGACGATGACGTCCTCGTCGAGCACCGGAAGGGCCATGATGCCCTTCCGTTCCATGAAGCCGAGCGCCGCGGCGCCGAGGTCGTCGGGCCCACAACTGTGTGGTGTATCGGTCATGACCTGCTCCACCGGCCACTCGAAGTAATCGTGGTCCCGTTCGGCGAGCCGGGTGAGGTCGCCGGCGGTAAAGACTCCCAACAAGTGGCCGTCGCCGCTCACGAGGGCGATGCCCCGATGCCGCGCGAGTTGCACGATGACGTCGCGCATCGGCGTCTCGGGGGACACCAGGCCCTGCGGCGGGAGCATCACGTCGCGCACCTGCAGGAGCAGCCGGCGCCCGAGCCGCCCGCCCGGATGGAGCTCGGCGAAGTCCTCGGGGCGGAATCCCTTCTCCACCAGCAGCGCCACCGCGAGCGCGTCACCCAGCGCCATGGCGACGGTGGTGCTCGACGTGGGCGCGAGATCGTGCGGGACACGCCTCCTCAGCTCACGGAGGCATCGAGCACGGCGGTCGCGACCCTGCCGAGGAAGGAACTCGGCTCGCCGGTAATGGCGATGATGGGGACGCCCTTCCGTTCGAGCGACGCGAGCAGGCCGTCGAGGTCGCTCGACTCACCGCTCTTGCTCAGCACGATGGCGACGTCCTCGCTGCCCACGATGCCGAGGTCGCCGTGCAGGCTGTCCACCGGGTGGAGGAAGCTGGCCGGTGTACCGGTGGAGGTGAGCGTCGCGGCGAGCTTCCTGGCCACGAGGCCCGACTTGCCGACGCCTGAGACGATGACCCGGCCACCGCGCACGGCGAGCAGCTCGACGGCGCGGGCGAACCGCGCATCGAGGCGCCGGGCCGCTGCCGCCACCTCCGCCGCCTCGAGCTCGAGGACACGGCGACCGGCCGCACACCACGGCATCAGGCGGCGTCGCCACCGCGCTCACGGTAGAACCCGGCAAGGACGTGATCCCATTCTCCCCGTGCCTTGAGCAATGCCTCCACCACTTCGCGAACCGCGCCGTACCCCCCGACCGCTCGGTGACGAAGGCGGCAACGGCCTTCACCTCGGCCACGCCGTTCGCTACCGACACCGGGAGTCCCACTTTCCGCATGACCGGGACGTCGGGCAGGTCGTCGCCGACATAGAGCACTTCCTGCCAGCCGATGCCCTCCTCCTCCAGGAGCGACAGCATCCGCGGCAGCTTGCTCGCCGTCGGATCCTGGATGACATCGGTGATGCCAAGCTCGCGGGCCCGGTGGGTGGTAGCGGCCGACTGGCGGCCGCTCAAGATCGCCACCGGAATCGCGGCGAAGCGCAGGAGGTGAATGCCGACGCCATCCTGCACGTTGAACCGCTTGAGCTCGATCCGCTCTCCCTGTGCCTCGCCGATGAAAAGTTCATTGTCGGTGAGTACGCCGTCGACATCGAGCACCACGAGGCGAACGCCGCGTGCAAGGCCCGGGTCGATGCCGCTCACCGCCGGACGCTCTCGGTGCCTCGCGCGCGAGCCCAGATATCGAGGACCGGCGCCATGAGCTCGTACATCTGGTCCAGCGGCCACTGGGTTGCCGCGTCACTCAGCGCGCGAGCCGGGTCCGGATGGGTCTCGAGGAAGAACCCGTCAGCGCCGGCCGCAGCCGCGGCACGAAGCAAGGGCGGAATTGCCTCGCGCTGTCCCCCGCTCGTGCCACCCGCCCCATGCCCCGGCTGCTGCACACTGTGCGTCGCATCGAAGATGACCGGCGCACCGATGCGGCCCGCGGACAGCCGCTGAAAGCTGCGCATATCGACGACGAGGTCGCCGTAACCGAAAAAGGTGCCGCGCTCGGTGAGTGCCACGTCGCTGCTGCCGCGCCGAGCGCACCTTCTCCACCGCGCCGGCCATCGCCTCGGCCGCCATCCACTGCCCCTTCTTCACGTTCACCGGCTTCCCGGTGCGACCGGCGGCCACGAGCAGGTCGGTCTGTCGGCAGAGGAAGGCGGGGATCTGCAGCACGTCCACCACCTCGAGCCGCCGCGGCCGCCTGAGCGGCTTCGTGAATGTCGGTGAGGATGGGAAGCCCGCTCGCCCGCCGCACCGCCGCCAGCGACTCGAGCCCACGCTCGATACCCGGCCCGCGCGCGCCCGACCAGGCGCGCTCGGTTGGCCTTGTCGAAGCTCGCCTTGAAGCAGACCGGCATGCCGAGCTTCGCGGCGAGCGATGGCCAGCGCTTCGCGCGGTCCGCGGCACCACAGTCGCCGTCCTCGACGACGCAGGGCCCCGCGATCAGGAACGGCGGCTCGCGGAAGCTCCAGCCGCTCACGATGCGGTGACTTCCGCGAGTGCGGCGGCTTGCCTGCGGCGCCGCTGGTTGCGGCGCTTCAGCGCCGCGCCGACGAACCCGGCAAAGAACGGGTGCGGCCGGTTCGGGCGCGACTTGAGCTCGGGATGGAACTGGCAGCCGATGAACCACGGATGATCCGGCAAGCTCGATCATCTCGACCAGGCCGCCGTCGGGCGACTGCCCCGAGAGACGGAGCCCGAACTCCGCGAGCACGTCGCGATAGGCGTTGTTGACCTCCCAGCCGGTGCCGGTGCCGCTCGCTGATTTCGTTGGTGCCGTAGGCCTGGGCCGCCTTCGAGCCGGGACGGAGCCGCGCGGCGTAGGCGCCAAGCCGCATGGTGCCGCCGAGGTTCGCTGACCTCGCGCTGCGACGCCATCAGGTGAATGACCGGCGACTCCGCACTCGGGCTCGAACTCGGTGCTGTTGGCGTCCGGGCAGCCGGCAGACGTTGCGGGCGAACTCGATGATCGCGATCTGCAGGCCGAGACAGATGCCGAAGAACGGCAGATCGTGCTCGCGCGCCCAGCGGATGGCCTCGATCATTCCTTCCACGCCACGCACGCCGAAGCCGCCGGGCACGAGCAGGCCGTCGTACTCGCTGGCAGGATCTGGCCGGCCGCGGCCTGGTCGGTGAAGCAGGTCGCTGGAGAGCCACTCGATCTGCACGCCGCGCATCGTGGGCGATGCCACCGTGGATCAGCGCCTCCTGCACCGACTTGTAGGCGTCGTGCAGGTCGGTGTACTTGCCCACGACCGCGATGCGCACGCGCTCCTTCGGGTGGAGTATCGTCTCCACCATGGTGCGCCAGGGCCGCGAGCTCGGGCTCCTTCGTCTCGAGGCGCAGGCGCTCGCACACCTCGCGGTCGATGCCCTGGTCGCGGAACCGGAGCGGGATCTCGTAGATCGACAGTGACGTCGGGACTCTCGATGACGCAGCTCGAAGTCGACGTTGCAGAAGAGCGCGATCTTGCGCTTGATGTCGGCGGAGAGCGGCTGCTCGCTGCGGCACACGAGGATGTCGGGCTGGATCCCGATCTGCATGAGCTCGCGCACCGAGTGCTGCGTCGGCTTGGTCTTGAGCTCGCCGGCCGCGGCGATGTAGGGCACCAGGGTGAGGTGCATGAACAGCGCGTTGTCGCGGCCCACTTCCTGGCGGAACTGGCGGATGGCCTCGAGGAACGGCAGCGACTCGATGTCGCCGACGGTGCCGCCGATCTCGGTGATGACCACATCGTGCCCGGGCGCGGTGCGCCGGATGGCGTTCTTGATCTCGTCGGTGATGTGCGGGAATGACCTGCACGGTGGACCCGAGGTACTCGCCGCGCCGCTCCTTGTTGATCACCGTCTGGTAGATGCGGCCGGTGGTGATGTTGTTCTGCTGGGAGAGCGACCGGTCGATGAATCGCTCATAGTGGCCGAGGTCGAGGTCGGTCTCGGCGCCGTCGTCGGTGACGAACACCTCGCCGTGCTGGAACGGCGACATGGTGCCGGGATCGACGTTGATGTACGGATCGAACTTCTGCATCGTCACGCTCAGCCCGCGCTCCACCAGCAAGCGACCGAGCGAAGCCGCGGCAATGCCCTTGCCGAGTGACGACACCACGCCGCCGGTGACGAAGATGAACTTGGTGGTCTTGGGGACGGAGGTCATGCGGCTCCTCGTACGGTGGCGGGCCAGTGCGCGTCGGCGCGCTCCAGGTCTTCCTGAGTATCAACGCCCGGCAGGGCGGCTTCGTCGAGCAAGGCGACCCCGATGCTGAGCCCGTTCTCCATGGCGCGCAGCTGTTCCAGCCGCTCGGAGAGCTCAAGGGGAGTGGGCGGGAGTGAGGCCCACTGGAGCAGCGCGCCCCGGGTGCAGGCGTACACCCCGATATGCTGGTAGTAGCGGCGATCGGCCGGCGGAGCCGGCATCGCGGTAGAACGGGATGGCGGAACGGGAGAAGTAGAGTGCGCGGCCGTTGCCGGTGCAGACGACCTTCACCAGCGACGGGCTCTGGGCGGCGTCACCCACGACTGTACCGGCGGCGGTCCCGATGTCGAACCCGGCGCGGACCATGTCGACCGCCCCGGCGAGCGCCGCCGCGCTCAGGAAGGGCTCGTCGCCCTGGATGTTCACCACAATGTCGAAGCCGGTGTATTCGGCTCGTCGTGCCACTTCAGCCACGCGGTCGGTGCCACTCTCGTGTTCCGGCCGAGTGAGGACGGCACTCACCCCCGCGGCGCGGACCACGGCGGCGATCTCCTCGGAGTCGGTCGCGACCACGAGGGCATCGGCGACGCCGGCTTCACTTGCACGCTGGGCAACGCGGACAACGAGGGGGACCCCACCAATCAGCTGCAGGGGCTTTCGGGGCAGACGAGTCGACCCGAGTCTGGCGGGAATAACTCCGAGAACGGGCATCGACCCATCTTACACAGGTCCGGGTCGGTAGTCAAAAGTCGTGCCGAACCCGAGACACGACTCTTGACAAAGCCTATCCTACTGTATTGCCGAAGGTTAGGAAGACGTTCCAGCGGGAACGGCGACGTCGTAGCCGGCGGTCCGAAGGAAGTTGAAGAGGAGCGTGCGCCCGTGATGGGTGCCGACGGACTCGGGGTGGAATTGGACCCCGTGCACTGGCCGGGTGCGGTGCCGCACGGCCATGATCTCCTGCCCCGCCGGACGGTCGGAGGACCAGCCGCAGACCTCCAGTTCCGGGGTCACGGTGGCGGGGGCAATAACCAGAGAGTGGTAGCGCATGACGGTGAGGGGCGAGGGGAGTCCCTCGAAGACACCGATATCGTCGTGGACCACGTCGGTTGTCTTGCCGTGCATCAGCCGGTCGGCGCGCACTACCCTCGCGCCGAAGGCCTCACCTATGGCCTGGTGCCCGAGGCAGACTCCGAGAAGCGGGATGCCTGCGGCGGCAGCAGCGCGGACGAGCGGCACGGAGATGCCGGCCTCGGATGGGGTGCGGGGACCGGGGGAAATGATGATCGCCCGGGGTGCCAGGGCGATTGCCTCGTCCGCGGTGAGGGTGTCGTTCCGGTGGACCACCGGCGATACCCCCAGCTCACCGACATACTGCACGATGTTGTACGTGAAGCTGTCGTAGTTGTCGAGGATCAACAGCACGCGCTCAGTTCACCTTTACGCGGACCTTGGGCGGTGCCGGCGGCGCGGGTTGTGGCTGCGGGTGCGGTGATGGCCTCGGTGTGCCATGCATGCCTGCCCTCGCTGATTCGGCGCGCATCTCGGCCACCGCGCGGATGGAATCGGCGCGAGTGTCCGCGGCATTGCCGATCGACTCGGCCACCTGCTGGATGGAGTCGGCCATGCGCTCGTAGACGGCGCTGATGGAATCGGCCGCTGCGTCGTTGTGGCCGTCCATGCCACCGTCGAAGTTCTTCAGCGCATCGGCGCCAGAGAGCAACACGTAGGTGTTCCCACGCTGGGTCTCGATGCTGCCGAGCGGAGCGAGGTTCTTCCCGACGGTGTCCTTCGCCGTGGCACAGAAGAAGGTCGCGTTGGCGTCGATGTGCTTCACCTGGAAGTTCATGCCGTTCTCGCCGGCCACGAGGATGCATTGACTCAGGCGCTCGTCGGCGACCGAGTCGGCGAGCTTGACGCGGAAGTTCACGGCCTCGACCTGCTTCGGGCTGCTGCGGAGAATCTGGAGCCGGCTCAGCGTACCCAGGTCCTTGCCGTCGACCTTGAAGGGGATGAAGGCGAGCGGAATGGTGATGGGAGCATCGCTCTCGGCGATGGCCTGAACCCGCCGCTTGCCTCTCCGAGCGGCGTAATAGATGGACGTCCCGACGAGGAAGATCGCCAGCGCGCCCAGAATGATTCGAGTCCAGTATCTGGTCATTGTCCCACCTGTCTCAACGGTCCATGTTGCAGTTAGAGACGTTGAAGCCGGGCATAAGGTTTCAGCACCCACTGCATTGTAAGATAGGGCCTTACGCTCAGGGGAGTCATCGGTGCTCGAGGTATCGGGGCTGGCCAAGTCGTTCGGCAAGCAGGTCGCGGTAGACGGCCTGAGCTTCCGGGTGGAGGCCGGCGAGGTGGTGGGGCTGGTCGGGGCCAACGGCGCCGGCAAGACCACGACCCTCCTGGCGGTGGCGGGAGTGCTCAGGCCTGACGCCGGGACGGTGCGGATCGGGGGTGTCGACCTGGCGGCGCGGCCGGTGGAGGCGAAGCGGATGCTGGGCTTCGTGCCGGACGAGCCGGCGCTGTTCGACTACCTCAGCGTGGAGGAGCACCTCCGGTTCATGGGACGGCTCTACGGCGTGGGCGACATCGACAAGCGCCTCCCTGCACTGCTCTTCGAGATGGAACTGGGCGATCGGCGGACGTCGATGCCGGACGAGCTGTCGCGGGGAATGCGGCAGAAGCTCGCGCTCGGTTGCGCGTTCGTGCACGACCCGAAGGTGCTGCTGCTGGACGAACCGCTCACGGGACTCGATCCGGTAGGCATCCGGCGAATGAAGGACGCGATCCGGCGGAAGGCGTCGGAGGGGACGGCAGTGCTGCTCAGCTCGCACCTGCTCGCGGTGGTGAGCGAATTGTGCTCCCGGGTGATCGTGCTGGGCCATGGCAGGGCGCTGGCGGAGGGATCGCCGGCCGAGATTGCGGCGCGGGGCCCGGCACTGGGCGGCTCACTGGAGGATGCGGTGCTGGACCTCCTCACCGAATGAGTGGGCCCATCAGGTATCTCCTCACGCGCTCGGCGTGGAACCGGACGCGGCGGATCGCTTCGGAGTTCAAGAAGCCCGGACCGCGGATCGCCGCAGTCGCCGCGGTCGGGTATTTCGGTTTTCTGGCGTGGCTGAGCCCCAGGAGTGGCGGCACGGCACATGACACCCAGATCGCAGCGGTGGTCGGTGCGCTGGGTCTCCTGGTACTGGTGCTCTCGGCATGGCTGCTGGGAACGGGAAGCAAGCTCGTGGAGTTGAGCAGTGCCGAACGGGCTCTGCTCCTGCCCGCGCCGATCAGCGGCGGCAGGGTGATGGACGTGAAGCTGATGCGGCTTCAGGTGACGGCGCTGGGAAACGCGGTGATGTGGACGGCGCTCACGAGCGGTGGGCAGGAATGGGGTACGATCGGCCGGAGGGTGGTGGCCTTCTGGGTGGTGCTCACCACGCTGCAACTGCACCGGATCGGCGCGGCGCGGAGCCGGGCGAGTGCGGCGATCCATCCCGGACTTCGACGGATCCTGGGGCTATTCGGGATCGGCCTCGTGGCGCTGGTGCCCATTGTGCTATCCGGCGCGATCCGGGAATCGGCCCCGGGGCTCACGGCGTTCCTGGGTGAGCTTGCGGTCAACCCGCTGGCGCGCGCCCTACTCTGGCCGTTCGTGGTCCTCCTGCGACCATTGACTGCTTCGAACGCGGGAGTGTGGATCGCTCAACTGGGGGCGGCGCTCGCGATCCTGCTGGTGCACTACCTCTGGGTGCGGCGGGTGGGCCCGGAACTGGAGCGCGAGCAGGACCCTCTCACGTCGCCCACGGGGGCGCCGCTGTGGAGGCTGGCATCGAATGGGCCGCCAGCAGGCGCGTTCTTCTGGAAGAACGTGACTTCGCTGGTGCGACGTTCCACCGCCGTGCTGGCCGTTGTCGCCGCCGCTGTGGTGGTGACGCTGCCGGTCATGATGCGATCAGCGGGACGCGTGGGGGCGAGCGAGTTCCTCGGGTGGATGCTGCTGATGTGGTCGCTGCTGCTGCTGCTGATGGGTCCCCAGTTCGTTCGGAACGATCTCAGGCGGGACCAGGGAATGCTGGCGGTGCTCAGGGCGCTGCCGGTGCGCGGGTACGATGTGATCCTGGGATCGAGCGGCGCGGCGGCGTTCACGCTGGCGTCGGCGGTCATCGCGCTCATGCTTGCCGGTGCCATTGCCACTGCCGGGAGCAATCAGCCGCCGCTGCCTTCCGAGCATCGGGCGCTATGGTTTGCGGCTGCGTTGCTGGTGACAGGTCCAGTCTCGCTTGCCGGGATCCTGCTCCAGAACGCGGCGGTGATCCTGCTTCCGGGCTGGTCGCGATTGACGGCGCGCCGAGGGACCGCGACTTCACTAGGAACGAATCTGGCGAACAGCGCGCTCACCATCCTGCTGCTGATCCTCCTTCTGGTGGTGCCATGTGCCCTGGGACTGGGGATATGGTGGGCGGGTGGTGGCGATACGTTGGTTTGTGGTGCCCTGTGCGATAGTGATCGGGATGGCGCTGGGTGTTGAGTGCTGGGGAATGGTACGCTGGCTCGGAACGCGGTTCGAACAGATGGATGCATCGACCAGGGCGGCGCTGGACTAGTCGCTCGCGAACGCGAACCACTTGGGGGATCAGCATGCGTTATATCGTCACCCTGCCGGGCTCGTCGCTGCCATGCTGATCTCCCTGGCCGGCCCGGTCACGGCCCAGGAGGAAACGACAGCGGAAATCCTGGCACAGTCGAACAATCCGCTTGCGCCCCTCAGCGGCGTGAACTTCAACGAGTACTACGCCCCCGCGCTTTATGGCACCCCGGGTGTCAGCAACACATTCAACATCCAGGGCGTGCTCATTCCGTTCCGCCGCCACTTCGATCTCTTCCACATCATCCGGGCGACGCTCCCGGTCTCCACGGTGCCGGCCGATTCGGGCACCTACGAATCGGGGCTGGGTGACCTGGTGATCCAGGATGCATTCCGGCTTTCCAAGCTTTCCGCCACGACGCAATTCGGAGTCGGTCCGCTGCTCGTGATTCCAACCGCCACTTCCACTGCGCTCGGCGCGGGAAAATGGCAGGCTGGCGTGGCCGCCGTGTTGATCTTCACTCTCAAGGACGGCAGCGTACTCGGCGGAGTCGCCACGTGGCAGATGTCCTTTGCGGGCGATCCCGACCGCGCGTCGACGAACGTGGCCACGTTCCAGCCGAGCGTGGCGCTGGCGCTGGGACAGAGCGGATACTACCTGTCGACCTCGCCGATCTGGGAGTTCGACTTCGAGAACGGGACCTACCTGATTCCGTTCAGCATCGGGATCGGGAAGGTCGTCAAGATCGGCAAGACGATCGTAAACGTGACGGCGGAGCCGCAGTTCACGGTCTTTCACAGTGGCGAGCCGGTACCGACCTTCCAGTTCTTCACCGGCCTGACCCTGCAGTGGAAGAAGGCTCACCATCCGAAACCGGCGGCGCCCGCCTAGTTCCTGCCATCGTCCGGACGCCGGATTGAGTTTCGTCGGGCGCTCCAGATAGTTTCCCGCACCGCTTACCTGGACCTCAATGCCCGCGCTCATCGAATGCGTCCCCAATTTCAGTGAGGGGCGCGACCCCGAGATCATCCGACAGATCACAGCTGCCATTGAAGGTGTCGATGGGGCCACACTGCTCCACGTGGATCCCGGCAAGGCCACGAATCGAACAGTGGTGACCATTGCCGGTGCTCCCGACGCCGGTGTGCGAGGCGGCGTTCCGCGCCATTGCCCGTGCGGCCGAACTGATCGACATGCGGCACCACACCGGCGAGCATCCACGCATGGGCGCTACCGACGTCTGCCCGCTGGTGCCGATCAGCGGCATCACGATGGAAGAGACGGCGGCCTTCGCGCGGAAGCTCGCCGAGCGGGTCGGCACCGAGCTCGGCATCCCGGTCTACCTGTATGAGGCGGCGCAGCCGAACCCGGCGAAGAAGAATCTCTCCGTCATTCGCGCCGGCGAGTACGAGGGCATGGCCGCGAAGCAGGCCGACCCGGCATGGAAGCCGGATTTCGGCCCGGTCGCGTTCAACCCGAAGAGCGGTGCCACTGTCATCGGCGCGCGCGACTTCCTCGTGGCGTACAACGTCAACCTCAACACCACGTCCACCCGACGCGCCAATGCCGTCGCGTTCGACGTGCGCGAGGCGGGGCGCCCGGCACGTGAGGGCGACCCGGTGACGGGCAAGGCGATCGTCGATGCCGACGGGCGTCCGGTGATGATCCCGGGCACGCTCAAGGCGGTGAAGGCGATCGGGTGGTACATCGCGGAGTATGACGTTGCCCAGGTGTCGATGAACCTGGTCGACATCAGCGTCACGCCGCTGCACGTCGCGTTCGACGAAGTCGTGCGGGCCGCCGGCGCCCGGGGCATCAGGGTGACGGGATCGGAGCTTGTGGGCCTGGTGCCGCTGCAGACGATGGTGGATGCCGGCCGCTATTTCCTGCGGAAGCAGCAGCGCTCGCTCGGTGTATCGGAGCAGGAACTGATCCGGACCGCTATCCGTTCGCTCGGGCTCAACGAGCTGGCGCCGTTCATCCCGGAGGAGCGGATCATCGAGTATCGCTTGCGCAACGTGGCTGGTGGGCGACTGGTGCGGATGACGGTACGCGGGTTCGCCAATGAAACGGCGTCGGAATCGGCGGCGCCCGGCGGCGGCTCCGTGGCCGCCCTGCTCGGATCGCTTGGTGCGGCGCTCGGCACCATGGTGGCCAACCTGTCATCGCACAAGCGGGGCTGGGATGAGCGGTGGGAGGAGTTCTCGCGGTGGGCGGAGCGTGGGCAGCGGATCAAGGACCGGCTGCTCGACCTGGTGGACGAGGACACGCTCGCGTTCGAACGGGTGATGACCGCACTGGGGATGCCGAAGGGGACGGCGGAAGAGAAGGCGGCACGCTCGGCCGCACTGGCGGTGGCGAATCTTGGGGCGCTGCAGGTGCCGTATCAGGTGATGCAGGCGGCGTTCGAGATATTCGACCTGCTCGATGCGATGGCGGCGAGTGGAAATCCGGCATCGGCTTCTGACGCCGGGGTCGGGGCGATCTGTGCGCGCGGGGCGATCCGGGGCGCGTGGCTCAACGTCAAGACGAACGCGAGTGGGGTGAAGGACAAGGCGACGCTCGATGCGATCCTGGCGGACGGTGCGAGACTGGAGAAGCTCGCCGCGGATCGTGAGGCGGCGATCCTGACAATAGTGGAGTCGAAATTCGCCTAGCGCGCCAAGCGTGAAGACTCTTTCACTCGACGCTCAATTCTTCCATTCATTGCCGGGCAGAAATTGCGGCAAACTCCCCGGGGGTATCGCGTGCGATCAGCTGTTCCCATTACGACCGTGTTTTTCTCTGCCGCGGTGCTCGGCGCCCTGTTGCTGTTCCATGCCGAGAGGGCCTGCGCCCAAAGCGAGCGGCCGAGTTCCCTCTCGCAGCCGGAGGTCACGGCGATCGATATCCTCCTGAAGCCCGACGCCGTGATGCTGAACCGGGCCAAGGCGGCCAACGCGAGGCTGCTGAAGGTGTATCCCGACGGTTTCGCCCTGGACGCGACGCACACGCCGCATATCACGATGCTGCAGCTGTTCGTCCGCACCGCCGATCTTGAGCAGGTGTACGCGGCACTCAGCCGGGTGTTCACCGACGTGCCCGCCATGAACCTGGAAGCCATCAAGTACTACTACATCCCCACCGGCGCAAGCGGGCTCGCGGGCATCGTCGCAAAGCCGAGTCCGCAACTGCTCAAGCTGCAGGCGGACATCATCGGCGCGATGGGCCCCTTCATGCTGTCGCAAGGCTCGATCGGCGCATTCACGTCGCCGCATGCCGACCCGGCCATGGATGCGCAGCTCATCGCCTACGTGTCGTCATTCGTGCAGAGCTCCGCCGGCGATCACTTCAATCCGCACGTCACGATCGGCGTGGCGCCGCGCGCGTACCTGGACAGGATGCTGGCCGAGCCGTTCCAGGCCTTCGCATTCGCACCCGCCGGTGCGGCGGTATGCCAACTGGGGCCTTTCGGCACCGCGGCGAAGCAACTCAAGGAATGGACCTTCAGGCACTAGAGCGAACGCGACGCCTTGGGTGGGTGCCCCGCCCGGCGGGCCTCAGTGAAGCGCGTAGATCATCCCGAGCCGGATGGTCTGGAAGCTGAACTTGAGGCTACCCTTGAAGTCGAGCCAGCCGCCGGTGTCATCCTTGGCGGTGATCTTGTCACCTATCAGCGACCATCCGGCCATCGCAGCCCAGTGAGTGCTGAAGAAGTATTGGGCCTCGGCAACTCCCCGCCACGACCCAACCCCGATGTTGCTGATCGTGGCCCCGATCCCCCCGGCATCGACATTGAAGTACCAGTGGTCGCCCGCCCGGAACGAAGCGAATAACCCCAGTGACGCGGTCGGACCGATGAGGCTGGTGCTGCTGCCAAACTGGACGATGGCGGTGTCCGCGCCGCCTGCGGTCGCGCCCGCCACCGCATTGGCATCGAGGTTGAAGAAGAGCGCCCCGAGACCAACCAGGAACCCGACCTTGACGTTGTCGTGGGCCAGGAAGGCAAAGCGGTAGGTCAGCTGGAGGGTTGGTGCGCGCAACTTCGTGTTCACCTTGAGGCCGGCGGCGAAGGAAGTGTCGCCGATGTTGATTGTGTCGGTGAGCACCTTCTCCGCACTCCGCCGGATGTCGACATACCCGAGGCCGATCTCATGCCGTCGCCCCGGCCGCCAGAACCCGGTAGCCGCCCAGCTGAACGCGCCCTTCGAGAGGCCCAGGTCGGCGAGCTCGAAGTCGGTTCCGGCAGCACCCGACCCGGCATCGACGCGGACACTGCTGCTCACGATGACGTCGGACACCTCGGCGCCGACCTGAAACCTGTCGTACATGTGGTTGACCGCCTGGGCCGCCGCGACTCGCGGGAACACCAGCACCAAGGAAAGGACAAACCACGGCAGGCGGCGCGGGACGCTGGAACGCATGGGTTTCCTGTGAGGGGCGGGTGCCACCGGCAAATGAGCGACGACGGGGTACCGTTCAGCTTGGTGCCGGCGGTGCGAAAACAATGTGAGCGCTTCGTGAACGACGCTTCATGTTCCCCGAAGGGCATCATGTCATGGAGAGGGGCGCCGGGGACAGCCGAAGAACAGGCCATAGCCATTGAGGTCGGATCGGACAACTCCACGTACGCGTCCCAGCTGGGTGCCGGTTCGCGGCCGTAGTTCGGAACGGGCGCCACGACGACTTCCCTTCCGCAGTCATGGCGACGAGGCTCCTGTCACTTCCCGACCCGCATCCGTGGCGCGGAAGCGGAGCACACGCAGCGCGAAGACCGGGAGCACGATGAGGCTCAGCAGCGTCGATGTGAGGAGGCCGCCGAGGATCACGGTGGCCATGGGACCCTCGATCTCGCGGCCGGGATCGCCGCTGCCGAGCGCGAGTGGCAGGAGGCCGATGGCGGTGACAAGGGCGGTCATGAGGATCGGGCCGAGTCGTTCCATCGCACCACGGAGCGCGGTCCCAATGCCCCACGGCGCGCCCTCGACATTGACCAGGTGATCATAGTGCGAGAGGAGCATGACGGCGTTGCGGGTGGCGATGCCAAAAAGCGTGACGAATCCCACCAGTGAGCCGAGCGAGAGCACGCCGCCGGTGGCGAAGACGGCGAGCACACCACCCACCAGCGCGAACGGCAGGTTGAGCAGCACGAGCGAGAGGCGGTCCAACTCCCCGAAGGCCAGTCCCAGCAGCATCAGGATGCCGAGCCCCGTCAACAGTGAGTTGAGCAGCAGCTCGCGCCGGGCGCTCCGCTGTGCCGCCGCCGTGCCACCGTAGGTCGGCGAAGATGCCGGCCGGGAGTGTGACGGAGGCACGCGGCCGAGTTCTCCAGTTCACTCGCGAAGCTGGCCACGTCCCTGCCCTGCACGTTCGCCGTGACGGTGACGACGCGTCGCGTGCCCTGGTGGGACACGAGGTAGCGGCCGGTGGTGCGCTCGACGTCGGCGACCGACTGGAGCGAGACGATGCGACCGTTCACGTTGGTGAGCGGAATGCGGCGCTAATTGCTCCTGGGCCGCCGGCGCGAGGCCGAGTCGAGGATGACCACCACGTCGGTGGTGCGACTGCCGTCAAAGACCTGGGCCACGGTAGCGCCACGGGTCGCGGTCTCCACTGCCTCAAGGGCTTCGTCGGGGCGAAGCCCGACACTCGCCAGTGCGAAGGGACGGAGGCGGACGGTGACTTCGGGCGCCACCGGCGGCGGGTGCGTACTGCACGTCGGTGGCACCGCGGACCCGGCCGATGGTCTCCGCCATGCGGCGCGCGGAGAGATCGAGGCTGTCGAGGTCGTCACCGAAGAGCTTCACCACCACCTGTGCGGTGGAACCGGTGAGCGTCTCCTCGATCCGCTCGGCGAGGAAGCCGCGGATGGCGAAGTTGACCCCGGGAATCCCCTCCAGCGTGCGGCGCAGGTCGTCCTGCACCGTCTCCGCGGCCTTGCCGGTGAGCGGCACCAGGTCCACCTCGAACTCGGTGTAGTGGGTGCCCCAGGTATCCTCGGAGAGCTCAGCGCGCCCGGCGCGCTGGGCCACCGAGCCGCACGCGCTTGTCCTCGAGGAGCCGGGCGGAGACGATCCGGCCGAGCCGCACCGATTCCTCGAGAGAGGTGCCGGGGACGGCCGACATGTGAATGAGGTAGTGCCCCTCCCGGAACTCGGGGAGGAAGGTGGCGCCGAAGAACGGCAGCGTGGCGACGGCACCGACGCACGAGGACGACGGTGCCGCGACCAAGACCGGCGGCGGCTCCTGAAGAGGGTCGGAGCAGCCTCGCGTAGCCGCGCTTGAGGCACGCGAGTACCGGCTGACTCGTGATCCGCGCGTGTCCGCGGCGAGCAGCAGCGGGAGAGCGCCGGCGTCACCGTCAGCGCCACGATGAGCGATGCGAGGGTGGCAAGATGTAGGCCAGCGCCAGCGGCCGGAACAGCGCGCCCTGGACTCCGGTGAGTGAGCACGGGCATAAAGACGAGGGCGACCACGAAGGTCGCATAGACCACGCTGCTCCGCACTTCCAGCGATGCCGACCACGACCCCGCCGATATCCCCGGCCCGTCGCTCCCGTGCTCCCTCAGTCGCCGGGCAATGTTCTCCACATCGATGATCGCATCGTCCACCACCTCGCCGAGCGCGATGGCCAGCCCGCCCAGCGTAGCGTGTTGATGGAAAAGCCGAGCACCTCGAGCAGAATGAGCGCCGAGAGAAGCGAGAGCGGGATGGCCGTGAGTGAGATTGCCGCGGTGCGGATGTCGGCCAGGAAGAGCATGAGGATGACGGACACCAGGAGCGCGCCGAGGAGGAGCGAGGTCGTGATGTTGCGGAGGGCGAGGTCGATGAAGGTCGCGGGACGGAAGATATCGGCGTGAAGCGTGATGCCCTCCCGCTCGACGGCGGGCGCGAGGGACTTGAGCGCGGTCTCGACATCTCCCGCCACCAGCTTGGTGTTGGCGCCGAGCTGCGCCGACACGACGGTGACGATGGCGGCTTCGCCGTTGATGGCACCGTCGCCGAACTTGGGGGCGCCGGCGATGACCACCTTGGCGAGATCATCGATACGGAGCACGGAGCCACCCCGCTCACGCACCACGACCTGCCATGGCTTCGGGCGTGAGCGATTGGCCCTCGGAGCGGACCACGATGCGCTGATTGGCGCCGTCGAGCACGCCGCCCCCGCGGATGCCAGTGGAGCGACGGGCGGCCTCGGTGAGCTCGGCGAGACCCACGCCGTAGGCGCGGAGACGCGCGGGATCGACCTGCACTTGCAGCTGGCGCACTTCCCCGCCGAAGGACGCGACCTTGGCAACGCCGGGAGTGGCAAGGAGCCGTGGGCGCACCATCCAGTCGACGACGGTGCGCTGTTCCAGCAGGGTGCGGGTCTTCGAGGTGAAGCCGATGACCAGCACTGTGCTCGACGACGAGGTGAGCGGGCTGATAACCGGCGGCGGCACGGAGCGCGGCAGCCGCGGCACCGCTTCCACCAATCGCTCGGCGAGCGCCTGGCGGCGCGGAAGATGTCGCGTGCCCGGCGCCAGCACGGCCGTGATGATGGAAAGACCCTGGATCGACTGTGAGCGGACGATGGCGATGCCGGCCACGCCGTTGATGACGTCCTCGATCGGCTTGGTGACGAGGATCTCGACCTGCTCCGGCGCGAAGCCGGGCGCCTCGGTCTGGATTGAGACCTGCGGTGGTGCGAACTCGGGAAAGACGTCGAGCGGTGCGGCGAAGAGGCGAGACGCGCCGTACACCACGAGTACGACGGCGAGCCCGAGGACGATCCCCGGATGACGGACAGAGAAGCGGACGAGTGATGCGAGCATCAGCGGTGCATCACTCCGCTACCTCGTCGCCCACCTGCACCTGGGCCGGAACTCCTCGGACAGCAGCTGCTCGGCGCCCGCGGTGACGATGGGTCGCCGGGTGCGAGCGCGCCCCGCACGGCCCAGCCGTCGGGAGCGGCGTGGTGGCGGGGATGCGCACGCGGACAAACTGATCCGGCGCGCGCGGCGACGAAGGCCCAAAGGAGCCCTTCCCACTGCACGGTCGCGGAGCGCGGGACGAATGCCACCGCGCCGCTGAGCGACGGGACCGGTGGGCACGGATGCGGTTATCGGGAGACCGGCCGCCACACCGGGCCAGGTGCCCGACGCGCGGTATTGAAGGCGGGCCGCCGGGTGACGGGGTCGACGTCGGGCGACGGGCCTACAAGCTGTGCCGTCGCGGAGCGACGCTGTCGATCAGGGCTGCACGACGGCCGCGCCGGCGGATTGGCGGGCGCGGCCCTCGGTCCACGCATGCGCGCCAGGGGCTGGGAGAGTCGCTGATGGCAAGCAGCACCTGACCCGACTGCACGATCTCGCCGGGGCGGGCGCCGACCGTGTCACCACTCCGCCGTCGGAAGCTCAATGGCCGGGCGTCGGACGACCTGCGCGATGACGGTGCCGGCAACCACACGAGATCGCGAGCTCGGGCCACCGCGTGCCCTCCGTCGCCTCGAGACGACCCGCCACCGGTGCGCGCAGGAAGGCGATACGCGCGGAATCGGGAACGATCACGCCATTCAGCTGCCTCGGTGGGCGCGGTGGAGACCGGACGTGCCGGCTCCAAGCTCGATGCCGAGCGTTCGACTTCCGCCGGGTCGATGCGGACGACCACGCCATGGCTGTCGGCGGCGACACGGATCGGGGCGATGACCGGCTCCTCGCGCTGCACCTCTTTCTGCCGCTCTTCCTTCCCCTTCCGGTAGGCGAAGATGAGGGCCCAGGCGAGCAGCGCAAAGAGGGCTGCACCGGCGAGCCAGCGGATCGGTTTCATGGGGCGGTCTCCTGAACCACGAACGTGGCAGAGGGCAGCAGCAATGGGTCGGGCAGGCCGGGCACTTCCGGAGTCCAGATGCCGGTCATGCGCTCGAGCTCGCTTCCGGTGACGGCGCGGCGGAGGCGTGCAGCCTGCAGCGACGACTCGGCGTCGGTGACTGCAAGGGCGAGTCCCATCGCCTCGAACTGGCCGGTCTCGCCACGTTCATAGGCGGCGCGGCTGGTGCGTTCGCGGGCCCGAAGCGCGTCGACCAGCTGCTGCGTGGCCTCGAGCAGCTGGGCAGTGGCGCGGCACTGCGAGTATGCGACCTCGACCTGGCTCAGCACGCCCTGCTGCCTGGACTCGACGGAGCTCGCCACCTGGTTCCGGCGCGCGATCGCCTCGCCGATGGGGCCCTTGTTCTTGTTGAGCAGGAGATTGGGGAGTGCCAGCGCCGCGATCCAGCGATGCAGCCCCTGGTCCCAGGAGTAGCCGGGCGCCAGTTCGAGATCGGGATACTGCTTGGTGATCTCGACCCTCAGGTCGGCCTCGGCCACTGCGTACTGCGCCAGCGCCACGCCCATCTCGTAGCGGCGACGAAGGGCGATGGCGCGAAGTTCCTCGAGCGATTTCTGTTCGGTCCAGGCGCATCCGACGGCGCCGGTCGCATCGAGGGTGAGCGTGTCGATGGCGGCTGACGGCACGCCAATGAGCTGCGCGAGGCCGGCGCGCGAGGCAATGACCTGCGCATTCGCCGCCGCAAGCTCGCTGCCCGCTAGCTTCGCCTCGGATGCCGCCTGGTCGACGGTGGACTGCCCGATGGCGTCGGCCTCATAGAGGCGCTTCACCTGGTCGACGACCTGCTGGCTTCGTCCCACGCGCCGGGCCCACCCGGCGACGCTGGAGTCCCCCTGCACTACCGAAAGCGCCGCGGAGCGAACGTCGCTCGCGATGTCCCAGGCGACAACGCGCGTCTGCAGTTCGGCCACCAGTGCCCGAGCCTCGGCCGCCGCGATGCGAGCGCCGCGCTTGCCGCCAAGCTCGATGCGGAAAACCAGGCCGAGGGTGACGGTCCAGGGCGCCTCGAAAGGACCCGAGTTGTCGGCACGTTCCACGGCGCCCGCAACGCCGATGGGCGGGCGCATGCCGGCGGTGACTTCAGCGGCCTGCGCCGTGCGCCAGTTGCGACGCTCGACCTCGAGGTCGGGCCGGAAGTACCAGGCGGCGAGGGCGAGCCGCTGCGCATCCCAGGCAGTTGAATGGGTCGAGTCGAAGGTCGCGAGGAACGTCGTGAGCGCGGTGTCCGCGAGGGTGCGATGCCCGAATGCCGTTGCGCTCAGCTCGGGAGACAGCGGCTGCGGATGATATTTCGTGCACGCAGCAGCAAGCACGGCCACGGTTGCCGCGGGGATAACTGGCGGGCGAGGCTCACGCGCGAGGATGGAATTGCTTGTGAACGCTGCGCAGGTATTCCCGGTCCACGTGGGTGTAGATCTGGGTGGTTGAGAGGTCGGCGTGTCCGAGCATCTCCTGCACCGCCCTGAGGTCGGCGCCACCCTCGAGCAGGTGAGTGGCGAAGCTGTGGCGCAGCGTGTGGGGCGAGACGCGCCGCTTCATCCCGGCCTTCTCGGCGGCATGCTTCACGATGCCCCAGGCCCCGACGCGGGAGAGCGGTGCGCCGCGCGCGTTGAGCAGTACGCGACCTTGCGGTCTTCCCTCTATCCAGCCCGGGACGGACCTGGTGCAGATACACCGAGAGCGCGCCGATGCCGGTGCGGCCGATGGGTACCAGGCGTTCCTTGCAGCCTTTCCCGAAGACACGCACCAGCCCCTCGGGGAGAAGCAGGTCGGTAAGGCCAAGGCCGCAGAGCTCGGAGACGCGCATCCCCGCCCCGTACGCCGAGCTCGAGCAGCACGCGGTCGCGCCACGCGAGAGGCTCGGAAATGTCGGGCGCAGCAAGCATGGCGTCCACCTCGGACACCGAGAGGGTCTCCGGAAGCTTCCGCCACCTGGCGCGGGCTTTCGAGCCGGTCGCTGGGATCGGTCTTCACCTTCCCCTCGGCGAGCAGGAAGCCGAAATAGGTTCTGGTCGCCGAAACGGATCGCCTTATGCTGGCTGGACTTAGGCCTAGATCCTTGAGAAGGAACACGAAGTCTCGCAAGAGCGGCCGAGTGAGCTTTCCCGGGCTCGCTGACGCCTTTCGATCGCGCAAACTCGGCGAGCCGGCGAAGGTCACGCTGATAATTCTCCACCGTGTGGGGACTATGGCCGGCCTCGAGCGCCAGGTAGTCGCGGAAGCCCTCGAGCCAGAAGGCGCGGAGGTCGTCCGTCACTTGCCGGCGCGGATGCGGTCGACGTCGTCGGAGGGCGAGACCGAGGACTTCCGTGGCTTTCGTCAGGAGCCAGGCCTCCTGTGCCGAGTCGATCGTGCGATCGGCAAAGAGCGACTGCCACATCTGCTCGATGAGGGCGAGCCGGCGCTCGCCTCCACCTCCCCGCTGAGGCGCTGCCCAAGCCGGTAAAGTCGCCCCTCTTCATGCGCCAGCTCCGCAGGCGGAGTGGAGCGCGGGCCAATCCCCAGCGCTGCCGCAGGTCGTTCTCCACACGGGCGCGTTCCTCAGGTCCCAGACCGGCATCGGCGTACGCGATCTCGATGACGAGTTGCGCGGCGTGACGCAGGTCCACCGGGACGCCCGGGTCCGCCTTGGCGCCGAGTGCGGCCTTCACGGCCCTGATGACGGGCTCTTCCCGGCGGCGGCGGCGGGCATAGAGGACGAGTCCGATGACGATCGCCAGCCCGAGGGCCACGAGTGCCGTGGTGCGGCCCATCCGGTGGAGGATCTCCTGCACCCGGTCGAACTCACCGCCGGCGATGGCGCCGATCCAGGTGACGGCAGCATACCAGGTGCCGGAGACGAGCGCGATCACCAGGAACACGCGCCACGCCGGGATGCGGAACATGCCGGCGAAGGGCGGCACCACGGCGCGGATGCCGGGGAGGAACCGGGCGACGAAGAGGCCGAAGACACCGAGGCGCAGGTAGTCGCGCTCGATGACCGCGATCGCCTCTGGGGCCATCAGGCGGCGCACCACCGGGAGCTCGAAGAAACCGCGGCCAGAGCGGCGTACCAGGCCATAGACGAGCATCGCGCCGGCGGTATTGAACGACCACGCGACAGAAAGACGAAGAGCGGCCGGGTGGTGCCGTGATGGGACAGGAACGCGCCGAGGGCGACGGCCACGTCGGCTGGCACGATCGGAACGATGTTCTCGAGGAAGGCCAGTAGAGCGAGGACTGCATAGACCCCTGCCGAGGGCAGTGTGGAGAGCCAGCCAGTATGGCTTCGATCAGCGCGCCTCCAGCGTGGCCACGGCGATCGCGGCCATGCCCTCGCCGCGTCCGATGAAGCCCATCCCCTCGTTGGTCTTGCGCCTTCACGTTCACCTCAGCGGGCGATGCGCCGAGCGCTGCGGCGAGGCCGCGGCCATGGCGCTGGCGTGAGGGCCGAGCTTCGGGGCGCTCGGTGATGACGGTGACGTCGCCTGCACGCGGGTGAACCCGCGCTGCTGCACGGCTGGCGTAGGCCGCGCGCAGGAGGGCGATGGAGTCGGCGTCCTTCCAGCGGGCGTCGCGTGTCGGGAAAGAGCGCGCCGATGTTGCCTGCGCCGGCGGCGCCGAGGATGGCGTCGGTGAGGGCGTGCGCCACGGCGTCGGCATCGGAGTGACCGGCCAGGCCTTCAGGATGCGGAATGGTGATGCCGCCGAGGACAAGGCGGCGGCCCGGTACGAAGCGATGGGAGTCGTAGCCGATTCCCGTGCGTGTCATGCCGGCGACGGTCTGCTGCGATTCGATCAGCGAATAGTCCTGGCGCCGGCGGCGCGGCTCGAAGCCGGCGTCGCGTGATGATGCGCTCGATCTCGCCCAGCGTGGTGCGGTAGGTGGTCCCGGCCGCCGACACGACGTTCTCCTCCATCATGAGGCTGCCGTAGTCGTTGGCGCCGAAGCGCAGCGCCACCTGCCCCACCTTGTGGCCCATCGTCACCCAGGACGACTGCAGGTTGGGCACGTTGTCGAGCACGATGCGGCTCATGGCCAGCGTGCGCAGGTAGGTGACGGCGTCGGTCTTGGCATGTGCGGACATCTCGGGCGTGCCCTCGGGCTGCAGCGGCCAGCAGATGAAGGCCGTGAAGCCGCCGGTGCGGCGCCTGCAGCTCGCGCACCCGAAGAGGTGCTCGATCCGGTCCGCGTTGGTTTCGCCCAGGCCGTACATCATCGTGACCGAGGTCTTCATGCCCTGGCGGTGGGCCTCTTCCTGCACCCCCAGCCACTCCTCGGTCTGCGCCTTCTTCGCGCGCCACGCGCTGGCGGAGGCGTCGACGAGGATCTCGCCGCCGCCGCCGGGAATGGAGTCGAGGCCGGCCTCCCGCAGCTGGCGGATGACCTCGGGCACCGGCATGCGGAAGCGCTCGCTGAAGAAGACGACCTCCGACGGGGAAAAGCCGTGGATGTGGATCGCGGTGATGCTGCTTGATGTAGCGCATCAGCTCGAGGTACCACTCGAACGGGATGTACGGGTTGTGCCCGCCCTGCAGCAGGATCTGCACCCCGCCCAGCGCCTTGCACTCGTCGATCTTGCGCGCCGATCTGCTCGAAACTCAGGACGTAGCCCTCGTTGTGCTTGGGGCGCCGGTAGAAGGCGCAGAAGCCGCAGTCGGCGACGCAGACGTTGGTGTAGTTGATGTTCCGGTCGATGATGTAGGTGACGACCGGATCGGGGTGGTGGCGCCACCGCTCGGCGTCGGCCAGTCGGCCGAGCTCGAGCAGCGGCGCCTTCTGGTAGAGCTCGACGATCGGCCGGAACTCGGCTGCGGTGCGATCGATGGTGGTCATGTCGCCTACGCTGCCGTGATGAAGCCAGGCATCCGTCGGGCACCAGGCCGTCCTGCGCCAGCCGGCGGAAGAAGTCGGTCAGCCCGGCGAGGTGCCGGTAGGAAAGAGCGTAGTCGAGATCGCCGAGGTAGTCGCGGCACACCCGGCGGTCGACGCCGGTGGTGGCCGCCGGCCTGGTCGGCGAGCAGGTCGAGGTGCGCCGAGTCCCCAGGCGCGCGACTCGAGCAGGCGCGCGTGGATGTCGCGCACCGCCTCGCTGATCGGCGTCGGCGCCGGGCGGCCCAGACGGCGAACACGAACGGCAGCCCGGTCCACTCCTTCCACGCCTCGCCGAGGTCGACATCGTGCGGATAGCGTGCCGCGGGCCGCGAGCATGAGTGCCGCGTCGCCGATGACGAGCACGGCGTCGTGCGGGAAGCTGCGCCAGGGCGGTCAAGGTCGGTGGCCTCGGCCCGCACGGTGGCGAACCGCGGAGTCACCCTCCAGCGATGGCGGCAGAGCAGCTCGAGCAGCAGCACCGAGGTGCGGGAGGACGAGCGTGAGCAGCACCGTCGCGCCGTCGAGCTCGGCGACCGGGCGGCGGCGAGAAGAGGCGCGACGCTGTGCACCGGGCCGTCGCAGCTGATGGCGAGGTCGGGCAGCAGGTGATAAGCCGCGGCGTTGCGGGCGTACTCGACGGCGGACACCACGCTCACGTCGAGCTCGCCGGCGGCCAGCAGATCGTTGAGGTCGGACGCGGTCCCGGTCACGAGCTCGGCGTCGCAGCGGCACGACGCCGCGGTCGATGGCGCCGTAGACCGGGTAGCAGTTGATCCAGGGAATCCGGCCGAGCCTCATGCGCGCGTGCACCGCGGGCGCGGAGGCGACGAATCCGCCGGGCTCCAGTCGGCGACGGTCGTCGAAGTCTTCGCGCACCGCCCGGTAGAGGCTGTCGCGCTCCACCGGGCGCTTGCCCGCGCCGCGGATCAGCTCCACCAGCTGGTCGTAGTGCATGTGCATGGCGGTGTGCGCGCCGGCCTCGTGGTAGATCCGCTCGTAGACCACGGTGCCCTCGACGTCGTCGCAGCCGAAGCGAGCGCGATCTGCGACAGGAACGGCGTCACCATCGGCCAGTGCGTCTTCACGTGGGGGATGTTGTCCAGGAAGAGCCGGCCGATGGCGATGTTCTTGCAGGTCCTCGTAGCCGGTCGTGGCGGACCCGACGCGGCCCAGCTCCTCGCCCAGCTCGTTGTTGTCCGGGTGATAGGCCAGCGGGATGTAGGTGAGGAAGCCACCGGTCTCGTCCTGCAGCTCGCGCAGCATGCCCAGGTGCTCGATGCGGTCGTCCGCCGTCTCCACGTGGCCGTACAGCATGGTGCAGTTGCTGGGAATGCCGAGCTCATGCGCGACGCGATGCACCCGGAGCCACTCCTCGCCGGTCAGCTTCCGCTCGGCGATGGTCGCGCGCACGGCGGTGCTGAACACCTCGGCGCCGCCCCCCGGGAGGCTGGTGAGCCCCGCGTCCTTCAGCGCAATGAGCACATCGCGCTCCGTGGCCTTCTCGATGCGGGCCAGGTGCGCGATCTCGACCGCGGTGAGCGCCTTGATGTGCACGTCCGGGTGCCGTTCCTTCAGGCCCCGGATCATGTCGGTGTAGTAGCTGAGGCGCAGCTTCGGGTGCAGGCCGCCGACGATGTGGAACTCCTGCGTCGGCATGCCGCGCGCCTGCTCCGCCTCGGCGAAAACCTCGTCGAGCGACCGGGTGTACGCCGCCCTCTTCCTTCGGCATCCGCGCGAACGAGCAGAAGGTGCAGGTGTTCCGCAGCACGCAGACGTTGGTCGGGTTGATGTGCTGGTTGGCGGAAAAGAAGACCCGGTCGCCATTCCGGCGCTGGTTGGCCATGTCGGCGAGCCGCCCGAGACCGGTGAGGTCACTGGTGGAGTAGAGAACCCGGGCGTCTGCCGGCGAGAGCCGAGCGCCCTCGAGAACCTTCCCGGCGATGGGGCGAAGGGCGGGGTCGCGCAGCCGGCCGGGATCGAGGGTCGGCGACATGCTATCTCCTTGCGGGAGCGTAAGTAACGTCTCCCGCAATCTACACCATTCCCCGCCGCAGGTGCCAGAGTGCGCCGGCGGCCCTGAGCCTATCCGATGAGGCGATACACCTTCCACTCCTGAGTCCCGGGAATGATCAGGGTAGCGAGGGCATCGGAGTGCGGCTTGAACACCGGCTGTCCCATGCCGGCGAGGGCTGCCTCGAAGTCGGCGAGGGTCTCGAACAGGTACTCGTCGATGATGTGGGAGGCGGAGTCACCGATGTGCCCGACCATGAGCCGGGTCCCCTTCGCGCGACGGAACTCCGAGTGCGCCATCTTGTCCCGGCCCCAGGCGGTCATGATGCGCACCGCTTCGGCCTGCCGGCCGTACGGTATGTCGAGGTGCCACTGGCAGGCGTACATGCGGACTACTTCTTCTTGCCGCTACCGGTGCCGCCGGGGTGCCATGCGCCCTTGTTCCTCGACCACTGCCACACGTACGTGTATTCCTTGTCGGAGACAGGCGTCACGTTGTAGCGGATGATGTAGCTGCCATCGGGCATGCTCATCGGGAAGCTGGTCCAGTGCCAGACCTTGTCGATGATCGTGCTCGTGGCGCTGATGTCGGCCCCGAAGCTGTCGATGCCGTCGAAGGAGTACTTCTTCTTCTCGGCGTTGTAGGTATAAGTGGACATCGACTTGCCGGGTCCGTCGGGCGTCAGCACGTCGGCGCGGCATACCAGCGCGAAGCGGCCCTCGAACCATTCACACTTCTCGGTGCCGCTGGTCTTCCCTTCGGTGCCCATCGGTCCCTTCTGGACCTCGCCGGCAAGTTCCCAGGTTCCCTCGAAATAGGACAGCTTCGCGGTTTCCGGGGGCGGAGCCTGCGCGAACAATGAGAGGGGCGGTAGAGCGGAGAGCACTGCAACTACGGCGAGCGAGCGCATGGGTCCCTCCAGGGCGGAGTGACATTGCCAACCGGGACGCGGGCACGTCCCGGACCAGCATGGCAAACATGCTATTCGAAGCGTTTCACCGCCAGCGCCGCATTGTGACCGCCGAACCCGAAGGCGTTCGACACCGCAACCTTGAAGTTCCGCTTCACCATCTTGTTCGGGGCGCAATCGAGGTCGCACTCCGGGTCCTGGTTGAACTGGTTGATGGTGGGCGGGATCTCGCCCCGGGTCACCGCGAGGAGGGACACCACGAACTCGAGCCCGCCGGCGCCACCGAGCAGGTGCCCGGTCATGGACTTGGTCGAGCCGAAGATCAGCTTCCGGGCGTGTTCGCCGAACACCGCCTTGACCGCCTGGGTCTCCGCGATGTCGCCGAGCGGCGTGGAGGTGCCGTGCGCGTTGACGTAGCCCACGTCGGCAGGATTGATGTTCCCGCTCTCGAGGCACATGCGCATGGCGCGCTGGGCGCCCTCGCCCTCGGGGGCCGGTGCCGACATGTGGTATGCATCGCCCGAACAGGCCGTAGCCGCAGATCTCGCCGAGGATCTCGGCGCCACGCTTCTCGGCGTGCTCGAGGCTCTCGAGGATGAGGCAGGCGCCGCCGTCTCCCAGCACGAAGCCATCCCGGTCCTTGTCGAACGGCCGGCTGGCGGTGGCGGGATCGTCGTTCCGGGTGGACATCGCCTTCATGTTGGGGAAGGCGGCGATCGTGAGCCCGGTGATCGCGGCCTCGGAGCCGCCCGTCACCATCGCGTCGGCCATGCCGTCCATGATCATGCGGTAGGACTCGCCGATGGCGTGGGCCGACGAGGCGCAGGCGGACACCGGCGCGAAGTTCGGTCCCTTGAACCCGTACCGCATCGAGACGAGGCCGGCCGCGATGTTCGGGATGAACATCGGGACGAAGAAGGGCGAGACGCGGTCGGGGCCCTTGAGGGCGTAGAGGGTGCAGTTGTCCTCGAAGGTCTGCATGCCGCCGATGCCACTGCCGATCACGACGCCGACGCGATTCTTGTCGGGCGCCGACTCCGCCAGCTTCGCCTGCATCACGGCCTGGTGGGCCGCCCCGATGGCGTACTGGGCGAAGAGGTCGTAGCGCTTCGCTTCCTTCCGGTCGATGTACTGGAGCGCGTCGAACCCCTTCACCTCGCACGCAAAGCGCACGCTGAGGCGAGAGGGGTCGAACCGGGTGATGGGACCGGCCCCGGGCCGGCCCGCGAGCAGGCTGGCCCAGCTCTCTTCGACCGTGTTGCCGACGGGGGTGACCAGCCCGAGGCCCGTCACGACGACGCGACGTGCCAATTACTTGCCGATCTTGTCGTGGAGATACTTCATCGCATCGCCGACGGTGCGCAGCTTTTCCGCGTCCTCGTCCGGGATGTCGATGTCGAACTCCTTCTCGAAGGCCATCACGAGCTCGACCGTGTCGAGGCTGTCGGCGCCGAGATCTTCCATGAAGCTCGCCTCGCTGGTGAGCTTCTCGCGCTCGACGCCCAGTTCCTCGACGATGATGTCCTTGACCTTGTCTTCCACGTTGCTGTCGGCCATGTGTCCTCGATGAAGAAATGAAAACCTGCAGCGCGCTCAGATGACCATGCCGCCGTCAACCACCAGCACCTGCCCCGTCACGTAACCCGCCAGGTCGGACGCAAGATAGAGCACCGTGTCCGCGATGTCGTCGGGCCGAGCCCAGCCGGCCCAGCGCGATCTGCTCTAATAAGACTTTCCGTGCATCCTCGGGCAAGGCGGCGGTCATGTCGGTGTCGATGAACCCCGGGGCGATGCAGTTGATCAGGATGCCCCGGCTGGCGTACTCCTTCGCCGCCGACTTGGTCAGGCCGATCAGCCCCGCCTTGCTGGCGGCATAGTTGGCCTGGCCCTTGTTGCCGATGATCCCCACGATGCTCGTGATGTTGATGATGCGCCCGCTGCGGCGCTTCATCATGCCCTTCGTCACCGCGCGCATGGTGAGGAACGCCCCCTTGAGGTTGGCGTCCAGCACCGCGTCCCAGTCGGCCTCGCTCAGGCGGAGCAGGATGTTGTCCCGGGTGAGCCCGGCGTTGTTGACCAAGATGTCGATCGGGCCGAGGGCCTGCTCCGCCGCCGCGATGGCCGCGGTCGACCTGGGCGGCGTCGGCGACTCGCAGGCCACCCCGACGGTGCCGGCGCCGAGACTCGCAGCGGCCTCCCGGGCCCGGGCGGCGTCGCGTCCGATGATGGCGACCTTCGCGCCGGCGGCGTGGAGGGCCTTTGCGATGGCGAGGCCGATGCCCCGGGTGCTGCCGGTGACGAAGGCGACCTTTCCGGCGAGATCGATGGTCGTCATGCGGCGAGGAACTTCTCGACTTCGTCGGCGGTGCCGAGCGTGGTGCCGGTGGTCCCCGGCACGATGCGCTTGAGGAGCCCGGTCAGCACGCTGCCCGGGCCCGATCTCGAGGAAGCGCGCGCGCGGATGGTCGAGCCGCACAGGTCTGCATGCACTCCACCCAGCGCACCGGCGACGACGACCTGCTCCGCGAGGAGCGCGCGCGCGCGCGGCGACGTCGCGACTGGGAATTGCCGTGGCATTGGCGATCACGGGGAAGCGCGGGGTGCCGAACGCGGCCGCCTCGAGCGCAGCCGCAAGACCGGGCACGGCCGGCGCCATGAGCGGCGAATGGAAGGCACCGCTCACCTTGAGCGGGAGGACGCGCTTGGCGCCCGCGGCCTTGCAGGCCTCGCCGGCGCGGGTGACCGCGGCCGGATCGCCGGAAATGACGGTCTGGTCCGGCGCGTTGAGGTTGGCGGGAACCGCCACCTCGCCGCTGCTGGATGCACCCTCACAGGCGGCGGCCACCTCGGCGGTACCGAGCCCGATGACGGCTGCCATCGCACCGGCGCGGGCCTTCCCGGCCTCGAGCATCAGCTCACCGCGGCGGCGGACGAGCCGCGCCACCATCGGTGGCGGTGAGGGACCCGGCCGCGACGTACGCGCTGTACTCGCCCAGGCTGTGCCCGGCGGCCGCGACGACGGTGCCGAGCGCTGCCGCCTACGACCGACGAGCACGGCGCAGGTGTGCGCGAGGATCGCGGGCTGCGCGTTGTGGGTGAGGGTGAGCTCCTCCTCGGGGCCCTCCCACATGAGGCGGGAGAGCGGGACGCCGAGCGCATCATCGATGGCGGCGAAGGTATCGCGCGCGGCGGGAAACCGTTCGGCGAGATCCTTGCCCATGCCCACCTTCTGCGCGCCCTGGCCGGGGCACAGCAGCACCGTCACCACCGGACGACCGTTGCTCCCCAGGTGAAGCCGGCGCCGAACGCCACCGAGCAGGATGAGCATGCCGGGCTTGAGGCGCCCTTCTTCCTCGGCCTGGGCGAGCGCCAGCGGAATGGAAGCCGCCGAGGTGTTGCCGTAGCGGTCGACATTCACCATCACCTTCGACATCGGGATATTCGCGTGCTTCGCCGTCGCCTCGATGATGCGGAGATTGGCCTGGTGCGGCACGAAGAGCTCGATCTCGCTCGGCGGTTACGCCGGCGCGACGGAGTGCCTCGTCACAGGCCTCGCGCCATGGCCATGACCGCCGCCTTGAACACCTCGCGGCCGGCCATCTTCATGTACTGGCCGCGATCGTTCACGACTTCTCGCGGTCGCGGTTCATCCCCCGCCCGCCGGAATGTGCAGCAGCTCCGCGAGGCGCCCGTCGGACTTGATGAAGGTGGAGAGGATGCCGCGCCCATCGCCATTGGCGCGGGGTGAGCACGGCCGCACCCGCGCCATCGCCGAAGAGCATCGCGGTGCCGCGGTCCTGCCAGTCGGTGATGGTGGAGAGCTTCTCGGCACCGAGGACGAGGACGTTCTGGTCAGGCTACCGGAGGCGATGAGCCCTTCGGCCACACCCGCTGCGAACACGAAGCCCGGGCACGCCGCGCCGATGTCGAACGCGGCCGCGCGATGGGCGCCGATGAACGCCTGGAGGTCGCAGGCGGTGCGAGGGCATGCGGCGATCGGGCGTGGCGGTGGCGAGGACGATGGCGTCGAGTTCCTCGGGGCTCATGCCGGCGCGCGACAGCGCCATGCGGCTGGCCTTGGCGGTGAGTTCGGTGAGCGACTCGTCGGGGCGCGCCACGCGGCGCTCGCGGATGCCGGTGCGCTCGACGATCCACTGGTCGGAGGTGTCGAGCGTCTTCTCAGGTCGGCGTTGGTGACGACCCGTCCGGGACGGCGATGCCGAGGCCCCGGAAGGCCGCGATCGGGCGTGCGGCTCATTCGCTGCGGGCGGCGATGGCCGCAAACTCGGCCCCGATGTGCCGGCTCAGGCCGACCTGGGCCGACTGCACCGCCACGCGAATGGCGTTCTTGATCGCGTTGGGTGAGGACGAACCGTGGCAGATGATGACAGATGCCCTTCACGCCGAGCAGCGGCGCGCCGCCGTACTCGGAGTAGTCGAGCACGCGGAAGACCTCGCGGACGTCGTCGCGCTCGAGGATCTCGGGCGCGTTGCGCTTGACCAGCCGCACGATCAGGCGTGCCACGGACTCGTAGAACTTGAGCACGATGTTGCCCACGAAGCCGTCGCAGACGACGACGTCGATGTGGCCGTGCTTCGAGTGGCCCGGCGAGGATGTCGCGGCCCTCGATGTTGCCGACGTAGTTGAGGCCGGGTGAACTGCTTGAGCAGGAGATGGGCCTCCTTCACCATGGCGGTGCCCTTCTCATCCTCCTCGCCGACGTTGAGCAGACCGACCACCGGCGACGGCTTGCCGAGCACGTCGCGGGCGTAAACGGTGCCCATGTAGGCGAAGCCCACGAGTTCGCGCGGCGGAGCAGTCGACGTTGGCGCCGCCATCGAGGACGAGGACCGGGTCGTCGGCAGTGGGGAACGGCGTGGCGACGGTGGCGCGCATGACGCCCTCGTGCAAGCCCGAGCAGCACAGTGGCCGCGGCCAGCGACGGCGCCGGTGTTGCCGGCGGAGATGAACGCGTCGGACTTGCCCGCCTTCTGCAGGCCGACCCCGATCATGAGGCTCGATTTCGGCTTCTTCCGGATGGCGGCGAGGGGCTTTTCGGCCATGCCGATCACGTCAGGGGCCTCGATGCACTCGAGGCGGCTCCGGTCGGCACCAGAATGGCGCGCCAGCTCCGCCTCGATCACATCCACACGTCCTACCAGCTGGATCGTGAAATCGCCCGGAAGCGTTTCGAGTGCGGCAATCGCACCCTCGATCTCGGCCTGCGGCGCATGGTCTCCGCCCATCGCGTCCAGCGCGACGCGGATCACGGTCAGTTGTCCTCTGACCTCGATCCGCTTCTTGCCGGCGTAGTAGCCGCAGGAACCGCACACACGGTGCGGCAGGCGCGGCGAGCTGCAGCGCGGGCAGGCCTGCGTCCGCATTCCGGCCGCAGTGTGGTGGCCCCGGCGGAGCCGCTTGCGAGACTTCGAGGTCCTGCTCTTCGGTACGGCCATGACATCCTCATCCGTGGTCGGCGGACCGTGCACTGGCACGGTCCCGCGTTCAGGTCAGCCCCGCAACGGGGGCAGAGCCCGGCGCAGCCTGGCCGGCACAGCGGATAGGACGGCACCGCCAGCGCCAGCTCCTCGCGCACGAACTCAACAAGGTCGATCTGAGTGGCCGACGGTGCGATCTCGTGACACCGAGGGGTCATCCTGAAGATCGGGATCACTGGTGAACATGACGCCCGATGTCCGCATCGACCGACAGAGCCACATCGGACAGGCAGCGACGGCATTGCGCCTGCACCTCTCCGCGAACGTGGCCCTTCCAGAAGTAACCGCCTGCCGCGCTGGCCTGAATCCGGCCATCCACCCGCACCGGCGCGATGAGGGACAACTGCAGTCCCTCGAATACCGGATCATCCTGGGCGAGCGACCCGGTGGTGGCCACTGGCCCGTGTTTCAAGATCCCGGAGATCGACCCGAAGCATAGCCCCGGAAGCTAAGTGGGAGAAGGACTTAGGTCAAGCCGACGGCGTGCGGAACTGTCAGCCCCAGAGGCCGGCCAGCTCGCCCTCAGTGAAGAAGAAGCCGATCTCGCGGGCGGCGTTCTCGTCGCTGTCGGAGGCGTGGATGGCGTTCTTCCCCTTGGACTCGGCGTAGAGCTTCCGGATGGTCCCGGCAGCGGCCTCGGCGGGATCGGTCGCGCCGATGACCGAGCGGAGGGTGGCGACGGCGTCCGTCCCGCTCCAGGGCGATCGGCAGGCAGGGCCCGCTCGATCATGAAGGCGACCAGCTCGGGATAGAACGGTCGTCCTCAGTGCACGGCATAGAAGGCCCCGGCCTCGCCCGCGGACAGGCGCACCAGGCGGGCTGCCGCGGATCACGAAGCCCGCCTTCTGGAGGTGCGCGATGATGAGTCCGGCCTTGCCGCTGGCAATGGCGTCGGGCTTGATGATGGCGAGGGTACGGTTCGAGGCCATGTGCTTCCCTGTTGAGAGCGTGAAACGGTTACCCGAGTCGTTCCTTGATCAGTTCGACCACGTCCATCGGCCGCTTCATGATGCCCATACCCGCGGCGGCGAACGCGGCCAGTCTTCTCCTCGGCGGTGCCCGAGGACCCGGAGATGATGGCGCCCGCGTGACCCATGCGGCGACCCTTGGGCGCGGTCTGCCCGGCAATGAAGCCGACCACCGGCTTGGTGACGTGCGCCTTGACGAACTCGGCGGCCTGCTGCTCGTCGGTGCCGCCGATCTCGCCCATCATGACGATGGCATCGGTGCCGGGGTCGTCCTGGAAGGCGCGCAGCACGTCGATGAAGTTGGTGCCGATGATCGGATCGCCGCCGATGCCGACACAGGTGCTCTGCCCGATGCCGGCCTTGGTGAGGTGGTTCACGATTTCGTAGGTCAGCGTGCCGCTCCGGCTACACGATGCCCACGCGACCCGGCATGCAGATGCTGCCGGGGATGATGCCCGACCTTCGCCTCGCCCGGGGTGATGAGCCCGGGACAGTTTGGCCCGATGAGCCGCACGCCGCGGTCCCGGACGTAGGGCATCGCACGGGTCACGTGCTGCACCGGGATCCCTTCCGTGATGCAGACGATGAGGCTGATTCCGGCATCGGCCGCCTCGAAGAGTGCGCTCGCGGCCGCGGTCGGCGGCACGTAGACGACCGAGGTGTCGGCGCCGGTAGCGGCGACCGCCTCGGCAACGGTGTCGAAGACCGGCACCTTGTTCTCGAACAGCTGGCCGCCCTTGCCTGGCGTGACCCCGCCCACGACCTGGGTGCCGTACTCCAGCATCTGCTTCGCGTGGAACGAGCCGTCGCGGCCGGTGATGCCCTGCACCACCAGGCGGGTCGCCTTGTTGACGAAGATGCTCATGCGGCCCCCTTCGCGGCCTTCACCACCTGCTGCACCGCCTCGTCCATGTCGACTGAGCGCCGTCATGCCGATTCCCTTGCAGGATCTTGAAGGCTTCCGCCTCGTTGGTGCCGGTGAGCCGCACGACGATCGGCACCTTGACCGGGAACTGCGCGAGCGCGGTCTTGATGCCGTTGGCCACGTCGTCGGTGCGGGTGATGCCGCCGAAGATGTTGAAGAGGATCGCCTTCACGTTCGGGTCGGTGGTGATGATCTTCAGCGCGTTGACCACCTTCTCCGGATTCGAGCTGCCGCCGATGTCCAGGAAATTGGCCGGCTCGCCGCCGTAGTACTTCACCAGGTCCATCGTCGCCATGGCGAGACCGGCGCCGTTCACCACGCAGCCGACGTTGCCATCGAGCTTGATGAACGAGAGATTGGCGCGCCGGGCTGCGGCCTCGGCGGGCGGCTCGTCCGATCTCGTCGCGCAGCTCCGCGAGGTCGGGGCGCCGGTCGAGCTCGTTGTCATCGATGATGATCTTCGCGTCGAGCGCGAGCACCTTGCCGTCGGGCGTGGTGACCAGCGGATTGATCTCGGCGAGCGAGCAGCCGTTGGCGGTGAAGACCTTGTAGAGGCGTTCCATGATCTGCGCCGCCGCGCTGCACCTTGGCGATAGTCCTGGTACAGGAAGAACGCGAGAGACAACGCCTGGTGCGGCAGCAGGCCGTAGCGTGGGATCGACCGGGAGGCGGCGGATCTTCTCCGGCGTCGTGGCGGCGACCTCCTCGATGTCGATCCCGCCCGCGGGACTCACCATGAACACCGGGCGCTGCGTCTCCCGGTCCATGATCAGGCCGACATATGCCTCGGTCGCGATATCCGCGGCCGGCACCACGAGCACCTTCTGCACCGTGAGGCCCTTGATCTGCATGCCCAGGATGCGCTCGGCGGCATCCGCGGCCTCGCCCGGCGTGGCGGCCAGCTTCACGCCGCCGGCCTTGCCCTCGGCCACCAGCATGGACCTGTGCCTTCACCACCACCTTGCCGCCGAGCCGACGGGCGATCGCCTCGGCCACGGGCGGCGTCGAAGCGACGTCACCGTCCAGCATCGGCACGCCGGCGGCCTTCAGCAGCGTGCGCGCCTGATATTCATGAATGTTCACGACCGCTCCTCGGAGACCGTGGGAAAACAGGCCGAAGGTAGCCCCCGCCCCGAGGCCGAGCAAGCGCCGGGAACGGCAGGTCAGCGCGGAGTGACGGGAGGGACTTCCAGTACGGCCCGCAACTCCTCGAAGGCGCGCCCGAAGGCAGTGAAGTCGCCCCGGCGGAAGGCGGAGTCGGCCAGGCGGAACCAGCGCCGGGCGTCAACCAGGGCGCCGCTGGTGAGCGCACCGGGCGGCAGTGGTACGGTGGCGCCCCGCAGGTTGGTCCAGGCCTCGTTGAACGTGCGGGCCGCGCCCACGCGGGGGCCGCTGGCGACACTGACCCAGGTCACCGAGGCTCCGCCACCGCCACGGGGCCCATAGCGAGACTGCGTGGCTCCCACGGCCCCGCTGGTAAGCCAATAGCGGACGCCGCCGGCGGTGAGCACGCCGCCACCCGCCCGCACCGAATCGAGCACCTGCACAAACGTGGGGAACCGCTCCCACCGTTGTTCGAGTGCCGCGGGACCCGGCAGCGCCACGGCGGAGTCGACCTCTACCTGCGCGAGGGACAGTCGGCCCTGAATGCTCGTCCCGACGAGGAGGGTCTGCAGGTGGCCGGAGGCGCGGACGTACTCGGCCGTTCGCGCCGGCGCATCGGTGGCCGGCAGCCAGAAGAAGCTGGAGACGGGAGGTGTGATGCGGAGAGAGTCGGCGCGACCGGCGAGCGTGCCTGTCTCAGCGTTCTCCAGCACGCGCGACTGCACCAGGAAGAGCTCAGGCGGATACGGCAGCATCCCGCGCGTGGTTGCGGGAATGGCGTCCCACGGCTCCACGACGCCCGCCGCAAGTCTCGCCCAGGCTTCGGCGACGGGGCCGGCGTCTTCACGCATGAATATCCGGGTGTCCCCTTCCTCCGCCTCCACGACGCCGACGAAGGCAGCGTGCAGCATGCCGATCCGCCTGCCGCCCAGACTCGCCCGGCTGGACAGCGGGAAGTGGTCGTCGGCGATGTAGCCATTGGAGATCCAGTAGAGCCGCCCGCCGTCTACGCGTGGTGCGGCTGGCGACCACTCGGCGTACGGCGCGAGCATCGCGAGGCGGAGCTGCGGTGCCCGGGCCCAGTCGACCGCAACGTCGGGCGCTGGTGCCCCCAGGAGGTCGCGCTCCTGCAGTGCCCAGGCGAGTGCGATCCTGCGTAACAACCCGGTGACGGGCACGCCGCGAACATCGTCTGCGATGACGACGCGAGCCGTTCCGGGATAGAGCGCGTGATTCGAAAGCTGGAGCAGGGCGGCAGCTGCAGGCGCCGGGATGGAATCGTCGGCGTGATAGAACAGCGGGCCGCCGGTCGCCGAGGTGCGATCGTCGGCCACGGCGCGGAGTGACGCCGCGCTGTCGCGGCCGGTGACCAGGAGGAGCCACACCGGGCGTCGTCCGGCCGGCGTCATGATCCACGCGGGATCGGCGGCCGCGGTGAGGAGCGAATCGGCGTCCCCGATTCGCACGAGCGGCTCCGTTTGCCACAGTGACGGCGACGAAGGTGGCACCCCGGCGTCGACCCAGGGGAGCGCCACCGAGTCACGCAGCGCTTCGAGGTGGAAGGCAGCGGCATCGAGGGCGCGGCGGCTAGCCATGTCGCCGAGTGCCACATCACCGGGAGCCACGAGGGATCCGATGGCGATGCGGGAGAGGACCCAGCCGATGCCGAGGACTGCCCACCCGGCGAGGAGGAGGAAGTTGAGCCTTGCTGCCGCCGTGCGGATTGCCCAGAACAGCGATACCACCGCCACCATGAGCGCGGTACCGGCGAGCGCCGGCGAGGTGAGCGTACCCAGCTGGAACTGTCGCGTGCCGACTTCGCCCATCGCGCCGCTCACGAGCTGGTATGGCTCGAGCAGCAGCCCCCAGCCAAGCACGAGCGCCAGCGACGCGAGGAGCCAGCCGAGATGCCGGCGGGCGTGATCACTGATGGCGGGCCGGCCGTCGATCCAGCGGATGGCCCCGATGATGGCGTACAACAGAACGACGACGAGGAGCCCGGTGAGCGTCAGTGCGAGCGCGTACCCGCGAAGCAATGACCAGAGCGGCAGCTGGGCCACGTAGAGTCCGGCGTCATGTCCCAGCACCGGTTCAGTGATGCCGAACTGCACGCCCTGCCATGCGAGGGCGATCACGCGCCAGTAGCGCGATACATCGCCGCCGGTGACGAGGCCGAGGATGAGACCGAGCACCACGGTCCCACCGAGGAGCGTCCGCTGGGTGAGTGCCTCGCGCACCTCGAGATTGGCGATCTGTCGGGAGACCTCGACGCCGCCGATCGCGCGATACACGACGAGCAGGTTGCCGGTGAACCACGCCGTCGCGATGACCACGCCGGCGAGGTCAAGGGTCAGGCGAAGCAGGTTGACGTCGGTGAGGAACTGGCCGGCCGCAGGCGAGACCGCGAGGCCCCACCAGCGCTCGGCCAGCATGGTGGCGGTCCAGCGCCCCGCGAAGAGCATCAGGGCCAGCACGCCGGCGGCGAGCAGGGCGCGCCGCATGCCGTTGGACATGCGCGGCTAGGCGCTGACCCCCTGCTCCGCGAGCCAGTTCATGACTTCCGCCTGGTACGCGTCCAGGGCAGCTGGCTCGGTCGCCTCGAAGCGGAGCACGAGGATCGGCTGAGTATTGGACGACCGGATCAGTCCCCAACCCCTGGGGAAGGTCATGCGCACGCCGTCGATGGTATTGACGGGATAGCGGGCGCTGAAGTGCTTCACTGCGCGCTCGGTGATCCCGAACTTCACGTCGTCGGGACAATCGACACGGAGTTCCGGCGTGGTGAAGGTCTTCGGCAGGTCGGCGAGCAGCGGTGACAGCCCTCGCTTGCCGCGGCTCACGATCTCGAGCAGCCGCGCGGCGGCAAAGAGCGCATCGTCGAAGCCGAAATAGTCACCGCCGAAGAACATGTGCCCGGACATTTCGCCCGCAAGGGGCGCGTGCACTTCCTTCATTCGCGCCTTGATGAGCGAGTGGCCGGTCTTCCACATCTCCGGCCTCGCACCCGCCTCGATGAGCGCCTGCGGCAGCACCTCGGAACACTTCACGTCGAACACCACCGGCGTGCCGGGGCCGAAGCGGCGCACCGCGTCGCGCCCGTAGAGCACGAGGAGCTGGTCCCCGTAGAGAACCTCGCCCGTCTCGTCCACGGCGCCGATGCGGTCCGCATCGCCATCGAACGCGATGCCGAGCTCCGTGCCGTGACGCCGCACCTCGGCCTGCAGGTCGCGCAGGTTCTCGGGGACAGTCGGGTCGGGATGGTGGTTCGGGAAGGTGCCGTCTGATTCGCAGAAGAGCGGCGTCACCTCGGCGCCGAGCTTGCGGAGCGTCTCGACCGCGATCACGCTGCCGGCGCCATTGCCGCAATCGACCACCACGCTCACCGGTCGCTGGAGCCTGTGGCGCGCCACGATGGCGTCGCGATAGCGCGCCAGAACGGTGCTGTCAGCGGTTTCGCGTCCGCCGCCGCTGCGCCAGCGCTCGGTGACGATCGCTTCCCAGAGCGCGATGATGTGGTCGCCATGCATCGCGCCGCCGGTGAGCACCATCTTGAAGCCGTTGAACTCGGGCGGGTTGTGCGAGCCGGTTACCTGGCAGCCGCCGTCGACCTTCAGTTCTTCAACGGCGAAGTAGAGCGCGGGCGTGGGGAGAAGACCGACGTCAACCGCCGTGCCGCCGGCGTCGACGATGCCCTGACGGAACCCGGCGGCGAGCGCCGCGCCCGACGGGCGGTTGTCGCGGCCGACGGCCAGCACCGGCGCGTGACCGCAGTGATCCCATGCGGCGCTCGCGAACGCACGGCCGAGCGCGCGTGCGAACTCGGGCGTGAGCTCCCGGTCAACGATGCCACGCACGTCATACTGCCGAAAGACGCCCTTCGGGACGTTCACTGCCCCGCATCCGGGCGCCGCGCCACCTGCGCCGACATGTTCCCCGCGGCTGCCCGCGCGAGGTCGACCACTTTCCTCGGCCACACGCCGAACAGCAGGTTCACCATGACGGCCAGCGCGACGATCGCCTTCGCGGCGCGGGAGAAGAGCACCTGACGGTGCGCATCGGGCGTGCGCTCCGGCTTCATCGTCATCGCCATGACGACGGGGAGGTAGTAGCCGAGCGACACCAGGCTGCCCAGTCCCATGATCACGGCCAGGAACACCTGGTTGCGGTCGATGGCCGCCACCATCAAGTACCACTTCCCGATGAACCCGAACGTGCCGGGGAAGCCGAGCAGCGACAGCAGGCAGACACCCATGGACAGCGCCCCCCACGGCCGGACTCGGAAGAAGCCTTCCACGTCCTCCAGCATCACCGTGCGCGAGCCGACGCGCTCCACGGAAGTGATGATGCCGAACGCCGCCAGCGACGTAATACTGTATGCGATGAGGTAGAGCAGCACCGCCGCGCGGCCCAGGTCGGTCCCGGTCCACACGCCCACCAGCAGGTAGCCGGCATGGGCAATCGAGCTGTACGCGAGCAGGCGCTTCAACGAGGTCTGCGCCAGGGCCACGACGTTGCCGACCACCATCGACGCCACGGCCAGCACCGCGATGATCGGCTGCCAGAGGTCGTTGAAGGCCGGGAACGCCTCGGTGAGCACGCGCACCAGGGCGACGAACGCCGCGGTCTTCACTCCCGTCGCCATGAAGCCGGTGATTGGAGTGGGAGCACCGTCGTAGACGTCGGGCGCCCACATGTGGAAGGGCACCGCCGCGGTCTTGAAGGCGAACCCGACGAGCAGCAACGCCAGGCCCATGCGGGCCAGGAGCGAGGTATCGGTGGTGAGCTGCTGGCCGATGAGGGTGTAGTTGGTCTGCCCAGTGGCGCCATACACCAGCGCGATGCCGTAGAGCAGGAAACCGGAGGCGAAGGCGCCAACGAGGAAGTACTTGAGTGCCGCCTCGGCCGACGAACGCCGGAACCGGTCGAAGCCCGCGAGCACATAGACGGAGATCGACATGATCTCCAGCCCAATGAACAGCAGGATGAAGTCGGCCGACGCGATCATGACCTGCATGCCGATGGTCGCGAAGAGCACCAGCACGTAGTACTCGGGCGCAAGCAGGCGCTGCTTGCCCAGGAACCGGAGCGAGAGGAGGCAGGTGGCGCCGGCGATGAACAGGACCAGGAGTTCGCTCACGAACCGGTACTGGTCGAGATAGACCATGTTCACCACACCGCCGCCGTGGGCGCCGGAGAGCCAGAGCCAGAGCGTCGCCGCCGCTGCCCCGATCACGCCCACGACCGACAGCCAGCCTGCGAGGCGACTGTCTCCTTCGCTGCCGTGGCGCCAGGCGACCACCAGCAGCACGACCAGGGACCAGCCGCTGAGCAGCACGGCCGGGAGCAACGCGAGGGTCAGCCCCATCGGCGTCTGAAGGTCGATCGGCATCACTCGGCTTCCGCCACAGACGCCGTCACCGCGGTGCCCGGTGCCTGGATATACGGCCTGATGGTCTCGACATACTTCTTCGCGGCAGCCTCCGTCCGGCGCAGGATCGGCTGCGGATAGAGGCCCATCCACACCATTGCAGCGATGAGCGGGACGAGGACCGCGAGCTCACGCGGCGTCGCGTCCGTCAGGCCCTCGTTCTCCGGACTGGTGATCGGGTTGAAGAACACCCGCTGCACTGCGACCAGGAGGTAGGCCGCCGAGAAGACCACCACCGTGGTGGCGATACCAACCGCCACCGGGAAGCGACCGAAGCTGCCGATCAGGACCAGGAACTCGCCGATGAAGCCATTGAGCCCGGGAAGGCCAATCGAGGCTAATGCGGTGATGACGAAGGCCGCGGCGAGCCGGGGCGTCACGCGGGCGAGCCCGCCGTAGTCCGAGAGTAGCCGGGTGTGCCTTCGCTCATAGAGCATGCCCACGAGAAAGAACAGCGCGCCGGTGGAAATGCCGTGCGCGATCATCACGATGATGGCGCCCTGTACGCTCGCGACGGTGCCGCCCCAGATGCCGAGCATGACGAAGCCGAGATGGCTCACCGAGGAGTAGGCGATCAGCTTCTTGAGGTCGGGCTGCACCATCGATACCATCGCCGCGTACACGATGCCGATGACCGCCAGCGCCACGAAGATCGCCGCCACCTGCCGGCTCAGCGCGAACGCCGGGAAGAACGGGATTGCGAACCGCAGGAAGCCGTACGTGCCCATCTTGAGCAGGATCACCGGCCAGGTCGACGCTGCCCGCGGTGGGTGCCTCCACGTGCGCATCGGGAAGCCAGGTGTGGAACGGGAAGATCGGCACCTTCACCGCGAACGCGAGCGCGAAGGCGCTGAACAGCCACGGAGCGTACGGCGCGAGCAGGTCACTGTGCTGAACGAGATGATCGTAGGCGAACGAGGTGACGCCGGTCCCCCGCGCCACGATCGTGACCATCGTGATGATGGCCACCAGCATCAGGATCGAGCCGGCAAACGTATAGACCACGAACTTGGTCGCCGCGTACAGCCGGTTGCTGCTCCCCCAGATGCCGATCAGGAAGTACATCGGGATGAGCATGACCTCCCAGAAGCAGTAGAACAGGAACAGGTCGAGCGAGATGAACACGCCGATCATGCCGGTCTTGAGCGCCAGCAGCAGCGCGTAGAACCCCCGGACCTTCTCGTCGATCGCGAACCAGCTGCCCCAGACCAGCAAGCGGCATCATCGCCGTCGCGAGCAGGACCATGAAGAGCGACATGCCGTCGAGCCCGATGCGGTAGCTGATCCCCAGGTCGGGCAGCCACGTCATGGTGACGGCGAATTGCATCCCTCCGTTGTCGGGATCGAACGCCCACCACAGCCCGAGGGCGAGCACGAACTCCGCGATCGCCACGATCAGCGTGAGCCAGCGGGCCCAGCGCTCCGGCGCCAGCAGCACGAGGGCCACGCCCGCCATGGGCAGCAGCAGGAGCACACTGAGGATCCAGTGTGAGTAGCCGATCGAGTCGAGGAAGGGGCGCATGCCGGCCTATTGCAGGACGACGCGGAGCACCCAGACGGCGCCGGCGACGAACAAGAGGAGATAGAGTCCGAGCTGCCCGGTCTGGAGCCGGCTGCCCAGCCAGCCGAGGCCCTGCAGCAGGCGGGCGCTGCCCATGACGGCGACGCTGTCCACGAGCCACTGGTCGATGGTCTTCCAGAGGATCGAGCGGGCAAACCACTGCACCGGCCGCACAATGAACCGGTCGTAGATCGCGTCGACGAAGTACTTGCCGTTCAGCACGCGCCCGAAGCCGGTCTCGGGCACGGCGTCGGCCGCGGTCGCGACCGTGCGCTGCGTGACAGCCCGCACGCCCAGCACCAGGCCCACGATGCCGATGGGCACCGCGAACCCGATCAGCGCATACTCGGTCGCGCCCTGCGGCATCGCGAGCTGCACCAGCTCGTGCGATGGCTTCAGCACCGGCTCGAGCCAGTGCTCGAGCCAGGCGTGGCCGCCGGCGAAGTGCGGGCAGGTTGATGAGCCCGCCGGCGAGGCTGAGCACGCCGAGCACCACCAGCGGGCCGGTCATGATCCACGGGGCTTCGTGCAGGTGCCGCCTGTTCCGCCTCACCCGTCCGGTTCTCGCCCATGAAGGTCATCGCCATGAGCCGGGCCATGTAGAACGCCGTCAGCAGCGAGGTCAGCGACGCCAGGCCCCAGAACAGGTAGAACACGCCCTGCCCCGCGCCGCGACCGAACGCCGACGCCAGGATCTCGTCCTTCGAGAAGAACCCGGCGAACAGCGGGATGCCGGCGATGGCGAGCGTGGCGATCCACATCAGGGCCGAAGGTCCACGGCATCCACTGGCGGAGCCCGCCCATGTTCCGCATGTCCTGCGCGTCGGCGTGGCTGTGCGTGGAGTGATACGCGTGGTGCATGGCGTGGATCACGCTGCCGGCGCCGAGGAAGAGCAGCGCCTTGAAGAAGGCGTGCGTCACGAGGTGGAAGATGCCGGCCACGTATGCACCGGTTCCCACCGCGAGGAACATGTAGCCGAGCTGCGACACCGTGGAGTAGGCCAGCACCTTCTTGATGTCGTTCTGCCGGAGGCCGATCGTGCCGGCGAAGAGTGCCGTCACCGCGCCGATCGCCGCCACCACCAGGCTTGCGGTGGGCGCGTGCGCAAAGAGCCCGTTGCTCCGTGCCACCAGGTACACACCCGCGGTCACCATCGTCGCCGCGTGGATCAGGGCCGACACCGGGGTCGGGCCCGCCATCGCGTCAGGCAGCCAGGTGTAGAGCGGGATCTGCGCCGACTTGCCGGCGCAGCCCGAGCGAAATGAACAACGCGATCGCCGTGACCAGCGGGCCGTTCGTCACCAGCTGGGACGACTTCTCCGCGATCTCCGCGAAGTCCAGCGTTCCCAGCCCGTGCCAGGTCAGGAACATCGCCATGAGGAAGCCGAAGTCGCCGATCCGGTTCACGATGAACGCCTTCTTCCCGGCGTCAGCATTCGCCTGGTCGCCGTACCAGAAGCCGATCAGCAGGTAGGAGCAGAGCCCGACCCCTTCCCAGCCGATGAACATCACGGGCATGGAGCTGCCCAGTACCAGCACCAGCATGAACACGATGAACAGGTTGAGGTACGCGAAGTACCGCGCGTAGCCGTCGTCCGCCTTCATGTACCCGATGCTGAACAGGTGGATGAGGCTGCCCACGCCGGTGACGACCAGCGTCATCAGCGAGGAGAGGTGATCCAGCCGGAACGCGATGTCGATCTTGAGGTCGCCCGCCTCGATCCAGTTCCACAGGTGGATCGTCAACTCCTCCGGAGCGCCTGGAGCCTGCAGCTGCGAGGAAGCCGGCACTGCCACCGCGAAGGCGGCCAGTACCGCGCCGGGCCCCACCAGTGACACCAGGCCCTTCCAGGCGGGGCGCGCGAAGGCGATCGCGGCGTTAATGAGGAAGCCGGCGAGCGGAAAGAGCAGGATCAGCCACAACGGGACGCCGGCGCCGAGTGACAGGGCGTCAGCCTGGAGGAGGAGCGGGGCTGGATGCATCAGCCGTGCAGCAGATGGATGTCCTGCAGGTCCACCGACTGGTTGTGACGGAACAGCGCCAGCATGATCGCCAGCCCCACCGCCGCCTCAGCCGCCGCCACCGTCATGACGAAGAAGACGATCACCTGGCCGCCGAAGCCGTGGTATCGGGCAAAGACGACGAAGGCGAGGTTGACCGCATTGAGCATCAGCTCCACGCACATGAAGAGGATGATCGCATTGCGGCGCAGCAGGGCGCCGAGGACCCCGATGCTGAACAGGATCGCCGAGAGGGCGAGCGCGGGCCCAGCAGGTAGGCGCCATCAGATTCTCCGCTTCGCGAGCACGACCGCCCCGACCACGGCGGCCAGGAGCAGGATCGAGGTCGCCTCGAACGGGACGAGGTAGGCATCGAACAGCGGCTTGGCCACGTCGAGCACGATGTTGCCCGACATCGCCTCGGCGGGGATCGCGCCCGGGAACGTCGTGGCGCCGGCCGGCAGGAGTTCCTGCGCCAGGCGATCGGGTGTGTACCCCCAGAGCGCACCCAGCTCCACCACCAGCAGGCCCGTCACCGCGACCGCCCCGCCGATGCTGAGCGCGCCGCGCACGTCGGTCGCCGTCACGTCGAGGTTCAGCAGCATGATGACGAAGAGGAACAGCACCATCACCGCGCCGGCGTACACCAGCACCTGGATCGCCGCGATGAAGGGCGCGTCCAGGATCACGAAGATCGCCGCCAGCGAGAACATCGTGGACACCAGCCACATCGCCGCGCTGACCGGGTTGCGCTGGAGGATGCACATCGCCGCGGACACCACGGCCGAGGCGAAGAAGATCCAGAAGACCGTATGCATGCGCTACTCGCCCCGGGGGTCGGACGGGTCCCACAGCGTCGAGACCGGATGGGTCTGCGACGAAAGCCGCTCGAGATCGTACACGAACCGCTCGCGCGAGTACTCGGAGTTCTCGTAGTGGACGCCCACGTGAATCGCCTCCTCGGGGCACACCTCCTGGCAGTAGCCGCAGAAGACGCAGCGGAACTCGTCGATCTCGTAGATCAGCGGATAGCGGTTGCCCGCCTCGTCCTCGCCCGGGACCAGCTTGATGCAGTTGGCGGGGCAGATCTGCGGGCACAGGCCGCACGCGACGCACTTGGACCGCCCCTGTTCGTCGGTGAGCATGCGGTGGGTGCCGCGCCACCGGGGCGAGATCGTCCAGGTGCCGCGCTGTCGTCGACGCTCCGCTCCTCGGGGTACTGCATCGTGAACTCCTTCCGCAACATGTGCCGGAACGTGAGCGCCATGCCCTTGAGCGTGGCGCGGAGGTAGCTCATCTCGCGCTCCGGCCGCCGCATCACCTTGACGCCGATGGCCATCAGCCCTCTCCTCGCACGGCAGCCGGGCGCATGCGGCCCGCAATCAGCGGACGCTCCGCGCGCCGCGGCCCCGAGCCCTGAGCAGGATCCCCCGGTCCACCACCAGCAGGAGCAGGATCACCAGCACCGCGCTGACGCCGCCCAGCCCCAGCATCACGGCCCGCGCCGATGGTATTCCAAGGACATTCTGCAGCACATACAGCGTCGACGTGACGACCATGATGTAGCCCAGCGCCACCGGCAGCATGAACTTCCATCCCAGCGCCATCAGCTGGTCGTAGCGGAAGCGCGGCAGGGTCCAGCGGACCCACATGACCACGAAGATGAGAGCACTCTTCACCGCCATCACGAGGCCAGTCGACAGCGTCTGCCACACGCCCGGCGTCTCGTCCCACGTCGTGAAGGGGATGTCCCACCCGCCGAGGAACAGCGACACCGTCATGGCGCACGAGGTCAGCACGTTCGCATACTCGGCGATGAAGAACATCGAGAACTTCAACGCGCTGTATTCGGTGTGATAGCCGGCCACCAGCTCCGACTCCGCTTCCGGCAGGTCGAACGGGGCCCGGTTGGTCTCGGCGAAGCCCGACACGAGAAACAGGATGAAGCCGAGCGACAGCGGCAGGATGTACCAGGTCCGGTGCCTGCTGCTGCGCACCAGCGCGCTGAACGAGACGTTGCCCGCCAGCAGCAGGACCGGCACGACGCTCAGCCCCATCGCGACCTCGTAGGACACCATCTGGGCCGCGGCCCGGAGCCCGCCGAGCAGGCTGTACTTGCTGTTCGACGCCCAGCCCGCGAGCGCGATCCCGTACACCCCGATCGAGGTGATCGCCAGGACGTAGAGGAACCCGACCGGCAGGTCGGTGACGGCGATGGGCGTGGTCCCGTGAGTGCGAGAACTGGCCGAGCGAGCGGCAGCGTGAAGTCGAAGCTCACCGGGAGCGGTGCCGCCCACGGAATGACGCTGCTGATCATCAGCGCCGGGATGAACGACAGCAGCCGGCGCGATGAAGAACAGCATCCCGTTGGCGGTCGGCCGGGAAGGTCTCTTCCTTGATCAGGTTCTTGATGCCGTCGGCGATCGGCTGGAGCAGCCCGTCCGGCCCGACCCGGTTGGGCCCGATCCGGTTCTGCATCCAGGCCGACACCTTGCGCTCCATCAGCGTCATGTACGCCACCGATGACCATCGTGATCGATGAAGATCACCAGCAGCTTGATGACGCGAGAGCAGGAGAACCCTTCAGTTCCGGGGTCATCGGGCCGTCCCCGCCAGCTGGCGGTTGCAGCATGCGCCCGGTGAAGCCGATCTGCCCGTGCGTCAGGCCGGCGAAGGCCGGGTAGTACCGCCCCAGCGCGGCGAACGCCTCGGCGGCCAGTGCCCGGCGCATCGATGTCCGGCCCGCGGGCCCGCGAGCACTTCGCCCGCCACCCACCACGCCGGGCGCGCCATGCCAGGCGCGCCCTTCGCCTGCTGGAACAGCTGCACCCGCCCGTCGCGGTTCACGTAGGTCCCGTTCTCCTCCGCCATGGTGGTGAGCGGCAGCACCAGCTGGCCTTGTGGTGCGAGTCGCTCGCCACCGTGCCCATCCACACCACCGTGCCGCTCGCCGCGGCGATCAGCCGTTCTTCCTCGGCGTGTGAGATCGGCGTCGAGCACGATCACGAGCGCCGCCTTCCCGATCGCCGCCAGCGCCCGCTCCGTGCCCGCCACGTAGCCGGGGAGCTCCGCGCCGTTCAGGTTCGGCGCCCGCTCGCGCCGGAGCGCCAGGTTCGGCATCCCGGCCAGCGGCGCCTCGTCGCCCAGCGGCACGCCGACCGCCGCCGCGACATCACGGCCTGCCACCAGCCGCCGCACCAGGCCGAGCGACTCGGTGCTCAGCCGGCCCGACGCGAGCAGCACCACCGAGCCCGTGCTCTTCTTCAGCAGGTCGGCGAGCCGGTCGAGCGCGGTGTCCCAGTCGGTCGCGACCGTGCGCGCGCCCTCGCGCACCAGCGGCGCCTCGATCCGGTCGCCGCGGTTCATCCAGCGGTAGTCCCTGCCGCCCGGTGTCGCAGATGAAGTGGCGGTTCACCTCGAGGTTGGGCCGCGGACGGAACCGCACCACCACGTCGTCGCGGGTGTCGATGGTGATGTTGCAGCCCTGGGTGCAGCCGGGGCAGACGCTCGCCGTCTTGTCGAGGTCCCAGGCCCGCGCCTTGTGCAGGAAGTCCTTCGAGAGGAGCGATCCCACCGGGCAGAGGTCCACGACGTTGCCGGCCCACGGATGATCGAGCAGCTGCTCCTCCGCGATGCCGATGTAGGCCCGGTCGCCGCGCTCCGACACGTTCAGCACCGGCGTCTCGGCCACGTCCTCCATGAACCGCACGCAGCGGGTGCACAGGATGCAGCGGTTGGGCACGTAGAGCACGTCCGGCCCGAACTCCTCGACCGGGTTGTAGCGCTTGGCGTACTCGCCGTAGCGCGTGCCGCGCCCGCCCTTCCTGGAACACGTAGTCCTGCAGCTCGCACTCGCCGGCCTGGTCGCAGATCGGGCAATCGAGCGGATGATTGATCAGCAGGAACTCGAGCACGCCCTCGCGCGCCTGCTTCGCCTTCGCGCTGTTGACGTGCACCACCTGGCCCTCGGCCACCTGCGTCACGCAGGCCGGCATCAGCTTGGGTGCCTTCTCCACCTCCACCAGGCACATGCGGCAGACCGCCGGCGACGGCAGCGACGGGTGGTAGCAGTAGTGCGGCACCAGCACGCCCGCCTGCTTGGCCGCCTCGATGATCATCGGTGCCCTGTGGGCACGCTGACCGGCATCGCCGTCGATGGTGACGTTGACGGCTCGCGTCATACGCGTCAGGCCAGCGACGCGGGCTGGCGCGCCCCGGCGATGTAGGCCTCGAACTCGGCGCGGAACTTCTGGATGCCGCTGACGACCGGCGCCGCGCAGGAGTCGCTCAGCACGCAGATCGTCTTGCCGGTCATGTTCTCGGCCAGGTCGAGCAGGAGGTCCAGGTCCGCCTGCTTGCCCCTGCCCGCGAGGATCCGCTCGAGGATCTTCGTGGTCCACGCCGTGCCCTCGCGGCACTGGGTGCACTGGGCGCACGATTCGTGGGCATAGAACCGCGTGAGCGCCAGATCTGCTAGACCATGTCGGTGCGAGTCGTCCATCACGATCATGCCGGCCGAGCCGAGCATCGAGCCCTTCTCCACGATGCCCTCGTAGTCCAGGGCGCAGCCCTCGACCTCGGCCGCGGTCATGATCGGCACCGACGACCCGCCCGGGATCACCGCCTTGAGCGTGCGGCCCGGCCGCATGCCCGCCGGCCATGTCGTAGATCAGGTCCCTCATCGGGGTGCCCATCGTGACCTCGTAGTTGCCGGGCCGCTGCACGTGGCCGCAGACCGAGAAGAGCTTGGTGCCGGTGCTCTTCGGGTTGCCGAGGCAGAGGCCCTTGTACCAGTCCGCGCCGCGATTCAGGATGTGCGGGACTGCGGACAGCGTCTCCACGTTGTTGATCGTGGTCGGCATGCCGAAGAGGCCGGCCTGCGCCGGGAACGGCGGCTTGATCCGCGGGTTGCCGCGCTTGCCCTCGATCGAGTTCATCATCGCGGTCTCTTCACCGCAGATGTACGCGCCCGCCCCCCGGTGCAGCACGACGTCGATCCGCTTGCCGCTGCCGAAGACGTTCGCGCCCAGGGCCCCGTTGGCGTAGGCCTCCGCCACCGCCCTGGTCATGATCCGCCACGGCTCGGTGAACTCGCCCGCGGATGTAGATGTAGAGCAGCTCGGCCCCGATGGCGTAGGCCGCGATGGCGCAGCCTTCGATGAGGGCGTGGGGCGTCCAGCGCATGATCTCGCGGTCCTTGAACGTCCCGGGCTCCGACTCGTCGGCGTTGCAGCACGAGGTAGTGCGGCTTGCCGTCGTCCTTGGGCATGAAGGACCACTTGAGCCCGGTCGGGAAGCCGGCGCCGCCGCGCCCGCGGAGGCCCGACTGCTTCACCTCCTCGATCACCTCGGCGCGCGTCATCGCCAGCGCCTTCCGCAGGGCCGCGTAGCCGCCGCGCTGCCACCCAGCCCTCGTAAGTCCGCGCGCCGGCGTCCCCGAAATACTTCGAGAGGACCGGACCGTTTCCTTCGGATGACTCGGATGCGGATAGCCCATGTCTACTCGATACCCCTACTTGTAGGCGCGAGGATGCCGGGAACGCGCTCGGGCGTGACGCTCTCGATGAAGTCGTCGTCCACCAGGATCGGCGTCGCGAAGCCGCAGGCGCCGAGGCACTCCACCTCGATCGACCGTGAAGCGGCCGTCGGGGCTGGTGGCGCCCAGCTCACCGCAGCCGGTCTCGCTGGAGCAGCGCCTGCAGCGACTCCTCGGCGCCGCACGATGTTGCAGGGCGACGTGGTGCACACCTGGATGAAGTGCCGGCCGACCGGGTGCGTGTGGTACATGGTGTAGAACGTCACCACGCCCTTCACGTACGCGGGCGTGAGCCCGAGCACCTCGGCCACCTCGCGCCATCGCCGGCTCGGAGATCCAGCCGCGCGCCTCCTGCACCATCCAGAGCGCCGGCAGCAGGCAGGCCTGCTTGGTCGGGTACTTCGGGAAGAGCGCCTCGAGCTTGGCCAGCGCCTCGCCCGACGAAGACCGGCTCGTGCGAGTGCGGTGCCGTCGCCGTGTGCCCCGGTGTGCGCTCATCGGTCGATCTCTCCCATGACGATGTCCACGCTCGCGTTGATCGCGATCACGTCGGAGAGGAGCGCGCCCTCGCAGAGCTTGGGCAGCGCCGACAGGTTGATGAACGACGGCGGACGGATGCGCCAGCGCACCGGCTTGGCGGTGCCGTCGGAGACGAAGTAGTAGCCCAGCTCGCCCTTGGGGTTCTCGATGCCGAGGTAGGCCTCGCCCACCGGCGGCTTGATGCCCTCCATCACCTGCTTGAAGTGGAAGATCATCGCCTCCATGTCGCTCATCGCGCGCGACTTGGGCGGCAGGATGACCCGCGGGTCGTCCACGTTGATCGGGCCCGGCTTGCAGCCGCGCGAGCGCCTGCTCCAGGATCCGCACCGACTGGCACATCTCCTCCAGCCGCACCAGGTAGCGGTCGTAGATGTCGCCGTGCTCGCCCACCGGCACGTCGAAGTCGTAGGTCTCGTAGCCGAGGTACGGGCGGTCCTTGCGCACGTCGTAACGGCACGCCGCTGGCGCGCAGCATCGGCCCGGAGAGCGAGCTAGTTGATCGCCTCCTCGGCGCTCATCGCGCCCACGCCCTGGGTCCGCCCGCACCAGATCGCGTTCCGGGTGAACATCGTGTCGACTTCGTCGAGCGTCTTCGGGAAGGTGCGGCAGAAGTCGCGGAGGCCCGTCCTCCCAGCCGTCGGGGATGTCGGCCATCATGCCGCCCACCCGCGTGAGGCTCGTGGTGAGCCGGGCGCCGGTCCACGCCTCCTGCAGGTCGTAGATCCGCTCGCGCTGCTGGAACGCCCAGAGGAACGGCGTGAAGGCGCCGAGGTCGATGCCGGTGGTGCCGAGCCACACGAGGTGGGAGATGATCCGGCTCATCTCGCACGCGATGACCCGCAGCACCTGGCACCGCTCGGTGATCTCGATCCCCATCAGCTTCTCGGCCGCCAGCGCCAGGCAGACGTTGTTCGCCATCGGCGACAGGTAGTCGGTGCGGTCGGTGAGCGGGACGATCTGGTTGTAGTGCCGGTACTCGCCCAGCTTCTCGAAGCCGGAGTGCAGGTAGCCGATGTGCGGGATGCACCGCCGCACCGTCTCGCCATCGAGCTCGACCACCAGCCGCAGCACGCCGTGCGTCGCGGGGTGCTGCGGGCCGATGTTGATCAGCATGTGCTCGGCGCCGAAGGCCTCGTCGAAATGGCCCGGCGCCTCGAACTCACCCGTGTCCTCCAGCTGCACACCCAGCGGCACCGTGATCGGGCGACCGCGCGCATCGAGCCCGGGGGTGCCGAGGGCCGACGTCGACCGTGCGCGTGCTCATTCCACGAATCCCCGCTCGCCCTGCTTCAGCCGCTCACGCATGTCGGCCGGCAGGTTCTGGTACGCCTCGGCGATCGAGAGCTCTTCCAGCGAGTAGTGCGACTCGGGCTGGCCGGCCAGCGCCTGGCGCGTCTGTTCCGCCCGGCTGAAGTGCCCGCGCAGCGGGAAGCTCTTCCGGAGCGGATAGCCCTCGGCGTACGTCTCCCACATCAGGATGCGGCGCAGGTCGGGATGCCCGAGGAACAGCACGCCGAACATGTCGAACACCTCGCGCTCCAGCCAGTTGGCCCCGCGCCAGAGGTCCCACACCGTCGGCACCTCGAGCGGCTGACCGGTCGGGATCGCCACCTTGACGCGCAGGTCGCGCCGGCCGGTCGAGCGCCCGGAGCTGCCACACCACCTCGAGCGGCGCGCTCGGGGTCGCGGTAATCCACCGCGGTGATGTCGGTGAGGTAGCTGTAGTTCTCGCCCGGCGTTTCCTTCAGCCAGGCCAGCACGTCGTGCACCCGCTCGCGCGAGGCATAGACGATGGTGTCGCCGCAGGACACGACGTGACGCTCGATGGCCTCGCCGAACTCCTTGCGGAGCGAAGCAACCGAGGGTGAAGGTGCGGCGGTCACGTGGAGCGGGTCTGGTGACACGGAGTTGCCGAAGGGCTCCGACAACTCGTCGATCCGGTCGGGCGGGAGGTAGAGGCCGTCGGCGCCGATGGTCTGCTCGCGCCGGAGGAAATCATCGGTGAAGCTCTCACCCCGGATCTTCTTCATCAGGAGCATCACGCCGTACAGGAGTCCCTCGGGACGCGGGGGGCAGCCGGGCACGTAGACGTCGACCGGGATGATCGTGTCGATCCCCTGCACCATCGCGTAGTTGTCGAAGATGCCGCCCGACGAGGCGCAGGCACCCATCGAGATCGACCACTTGGGCTGCGGCATCTGGTCCCACACGCGGCGGATCACCGGCGCCAGCTTGAACGGCAGCCGGCCCGCGCAGATCAGCACGTCGGCCTGCCGCGGCGAGAAGCTCATCCGCTCCATGCCGAAGCGGGAGATGTCGTAGCGCGACGCTGCCGTCGCCATGAACTCGATGGCGCAGCACGCCGTGCCGAACGGCATCGGCCAGAGCGAGCCTGTCCGGGCCCAGTTGGCCAGGAAGTCGAGGCTCGTGGTCATGAAGTTGGGCGATACCGCCGATACCTCCGGCGATCCTGGCGCCCCCGATTGGATGTCGCTCAGTCCCATTGCAGGGCCCCGCGCTTCCAGATGTAGAGGTAGCCCGCGCCCAGGACCAGCATGAACACGAACATCTCGATCATCAGCAGTCCCGCCGACGCCGGCAGGCTCTTGAAAGCCACCGCCCACGGAATCAGGAAGACCGTCTCGATGTCGAAGATGATGAACAGCATGGCCACGAGGTAGAACTTGACCGAGAACCGCTGCCGCGCATCCCCAATGACCGGCATGCCGGACTCATACGGCTGCTTCTTGGCCGGGTTGGTTCGGGACGACGACAGGTAGTGCGAGAGCCCGATCAGCAGGACCGCGTTGGCAACCACGAACGCGATCAACAGCAGGATCGGTGCGAATGGCCTGAGCATTAGGAAGCTCTCGTGAAGTTTTTCACTTGCCTGATTCAAGCTAACCCGTCGGGACCAGTCAATTCAACCCGAACTTCCTGACAGGCAAACACTCTACGGGTGATCGCGGCAGCGGTGGTTAGGGGGTTATATTTCAGCCCGCGAAACCTGTCCAACTCCGTCCCCAACTCCCTCATACCCCCGACTATGTCCATCAAGTCCGACCGCTGGATCCGCCGCATGGCCCGGGAAGCCGGCATGATCGAGCCCTTCACCGACGGCCAGGTGCGGGCCGGCGCGATCAGCTACGGCGTCTCCTCCTACGGCTACGACATGCGGGTGGCGCCCGAGTTCAAGATCTTCACCAACGTCCTCTCCGCGATTGTCGACCCGAAGAACTTCGACGACAAGAGCTTCGTGGAGTTCGACGGCGATGTCTGTGTCGTTCCACCCAACAGCTTCGCGCTGGCCCGCTCGGTCGAGTACTTCCGGATCCCCCGGAACGTGCTGACGATATGCGTCGGGAAGTCCACCTACGCCCGCTGCGGAATCATCACCAACGTGACGCCATTCGAGCCCGAATGGGAAGGTCATGTAACGCTTGAGATCAGCAATACAACGCCGCTGCCCGCCAAGATTTACGCCAACGAGGGGATTTGTCAGGTATTGTTCTTCGAGGCGGACGACGATGACGTCTGCGAAACCAGCTATGCGGACAAGAAGGGGAAATATCAGGCGCAGCGTGGCGTAACGCTGCCGAGGCTCTAGTGGTTGGCGTGCGCGCTCAATGTGCGCACGTCTCTGGTTCCCCCTCCCCTCTGTCCGGAGCCAGCACGGCGGTCGAATTGAAGTAGAGGGGGGACCCGCTCAGCGCCCGGCCACCACGGCCTGCACGCGGATGTTCTCCGCATGGAGCCCGAGCCTCAGGGTGTTGCACACCATCCCCTCGCTGTCGCTGATCGAGGTGCTGTCCGACAGGCTCCCCCGACCCGCCACGATGTACCAATCCACCCGCACGCCAGCCACGCCGCCGCCGAACTGGTTCGTGATCCTGGCCAGCAACGGGTAGCGGAGCGGTGTACCCACCCGACCCCGCTGATCAGCGCCATCGACATAGATGATGTTGGTCGGAACGGTGGGGTCGTATCCGTCCATCGCCGAGCCGCACGCCGTCCCTATCGTGATGCCCGCGCCCAACGCAAGTCCAGCGAACACCAGTGCCTGCCTCATGGCATCACCCCGCTAGGTGTGGGATCGCCGTGCCTCGGGCGTTAGTGGGGGGGGGCGCACCATGTTTCAGCCCGAAACAGCGCCGCCGCTGCAATTGTGACGTCTAGTGTAGCGCTCCGGTGACGTCGTACACCACCAGCGCCGGGTTCTCCGGATTTTTCGCCGCAAACACGAAATCCCTTCCGCCGATCGTGGCAAACGTCCCGGTGTGAAGCCCGGTCGACTCCGCTACTGAGGTGACGGGCGTCGGATGTCCCGCCCCGTCCAGCGCGTAAATGAAGAACCCGGCCGCACTGCCCCGCTCGGTTGTCAGCAGCACGCGGGCCCCACTGGCGCTCGTCTCGACGTCACTCACCGTACCCACGTCGGCCAGGATCACGGAGTCCGCCAGGACGGGGTCTCCCGAGGCGAGCAGCAACCAGACCTTCAGCGCGTTCCCTGCATTCAGCTGGCCGGTGCTGTCGGTACGTGTGCCCCACGTGCCGGTGAAGGCGAAGGCGCCCTGCACCCACAGGTCGGACGTGTATCGCTCCAGCACGTTCCGCCCGCCCCCCAGCACCGCGAGGCCGCCCGACACCGGCGCGAGTCGCCACAAACCTGTCAGCATGTCGCTCGCGTAAATGGACCCGTTGGCCAGTTGCACACCCCAGGTGAAGGTGTTGCCGGGACCGCCGGGTCGCACCTGTGCGACAAGCCGCGACGACAGGTCCCCGCTCAGCACTCCTGACACGTCGATCGCGACCACGCCGGCATTGTAGTAGGCCGCGTAGAGCACCTGTGCCGCCTCGTCCATCCAGAAATTGTGCGTGCCCGCGCCCGTGATGCCGAAACTCCCGACCACCTGTGGATGCGCCAGGTCGGAGACATCCACCGCGTAGATGTCGCCCCGCGAAGCGTCGCCGATGATGCCAGGCCCTTCCTGCCCCAGGAACACATAACGCTTTTCATTGCGGACGGGATTGTGAAACCACCATGCATTGTGGATCGATCCCACCATGTCGGTGACGGCGCCCGGTGGCGGCACGATGCGCGACACCTCGATCGGCCGGCTCGGGCTGCCGCCGCGGATGCCGTTGCCCACGTCATAGATGATGAGTCCCGCGTCCCATGCCGACACGAACGCGAGTCCATCGCGCACGAAAGTGTCGTGAATTCCGTAGGTGGGAGGAATCGGCAGCATGCCCACGCGCACCGCCGCAGCCGCGCCAAGTGCGGTCGCGCTGAACACCACCGGCGTCTGGGAGGATCCGTCGATCGAGGCGGAGACGGTCTGGGAGCCCGTGCCGTCGCCGAGGGTGTGGAGGACCGATGCATGCCCGGTGGCATCGGTGACGCTGGTGCTGGCGGAGAGGGTACCGGCTGCCGTACCGGCCGTCCAGTGAATCGTGACCCCCTGCACCGGGGCGTCGGCTTCGTCGGTGACTTGCACGGTATAGGGAACTGGAAGGGTGGTGCCGGCGATCGCACTCTGACCGGCACCACCCGTGGCGGAGAAACCCTCGCCTTTCGGCGGGGGCGGGGCCGGCCCCGCCGTCATCTCCGCCGCAAGCCGCTCCCGCAATACACGCGAGGAGCAGCGAGCGGCGGAGGGTGTGCCTCACCGGATGAGCGCACCGCGGCGGCGCCGCCACCGCCGCCGCCGCCCCCATCACTTGCAGCGTGCAGTTGCCGTGAATGAAACCGGCGAACCCGACAGGGCGCTGACCGCCTGTACCGTCTGCGTGCCCACAATCGGGCCCAGGGTCCAGGTCACCTGCGAAACACCGTTCACGTCGGTCGTGGTCTCGCCCTGTTTGCTGACGGTGCCGCCGCCGCTCACGACGAACCACTCCAGCGAAACGCCCCCAACCGGGTCGCCATTGAAGTTGACGGTCTTGATGGTGAGCAATTCTTCGACCGGCGACCCGACATCAGCCGACTGACCCGAGCCGCCGACGTACTGTATCGTCGTCGCGACGTTGGGGTCATAGCCGCTATTCTCCGAGCCGCACGCCGCCAGCGTCGCCATGCCGACGCCCGTGGCGAGTGCCAGCTTCACGAAAGTCATTCTCATGGCGTCCTCCTAGTGTTCGTGTCCATGCATGTCCCCTGTGAGTTGTTCATCAGGTACCGCCACCGCTCCGTATCGTCCCATCCGCCCCATCGCACCGCCGTAGTCGAGTCGCATCCCTACCGTGAGGCCGCGAACGTCGTTCGTGCCGTACAGCGCCTCAGCCTGGAATACGCCGCCCCCGATGTCGCTCACCACCCCGAACGTGAATTCCACGAACGGCTGAACCCCGAACCTCCCCTGAGCGAACGACAGTTGCAGCGCGTAGTTGATCGTGTGCAGGGTCCACCGCGTCTGGCCCACGATGCTGTTGTCCAGCAGCGGCCGCGGCGAGCGGAAGAGATTGTCCGGCAGCCGTTCCTCTTCCGGCCTCCCCGTCCGCTCGACCCGGTACCCGAATCGGTGCCGTCCGGCGAGTACCGACCCTTCCGCAAGCACCGAGGCGAACACGAAAATGTTGTCGCCCTCTTCGGTGCGGGCCCATTCCAGCAGGCCATAGATCGCCGTGCGTCCCACCAGTCGCTGCAGCCGCGCCGACGCGCTCCACTTCGATTGGTCGAGCCCCGATCCCTGGCGGTGCTCCGGGGAATGAACCGAAGCATGCGACCCCTGCACTTCCAGGCCCCGGACCGGCCAGATGGTCACCCGCGCGGCCCACGAATCAGCGAAACGGCTCATGTTCGGCCACTGCCCGGGGTTCGCCGGCTCGTCGCCATTGAAGAGCCCACCTTCAAGTCCTACGATACCAATGCGCCATCCGGTCGCAAGCTCGGCTCGCTCGACGATCTGCGAGAGGTGATGATTCACCGGGAAACGCACGAACGGGCGCGACATCGGGTCATCGGTTCCAAAAGGGACGATACCCTTGCCTGCGGCGAGTCCGCCCGCGACCACCCGGCTGATCGGCGCCGAGCCCCACACCATCGCCTCGTGGAGATACGTGTGCGGGTGCCGCCGGTCCACGAATCCCTCACCCCACCCACCCATCGCCAGCTCGCCCTCGGGCATCGTGACGCCCTCGAAGTCGAGCATCATCCGCCCCCGAAAAGCCGGGCCGTAGGCCAGCTGGCCCATGAGGACCGGCTGCAGCACCGTCACCTCGCTGAGCGATCCGCCACCAGGTACCGGGTCGGACGTGATCAGCGATGGCAGCGCCTGGGCCATGACGTGTCCCTGGAGCCGCTGTGCGGCCGCGGGCGCTGCTCCCAGGGCGAGCGCGACGCCGAGCACACTGGCGCTCCGGGACAAGGACATTGGATGGATTCCGCCAAGGGAGACGAACGAGGTGGCGGGTTTCACACGGGGACGGGAACCCGTGTGCCGCGAGCAATCAGATGGCGGCGCTCGCGGCCTCTCTGGCCGGCGGCTGCGCGGCGGCCCGGAGGAAGTCGCCGTTCATGCGGGTGATGGTGTCGATGCTGATCTCCTTCGGGCACGCCTCCATGCACTCGCCGTACAGCGTGCAGCTGCCGAAGTGCTCGAGGTCCATCTGCTGTACCATCGCGAGGGCGCGGCGATACCGCTCCGCCTGACCCTGTGGCAGGAAGCCCAGGTGCGTCACCTTCGCCGCGGTGAAGAGCGACGCCGAGCCATTGGGACAGGCCGCTACGCATGCGCCGCAGCCGATGCACGCCGCGGCATCCATCGCGCTGTCGCTGTCGGGCTTTGGCACCGGGATCGCGTTGCCGTCGGGCGCGCCGCCGGTGTTGGCGCGAGATGAACCCGCCGGCCGCGATGATCCGGTCGAGGGCGCGGCGGTCCACCACCAGGTCGGCCAGCACCGGGAACGCCGCCGCGCGCCACGGCTCGACCGTGATCTCGTCGCCGTTCCGGAAGCTCCGCATGTGCAGCTGGCAGGTGGTCGTCGCCTTCGCGGGCCGTGCGCCACGCCGTTGATCATCAGGCCGCAGGTGCCGCAGATCCCCTCGCGGCAGTCGTGATCGAAGGCGATCGGCAGCTTCCCCTCGTTCGATCAGCCGCTCGTTCACCACGTCGAGCATCTCGAGGAAGGACATGTCCGGGCTCACGTCCGGCGCCTCGTACGACACCAGCGAGCCGGCCACCGATGGACCCGCCTGGCGCCACACGCGAAGCGTGATCTGCATGGTCTCGTGGCTCATTTGTAGGACCGCGCCGCCAGCGTCACGTACTCGAACTCGAGCGGTTCCTTGGTGAGGCGCTGCGGCGTTCCCTCGCCCGCCTACTCCCACGCCGCCACGTAGCAGAAGCGCGCGTCGTCCCGCTTCGCCTCGCCATCCTCCGTCTGGTGCTCCACCCGGAAGTGGCCGCCGCACGACTCCTCGCGCTCCAGCGCGTCGCGGCACATCAGCTCGCCCAGCTCGAGGAAGTCGGCCACCCGGCCCGCCTTCTCCAGCGACTGGTTCAGCTCCTCGCCGGTGCCCGGGACCTTCACGTCGCTCCAGAACTCGGCGCGCAGCTCGGGAATCCGCGCCAGCGCCTCCTCGAAGCCCGCTCGCATTCCGGGCCATGCCGCACTTCTCCCACATGATCTTGCCCAGCTCGCGGTGGAACGAGTCCACGGTGCGCCGCCCCTTCGACCGCCAGCAGCGTGCCGATCCGCCCGTTCACCTCGGCCTCCACCTGCCTGAACTCCGGGTGATCGGTTCCGACCGGCGCCAGCTTCGCGATGGCCAGGTAGTCGCCGATGGTGAGCGGGATGACGAAGTAGCCGTCGGCCAGCCCCTGCATCAGCGCGCTCGCGCCCAGCCGGTTGGCGCCGTGGTCCGAGAAGTTGGCCTCGCCGAGCACGTGCAGTCCCGGGACCGTGCTCATGAGGTTGTAGTCCACCCAGAGCCCGCCCATCGTGTAGTGCACCGCCGGATAGATGCGCATCGGCACCTGGTACGGATTCTCGTCCGTGATCCGCTGGTACATCTCGAACAGGTTGCCGTACCGCTCGGCGATCGTCGACTCGCCCAGCCGCTGGATCGCGTCCGCGAAGTCGAGGTACACGCCGCGGCCGCCGGGGCCCACGCCGCGCCCCTCGTCGCAGACTTCCTTGGCCGCCCGGCACGCGATATCCCGCGGCGCCAGGTTGCCGAAGCTCGGGTACTTCCGCTCGAGGTAGTAGTCCCGCTCCGCGTCCGGGAATCTGTCCGGCGGCGCGCGTGTCGCCCGCACTTGCGGCACCCATACGCGGCCGTCGTTGCGCAGCGACTCGCACATCAGCGTGAGCTTCGACTGGTAGTCGCCGCTCACCGGGATGCAGGTCGGGTGGATCTGGGTGAAGCACGGATTGGCGAACAGCGGCACCCCGCCTGTGCGCCCGCCAGGTGGCGGTGACGTTGCATCCGTGGCGTTGGTGGAGAGGTAGAACACGTTGCCGTAGCCGCCGGTGGCGAGCACCACCGCGTCGGCGACGTGGCGACTCGATCTCGCCGGTCACCAGGTCGCGCGTCACGATGCCCCGCGCCCGGCCGTCGACCTGACGATGTCGAGCATCTCGGTGCGCGAGTTCATCAGCGACGCCGCCGCGCTGCACTTCCTTCTCCAGCGCCTGGTAGGCGCCGAGCAGGAGCTGCTGGCCCGTCTGGCCGCGCGCGTAGAAGGTGCGGGAGACCTGCGCCCCGCCGAATGACCGGTTGGCCAGGAGTCCGCCGTACTCCCGCGCGAACGGCACGCCCTGCGCCACGCACTGGTCGATGATGCGCACGCTGATCTGCGCCAGGCGGTAGACGTTGGCCTCGCGCGCGCGGAAGTCGCCGCCCTTGACCGTGTCGTAGAACAGCCGCCAGACGCTGTCGCCGTCGTTCTGGTAGTTCTTGGCGGCGTTGATGCCGCCCTGCGCCGCGATGGAGTGCGCCCGGCGCGGCGAGTCCTGGAAGCAGAAGCACTTCACGTTGTAGCCCAGCTCGCTCATGCTCGCGGCGGCCGAGGCGCCCGCCAGCCCGCTGCCCGACGACGATGACCGTGAACTTCCGCTTGTTCGCGGGGTTCACCAGCTTGAGCTCGAACTGGTGCGCGCTCCCACTTCTCGCGCGAGCGGACCGTCCGGGACTCTTCGCGTTCAGCTCCATGCAAGGACTCACGCTGCCAGGCATCCCTGAGGCGGACGCCGTTCCCGAGCGTCACGCCGTTCATCACGAATCCCAAGACCGCGAGCGGCACCGCCGCAAAACCCACCGCGATGACGATCGCGATCGCCACCGCCGCCCGCCGCTTGAGCGGCGACGCCGAGGCCTGCGCCACGCCCAGCGTCCGGAGGCTGCTCCATGCCCCGTGGTACAGGTGCAGTCCGAGCGCCGCCATCGCAACGATGTAGAACACGGCGACCAGCGGGTGCCGAACAGCCCAGGAGTTGGCGTAGACGTCGCCTTCCTCGAACGCCGGGTGGACGGTGCCGATCGTGAGGTGAGCAGGTGATAGATGATGAAGACCAGCAGCAGCACCCCGCCCCAGCGGATCGTCCGCGAGGCCAGCGTGGAGACCTGGGGCGTCGCGGCCGGCGTACTCCGATCGGCCGCGCCGCCGGTTGCTGCAGCGTGAGCTGGTAGGCCGCCACGACGTGAAGCACCAGCGCCAGCAGCAGCACCACCCGGGCGCCCCAGAGCAGCCGTCAGCGGGCCATGCAGAAGGTGACCGTACGCGTTGAGCCGTTCCGCGCCCTGGAACACCAGCAGGTTTCCGACCACGTGGCCGATCACGAACAGGCACGCCGATGATGCCGGTGACCGCCATGACCGCCTTCTTGCCGACGGAGGAATTCCAGAACGCCCGCAGCCGGTTCATCAGCGTCAGGCCTCGAGGGTGACCATCGTGCTGCGCACCGCTTCCGCGGACGCGGTGAGCGCTGCCGCTCCGCGTCCGTCAGCGTGATCTCGAGGATCTGCTCGAGCCCCGCGCGCCCGAGCTTGCACGGGACCCCGCAGAACACGTCCTTGAGCCCGAACTCGCCGGTGAGCCACGCCGAGCACGGCAGGATCCGTTTCTTGTCGAGCGCGATCGCCTCCACCATCTGCACCGCCGCCGCGCTGGGCGCGTAGTAGGCCGAGCCGGTCTTGAGGAACGCCACGATCTCCGCCCCGCCGTTCCGGGTGCGGTCCACGATCGCGTCGAGCTTCGCCTGGCGATGCAGCTGGGTCACCGGGATGCCCGACACCGTGGTGTAGGACACCAGCGGCACCATCGTGTCGCCATGGCCGCCCAGCACCATCGCCTGGATGTCTTCCACCGAAACCTCGATCGCCTCGGCCAGGAACATCCGGTAGCGCGCCGTGTCCAGCACGCCCGCCATGCCGATCACCCGCTCGCGCGGGAAACCCGTGGCCTTCATCGCCACGTAGCACATCACGTCGAGCGGGTTGGACACGACGACGATGATCGCGTTGGGCGCGACCCGCTTGATCTGCTCGCCACCGACCTCACGATGCCGGCGTTGGTCTTGACCAGGTCGTCGCGGCTCATCCCCGGCTTCCGCGCGATGCCGGCCGTCACCACGAACACCTCGGCACCCGCCGCCTCGTCATAGCCGTTGGTGCCGATGACCCGGGTGTCGAAGCCCTCGATCGGGCCGGACTGCCACTGGTCGAGTGCCTTGCCCTGCGGCACGCCCTCGACGACGTCGATCATCACCACGGTGCGGGCGAGGTTCTTCTCGGCCAGGCGCTGGGCTGCCGTGGCGCCCACGTTGCCGGCACCGACGACGGCGACCTTCTGGAGCATGCTGCCGACCTCGAGAGGGAGGATTCGAAATGTGCTAAGGCGGGGAAACGTAGCGAGTTAGCGCCTGGGATTCAAACTGAAGAAATGCTCAAGACTCCTTCACACGGCCTTCCGGGCCCCGGGCGGATACTGCTGTCATGGCTGGACCGAAGCACGCTCCTCCCGCGGAAGGCATCGCCCAGCAGGGCGAACTTGCCGAGCTGCTGCGCCTTGAAGCGCGGCTCGCCGAACGAGCGACGGCACTCGAGCTCGAAGTGGAGCACATCCAGGCCGACGCGCTGGCGCGGCGGGCAGCGGCCGAGGCGGCGTCCGCAGCACAGCTCGAGGTGGAGCTGAAGGAACTGGATGCCGGGCTGGAGGCGGCGCGCCGGGCCCGGATCGAATCCATCGGGCAGGCCTCAGAAGAAGTGGCGGGCCGGTTCCGGGCGATTGATGATGCCTCGGTGCATGTTCTCGCCGAGCACGCCGTCGCGCTGGTGTTGGCGGCCGTTTCCGAGGAACGGGATTCATGATCCTCCCGATGGTCAAGCTGCGGATTCTCGGCCCGCGAGCGCGCCTCCGCGCCACGATCGAAGCGCTGCAGGATACAGGTCTGCTCCATTTCGCGTCACCCACTGAGCAGTCTCCGCTTCGTACCACGCTTCTGTCGCCCCCGGAGGCCCGGCGCCAGCGTCAGCTCGGCCGTCTGCTGCAGGATGTGGACGCGGGGCTTGAGAGCATCGGATGCAGTGCCCAGAAGGGCACGCTCATCGACAGCGCGGTTCCGAGCCTCGCCAGCCACGCACGCCTTGCTCGTCGGGTGCGGCGGGAGGCGGAAGGACAGACTGAACGCCTCGCCAGGCTCGAGGAAGAGCGCGCGCTCATCGAACGGTATCGCCCGTTCTTCGCCGCGTTCCGGGCGCTTGAGGCAGCCCGCGGCACGATGCCCGACCTGATCGCCTACCACGTTGTGCTGCGCCGGGAACAGGCCGGCGCCCTCCCTGCCCTTCGCAGCGCCTTGCGACAGGCACTGGGTGACACCTTCGAGCTCTACTCCCAAGCGCTGGCAAGCGGAGAGGTCGCGGCGCTGCTGCTGGTGCCGCGGTCGGGGAGCGAACGGATCGACCGCCTGCTCGCGGAAACGCGAGTGCAGGAGATCCCGGTCCCCCGTGGGTACGGCAGCACCCTGGCCGATGCCATTCCGCGCATGCTCGCGCGCATCGAGCAGTTGCCCGGTGATCTCGCCGGCGCGCGCGCTGGTCTGCAGCAACTGGCTCGCGTCCACGGTGCAACGCTGGCCGGCACCAGGGCGACGATTCACGACCTGCTCGCCCGCTATGATACCCTCGCCCAGACCGGGGTGACCGAGCATGCCTTCGTGATCGACGGATGGGCGCCTGAGGCGGTGGAACCGCGTCTCCGCGAGGCTCTGGCGACCCGTCTCGGCGCCGACATCGTGGTCGAGCATCTCGGACAGGAGCAGTGGCGGGCCGAGGACGCGCCGGTGGTGCTCTCCAATCCGCGGCTCTTCCGGCCGTTCGAGATGCTGACCCGCGCCGTACCCCTGCCCCGGTACGGCACGATGGACCCCACGCCATTCGTCGCGGTGTTCTTCCCGATGTTCTTCGGGCTCATCCTGGGGGATGTCGGCTATGGTTTCTTGCTCGCCACCGGCGCCCTCGCCGTCCACCATGGGTCGAAGCCCGACTCCATCAAGCGCGCTGTGGCCAGGATCGCGGGGGCCTGTGCCCTCTTCTCGATCGCGTTCGGCATCGGCTTCGGGGAGTTCTTCGGCGATCTCGGGCGCCGCTGGTTTGGACTCCGCCCCGTGTTCTTCGACCGGGGCGAGGAAGTCACATCGTTCCTCATGCTCGCGCTGGCGATCGGCGTCGTGCACATGGTGCTCGGGCTTGTGCTCGGTGCCATCTCCAGCGCCCGGACGGCCCATCCCCGCACCGCTATCGGGCGCGGGCTTTCGGCACTGATGGTGGTGGTCGTGCTGGTCGCGATACTCGCTGCGCTGAAAGCGCTCCCGCGCGCCTTCCTGACCCCGGCCGTCGTGGTGGTGCTGGCGATCTTCCCGATCATCGTGATCCTCGAGGGGATCGTGGCGCCGATCGAACTCTTCTCCACCTTCGGGCACATCCTGAGCTACGCCAGAATCATGGCGCTCGGCACCGCGTCGGTCATGCTGGCCATCGTCGCCAACCAGATGGTAGGTGCGATGGGCAGTGTGGTCGTGGGCGCGCTGTTCGCGTTGCTGTTCCATCTCGTGAACTTCGGTCTCAGCCTCTTCACCCCGACGATTCACGCCCTCCGCCTGCACTACGTGGAGTTCTTCGGGACTTTCTACAGCCCGGGGGGCGTGCGCTATCACCCGCTGGGTCACTGGACACCCAAGTCGGAAACGACTGCCTAACCACAGGAGTGAAACCATGGAGCTCGCCTGGATCGCGCTGAGTGCCGCCCTGGCAATCGGAATTCCCGCCATTGCCACAGCGTGGGCGCAATCACGCATCGGCCCCGCCGCCGCGGCGAGTCTCGCGGAAAAGCCGGAATTGAGCACGACCGTGATCATCATGATCGCGATTCCCGAGACGATGGTGATCCTGGGGTTCGTCGTCGCCGTCATCATCATGCTGCGGGGCGGCGGCGTTGCTCCCGTGGGTTGAGCCGACATGGCACTCGCCGACCTCCTGCAGACGCTGGAACGCGAAGCCATGGGGCGGGGTGACGACCGCCTGGCGGATGTGCGCGCCGAAGCGGAGCGCCTGACCGCAGTTCACGCCGCCGAACTTGCCACGCGCCGGCAACAGACGCTGGCGGCTCGTGAGCAGGTGCTTCGCGCGGAGGGTGAACGCAGCTTCGTCACTGCGGCACGGGGCGCCGAGGGAACCCGGCTGCTCGCGCACCACGAGCTGCTCGCGCGGGTGCATGACCGCGCGCGCCGCAACCTCGAACAGCACGCGGGCACGATCGAGGGGCGGGCGGCCGTTGCCGTGCTGGTGGCACGCGCGCTCACTTATCTGGGCGATGCCTCGGCCACGGCCCGGGTCACCGCGCGGCCCACCGGCTCCCGCGTCGTAGCCGGCGATGACAGCGTCGAGGTGGACGCCACGCTCGAGGGCGTGCTCGATCGCCTCTGGCCCGGGCTCGCGATGGACATCGTGCGACGTGCGGAGGTGCTTCGATGAGGGTCCAGTGGGAAGCGCCAAACGCCCGAGCCCGCGGCCTTGGTACGCACCTGCTGCCGGAGGAGACCATGTCCGCGCTGGCGGCCGCGCCCGACCTCGCCTCCATGGTCGCCTTGCTCGAGGGAGCAGGCATCACCATCCCGGAAGAAGGGCGACTCACGCCGCCGGCGATCGAGCTGGGTATCCGGCGCGCCGCCGCAACCGAGCTCCGGCGCCTCGTTCGCTGGTTTGGCGACCGGAGTGCCGTGCCGGACTTGATCTTTGATGACGAGGATCGCCGCTCGGTGCGGGCGATGATTCGCGGCGCGGCAGCAGGCGCGTCGGCCGAGACACGGCTCGTCGGCCTGATACCGACGCCCCAACTCCCGGAGAGGACGCTGGCGGAGTTGGCGAGGCAACCCCGGGTGTCCGACGTTGCCGCGCTGCTGGTAGCCTGGAATCACCCCCTGGGGTCGATCCTCCTCTCGGCGGCTGTCGCCACCGAGCCCGACGTGCTGCGCCTCGAACTCGAAGTGGATCGCTGGTTCGCGCGGCGAGCGGAAGCGGCAGCCAGGCAGGGCGGCCGCACGCTTCGCCACTATGTCCAACAATCGATCGACCTGGACAATGCGCGGACCGCGATGCTGCTCGCGGCATCGGACACCGAGCTCCAGGCTGACGAATTCTTCCTGCGTGGAGGTAGTCGCTTGTCGCCCGCGGTGTTCCAGAACGCGGCGGAGGCCGGCTCCGCCCTGGCCGCGGCACGGCGGCTCGCGGGTCCGCTCGCCGCCGATGGCGTCGGCGAGATGCTGATCCAGCGCGCCGGTGATATCGCGCGCCTCGACGAGGCACTGCTCCGCGCCAGGGCGAATGCGCTCAAACTGGAGGCGCGTCTCGACCCGCTCGGTGCCGCGCCCGTGCTCGCCTACGTGCTGCGGCTGCGCGCTCAGGTCGTGGCGCTTCGACGGTGCCTCTGGGGAATCGAGCTCGGCATCCCGCCCGCCCGCCGCGCCGCCGCACTCGGGGAAATCGCATGAGCTATTCGGTGCACGTACTCGCGCGACCGGCCGTCGCGGCAGGATTCCGGCTCGCCGGGCTGCGGTCGCTGGAGGCCGCGAACCCCACCGACGGCGCGCGGCAGGTTGCAATCCTGCTGGATGAGCCGGGCCTCGGCGTGATCCTGGTGGAGGCCGACATCTTCGATGCCGTCTCCGAGGAGGTCCGTCACGAGCTCTCACGGCGGTCGCTGCCCATGGTGGTGCCCTTTCCCGGTCCGTCATGGGAACCGGGTGCCGAGGGGCCGGAAGCATTCATTGCCGATCTGCTCCGGCAGGCGATCGGATATCGGGTGAAGCTCGGATGACCGCGCCGGTGCTGACGCGAGTCACCGGCGCACTTGCCGAGGCCAAACCCTTGCGCGAGGCATCACTGTACGAAGTGGTGCGCGTCGGGCATCGCGGCCTGCTCGGCGAGGTGATCCGTGTACGGGACGACGTCGCCACGCTGCAGGTATACGAAGAGACCACAGGACTCGAGGTAGGTGAGCCGGTGGAACGCAGCGGGCGGGCGCTCACCATTCCGCTGGGACCCGGCCTGCTGGGCTCCATCCTCGACGGCGTCGGCCGGCCGCTCGAGCGGCTCGCCGAGCTGACCGGCGACTTCGTGCAGCCCGGCGCGCGGGCGCCGGCACTCGATCCCACCGCGCGCTGGGAATTCCGGCCGCAGCGCCAGTCTGGGGACGAGGTGCACGAGGGCGACGTGCTCGGCACCGTGATCGAACGCGGAACGCTGGAGCATCGCATCCTCGTTCCACCGGGCGTGGGTGGACGCGTCGCACAACTCGATGCCGGTCGCTTCACGGTCACGGACGCCATTGGAAACCTGGAGGACGGCACGCCGCTCCACCTGGCGCACGAGTGGCCGGTGCGCCGCCCGCGGCCCGTCGCCTCCCGGCTCCCGGATGACCGGCCGCTGGTCACGGGACAGCGTGTCTTCGACCTCCTCTTCCCGGCGGCCGAAGGCGGCACGGTAGCGGTGCCGGGCGGTTTCGGCACGGGCAAGACGATCATCGAGCAATCCCTCGCCAAGTACGCCGAGGCCGACATCGTCGTCTACATCGGTTGCGGTGAACGTGGCAACGAGATGTCGGAGGTCCTGCGCGAGTTCCCCCGCCTGATCGACGCACGCACCGGGCACGCCATCATGAACCGCACCGTGATGGTGGTGAATACCTCCAACATGCCGGTCGCGGCGCGGGAGGCGTCAGTGTACGTCGGGATCACGATCGCGGAGTACTATCGCGACATGGGATACCGGGTCGCGCTGCTGGCCGACAGCCTGTCGCGCTGGGCGGAAGCCCTGCGCGAGATCGCAGCCCGACTCGCGGAAATGCCGGGCGAGGAAGGCTATCCGACCTACCTGTCGAACCGGCTGGGGCAATTCTACGAACGCGCCGGCCGGGTCACTGCGCTCGGCGAGCCGGTGCGCGAGGGATCCCTCACCGTCATCGCCGCCATCTCTCCGCCCGGTGGCGATCTCTCGGAGCCGGTCACCCAGGCCACGCTCCGCGTCGCTGGTGCGCTGTGGGCGCTCGATGCCTCGCTCGCCAACCAGCGGCAGTTTCCTGCGGTCGACTGGGAAACGAGTTATTCGCTGTATGCCGACCAGGTGGCACCCTGGTTCGTGCGAGCGACGTCGGCGGACTGGCCCGACCTCCGGCGCACCGTGCTCGAGCTGCTGCAACGCGGCCAGGAACTGCGCGACATCGCCGGCCTCGTCGGCCCCGAGGCATTGCAGGATGCCGACCGTCTCGTGCTTGAGAGCGCGCGCATCTTCCGCGAGCTGATCCTCGGCCAGAGCGCGTACGACCCCAACGACGCGTCGTCGCCGCTCACCAAGACCCACGAGCTCGTGACCCTCGCAGTCACGCTGCACCGGCGGGCGCTCGGCGCGATCGAGCGAGGCCTGCCCTTCGGGCGGCTCAATCTCGGACCAATTCGCCGCGCACTCGCCGCAGTGCGCGCGGCCCCGGCTTCCGAACAAGGCGAGCGCGTCACCGCGGCACGCGCGCTGATTGAGGCCCTCGGCGCGGAGGCGGTGTCATGAGTGGCCTGCCCCGAACCTTTCATGGCGCCAGCGGCGCTTCGGGCCCCCTGCTCTTCCTCCGGAACACGCACCGGGCCGCCCTGGGCGAATGGGTGACCGTTCAAACGGCGGGCGAGGCGCCGCGTCGCGGGCAGGTCATCGACGCTGGCGAGGCAGTCACGGTAGTGCAGGTGCTGGAGGAAACCATCGGGCTGGCGCCCGCGACCTCCGACGTCACGCTTAGCGGCGACGTCGCGCAGGTCACCGTCGGGCGTGAGCTCCTCGGACGCGCGTTCAACGGCGTGGGCGCCCCGCGCGACGGCCTCCCCCCGCCGGTGGGCGAGGCACTCCGTCCCATCTGGGGCGCGCCCATGAACCCCGCCCGTCGGCTCAAGCCGGAGGACTTCATCGAGACCGGCATCTCCGCCATCGACGGCATGAACACGCTGGTGCGCGGCCAGAAACTCCCCGTCTTCTCCGGTCCCGGGCTTCCGGCGCTCGAGCTCGCGGCCCAGATCGTGGAGGGTGCCCGCGCCCCCCACGGAGAGCCCTTCGCCGCCATCTTCTGCGCCATCGGCATTACGGCGCGCGAAACGCGCACCTTTCTCGATCGCCTCGAGCGCAGTGGCGCCATGGAGCGCAGCGTGCTCTTCCTGAACGAGACGAGAGACCCGAGCATCGAGCGCATCCTCGCACCGCGAGTCGCCCTCGCCGAGGCAGAGTTCCTCGCCTTCGAGGCAGGGCTTCACGTCCTCGTGGTGATGGCCGATCTGAGCAACTATTGCGAGACCCTCCGGGAGATCGCCACCGCACGGGAGGAGATTCCGGGCCGTCGCGGGTATCCGGGCTACATGTACACCGACCTCGCGACGCTGCTGGAGCGCGCGGGCATGCTGCAGGGTCGGCCGGGGTCGGTGACCCAGATCCCGATCCTGACGATGCCGGACGACGACATCACTCACCCCATTCCCGACCTCACTGGGTACATCACCGAGGGCCAGATCGTGCTGAGCCGCGAGTTGCACCGGAAGGGAGTGGCGCCGCCGATCGACGTGCTGCCCTCCCTCTCGCGCCTGATGAATGCAGGCATCGGCGAGGGACGCACCGCTCGCGAACACCGCGAGTGGGCTGACCAGCTGTACGCGAGCTACACCCAGGGACGCGACGCGCGCCTGATGGCGGCGATCGTGGGCGAGTCCGGCCTGGGCGAAGCGGACCGCCGCGCCCTCACCTTCGCCGACCGGTTCGAGCGCGAGTTCGTGAATCAGGGCGGTAACCGCCGCACCATTGAGGAGACCGTTGCGCGCGGGTGGCAGCTTATCGAGTCAATGCCACGGGATGACCTGCTCCGCATTCGCGATGCGACCTGGGATGCCCGTCAGGCCGCGAAGTCGCGCGCCGCCGGGGTCGCGCCGTGAGCAGCACCCTTCTCGGCGCGCCGACCCGCCAGAATCTCCTCCGCGGTCGGCGGCGTCTCGAGCGAGTCAACAAGGGGGTCGGCCTGCTGCGCCGGAAGCGCGAGGCCCTGGTGGCTGAGCTGTTCCGGATCGCACGGCCCGCCGCTGATCAGCGCGTGTCCATCGCGGACCGCGCGGCCCACGCCTATCCGGTTCTGCTCGCTGCACTCGCGGACCAGGGAGCCGACGGGCTGCGGGTCATCGGATGGCCTTCAAGGGAGTTGAGGGTGGAGATTCGGCCGGCGCAGGTGTGGGGCATTCCGATCTCGGAACTGTTACAGCGGCCACCGATACGGCGGAGCCTAGCCGCGCGCGGCACTCCGCCGGGAAGTACCGGCACGACAGCGGTCACCGCGGCCACCGAGTTCGAGTTGCTGATCGAACTGCTGCTCGATGCGGCCAATCGCGAGACACTGTTGCGGCGCCTCGGCGAGGCAGTGTCACGAACCTCGCGTCAGGTCAATACCCTCGAGCGCCGGGTCGGGCCGGATCTCGGCCAGCGCATCATGCTCATCCGGCGCGCACTGGACGAGCGCGAGCGCGAGGAGCACCTGCGGCTGAGTCGGTTCCAGCGCCGGCGACCCTGAGGGCCTGCACGGCCTGCTCCGGGAATCGCTAGTTCGGTCCCGTGACCCCGGCCACCGTCGCCAGCACACCCTCGAAATCGTTGAACGTGAGCGCTTTCGGTTTCGATGCCACGTCCGGCAGCATCACGGTGGACTCCGGACCCTGCACCAGGACCCGGGTGCGAAGCACGCTCCCGTCGCTCATCGTCAGCGTCACGGGCACGTACATCTTGAACGTCTTCGCCACCCCTTCCTGCGTCACCTTCACGACCGCCTTGAACACCCCGGTGCCGGGATCGTTGATCGACCACGCCACCGTGTAGGTCGGGATCTGTGTCCCCCGCACCCACTGGTCGAAGAACCACCCCATCGGCTGACCGGTGTGCTTCTCCACCATGCGCTGGAAGTCGTCGGTGCTCGCCGAATGCCCATCGTAGGTGGTGAAGAAATCCTTCATCATGTTCTGGAACCGGTCCTCTTGCATCGTCTTCAAGTTGATCATCAGGGTCCGCAGCATGTGCATGACCCACGCCCCCTTCTTGTACACGATGACCTGGTAGTCATTGGGATTCCGCTCGGTGATCACCCGGAAACCGAGCGAGATCGGGCCGGCGTCGTCGCTGCGGTCGATGATCGAGGTCTTCCAGAGCCTGAGCTGGTTGAAGTATGGCTTCGTGTCCTTCCGCGCCACCTGCAGGTACCACAGTCCGGAAAAGGTCGACAGGCCCTCGCTCAGCCACTGGTCCCGGTATGAGGCGAAGTCCACCCCGATGCCCCACCACTGGTGCGCGACCTCGTGTGCCCGGAAGATTTCGTCATCGCCCGACCGGTCGGTGGCCACGAAGGTGGTGTACGAAAGGTTGATGAACCCCGGGAACGCCTCGCCGTGCTGCTCGGCGATCTCGGTCGCATAGAAATGGTTCACGCCGAGGTCGCCATACACCGACTTGTAGAACTGCAGGGCCCCGGACACGTCGGCGCCGACACGCTTTTCCATCGACTTCTCCTGGACGCCGCCCTGGGCGAACGCGCGGTGCGCATCGGCGTTCCACAGCACCGTCACGTCGGGCGCGGGAGGATTGGCATTGGTCAGGTCCTCTTTCCGCGACCTCGCCCCCGGCCCCGGGCAGGTTTCCGCGGTGCCGTGGCCTCTTCGCTCTCTTCAGTGGCCACGGCGCCTTCCGGCAGCGCGATGTCCAGCTTCCGCAGACCCTCGTAGAGCACCACGCTCACCGCGTTCGCCAGGTTGAGGCTCCGCACGTCGCCCGGCATCGGGATCTTGTAGCACTGCTCCGGGTGCTTCTCCAGGATCCGGGCTGGCAGCCCGTCGGTCTCGTTCCCGAAGATCAGCACGCTGTTCGGCTTGAACGGCGCCTGGCGGTAGTCCTGCGCGGCGTTCGCCGAGAAGTACAGGCACCGAGTGCGGCTGATCGCGTCCCGGAACGCGAACCAGTTCTCGTGCACCCAGAGATCGGTCTTGTCCCAGTAGTCGAGGCCGGCGCGCTTCACGTCCTTCTCGTCCAGCGAGAAGCCGAGCGGGCCGATGAGGTGCAGGGGCGTGTCGGCGGCGGCGCAGAGGCGCGCGATGTTCCCGGTATTGGGCGGGATGCGCGGTTCGATCAGGGCGACGTTCAGGGACATGGGGTTGGGGATAAAGGTTGGCGGGAGACGGTGTCGTTCATCCGCCCCGTGTGTGCATCTCGCGCCGCGGATCGGCGCGGAGACCCTCCACCTGGTACAGCACTCCACGTCCGGGATCGGCCAGCCTCGCCTCTGCACCCCGGTCCGTCCTGCCCTGCCACCGGTCACGGATGAGGCCCGCAATCTCCTCGTCCGTGGCACCACTCCGGAGCGGCTCCCGCAGGTCCACGCCGTCGTCGGCGTAAAGGCACAGGAGCCAGGTGCCGTCCGCCGTCAGGCGGCTCCGGTCGCACGAGCGGCAAAACGGCGCTGTCGTCGACGCGATGATCCCGAACGTGAGGCCGTCGGCGAGGCGGTATCGTTCTGCCGGCGCCGGGCCCCCATCCTGCAGCTCCTCGATCGCACCGTACTTCGCTGCAATCAGCGCGAGCATCTGCTCGCGCGATACCACGTCGTCCATCGACCACTGCGTCGCACCGCCAACGTCCATGTACTCGATGAACCGTGACTCCGCGCTATGCGCCCGGCCGAACTCCAGCAGGTCGGTCACTTCGTCGTCGTTGAACCCGCGGATCACGACGGTGTTGAGCTTGGTTCCCCGGAAGCCCGCCTCGTCCGCCGCGCGGATCCCGTCGATCGTGTCGGCATGGTGCACGGTGCGCGAGAACGCCATTGCGCGCTCCGGTCTGAGCGTATCGAGGCTCACCGTCACCCGGTCGAGACCCGCCTCGTGCAACTCGTTGGCATGGCGCCGCAGCAGCAGGCCGTTGGTGGTCATCGCGATTTCGTCGACCCCGGCCACGCCGGACAGGTCCCGCACCAGTTCGTGCAGCCCGTGCCGGAGCAAGGGCTCGCCGCCGGTCAACCGCACCTTGTGCACCCCCAACGACGCGAAGATGCGCGTCACTCGCACAAGTTCTTCGAAGCTCAGGAGCGAGGCCCGCGGCAGCCACGCATAGTCCGTCTCCGGCATGCAGTAGCGGCAGCGCATGTTGCACCGGTCGGTCACCGAGAGTCGGAGACTGCCGAGGGGCCGCGCAAATTGGTCGCGAACGGGGGTACGGGAGGGGGTCATTCGACTAGAAGGATACACCCGCGGGCACCGTCGGATCGACCCATCCCGTCGTGCCATCCACATAGTGTTCCCGCTTCCATATCGGCACCCGGCGCTTGATCTCCTCGATCACGAACCGGCAGGCATCAAACGCCGCCTCACGATGCGCTGCGGCCGCCACCACGATCACTGCTACGTCACCAATCTCGAGCGTCCCGACCCGGTGCTCTGCCGCCACCTTTGCCGGCCAGCGGGTCGCCGCCTCCTCGAGGATGCGGGCAATCTCCAGGTCGGCCATCGGCCCGTAGGCGCTGTACTCCAGTCGCAGCACCTCCCGGCCGGCGTGGTGGTTCCGCACCGCGCCGACGAATGTCACCACGCCGCCCCGCTCCGCACTGACTACCTGGTGCGCCACGGTGCGCACATCGAGCGGAGTCTCCTTGAGGTAGCTCATCATCATCCTCCCGCGAGCGGCGGCAGCACTGCCACTTCGTCGCCATCCTCAAGTGCCGTGTCGAGTTGCGCCTGGACACGGTTGCGCGCGACCATCGGTGACGATGGTATCTGTGATCCACCGGCACGTTCCCGAAGGTTGTCGAGTACTGTGCGGACAGTGGCGGGTGCACCGACATCAATCGTCAGCTCACTCTGTCCCAGCAACTCGGCGAACCGCGCGAACAGCAACACTTTAACCCGAACCATACTCGTCACCGGTTCACTGCTCACTCTTCCCATCCTCCCAACCTACCTCGACTTACGGAAAAAAAACGGGGCCGCACTCGAGTGCAGCCCCGCGGAAAAACTTCAACGCTCTTACTCCTCGACCCCGTCACCCTGCTCCGACGAGGGAATGAACTCGCCATCTTCCGCCACCAGGGCCCGCAACTCCTTGCTGGGCTTGAACACCGGCACCGGACGGGCCGCGACTTCCACCGGTTCACCTGTGCGCGGGTTGCGCGCCATGCGCGTCTTCCGCTTGCGGATCTTGAAGGTACCGAAACCGCGTACCTCGATGTTGTGCTGCTCTTTAAGGGCATGCTTCACGGCATCGAGGAACGCATCGACGACGCGCGCACAGTCCTTCTTCGAGATCATCGGGCCCGATGTGCGGGCGATCGATGCCGTGACCTGCTCGACAAGATCGGCTTTGGTCATGCATCCCCCGGGAAAGACAACGTGAAGGCTCCCTTGAGCAGCCGCCATATGAGGCCGATTCTAGGAGCTTAAGTGTTGTCTGTCAAGGGGTTGGGGGTTTTGAGGCCTCAACCGAGCAGGGCGCGGCGGAACTGGTCGAAGTGCGGATAGGCGTCATGCGGGCCCGGAGCCGCTTCCGGGTGATACTGCACGGCGAACACCGGAAGCTCGCGGTGACGCAGCCCCTCCACGGTGCCGTCGTTGAGATTTATGTGCGTAACCTCGAGGTCCGGCGCCCCGGGAATGCCATTTTCGTCTCCCGAAACAGCGAATCCGTGATTCTGCGTGGTGATAAGCACATGCCCCGTCAGGAGATCACGCACCGGGTGATTTCCGCCCCGGTGCCCGTAGGGCAGCTTCACCGTTTCGCCCCCGAACGCGAGCCCGATCAACTGGTGCCCGAGGCAGATCCCGAAGGTCGGGATCCCGTCCTGGGCCAGTTCGCGGATCGTGTCGAGCGCGTAAGTCACTGCGGCTGGATCGCCTGGACCATTCGAGAGGAAGACGCCCTTCGGCTTCATCGCCCGAACCTGCTCCGCGGTCGTCTCCGCCGGCACCACCGCGACCTGGCATCCCCTGGTCCACCAGCATCCGCACGATGTTCCGCTTCATCCCGTAGTCGAACGCGACCACCAGCGGACCCTCTCCCTCGACGTGCGTGGCCTCTACCGTCGCCCTGGAGGCCAGGTCGAGCCCCTCCATCGACGGGGAGGCCATCAGCTGCCGCGAGAGCTCAGGCGTGGGCTCAGCGCCCTCCGCGATCACCCCGCGCATCGCGCCCCGCTCCCGCAGGTGCCGCGTCAGCCGGCGCGTGTCCACGCCCTCGATCAGCGGAACGCGAGCTTCCTCAAGCCATTCGCCAAGGCCCGCTTCCGCCCGCCAGCTGGAGTAGTTTCGAGACAGCTCGCGGCACACCACCCCGCTCACCTGGGGACGGCGCGATTCCATGTCCTCGAAGTTCACCCCGTAATTGCCGATCATCGGGGCAGTCATCACGATGATCTGCCCGAGGAAGCTCGGATCGGTGAACGTTTCCTGGTAGCCGGTCAGGTTGGTGGTGAAAACAACTTCACCGAAGGTCGGGGTGATCGGAACGTGGCGCCGTACCGGCGTACCACGTTCCATCTTCCAGCAGGACGAAAGCGGGGCGCTCCGTCACTTCGCCGGGGCTGGCGTGGCAGGCGCCGGCGCCGCGCCCTTCGCGGGCGCTGGAGCCGTGCCGCTCGGAGCCGGGGCCGGCGTAGCTGCACCTGGTGCCGCAGTGCCCGGGGCCGGCGTCAGGCCCTGGAGCGGCGACGGCCCGGTGGGCGCCTGTGTGCTCGACGGTGCCGCCTGCCGGATCTGCTGCTGGAGATCGCTCGCGCCTGCGCCGCGGTGCATCACCGACAGCAGCAGCGAGAAGGCGAGGAACAGCCCGCCGCACCACCATGACATCTTGGTGAGGATCGTCACCGCCTGGCGACCGCCCAGCACGTTCTCCGTACCAGAGCCACCCATCGTGGCCAGCCCGCCGCCCTGCCCCGCCTGCAGGAGCACGACTGCCGAGAGGACGATGGCGTCGAGGATGAGGAGAACGAGAATCAGCGTGTACATGTCAGTCCCTGGTCCATGTCAGGTGCAGTTGCCGAAAAAGCCCTCAAACCTAGTCAGGGATTGACCTTGGGGCAACGATCTAAGCCCCCGCCGCCACGATGGCCGCCCATCCCTCCGCCTCGAGGCTCGCACCGCCCACCAGCACCCCGTCGATCTCGTCCTCGGCCAGCAGCCCCGCGACGTTTGCCATGTTTACCGACCCCCCGTACAGCACCGGGATCCGCCCCGGTACCCGGTGCCCGTGCAGCACGTTCCGGATTTCACGATGCACCTCGGCGGCGTCCTGCGGCCGCGCCACCTTGCCGGTGCCGATTGCCCACACCGGCTCGTACGCGATGAGGAGCAGGGATGCCTCGGTGGCGTTGAGCTCCGACAGCACCGCCTTGAGTTGCCGGCGTACCACATCCGCTGTGTGTCCCGCTTCGCGCTCGGTCGAGTTTCTCGCCCACGCACAGCATCGGCACCAACCGCTGCGCGATCAGCGCCTTCACCTTCTTCGCCGACTCCTCGTCCGTTTCGCCGAACACGTGACGCCGCTCCGAGTGGCCCACCAGCGCACCCTTCCCGCCGCAGCCCGCGATCATCACGGGTGACGTTTCCCCGGTGAAGGCGCCCTTCGCTTCCCAGTGGACATTCTGGGCCCCGACCGAGACGTCTGGCCGGCGCTCGAACGCTTCCGCCGTCGCGGCGAGCGACACGGCCGGCGGAAAGAACCAGCAGGTCCCGCGCCGGGTTCGGCGACGAGATCTCCTGGAATTTGAGCGCAAACTTCGTCGCTGCCATTGGATCGTGGTGCATCTTCCAGTTGGCGGCGAAGATCCGCTTTGGCATCAGACCTCGTCGAGTGCGGCAACCCCGGGCAGCACCTTCCCCTCGAGGAATTCGAGCGACGCGCCACCACCGGTCGACACATGCGTCATCTTGTCGTCGAGCCCCGCCACCGTCACCGCCGCCGCTGAATCGCCACCGCCCACGACGGTGATCGCGCCCCTCGCCGTGGCCGCGGCCATGGCACTCGCCACGGCCATCGTGCCGTGATCGAACGGCGGCGTCTCGAACACCCCCATCGGGCCGTTCCACACCACCGTACCCGCGCTGATGATGCGCCTGCGCAAAATCGACCTTCGGTGCCGGGATCCACGTCGAACATCGCCCAGCCGGCCGGGATCTGATCCCGCGGCACTGCGCGCGTTGGCACGCCCGCTTCCAGCTTCTGCGCGATCACCGCGCCGCTCGGGCAGCACCAGCTTCGTCCCTGCGCTCCGCATCAGGTCGCGCGCCATGTCGACGCGCTCCGCCTCGACCAGCGAGTTGCCCGTCTCCAGTCCCATGGCGCGGAAGAACGTGCAGGCCATCGCGCCACCGATCAGGATCTCGTCCACCTTCGGCAGCAATGCCTCGATCAGGTCGATCTTCCCCGAGATCTTGGCCCCGCCCAGCACCGCGATGAACGGGCGCTTCGGCTTGTCGAGCGCCTCGCCCAGGTACCGGAGCTCCTGCTCCATCAGGAACCCCATCACCGCCGGCTTGAGCACCCGTGCCACGCCTTCCGTGCTCGCATGCGCCCGGTGCGCCGACCCGAACGCATCGTTCACGTAGAGGTCGCCCAGGCGGGCGAACTGCTGCGCCAGCTCCGGCGAGTTCTCCTCCTCACCCGGGAAGAACCGCGTGTTCTCGATGAGGCCACGCCACCGCGAGGCAGCCGCTTGGTTGCCGTGATCGACGCATCGGTGAACGGATCGGTGATGAAGTTCCACCGGTGCGCCGAGCAGCCTCTCCAGCTCGCGCGACAACCGGCGCCAGGGAGAACTCGGGCGACGGGCCGCTCCTTCGGGCGCCCGAGGTGCGACATGAGGATGACCCGGGCGCCCTTGTCGCGCAGGAACTGGATCGTCGGCAGCGCCGCCCGGATCCGGGTGTCATCGGTGACTCCCCCGTCCTTCACCGGACAGTTGAAGTCGACCCGCACCAGCGCCCGCTGCCCGTCGAGCGCGCGCTGGTTCTCGAACGAGGTCGTGGCGATGCCGCGAAGCCCTCTCTTCACTTGGAGCCGATGTACCGCAGCAGGTCGACGCAGCGCGCCGAGTAGCCCATCTCGTTGTCGTACCACGAGGTGATGTGCACCAGCGTGCCGTCGACCACGTTCGGTGCTGAGCAAGTCAATGGTGCTCGAGGACAGGTTGCCGATGTAGTCCACCGACACCAGCGGCTCGTCGCTCACCGCCAGCACGCCCTTGAGCGCGCCATTCGCCGCCTTCGTGAAGGCGGCGTTGACTTCCTCCGCCGTCACCTTCCGCTCCACTGTGGCCGACAGCATCACCACCGACACGTCCGGCGTGGGCACCCGCAGCGACACGCCGTCGATCTTGCCCTTCAATTCCGGGATCACCAGGCTCGTCGCCTTGGCGGCGCCGGTGCTGGTCGGGATGATCGACAGCGCCGCCGCACGCGCGCGGCGCAGGTCCTTGTGCGGCAGGTCGAGGATCTGCTGGTCGTTGGTGTACGAGTGCACCGTCGTCATGAAGCCGTGGACGAACCCGAATTCGTTCGCGCACGACGTGCACCACCGGCACCAGGCAATTCGTGGTGCAGCTGGCGTTCGACATGACATGGTGTTTTGCCGGGTCGTACTTCGTGTGGTTGACGCCGTAGACGATGGTGATGTCGTCGCCCTTGGCCGGCGCCGAGATGATCACCTTGCGGGCGCCCGCCGCGAGGTGCTTCGCCGCCTGGTCGCGGTCGGTGAACCGGCCGGTGGATTCGAGCACGATGTCGACGCCCAGTTCCTTCCACGGCAGCTTGGCGGGGTCCTTCTCCGAGAGCACCCGCATCCGGTCGCCGTCCACCAGCAGGGCATCGCCCGTGGCTTCCACCGTGCCCTTGAAGCGGCCATGCACCGAGTCGTACTTGAGCAGGTGCGCCAAAGTTGCCGTGTCGGTAATGTCGTTCACCGCCACGAAGTCGATGTCCTTGATCCCCTGCTGCTTCGCCGCGCGCACCACGTTGCGGCCGATGCGACCGAATCCGTTGATCCCGACCTTGAGCGCCATCACTCTCTCCCGTTAATGAGCCCGGACGGGCGACATGCCCGTCACACCGAAAATTCCACCGGCAGCGGTGCCCTCGCGAACGTCACTGCATCCACCCGCGCCGCGCCTGCAACCCTCAGCGCCGTCGCCGCCGAAGCCAGGGTCGCGCCCGTCGTGCAGACGTCATCGACGAGCACAAATGTACCCTCCACCTGCGCCGGGGCCATGAAGGCGCCCTGCACGTTGGCTGCGCGGGCCTCGGGCGTGAGTGCCGTCTGCGTGGGCGTGTCCCGTGCGCGTTGGAGCAGGTCCACGTCGGCCGCGAGCCCAGTGATTGATCCCAGTGCCGTCGCCAGCACCGCTGCCTGGTTGTATCCCCGCTTTCGCAGCCGCTTCCGCGAGAGGGGAACCGGCACCAGCACGGCCCCCCGCGCCAGCGGCTCGAGTCCGCGCATCGACAGCGCCATGGCGGTCGCAACGCCCGGCCACCCGCCGTACTTGAGGTGATGCACCGTTTCGCGGGCCGGCCCTTCCAGCCACACGGCGCTCCGCACCCGGCCCAGCGAGTCGGGCCAGCCGGCGCAGAAGCGGCACGCTACGTCGACGAGCCCCGGCTGTCCGCAACGCGCACACCATGGCGCCGGCACCGCGTGCCATCTCGCCCGGCAGAGCGCGCACACCAGCCCGTCCCACTCGCGACTCGGCATCGCGGTGTGGCACAGGATGCATTCCCCCGGCAGGAGAAAGCGCTCCAGTGCCCGGACGACCGGTGCGACATCATCCCAGCGCAGCATGGACGGCCGCCCGCATTGCCTCGACCGGCGGATGCTTCCCCGGGAACCAGCGGGAGAACGCCGCGGCGCCTTGCCGCACCAGCACCTCGCGCCCGTCGGCGACGCGAAGCCCTCGTGTGCGGCACCGCCGCACCCATGGCGTCTCGCCCCTGGCATACACCAGGTCGAGCGCCACTTCCGCTTCGGGCGCCTCGGTGGCGATCGGGTCACGATCTCCCGCCGCAAGCCCGAGTGGCGTGGCATTGATCAGCACCCGGCACTGCGCCGTGTCCGCTGCGCGCACGCCCAGTGCGGTTTCCGCCCAATGGGAAAACGCGAGGCCCCGTGCCGGCTCCCGCGATAGCACCGCCAGCTCGACGCCCCGCTCCTTCGCCGCTGCCGCCACCGCACGCGATGAACCTCCCGTGCCGGCCAGCAGCCACGGGCCATCCGGCGCCTGCAGTCGGTCGAGCGCCGCGAGGATGCCCTCGATGTCGGTGTTGTCCCCGATCAGCGGCCCATCAGCGCCATCGCTCCAGAAGGTGTTGCACGCGTCGATCGCGCGCACCCACGACGAAGGCTGGCTCACCGCACGCGCGGCGACCGCCTTGTGCGGGATCGTCACATTGCCCCCGCCGCCGGCCCTTGCAAGCGACGCCATGAGCCCTGGTACCTCGTCCGGGGAGCACCTGAGCGGCACGTACACCGCGTTGATCCCCATGAGGCGGAACGCGGCATTCTGCATGGCGGGAGAGAGTGAGTGCGCTACCGGGTCACCCAGAATGGCGAAGACGCGCGTGCTCCCGGTCATCCTCACGGGATGCGCTCGCGCTCCAGCCGCTCCACGACCGATCCGAGCAATGCCTTGAGCTGACCGTAGGTATCGCGATAGTCGGTGACGCTGCCGCCGTAGGGATCGTCCACTTCGGCGGCAGTGCCGCTGCGTCCGGCGTACTCGCCAAGCAGGAAGGTGCGGTCGGCAAAGCCCAGCTCGCTCAGGCGCTGCCGGTGCGAGCGCGACATCGTGAGGATCAGGTCGGATGATGCCGCGAGCTCGGGCGTGAGCGGCTGGGCGCGGTGCGCCGACAGGTCCACCCCGTCCTCCAGTGCCACGAGGTAGCTCCCCTCCGACGCCGGCGCGCCCGCCCACGCTCCCGTACCGGCCGATGCGACGGTCACGCCCTCGACCTGGCGCTCCTCCAGCATGCGGCGCAACAGCGCCTCGGCCAGTGGACTGCGGCAGGTATTCCCGGTGCACACGAAGAGCACGTTCACGGAGCCAGCCTCCCTGCCATGCGCCGCAGCTCGGCGCGCGGTATGGCACCATCACGGATGATGCGCGGCAGCGGCGCGGTGCAGTCGACCAGCGTCGATGGCGGCACGTTGCCCAGCACGCCGCCGTCGAGCACCAGCAATTCGCCCGACGCCTCCGCCTCCCCGAACGTAGCGACGATCCCCTCCGTGCCCGGCGCCGTCGGCTGGCCCGGCCGGTTCGCCGAGGTGGAGGTGAGCGCGTGACCCATGAGGCTGATCATCAGCGCCACTTCCCCCTGCGACGTATGACGCACCGCGATGCCACCCTCCACCCCCCGCAGTTCCGGTGGCAACCGTCCCTCGCCCCCAGGCAACACCAGCGTGAGCGGACCCGGCCAGCATGCATCGGCCATCGCCCGGGCCGATGCATTGAAGTCGAGTCCATACGCCTCCGCCATGAGCCGGCTCGACACCAGCAGCAGGAACGGCTTTCGTGGCGGCCGGCCCTTGAGCCGCGCCAGGCTCGCGAGCGCCTCCTTCTCGGGCGCCGAGCCGAGGCCGTAGACCGTCTCCGTCGGGTAGGCGAGGAGCCGGCCCGCCGCGAGATGCTGCTTCACGATCGGCGCTGCCGCCCGCGCATCGGCCTCGTTGCGGAACGGCAGGATCATGTGCCGCGCCGCGCCAGGTACTCGGCCAGCTCGAGGTCTTCCGTCGTGGTCACCTTCACGTTGTGCGGATCACCGGCCACGATCCGTACGCTGCCACCTGCCTGTTCCACCAGTGCCGCGTCATCGGTGCCCCTCCGTCCTTCCCGCCGCGCGCCGGCATATGCCTCCTCCAGGATGCGACGGGGAAACCCCTGCGGTGTCTGCACGCTCCGCAGTTGCTCCCTCGGCAATGTCCGCGCGATGCGCGATGGATCGGCCGGGTCCATCTCCTTGATCGTGTCGGAAACGGCGAGCGCCGGGACCACCGCGTGCCCCGCTCGCACCGCATCGATGACCCGGTCGATCAGTCCCGTGGCGACGAACGGCCGCGCCGCGTCATGCACCAGGATCACCGCGCAATTTGCCGGCAGCGCGGCAATGCCCGCCGCCACCGAGTCGCTCCGCTCGCTGCCGCCTGCCACCACCGAGAGCATCTCGCTGGTCAGCGAAAGGAGCCATGCCGGCGGGGCGGCCGCATCCAGGGCCCGGAGTACCACGACGATGTGAGCGACGGAGGGATGGCGCGCGAAGGGACGAATCGACCGCAGCAGCATCGGCACGCCGGCGATCTCGAGGAACTGCTTTGGCGTGTCGCCCCCTATCCGCGTCCCCGAGCCGGCAGCGACGATGACGACGCCGACGTCACGCGGCGAGGGCACGTGCCAGGTCGCCGATGTGGTCCAGGCGCACGAGCTGTACCCCCGCGGTGGTGAGACTCGCCTGCGTCGCCCCGAACACCCGCGTGAAGCCCAGCCGCGACGCCTCGGCGACGCGCCGCTCCAGCCCCGCCGTGGGACGGATCTCGCCACCCAGCCCGATTTCGCCCAGGAAGAGCGCGTCGGCCGGGGCGGGACGGTTGTTGAGGCTGGAAAGCAGTGCAGCGGCGATCGCCATGTCGGCGCCCGGTTCCACCAGTCGCACACCCGCGGTTGCCTGCACGAACACGTCGAGATCGGCGAAGGAGATTCCGGCTCGTCGCTCCAGCACCGCGAGCAGCACGGCGAGCCGGCGAGGATCGAATCCCGTCGCCACCCGTTGCGGCGTGCCGTAACCGGCCCGCGCGGCCAGTGCCTGCACTTCCACCAGAACGGGACGCGTCCCTTCCATGAGTGCCGTCACGGCGCTCCCGCTCACGTTCGCGGCGCGTGCGGCAAGGAACAGCGCCGACGGGTTCGCCACCGGCACCAGCCCCTGCTCCGACATCGTGAACACGCCGATTTCATCGACCGGACCGAACCGGTTCTTCGTCGCGCGCAACAGCCGGTAGTCGAGCGAGGTCTCTCCCTCGAAGTAGAGCACCGTATCGACGATGTGCTCCAGTGTCTTGGGACCGGCGATCCCGCCTCCCTTGGTGACATGACCCACCACCAGTACGGCGGTGCCCGAGACCTTCGCGTAGCGCATCAGGATGCCGGCGCATTCGCGCACCTGGCCCACGTTGCCCGGGGCGCTTTCCAGTGAATCGGTGGCGACTGTCTGGATCGAGTCGAGCACCAGCACGTCGGCGCTGATCGATGCGGCCGCCTCGAGGATCGCCTCCAGGCGCGTCTCCCCGATGGCGTGCACCGCCCCGGCCCCACCGCCTAGCCGCTCCGCCCGCAGTTGCAGTTGTTCGGTCGATTCTTCGCCGCTGGAGTACAGCACGACGCGGCCCGACTGTTCCAGCTTGCCGGCTGCCTGCAGCAGCAGCGTGGACTTGCCGATGCCCGGCTCGCCGCCGATGAGGGTGAGCGAGCCCGGCACGAAGCCGCCACCCACCACGAAGTCGAGCTCGTTGAGCCCGGTGCGCCAGCGTTCGAGCGGTGTGGCGGAGACGTCGCGCAGTCGCTGCGGCGTCGTGAAGGCAACCCCGCCCTTCCCGCCTTTCCGGCCCTCCCCGCCTCTCGCCACGACGATCGGTTCTTCCGAGACGGCATTCCAGGCCCCGCACCCCTCGCACCGCCCCGCCCACTTCGGGTGCTCGTGGCCGCACTCGGTGCAGCGGTAGACGGAGCGCGGCTTCGCCACTATTCCCCCTCTTCGCGCTGCGTCAGGTTGTCGAAGCGCGTGTACTCGCGGTTCCAGCGCAGGTGGATGTCGCCCGTCGGGCCGTTGCGGTGCTTCGCAAGCATGACCTCGGCCATTCCCTTCTTTGCCTCGTCTTCCCGGTCGTAGTACTCCGGCCGGTGGATGAACATCACCAGGTCGGCGTCCTGCTCGATGGCGCCCGAGTCGCGGAGGTCGGAGAGGATCGGCTTCCGGTCGCCGCCCCGCTGCTCCGACGCTCGGCTCAGCTGCGACAGCGCGATAACCGGGATGCTGAGTTCCTTCGCCAGCCCTTTGAGCGAGCGCGAGATGTCCGAGATCTCCTGCACCTTGTTGTCGGCGTACTCCGGGCTCCGCATGAGCTGCAGGTAGTCCACCACTATCATCTGGATGTCGCTGTCGGCCTTGAGCCGCCGCGCCTTGGAGCGCATCTCCAGCAGTGTCAGCGCCGGGGTGTCGTCGATCCACACCGGGCAGCTCTGCAGCACACCGGCCGACCGCGCCAGCTTGGTGAAGTCGAAGTCCCGCAGCATGCCCCGGCGTACCAGGGAGCTGTCCACCCGTGCCTCCGCGGTGAGCATGCGCTGCACCAGCGCTTCCTTCGACATTTCCAGCGAGAAGACCGCGACCCCGTAGCCCTCCACCGCGGCGTGCGTCACGATATTCAGTACGAAGGCCGTCTTGCCCATCGACGGTCGCGCGGCGAGGATCGACAATTCCGCCGGCTGGAAACCCGACGTCAGGTTGTCCAAGTCTGTGAAACCGCTCGGCACCCCGGTAATCGATTTGCCACTCTTCTGGAGCGTTTCGATGCGCTCCATCGTGGGCCACAGCATCTCCTTGAGGCGGGTGAAGCCCTCCTCGGTCCGCTGCTGGCTGACCTGGAAGATCCGCGACTCCGCCACGTCCAGCAGCTCGTTCGCCGTCGTGTGCCCGCCGTACGCCTCCGTGATGATCCCTGTGGCCGTCTCGATGAGCCGGCGGAGAATCGCCTTCTCCCGGACGATGCGTGCGTGGAACTCGACGTTAGCCGCGGTGGGCACCACGTCGGCGAGCTCGGCGATGTAGTCGTAGCCACCGATCCCCTCGAGCTCGCCCCGGCGGGTCAGTTCATCGCGGAGCGTGATGTGGTCGATGACGCTGCGGCGCTCGGTGAGGGACACCATGGCGCGGAACAGGCGCCGGTGCGCCTCCTTGTAGAACATCTCGTCGCTGAGGAGTTGCGCACCCGAAAGGGCGGCATCCTGGTCGAGCAGCATCGCACCCAGCACGGCCTGCTCGGCGTCGTTGCTCCAGGGCGCGGAGCGCCCGGCGAAGGTATCAGCTGTCGAGGAGCTGGCGGGCGATTCGGACATCATCCCAGGTTGGCTTCTTCCAGTTCGGATTCCGCAGCAGCGCCGCAGGGTGGTACGTCACCACCAGCGGGATGCCGTTCCAGCGATGCACCTTGCCCCGCAGTTCGCTCAGGCTCTTCCTGACGCCAAGCATGCCTTCCGCGGCCGTACTGCCGAGCGCGATCAGCACCTTCGGCTTCACCAGCGCGATCTGCCGGTGAAGATATGGCAGGCATGCCGTCATCTCGTCGGGCAGCGGCTTCCGGTTCTGCGGCGGACGGCACTTCACGATGTTCGCAATGAATGTCGTCGGCCGCGGACACTCGATCGCCTCGAGGATCTTGTCCAGCAGCTGTCCCGCCTGCCCCACGAATGGCCGTCCCGTCTGGTCCTCGGTGGCGCCCGGCCCCTCGCCCACCAGCATCAGCCGCGCGGTGGGGTCGCCTTCGCCCGGCACCGTATGCGATCGGGTCTCGCACAACGCGCACTTCCGGCACGCCGCAATCAACTCGGCGACCGCATCCAGGCCCGCGGCATCCCCAAGCGGATCTCCCAATATGCCAGGAAGGTCGGTCACCACGGTCAGGCCGGGCCCTGGAATCGCCGGCGCATGCTCCCGCCACTTCGCTGCGGCCGTTGCAACCAGCTCCAGCCGCGCCGGCTTGCCTGCTGCCGCCTGACCGCCAGGCATCACTACCTCGGCGCCACCCAGCTCGACCTGCTGCGCTATGTACCGCCGCCGCAGCTCCTCGCGCTCACCCAAGTCTCGCCTCGACGGCGTCCAGGATCGCCTCCGCCACCTGACGCTTCGTTCCCATGGGCACGATGGTGCAGCTCCCGTCGCGCGCGAGGATCGCCACCCGGTTCGTGTCCACTTCCATCCCGGCCCCCGCCTCGAGCGCGTCGTTCACCACGATCAGGTCGAGCTCCTTCCGCTCCAGTTTCTGCCGGCCCTTGGCAAGCGCGTCGCCCGTTTCCAGGGCGAAGCCGACGATGATGCTGTCCGCCCGCCGCGCATCGCGCGTGGCTCGCAGGATATCGACTGTAGGCTCCACCGGTATGGCCAGTGCGCCGTCGATCCGCGCGCGCTTTGAAGCGCTGAACTCGCTCGGCTTGTAGTCGGCCGGTGCGGCCGCCATCACCAGGATGTCCGCCGACGAGAGCGCCTCGCGCACCGCCTGCTCCAGCTCCGCGGTCGAGTCGATCCGCGTGACCGACACGCCCACCGGCGGCTCCAGCATGACCGGGCCGGAAATGAGTTGCACGTCGGCCCCGCGTTCCCACGCGGCCTCGGCGAGGCGGTATCCCATCTTGCCACTCGAGCGATTGGTGACGACTCGCACCGGATCGATCGCCTCGCGCGTGGGGCCCGCCGTCACCACCACCCGCTTCCCCGCCAGGCGGCTGTCGCGCCGCAGCAGTCGCGCGGCATGCGCCGCAATGGCTTCCGGCTCACTCATCCGCCCGGGACGGCTGGACGGCCCTTCCGCGAGGGACCCGATGTCGGGACCGACGACGGAAACCCCGCGCCGCTCGAGCAGCGCCAGGTTCACCTGCGTCTGTGGATGGGCGAACATCTCGTCGTTCATGGCAGGAGCGAGCAGCACCGGCGCAGTAGCCGCGAGCAGCAGGCTGGTCAGTGCGTCGTCAGCCAGCCCCTGCGCCATGCGCGCGATCAGCTGCGCCGTGGCGGGAGCCACGATCACCACGTCGGCCTGCTGGCCCCAGCGCACGTGGTTGAGCGCCGCGTCGCGATCCCACAGGGACACCAGCACCGGCCTTCCGGTCAGTGCCTCGAATGTTACCGGCCGCACGAATTCTGCGGCCGAACGGGTCAGCACCACATCGACCCGCGCGCCGGCTTCGGTGAGGTGCCGGGCGAGATAGCAGCTCTTGTAGCACGCGATCCCGCCTGACACGCCGAGGACGACGTGCCGGCCGGACCACACCGTCATGCCTCGGAGCGGCGGCGGCGGACCAGCTTGTAGTTGAGGTCGCCCTCGGCCAGCTCCTCGAGCGAGCGCGTGGTGAGCTTCTCTTCCATCTGGAGATGGTCCTTCGGGAAGTCGTTCAGGTAGCGCGCGAACTTCGCCGCCACCAGCACGCCGAGATACTTGTTGCCGGCCTGCTTCGCCACTTCCGTCGGGGTAATGATCCGCATGTACTGCCTCCTTACGATCCTGCGTTCACGGCCGGGTGCCTGCGCGCTTCAGTTTCGACCGCCTGCCGGAGTTCCTGCAGCGTTCCGGCAAGGTCGGGCTGGCGATGGGCGCGCCGGGACTCGGCCTCGATGATGGAATCCACCTGCTGCACTGCATGGTCGAGATCGTCGTTCACGATCACGTAGTCGTACTCACCCGCGGCGAGGATCTCCTCCGCCGCCCGCTCCAGCCGGCGTCGCAGCGCCTCGGCCGTCTCGGTATTGCGCCGCACCAGCCGATCGGCCAGTGACGCACCCGACGGCGGCAGCACGAAGACCTCCACTGCCGCCGCACTGTTGCCCCGCAACTGCCGCGCACCCTGCAGGTCGATGTCGAGCACCGCGTGGTGCCCCGCCGCGTGGATCCGGTCGATCTCTTCCCGCAGCGTACCGTACAGGTTGCCGCTGTACTCTGCCCACTCGAGGAACGCGCCCGCCTTCACCCGGCGCATGAACTCGTCGCGCGGCACGAAGTAGTAGTGCTCGCCATCCCGCTCGCCGTTCCGCGGCGCGCGCGTGGTGGCCGAGATCGAGTAGCCCAGGTCGCGCCGGTCGCTGACCAGCCGCCGCGCAATGGTGGTCTTGCCACCGCCCGACGGCGACGACAGCACCAGGATGAAGGGCGTCACTCGAGGTTCTCGAGCTGCTCGCGGAATTTCTCCAGTTCCCCCTTCATGGCGATGACCGCCTGCTGGATCACCGCGTCGTTCGCCTTCGAGCCCATCGTGTTCACTTCGCGCCCCATCTCCTGTGCCAGGAAACCGAGCTGCTTTCCCACCGGCTGGTCGCCGGCCAGTGCCGCGCGGCACGCCACGAGGTGCTGCCTGAACCGCACCAGCTCCTCGGAAATGTCCAGCTTGTCCGCGAGCAGCGCGATCTCCTGCGACAGGCGCTGGTCGTCCAGCGGTCGTCCCGCGAGCAGCTGCGTCACTGAGGCCTGCAGCCGGTCGCGCTCCCGTACCAGCCGCTCCGGCGCCCGCTCCGCGATGATCCTGGCGCTTGCCTCCACCGCCACGAGCCGCGTCAGAAGGTCGGCCCCGAGCGCCGCGCCTTCCCGCGCCCGCATGGCGCGGCACTCCGCCGCCGCCTTCGCCACGATCGGTTCCACCTCGGCGAACGCAACCTCGGCCGCTTCGGCGCTCCGGCTGACCAGGACTTCCGGCTGCCGCGCCACCAGCTCGAGTGTCACTTCGCCCGACAGGTTGAGCGCCGACTTGAGCTCACGAAGCCGGTTCGCTGCTGCCTCGGCGCGCAGCAGGTCGATCGCCAGGGTCGCTTCCCGCTCGGGGTACTCCACCCAGCGGGCCGACAGCGCCACATGTCCCCGGTCGAGGTCCTTGCGCACCCGCTCGCGCAGTTCGCCCTCCACCGCCGTCAGCTCGTTCGGAAGCTTGGGCGCGAAGTTGAAGAACCGATGGTTGACCGTGCGGATCTCGACCCGCAGGCGCCCGCCGGCCACCGCCCCCTCCGCCGCTCCAAACCCCGTCATGCTATGCGGCAAGCCCGGCCCCCCGTACGTGGGAAAGCGGGGAAAGATAGCTCCGAATGACGCTCACTGGTAGGCACGACCAACCGTGCAGCCCAGTCGGCACCGCTCACTTTAAGTGGCGGCAGGGCTTGAGGATGCACAACCTGACCTGTCCTAGTTCAGGAAGCCCCAGCGTACCCCGAAGGTGGTGGCGAGCGGCGTCACGGGGAAACCGGGCACGTATCCCGGTATCTCGGAAAGCAGGTTGGCTCGATTGAAGTACACCACGAAGGACTGGATCCTGAGCTCGATCAGCGTTTCCAGGTACATCTGGGATGGCAGCGGCAGCGGCGTTCCCCCGTCGTCCGCGCCCAGCACGCCGCCGCTCCACCGCTCGAAACCGACCGAGGCCTTGAGGTCGAACGAACCGCTGGGGAACGTCCGCAGGAAGCGCGAACGGATCGTTCCCATCACCCGGGCATGCTGCGGCGGCTGGCCGTCGGGCATGATGTCGATCGCGCTCGAGTACCACGCCCCCACCGAGAACCAGTTGGTCGGGTCGATCCGCCCGCTCGCGGTGAACCAGTTCGTTGCCACCGACGGCGCGATCGTGCTCAGGAAAAGCTCCGTCGGCTGGAAGGCGATCGGGTTCCATGCCGCGGTGCGCGACACACCCACAGAACCACCGAGCAGCCGGCTCTCCCACCCGATGCTCCCCGACGCCTCCATCACCTTCTGTGCGGTATCCAGCTCGAGGCTTGGGGCCTGCACCACCGAACCGAATCGCCCGTTCGCCCGAATCATCACGTGACTGAACGGCGAGATCGACGCCTGGGCACCGACCCAGGCGCTGGTGCGGCTCGCGCTCAGCAGTTGGAAGACGGCGTTGGCGTTGATCCCGATTCGCGCCGATGGGGTCCATCCCACCGTTGCTCCGAGGTCGACGTTCGTCCAGCGCGTTCGGTATGCCGCCGAGGCCGTGGCACTCAGCGTCGGCGTGCGCCATGTCCCGTTCGCGGTGAACGACCAGATCTCCTGGCTGATGATGTTCACCGAGTCGCTGCCGAAATGAGTGCGCCCCACCGTGAAGTCCACCCCGGGTCCCACGCCATCGTCGCGCTTTCGCAGGAAGCCGCGGAGGAAGAGGTCGCTCCGTCCGCCCACCGTGCCGAGCACGGTGCTGCCCGTCGTGGACGATAGCTCGTCCTGCCGCTTGGGCGACGAGGTGACGTATTGCGCCACGATTCCGTAGCGTGGTGACGGGACATAGCTCACCTGGGCCCACGCCTGCGTGCTCAGGTAGAATGTGCTGCTCGAGCCGCCCAGCCGGCTGCTGTTGTAGTAGTCGCCCGCGATCCCGAAACTCACCTTGTTCACCGAGCGCTTCTCGAGTTGCGCCTGGAAGCTGGTGAGGCTGTTGGTGCCGCGGCTCAGTCCGATCAGGGAGCGCGGCGCCACGCGGTCATAGCGGCGGGAATACAGGTACACCTTGAGAACACCGGGCCACGGCTCGATCTCGACCCGCTCGAGCAGACTCAGCGCGAAGATGGAGGGATCGACGGCGGTGCTGTCGGGCCCGACGGCGACGTAGGGCAACCCGTCGAGGTAGTACTCGACCGATCCGGAGCCTCGCCCGCGATAGTTGGCGGGGGACGAGGTCCCCACCCAACCGGTTCGCCACATGTACGACCCCGGCACCGTCGCAACGAGGTCGCCCAATGTCCGGGCCATGGTCCAGTCCATCGAGTCGCGCGTGAACACGATGCGCGTAGCATCGGCGCGGGGCCCCTCCGCGCCGATATAAGGCAGCGGAGGCACGAAGGTGTTCTTCGACTTGCTGGCTTCGATGTAGCGGGCGGTAGTGATCGCCTGGCGATTGTTGACCGAGTCCATCCGTGCGGAGTCAGCCCGGATCGAGTCCGCCCGGACGCTGTCCGCAAACGACACCTGCGCCCTGAGTGGCGCGGCGGGAAGCATGAGCAGCGCAACGATCCAGAGTCGCGGGCTCAGGAGACGGCGGTGCGGCTCCGCGGCCACGCTGGGCGATCAGCCTTGTCGCGCGAGGATGAACTCGGAGAAGAGCCGCACGCCGGTGCCGGTGGGACCCTTGACCCGGCTCGCGTCCTCGCGATCCGTGTATGCCGTGCCCGCGATGTCCAGATGGGCCCACGGGAACCCTTCCACGAACTCGCGCAGGAACCATCCCGCCGAGATGCTGCCGCCCGGGCGGCCGCCGCTGTTCTTCACGTCGGCGATGTCCGACTTGTTGAGTTCGCGATAGTCATCCCACAGCGGCAGCGGCCACGCGCGCTCGTCGGCCCGTTCGCTCGCCGCCTTCACCTCGGCGATCAGCGCCTCGTCGGTGCCGAACAGCCCGGTCGCGGTGTGGCCCAGCGCCACCACGATCGCCCCGGTCAGCGTCGCGATGTCGATGACGCACGACGGATTCAGCCGCCGGGCGTACGAGAGCGCATCCGCCAGGATAAGCCGGCCCTCGGCGTCGGTGTTGATGATCTCGATCGTCTTGCCCAGGTGGCTCGTCACCACGTCGCCCGGCTTGATCGCCGTACCTGACGGCATATTCTCCGTCGTAGGGATCAATCCTACCACGTGAACCGCGGGCTTGAGCCGGCCCAGCATCTCGAAGGTGCCCAGTACTGCCGCGGCCCCCGACATGTCGTACTTCATCTCTTCCATGTTCGGCGCCGGCTTGATCGAGATGCCGCCGGTGTCGAAGGTGACGCCCTTTCCCACCAGCACCACCGGCGCACCCGGAGCGCCCTGGTAGCTCAGCATGATGAAGCGCGGCTCCTCTGCGCTTCCCTGCGCAACCGCGAGCAGCGCGCCCATCTTCTCCTTCACGATGGCCGCCTTGTCCAGCACCGTCACGGGAATGCCGTGGCGCTTCCCGACCTCCGCTGCCGCGTTGGCCAGCGCCGTCGGCGTGAGCTGGTTCGACGGCAGCATCTGCAGCCCGCGCGTGAGCGTCTGCCCCGCGCCGATCGCCGCCCCCGTCTTGTGTCCCGCCTCCCATGTCGCGGTGTCGGCCGGCGCCAGGACATCCACCTGGGTGAGGGGCGCCTTCGGCTCTTCCGCTGGCCGCTTGAGCTCGGTGAAGTTCCACGCCCCCTGGGCTACACCCTCGCCCACTGCCTGCGCCGCCTGCTTCGCGCTCACCTTGCCCAGTGACTCCGGCGAGACGAACAGTGCCGCCGTGCCGGCACCGAGCGCCCGCGCCCGCTTGGCCGCCACGGAAGCACCGCGCCGGATCGTTGCCGTACTGCTCTCGTCGCTCTTGCCCACGCCAATCAGGAGAAGCCTCGAAAACGGCGCGTCGACATACGTCAGCAGCACGTCGTCCTTCTTGCCGGTGAAGTCGCCGCTCTTGTACGCGCGACCCAGCGCCCCCGACGTGGCCTTGTCCAGCGCAGCGAGCGAGGCTGGGAAATCGCCCCGCGGAACCAGAACGGCGAGAAGCGGAGTCTTGTACTGTGATGGGTCGGCGGCAACGACGCGGGATTCGAAGCTCATGGTCCTCTCGTACTGCGGTCAGCGGTTGAGGAGATGCTGTTCGTCGGGTCCGACATAGGTGGCACGGGGTCGAATCAGTTCCGGATCGCGGCCCTGCTCCAGCACATGGGCGATCCAGCCGGGCGTACGCGCCACTGCAAAAAGTGGGGCAAAAGAGGCGACGGGAAGCCCCGCGGCCAGGTAAACCACGGTCAGATAGTAATCGACATTCGCCCGAAGGCCTGTACGGCGTACGATTGCCTCCTCCACCGCCCGGGCCAGCTCAAAGGTGCCCGCGGTGCCGGTGGCGGCACAGGCCGCCTCTGCCAGCCGCCTCGCCGTGGGGGTGCGCGGGTCCTCGCCCCGGTAAACCGGGTGACCGAATCCGGCCGGCTTCTTCCCTCCCTCCGCCAGCTTTTCGGCCACTCCATCGGCCCGCTCCACCGAACCCACTTCTGCGAGGAGCCTCGCCACCGCCGGAGTGTGGCCACTGTGCTTCGGACCCGCCAACGCACCCATCGCGGCGGTGACACAGCTGGTCAGGTCCGCCCCGGTCGAGGCAGCCACCCGCGCCGCATACGTGCCCGGATTCAGTTCGTTATCCGCCCTGAGTATCAACGCCGCGTCAAATGACTCGACCAGTTCGCGCAGCGGGCTCGACCCCGGTCGCCACCCTGAGGTAGCCCCGCGCCACTCCCTGCCGCCCCCACGCAGGACCCTTCTCCCCGGCGCGCCGGAGTCGCTGGCGTTCCGCCGCGAGGGTTGGCACACGCGACAGCAGCCGGAGCGCCTCCCCCGAGACACCCTTGGGTCCTGACGCCGCCGGCATCGCGACACCCGCGAGTGGCAGTGCGCTCACCACCGTCCGCAGTACGGCGAGCTCGTCGGCATCCGTGGGCACCGAGCGAAGCCAGCGCCGCTCCGACGATGAGAGCTTCTGCATGGCCACCCATTCGCGACCGAACGCCTTCAACTCGGACCGTGTCGGCAGGACTCCCGCGACCAGCAGGTAGGCGACTTCCTCGAACGTCGCGTGCCGTGCCAGCTCATTCACGTCGTAGCCGCGGTATGTGAGCCGCCCCCGTTCGGCATCGAGGTGGCACACGGCCGATTCGAGCCGTCCGTTCGCGGAAATCTCTGCGGGGGAAGCCATTCGCATCAAGCTAGATGATCTCCGGGCCAACCTTCAATACGGGCGAGCAGCCTTCGGCGCTGCCCTGGTGTCAGCAGGTCGCGCGCGACCACCCGCCGGACCAGCCGTGCGACAAAGCTGTAGCCACGTCCCTCCGCCACCAGCCACCGCTGCCACTCCAGCTCGTCGAGCGCCTCATCCACCACGCGCCGGTCCAGTTCGGTCGCGTGCACCAGCAGCTCCGGTGACATCCGGTCCGGTGCAATCGCCGCGGCGGCGAGCACGGCCAGCGCCGGCTTGCTCAGCCTCCTCTTTGCATTGATCCGGAGCGCCGCAATGACCGCATCGGGCAGGTCGGTTGGGAGTGTCTGGTCCAGCGTCTGCGCCGTGGCCGGCCACGCCTTGCCGCCGGCGTCGAGTTCCATTCCCCGGCTCACGGCGCGAAGAATCTCCACCGCCAGCAGCGCCAGTCCGGCCGAGTCGGTGGATACCCGCCGCACCAGGCGGTCGAGCTCGACATCGCTGTAGGTCGGCATCAGCGATGCCGCGAGCTCCCGCAGCGCCCGCGTTGGCAGCGCGCCGATCGTGATCGCCCTGCCCGGCAACTGACCTGCCAGCCGTCGCAGTTCGTCGAGCTCGTCACGCATCACGTCGCTGCTCACCCCGAGGAGCACCATCACCGGAAGGTCATTCGCCGCCCGCAGCAGCCGCGGCACCAGCCTGAGGCTTGTGCCATCGAGACGGTGCGCATCGTCGAGGAGGAGCAGTAGTGGCCGCTCTTCAGCCGTCGCCCGGATTACCTCCGCGAGCGCCAGCTCGAGCTCGAGTTCCGAATCGCCCTGTCCCGCGCCGGCATAGCGCTCCGCCCATCCGGGAAAGCGTCGCGCAAAGGCGGCGAGTGCCGCAGGCGTGACCGTCGCCACGCCCGGCAATCCATGCAGTCCGCCGGTGGCCAGCCCCGAGACAAGGCTTGCGTCATGATCCTGGTCGGCATCCACCGCACGCAGCCCCGCCACCGACCCGCCGTCGAGCGTCACCCGCGCTGCCACTTCCTCGAGCAGTCGGGAAATTCCCGCCCCGGCGTCGCCGGTCACGATGGCAAGCGCGGCATGCCGCGTGGAGGTGCACGCATGCCATGCATCGAGCAGCTGCGTGAGCTCTGCCTCGCGCCCGAGAAACGGCGTCCGCTCCGCCTGGGAGGCGATCCGCCCCCGCCGCGTCTCCGGCGTGGCAGCCTCGGCGAGCTTTGCCAGGTGTCGCAGCTCCGCCGATGCCTCCATGCCAAGTTTCCCCTTGAGGCGCTCGGCGAATTGCTGGCCGCACTCGGTGGCGCCGCGCCGGTCGCCCGACAGGATCCGGCTCCGCATCACCGACCGTGCCGCCCGCTCCGACAGTGGGTCGAGCGAGAGCGCACGTTCGGCGAGCACCGTCGCAGCGTCGGTGGCGCCTTGCGCCAGCAGGGTCTCCGCTTGCTGCGTCAGCGCCTCCACACCCTTGGCGCGGAAGTGCCGCCGCTCCGCATCGAGCCAATCCTCCAGATCGGTGGCGCCCTTCAGCGCGAATCCCTCGGCGAACTCTCCCACGGCAAGACCGGCAGCCTGCGCCCATCGCTGCGTCGAAAAGGCGGCCTCGAACGTCTCGACATCGAGCCTGAACTGGTCGCCCAGGCGCACGAGGTCGGCGGTCTCCGTATCCACGGTCTCGCCGCCGCACGTGTGACGCAGGATGCGCAGCGCTTCGTTCAGTGACTGTCGCGCCTTCGGCTCCGGGCTGTCCGGCCACAGCAGACCGATGAGGTGTTCGCGCCCCCGCGTGCGGCGCGGGGAGCGCAGCAGATAGAGTAGCAGCGCGACATGCTTGCGCCACAGGAGTTCAGGCGGCGCCGGCACTCCGTCGATGCTGACGTCGATCGGACCGAGCGCCCGGCAGGAGATCAACGGCAACTGGCGCTCCAGGCGCTGTCCGCGCTGGCGACGAAGGGTCGCATCACCGGCTCGGTCTCGCGCCAGAGCTCTCTCACTCGCTTGAGGTGACGGCACGCCACGATGAGGTTTCCATACTTCAGTGCATGCTTCGCCCGGATCAGGCGGGTGTACGGGCTGAGGATCGCGTCGATCTCACCTTCCTGCGGCACCCCCATCGGCCACCCTTCGAAATCGGCGTTCTCGTGCCAGAGCCATTCCTTCTCCGCTTCGTTGTGGCGCCGGAGTTGCTCCTGCCACCGACCGCGATTGAGGTACGTCATGGCCCGCGCGAAGGGACTGAGGCGAACCGTCGTCGTGTCGCGCAGGTAGATCACCTCCGTAAGCGCGAGTGCCCCCTCCGGGTTTCCCCGCGCTCCCAGCAGCTCGGCGCCGAGGAGCGCCGCGTGACGGCTTGCCGTGGGCGTCGTGTCCGGGGCTGCGGCAAGGATGGCGAGCAGTGTGTCGGCCCGCGCCGTATCACCGGTGAATAGTGCGTCACGTCCGAGGGCATAGAGGGCCCGCACCCGCGCTGCTCCCGGCGGAGCCGAGTCGGCCAGCCAGGCACGCGACGCCGCCACCAACGCGGTGTCGTCAACCAGGCCGAGAGTGAAGAGGTGAACGGCCCACTCCCGTTTCTGCAGTTCCAGTTCGGGGCTCTCGAGTTCGGCATTGGCCGAGTCGAGCAGGAGGAACGCCTTGCCCGGATGGCCGAGCATGAAATGGCCTTCTGCCTGGCCCAGCAGCGCGCTTCCTCGTTGCTCGTTGGTCAGCCCCTTGCCGGCCAGGATCACTCCGAGGGCGATCCCCTCGTTCGGCACATCCATCATCGTCGCGAGGCGGGAGTACTTGTGAATCAGCTCCAGCGTCTTTTCACCCGGATTTCTCAGCTCCCACCACCGTGCGAGGTCGGCCAGCCACGGCTGGAACCGGGCATACAATCCCAGCTCCTGAAATCCCTTGTATGTATCCCCAGGTGGCAGCCCGAGTCCCTCCCGGTTCCTCAGGGCTTCCTTGGCGAATTCTTCGTTTCCGAGGCGCATGTAGCCCCACCACAGCATGTCGTAGGTGGAGGAGTGATCCATTCCAGGTTCCGTCGCCGCCATGCGCCGGATCGTGTCCAACGTAGCGGCCAGCGGGTACCCCGACAGCGCCCCGCGATGAAAGAGCTCGTTGGAGTACATCAGCAAAGCCGTGCCGTTCTGTTGCGATGAATCCACTACTGCCTTGAACAACTGGAAACGGCGCCGCAGGTCGGGGGTCAGCGAGGCGGTGGCGAGTCTGCGGTAGAAATCGGGCACCTTGTCGATATTGCGAGCGATCAACTGCAGGTCGGCACCGTGGTCCTCCCTCTGGAACCGCTTCGTGATCATCAGCTCCCACGCCGCCGGCATGAAGCCCGGGTCGACTTGCAGCGCGCGCCGGAAGTGCTGCTCGCCTTCCCGCCAATTGCCCTTCGTCACCGAGTCCTTGCCCGCGAAAAAACTCGGCTGCCGCCTTCACATTGACGGGTCGGAACGCGATGGCCCGGAACTCTGCGCAGTCAGCGGGGAATGTCTTGCAGATGATGGAATCGGCCATGGCATGAGCGAGCGATTGCAGCTCGGTGCCGAGTCCGTGGTCCCGTACCCGTTGCACTGCCTTCCCGTTCCGGGACGAGATCACGTCCAGCTCTACGACGATCGAATCGCCGCTCCGCGATATGCGCCCGTCGGTATAAAGCGATGCATCTGGAGGCTGCTTGAGTCGATGTGCTGGTGGTACGGTGTCAGCCCACGCCGCAGCGGACGTCATTGGCATCAGCTGTTGCGCGCCAAACCAATCGAGGTTGGTTCCCAGCAAGCGGGTGAACGCGCTCGCGCTGATGGAGTCGGGACCGGCGAGTGGCGTCACTGCGAGGTCGTATGGCACATGGTGCACTGGTGGGCCGCAGAAAAGCCGCCAACCCGTCAGCGCGCACGCATTCGCTCGCACGATGTCAGGAGTGAACAGTAGAATGAGGCCAGCGACCACCACGTAAAGCGCGGGACGCCATCGCTTGCTCAGTGGTTCCGCTGTCTTCTCGAGTGCCGCCTTGAACTCGTCGGCGCTCTGCCACCGCTCCTCCAGGTTGACCTCGAGGGCGCGCTGGATGACCTCTCGAATGTCCGACGGAATCCGGCCCCAGGCATTTTGTCCGAGGTCTCGTATCTGCTCGTCTCTCAGGCCGAGGAGGCATTGCCTCAGCGTAACGCCCAGAGAAAAGAGATCGCTGCGATGGTCCACCGGTCCGAGCTTCTGCTCCGGCGACATGTACGCCGGCGTAGCGGGTGGCGATTGTTCCGGGTCGGTCAGTGTTTCGTCGCCCCAGTCCACGGTGCTTGAAATCCCGAAGTCGGCCAGGAGCGCCTCCTTCCGCCCCATCAGGATGTTCCCCGGTTTTACGTCACGGTGGATCACTCCGGCATCGTGCGCGCATTTCAGCGCATCGAGCATTTGCAGGCCGAGGCGCCGGGTCTCGCCCACGGACAGCCTCCCACGCTCCTCGAGCACCTCCTTGAGCGACCTGCCGCTCACGCACTCCATGACCAGCACGCGGAAATCGGGATACTTGAGCCTGTCGTAGACCCGGACGATGTTGGAATGAACCAATTGGGCCTGGATCCGGCCCTCGCGCTCGGACCGCTGTACCGTTGCTTCGTCGGCCGGGGCCGTTTCGAGCACCTTGAGCGCCACGTGTCGCTTGAGGTCTGTGTCGAACCCCTCGAAGACGCACGCCATGCCTCCGGGCGCGATGAGCCTGTCGACTCGATAGCGCGGGCCGATGGCCGCTTCGAGGCGGGCCATGATGCTCAAACAGGGATTGTTCACGTGGGTGTTTCAGTATGCGGACCAGTACATATGACCGCAAGCGCACCAAGCCCCATGGGACGATTGCCCCATAAGGAAAGCGGGCACCCAGTGGGTGCCCGCTCGATGCTCACTGCCCCGCCCTCCCCGCCCTAGAACCCAACGCCGAACCCGAGCCTGAACTGGCTCATCTTGCCATCGCCGGCAGGCATCCCGCCGATGGTCTCGGCACCCTTGAACGTGTTGGTGAGGTCCTGCTGCCACTGGAGCGTAAGCACGAACGCGAGAACCCGTCCGCTGGCGCTGAGCATCCAGCCCCACCTGGTGTTCGTCGTCATGTCCTTGTCCACGCCGAACTCGTTGTCGTTGATCGACGTGTTGAAGGCCACCGTGCCGGCGACACCAAGCTGCACCGCCACGATCTTGAGGTTGAGGTTGACACCGACCTCCACCGGAATCATGAACGAACTGATGCCGATGTTGTCCTCGACGTTGAAGGTGGTCGCGTCGTTGTAGATGAAGCTCTGGTACTGATAGTTCAGGCCCGGCGCGACATAAAGCAGGTGGCCGAACCGGATCCGGCCACCCACGAAATAGCCGATATCACTGCTCTTGCTGAAGCCGATCGGCGCGGCACTGATCGAGGTCCAGTTCGGGCCGGCGGTAAGGTCGATGGCGAACTGTGCCTGTGCCGGCGCGGTCACCACGGCGAGCAGGATGGCGGGTGTGAACCAGTGAGCCTTCATGAGCAACCTCTTGCTGCGTGTCATGGTGATGATCGCTTAGAACCCGATGCCCAGTCCGATCCGGAACTGGCTCAGCTTCGCGCCGGTCGGGTCGTTCTTGAACGTGTTGGTGAGGTCCGCCTGGTACTGCAGGTTCAGCTGCAGCATCAGGACGCGCGCGCCGGCGTTGAGCATCCAGCCCCAGCGGGTGTTGTTGGTGTCGTCCTTGTTCACCCCGAACTCATTGTCGTTGATTGAAGTGTTGAACGCCACGGTGCCGTCGACACCGAGCTGCACGGCGACAACCTTGAGATCCAGGTTCACCCCGACTTCCAAAGGCACCATGAACGAGCTGATGCCGATGTTGTCGTTGATCTCCGGCGTGGTGGACCCGAGCTTGAAGCTCTGGTACTGGTAGTCGAGGCCCGGGGCGATGTAGAACAGGTGCCCGAACCGGAGCCGGCCGCCCAGGAAGTAGCCGACGTCGCTCTCCTCGGTGCTGCCGGCCGGGGCGCCCGCGGGTACGGAGCTGATGGAGGACCAGTTCGGCCCTACAGTGAGTTCAATGGCGAACTGGGCCTGCGCCGGGGCCGTGATCGTTGCGAGCAGGAGCGCGGGAACAAACCAGCGAGCCTTCATGAAGCCTCCACGATGTCGTTATTGGTCACGAATCTTAACACGAGGGCGGGCGAAGAACACGCTGCTGTCAGCCGCCTCCCGCATGATCCCATCCATACTCATCGCACCGCCCGTCACACTCAGCCTCTGCCGCATCTCCGCCATATACACCGTGTCGAGGATGGCCCGCGCCGCGATCGGCTCGAGGAGGAGCTGGTCGCGCGGCCCGAGGTAGAGGTACCCATCCACTCTTGCCTCGACCTTATCGGCCAGCCAGGTCCCCCTGATGACGGCTAGTGACGGTATCGGCCACGAGGCCAGCCGCTCCTCGCCGTCGAATCCGTTGTGGGCCACGATGACAAAGGTGATCCCGGGATGGCCGCGGCGCTCGTATGTGCCGACCGCACCACCACCGCCATGCGTGAGGTGGCGATACCCGAAGATCATCAGCGCCTTGCGGTGCTTCGCCAGGACTTCGCTTTCAACCACCGCGGCAATGCCGGCGTCTCGGTCGCCAAATCCCTCGAGATCCTGCCGGTCCTTCACCTTGCTCCAGTCGATTGGCGGGTCACCCGCCAGCACCCTCAGTTTCCTCGAGGCTGGCAGTGCCAGGTTCACCTGCCGTACCAGCGGGAACAACTGTTCGTAGAAGGCTGAGAACCCGCACATCGGCTGCGTCGTGTTGCGCCACACTTTTCTCACTTCGGCGATCGGGACCGCCTCGCCGGCGATGTAACGGTCGAGGATGGGTTGGTACAGGGAGTTGCCGCACTCGACGACGATGTCGTCCACCTGCTCCGGCAACCCGGGGTTTCGGATGAGCGCCAGGATGAAGTTGTTGAAGTCCTGGTTGCTGTACGACAGGATCCCCAGCCCCACGATCTCGTACGTGTCGAACGCTGTCAGTATCGCTCGTTCTGCCGGTTGGGGATTGGCGGGCTGGTCGTTCCCGCCGCCAGGCGGCGGTCCAGGTGCCCTCTGCACATATGCACCCGCGTCGCGCCCACCGTCGCCGCCAGGCGGCTCAGTGAGGCCCACTCCATCGCCCTTGACGGCAGAGAAAGGAAAGACTGTGCCCCTCGGCGTCGGTGATCTGACCGCTCATGTGCCCACTGCTGATCTTGCCGCTGAAGGCGAAGCGTGCCGAGTCTCCTTCGGGGCTCAGTGTGGCCACCTCGAACGAGAACTGCCCCTTGTTGAATGTCCCCTTCCTGATGGTTGGCGCCGAGTCGACTGACGGTGGTCCGATCACGGTGCCGGTCACGGTTGCACTGTCGACCTCGATGTCCAGCCTGAGTGGCTGTGATTCCCCTTCGGGACTGGTGACTTTCCCGGTCCAGATTCCGTTGGGGTCTCTCGTTGGGGACGAGCAGGCGGATAACGAAAGGAGCAGCAGGAGGGAACGAGCGTTCATCGCGAGCGGGGGCCTTCAATACGTGTCGGGAACGCTGCTTGAAAGACCTTCGTTCAATGCCCGGGGCAAGAGTCAGAAACTCGCACGGGGGTTGCCCCCGGTGAATTTTGAGTCCACAACAGAAGGACGCTAGAGTGTAAGCGGGAGACGGCGACCTTGCCTCACGCTCGCGAAGCCGGCCAGAGCTTCTAGTGCTTCCGAAAAAGCATGTTGGTGTGCTGATGCTTGTCTGCAGCGCTGACCCTCTTGGGTGGGATCACCTGTTTGCCTTGCGTCCAGTACTCGCCTTCCCAGAACTGGAAAAATTCCTGATCGACGAGCGTTGCGCGATTCTCCGTGAGCCAGCGGTCCACCTCCTTTCTGGAATACGACTGCGTAATGTAAGGGACGTCTTGACCATAGCTCGAATCTGGCAATTCATAACAATTGCTGACGTAATTCCTTTCGTTATAGGGACAGGTGATGATCAGGTGACCGCCCGGATCGAGGAGCGAGAACATGTTGTTCACCGCAGCATCGAACTTCACTATGTGCTCCAGCACGCTCACACAGGTGACCAGGTCGTACTTTCCCTTGAGGCGGGTGGCAGTGATATCGTCATCGATGACGTGGTAGTGACGGTTAACCATGCCGTTTGCCCAGTAATCCCGCACGTTGTCGGTGGCCGTAACCAGGGGTCCGCAGTGGCGCATCAACTGAGGCAGTGCCGTCGGGCCGGTACCGACATCGAGGATGGTCCGTGGAGACAGCTCGCCCAGGTTGCGGAATACGAAGCAAAACTCGATGGGACGCTCGTTAAAGCGGAGAAACTTCTGGTCCTCGAACTCGTCTCTGCAGAGTTTCTTCGGCCAGCGGTTCAAGGTATCGCGGACCACGGCCTTTGCGAATTTCAGCACGCGGCTTCTCGTTTCGTCTTCAGGAGACTCTTCACTCGCAAGATGCTAACGTACGCGCAGGAGGGGTATTTCTGCAAACTGTCGGGGCCCCGGACGCGTCGGGACGCCCTCTCCGCCCAGTGGACGCCACGCCCGATTCAAGAGTCGAACGCTCACGATTGGGAGCCGATTATTACCCGCGCGAACCCGTCCTCAAACTCGCGGGCTGGCGGACCCTTGATGGAGTCTCGAAGTTCGCACAACGAGCAGCGGGAGTGCCGCACAGGACTGCCTTCGCCCCATCGAAGCGACGAATGATACAAGAACGTCACCGAATCTCGACGGCTGTGCCTTCGCTAACTGGTTGCCCTTGTAATGCCCGGGGCGAGAGTCGAACTCGCACGGGGGTTGCCCCCCGGTGGATTTTGAGTCCACTGCGTCTGCCATTCCGCCACCCGGGCCAGGTACTGCAAGCGACTGCCCTGCATGCCGCCGCGGAAAGCTACTCAGGAAGCCCCCTGTTGTCCTCAGTCTGCGCGGCCTGCCTCTCAGCGCTCCTGCGAAGCAGGTCGTCGGGGCGCGATCCTACTCGACCTCCTGACTGAAAACGATCTCGATGCCGTTGGGATCTCGGACCGTGAACTCACGGAGGTGATAGGGTCGGTTAGTAGGCTCCTCGAGCACCTCAGCCCCTCTTTCCTTGATCTCACGATAGTACGCGTCAACGTCTCGAACCCAGTGGAACAGGTGGATCCCCGCAACGGAAGGACGCTGGCCACTTCTCGACAGGTGTATCGCAGCATTGTCCCGCCAGACGACGGAATACTCCTCGTCGCCGAAGTCCCATGTGAAGCCAAGCCTGTCGCGGTAGTAGGTCGCGGTCGCGTTGACATCGACTACATGCAGGACGGGAGCGCCCTGGATGAACTGCTTGGGATCCGAAGTCGGCCGATCGGGCATCTCGACTGCCTCCGAGGCGATGGGTGTTCAATGTTACAGCGGTACTTCACGTCAAGACATCCCAGCCTATTTTCCCTCCATCTCGTCACCGGAGCACCGATGTCCCGTCCATCCATCCGCTCCTTCCACCCCTGGCACGATATCCCGGTCGGCTCCTCGCCGCCCGATCAGGTCACCGCAGTCATCGAGATCCCCACCAATGAGCGCAACAAGTACGAGCTCGACAAGGAGATCGGAATGTTCCGGCTCGACCGCGTCCTTTACAGCGCGGTCCACTACCCGGGCGACTACGGCTTCATCCCCCGCACGCTCGGCGATGACGGCGACCCGCTCGATATCCTGGTCCTGAGCACGATCCCCACGTTTACCGGTTGCCTGGTCGAGGCGCGCCCCGTGGGCCTTTTCCACCTCGTCGACCGCGGCAAGGCCGACGAAAAGGTCCTCGCCGTGCCCCTCGGAGACCCCTACGCCAGCGAGATGCACGACCTCGACGACGTGCCGCCGCACTACTTGAAGGAGATCGAGCATTTCTTCCGGGTGTACAAGGACCTGGAGGGAACTACCACCGAAACGCGCGGCTTCGAGAATGCCGCCGCAGCCCGCGCAGCCATCGTGCGGGCGCAGCAGCTCTACTCCGAGAAATTCGCCGGTTGACCTAGGGCTGGCGGCCCTGCCCGCGCGAGGCACCGTCATGCCAGTGCTGGGCCCCGCCGCCCGACCGGCGCATCTGTCTCGCCTGCTTGAGCGCATCGAGCAGGCGCTCCCGGAGCGAGTAGTACTGCGCCCGCTGCACCGGTGTCAGGAAGCCGAGTTGCTTGTTCTCCTCCCGGTAGCTCTCGGCGTACTTCACCTTGAGGTCGAGCAGCTGGTTCACGATCCGGCTCACGCTGTCGGAGTTGGCCGCGATACCCGGCCGGAGCTGACCCTGCAGTGCCTGCCGCAGCTCGCGCTCTTCCGACTCCATCGCACGACGCTTGTCGAACCAGTCGCCCGCCACCTGCTTGAGCTTCACCGTCTGCTCCTCGGTGAGCCCCAGGTCGGTCTTCACCCGCTCCGTGAACCGCGCCTCGATCCGCTGCCGCATTTCCGCTGACCCCATCCCCGGCGCCTGTGCGCTGTCCTGCGCCATCATCGGGGCGGCAGTGCCCACCAGCATCAGCAAGCCGAGCAGCGAGACTCGTCCCTGTGACATTCAGCTTTCCTCCCATGAGCGCAGTGCGCTGTCCATCTGTGAAATGTCCAGTCCTTCGAGATCGGGACCATCGAGCGTGCTGGTCGTCTCGACTGGCTCGTCGAACTCCGCCAGCACCATCTCAAGTTCCGCCGGGGCGGCATCGTCCAGTTCCGCCAGCTGCAGCTCCCCCCGCGCTTCCACCATGACGCCAACCGGTGGCCCTTCGGGCGCCTTGTTCCGCGCCGGCACCAGCATCAGCAGCACCACTGCAGCGATTGCCAGACCGGCCACCGCCATCGATTGCCTCAGCCACCGCTGCCGCGTCGCCTCCACCTTTGCCGCGCGCGCCCGGTTGAGCACCAGCGGCGTGAGCGCCGCAGTATCCACCGTCACGTCGCGGCCCAGGTTCGATGCAGTAAGCACCAGCGTCCACTCTGCCGCGCAGTCACTGCACGACGCCAGGTGCGCTCGCTCCTCCGCCGTCCACTCGCTCCGTCCCGATGCCACCGCCGGCATCCGGTCCGACACTTCGTCGCACATGCTCATGACATCAGTTCCTTGAGCCGCTTCACGGCATGGTGGTAGTGCACCCGCGCCGCTCCCGGCGTGGTGCCCAGGGCCGCCGCGATCTCACCGTATTCGCATCCCTGCTGCGCCCGCATCAGGAACACCTCGCGCTGGAGTCTCGGCAGGGTCTGCAGACCGACCCGGAGCCTGGCCTTCGACTCACTGGCCGTCGCCTCCTCAAGCGGATTGGCCTGGTCCACGGCCTGGTCGTCCTCGATCGACACCACCGTCCGGCCCCTGCTGCGCCGGTAATCATCCTTGAGCAGGTTGCCGGCGATGCAGCAGAGCCAGCTCCTCAGCGACGCCTCGCCCCGCCAGCTCTCCAGCCGCCGGAAACCCCGGAACAACGCCTCCTGGACCAGGTCGTCCACGTCGCTCTGCCCCGCGCCCGCGCTGTACAGGAAGCGCGCGATGGCCCCGGCGTGCCGCCGGACAATCTCCGCCGCTGCACCCTCGTCTCCCGCGCGCCAGGCTGCTGCCAGGGAGGCGTCGGTTGGCGGCTCGGATGGTCTCATCGCTACCATGTACGGGCTGTGGACGCAGTCGGTTGGGAAGTGTTAAGCACGCCACGGTTCGTAACGAAGCCTGCCTGCCGCAGGCCGCCGCAAGTATATTGGGTGCAACAAGCTGCGTTTTCTCGCAGTGATCGTCGTCATCCCTGACATACGGATTTCATGGCTCGACCGCTGAGTATCGGACACCGTGGTGCGTCCGGACACGAGTACGAGAACAGCCGCGCCGCCTTCCGCCGGGCCAAGGCCCTGGGCGGCGAGGGGGTGGAACTGGACATCCATGCCACCCGGGACGGCGCCATCGTGGTCCACCACGCGCCGACCCTCGAGGGCCTCGGTCGCATCGGCGACCTGAGCCTCGACGTGGTGCACCAGCACCATCTCCCCAACGGCGAGACCGTGCCGCTGCTGAGCGAGGTCCTCACCCTGCTCCGCGGCATGGATGTCTGGATCGAGGTGAAGGGCATCGAGGAGTACCTCGACGCCGTGCTCCTCCGCACCCTCCACACCGGGCCGGAGCCCGAACGCTACGCGGTGCACTCCTTCGATCACCGGATCGTTCGACGGCTCGGTGAGCGCGATGGAGCCCTTCGCCGGGGCGTGCTTCTCGACGCCCGGCTCATCGATCCGCTGCCAGTGCTCGCCGCCGCAGGTGCCACCGTGCTCTGGCAGAACCACGTCATGGTCGACAAGGGACTGGTGGACGAGGTCCATCGCGCCGGCCGCCGCCTCATTGCCTGGACCGCGAACAGCGACGCCGACCTCACCCGCCTCATAGCCTCGGGTGTCGATGGAATCTGCACCGACTATCCCGAGCGAGTGGTCGCCCTCCGCAACTGATTCTCGGGATCGCGGAAACGAAAAAGGCGGTCGGGCATGCTGCCTCGACCGCCTTCGCACTTCAGTACCCCGGGCTTCAGGCCGTGGCCTGCGCCTCCACCGGGTAGACCGAGATCTTCTTCCGGTCCTTGTCCTTCCACTCGAACTTCACGACGCCATCGACCAGGGCAAACAGCGTGTCGTTCGTCGCCTTCCGGACATTCTTGCCCGGGTGGAACTTCGTGCCCTTCTGCGTCACCAGGATGTTGCCCGCGCGAACCTTCTCGCCACCGTACTTCTTGATGCCGAGGTACTGCGGGTTGCTGGTGCGTCCATTGCGGCTGGAGCCTACGCCCTTCTTGTGTGCCATGGCTTAGCCCACCTTCACGTCGGTAATGCGGACCTCGGTGTGCTTCTGCCGGTGTCCCGTCTTGCGGCGATAGTTCTTCCGGCGCTTGAACTTGAAGACGTACAGCTTCTCGTCCTTGCCGTGACCTACGACCTCGGCCGTCACCTTGGCGCCCTTCACCAGCGGAGCTCCGGCGGTGATGGTCGTGCCGTCCGACGAGAGAAGGACCTCGTCGAAGGTGATCTTGGCGCCCGGCTCCGCGACCATCAGCGGTAGCTTGAGCGTCTTGCCCTTTTCGGCCCGGAACTGCTTGCCGAGCGCGCGGAAGATTGCGTAAGACATGACATCCTGCCGTGTAGTATTACGTCGAGCCGTTTACGTGAAAAACTAGCCCGCAAGTATAGACAGGGAATGGGTTTCGGGCAAGTACCCTCCCCCCCGGAGCCTTTGTGGCGAGACCGTGGACGCAGCCGCGGTCAGATGCCGGTCCCACCCTGGGATGGCGTCTCCGGGTCCACCGCGCCGAACGGGCTGAATGTGCGCACCGGCCCGCCAATGCCGGGGCGCCGCGCCAGCAACGATGCGCCGCGCGTCGCACTTGTGGCCACGTCATCGCAGTCGACGAACGGGGCATTCACTTTCGGAAGCAGGACGATGTTTGACGAATTGTCGGGATCGGGGTGCGCCAATTGCAGCCGTGTGAAGACGTCGTCGGGCGGGTAATACGGACTCGACGGTTCCCTCACCTCGCAGATGCCGAGGATCGCATCGGCACTCAGCATCACGGCTGGCGTCAGGCTGAACTCGTAGAACAGGGGATACTGGTCGAGACTGGTGGGGAGCGGTCCATTGGTGGGTGAGTAGGCCGCGGCATCCGGTAAGCGGCGGGCCGCGAGCAGCACTTGGCGTGGCAGGGCGCCCGCCGGCAGGTCGATACCCGCGTGCAGCGTCCGGCTCGTGAAGGTACCGCCACTGGTCTGCACCACCACGACGATTCCCTCGTTACCGAAGTTCGCCGCGCTCAGCGGCGGTACGGCGAGTCCCGCCCCCCGGAACACGTTCTTGAGAAAGGTGGCGAGCGCCGTCGGCACCCCGCTCCCGCCTTCCAGATGCCCCGCGTGATACTCAGTGAGCGCAAGGCCGGTCAGCGCGAAAGCCCGCGCATCGGCGGTCACGTCGTCGCCTGCTGCTGCGGCCGCCTCGAGCTCATCCGCCAGGGCGATCGCCTGGTTCTCGGTAGTTCCGGCCGCGAAGATCTCCTTCGCCTCGGCGGCGAGCCCGTCCAAGTGCCCGTCCACGGGACCGCCACCCCCGCCGTCGCTCCCACAACCCGCCAGCATCGACACAACGAACATGGCGGCCACCGGGCTGGCCAGACGGAACGACGGCATCAGGGATCCTCAGGTACGGCGGAAAGGGACGGGAGATTCTACGACCCGAGAACGCAAAAGGGCGAGAGCTCTGAGCTCCCGCCCTCCTCTTCCCTTCCCACCTGCCTTCCTTGTCCGGCCTTCTACGCCACAGCATACTGCTGCGTCACGTCCCGCCCCGCCGGCTTGCTCATCAGCCGGAAGTCGTCCAGCCGGATCATCGGGTCATCCCGGAGCTCCAGGTCGAGCCCGGTCAGCTTCTGCAGCGTCTGCAGGAACTTCGGCTCTTCCTCCAGCAGGTAGAGCGCCACCTCCGGGTGCAGTCGCACCGTGAGCTGCCGCTCCCGGTGCTCATGACCCGCCCGCTTGAGCGACCGCTCCAGCCGCCGGGCGACCACTTCGGGCGTGAACACCCGGCCGGTGCCGGCACACGTCGGGCAGTCCGTCGTCATCGAGTGCCACAACGACGGGCGCACCCGCTGCCGGGTCATCTCTACGAGGCCCAGCTCGGACACCGCCAGCGCCTTGGTGCGGGCCCGGTCCCGGCCCAGGTGCGTCCGCAGCTCCTGCAGCACCCGGTCCCGGTTGGCCCGCGTCTCCATGTCGATGAAGTCGCAGACGATGATGCCGCCGATGTCCCGGAGGCGGATCTGCCGCGCGATCTCGCGCGACGCCTCGAGGTTGGTCCGGAGGATCGTCTTCTCGGGATCCTTCTTGCCGGTGTAGCGTCCCGTGTTCACGTCGATCGATGTCAGCGCTTCCGTCGGCTGGATGATGATCGACCCGCCCGCCTGCAGCTCGCACCGCGCCTTGAACAGGTCGCGGATCTCGGACTCGATGTCGTACTTGTCGAACAGCGGCGTGGACTCGCTGTACATGTGCACCCGCTGCATCAGATCCGGGTCCACCTGCTGCAGGTACTGCTCGATCTCGTGGTGCAGCTCCTTCGAGTCCACCTGCAGCGCATCCACCTTCCAGCTGAACAGGTCCCGGATGATGCCGCGTGTCAGGCTCGTTTCCCGCTGCAGCAGCGCCGGGGCCTTCCGCACGAAGGTCTTCTTCCGGTTGATCTTCTTCCAGAGGTTCAGCAGCGAGTCCACCTCGCGCTGGAAGTTCTCTTCCGTCACGCCCTCGGCGACCGTGCGCACGATCATGCCGCCCGAGTCGGCGGGGAGCAGCCGGCCCACCATCTCGCGCAGCTTCGCCCGCTCCTCGCGGCTCTCGATCTTGCGGCTCACCCCCACCTTGGAGGCGAAGGGCATGTAGACGAGGAATCGGCCGGGGAGGGAAATCTGGGCGGTGACACGGCAGCCCTTGGTGCTGATGGGCTCCTTGGTCACCTGGACGACGAGATTCTGGCCCTTCTTCAGGATCTCGGCGATGTTCGGCAGCTGCCGGCGGCTCGAGACCTCGCGCTGGCGCGGTTCTCCCCCGCCATTGCCGTTGCCCCGCTTTCTCCGCCCGCGCCACGCTTTCTGGTCGTCCCCGCTGGCACTGGCCTCGGGCTCGCTGTCCAGCGCAGGTTCCTCGACCAACACCTCGTGCTCGTCGGTGTCCTCGTCGGACGGCTCATCGTCGTCCTCATCGGGCTCGAGGAGATCGGAGGCATGGAGAAAGGCGCTCTTCTCCTGACCGATGTCCACGAACGCGGCTTGTATTCCGGGGAGGACGGCGTCGACCCGTCCGAGATAGATGTCGCCGACGGTGCGGCGGTGATCGGGACGGTCGACCAGCAGTTCGACCAGCCGATCATCTTCCAGGATCGCCAGGCGCGTCTCGCGCTGGCTCCCGTTGATGAGGATCTCGCGCTTCACGAGCGAACCTCAGCCGCAACCACGCGCTCCCCCCGCGGCTTGCTGGCCACTGAGGCAACGGGGACACGGCATGCGCAAGGTTAGGTGGAGCGAATCCGCTCACCGGCGGCATTGCTCCGAGCATCAGGCCCTCGGCGCCACACTGGCGCGGAGGGCGGCAACATGAGCGTTACACCCCGATATTCAGCCCGACTGGCCTGCGGGCGATCGGTGGTGCTTCGCTGCAAGACTGTCTAAAGGTAAGGTGAGCAATCGCTTAGGGCAATATCAGCCGTTCACCATGTCGCCCAGGATGTGCCGGGCGATGACCAGCCGCTGAATTTCACTCGTTCCCTCACCGATCTCGCACACCTTGGCGTCGCGCATCATCCGCTCCACCGGGTACTCCGTCGTGTAGCCATACCCGCCGAAGATCTGGACCGCTTTGGTGGTCGCCCGCATCGCCAGTTCCGAGCAGAACAGCTTCGCCATGGCCGCTTCCTTCTTGAACGGCTTGCCATTCTGCTTGAGCCACGCCGCATGGTAAAGGAGATGGGTTCCCGCCTCGATCTCGAGTGCCATGTCGGCCAGCTGGAAGCTCACCCCCTGGAACGACCCGATCGCCTTCCCGAACTGTTTCCGGTACCCGGCGTACTTTACCGCCTCGTCGAACGCCCCCTCCGCGATCCCGAGCGACAAGGCCGCGATCCCGATCCGGCCAGCATCGAGGGTCTTCAGGAAGTTGACGAACCCGTCGCCCACCTTGCCCAGGAGGTTCTCCTTGGGGATGATGGCGTCCTCAAACACCAGCTCCCGGGTGTCGCTGGCCCGCCAGCCCATCTTGTCTTCCTTCTTGCCCGCCCGGACACCCTTGATCTTGGGCAGGTCGGGCGCATGCCCCACCCCGACCCGCTTGGCCTCGTCCAGGTCCACCGTGTCCTTCGTCACCAGCAGGCTGGTAATGCCCCGGTTGCCCGGTCCGGTCCGCGCCGTGACGCTGAAGATCTCGCCGACGCCGGCATGGGTGATGAAAATCTTGGAGCCGTTGAGCACGAAGTGATCACCCTTGTCCACCGCCGTGGTCGCGGTGCCGCCGGCGTCGCTGCCCGCCCCTGGCTCGGTCAGCCCGAACCCGCCCAGCACCTTTCCCGACGCGAGGAGCGGGACATACTTCTCCTTCTGCGCCTGGGTGCCGAAGTCCATGATCGGCGAGGTGCCGAGGTTGGTATGCGCGCTGATGGTGAGGGCATGGCTCGCGTCCACCTTCGCCAGCTCGTGGATCGTGATGTAGTAGGACAGCTGGTCCATCCCCGCCCCGCCCATTTCCTCGCTCCACGGAACACCCAGCAGGCCCAGGTCGGCCATCTTGCGGATGTTGTCCCACGGAAAGGTCGAGGTGCGGTCCAGCTCGCGGGCCACCGGGGCCACCTCGGTGCGACCGAACTCGCGCACCATGTCGCGCACCTGGAAATGCTGTTCATTGAGGTACAGTGAGAGGTCCATATTGATCAGTCTGCCTAGAAGCTGAGTGTACCGGAGAACGCGAAGGTCCAGCGGTTGATCCGCACATCCTTCACGAAGAGAAAATCGGTCTGTGACGTCACGCCGAGGTTGTGGGTGAACCATACCGCCTCGGCCTTCAAACCGAAGTCCGGCCCGCCGATTTTCCGGAGGGGCACAAACTCGAGGCCGGCGCCGAGGTTCCAGGTATTGGGCAGCAGGTTCTCGAAAAAGCCGGGCTTTCTCACCCAGGGGGACTCCCCCGCGCCCAGGACCTCGCCGTTCAGTGTCACGTCCTGAAGCTGGTACCAGCTCAATCCGTAGCCGCCCTTGATGTACGGCTCGAATGCCCCAGTGCCAAGGTTGTACCGCATCTGCCCGACCAGCTCCCAGAAATCCAGGTTCCCCTGAAGGTTGTAGACGCCCGGCGCACCCTTCGACGACGAGCTGCTCGCCAAGCGTGCTGTTGCCGTGGCGCAGCGTCGTTTCGCTCACGAACCGGCGGCCGAGGTACAGGTTGACGCCGAACATCCACTGCAGCGCCAGGTCGTTCAGGCTCCCGATGCTGTTCGCGTTCACCACGCTGTCGCCGGCGATTTCCGCGAGTTGGTCGACCAGCGGAATGAACAGTTCGTTGAAGCCGAACAGTCCCATCCACGCATCGGTCGGCTGGAACATCGACACGCCGCCGGTGACGCCGAACGACCGGAACGGCATCGTGTTCGCCGGGAAGAACGCCGGACCGGAGCTCTTGTCGAGTGCCCGCGCCGGGGAACTGATGAGCCGATAGAGCACGTCGAGGCCGGGCAGCGTGGCCAGCAGCGGCAGCGTCAGGTTGAAGTAGCCCCAGCCGGTCCGGAAATTGTCCTGCAGGCTCGCCGGAAACTGTGAACTCAGCAGGTTCGGGTTGTAGGAGCCGTAGCCTGCAACCGCGCCGGTGCGGTTCCAGCCGCTGTTGTAGGGCGGGCTGGCGATCGACGAGTTGCCGGTTTCCGCGTACTTGATGATTCCCGCGAACGGCGACACCGTGGCGGGATACCCGAACCGGATCGGCAGCACCATCCAGAGCCAATCCCAGCGCGCGGCGGCGTTCGTCTCCACCATCGGCAGGAGCCGCTCCCAGTCGGCGATGACCTCCAGCCGTTCCGGGTTGTCATAGCGCACGATCGGTTCGGTCTCCGGGGCATTGGAGTCGGGCGGATCCCTGAACCGGTTCCACCGGTGCTTCACGAGCTCACCCGTGCCTTGCGGGCCCACGTCCTTGTACAGCCCAACGAATGGATAGCTGCCGTGGCTGGCGCGGCCGTATGACGATGGCTTGGAGATCAGCGCCTGCAGACCGCGGTTGTCGCCGCCGATAAAGACGATCGGGTGAAAATTGAAGATCGTCTCCTCGTCGTCCATGTACGCCTGGTTGCGCAGCTGCTTCCAGATGTCCTGCTCGCCGACCCGTTCCGGCGGCAAGGCGTCCACCTGCTTCTCCCATTCGTCGCGCGGCAGGTAGACGTTCGGCTGGAAGTAGTCGAGGCGGAATACCCAGTGATGGAAGTAATACTGGAGTTCGCGCGTGATGATCTCCCCAAGCGCCGGCGGGCTCGCGAGGAATGCCGTCATCTGCTCCGCCGTGAACGGCTCCGCGCCCTGTGCCCGCGTCGTGAGGAGGACGTTCAGGTGCTCCCAGTCACCCTCGTGGATGTTGCCTGCGTCGTTGTACGGGTAGAAGAACCAGTACTGCAGCACCAGCTGGTACCGCGGGTCCGCGGGGGAACGCCCCGGCGCCTCGATGATGAACGGGTGTACGAAGGTCTTGGCGAACCCGAGATACTCCCGCTTCAGCTTGCCGTCGGCACCGGTATACGCCTTGTGCCAGCTCTCGGGATCCTCTCCCGGAAACTGGAAGTAGAGCACCGTCGCGGCATCGCTCGTGGGATTGACCGGCTTCGGTGCCGCACGGAGTCCCGGCCCGTACTTGTAGAGCAGGGTCAGCAGCCTGCAGTCGGGCATCGTGTCGTTGGCTGCCTCGGCGTTCGGAACCGGGCACGGATGCCCCGGAACCTCCTGCATGTTGATCGAGCTGCTGGAAACCAGGCGGGGGTCGTCTCCCGACACCTCGAACCGGTCATCGAACAGGCTGAAGGTCGACCCCTGGTAGATGAACTTCTGCCAGTCCATGGGAAAGTCGATCGTGTTGCGCACCATCCACGGAGCAAATCTCGCCGACAGCGACATGAACCACTTGTCCCGCACATCGTCGATCCCGTTCTTCGGGTTCACGTCGACGTAGCCCGCGGCCAGCGTGTCCCCGTAGAGCTGGAAGAGAGCCGTCGACGGCTGTTCCGCGATCGCCCGCGGCAGTCCGGGAGTGAGATAGGTCAGGTAGGCGGGGCTTGGGATCTCTTGCGCCCGCATCTCCCGGGGGCTGGCCAGGGCCAGCAGCAGCGCACTCGACGCCGCAACGAAACGTGACAAGGTCATTTGGTCAGCAGTCTCCGTTCCGTCTGCAACCGTCCCTGTTCCCTCTTCCCTTTTCCCGAATTTTCTCTTCCCGCAGTCCAAGCCCTCAGGCCATCTTCAACCCGATCACGCCCACCACGATCAGCCCCGCGGATGCTACCCTGCATGAATGAGATGGGATCCTCGAAGAAGGCGATCCCGATGAGGAAGGTCCCCGCAGCCCCGATCCCCGTCCACACGGCGTAGGCGGTCCCGATGGGAATGTCCCGTTGTGCCAGCCACAGCAGCGCCCCGCTCGCGGCCATGCAGAGCGCCGCGCTCACAAGGCCGATTGCCCGGCGGTCGGACGCCTGGCTGAGCTTGAGCCCCAGTGGCCAGCCGATTTCCAGCAGCCCCGCCAGGATCAGTAGCAACCATGCCGTCGTTGCGCGGCTCACTCCATGCCCTTTCGCACGTCGACGATCGCCTGGTCGAACGCGCTCACCTCGGATCAGCCCACGCGCGGAAACTCGAGGTCGACGATCACGAAGACCGTGGTCGAGAGGACCAGTGCGAAGCTGACCATGTGGAGCCAGTTCCGCTCCGGTGCCGCCGACATGCCATGTCCGGCGATGAGTGCGCAACCGAGCGCCAGCGCGGCCAGCATGAGTGAAGATGACGACCGGCGGGTGCATTCGCGTGGCCCAGGATGCGCGTGTTCGTGATATCGAACATGGCGTTCAGCGCGGGGAGCAGCAGCATCGGACGCCGAGGAAGCCGGCGGGGCCTGCGCTGCGGCTGGCACCGCGAGCTTCCAGATCTCGCCCTGCAGGGCATTGGCCCGCGCCAGGTGACCCAGAGCCTTCTCGATGTTCGGGCAGCGCATGCATAGATGGCGATGCGTGCATCGGTGTACTCGCGGAACTTCTGCCGAACGGCCGGTTGTGCCTCCGGCGGGCAGCAGGTCGATCCTGAGATACGCCGTGCCGATGTCGTTCGCCTCTTCCACGATCAGCGCTCGGCGATCATCGAATCGGCGAGCGGCACCCGAGAACGTGAACGCCACCAGCAGTCCCAGGAGCCCGAACACCGCGCCCTCCACCGCCGAGAGCCCTCGCCGTAATGCTTGCCGTGCCGCGTCCTGCTGCCGGGAATGCCGAAGCGACGGCCGAGGTCGAGAAGACGAGCATGCCAACGAACAGCGAACCGCGAAACCACCATCCGTTGGAAATCGCCAGGGCAGTGTCACACTAGCACGCGAGGGCCTCAGGAACGTTCTGGCGACATGTTCCGATCGGCGAAGAGGGGTCGGTATTTCAGCTGGGAGATGCCGCGGTGAGGAGCCGCGACGACCGCTTCATTCTAGCCCCGCCCGGGACGGTCGGGGAACCCGCGACTCAGCGCGGCTGGTCCGCAGTGGTCGCACCCGGCGCATCCATGGAGCCGTTCGCCGAAGTAACCCAGCAACACGCTGCGCCGGCATCCCCGCGTCGTCGCGTACTTTTCCACCGATCCGATCCGTGCGTCCGCCAGCTTCCGCCGCCGCTTCACCGGCCCCCAGTCCGCCTTGCCCGATGGGTCCAGCACCTCCTGACGCAATCGCTCCGCCGATTCCCGAAGGCTCACCGGCGCCCGTTTTACCGCTTCCGCGTCGCGCCAGATCCGCTCCACGGCGCGAGCCGGTGGGAAAGTGACGTCGAGCTGCTCCCGCTGCCGGTCGCCGTCGCCCTTCCGGTATAGCAGGACGCAGCGTGCCGGCGCCCCGTCCCGGCCTGCTCTTCCCGCTTCCTGGTAGTAGGACTCCAGTGTGGGCGGCATCGACCAGTGCACCACCAGTCGCACGTTCGGCGCGTCGATGCCCATCCCGAAGGCGCAGGTCGCAACCACCACTTGCAAGCTGTGCGCCAGTGAACCGCTGCAGCGCGCGGAGCTTGTACTCGCTGGTGAGGCCCGCGTGGTAGGGCACCGCATCGTAGCCCGCGAGCCGAATGGCGCGGGTGACCGCCTCCGTGATGCTCCGTGTCGGGGTATAGACGATTGCGAGCGGCTGGCTGGCGTCGAGTTCCGCCAGCATTGCCTTGAACCGCTCCGTTTCCGATGCCACAGTCTTCACGTGGAACCGCAGGTTCGGCCGGTCGAACGAGGCGACGTACTCCGTGGCGGCGGCACCGTTCCGGAACGCCAGCTGCCGCGTGATGTCCCGCCGCACGTCCGGCGTGGCGCTCCCGGTGAGCGCGGCGACCGGCGGCATGCCGAGTTGTCGCCGCACCACGCCGAGGCGGCGATAAGACGGGCGGAAATCCGGGCCCCACTCCGAGATGCAGTGTGCCTCGTCCACCGCGAGCATCGCCGGCGTCCCGATCTGCTGCCGCAGCGTCGTCGCCGATGCCGCGAGTCGTTCGGGAGAGAGGTACAGGAGCCGGATGCTGCGGCTCCGGAGCGACTCCATCACCACCAGTCGGTCCATCGCCGACGTGGCGCTGGTGAGTGCCGCAGCCGGGATGCCCCGCCGCTGGCACGCCGCGACCTGGTCCGTCATGAGACTTATGAGGGGAGAGACCACGACCGTGATCCCATCGAGCAGCAGCGCCGGCACCTGGAAGCAGGCCGACTTCCCGGCACCGGTCGGCAGCACCGCCAGTGTGTCCCGACCCGACAGCACTGAGCGCACGACTTCGCGCTGGGCCGGGCGGAAGTCGGCGAACCCGAAGTGGCGGAGCAGGACGGCACGGGCGTCCGAGAGAGTCGGCATACCGGCACATTCGCCGGGGGCGGTGGCGGGAACGTCACCCAATGGGCGCGTCACGGCGCCAATGTGTTGCGAGGAGGAGGCCCCTTGGTTGGGGCGCAGGCTCAGCTAAATTGGTTGGGTACCCACACGAGGGGCGGTATGAAGGACAAGCAGCTCGAGGCGCTCATCAAGAAGAACATGGCCAAGGCTGAAAAGCCCAAGTCCAAGGTCAGGCCCACCTACGACTCCACGCTCGACGTAACCCGTCGCCCGGAGCGGCCCGACCAGCAGGAGCACGACGAGTTCTTCGACGAAATGAAGCGGCGGGAGTTCTAGGCTTTACCCCAATCCGACGGCACGCAGCAGCCGCTCGGCAGCAACGCTGGGCGGCATGGAGCCGTCTGCCACGCTCCGCGTCACCTCGTCGAGCAGTCCACGGACACTCTCGTGCGTCTCGAGGGCTGACCGCACCCGCTGCTCTACCAGGGCCCACATCCAGCGCACCCGCTGTTCCCGGCGCCGGGCCGCCAGCACTCCGCTCTCAACCAGCCCCAGTCGCCGTTCCAGCAGGGCGCTCCACACTTCATCCAGGCCGATGCCTTCCAGCGCGCTGCACGTGAGCACCGGCGGCGGACCCGCTGCATCACGGCCGCGCATGAGGTGCATCGCGGTGCGATAGTCCCGGGCCGTTGCCTGCGCCCGCTCGGCGTTCGTGCCATCCGCCTTGTTCACCGCGATGACGTCGGCCCGCTCCATCAGCCCGCGCTTGATCCCCTGCAGCTCATCACCGCCGCCCGGCAGCATCAGTACCAGGAACACGTCGGCGAGGTCCGCCACCGACGTCTCCGACTGCCCGACCCCCACCGTCTCCACGATGATCACGTCGAACCCCGCCGCCTCGCAGAGCGCGATCGTCTCCGGCGTCCTCGGCGCCACGCCACCCAGGGTGCCGGCGGTGGGAGAGGGCCGCACGAAGGCCCTCGGGTCGCCTGCCAGCTTCTGCATCCGGGTCTTGTCGCCCAGGATGCTGCCTCCCGAAACCGTGCTCGAGGGGTCCACGGCGAGCACCGCCACCTTGTGACCCTTCTCCAGCAGTCGCGCACCCATCCCGTCGATGAAGGTGCTCTTCCCCACTCCGGGAACGCCGCTGATTCCCACCAGCACCGACGGACGCGCTGCCGACCCCAGCTGCGTCAGCAGCTCGCCCGCGCGCAACCGGTCGGCCGGCGCGGTCGATTCGATGAGGGAGACGGCGCGACCCAGTGCCGCCGGCTCGCGCCGCTTCACTCCCGCGAGCAGTTCGTCGAGGGACGGGCCGCTCCGTCGCGGCTCAGTCACTTCGCGCCATCCGGCCCGTTGAAGATCCTGGACTCATCCAGTCCGAGACGTCGAGTCAGTTCGTGCAGCAGGGTTCGCGCAGCCTCGGGGATCACCGTACCCGGCCCGAAGATCATGCTCGCTCCCGCTGCCTTGAGCGCCTCGTGGTCCTGCGTCGGGATCACCCCACCCGCCACGATCATGATGTCCGGCCGGCCGTGCGCCGCGAGCGCCTGGTGCAGCTCCGGCACCAGCGTCAGGTGGGCTGCCGCGAGGGAACTCACGCCGATGACGTGCACATCGTTCTCGACGGCCTGCCGAGCCGCCTCATCGGGTGTGGCGAAGAGGGGCCCGATGTCGACATCGAAGCCGAGGTCGGCGAACGCGGTGGCGATCACCTTCTGTCCCCGGTCGTGGCCGTCCTGGCCTACCTTCGCCACGAGCAGTCGGGGGCGCCGTCCCTCCAGCGCAGCGAATCGGTCGACCGCATTGCGAACTGTCACGATGCCCTCGTCGGTGCCCGCCATTTCCCCTCCATAGACTCCGCTCACCACGTGCACGGGCGCCGCATGCCGGCCATAAACCGCCGCTAGCGCTTCGCTCATCTCGCCGACTGTGGCCCGCGCCCGTGCTGCATCGATGGCCAGCTCCAGCAGGTTGCCCTGGTCCGTCTTTGCCGCATTCGCCAGTGCGGCGAGCGCCCGCGTCGTGGCCTCTGCGTCCCTCGTCGACCGGAGCTCGGCCAGACGCGCCACCTGTGCCGCCCGCACAGCGCGGTTGTCGATCCGCAAGACGTCCGGCGGTTCGTCCCGTTCCGGGCGATAGCGGTTCACCCCGATCAGCGCCTGCCGCCCGCTGTCGATACGCGCCTGGGTCCGCGCCGCCGCCTCCTCGATCCGCAGCTTGGGTACGCCCGCCTCGATGGCGCGTGCCATGCCGCCCAGCTTCTCCACTTCGTCGATGTGCCCCTGTGCCCGGCGTGCCAGTTGGTCGGTGAGCCACTCGACATGGCGGCTGCCGCCCCAGGGATCGACTGTGACGCAGGTGTCCGTCTCCAGCTGCAGGAACAGCTGGGTGTTCCGCGCGATTCGCGCCGACGCATCGCTCGGCAGCGCCAGCGCCTCGTCCAGCGCGTTGGTATGCAGGCTCTGCGTGCCACCCTGCGTCGCCGCCATCGCCTCGATGCAGGTCCGGACGATGTTGTTGTTCACGTCCTGCGCTGACAGGCTCCATCCGCTGGTCTGGCAGTGCACCCTGAGCGCCGAGCTCTTCGCCTTCGCCGGGGCGAACTGCTGCATGAGGCGGCTCCAAAGGAGCCGCGCGGCGCGCAGCTTCGCCACCTCCATGAAGAAGTTCATCCCCACGGCGAAAAAGAAGCTGAGCCTCGGTGCGAAGGCGTCGACCCCCAGGCCGGCGCCGAGCCCCGTCCGCACGTACTCGACGCCATCGGCCAGGGTGTAACCCAGCTCGAGGTCGGCGGTCGCACCGGCTTCGTGCATGTGATAGCCGCTGATGCTGATGCTGTTGAATTTCGGCATGTGCCGGCTGGTGTAGCGGAAGATGTCGGCGACGATCCTGAGGCTGGGGCCCGGTGGATAGATGTACGTGTTGCGGACCATGAACTCCTTGAGGATGTCGTTCTGGATGGTCCCTGCCAGCTGCGCCGGCTTCACCCCCTGCTCCTCGGCCGCCACCACGTAGAGCGCCAGGATCGGCAGCACCGCGCCGTTCATGGTCATCGACACGCTCATCTTGTCGAGCGGGATCTGGTCGAACAGGATCCGCATGTCGAGGATGCTGTCGATCGCCACGCCCGCCATGCCCACGTCGCCGGTGACGCGCGGGTGATCCGAGTCGTATCCCCGGTGCGTCGCCAGGTCGAAGGCGATGCTCAGCCCCATCTGCCCGGCGGCGAGGTTTCGCCGGTAGAACGCGTTCGATTCCTCCGCCGTGGAGTATCCGGCGTATTGCCGGATCGTCCACGGCTGTCCCAGGTACATCGTGGGGTACGGCCCCCGCAGGTACGGCGCATGGCCCGGCATCGTGCCCACATCGACGCCGTCGAGCAGCGAGGCATCGAACTGATGCGGGATCGTGATTCCCTCCGCCGAGACCCACGGTGCTCCGCCGGGCGGCGCGGCCCGGAGCGACGGCGGGGTCCACTCCACATTGGCGTAGTTCGGGATCCTGATCATGGCGCACCCGCCTCGCGCGGCAGTTCGAACGGCAGCGCATCGGGTCGCAGGGGAAACGCGCTGGGCGCCTCGTCCTCGGCCATCTCGAGTGCTGACCGCGTCGCCACTTCCCCTTCGACCGGATACTCGGACACCCCGAGGATCGGGTGACGCCGCGACTGCACTCGCTCGTGCCGTGCCGCAGCGGCCTCGGCGACACGCCGGCTCACGTCACCTGATTCGATCGCCGCGATGATGCCGCCCACTGCATCCAGGTGGCGCAACTCCTCCCATGCAACCCTGGCCAGCTCCGCGGTGAGCGACTCCAGGAACCAGCTCCCCTCAGCCGGGTCGAGGACGCGCCCGAGCGACGCCTCCTCCTGCAGGATCAGTCCCGTCGTGCGCGCCAGGCGCAAAGCCGCCGGGCCGGGCTCCGCCGTGCGCGCATCGTGCGGGAGCAACTGGAGGACGTCGGCACCACCGAGGGCCGCGGCCAGCGCGACCGAAGTGTTTCGGAGCGCATTGTTCCAGGGATCATGCCGGGTGAGGTTCCGGCGGCCGGTGATCGCCACGAGGCGAAGCGGCACCGGCATCATTCCCGACACCTCGAGGATGCGGGCCCATACGAGACGCGCAGCCCGCAGCATCGCCGCGCCCTCGAAGAAGCGGGGACCGCAGGGAAGCCGCACTTCGAGCATGCCTGACGCCCACGCAGGATCCACCCCTGTGGCCTCGACCGCCCGCAGGTAGGCGAGCGCAGAGGCCATGGTCATGCCCAGCGTCATTCCACTCGTCGCACCGGCATCGAAGAACACGTCGCCCGATGCACGAAGTGGAATGTCACCAGGCCGGTTCCACTCCTTGAGGAGGCCAACCATGCCGACGTCGTGGACGAGCTCTCCCGTGAGGCTCTCATTCCGCAGGAAGGAGTTGATGGGATCGATGCCGAGGGAGAGCCGGCCGAACTTCTCGACGCTGACACCGAACCCGGTGAGTGACTTCGCGAAATTTCCCTCGAGACTCGTCTCGATTTCCGCCAGGCCGAGATCGGGGAGCAGCGCGAAGAGTTTCAGGAACTCGTCGGTGTCCTTCCACGTGAACTCGATGGACTGGACCCCGCCGGCGATCGCAGTGTCGATCGTCTCACGAGGTGCATTCGCCGGAAACCGCTGCCGGATCTTCCAGCCCTGCTCCCCAGCCGGCAGCAGCCCGACCACCAGCCCCGCCAGGTTCCGCGCCTCGGCGTCCCCCGGCCCGCCCGGGGCGTACAACGGCTCGATCGCAATGCCGTCCTCCGTGATGGCGCGGAGCCTGCGGGACACCACATCGGGTCCCGGCTCGGCCTCCACGCCCGCGCGCCAATCGGTATAGCTGACCGGCGGGAACGGTACGGCGCCTTCGGTCGTAGGCATGCGGGAAAGGTACTGAGGGGCCCCACCATTCGCCGGGCGGAAAGCCGGTGACCTGCCTAGATTTGGCGCATGACCGGAGACGGAATGACCCAGGCCCTCGCCGTGCCGACCTCGGCTGAACCCAAGCCCCGTCGGCCCATCCGAATCGTCACCGCCGCGTCCCTTTTCGACGGGCATGATGCAGCGATCAACGTGATGCGCCGCATCATCCAGGCTTCCGGTGCCGAGGTCATTCACCTCGGCCACAACCGCAGCGCCGCCGAGATCGTCGAGTGCGCCATCCAGGAGGATGCCACGGCGATCGCCGTCACCTCTTATCAGGGCGGACACCTCGAGTTCTTCAAGTACATGCACGACCTCCTCGCCGAGCGCGGCGCCGACATCCTGATCTTCGGCGGCGGCGGCGGCACCATCCTTCCGTCGGAAGTGGAGGAACTCCACCGCTACGGCATCTCTCGCATCTACTCCCCCGATGACGGCCGCGCGATGGGCCTCCAGGGGATGATCGACGACCTGCTGCGCCGCTGTGACCGCACGCGCCCCGCCGTCGACCTCGATGCCGCGTGGGCCGAGGTACCGAAGCGTGATCCCAAGACCCTCGGCCGTCTCATCTCGCTCGCCGAGAACGAGCCCGAGCGCGTCGCCGATCTGCGCGAGGGACTCGCCGCGCGCCTGGCCACCGCGAAGGCGCCGGTCCTTGGCGTCACCGGCACTGGCGGTGCCGGCAAGTCGTCACTCGTCGATGAGTTCGTTCGCCGTTTCCTCGCCGCGCTCCCCACCAGCACCATCGCCATCATCTCGGTCGACCCGTCCCGCCGCCGTACCGGCGGCGCGCTCCTGGGCGACCGCATCCGCATGAACGCGGTGCACGACCCCCGCGTGTACATGCGCTCCCTCGCCACGCGGCAGTCGAACCTCGCGCTCAGCAAGCACGTGCGCGAGTCGATCGACATCTGCCGTGCCGCCGGCTTCGACCTTGTGATCGTCGAGACCTCCGGCATTGGCCAGTCCGACACCGAGATCACCGACCACGCGGACGTGTCGCTCTACGTCATGACCGCCGAGTACGGCGCGGCCACCCAGCTCGAGAAGATCGACATGCTCGACTTCGCCGACCTGGTGGCCATCAACAAGTTCGACAAGGCCGGCAGCCTCGATGCGCTCCGCGACGTGCGGAAGCAGTACAAGCGCAACCGGCAGCTCTGGGATGCCGCCGACGAGACCCTGCCGATCTACGGCACCATCGCCGCGCAGTTCAACGATGCCGGCATGAACCGCCTCTTCACCGCCACGCTCGAGGCCATCGCAAAGAAGACCGGCGTGCCGTTCCTCGCACAGCGCCCGCTCGTGTCCGGCGCCGGCGAGACGTCACGGATCATCCCCGCCGATCGCGGCCGCTACCTCGCCGAGATCGTCGAAGGCGCCGAGGGTTATGCCCGTTTCGTGCAGGAGCAGGCTGCGATCGCTCGCCGCATTTACCAGCTGAACGGCGCGCTGGACCAGCTCCGCTCCCGCGAGGGCCAGGCGTCACTCGTGGTGCAAGAGCCGGCCGCGGGCGGTGTCGTGCGTGTCGAGCAGACCGCCGGCAAGGCGCCGGAGTGGATCGCGCGGGCTCGAGGCCGAACGGGCCGCCCTGGAGGCGAAGCTGGCCCCCGAGTGCCGTCAGCTTCTCGCCGAATGGCCCATCATGGTCGCGCGCTATCGTGCCGATCGCTACGAGTTCAAGGTGCGCGACAAGGTCATCAGCCAGGACCTCTTCACCGAGTCGCTGTCCGGCACCCGCGTGCCCAAGGTGAGCCTCCCCCGCTATTCCGACTGGGGCGACATCCTCACCTGGCTGCTCACCGAGGCGCCTCCCGGCATGTTCCCCTTCGCTGCCGGCGTCTTCCCGCTCAAGCGCCAGGGCGAGGAGCCCGCGCGCATGTTCGCCGGTGAAGGCGGGCCCGAGCGCACCAATCGCCGCTTCCACTATGTGTCGTTCGGCATGCCAGCCAAGCGGCTCTCCACCGCCTTCGATTCCGTCACGCTCTACGGCGAGAATCCCGCGCGCCGCCCCGATATCTACGGCAAGATCGGCAATGCCGGCGTGAGCGTGGCCACCGTCGATGACGCCAAGAAGCTCTACTCCGGCTTCGACCTCTGCGATTCCGCGACTTCCGTCTCCATGACCATCAACGGCCCCGCGCCGATGGTCCTGGCTTTCTTCCTCAACGCCGCGGTCGACCAGCAGTGCGAGCGCTGGATCCGGGAGCAGGGCGAGTCCGATGCGGTGACGAAGCGCATCGAGGCCCGCTACGCCGAGCGGGGACTCGTTCGTCCGCAGTATCGCGGCACCCTTCCCGACGGCAACGACGGCCTCGGCCTCATGCTGCTCGGCGTCAGCGGCAACGAGGTCCTCCCACTCGATGTCTACGAGCGCATCCGCACCGCCACGCTCAGTCGCGTCCGCGGCACGGTGCAGGCCGACATCCTCAAGGAGGACCAGGCGCAGAACACCTGCATCTTCTCCACCGAGTTCGCGCTGCGGATGATGGGCGACGTGCAGCAGTACTTCATCGAGCGGCAGGTGCGGAACTTCTACTCCGTGTCCATCTCCGGCTATCACATCGCCGAGGCCGGCGCGAACCCGATCTCCCAGCTGGCGTTCACGCTGGCCAACGGCTTCACCTACGTCGAGTACTACCTGTCGCGCGGCATGAAGGTCGACGACTTCGCGCCCAACCTGTCGTTCTTCTTCTCCAACGGCCTCGACCCCGAATACGCCGTCATAGGGCGCGTGGCCCGGCGCATCTGGGCCAAGGCCATGAAAATGCGCTACAACGCCAACGACCGGTCACAGCGCCTCAAGTATCACATCCAGACCTCCGGCCGCAGCCTGCACGCGCAGGAGATCGCGTTCAACGACATCCGCACCACGCTGCAGGCGCTCTACGCCCTGTACGACAACTGCAACTCGCTCCACACCAATGCCTACGACGAGGCGATCACCACGCCCACGGAGGAAAGCGTGCGGCGCGCCATGGCCATCCAGCTCATCATCAACCAGGAGCTGGGCCTCGCCCGCAACGAGAATCCCCTGCAGGGCAGCTTCGTCATCGAGGAACTGACCGACCTGGTGGAGGAGGCGGTGATGCTCGAGTTCCGCCGCATCTCCGAGCGCGGCGGCGTGCTCGGCGCCATGGAACGGATGTACCAGCGGGGCCGCATCCAGGACGAGTCGCTGCTCTACGAGAAGCGGAAGCACGACGGCACGCTCCCGATCATCGGCGTCAACACCTTCCTCGACCCCGCCGGCTCGCCCACCACCACGCCGGCTGAGGTCATCCGCGTCGACTCCGGAGGAGAAGGAGTACGCCATCGCCACTCGCGAGGCGTTCGAGGCCCGCAATGCCGCGGAGTCGCCCCTCGCTCTCGCGGCGCTCCGGCACTCGGCGTTGTCATCGGGGAATGTCTTCGCGCAGCTCATGGAAGCGGCGCAGGTCTGCAGCCTGGGACAGCTTTCGGCAGCGCTCTACGAGGTGGGTGGTCAGTACCGCAGGAACATGTAGCGGAAACCCGTTCCGGTTTTCCTTTCCGCTTCCGTTCCCGCTGTTTACCGGTACCCCAGGATATACCGCACCCCGAACATGAGCTGCACCGTGCTCAGGTTCGGTCCCGGTGTCAGGACGTTCCGGTACTGCACCTCGACATACGGCTCGATCGGGTCCAGTCGCAGATCCACACCACCCGATACATAAAACGCCGGCACCAGCCCATTCCCGCTGTTGTCCTGCCAGTAGTCGACTCCCCCGCCTGCCAGGACATAGGGCCGTATCGGCGCGGTGATCGGCAGGAACCGGAACAGGAGTCCCAGGCCAGCCTGCCAGTCGCTGATTTCGCCATACGGCGAGCCATTGATGGTGTTGCCGCTGTATCCCGCATCCAGCTGCACCCCGAAGCGCGATGACCCGAAGTCGACGCGCGCCGAGGCACCGACGTTCCAGCCGGTGCTGAGCGTCGAGCCCGAGTCGCCATAGGACCCCACGGGAAATGTCACGCCACCCCGGAGGCCGGCGCTGATCGTCTGTCCCGTGGCGCTGCTGCTCGAGGTGACCAGCGCAGCCAGCACCAGCGCCATTGCGCGGGCCTGCATCTAGAAGCGAAGCCGGACGCCGGCGTTGATCGGCAGGAGGTTCGGGTTGTCGCCCGGCTCGAATACCACATGGAAACGCGTTTCGGCGAAGAAGCCGATCGGCGACCCCGAGATCGCGAAGTCGGCGCCCACGCCGGCATTGATGCCGAACTCGCCGTCATACATGCCCAGGCCAGCGATGATGTACGGCTCGAAGCTCTTCGACCCCGTGGCAAACGGGAAGAAGGCATCGGCGGTGAACTGGAACAGGCTGTAGTCGAGGTCCATCCAGATCAGGTCCAGCTGCAGCCCCACCGGCCAGCTCGGGGGACGCACCCGGAAGCTGCCGCCGATGTCCCAGCCCACGTCGCCCGATGGCGCCAGCGGGATGACGAGACCGATCGTCGGACGGATCTCGAAGCTGTACTCGGTCGCCGCTGCCTTGAGCGGGCTCGGTTTCGGCTGGGCGGCTGCCTGCGCCTCCGCCCGCGACGCGAGCGCAATGAGGCCGAGCAGCACCGCCGCCGAACGAATCATCTTGCTCATCGAATCTCCCGGTTGGTGGTACGGACCGGATAACATAGGCATCCCACCGGCAGGGCGCGACTGCCTCAGCGCTTCAGGAAGCGGCTGATCGCCTCGCGGAAGTCGGAGGTCGTCCGTGCCAGAGCGTTGATCCGCGCTCCGAGCGCGATCCCGTCGCCCACACTCGCGCCGTCGAGTTCGTAGAAGAGCTTCTTGGTAAGGTGCACCGCGGACGGGCTCGCCGCCGCCAGGCCGTTCACCAGTTCGGCCGCCGCCGCCTCGAACCCGGCGTCCGGCACTACCCGTGTCACCAGTCCGGCCGCCCGGGCCTCGGTCGCGCTGAGGATGCGCCCGGTCGCCACGAGGTCGAATGCCAGCTTCTCCCCGGCGATCCGCCGGAGGAGGACCATGACCATCGCGGGGACGAAGCCCCGCTGGATCTCTGGATAGCCCAGTTGGGCCGACTCGGCGGCAATCACGACGTCGCACGCCGTCGCAACCCCGGCGCCCCCCGCGAGCGCCCGGCCCGTCACCAGCGCCACCACAGGGCGCGGACACGACCGGAGCCGCCCGAGGAGCGTGCCCAGCCGCAGAGCGTCACGCTCGTTCTCGGCCGGCGCGCGATCGGCCGATGCCAGCAGTTCCTCCAGGTCCGCCCCGGCGCAGAAGTCCTTCCCCGCACCCCGGATCACGACCACCCGCACCCCGGGATCGAGCTCCACGCCGTCGAGCGCGGTGTGCAGCGCCTCCACCATGGCGCCGTTGAGCGCGTTGCGCTTTTCGGGGCGGTTGAGCGTGAGTGTCAGGACCGCGTCCCGCCGCTCGCTCAGGAGAACGTCGCTCACCTGGCGCCCACGCCGCTGGCCGGCGACAGCAGTGCCTCACTGGCCCAGATCTCGTCATCACCGGTGCGCACCAGCAGGAGCCCGAGCGGCACGAAACCCGTGGGAATGGCAGCGCAGGCCCGACGCCGCCGAGAACCGCATCGTGCGCGCTTCGCCCGGTCCGAGGGTCAGCGCCCGCTCGTCGGCCGGCACCAGCGCCTGCGCCGAGTCGCCATACAGGCGGATGGTGATGGCGATCGTCCACGGTGCCGCGTCGTCCGGCAGCGCGAAGCCGGGGAAGAGCGACACCATCACCCGCTGCGCCGCGTGCCCGTTCTCCAGTTCGTGCTCCAGGCGCCCGAACGAATAGTTGACCGGCGCCTTGGCCAGTTGGTGACCGGCGCTGTCGAAGAGCGTCAGCCCGAGATCGGTGAACCGGCCCCATTCGGTCCGTGGCATCTGCACATCCACCTGGATGCCCCGTGTCCACGCCGGCACATCCACCAGCAGGTTGCGCCGGGCACTGCCCGAAGCCTGCACCGTGGCGACACGCCCTGCGCCGACCACCGCGGCACCCACATCGGCACGGACGCCATCGCGCGTCAGGTTCTGCACGGAGGCCTCGAGGCCCGTGGCCGTGCCCGACAGCCCCAAACGTACCGGCGACTGCCGTACCGACACGTTGACGCTGGCCGCCTCGAACGACGACGCTTGCACCACCAGCTCGTAGTTGCCCGGCATCGCATCGCGGCCAAGCACGTCGAACACCGCCGACCGGTCACCGTCCCCGGCCGGACGTGAGTTGTTATCCCGGTATGGCATGCCACCCGGCTCGAACAAGTAGGCGAGCGGGGGCGACGCCGCATCCGATGACACTCGCACGGTGAACGGCTGGGCCGAATCGACCGCGAAGGGCACCCGCACCCACTGGCCCGCTGGCACCTTGAGTTGCCTCAGTTCAACGTCGTTGTCACGGTACGGCACCACCACGGTGGTCGCCAGGCGCACCAGCGGCCCCGCCAGCGAGTCCGGACCCCATCCCGAGATGACGCCGACATACACGCCCGGCTTCGAGAGTAGTGCCCTGCGGATCCTGGCATCGACGATCGCCGAGTCGGTGCCCAGCTTCACGGTGGCGGGCGCCTCGAGCCATGGCGCGCTGCTTCGGAACCGCAGCGTGCTCGTGCCTTTGCCGCCTTCCCGCCGAAGCACGAATCGCTCCGTCGTTCCATCGCCGCCATTGTCCACAAACGCCGCGGTGGTGCCGCTCGGCGTGCTCACCGCTACGTACGGCACGTCCGGCCGCCCGCTCAGCCAGGCCCACGCCCGCAACAGGTTCGGGAGACCGGTGCCCTCGTCCACGAACGTCGCACCGTCCAGCGGCTGAGCCGTCACCATCAGCGCCTGGCGGATGGTCCATGCACTGGGGGACTTCCCGTTCTGCCGGGACGCGGAATAGAGACGTGCCGCCAGCCCCGCCGCGTGCGGCGAGGCCATGCTCGTGCCACCCTCGCGTTCGCTGCCACGGTCCCATAGCGGGACCGTCGAGTACGCGACGCCCGGTGCGACGATGTCGGGTCCCGCCATCTCGCCACCACGCGCGCTGAAGTCGGCGATGCCGCTGGCCGGCACCTGGCCTGCATCATCACCCGAAAGGAACACGCCAGGAAAGAGCGCGCCCACCGAAATGATCCGGGTCGCCGAGCCGGGGAATCCCAGCGTGGACAGGCCGGGGCCGTCATTGCCCGCGGCGACCGTGAACACGACGTCCGGGTGCACTGCGAGGGTCGAGTCGATGAGGTGGTCGATGCGCGCCTGGCCCTCGAGCTCGTTGCCGACGCCGAAGCTCAGGTTCACCACCAGCGGCAGCTGCCGCGACTCGGCGAAGCGGATCGCGTAGTCCAGTGCGCGGATCATGCTCCCGGTGGTTGAAATCGCGCCCTGGGAATTGTTCGAGACCTTGAGCCCGATGAGTTGCGCTCCCGGTGCTACGCCGTCGAAGCCCTTCACCCCATAAAGGTCGTGGCCCGCGGCGATACCCGCGACGTGCGATCCGTGGGCGTGGGTGTCGAAGAAGAGGTCCAGCAGCGGCTGGCCATTCTGATCGGCAAGGTTCACCGCGATGTTCACGTACGGTGTGCCGCCGCTGGGCGCCCAGCCGAACGTCTCACGCGCCACCAGGTAGTCGTGCACCGCCCGGTCGTCGCTGAGCGACCCGTCGCCCCTGGTATCGGCGAAGAGCACCCACCCGTCGGACGCCCGTGTCACCACAACGACCAGCGTGTCGTTCACGTCGCCGTCGGCATTCAGGTCGGCTGCGTCAGGGTCGCCCAGATCGAACTCCGCGATCGAGCCGCCATACCACGGGCCGTCGGCGTCCATGGCACGCACATGGGAGAACCCGCCCACCCGTTGTCCCGCGATCACGACGGAGTCGCCAGTCGGCGTGAGACGCGTGAGCGCGATGCTCCCCTCGCCCGAAAAGTCGCGGAGGTCGAGAATCTTGTGGTCACCGGTGCTGGTGAGCCCGAGTCCCGGGATCGCGGGGTCGATTCCGCTGTCGAGGATGGCGATCAGCACACCGCGGCCGTCGTAGGTCGGGTACTGCCTCGCGAAGTCGCTGACGCCGGTAGGGGCCAGCGGCATCCACCCGCGCCGATACGGCGGCATCGGGGGCGAGCACGGGCGGGGGCAGCTTACGCTGGGCCCGGGAATTCGTGGCCGGCACCGGTACGGGCGCGCTCGGTTTCTGGGGAGCTGGCGGTGTGCTGGTGGTCGGACCTGGCTGCACCACCTTGGGATGGGGGGCACAGGCCCCGACGGCAAGGAGGAAGAACCACCGTGCCGCCGGCCGGAACCTGCGCGTGCTTGCAAAGCTCATGGAGCGGAGTGGCGCCCCTTCAGCAGGATCAGGAAGCCGACGACTGAAGTCGATGTACGCACCTTCGCGGGGGTTCGACCCGAAGATGCCGTACATGCGGAAATCGACCAATGGCGCGATGCGCGAATGCTGGCTCTTGAACGCGATGCCACCACCCAGCACGATGCCGACGTTGGTCGATGACCCGTAGTTCTCGATGGTGCGCGGGTCAGACACGCTGAGGTTGTTGATCGACACCCCGGCCAGGAAGTACGGCTCGAACGACGTTTGATCGAGTTCCACCTGGTAGACCACGCTCAGGGCGCCCGTCCAGATGGCAAGGCCCCGATCGGTGAGGTTGGCCGCGTCCCGGTTATAGCTCGCGTACCCGAAGTCGGCCTGCAGCCCGACGGGCCAGAGGGCGGGCATGATGCGCAGCGTGCCGGCCGCATTCCATCCCGGTACGTACAGGTTCGCCGCCTCGTTCGTAGGGAGGCTCAGCCCGATCATGCCGCCGAGATCGACCTCAGTTTCCTGTGCCGCCGAGACTCCGGAAAGTCCGAGCAGCCCTGCCAACACGAGTCCGGCGGTCCTGGTCAGCTGTCGCACATCGCCCCCCTTCAGTTACGAAACGTGTGGTGTAGCAGCATCCAGCGGCGGCAGCACGAACGGGCCAAGGTGCGGGCCCGCATATCTCGAGGTGACCTGCAGGAGGAATGCCACCTGGTCCCGGGTCTCTTCCGCCGTGACGATCGCGTCCACGAACCCCCGCGCCGCCGCATAGCGGGCGTCCAGCTGATGCTCGTAGTCGGCCCGCATCTCCGCCACCGACGCCTGCACCGCGGCAGGCAGCGCGCTCCCCGCTGCCTGCGCCTTGGCGATCTCGGCACCGTGCACCGCCATCACCGCCGATTCGCCTTCCATCACCGCCATCCGGCCGGTGGGCCAGGAGATGATGAAATCGGGATCGAACCCCTGGCCCGCCATCGCGTAGTACCCGGCACCCGAGGCGTGATTGACCGTCAGGACGATCTTCGGCACCGTCGCCGTTGCCATAGCCTCCACGAAATGCGCTCCGGCCCGGATGATCCCCGAGTGCTCCGCATCCGCGCCCACCATGAAGCCGCTCACATCCTGCACGAACAGGATCGGCATCCGCTCCCGGTTCGCCGTCTCGATGAAGAACGCCGTCTTTTCCGCACTCTCAGTGTAGATGATGCCGCCGAAGCGGGGCCGCTCACCCTCCCGCCCCTTGATGATGCCGCGAGAGTTGGCGATCACCGCCACCGGCCATCCCTCGATGTGCCCGTGGCCACAGATCATCTCCCGCGCCAGGTCGGGCTGGAACTCGTCCAGCTTGCCGCCGTCGAGCAGGCAGGCAAGCACCTGTCGCGCGTCATAGGAGAGGCGGTGGTCATGTGGCAGCACGTCGTACAGTTCCGCCGGCCCGCGCGATGGCTCCTGCGTCTTCTTTCGAGCGTGCTGCACCCCGCCCGTGACCGGCAGCCGCCCCACGTACTCGCGGATCCGCTTCAGGCAGTCCCCATCGCTGGGGGCCCGGTAGTGGGCTACCGCGCTGAGTTCCGTGTGCGTCCTCGCCCCGCCCAGCGTCTCGGCGTCGATCGTCTGGCCCGTGGCACCCTTCACCAGGTTCGGCCCGCCGAGGCCCATGAAGCTCGTCCCCTCGACCATGAAGATCACGTCGCTGAGCGCCGGCAGGTAGGCACCACCGGCGATGCAGCTGCCCATGACCGCGCTGATTTGCGGCACCCTGAGGTATCTCCGCATCAGCGAGTTGTAGTAGAAGATCCGCGCCGCGCCGTACTGCCCCGGGAACACCCCCTCCTGGTAGGGCAGGTTCACCCCGGCACTGTCCACCAGGTAGATGATCGGGATGCGCTGACGCATCGCGACCTCCTGCGCCCGGAGGATCTTCGTGATCGTCTCCGGCCACCAGCTTCCCGCCTTCACCGTCGCGTCGTTCGCCACCACCACCACTTCGCGACCCTCGACCATGCCCACACCGGTGATCACGCCCGCGCCCGGCGCCTGCCCGTCATACCGGTCGTACGCCACCAGCAGCCCGATCTCGAGCCAGGGGGCGCCCGGGTCGAGCAGCGTGGCCACCCGCTCGCGCGGGCTCAGCTGCCCCTTCTCGTGCATCCGCTTGACGCGCGCCGCGCCGCCGCCCTCGCGCAGCTTCGCCGCCAGTGCCAGGTATTCCTCCGTCAGGCTGCGGAGACGGTTCGCCTTGGCGGCGGATTCGTCCTTCGAGCGCGGTCGCGCCATGCTGGATTGACTCAGGTAGAAAGGATGAGGATCACACCACGCGTGCGGCCAGCAACTCGTCGGCCAGCTCCACGAGGGATCGCACCGTCTTCACGTCGCGCCCGGAATGCTCGCCCGATGGGTCGAGCAGCACCACGTCGAGTCCGGCCGCCCGCGCGCCCATTGCGTCGACTTCGTAGAGATCGCCCACGTACAAGGCATCTGCCGGGTCGACTCCCATGCGCTCGAGCGCGATCCGGAAGATTCGCGGGTCGGGCTTCTCCACGCCCACCTCACCCGAGTCGATGACGAACTCGAACTGGTCCAGCAGTCCGCCGGCTTCGAGCGCTGCTGCTGCCCGGCCGTCACTATTGGAGATCACCGCCAGCCGGATCCCCGCTGCCCGAAGGCGCGCCAGGGACTCGGCCGTCCCCGGCTCCGTGGCACCCCACAGGTGCACCCGCTGGTGCATTTGCAGCAGCGCCGCTTTCAGGTCCTCGGTGCGCTCCGGCGCCACCCCCGCGAGTTCGAACAGCGTGAGCAGGAATACCGTCCCCCGCTCCTGATCGGTCAGCCGGCCCTGCTCCATCGCCCTCGCGGCCGCACCGGCATGCCGCTTCAATCCCGCCTCCGTGAGCGGAACACCCAGCGCGTCACCGATCGTCGCGGCCAGGCGCGCGTAGTCGAGGAACACCAGCGTGTTGCCGGCGTCGAACAGCACCGCCGCTGGCGTCACCGGAACCGGAGCAGGGCGCCGAGCCCGTCGATCCGCGCCGCGGCCTCGGGCTCGAAGATCACGTTCACTTCGACTCGCTGGCCCAGCGCATCCTCGATCGCGTCATCCACGACGTCCACCACGGCCACCGCGTCGCCCTCGCCCCGGCAGTCGCGCGCATCGAGCACCAGCCGGCCACCCGCACCACAGCGGAATCCGGGCTCGCTCGCGTCCGCCGCAACCAGCAGCGTCCGCACCTGCCCGCGGGCCAGCGCCGCGAGTGTGTCGCTGACACCGCTCACTGCCCAGCCCTCACCGGCGCGCTGGCGCACCTCCTCCACCAGGATGCGCTCCTCTTCCCGCTTGAAGAGGTCCCGGGCGGCGAGCGCCGCCTCGTGCACCGCCGACGGGGACACGTCGCGCGCGTTCAGCTTGACCGATGCCACCACCCGATCCTGCAGCGACTGGTGCAGGAACGGCGTGAGTGCTGCCGCATCGGCGCCCGTGCCCGCGACCAGGATGCCGTGGGCCGGGTTCGCGCGATCGAGCGTGAAGAGCGCCTGCGCCACGGCATCGTAGTGCCGCTGCTTCTCCTCGCGAATCCGGTTGTTGTAGTGGTACTCGCCCCAGCCCGGTGCGTCCTGGTCGCCGCGATAGCGGCTGCCACGCGTCGCCGACGCCGTGAGGGCCGCCACTTCCTTCGCCTCGCCCGCCGTCACCTCGAAGATCCGCGCCGAGGAGCGGTCGGTGACCACCGCATAAAGCCGCCCGAACTCTTCCTGCGCCGCCACCAACTCGCGCACCAGCGGCGAGCGGTCCACCGCGAGGCGCGAGCGGTGCACGAACGGCAGCGCCACCGCCTCGAACAGCTTGAGCCCGCTGCACGCGAAGAGCGCGATGCCATGCGCCGACGGCAGGTTGCCCGGCGACGTGAGGTACTGCTGGATGCCTTCGATGTCGGCCAGGACCGTATCGGCCGCCGCCCGCTCCAGTCCCAGTCGTGGCAGCGCGCGCTGCAGTTCGCGCACGCGATTCTTGAGCTTGATGAGGAACTTGCCCCGCGAACGGTCGCGCGGCTCGATCTTGAGGTAGCAGGAGACCACCCAGTGCGGGCCGGGCCGGATCGCCTCGAGCCGGGCCATCACCGCCGCGATCGTGGCCTGTCGGCTCCGGCTTCCCGCCGGAGTCCGCGTTCTTGTCATTGTTGGCATCGGATCTTTCTCCAGTCGCCGCTGGGTTGGGATGCGAAAGGTGTTCCCGCTGGACTGGGGGAGCAAGCGCCCCATCACCCGGTCGCTATGCCACCTGGCCCCGTTGCGCAAGCAGCCCGCTCGCCAGCGCCAGCGCCTCGCGGTAGGTCGGCACGAAACGATCCGGTCCCAGGTCCGCCACCAGCCCGGCGCGCTCCATGGTATTCCGGGGCTCGGCTTCCACCCCGCACAGGATCACCGCGGTGCCCTCCCGCGCGCTTCGGTGGATCACGTCCCGCAGGGCGCTGATCCCCGTCGCATCGATGGTCGGCACCTGGCGCATCCGGATGATCAGGACGCCCGCAACCGCGCCGCCGCTCCCCGCCAGCATCGCCTCCTTGAATGACTCTGCCGCCCCGAAGAAGAACGGCCCGTTCACGTCATACACCTGAACGCCCCGCGGCACCACCAGCTGCCGTCCCCGGGCCCGGGCCGCCTCCGCGTCGGGATCCTCTTCGTCGCTCATCTCGTCGGTAATGATCCGCACGTTCGTCACTTCGCTCATCCGCTTCATGAAGAGGAACGCGGAGAGTACGATCCCGACCTCTACCGCCACCGTGAGGTCCACCAGGACCGTGAGCAGGAAAGTCGTCACCAGCACCACGACGTCGCTCCGCGGTGAGCGGAGCTCGCCTCGGAAGGTCCGCCACTCGCTCATGTGGTACGCGACCACCACCAGGATCCCCGCGAGCGTCGCCATCGGGATGAGCGCCGCCCATTTCCCGAAGAAGAGCGTCACCAGCAGCACGAACAGGGCGTGCACCATGCCGGCCACCGGCGTGCGCCCGCCGTTCCGCACGTTGGTCGCGGTGCGCGCCAGCGCACCCGTGGCCGGGATGCCGCCGAAGATCGGGCTCGCGATGTTGGCCACTCCCTGCGCCACCAGCTCCATGTTCGAGCGGTGCCGGCTGCCGATCATTCCATCCGCGACCACCGCCGAGAGGAGTGACTCGATGCCTCCCAGCAGGGCGATCGTGAACGCCGGCTGTACCAGCCGGCCCATGTCGTCCCACCCGATGCTCGGGATGTGGGGAAAGGGCAGCGCGGCGTGGATCTCCCCGAAACGGCTGCCGATCGTCTCGACCGGCAAACGGAGGACCTGCACCAGGATCGTCGTCACTACCAGCGCCACGAACGGGCCCGGCACGCGAGTCCTGAACCGTGGCCAGGCGAGGAGGATCGCGAGCGTCAACGCCGACACCGCGACCACCGGAAGGGACACGGCGAACGCATGCGTGAAGTAGGTGTGCCACTTGCCCAGGAAGGTCGCGGGTAGCGTGCCCACCTGCAGCCCGAGCAGGTCCTTGATCTGGCTGGTGAAGATGATGAGCGCGATGCCGGCGGTGAAACCGGTGGTGACGGGATGCGGGATGAACTTGATCACCCCACCGAGTCCCGCGAGTCCCAAAGCGATGAGCATGACGCCTGCCATGAGCGTTGCGATCGCCAACCCGTCGTATCCGTATTGCTGCACGATCCCGTACACGATCACCACGAACGCGCCGGTCGGTCCGCCGATCTGCACCCGCGAACCACCCAGGAGCGAAATCAGGAATCCGGCCACAATCGCGGTATACAGGCCACGCTCCGGCGGCACGCCGCTCGCAATCGCGAAAGCAATGGCCAGCGGCAGCGCCACGATGCCCACGATGACGCCGGCATTCAGGTCGGCAACGAACTGGGCGCGCGTGTATCCGGGGAGCGTGGAGAACAGCTTGGGCAACAACACGACGCGACGCATCAGCGCTCCGGCCATGAACGGCGGTACCGCAGCGGATTCTGGAAGAGGTGGCTCGGGAGCAGGAAGATGATGAGGAACATGCCGAAGGAGATGGTGAGCCCCACCAGCAGCACCTCGAGCCGGCGACTTACCGCCCAGATGACGACGCTCACCAGGCCGAACGTGAAGGCGAAGAACGCCAGCAGCGCACGGCGCACCTGCTGCGCCAGGAATCGCTGCAGTTCCAGAGTGTCCCGTGGATGCCACCGCACCCGGAACTCTTCCCGCTCCACCCGCCGCAGGAGTTCCCTGAGCGTACGCATGGCGGTGGACAGCTCGGTGCCCCAGTCCGCCAGCCGGGCGCGGGCCTCACCCGCTGCACCGCCCAGGAGCCGGGCGCTGAACACCCCGACCACCGGCTTTGCTACGCTCGCCACGTTGAAGTTGGGATCGTACCGGAGCGCGACACCCTCGACCAGCACCGCCGCGCGTCCGAAATAGACCAGGTCGCTTGGCAGCATGAGCGGCCAGTCATAGAAGGTGTGCAGGACCTCCTCCACCACCTGCTGGATGTGCCGCGGCGTCGCGTCATCCCGCTGCACCGCCGTCAGCAGCGACCGCGCGGCGTCCTGCACCGTGCCCCGGTCCACGTCGGGATCCAGGATCCCCAGCGCATAGAACCCGTTGATCACCCCGTCCACGTCCTGCCGCGCCACCGCCAGCACTGTCTGGATCAGGCGCGTGCGCAGTTCCTGCTCCACCCGCACCACCATGCCGAAATCGAGCAGCACCAGTCGCCCCGATGCGTCGATCAGCAGGTTGCCCGGGTGCGGATCGGCGTGCACGAATCCGTCCTCGAGCATCATCTTCAGGTACACCTCGACCAGCGTGCCCATGAGCGTGTCGAGGTTGAGTTCACCCGACGCCAGCCGTTCGTGCAGCCGGTCCACCCGGGTCCCCTCGACGTACTCCAGCACCAGCACCCGGCGGCGGGTGAACGCCGTCACCACTTCCGGCACGACCACCCTCGGCTCGGCGGCGAAGTTGCGCCGCATCGTCTCGGCGTTCCGTGCCTCGTCCCGGAAATCCAGCTCGTCGCCGATCCGCTTGGCGAACTCGCTCACGATCGCCGAGAGCGCGCGCATGTGATGGTTGGGGAACAGCAGGTTGAGCACGAACAGCATGCGGAAGGAAATGTCCAGGTCGCGACGCACCATCGCCTCCGCTCCCGGACGCAGCACCTTCACCACCACGTCGCGCCCCGCGAGCCTGGCCTTGTGCACCTGTCCCAGCGACGCCGCCGCGAGCGGCACCGGGTCGAACTCCTCGAAGTGACTTGCGACGCTGCCGCCCAATTCCTCATGCACCACCCGCTCCGCCACGCCGGGAGCGAGGGGTGGCACCTGGTCGGTGAGCCGCTGCATGGCCGTGAGGTACGGCGCAGGCAGCAGGTCGGCCCGCGCGGCGAACACCTGCCCCAGCTTGATGAAGGTCGGGCCCAGCCGCGCGAGCGTGTCCACCAGCTTCCTGGCGCGGCGCTCGTGCTGCTCCACGGTGCGCCGGGCCGGGCCACCGACGACGATCCACCGGCGCCGGTCACGCAGGAAGGCGATGACGAAGGGTGACAGCCGGCCGACGATGACGACCGGACGCATCATGCGAGCAGTGCGCTGGCGAGGCCCAGGAGCAGGGAGAACCCGCAGACGTCGGTGAAGGTGGTGACGAAGATCGAGGAGGCGATCGCGGGATCGACGCCTAGCCGCCCGAGCAGGATCGGGATGAACGCGCCGGCGAAACCGGCGACGAAGAGGTTGACGCTCATGGCGAGGAACACCACGAGGCCCAGCTTGGCGCCATGTCCCGAGCATGAGCGCCGTGACGCACACGATGACGCCAATGGCCAGCCCGTTGATCAGCCCGGCCGTCATCTCCTTCGCGATGACGCCGAACGCCTCGTCCCGCGGGATGACGCCGACGGCGAGGCCGCGCACCGTCACCGCCAGGGCCTGCGTGCCGGCGTTGCCGCCCATGCCGGCCACGATCGGCATGTATGCCGCCAGCAGCACGATCCGCGAGATCACGTCCTGGCGGGAGAGCACCACCGCGCCCGCCACGAAGGCTGTCGCCAGGTTGAGGATGAGCCACGGAAGGCGGCTCTTCACCGCCGCCTGCCAGGTGCCCTTCAGCTCTTCGCCCGCGGACACGCCGCCGAAGCGCAGGATGTCCTCGGTGTTCTCCGCCTCGACCACGTCGAGACGTCGTCGAAGGTGACGCAGCCCAGGAGCTGCCCGCCATGGTCCACCACCGGGACGTTCGCCAGGTTGTAGCGCGCCATCAGGCGCGCCACTTCTTCCTGGTCCTCCTCCGGTCCCACCGTGACATCGGCGGTTCCATGATCTCGCGCACGGGGCGCGACGGCGGGTTGATGGCGAGCGCGCGGAAGCGACAGGCCGCCCACCAGGTGCCGGCGCGCGTCGACCACGAAGACCTCGTAGAAGTCCTCCACCTCTTCCGTCTGTCGCCGCACCTCGTCCAGCGCCTGGCTCACCGTCACCGTGTCGGGCACGGTGACCAGGCGCGTCGTCATCAGGCCGCCGGCGCTTTCCGCATCGTACACCGAGCAGCTGCTCGACCTCGGCGCGCCCCTCATCCTCCACCTCGACTGAGGATGCGTTCCTGCTCCGCCGGCTCGAGCTCGCCGCAGGATGTCGGCTGCGTCGTCGTCGGCCAGTTCCTCGACGATCTCGGCTGCCTGCTCCGGATCGAGCGCCGCAAGCGTCTCGCCCGGCGTGCTCCTCGTCCGGCATCTCGATCAGGGCCTGGCTCGAGATCTCCGCCGGCAGCGCCTGCACCGCGGTGACGCGCTCGTCGTCCTCCAGCGCCGCGAGCACGTCGGCCAGGTCGGCCGGCTCGAGCTCCGCGGCGCGCACGGCGAATGTCGTCGAGCTGGCCGTCGCGAACGAGCGCGACGAGCTCCGTCACGAGCCCCTCGCGCTCTCGTTCCGCGACGTCGCTCACGGAGTGCGTCCCGTCAGGGCGATGGCCGGCGGAGGTGTGGTGCGGATGAGCAGCCGCTCGACCCGCGTCGGCGTGGACTGCACCACGTCGATCTCGAGGCCCTGCACGGAGAAGCGCTCGCCGGGCACCGGAATGCGCCCCGCGAGCTCCACCAGCAGGCCGCCGATCGATCGCGGCGCGGCCCGGCGGAAGGCGGGTCTCGAAGCGGGTCTCGATCGCCTCGCGCGAGGCACTGCCGTCGGTCTCGAGCACGCCGGTGCCGATGCCGGCCGGCCGCCGCCGGCTCGTCGTCGTCCACGATCTCGCCGACCAGATCGACTCGAGCAGGTCGTCGAGCGTCACGATGCCCGGCCGTGCCGCCGAACTCGTCGAGCACCACGGCCAGGTGCCGGCGCTCCCGCTGCATGTCGATCAGCAGGTCGCCGCAGGCGCGGCTCGCCGGGGCGCGACCGAGACCGGACGGATCGGGAGCGGAGCACCCGGGCTGCAGCCGGAAGAGGTCGAAGGCGTGCAGCATCCCCACGATCTCGTCCAGCGTCCCGCGATACACCGGGAGCCGGCTGTATCCGCTCTGGGCGAACGCCTGGCCGATCTCCGGCTTCGTCGCGTCCTCCGCGATCGCCACGATCTCGGTGCGCGGCGTCATCACCTCGCGCACCGGACGCTCGGCGAAACGTCATGACACCGCCGACCAGCTGCGCAGCTCGCCCGCGGCGTCGGGGTCGACGGCCGCGCCTCCGCGCAGGATGGCACGGAACTCGACGTGGCACCGGGGCCATCGGACGGAAGGAGCAGCGCCAGCAGCGCCGACCAGGGGCGCAGCACCGGAAGCGTGGCAGCCAGCGCCTGCTCCGCGCGGCGCGTGGCGAAGAGCCAGCGGGCAGCAGGTAGCCGCCTGAAGAGCACGACAGCCGGGCATGCACCACGCAGATCAGCACCAGCAGCGAGGTGAGCCGACCCGCACCGGCGAAGAGACCCGGACAGGCCGCGCCCAGCAGCAGCACGCCGAGCGAGGTCGTTGACGAGGCCGCGATGAGCAGTCGCTCCACCTCGGCGCAGGCCGCGCCAGCGCGGACGCCGCCGCCGCGCAGCTGGCGCGTGGCGAATCGCGCGAGCTCCGACCGGCTCGTCGCGATCAATGCGCTCGCCCGCCGTGGCGCCGCAGCGTCGATGGCCAGGAGGCCGACAGGAAGACCGCCCAGGTCATCGCTCCGCCTCCCCCGATGCGCGACGGCTCCGGCCGCCGGACCGGGCAGGCGCCGCACCCGGCGGCGGCCACCTGGTCCACCGTGAGCTCGTAGCCGCCGAGCGCCACCGATTCGCCGGCCGCGGCACCCGGCCGAGCTCGGCGAGCACCAGGCCGCCCACCGTGCTCACGTCCTCGCGGCCGAACTGGTGACCCAAGCCATCGCCTCGAGCTCGGTGAGCGCCACGCCGCCCTGCACCCGCCAGCGCCTATGTCCGGCGGCATGCACCGGCGCCGACCTCATCGGTGTCGTGCTCGTCGTGGATCTCGCCCACGATCTGCTCGAGGATGTCCTCGAGCGTGACGAATGCCGGCGGTGCCGCCGAACTCGTCCACCACGACGGCGAGGTGGCTTGGCCCACGCTGGAAGTCGCGGAGCTGGCGGTCGAGCGTCTTGCCCTCGGGCACGAACGCGGCCGGGCGGATGAGTGCGGTCCATGCCCGGCGCCGTCTCGTCGGCTGCGAGCGCGGGCCAGCATGTCCTTGGCGTACAGGACGCCGGCCACGGCGTCGGGATGGCCTCGAACACGGGCAGCCGCGCATGCTCCGAGCTGCTGAAGGTGCCAGCACCTGGTCCCGGCTGCATCGGCACGTCCACGCCGACGATGTCGATCCGCGGCGTCATCACCTCGGCCACGATCATCTCGGCGAGCGGCGAAAAGACCCCGCCGAGCATCTCGCGCTCGGGTGTCCGCCTGGCCGGCGCCTGGCCGCCGAACGTGGCGCGCATCCCCGCGTCGACCCACGCCACCATGCGGAAGAGCGGCTGCGAAGGATCGCGCCGCGAGCGCGAGGCGCTGGGACCGGCCAGGCGCGACCAGGTCGGGCGCGATGGACGCGAGCAGCCGTCGGGAGCAGATCGCCCACCACCCAGACCAGGCCACAGCCGCCAGCAAAAGCGCGGAGCCGCCGGTCAGCGGCGGCCGGGCCCACCAGACACGGCCGCGGCCGCCATGGCCCCCGCGATGACCAGCAGCGCGAGGTGCGCCAGGTGGAGGCTGCCGCTCCAGCCGCAGCGGCGCCGCCGCGCCATCCGCGCTCGGGGAGCCGCGGCAGCGTCGCGCCTCGGACTCCGCCGCGAGCGCGAGCCACGCCGCCCAGAGCGGCAAACGCCGGCCAGCGCCGCGGCGCCAGCAGGAGATGAACAGTGCCGCTCATCAGCGAACCTTCCTCAGGTAGCGCTCCTGCCGCTGACCACATCGGCGACGCGGTCGCGATGCGGCGCCGTCGCGGATGGTCCCGGCCCAGCGATGTGAAGCGTGCCATGAATGACGAGACGGGTCAGCTCCTCCCGGATGGGGAGACTCCGTGCCGCCGCGCCTCGCGCGCGGCCTGCCAGCGGCAGACGTAGACGTCGCCGAGGAGGCCGCCGCGGGGCTCGGGCAGGGCGAAGCTGATCACGTCGGTGGGCCAGTCATGGCCCTTGTATCGCCGGTTGAGCTGGCGCATCGCCTCGCGCGCCGAGGAAAGTGACGGACGTCGCGCGTGCGCGGCGCTCCGCCGCCCAGCACGGTCGCGCACCGCCCGCCGGACCGTCGCGGCGGGCAGCGCCGGACGCCGGCCGGAGACGCGCACGTCACCCTCGCGGCCGACGGCATGGCCGGCGCGCTCAGCCGGTCTGGTCTTCGGCGTAGGCCCGGATGATCTCGCGCACCAGGCGGTGGCGCACCACGTCCGCTGTCGTTGCAGGTAGCAGAAGCGCGATCCCCTCGATGCCCGGCAGGATCCGCTCGATCTGGATCAGGCCCGAGTCCTCGCGCGTGCGGCAGGTCGATCTGGGTCTTGTCGCCCGTCACCACGGTGCGGCTGTTCACGCCGAGACGGGTGAGGAACATCTTCATCTGCGCGCCGGTGGCGTTCTGCGCCTCGTCGAGGATGATGAACGCGTCCGACAGCGTGCGGCCGCGCATGTACGCCAGCGGCGCGATCTCGATCGTGCGGGTCTCCAGCGCCGCTGCACCCGCTCGTGCGGCATCATGTCCTCGAGCGCGTCGTACAGCGGGCGCAGGTACGGGATCCACCTTGGCCTGCAGGTCGCCGGGCAGGAAGCCGAGGGACTCGCCGGCCTCGACCGCGGGCCGCGCCAGGATGATCCGCTTGACCCGCTTCCGCGCGAGCGCCTCGACCGCCTTCGCCACCGCGAGGTAGGTCTTGCCGGTGCCCGCGGGGCCGATGCCGACCACGATGTCGTGCTTGTGCGATGGCCGCAGGTAGTCCCGCTGGCCCGGCGTCTTCGGCCACGATGGCGCGCCGCATGCCCGGGCAGCACGATCCGTCCATCCGCCCGTTCGCGCCAGCTCCGGCAGCGCGGGCCTCCGAGGCCAGCCGGTAGCACATCCTCCGGCGCGATCGACTCGCCCATGCGGGCCAGGTCGATGAGCCCCTGCACCACGGGCGTCGCGCGCTCCACCTGCTCGGCGGTGCCGCCGAGGGTCAGCGTGTCGCCGCGGAGCGACGCGCGGACCCCAAGGGCCCGCTGCAGCTCGAGCAGGTTCGCGTCGTTCACGCCGGCGAGGAGCAGCGGATCGGCCCCTTCGGACGCGAGAGGCGGCTGCATCGACGTCGTTCGGCGACCCCAGTCCTTCACGAGTGACCTCCAGGTGGAGCGCGGCCAGGTCCTTCGGGTCCACCGGCGTCGGCGCGCCCTCGAAGAGCGCCCGCGCCGCCGTGGTCTTCGGGAAGGCGATCACGTCGCGCAGGGAGGTGGCGCCCGGCCAGCAGCATCGCGACCCGGTCGAAGCCGAGCGCAAACCCGCCGTGCGGCGGCGCACCGCCGGCCAGGCCGTCGAGCAGGAAGCCGAAGCGGCGCCGGATCTCGTCCGCCCCGATCCCGAGCAGCTCGAAGATCTTGCTGCTGCAGCGCGGGGTCGGTGATCCGGATCGAGCCGCTGCCCAGCTCGTTCCCGTTGTACACCGCGTCGTAGTGCAGCGCGCGGCAGCGGATCGGGCTCGCTGTCGAGGAACCCGACGTCGTCCGGGTGCGGCGACGTGAACGGATGGTGCGCGAAGACCGCGTCGCCGGTGGCGGGGTCCTGCTCGAAGAGCGGGAAGTCCACGATCCAGCAGAAGGCGTGCGTCGTCGAGGGCGTCACGCCGGGCCTCCGGGTGAGCGCGGTGCGCACCGCGTGAAGCGCCGGAGACGTCACCGCGTCGGCGCCGGTCACCGCCAGCACGAGGGTCGCCCTCGGCGCACGTGAGCTTCGTCGAGCGCTGCGCGCCGATCGCCTTGACGCCCTGCCCTTCCCAGGCGCCGGTCGCGCTTGCGGCCCAGATGAGTCCGCCGGCGCCGGCCTCCTTCGCCAGCGGCGGTGAGCCCGTCGAGCTCCTTCCGCGAGGCACTGCCGGCCCGGCGGCCACGATGCCGCGCACCCGGCCGCCCTTGGCCAGCGCCTCGTGCACGAAGGGCGCGGCGTCCGGCTGCCACCAGCGGGGTGAGGTCCTGGATCTCGAAGCCGAATCGCAGGTCGGGCTTGTCGATGCCGTAGCGCTCCAGCGCCTCGCGGTACGTCATGCGGCGGAACGGCGCCGCTCGACCGCCTCGCCCGCCTCGTCCCAGAGGTCCCGACCAGCACCTGCTCGATGAACCGCCTGCACGTCCTCCTGCGCCGACGAAGCGACGCCTCGATGTCGATCTGGGTGAACTCCGGCTGCCGGTCGGCGCGGAGGTCCTCGTCGCGGAAGCAGCGCGCGATCTGGAAGTAGCGGTCGTAGCCCGCCACCATCAGCAACTGCTTGTAGATCTGCGGCGACTGCGGCAGCGCGTAGAACTCGCCCGCGATGCACGCGGCTCGGCACCAGGTAGTCCCGCGCGCCCTCGGGAGTCGGCTTGGTGAGGATCGGCGTCTCGATCTCGAGGAAGCCCAGGTCGCTCAGCGTGCGCCGCGCCCGCTGCAGCAGGCGGTGACGCAGCAGCAGGTTGCGCCTGCAGTTCGGGGCGGCGGAGGTCGAGCACCCGGTGCTTGAGGCGAAGCTCCTCGCTGGGCAGCTCCTCGCCTTCCTTGCGCGCGACCGGGATCGGCCGGCGTCACGGCGGGACCCACGATCGTGAGGTCGGTGACGTGCACCTCGACGTCGCGGGTGGCGAGCGTCGTGTCGCGCGCCATTTCGGGACGCAGGGCCACCTTTCCCTCCACCAGCACCACCGACTCCGTGCCCGCCGCCGCCGCGCGCGCCATCACCTCGGCGACGTCCAGCGCGGGTCGCACGAGAGCTGCACGATCCCCGCGCGGTCCCGCAGATCGATGAACACCAGGCCGCCGAGGTCGCGGCGGCGGTGGACCCACCCGCCCAGTCGCACCGTCTCGCCCACCTGGTCGCGGCCCAGCTCGCCACAGCGATGCGTCCGCATCGCCGTGGCCGCCGACGGGTCGTCCACCATCGAATCCGTCACATGTGTCATGGCCCAAACGTAACTCACAACACGAGTTACGGCTACCTGGCACAACAGCATGCTGCGGCCTGCTCGCCGGATCCGGTTGGTTAGGGTGGGCGTACAGCTATTTGTCGAAGGCGAAAATGCGTCTTCCAGTCGTCCTTCATGCTGATGATGACCCACCCATCCTTCTTTGCCTCGTCATACAGCGCCTGCGAGAAGGCGCCCACCTTCGTGTCGGGCAATCCCTTCGCCGGCCCGTAGGCGTACTCGCGCTTCGCGTCGTCGTGCAGCACCAGCAGCGAGAGCCGGGCGCCGGTGCCGCCGGCGGTGTACTCCAGCATCTGCTGGTCACCGGCGGTGTTGCCGAAGGCGATGCGCGGCCGGCGGCCGATCATCAGGTAGATCCCCTCGGCCTTCCCCGCGTTGTTGTCGTTCAGGACGATCTTGGCCTCCTTGGTGAGGACCGGCTTGCCGTCCTTGCCGTAGCTGTAGCTCGTGGCGCCCGCCGTGCCGATCACCTGCTCCGGCGGGATGCCGTAGGTCTGGTCCGCGTACACCCGGACGAAATCCTGCCCGCCACCCGTCACGATGTACGTCTTGTAGCCGTTCGCCCGCAGGTACTTGAGCACTTCCTGCATCGGCAGGTAGGTGAGCTCGTTGTACGGCTTCTTCCAGCGCGGATCGCGGGCTTTCGCCATCCAGGTCGACACCTCGGACTGAAACTGCTCGACCGGCATCCCGGTGAGCGTGGCCACGGCGAGGATCTCGAGATCCCTCTCGGTCAGTTTCGCCATCGCCGCCCGGTCACCCGACATCACCGTCTTGAAGGGCTCCTGATTCGCCAGCTCGGGCTTGGCCTTCACGACGGCAGGCACCCGCTCGAGGATGTACATCAGCTGCGAGTAGAGCGGGTGCTCCACCCAGAGTGTGCCGTCCTGGTCGAAGGTGGCGATGCGTTCCGGCACGGGCACGAACTTCGGGTTCCCCGGTGTCGTGGTGACCTTCACGAAATCAACGATTGCCTTCTTGGCCGCCTTGTCGTGCCAGGACGGCAACGGATCCGACTGTGCCTGGGCCGTCGAACCGAGGACCAGTACGGCAGCGCCAGTGAGCAGCCCGGCGCTTCGCACCCATGTGAGGGTCATCAGCGTCTCCTGTGCAGTAAAACAAACGGACGCCCCAGCCTTGGAGCGTCCGCCTGGTCGTTGGGCTTGGTGCTACTGGCTCGCACCGCCCTGGTGTTTCTTCACCTGATCCATGACCTGCGTGAGGTTGTAGCTCGCCGGGTCCTGCATCGGCGGGTACTCGATGTAGCTCTCGAGTTCCTTCAGCCAGAGCGCCTGGCCGATGGGCAGCATGTTCCAGTCATAGACGTACGCCGTCACCGGTCCGGCCAGGGCTCCGCCCATGCCGGTCAGCGTCTTCGTCTGTTCGCCCAGCGCCGTCTCGAACGGATCGCGCTTGATGTTGTCCACCATGGCCCAGTGATACGGCAGCACGCCGGCAATGAACCCCGCCGGAGCGTCCGACACCATGGCGAAGTAGATCTTCCAGTTCTTGTAGCGCACCGCGGATGGATCCGCGCCGGAATAATAGAAGAACGTGTTGCGGGCGGAGGTGTCCGACTTGCCCTCGAGATAGGCCCGCTGGTCCACGCCGTCGAGCGTCGTCTTCACGATGCCCGGATACTTTCCCGCCTCGATCTGCTTCTTCAGCCCGTCGCCGTACGGACCACCGGCAATGTCGACGAACGTCGGCAGCCAGTCGAGCGAAGCGAAGATCTCGTTCTTCACGCGTGCCCGGCTTGATGACGCCCGGCCAGCGGATGACCGCATGGGGCGCGCATGCCGCCCTCCCAGGTGCTCAGCTTGCCACCCTTGAACGGCGTCGTGCCACCGTCGGGAAAGGTTGATCGTCTCTGCGCCGTTGTCGGTGGTGAAGACAATGATGGTGTTGTCGAGCTGGCCCATCTCTTCCAGCTTCTTCATCACCAGGCCGATGTTGTCGTCCATCTGCTTCATGCCCGCTTCATTGACGCCCCAGTCCTTCCCGCCCGGCTCGCCCACCATCGCCATGTACTTGTCGTTCAGGACCGTCGTGATATGCATGCGCGCCGGGTTGTACCACACGAAGAACGGCTTGCCCGTCTTCTTCGGATCGTTGCGGCCGAGGAAGTCGATCACCTTCGCCGAAATCTCCTCGTCCACAGTCTTGGAACGCTCGAGGGTGAGCGGGCCCTCATCCTTGCAGGTCTGGTTCTTCGACTGACCCGTCACTCGATGTGCACCAGATCACGGGGCGCGGCGGCGTCAGGCAGATCGTGGTCTTGGGGTCGACCGCACCGGGAACCTCGGCAAGGCCCGGGATCGGGGTGTTCTTGCAGGGCGGCGCCACCGTCTGCTGCGTCGGGGTCTTGTTGATGTCCGGGAAGCTCACCCCCTGCATCGCGTCGAGGTGGTACAGGTAGCCCCAGAACTCCTGGAAGCCATGCGCCGTCGGCAGGGCATCGGTGTGGTCACCCAGGTGATTCTTGCCGAACTCGCCGGTGGTGTACCCGAGGTCGTGGAGGAACTGGGCGACGGCCGGTGTACCAGGACGGAGATACGACGGGCTGCCCGGGAGCTGCGGCGGGATCATGCCGGTACGCAACGGATGCATGCCCGTGAAGAAGGCATTGCGCCCCGCGGTACAGCTCTGCTCCGCGTAGTAGTGCATGAAGATCGCGCCTTCCTGCCCGATCCGATCGATGTTCGGCGTCTCGCCCACCATGAGCCCCCGATGGTAGATGCTTGGCTGCATCCAGCCGATGTCATCACCCATGATGAACAGGATATTTGGCTTCTTGGCCGCCTGGCCGGTCGCCGGTGCGGCGGTGACACACATGGCAGCCGCCGCTGCAAGAAGCACGGCCGTAGATCGAATTCGCATAGCCCGAAAACTCCCTGGAAGGTTGTCCGACGACACTACTCTGGGTCTGCGGCGCAGGCGTATCGGTTCGATGACTACCGCGTCACAAGCCCCGTTACCGCTGAGACCGTTGGCTCAGCACAAGGAACGGGCAGAAAATGCGTCACGAAAGACGTCCAGGTCGTTCGACCGAGGCAAACATGGGTCAACCTGTCGTCCACAAATCAGGGCGATAATGCTTGATGTTGTTGCTACGGACGTCCAACGACATGGAATTGGCACCCGTCCATCAATTCGTGCAAGGGCTGAAGGAGGACGAATTTTTCGGCGAGGGGGGTAGCAAATCCGGGAGGTGTCCCACGAGGGGGACTTGGCAGGTAGCGCTTCGAAATGTCCGACTAAGAGACGGCGGTCTGGCGCCCGGCGCGTGCCGCTTCTGAGCGCCAGGAAGGTCAGGGCGTACCCGGAGGCGGACCCCCGGACCGGGCCCTGGCCCCGGCCCGTCCATGACGCCGAGCCACTTCTCGCACCGTCTGGGCGACACGCTCGGCGGCCGGCGGGTCGAGGTTCGCCGCAACGGCGAAGTCGTACCCTCCGGGCAGGTCTCCTTCCAGCACCGCATTGAGACCGCCCGATCCCCCGGCGATGCCGATGCCGGCCGGCGGACCCTGGGGTACCGAGTGCGCGCTGAGCGCCGCCACGAACTGCAGCAGGTCCCCGATGGTCGAGTAGCCTCCCCCTGCTGCGCTGCCCCGTCCCGGAAGTTCGGCGGTGTTGGGATGCAGTGGCGTTCCCGGCGGTGCGTCCTCCTGGCCCGTGGTGTAACCGATAGCGGTGTTGGGCGGCAGCGAGTCCAGCTTGTACGAGCCGGTGTGTGTCATTCCCGCCGGCTCATAGATGTGACGCTGGATGTAGGCGTAATAATCCTCGCCCGAGACCTTCTCGATCAGCATGCCCAGTACCACATAGCAGGCATTGCAGTAGCGACGGCTCGTCCCCGGCGCGAACGCCGGCGGCGCGTCGGCGAAGAGCACCAGGTAGTCGTTGTTGTGCTTGATGTCGTTCCGGGTACCGCCCGGCGGCGGGTCGAAGATGTTGCCACCGAGCCCCGCCTGGTGAGTCATCAGCTGGCGGATCGTCGCCTTCCGTGCCGCCGCGTTGGGATAGTCGGGCCAGTAGTGACCGAGGGTCGAGTCGAGGTTGAGCTTGCCCGCGAAGGCCAGCTGCCGGATTGCCGTCTCGGTGAAGACCTTGTTGATCGACCCGATGTTGAATTCGGTCGTGACCGTGTTGGGGCGCTTCGTGGCGCGGTCGGCCATGCCGTACGCCTGCTCGAACACCATCGTGTCGCCGCGCTTGAGTCCGACGGCCCCGGAGAACTCCCCGATGGTCGCGAGGGAGTCGAGCATCTTGCCCAGGCGATCGGTGAGCTGCTTCTCGGTCAGCGGCGCCGAGGACTGCGCGGCGAGGGATGACGTCGCCAGGAGCGATGCCATGAGAAGGACGGCGAGTGATCGGGTCATGGCAGCAAGGATGCGCGCCGGCGTCGAACGGTTGCAAGGGCCCGTGTATCTTTGGGCCATGTCCGCACAGCCCGAACCTTCGATTCTCGCTCAGGCACCCGCCGACGCGCGCGCGCGCCTGGCCGCGTGGATCGCCGGGCGCGGGCTGCCCGCCTACCGGCTGGAGCAGCTCGTGCGGCGGCTCTGGGTGGCACCGGTCCAGGCCTGGTCGGACGCGACCGAGCTGCCGCAGGCGCTGCGGAGCGAACTCGACGCGGCGTTCCCCCTGCTGCGCCTCGACCCGGTCACCATCCAGCGAATCGCAGGACGGCACCATCAAGTACCTCTGGCGCCTGCACGACGGGGAGATGATCGAGTCGGTGCTCATCCCCAGCGGCACCCGTCGTACCCTCTGCATCTCCTCCCAGGCCGGCTGCGCACTCGGCTGTGTCTTCTGCGCCACCGGGACGATGGGCTTCCGTCGCAATCTCAGCGCCGCCGAGATCGCCTGCCAGGTGCGCGAGGTGGTCGTGCGCAACGCGGAGGACAAGCCGACCAACGTCGTCTACATGGGGATGGGCGAGCCGCTGCTGAACTGGCCCGCTGTCGACGTCTCCCTCAGCATCCTCAACGACAAGGAAGGGTTCGGGATCGGCGCCCGGCATATCACTGTTTCCACGGTCGGCATCCTGCCGGGCATGGAGAAGTTCGCCGCGCGGCCCGAGCAGTTCCGCCTCGCCATCTCGCTCCATGCGCCTACCGCCGCCCGGCGCCTGGCCATCATGCCGATCGAGAAGAAGTATGATCTCGAGGCGGTGCTCAAGGCGGCGGCGACGTTCCGGAAGCGCGTCACCTTCGAGTACGTCCTCATCGCCGGGAAGAACGACAGCGACGCCGATGCCGACAGGCTCGCCAAGCTGGCCGGAAGGCTCGGCGCCATGGTCAACCTCCTGCCGCTGCATCCGGGCGGTGAGGGCGGGCTTACACCCACCGCGCCGGCGCGCATCCGCGAGTTCGCCGACCGCCTGCGGAACCAGGGCATCGAGGCACCAGTGCGCCGCAGTCGCGGCCTGGACATCAACGCCGCCTGCGGACAGCTGCGCGTCGAGATGGAGAAGAAGGAGCGCAGGACCCTGACCTGAACAGGAGTGACGCTGACTGGTCGCGCGAACCTGGCACCCCTACCCTTCAGTCAGGCCGCTCGGGTCCATCGGACTCACCTTCGAGACGGAGAGTGCCCATGCTGGTCCTCCAAGCCGTTCCCGCCGGAAAGCTCAACGCGTTCAAGCTCCTTCGCGCACGCATTCGTGAAGCCAGCACCTGGTCGTGGAGCAACAAGGCGCGCACTCGGCTCAAGCATGTGGCCAGGCCCAAGGGAGGTCACATCGAGGTGAGCAGTGCCGGCGGCGTGCTCGTGGCGCACATCAAGCCGAAGACCCCGAGTGACCAGTTCTACCTCACCGAGAAGTTCATCGGTCGCCTCATCGGCTGGTTCGAGGGGGACTTGCTCTCGATCAACATCCAGTTCGTCGCCGATCCACCGGCGCCGGCGAAACGTCGCCGGCGCTGAGCCGTATCAGGTAGACATGCTTACCGCTGCCGACGTGCGCGCCTCGATCGAGCGCGCTGGTGTCACGCACTGGCAGGCCCTCGTGGATCATCACGAACAGGCCTATCCCCGCCCCTGCCCCACACCGGGCGCAATCTGCCATTTCGAGGCGGAGCGGCTCAACCAGCTTGGCTATGGAGAGGGCAAGGGACCGCTCGTCGAGTCACGGGTCAAGCGGGTGGGCGATGCGGTGGAGATCATTCACGGCTTCCATCACGCCGACAGCTCGGTCCCGGAATGGACATCGCCCTTCAGCAACTATGAACCCGGGCCCGCCAGCACCACGTGATCCTGCGAGGCGTGGTGGCGTGGTGCGTCCTCATGCTGACGGCGGTCGTCAACGGGACCCTTCGCGTGATACTGCTCAATCCCAGGCTGGGTGAGCCCGTCGCGCACATCGTCAGCTCGCTGATGCTGTCGCTGTTCATCCTGCTGCTGGCGTGGGTGCTCGTGCCCTGGGCAGGACCCCAGTCCGCCCCCGCAGCCCTCGCGCTTGGCGGCCTGTGGCTGCTCCTTACGCTCGCCTTCGAGTTCGGTTTCGGCCATTTCGTGGCGCACAAGCCATGGCGCGAACTGCTGGCCGACTACAACATCGCAGCGGGGCGCATCTGGGTGCTTGTCCTGTTGACCACATTGCTGGCACCGCTGATCGTGGCGCGTGTCCGAAGGATTGAATGACACATGGGCGCGACTGCTGTGGCCGTGATGATCCGGCACGAGAAAGACATCGTCAAGATTTTCCAGTCCGCCGGCGCCGTGAACCCCGGCGGTGCCAAGCCCCTCGGCGCACTCGGGCTGGAGGAATCGCGCCACTTCGCGAGGCTCGAGCGGAACGGCGTGATCCGGAAGGGGGAGCCAGGCACCTGGTACCTCGACGAGGCCGCCTGGACGGAGCGCGGACTCAGGCGACGCCGTATCGCGGTGGTGCTGCTGGTCGTTTCACTCTTCGTGCTGGCCCTCGGCCTCGGGCTCCTGCCGACCGGTCCCCGCTGACGCACACCGATGATGAGCAGTGACGCGGCGTTTACGGATCACTTTGCGAGCGTGGCAGATCAGTACGCCCGGTTCCGTCCGGGCTATCCGTTCGCGCTGTTCGATTTCCTGGCTGACCATTCGCCCGACACGGGCCTGGCATGGGACTGTGGCACCGGGACCGGCATCGCGGCCCTGCCACTGGCCGAGCGGTTCGATACTGTGGTGGCGACCGATGCGAGTGCCGCGCAGCTGGCTCATGCTCCTTCGCACCCGAGAATCACGTACCGCATGGCGCGAGAAGGCCATTCGGGTCTCGCCGACGGCGCCGCATCGCTCGTCACGGTCGCGCAGGCGGCACACTGGTTCGATCTCGACGCCTTCTATCGGGAAGTCGATCGGGTACTGAAGCCCGGCGGACTGCTGGCAATGTGGTGCTACGGGGTCATGTCCATCGATGAACAGGTCGACGCCATACTCGCACGGTTCGAGCACGAACGCGTGGGGCCGCACTGGCCTGCCGAGCGGCGTCACGTCGACGCGGGATATCGCACCCTGCCGTTCCCGTATGAGCGCGTCGAGACCCCGTCCTTTGCAATGGAGGCAATGCTCACGCGTACCGCATTACTGGGCTATCTCGGTAGCTGGTCGGCTGTCGGCCGCTATCGCGCCACGACCGGCCTGGACCCGATCCGGGAGCTCGAAGGTGAGCTGCTCGCATCATGGCCGGACGAACGGTCCATGAGGGTACGCTGGCCACTCACCGTCCTCGCCGGGCGCTGGCGGGACCGGTCACCGCATGCCGGGAAACAATCCGGTATACTGCGGTAGCAACCATGCGGGAGTCGCCAATGAAATCACTCACCTATAAGGGCTTTGCGATCACGGCGCGGACCTACCAGGTCCGCGGCACGGGACGCTGGACGCTCGACCTGTTGATCAGCCGTCGCGAGGTACTGCGGGCCTTCAGCCGCCCGACGACGTATCCCACCGAGGATGCGGCGGTTGCGGGATGCTGCGAGGTGGGGCGGCGCATCATCGATGGGAGTGAGCGGGGCTGCTCCGTCGCCGACTTTGCCTGATCCTCACGCCCCCGGGATCACCGGGTAGTCATTCGGTCGCTGGATCGAACGGCGGTGAGATCAGGGAAGGAAGCGCGAGCGCACCCCGGCATCGGGAACCGGGCACGAGTCGAAGCGCCCGAAGGTGCGGTAGCGGTGGCGGGCGAAGAGGTCATAGCCCCAGTCGCGCAGGCCCGACGGAATCACCTTCGTGATCATCGCCGCGCGCCAGGGCCCGCCGAGATAGTTCGCGATCCCCAGCATTGCCTCCGAACGCACCGACACGCGCGCGTCACCCGCCCCATACCTGTTCTCGACGAGGATGAGGGAGTCAACCTTCCGCAGTTCAGGGTGCTGCTGAAGTATTCCGGCGGCAAATTCGCCCTGCAGCGGAGCAAACATCATCGAGCCACCCACATCCCGCGCCAGGATGAACTGCACAGTCCGGTCGCAGAATCCGCAGAGTCCATCGTACAGCAGGACTTGCATCCCACTCACCTCCCAAAAACACAACGACCCGGCAGTGCTCTGGGCACCGGCCGGGACGATGGTTCTGGCAGATTAATCACCCGGTCTGCCCCGGGGCCCCGAAGGGCTATGTTCACTGGGCCTAAGTGTAATCAGGGTAGTCGCTAAACGGTAGTCCCCACCCCGCGGAGCTCTTTCGCACCGCGGCTGGCGAGGAGGTCGAGCACGGCGGCCCGGCTGCTGTGCACCGTCAGCACCAGCAGGTCGCCCGGGCGCGCCCAGTCGATCGCCTTGCCTACCGCATCTACTTCGCTCTCGCCGTATTCAATCGAATCCTCCGGCAGCCCGAGCCGGCGGAACTCGTCGGCCAGGATCCCCGGAATCTCCCCGATCGGACGGCCGCGACGATACGCCTCCATCTCCTTTACAACGACATGATCAACACCGATCGCCCATGCACTCCGCGCCAGTCCCCGGATCGCTTCATCATCGCGATTACCTGCCTGTCCTACCACCAGGCCGCGCCGGCCGCCTGGAAGCGCGCGCGCGATCGCGGCCAGCGCCTGCATGCCGTGCGGGTTGTGCGCGTAGTCGAGCAGGACGCGCACTCCGTCGAGATCGAACAGGCTCGCGCGCCCCGGGTTGTCGGTGTTGCGCTCCCCGAATGAAGCGAGGGCCCGGCGCACCGCGTCGGTGCTGCATCCCAGGCACCACGCCCCGAGGGAGGCCGCGAGCGCATTCGCGACGTTGTGCCGCGCCGAGCCGCCAAGCGTGATCGGTGCCTCGTCGACGCGCAGCAATTCAATTCGCTCCCGGCCCCGCTGCAGGACGAACTTGCCATCGATGATCGTTGCCGACTCGTGCCCCGATTCGAGTGCCGCGTGGCCGATCAGGTCCGCATCGAGCCCGAACCACGCCACCGGTATGGCGAGCGCGCTGCCCGCCTGGCGCAGGGCCACGTCGTCGGCGTTGAGCACCAGCCGCCCGGCACTCCCGATCACCTTCCCCACCACCAGCTTCGTCGCCGCGAGTCCTGCCAGGTCGGTAATCCCGTATTCGCCGAAGTGATCGGCCGCGATGTTGGTGATGACCGCCACGTCGGCACGGGTTACCGCCAGGCCCCGGCGCAGGATGCCGCCGCGTGCCGTCTCCAGCACCGCGGCATCGATGCGCTGGTCCCGCAGCACCAGCCGGGCACCCTCCGGGCCGGCGTAGTCGCCCTCGGCGATGCGCTCACCTGCGATCATCACGCCGTCGGTGCTGCTCCACCCCGGATGCCGCCCTCGGCGCGGAGCATCGCCGCGAGCAGGCGAACCGTGGTCGTCTTGCCGTTCGACCCCGTCACCAGCGCCAACGGCACGTCGTGCACCGCGCTCCAGTCGACCGCACCCGGATCAGGCAGCGCGCATCGAGCGCGAACGGTGCGTGACCCGCTGCCCATGCCGATCGTCACCGACTCGTCGTCGCCGTAGAGCGACACGCCGTGCGCCTGCGCCGCGCTCCGCCAGCGCAATCAGGCGGGGTCTTGCGCTCCTCGCCGGCAAGCTGGCTGATCCGCGCCCGCGCGACTTCGGGCAACTCGGCAACCGGGCCGCCCGCGCGTTCCACGGCGTGCGCCCAGGCCCATTCGTTGACTTCGGTTGCGGTGAGGAGAAGGTCGGCAGGGGCCTCGAAACCGAGGCTGGCACCGCCGCGGCGCGGCAGCACGCGCGGTGTCGCAGGCTGCCAGCCCAGCGCGTCGAGCATGAGGCGCAGGCTCGTCGGCCCAGCGCGAGATCAGCTGTTCCGACTGCGATCGCATCGAACTCGACCTCGAGCACCGCCCCCGCCGCGGTCCATGAGCCGGCTCGGTCCAAGCAGCCGGCGCGAATCGAGGACGGTGGCCTGTTCAATCATCCGACTCGCGCGCGAGCCGCACTCCACGCTCATCGCGCACGAGCAGGTCTCCATCGAACGACGGGGCGTCGAATGCCGGCGCCGATGGCGTGGCGTCCGCCAGCTCCGGCGAGGTCCCGTTGCTCGCCCGCGATGCGCCTGCCGGCGTGGCGCTCGACGCCGACACCCGCGGGCCCGCGCCCGCCACTTCCGGCACGAAATGCAGGATCTGCTTCCAGGTGCGCGTCAACGCGTCGGCGAAGATGAGCACCAGGTCGCCTTCCCGGCCGAGCTGCAGCGCCGCGTCCACCGCCTCGACCTCGTCGGGGATGACCAGGATGCTCGAGTCGGGCACGCCCTTGGCCAGCAATGCCTGTCCGCAGCAGCTGCGGCACCTCGTCCGCCGTCCCGCCCGCGCAGGTTGTCGTCGCGCCGCAGATGTAGGGTCGAAGTGGCCCGCCGCGACGCTGCCGATCTCCGCGATGTCCTCGTCGCGCCGGTCGCCCGGCGCGGCCAGCACCACGATCCGGCGCCCCGTCACCTCGAGCCGCTGCGACCAGCTGGCACATCAGCCGCACGGCGTGCCGGGTTGTGGCCGTAGTCGAGGATCACCTTGAACGGGTGCTCGTCGAACACGTTCATCCGGCCGGGCGCCTGGAAGAACGTGGTGTCGAAGGTGCGCAGGCCGTGGCGGATGTCCTCGAGCTTCACGCCCATGCGTGAAGGCCATCGCCGCGGCGAACATCGCGTTCTGCACGTTGTGCATCGCCCGGCCCTCGAGCGTCGCCGGGATCAGGTGGGTCCAGAGCAGCGGGATGTGGGCGCCGTGGTCGTAGAGCGTGATCATCTGGCCGTTGATCGCCGTCTCGAGCACCACGCCGCGCCCGCCGGCGCGGATGTGCTCGCGCACCAGCGGGTGCGCCGGGTTCATCGTCACGTAGCAGAGGTGCTTCGCCTCGGTGTAGTCGGCCATCTTGAGGCAGAGCGGGTCGTCGGCGTTGAGCACCGCCGTGTCGCGCGCCACCTCGACGACGATGCGCTTCACCTCGGCGAGCTGCTCGAGCGTGTCGACGCCGCTTGAGGCCCGAGGTGGTCCGACTTGACGTTGAGCACGGCGCCGACGTCGCAGTGCCGCACGCCCATGCCCGCGCGCAGCAGGCCGCCGCGCGCGGTCTCGAGCACCGCGACGTCGACGTTCGGGTCGCGCAGCACCATGCGCGCCGCCACCGGGCCGGTCATGTCGCCCTGCACGGTGCGCTGGCCGTCGATGTAGACGCCGTCGGTGCGTGGTGAGCCCGACGGTGTGGCCGGCCAGCTTCATGGATGTGCGCCAGCATGCGCGCCGTCGTGGTCTTGCCGTTGGTGCCGGTGATCGCGGCGATCGGGATCCGGCTCGGGCGTGCCGGGCGGGAACAGCATGTCGATCACCGGCCCGGCCACGTCGCGCGGCTTGCCCTCGCTCGGGCGCCACGTGCATGCGGAAGCCCGGGCGCCGCGTTGACCTCGCAGATGGCGCCGCCGATCTCCTTGTAGGACTCGGTGATGTCCGGGCGTCAGGAAGTCGACGCCGCCGACGTCGAGCCCGATCGCCTTGACCGCGCGCACCGCCATCTCGCGGTTGTCGGGGTGGACGACGTCGGTGACGTCGATCGCGGTGCCGCCGGTCGAGAGGTTGCCGGTCGAGCGCAGGTAGACGACCTCGCCCGCCGGCCGGCACCGTGTCGCTTCGTGTAGCCGTGCTCTTGGCCAGCAGGCGCTCGGCCTGGTCGTCGAACTCGAGCCGGGTGAGCACCTTCTCGTGGCCGATGCCGCGGCGCGGGTCGCGGTTCACATCTCGACCAGCTCGCTCGATCGTGTGCGCGCCGTCGCCGACGACGTGGCCCGGGCACGCGCTTGGACACGGCGACCAGCTCGCCGTTCACCACCAGCATGCGGTGGTCGTGCGCCCGCGATGAAGGTCTCGACGATGACGCTGCGGCGTGCTCGCCGCGCCATCGCGGAAGGCCGGCGACCACCTGCTCCTCGTCTCGTGAGGTGGATCGAGACGCCGCGGCCGTGGTTGCGCGTTGTACGGCTTGACCACGACCGGATAGCCGATGCGCGCGCGGCCGCGCGACCGCGTCGTCCTCCCGCTGCACCAGGCGCTGCTGCGGCACCGGCAGGCCGAGGTCGCCGAGGATCTTGTTGGTCTCCTCCTTGTCGGAGGCGATCTCGACGGCGATGTGCGACGTGCGGCTGGTGACGGTGGCCTGGATCCGCTGCTGGTACTTGCCGTGGCCGAACTGGACCAGGCTCTGGTCGTTGAGGCGCAGCCAGGGAATGTCGCGCTCCTCGGCCGCGCGCACCAGCGACGCCGTGCTCGGCCCGAGCGCGCGGCGCTGCGCGAAGCGGATGAAGCTCGTCGCGCTCCGCGGCGAAGTCGAAGTCGTCCGGGCACCGCGCCGCTGCGGCCGCGAGCGTCGCGGGCAGCAGCGAGTGGAGCAGGCGCAGCGCCAAGCCGGCCCGCCTCGAGGCCGACCGTCCTCCTGCTCGTACTCGTAGACGACGTGGTAGCGCCCGGGCGTCCCGGCGCCGCGCGTCTTGCCGAAGGTGACCTGCTCGCCCGCGACGTTCTGCAGCTCGATCGCGACGTGCTCGAGCACGTGGCCGAGCCAGGTGCCCTCGTCCTCCGTGCAGCCGGCGGACGAAGCCGCCCGGCTCGCCGTAGGAGCAGCCGTGCTCGCTGCAGCCCCGGCAGCGCGTCGAGGAGCGCGTCGATGAAGGCCGGGCCGAGCCGCGCGGTCGGCCACTCCTCGAGCTCGCCGAGGTCGACGTCGAGCCGGATGACCGGGAAGTGGGCGTAGAGGCTCGGGCCGACATAGACCGAGCGATTCGAGGATCCGCATGAGCGACCTCCCGGGGCTCCGGCGGTCAGCGCTCGGCCGGTAGCGGCGCTGGCGGCGCCGTGCGCCTCGCGGCGTGTGCAAGATTGAAGGTGGCGCCGGCGATCGAGGATGTGCAGCCGGAGCCCGAGCAGGCAGACCGGCTCGCCTGTCTCCGCCTGGTCCATCGACGAGTACTCGACGTCCGACGGGATCGACGATGGTGATGCGCGCCGCTGCCCACCACCTCGAGCGTGTCGTCCGGTCCGATGAAGGCGGCCGTGTCCTCGTCGAGGCCGAGCCGATGCGCGAACGGGTTGTAGGCGAGCGCGGTGAGCAGCCGGCCGAGCCGGTCGCGCTGGCGGAAATGCTGGTCGATGACGACCCGGTTGGTGAGCCCCAGGCCCGGGCGCCAGCGTGACGATCGCCGGCGCGCGGGGTCGACGCCCTCCTCGCCGAAGGCGATCATGTGCTCGCGACAGGAAGGCCGCGCCGGCCGAGGTGCCCGCCACGTGCACGCCGCGGCGTTGAGCCGGCGGAGCGCCCGCGCCACCGAGGTGCCGCCGAGCATGGTGGCGAGCCGCAGCTGGTTGCCGCCGGTGAGGAAGATGCCCGGTCGCCTTCTCCAGGGTCGAGCCAGTCTCGGCGTCCTCGCAGTCGGCCCGGCGTCTCGAAGTCGAGGATGTCGCACCCGCTTCGCGCCGAGGTCGCGGAAGAGCTCCTCGTAGCGCTCGCCGGTGTCGGCGAGGCTCGAGGCGGTCGGGATGACGGCGATGCGCGCGTCGCGCCCGCCGCAGATCCGCACGAACGGCTTGAGGATGAGGGGGCTGCCGACCTTGTCTTCGGCGCCGCCGACCGGGATGATGGAGCCGCGCTCGTCGCCCTCCAATGACTTCGCCGGGCTCACGTTCCTCTTTCTCAAAGGGTCCCTGAATGCGGCGGCTGTCCATCGACCGATGCCAGCGCCCGCGCGCCATCACGTGCTGCACCGCATGTCCGCTGTCAGCACCACGAGGTCGGCGTCGGCATCCGCGCGCGAGCCGGCCCTTCCCGGGAAGCCGCAAGCAGTTCCGCCACGTTGCTCGTGAACGGCGGGAGCACCTGCTCGAGCGGACTGCCCGCGCGCCAGCAGCGTCGCGAGCATGCTCGCGAGCGCGCCCGGTGCGCCGACGTCCATGTCTGCCACCCGCCCGTCGGCGTCGAACAGCGGCAGGCAGCCGCCGCCGTCGGAGCTCACCGTGACCCGATCCGCCGGCAGCCCACCGTCCCAGGTACAGCTCCAGCGCGTCTTCGGCGGTCCAGGCATCCTCCCCGTCGTCCACCGGAAATGCGGTGAGGTCGATCGTCGCGTCCGCGCTCGGCCAGCTGCGATCGCCTCGGCGAAGAGCGCCTTCCTGCGGTTGACGTGGGTGGGGTTGAATACCCGCGCCGGCAGTTCGCTCGCGTCGAGCGCCTGGCGCACCAGCTCGAGGCCGCGGGGCCCGTCGCCCAGGTGCAGGTGCACGATCCCGGCCTTCCCGCTCATCAGCCCGCCCACGTGCGCCTCGGCGGCGAGCCGCAGCAGCTCGTCGAGCGTCGGCTGGCTCGAGCGGTGGTCGCTGATCGCCACCTCGCCGACGCCGATGATCTCGGTCGATGAGTGCGATGTCGCCGCGGACGGTTCCGCGTCAGCGTCGTCGGCGGCAGGTGGTAGCCGCCGGTGTGGCACCAGGCGCTGAGAGCCCGTCTGCCGGAGTCCGCGGGCGACGGCTGACCAGCTCGGCGGTGGTGCGGGTCTGCGTCGTCGGTGCCCAGCACCCCGATCGCCGTGGTGACGCCGGCGGCGGTGAGCGCGGTGAGCTGCAGCGGCGGCACCCGGGTGTGCGGACCCGCCTCGCCCCCACCGCCGGTGAGGTGCACATGCCCGTCGATGAGGCCGGGAATGACGCGCAATCCACCGAGATCGATCTCGGTCACACCGAGCGCCGCCGGGACGTCCGGGAGCCGGGGAGCCATGGCGACAATCGTTCCACCAGCAATGAGCACGTCCTGGCGGCCGAGCCGCTCAGGAGCATACAGCTCCGCCTGGCGGAGGGCGATCAACGATGACAGCGGCTGCTCCGGGAAGGTTTAATCAATTTACCCAGGCGACCCTGCGCCGTGTAGCTTCCAGCATGCTTATCCGCCTGATGGGCCGCGCGTGGGTGCTCGGGTGCGTTACCGCCCTGTTGGCCGGATGCCGGGGCCTCACCGCCAACTCGGCCGATCGCGTCGCCTTCGGCCTGCGCGAGGGCGCCAACCGCCTGGGCCAGTCGCGCTCCACCAATGACTCGATCACGGTGCGCATCCCGTCGCGCACGTGGCCCAACGGGTGTCCCGGTGCCTACCGGGTTCAGCTGCTCCCCGACAGCGCGAAGGCGAGCGGGATCGTCGTGTCGTGCCTGCCCAAGGGAGCGATGTATACCAGCCTGCACGCCAAGCGATACGTGCACACAACGGTGCCGGTCGAGGTGGAGCAGCAGGCCGGTCAGCCGGTTGAAATCGTATTGCAGAAGCGCGGGAACGAGCTCACCATCAGCGGGTTCGGGCAGCCCTAGCTGCGCTGTCGGGTCCGGGAATTCCCATCTTCGTGAGCAGAGCGCGATAGCGCGGGTCCTCGCGGAGCGGGTCCCACAGCAGGTCCACCCGCATGTAGGCGATCCATCCCCGCCGTTCCACCCGGCTCTGCTCCGCCGCCTCGAATGCCTCGTCCCATAGTCCCAGGGCGAGTGCCAGCTTTGCGCGGTCGGTAGGCGACACGTACCGCGTCGCGCTCATCGCGCTGAACCGCTCCCTGATTGCCTCGGCCTCGGCGCGACGCCCCTGCAGTACCAGGGTCCGGCCCAGCACCGCAAGCAGGGCCGTGTCCTCCGGCTCCACGATCAGCCCGTCGCGCAGCGTCGCCTCCGCCTCCGCCAGCCGGCCCGCCTGGTTTAGTGCCATCCCGAGTACCACCATCGATTCCAGTGAGGTGGGATTCATCGCGAGCGCCCGGCGCATGTGCTCGATCGCCTGCGGAATGTCACGCGCGAAGTAGTGCAGCGAACCCAGCCCGCGCTGCACCGAGACCGACGTCGGGTCGAGCTCCACAGCGCGCTCTCCCTCGCGCAGCCCCTCGATCAGTCGACCTTGCGAGGCGAGCAGCCAGGCATACCATTGGTGCGCCGACGCGTAGTTCGGGTTGGCGTCGATGGCACGGCGGAATTCTCGCTCCGCCGCGGCCCAGTCCCAGTCGTGGATGAAGGTCACCCACGCAAGCGACGTGTGCGCCTCGGCCAGCCCGTCGTCGAGTGCAATGGCGCGACGCGCCAGCTCCTTGGCCTTCTCGAATCCCTCGGCGACCGGTCCGTTCCGGTAGTCCACCCCGATCGCGTACGCGTCCGCCAGCCCGCTCCACGCCAGTGCGTATCCGGCGTCCTCCGCGATCGCCTGCTCGAAATAGACGATCGCCTGCTCCATCCCCTCCGCGCTGCGCAGGTTCCACGCAAACCGTCCCCGCAGGTACAGGTTGTAGGCCCGCGGGTTCTCGGTGTAGCGCTTCGCGACCGGTTCGCCCAGTTCGCCCAGCAGCCGCGAGCGCAGCATGCGCACGATCGTGGCGGTGATCTCGTCCTGGATCGAGAAGATGTCCTGGTCGTCACGGTCGAACCGCTCGGACCAGAGCAGCCGTCCGTCGGTCGCGTCGCTCAGCTGGGCGGTGAGGCGAAGCCGGTTCCCGGCGCGCCGCACGGTGCCTTCCAGGATGGTGCCCACGCCCAGCAGGGCGCCCAGGCTTCGTACGTCTTCCTTCCGCCCCTTGAGCGCAAAGGTCGAGGTGCGCGACGCCACGCGGAGCCCGGCAACGTTGGCGAGCGCGCTGATCAGGTCGTCAGTGATGCCGTCGCTGAGATACTCGTTTTCCGGGTCGCTGGTCGCGTTGATGAACGGGAGCACTGCGATGGCGCGACGGCGCGCCGGGGGGCCGGACGTCGCTTCCGCCTCGCCCGAGCGCTCCATCAGCGCATCAGCCCAGTCGGCCGTGCTGTCAAACCGCTCACCCGGCTCCTTCGCCATGGCGCGAAGGAGCGCCCCGTCGACCGGCCACGGGACGTCGGGTCGAACCACCCGCACCGACGGTGGTGGTTCCACCACATGCCGCAGCATTACTTGCCGGGCAGTGCCGCTGAAAGGGGGATGCCCGGCCAGCATCTCGAACAACACGCAGGCCACCGCGTACTGGTCGGTGCGACCGTCCAGGTTCCACTCGCCTGCCGCCTGCTCCGGGCTCATGTAGGCCGGTGTTCCCACGGCGAGGCCCGGCGCCGTCGAGTGGTCGCTGGAACTCGACGCTTCCCGGAGCGCCATTGCCACACCGAAGTCGGCCACGAGGGCTCCGCCCTCGTGCAGGAGGATGTTCTCCGGCTTGATGTCGCGGTGCACGTAGCCCTGACGGTGGGCATAGTCGAGCGCCCGTGCTACCGCGGTCGCGATGCCAAGCGCATCGGATACCGTCAACCGGCCCTCACGCACCAGGCGCGCGCGCAGCGATTCCCCCTCGATGAGGGGCATGACATAGTAGGGGAGGCCATGCGCCTCCCCCGAGTCGTGTACCGGGACGATCTGCGGGTGGTTCAGCCGGGCGGCGATGCGGATCTCGCGCTCGAAGCGGCTTGTCTCCATGCGCCGCGCCCGCGCGCCGGAGAACACCTTGATCGCCACCATCCGGTCGAGCCGCAGGTCGCGGGCAAGATACACGGTGGCCATGCCGCCCTTCCCCAGCTCACGCTCGACACGGTAGCGGCCGGCGAGTGCCTCGTTGAGGTGCCACAGGGGGCTTTCGACTTGATCCGTGCGATCAGGCATGCCGCAAAATACTGGATCCGCTGGGGCGAGCATATGATGGCGCCGCACGGACTGGCGCCCGACTCCGTGGGCCGGGGCGGCGGTTATCCTGTTGCCCCGAACCCCGCGGCGATGGTGCTGATCGACAGCAGCAGCGCGGACAGCACTTCCTTCCGCTCCGCCTCGTCCGTGGCCCCGCGGAACTGGCGGATGAATTGCACCTGCTGCCGGCTCACCTGGTTGAGCACCGGCATTCTCCGGCCCAGCCGTCGCAGGAATCGCGGGAACTGCTCTGCTGGAGTCGCCGCGCCGGTCACCCGCAGCACCATCTCCCGCGTGCGCTCGTACTCCTCCACGATCAGGCTGAAGATCTGCTCCCGGGGCTCTGCCTCGGGAACCAACGATGCGAATTCCCCCGCGATGTCGAGATCGACGTAGGTGAGCGTCTTCTCCACCTCGTCCACGATCAGCCGGAAGAGGCGCGAGTCGCGGAACATCCGCCGATCAGTGCCGCGCCCCGCTCACCGCGCACCTCGAGGAAGGTGGCGAGCCCGCTGCCGACGCCGTACCAGCCCGGCACGAAGTGCCGGTTCTGCGACCACGCGAACACCCACGGGATGGCGCGCAGGTCGCAGAGCGAGCGCGCGCCGAAGCGCCGCGCGGGACGCGAGCCGAGGTTGAGCAGCGCCAGACTCCTCGAGCGGGCTCGCCGCCTGGTAGTAGGTGACAGAGGTCCGGATGATCCACGAGCTCGCCGGTACGCCGCCTGCGCCGCTCCCGACAGCGCCTCCATCGCCTCGTCGAATTCGGCCACCGGCGCCAGCGCCTCCTCCCGCTCCGACTTGAGCGTGTGCACCACGACGCTCGCGGCCAGGAGCTCGATCTGGTACTGCGCCGTGCCGCGGTTGGCGTACTTGAAGGACACCACCTCGCCCTGCTCGGTGATGCGCATCCGCCCCTGCACCGAGCCTGCCGGCTGGGCCGCGATCGCGCGCCCGAGTCGGCGCGCCGCCCCGGCTCACCGAACCGCCGCGGCCATGGAAGAAGGCGATCGGCACGCCCGACTCCTCGCCGACCCGCGTCAGCTTCGATCTGCGCCTTGCACAGCTCCCAGTTCGACGTGAGGAATCCGCCGTCCTTGTTGGAGTCGGAATAGCCGATCATGACTTCCTGCACGCCGCCCTGCGCCCGCGACGCTGCGGCTTGCACGACCGGGGTCGCGAGCAGCTCCCGCATGATCGCGGGCGCGCGCTGCAGGTCGTCGATGGTCTCGAACAGCGGAACGATCGGAAGCGAGCAGCGCTCCACCGCGGCCTGGTCGGCGAACAGCCCGCCCACCTTGGCCAGCAGGTACGCGCCGAGCACGTCGCTCACCGAGCGGGTCATGCTGAGCACGAAGGCGCCGAACGCCTCCCGGTCGATCTGCTCGCGCTGCTCCGCACCAGCCGGAACATGCCGAGCGTCTCCTGCCGTCTCGGCGGCAGGTCACCGGCGGCTGCGTGCCGGCCGTGAGCGGCCTCGCCAGCTCCGCCACCAGCCACTCGCGCCACGCGTTCGCCGCGCACCTCGGGCGGGTCGCCTGCGTCCCGCTGCCGCGCGCGCCACAGCGCGTGCAGGGCCGGCGTCGAGCTTCGTGGTGTTCTCCCGCAGGTCGAGCCGCGCGGTGCTGAAGCGGAACGACTCGACCTCGCGGCGGACCGGGCGGCACCACCCGGTGCTCCAGCACCTCCGCCGCATCGCCTGCGTCAGGGCTCTGCTCGATGCAGCCGAGGTCGGCGAGCAGCAGCGTCGGCGCTGAGGATAGCCGTCCGGGCCCGGCCATGTGTCCCCTGCTCCGCCGAGTGCATGGTCGCGTCCAGCCGGAGCGTCATGCACGCGAGGAACTGCCGGAACACCTCGCCCGGGTTGCGGACCGCGATCTCCTCCGCCGTCGCCGCTCGCGGCCAGCGCCGCGCCCGAGCGCCGCCCGGAAGGCCGGCGACACCGGCACCGCGCGATCGGTGATGCTGAGGCGCCGCACCAGCTCGTCGAGCCGGCGCCGGTAGCGCTGCGCAGCGAGGTCAGCCCGGTTCTCGTGCAGCGTATTCCGGGTCACCTCGTTGGTGACGAACGGGTTGCCGTCGCGGTCGCCGCCGATCCAGGAGCCGAACTGGAAGAACGGCGAGCACGTTGAACTGCTCGCCCGGGATAGTGACTGCGCCAGCGCGCGCTCCAGCCGGTCGAGCAGCTCGGGCACCGCGTCGAACAGCGTCTCGTTGAAGAAGTGCAGTCCCCAGTACACCTCCTGCGGGCACGGTCGGCTTCTCCAGCCGCAGCTCGCCCGTCATCCAGAGCAGCTCGATCTCGTCCCGAGCTGGTCGATCAGCGCGCGCCGCTCGCGCGGCGTCCAGCGGGGCGACTCGAGGTCCACCAGCCGGCGGTAGATCCGGCGGTGTTTCTCCAGCACCGTGACCCGCTTGGCCTCGGTGGGGTGGGCCGTGATGACCGGCCGGATGCGCAGCCGCTCGAGCAGTGCGTGGACGCCTCCGGCGGCGTCCCTGGCCGCCACTGCCTCGGCGAACACACTGGGCGAAGGTGCCCCGGACCTGCTCGTAGCCCCGCGCGCGTCTCGATCTGCCGCCGGCGGCGCATCGCTGCGTTCTGCTCGGCGATGCTCAGGAGCTGGAACCAGATGCCCTGCGCCTGCGAGCGTGCGCGCCAGCGGTCGGTCGGCCAGGTCGCAGGCCGGGGCGTCGCCGCGCAGCACCGGCTCGATATCCGGGGCCGCGCATGCCGAACGAAGTCCAGCAGCAGGGTATCGAGAGGAGTTCGGCGACTTCGTTGGCGTACGCCGCCGCACTCGCGGCGACCGGGTCGGCCGAGGTCGGGCAGCTCCGCCGGCGCGAATGGATGCAGAACAGGCCGGACATCACACGACGCGGTCGCGGAGGGGCTTGCCGGAAAAGAAGAGATGGAGGTTCTCGAGCGCCCGCATGCCCATCGCGACACGGGTTTCCGGCGTGGCGCTGCCGAGGTGCGGCAGCAGGACCACGTTCTCCATGGTGAGCAGGCCGGCGTGACCCGCGGCTCGCGCTCGTAGACGTCGAGGCCGGCGCCGGCGATCCGCCTGACTGGAGCGCCGCCACCAGCGCGGCCTCGTCCACCACGTCGCCGCGCGCGGTGTTGATCAGGAATGCCCGACTTCCGCATGCGGCCGAAGCGCTCGGAGTTCATCAGGTGACGCGTTTCGGGCGTCGCCGGGCAATGGAGCGACACGAAGTCGGCTTCGCTCCAGCACCTCCTCGAGCGATCCGACGCCGCTCGGCGCCCGAGCGCGCCGGCTTCCTGCGGCGACGGCGGGAACGGATCGTGGAAGACGCACCTTCATGCCGAAACCGTGGTGCGCCCGGCTGCGCCACCGCACGCGCGATCCGCCCCATGCCGATGAGGCCGAGCGTCTTGCCGCGTGACTGCGTGCCCATCATGTGGGTCGGGCGCCAGCCGGTCCACTGCCCGCGCCCGCACGTGGCGCTCCCCTTCGCCGGTGCGCCGCGCCACCATGAGCAGCAGCGTCATCGCGATGTCGGCGGTGGCGTCGGTCAGCACGTCGGGCGTGTTCGACACGGCGACGCCGCGGGCCTTGGCGGCCTCGATGTCGATGTTGTTGAAGCCGACGCCGAAGTTGGCGAGCAGCCTCGCGCGGCGCGGCTCGGCCGCGAGCACCTCGGCGGTCACCTTGTCGGTCGACCGTGGGAAGGACGCGTCCGCGCGTCCGAGCGCCTCCTGGAGGCCTCGGCGTGAGCGGGCGTGTCGTCGGGGTTGAGGCGCGCGTCGAACTCGCGGCTGCAGCTCCTGCTCGCACCGCCGCGGGCAGCTTGCGGGTGACGACCACGACGGGACGTGCGCTCACGTCGTCGACCGCTGCGCGCTTGGACGTGCGCCGCCAGCGCCTTGGCGACCGTGGCACCCAGTTCTGCCGGGCTCGGCGCCACCGTGAGGCCGGCCTCCCTCATGATCTCCGCCTTCTCGGCCGCGCTGTCGCCGAACGCCGAGATGATGGCGCCCGCATGGCCCATGCGCCGGCCCTTCGGCGCCGTCAGGCCCGCGACGTAGCCGATCACCGGCTTGGTCATGTTCTCCTTGACGAACTGCGCGGCCTCGGCTTCCTGCGGGCCGCCGATCTCGCCGATCATCATGACCGCCTCGGTCTCGGGGTCCTCCTCGAACAGCTTGAGAATGTCGAGGAACGAGCTGCCGTTGATCGGGTCGCCGCCGATGCCCACGCTGGTGGTGATGCCGATACCCCGCCCTTCATCTGCGACGCGGCCTCGTAGCCCAGGGTGCCGGAGCGCGTGACCACGCCGACCGGTACCCTCGCTTGTAGATGTGCCCCGGCATGATGCCGAGCATCGCCTTGCCCGGCGCTGATGATGCCGGCGCAGTTGGGCCCGATCAGCAGGTCAGCGCTTCTCCTTCGGGTACCGCCGCATGTAGCGCTTCACCATCATCATGTCCTGCGCCGGGATGCCGTCGGTGATCGCGCAGACGAGCCGGATGCCGGCGTCGGCCGCCTCCATGATGCGAGTCGGCGCAGAACGCAGCCGGCACGAAGACGATGCTGGCCGTCGCGCCCGGCTCGCTGGACCGCTTCCTTGACCGTGTTGAACACCGGCCGGTCGAGGTGCTGCGCTCGCCGCCCTTCCCCGGCGTGACGCCGCCCACGACGTTCGTGCCGTAGGCGATCATCTCCTTCGCGTGGAACGTCGCCTTGTCCCCGGTGAAGCCCTGGACGATGACCGGTGTCGGTGTCGTCGATGAGGATGCTCATGGCTTAGGACCTTCCCGCCGCAGTGGACTGCCTCGCAGGCGTTGAGGCCGGCACCACCTTCTCCGCCGCTTCGGTGCAGCGTGTCGGCGGTGATGATCGGGAGTCCGCTGTCCTTCAGGATCTTCCGGCCCTCCATCCACGTTGGTGCCGGCGAGTCGCACCACGAGCGGGACGTCAGCTGCGTCTCCCTGGCGGCCTGCACCACGCCCTGCGCCACCCAGTCGCACCGGTTGATGCCGGCGAAGATGTTGACCAGCATCGCCTCGACCTTGGGGTCGGCCAGCACCAGCCGGAATGCCGTGGCGACCCGCTCTCGGGCGTGGCGCCGCCGCCGACGTCGAGGAAGTTGGCCGGCTCGCCGCCGGCGTGCTTGATCATGTCCATGGTGGCCATCGCCAGCCCGGCGCCGTTGATGATGCAGCCGATGTTCGCCGTCGAGCGCGACGTAGTTGAGCCCGTGCTCGGCGGCCTGCGCCTCGCGCGGGTCCTCTTCGGCGTAGTCGCGCAGCTCGGACACGTTCGGCCGGCGGAAGAGCGCGTTGTCGTCGAAGGTCATCTTCGCGTCGAGCGCCAGCAGCGAGCCGTCGCTTCGTCACCACCAGCGGGTTGATCTCCACCATCGTGGCGTCGAGGTCGCGGAACGCGCGATAGGCGCCGAGCAGCGTCGTCACCGCGCGGCTGCACCTGTGCCGGCTCCAGGCCCGAGCGCGAAGGCGATCTCCCGCGCCTGGAACGCGGTCATGCCGACCGCCGGCTCGACGACTGCGCGGATGATCGTGTCGGGCGAGCGCTCGGCGATCTCCTCGATCTCCATGCCGCCCTGCCGCGACGCCACGACCATGATGCGCTCGCTCTTCCGGTCGAGCACGAGGCCGATGTACAGCTCGCGCTCGATCGGCACCGCCGGCCTCGATGTAGAGGCGGTGCACGACGCGCCCCTCGGGGCCCGTCTGGTGGGTGACGAGCCGCTTGCCGAGCAGCCCCTTCGCGGCCTGCCGCACCTCGTCCTCGTTGCTGCAGAGCTTGATGCCGCCCGCCTTGCCGCGCGCGCCGGAATGGATCTGCGCCTTCACCGCCCAGCGCGTGCCGCCGATCTCGGACGCGCGATAGACCGCCTGCTCCGGGCTGTAGGCCACGCCGCCGCGCGGGATGGCGACGCCGAAGCCGGCGAGAATCTCCTTGGCCTGGTATTCGTGGATGTCCATGGACAGTCTCGCGCGGTGGTGAGTTCGTGTCAGGCGGTCAGGCCTTGGCGATTGCGCTCGCTGCATCTGCACGATGTTCTGCGCCATCCGCGCGGACGCGGCGTCGATCATCCGCCCGTCGAGCTGGGCTGCGCCCTTGCCCTCGCGCGGCCGCGTCGTCCAGCGCCGCGAGGATCCGCCGGGCCCGGTCCACCTCCGCCGGCGGCGGCGAGAACACCTCGTTGGCCAGCGCGACCTGCGACGGATGGATCGCCCACTTCCCCTCGATGCCGAGCGCCGCGTCCCGCCGGGCTGCGAGCACGTAGCCCTCCGGGTCCTTGAAGTCGCCGAACGGGCCGTCGATCGGCGCGCAGCCCATAGGCGCGGCACGCCACGATCATGCGGGAGAGCGCGGCGTGCCACTGGTCGCCCGGATAGTCGGGATTGAGTCCGCCGATGTTCACCGTGCGCGCGCGGCACGCTCGCCGCGTAGTCGGCCACGCCGAAGTGCATCGCCTCGAGCCGGCGTGCTCGACTGCGCGATCGCCTCCACGTTGGCCATGCCGAGGGCGGTCTCGATGAGCACCTCGATCCCGATCCGGTGCGGTGATCCCCTTCGCCTCTCGATCTGGCGTCAGCAGGGCGTCGATCAGGTAGACGTCGGCGGGCACGCCCACCTTCGGGAATCAGGATCAGTGTCGAGCCGGTGACCCGCCTGCTCCACGACGTCCACGACGTCGCGGTACAAGTAGTGGGTGTCGATGCCGTTGATCCGGACCAGATCGTCTTGCCGCCGGCCCGCCAGTCGTGCTTCAGCAGCGACGCGATGACGTTGAGCCGCGCCTGCTCCTTGTCCGCCGGCGCAACGGCGTCCTCGAGATCGAGGAAGACGGTAGTCCGCCGTCGCTCTCGAGCGCCTTCTCGAACATCTGCCGGCTGGGAGCCCGGGACCGCCAGCTCGCTCCGCTGCAGGCGTGCCGGGCCGGCTCGATGCGCGTGTGGCTCATGCGACCCCCGCCGGCTGCCGTGCCGGTGCCGCCGGACTCTGCGGGCCCGGCGCACCTTCTTCGCCGGCAGCTGGCGTGGAGGTCTCCCGCCAGTACTTCTGCGCCGCGGCGACACCGCTGCCCGGGTCCACCTTGATGCCCGCGTCCGCATCGCCATCTCGGCGCCCGCCGATGCCGCCGAGCAGCATGATCTCGTTCAGGTCACCCAGGTGGCCGATGCGGAACAGCTTCCCGGCCATCTTATCGAGCCCCGCGCCGAGCGCAAGGTTGTAGCGCCGGTACGCAACGTCGATCACGTCGCCACCATTGAAGCCCGGCGGTACCATGATGGCGCTCACCGTATCCGAGTGCCAGCTTCGGCTGCCTTCGCGCAGAGCTCGAGGCCCCACGCCTTGACGGCCGGCGGACGCCCTCGGCCAGGCGATGATGCCGGGCAAAGACGTTCTCGAGCCCCTCCTCGAAGAGCATGGCGAGCGACTTCGCGCAAGCCGTAGCAGCATCGGGATCGACGGCGTATACGGGAAGTAGCCCGTCGCGTTCGCCTTCAGCATGTCCTCGATAGTCGAAGTAGCAGCGTGGCAGCTTCGCCGTCTTGCCCGGTCGATCGCGCCTTCGGGCTGGCGCACACGATGCCCGCGCCCGGCGGGGAGCATGAAGCCCTTCTGTGAACCGGTGACCGCGCAGTCCACCTTCCACTCGTCCATGCGGAAATCGAGGCTCGCGAGCTCGAGCTACGCCGTCCACGAAGAGCAGCGCGGGGTGCTTGGCCGCGTCCATCGCCTTGCGCACGCCGGCGATGTCGCTCGTGACGCCCGTGGCGGTCTCGTTGTGCACCATCAGACGCGCCTTGTATCTCGTGCTTCGTATCGGCGGCCAGCAGCCTCGTGGATCCGTCTCGAGCGGCGCGCCCTCGCCCCACTCCGCGTCCACGGCGGTCACGTCGAGCCCCAGCCGCTGCGCCATGTCGATCCAGAGATGGCTGAACTGCCCGTAGCGGGATGACAGCACCTTGTCGCCCGGCGAGAGCGTGTTGGCCAGCGACGGACTCCCAGCCGCCGGTGCCCGTGCCCGGGAACACGATGGCCTGGCCCGCTTTCGGTCTTGAAGACCTTCTTGAGGTCGCTGAGGATCGGGCCTGCGAGTGCCGGGAACGAAGACGAGCGGTGATCCTCCATCGCCACGTGCATCGCCCGGAGGATTCTGTCGGGGGAATTCGTTGGCCCCGGCACGAAAAGAAGGTTGCGACCCGACATTGCCAAACCTCACGCGAATAGGAAAACAGGTCCGGGGCCTCACCGGGCCCCGGCTCACCCGAACTGCGCGACAATCAGCTACTGGTATATTCCACCGTTCAGCGACCCAACACCAGCCTGCAAACCTCATGATCGAGAACCTGATCACCGGCAGCCCCGACCGCGCGTTGCTGGAGGACCTGTATCGCGCTGCCGTAGTCGCCGTCGATCCCGGTCCCGCCGTGGCGGCGGCGCTGGTAGCCGGTAGTCATGCCGGTGCCGCGCGCGGCCACCACCTGTGGATCATCGCCCTCGGCAAGGCCGCCATGCCGATGGCCGCGGCCGCCGTGAGTATCGCGGTGGACAATGAGCTCGCGATTGCAGGCGGACTCATCGTGGCCCCTGCAGCCGCGGCGTCCCCTCACCCGGCACTACCGGTGGTGGTCGGCGATCATCCCGAGCCGGGTCCCGGTTCCCTCGCGGCCGCGGCTGAACTCGGTGCGCTCGCTTCACGCGTCCGTGCCGAGGACCACGTCTGGGTCCTGCTCTCGGGTGGCACTAGCAGTCTCATCGGCGCACCGCTTGAAGGCATACCCCACCACGACCTGCGTGACCTCTACAGCATCCTGCTCGGCTCCGGACTCGACATCAGCGCCATGAACCGGGTGCGAAAGCGCTTCACTCGCTGGGGCGGCGGGAAGCTCGCCGCGGCCATGGGCGGCGCCTCCGTGCGCCAGTTCATCGTGTCCGATGTCATCGGCGACGACCTGCCTTCCATTGGCTCTGGTCCCTGCATTCCCGATCCCGCCACCGTCGCCGACGTGCGTCGGGCGCTCGAACAAGCCGGACTCTGGCATGGGCTGCCGGCCACCGTGAAGGCGCACGTCCAGCAGACCGAAGATGGCACACGCCCCGAAACACCAAAGTCGGATCACCCGGCCTTCGCCTCGGTGCTGACGGAAATTGTGTCGAGTAATCGGCGCGCCGTGGAAGCTGCGGGCCTTCGTGCGGCTGGGTTGGGCCTGATCGTCGAAACTGACCCGACCCCGCTCGATGGCGAGGCAAGTCAGGCTGGAATCAGTGTAGCCGCGACTTTGAGAAATTATTCACAAGCGCCCCGAACGCAAGGGGCCACAAGACGTTGCGTCATTCTGGGGGGAGAGACCACGGTTACGCTCGGCACTGATCCAGGGCTGGGTGGCAGGAGCCAGGAACTGGCCCTCTCGGCGGCCCGTGCGCTTTCCGGACTGTCGGGGGTGGCCCTGCTCGCGGCGGGCACTGACGGGCGTGATGGTCCGACCGATGCCGCCGGGGCAATTGTCGACGGCTCTACCTGGTCAGCTGTCGCTGCCGCCGGCCGCGACCCCGCCGGCGACCTTGCGCGGCACGATGCCTACCCCGCCCTCGATGCCGCCAGGGCACTCTTCCGGCCGGGACTGACCGGCACCAACGTCATGGACCTCGTGATCGGACTGGCGTGAATGCCGCATCTTGACCTGTCATTCAGCAGCGGTTCACGCGAGTTCTGGTGAAAGAACGGCCCGGAGCACCACCTCGATGGCGCCGTCCCGTACGCGACTCGAAAACCACCAGATCCCACCCTTCTTCACGCTCCATTCCTGTTCCGACCCACTCTGGAGCAATGCCGCCACTTCGCCCAGCGTGGGTTGATGGCCAACGATCACGGCGGCAGTGCTCGCATCCGGCCAGCCAGCGGCATCGAGCACGTCGAGCGCCGACGCCCCGACGTCAATGGCCGGTGTCTCCTTGTACTTGCCGAGTGCCTCAGCCGTCTGCTGGCATCGAGTGGCCGGGCTGCTGAGGATCCGCGTACCCTTCGGCAGCCGGGAATCGAGCCACTCCGCCATGTTCTTCGCCTGCCGTACTCCCTTTCCGGTCAGCTCCCGGCTCGAGTCGGGGACACCGTCGCGAGCCTCGGCATGCCGCCACAGGATCAGTTCCATCAGGTCGCCTCCGTCAAGACGAGTCGCCAGCCACACGGTTCCTTGAAAGGTCTACCCCGGGCGCGCATCGAAAGTGTGTTCTGTTGTACGCGACGGTCGCGACGGCTGCTGCAACCGGAGTGGCAGGTCCCATGACTCTGGGGTGGCGGCTTCTTCCCACGCTCCGACGCGGCGCGGGTCCTCAAGAGCGGCGGGACACTGGAGTATCCAATGTTCGTGCCGGGCCGCCACATCATCGTGCAGCTGACGCCACCCACCGGTTGCCGCCGGGCCGAGTGGCGCGCCGAATGTCGTGCGAAGCCGCAGTTCCTCGAAGCGCCGCATCACCGGAACTACGAGGGCGCCGCTCGCCTCGGCCAGGCGTGCGGTGCCCGCAGCCAGGCGCACCGGCTTGCCGAGGAAGCGGGACTCCACCGATCCGGGCCAGTCGAATGCCATCACGACCACGGCGCCACGACGCAACAGCTCGCTGACAATCGGGAAGCATCCGTCGGAGGAGATGAGTGGCACGTCCGCATCGTCGAACATCCTTCGCCAGCGCTGGACCCGGGGCGTGACGGAGTCCGGGCGCGGGGCCGCGAGCCAGGCGCCGACCACCTGGTGCACGTCGCTCACCAGCTCGTGTGCGGTAACTCCGATAGCCGGGAAGGGACCGAAGTGACAGTAGCTCACGAGTACGCCCCGGCCTGTGGCCTTCGCGGCACGCAGGTGATGCCCGCCCTCGATCAACGCGCCGCGCATCATCGCCGGCAGGCGGAGCAGTTGATCGCGTGCGCCAGCGTGCTGGAGGTGCGCCTGCGCCATCCGGTCGTCGGCACGGGCTCCCGCGATCGCGGCAACGGCCAGCCGGCTCTGCCTCCGCGCTTCCGGGTGCAGCCATTGCAGCCGGCCGCGCACATAGCCAAGCGCCACAGCCATGCGATGCGACCGCGCGGCGGTGCCGCGGCTGGTCGTCACGGGCATCGCGATTCGTGCATTATTAAGCACGGCAGCCTGCCAGTCGGTGGATGGTCACCACAGTCATCACGCAAATGGAGCACTCGATGAATCACCGCGGTTTCGCGTCGGTACTCGCTTGTGTCGCCTTTGCCGCCCCGCTGGCCGCACAGGCGACCCCAACCTTCATCAATCCCCCAGGCCTGTCAAAACCGGGAGGCTATACCCATGCAGTGGTCGTGCCGCCGGGCAGCCGGCTCGTCGTTATTTCAGGGCAGGTTGCCTTCGACAGCACCGGCAGGATCGTCGGCGCCGGCAACATGACCGCCCAGGCCACCCAGGTCTTCGAGAACCTGAAGTTGGCGCTTGCCGGTGTGGGGGCGACGTTCAACGACGTCGTGAAGCTCAACACGTATCTCACGAACATGGGTCAGTCCCAGGCCTTCAGGACTGTGCGCGACAAGTACGTGAACCCGGCTGCGCCGCCGGCGAGCACGCTGATCGAGGTACGCCGGCTGTTCCGCGATGAGTTCATCATCGAGGTCGAGGCCATGGTCGCGATTCCCGACCGGTGACATCATGAGCGACGCGGCAGGACGTATCGAGGCGCTCTGGGTCAAGCGCGCGGCGCGCGGCGTCATGGACGCCGTCCCTGTGGCAGAGCTTGTTGCCAGGTGAAGGGGTGAAGGGGAGCGCCGACCGCGGCGGCAAGCGGCAGGTGACGCTGATCGAGCGCGAGGCCTGGAGCGCGATGATGGCTGAGCTCTCCGCCGATGTGCCGCCCGCCGCTCGGCGCGCGAACGTGATGCTCAATGGCGTCCGTCTCGCCGGCACGCGTGGCCGTGTCCTGCGACTCGGCAGCACCCGCATCCGCATCGCCGGTGAGACCGTGCCGTGCGAGAGGATGGAGGAGGCCTGCTCCGGCCTTCGCGCGGCCATGCAACCTGCCTGGCGGGGTGGTGTCTTCGGTGAGGTGATCACCGGTGGCATCATCTCGGTGGGCGATACCGCGGCCTGGGAGGAGGCACCATGAGGAGCCGTGTCCTCCTCCCGTCGCTCGCCGTGGTGCTCGCGAGCTGCACCTCCGAGAACGAGCTGTCCCTCCCTGCTCCGCCAACCGGCTATCCCACGGCCTACGCGACGCGCGACTGTGCCCCCGCTGATGGGCCCGCCGTGCGGCTCTACCTGGCAGCCGAGCCGAGCGAGGCACTGCCGCCACCTGCGCCGTTCGTCGATGTCGCGATCTGGCAGGGCGTCAACGCCATCTCGAACGAACGGTTCGAGTGGAACGGCGCCTCGAACGATGGCAGCGCGCGTCGCTGCGTCACCGCGGACGCGTGCGAATCCGCATCACAGGTCATAGTGCAGTTTCGTCCCACCGGGGCCGACACCACCGTCACGGGTACCCTGACGCTCACCTTTGGCGACGGCTCGATCGTCACCGGCGGGTTCAACGCCGCCTGGCGCCCCCGCACCGTGCTGTGCGGGTAGCGGCGTGGCGATCCTCGTCTTCATCGCCTTCCTGGTCGGCGTCGTGCTTCCGGTACAGGCAGGCGTCAACGCCCAGCTCCGCACCGGGCTCGGCCATCCGTTGCTCGCGGCTCTCGCGTCGTTCGCGATCGGCACGGTGGCCCTGGCGCTGGTCTCGCTCGCTGCTCGCGCCCGCTTCTCGGGTGCGCCGCTTTCTGCCATCCCCTGGTACCAGTGGACCGGCGGCTTGCTTGGCGCCTTCTACATCGCGGCAGCCGTGGTGCTCGCCCCGCGCCTCGGTGCCGCCACGCTCATCGCCACCGTCGTTGCGGGGCAGATGGTCGCCTCGCTCGTGCTCGATACCCGCGGCTGGGTCGGCTTCACCCAGCAGCCACTCAGTTTGAGCCGGGTGTGCGGCGTCATCCTCGTCATCGCGGGCGTGCTGCTGATCAATCGCCGGTAGTTGCGGTTCGATGATCCGTATTTTCTTTCGTGTTCCTGTTCCGTTTTTCTATCCCGTTCCTGTTGCTGCGTTTTTCACCTCCCCGTTCTCGAGGTCGCGTGGCAGGCTACACCAGGCAGCAGCTCGCCGCGGCTAAAGCCGGCGTCGTCGGCATCACCTCGGTCGTGGCGGGGTTCTTTCTCGGCCGCGAGGAGGGCGACTACGCCGCCTCGATGCTCGTGGCGGCCGCCATCCTTGGCACCATGGCCACCGCCTACGAGTTCCTGTCGTACTGGCTGGCATCGTTTTTCGGCGGTGAGCCTGACGCGCCCGGTACTGCAGAAGTCTCCGCCGAGCCAGCGGCGTCCGTCGATGAGGTGCTCGCGTTGCCCGGTTTCCGGACCATTGACGCCGTGAAGGTTGTCGCCGTCTTTCTCGCCACGCAGCTGGCGGTGCTGGATCGTCGCGGTCCTCGGCGTCATCGATACCAGCGGCGGCGGGGATCCGTCGGCCAGGGGGAGTGCGGCCGTCCTCCGCGTCTTTCCCGTTGCGCTGCCGCTCAGCATGATCAGCGGCGGCTTCGCCGTCTACCTGCTCACCCGGCGATTCGCCCGCCGCCCCGCCACCGGAAGCTCGCGCGTCACCTATGCACTCGGCGGCGCCCCGGTGCACGACGTCGCCCTCGGTGCGACGACCGGTGCCCTGCTGGCGCTCCTGCTCGTCCTCGTCTCCGTGCTCGCGCCCGTCGGCAACCCCGAGGATCAGGGCCTGCTGGCGAAGGTGCTCGCCGCCAGCGGAACGGGGCGCCTGATCTTCGGGCTCACTGCAATCCTGCTCGCGCCGCCGGTGGAGGAGTACGTGTTCAGGGGGGTGCTGCTGGGGACGCTGTTGCCGATGGGCGAGGTGGCGGCTGGCGTACTCTCGGGACTCGCGTTCTGGCTGCTGCATGTGACGGAGTGGATTCACTACTGGCCTGCCGCCGTTGGCGTCGGCGCGATGACGGTGCTGGTGACGCTCCTGCGCCTGCGGACCCGGAGCATCCTGCCCAGCATCTTCGCGCACCTCTTCTACAACGGCGCCCTCACGCTCGTGGCGCTCTTCTCCTAGCCCACCTCGCCGCCTATGGGTGGATCTCGTCGGGCTCCCGGAAATCCGGCCCGAGGATGACCGTCACGTCCACATGCCGCGTCGAGTCACGCGCCACTCTCACCTTGCCGGATCCGAGCAGCTTCCGCACCCGCTGCCCGGATTCCAGCTCCCCGCGACGCACCAGCACCGTGGTCGAGTCGACAGCCGGAGCCGTGGCGAGATACACGACATCCAACCCGCCCTTCCGAAGCACGCGCGCGCCCACCCGGGCCAGGCCCGAGCGGTCCGTGCCGTTCAGCACCTCCACCACCACGCGATCGGTGCTGGGCGGCACGGCGAAGGCGTGTCCCTCCACCAGTTCCGGCCGGGTAGTCAGGTAGATGATGCCCGCGGAGACGAGTACCGCGAACAGGATCGCGCCGGCGACCTTCAGGACGCGGGACGAGGGGCGACGAGGCTGTTCCAGAATCGGACGGTAGGTTCAGGAAGGGTCCAGCCGGACCTGATGGAGTGGGCAATGCGGGCGCGCGCCACTTCACGAAGCACGCCGCTCATGTCGGTGGGAAGGCGCGCGGCCAGGTCGGCGCGCTCAGCGCGGAGGAACTCGCGGCCGGGTTCGAGATAGTCGGCGCAATACAGCACCCGGCCCACCATGTCCCATTCCGCCAGCCCCAGCGAGTGATAGCGTACCGCGTCAAGTACGCCACGGTCGATCTCTCCATCCGCCTTCGCGCGCGCCGCGCTTGCCGGCCCGTGCTTCAGTTCCACCGGACCCGGCGTGGAGGACGCCCACTTCACCAGCTCCGACTCCGGGGCATCGCGCAGTGCGTCGTGCAGCCAGGTCGCGCGCAGCCATCGGTTGCGTTCACTGTCATGGATGAGCATCGCGTCGGCCCATTCGGAGACCAGTTCGGCCACGCGGATCGTGTGATCGAGTCGCTCGGATGACATCCCGGCCCACAAGGGAATCGTGGGCCGGAGCGAAGGGGGCGTCGGGCGCGAGGGGCGGGCCACCGGTGCGAGGTGTCAGCCCTGCGCGCGCAGCGGTGGGCGGACGATGCGGTTCTGGGCGTCGACGAACACGACCCGCGGATTGTGCCGTTCCGCTTCCTTCTGGTCGAACACGGCATACGAGATCAGGATCACGAGGTCGCCCGGCATGCCGAGGCGTGCCGCCGCGCCATTGAGCTGGATCACGCCTGAGCCGCGCGGACCCGGGATGACGTAGGTCGAGAACCGCGCGCCATTGTTCACGTTCACCACCTGGATCTCCTCGTACTCCACCAGGTCGGCGGCGTCCAGCAGGTCCTCGTCCACCGTCAGCGACCCCTCGTAGTGAAGGTCCGCCGACGTGATGGTGGCCCGGTGAATCTTCGACTTCATGAGGTGACGTTGCATGTCAGAGCCCCTTGCCCAGGATCACGTTGTCGATCAATCGGGTGGCCCCGACCCGGGCCGCGATGAGCACCACGGTCCTCTCATCGGCCTGTTGCACTGGTTCCAGTGTCTCGGGATCCGCGACTGCAATATACTCGACATTCACTCCCGGATGGACGGCCAGCCCGCCCTGCATGAGACGCTCCAGCGCGGCCGCGTCGCGCGTCCCGCTGGCGAACGCGTCCACTGCCGCCGCCAGCGCGCGGCTCAGCCCCAGGGCCTGCTCCCGGTCCGCGGGCGAGAGGAACGCATTCCGGCTGCTCAGCGCCAGCCCGCCGGCCTCCCGTACTGTCGGCACCACTTCCACCTGGAGCGGAAAATCCAGGTCGCGCACCATCTGCCGGATCAGTGCCGCCTGCTGGAAGTCCTTCTGCCCGAACCACGCGCACTCCGGCTCGCACAGGTGAAGAAGCTTGGCCACGATGGTGAGGACCCCGGCGAAATGGCCTGGCCGGAACTCGCCTTCCCAGCGCGTCCCGACCTTGCCTGGCACCACCCGCACCTCGGCGCCCTCAGGGTACATCGCCTCCACCGGGGGCACGAAGATCACGTCCACACCGCGCGATGACGCCAGCGCGCGGTCACCGGCAAGGTCACGCGGGTAGCGCGCCAGGTCCTCGTTCGGTCCGAACTGCGCCGGGTTGACGAAGATGCTCATCACCACCATGTCGCTCCCCGCACGGGCGGCATCCACGAGCGACAGGTGACCCTCGTGCAGGGCTCCCATCGTGGGGACCAGGCCGATGCGACGGTCGCGCGCTTGCATCGCGCGCACCCAGGCCTTGAGCTCTTGTATCGTCGTGAGTTCGATCATCGCGGCTGGAATCGGCCCGGCATCACTCGAAGCTGTGCTCCTTGCCGGGATACTTCCCCTGCCGCACTTCCTTGCCGAACGCGTCCACCGCCGCGGTGACCGCCACCGACAGGTCGGCGTACTTCCGCAGGAAGCGCGGATTGAAGCGCTCGTCCAGGCCGAGCAGGTCGTACAGCACCAGCACCTGTCCATCGCACGCCGCACCGGCGCCGATTCCCACCGTCGGGATGGCCACCGCCTTCGTCACCCTTGCCGCCAGCGCGGCCGGCACCAGTTCGAGCACCAGCATGCTCGCCCCCGCCTCCTCCAGTGCCCTGGCATCCAGCACCAGCTGCTCGGCCGCCCGTGCCTGGCGTCCCTGCACCTTGTAGCCGCCCGAGGCCTGCACCGACTGCGGCAGTCAGCCCGAGGTGCCCCACGACCGGGATCCCGCGATCCACCAGGGCGCGCACCGTCGGCACCATCGGTGCGCCGCCCTCCAGCTTTACCGCATTCGCGCCGGTCTCGGCGAGCACACGTCCCGCATTGCGTATGGCCTCCTCGATGCTCACCTGGTAGGTGAGAAACGGGAGGTCCACGACCAGTGGGATCGTCGGCGCCCCGCGTCGCACGGCCGCCGCGTGATACAGCATCTGCGGCAGCGTGGCGCTGAGCGTCGTCGCATGCCCCGTCACCACCGTGTTGACCGAATCGCCCACCAGGAGCACGTCCACGCCCGCGCGGTCGAGCAGCCGGGCGAACGTCGCGTCGTAGCAGGTGACCATGACGATCGGGCGACTCGCCTTCTTCAGCGCCACCAGGTCGAGCATGCTGCGCGGTCGGGTTTCAGCGGTCATGGGTCTCGAGCTCCGCAATTTCCCGCTGCCAGAACTCGCGCATGGCGAGCCCGGGATGCGGCAGGACGAGTTCGGGTTCCGCCAGCGAAAGGTCGCCGTAGCGGACTATGTCGATGTCGAGCGTTCGCGAGCCCCAGTGCGTGAGTCGCACCCGCCCGTTCGCTTCCTCGATGGCCTGTCCCGCGTGCAGCAGGTCCCGCGGCGGCATCGTGGTCTCCAGCAGGAGCATCTGGTTCAGGTACGGTGGCTGCTCCGCGTCGCCCAGTGGCTCGGTCTCCTCGATCGATGACGAGGCCACCAGTCGGGTGCCGGGCAGCGCACCGAGCGCAGCACGCGCCGCCGCGAGGTAGGCCGCCCGCTCGCCCAGGTTGCTGCCGAGCGCGACATAGACCCGCACCGGCGCCGGTCCGGTCAATGGTCGACGGCGAAGTGGCGGGCGATCCGCTGCAGCTCGGACGCCACTTCGCCCAGCTCACGGATCGCCCCTTCGAGGTCGGCCTGCCCGCGGGCCGCATTCGTGGCCTGCTCCGCCAACGCATTCGACTCGTCGCGTGCCCGCTTCGCCACCATCGCCACGCGCTCGATCTGTCCCGAAAGCGTGTCGACCTGGCGTCGCTGCTGCGCCGCCGTCTCGGCGATACGGCTCGCATGCTCGCCCGCCTGACCCGTGGCGCGGCTGATCGCATCGAGCGCGGTGGCGGCATCGGTACTCAGGTCCTCCACGCCGCCCACGATCTCCTCGCCCCGGCGCATCTGGCTGGTGACGCTTTCCACCTGAGCCCCGATCTCGCTGACCAGGTTGCCCGCCTCCCGTGCGGCATGCAGGCTCTGCGCGGCGAGGTTTCGCACCTCTTCAGCGACGATCGCGAAGCCGCGCCCTTCCCGGCCGGCGCGCGCCGCCTCGATCGCCGCGTTGAGCGCGATCAGGTTCGTCGCATCGGCGATCTCCCGGATCGTGCCGATGAACCCGGTGATGCGCCGCGTCACCTCGCCGAGCGCCGCCACCTGCGCCGAGCTGTCGGCCACGAACTCCTTGAGGTTCACCAGTCGCGAGATCGCGTCGCCGATCACGATCGCGCTTCTGCATCGCCACTTCCGCCGCGTCGCGCGCTCGTCTGCGCCGCCGGCGGCTCCCTGGTCCGCCATCGCCTGCGGAGTCGCGCGCAAGCGCCCCCGTCGCGTCGAGCCCGCCGCGCACGAAGGCATCCTGCTCCGCGACGGTGCGCTGGATCGCCCCCGATGCCTGCGTCAGCGCCGCCGCCGACGTACGGAGTGACTCGGTGGCCCGGGCCAGGGCGGAGACCTGCTGGCTGATCTGCTCTACGGTGCTCACCAGCGGCCGGCGCAGCTCGGCAATATGGATCGCCGTCGCGACCTGCGCGGCGATGGTGCTCACGGCCGACAGGTCCTTCGGCCCGTACGCGTTCCGTTTGAAGTGGTCGATCTCAAAGGTGCCGAGCAGGTCGTCGCCGAACCGCACCGGATAGATCAGGATGCTCTGCACGTCAGCATCGGCGGCGCTGATGCGCGGGTCCCGGGCCGCGTCGCGGATCATCACCGGGCGCGCCGTGGCGACTACCTCCCGGCGGAACGTCTGCAGCTCGGGGATCAGTCGCTCGCGGTTCGGGCGCCCGATTCGCCCCCGGTAGGCCAAGGTCACTTCGGTGCCGTTCCACCGGCATACCCGGTAGTCGCCCCAGTCAAGCAGGCGGTACGCCAGTCGCTCGATCTGCTCGAAGGACCCGTGCAGCGCCGGAGCTCCCGGTGATCGCCGATTCCATGAGATGGATCTTGTTCAGGTCCTCGGCGGCAATCGCCTCCTCCAGGATCCGCTTGGTCAGCATGCCGATCGCCAGCAGCACGCCGGCCACCGCCACCCACCCGGCGGGCGAGAGCGACTGCAGTGCCGCAATAACCACGACGCAGGCACCCAGCGACAGCAGCATCGACACCACTTCCCAGCGCAGGATCAGCAGCTGCTCCACCTGCTCCAGCTTGTCGCGCACCAGCAGCGTGAAATAGAAGAGCGCCCGCGATGCGAGGAAGTACATCGCGACCAGGCTGAAGCCCGCCGGCAGGAAGTCGAGCGACAGCCCCGGGTTCCCGCTCGCCTGCAGCACCGCCGCGTAGACCCCGAATGCGCAGGTAAAGGCGATGATTTCGCGGCCCGCGTTGATGAGGGCCACCCGCTGTGACTTGCGGAGCCAGATCGTGTCGGCGCCGATCACGCCCACCAGCAGCGCGAGCACGACCGAGGACGGGCCCACCGCCATGGCGCCCACCAGGACCGGCACTGCCACCTGCGTGAGGTAGGAGTACTTGCTGAGGCGCACCGGGTAGGCGCGCAGGAAGGTGACCGACGCAATGAGCACGAGGCTCGAGATCGGCGCGTTGATGAAGCGGTAGTCGCTCAGCAGCACCCCGGCCGCGAGCAGCATGCCGCCGATGGCGAGGAACCGGGCGTAGACGTCGATCACCCTGTTCAGGCTGACGCTCATGCCGCCGCCCCGTTCCGGTCGACCGCGCCCCGCAGGCTCGAGAGCAGGTCACGCACCCCGCGCACCCCGTCCGTCGCGAGCCGGTCCACCAGTGCGCTCCCCACCACCACGCCGTCGGCCAGCCGTCCCACGCGCGCCGCCTGCTCCGCAGTCGAGATGCCGAACCCCACCGCGATCGGCAGTGGCGATGCCGCGCGGACCCGCGCGATCGACGCCTCGAGGTCGGACGCGAGGGTGGCACTGGCCCCGGTGACACCGAGCCGCGAGACGAGATAGAGGAAGCCCTGCGCCCCGGAGACCGAACGCGCCAGCCGGTCGTCCCGCGTAGTCGGCGCCACCAGGCGGATCAGGTCGAGCGGGCTCCGCTGCACCTGCTGCTCGACCGCGGCGTCGCTGCCGGCGGGCAGGTCGGTCAGCAGCAGCCCCGCGATCGAGAGGCTCGCAGCATCGCGGAGGAACGGTTCGATGCCGTAGCGCAGGATCGGGTTGAGATAGCTGAAGATCACCACCGGCCGCGAGAGCTTCGCTTCCGCCACGAGTTCCAGCGTGCGTGGCAGCGTCATGCCTCCCTCCAGCGCCTGGAACGTGCTGCGCTGGATGGTGGGACCGTCGGCGAGCGGATCGCTGAACGGCACGCCCACTTCGATGACGTCGGCGAGCTCGTCGGCCACCTGCAGGGCCTCGCGGCTCACGTTGTAGCTGGGAAATCCCGCCGTGAGGTAGGTGACGAGGCCGGGTTGCCGTGCGGCGCGGAGGCGCGCCCAGGTGCCGGCGATCGCGGCCTCAGACAAAATAGTTCCCGACGGTGAGGCCGTAGCGTGAAGGATTCGTCACCTTTACGATCGAGCGGATGTAATGCCCCGGACCATCCTGCTCGGCCAGGTTTACCAGTGTTCCCGGCGGGGGCACGGCGCCGCCGTTCACGTCGATCGCGATGCGCACCAGCGGCCGGTTGAGCAGTGTCGCGTCCGGGTTCGGGGCGTAGACGATCGCGACCTCGAGGGTATCGAGGATGACGCAGGTGCCCACCGGGTAGATGCCGATCAGGTTGATGAGCGCCTTCACCAGGATGAGGTCGTATCCGCGTCTCGGATTCTCCCACATCTCGCGCAGCACCTGGTCGGGCTCGATCGGGATCGTCTGGTAGCTGCGCCGCGTGGTCGCGGCATCGAAGCCGTCAGCCACCGCTACAATGCGGGAATAGAATCCCAACTGTCTGGGACGGATCGGGCGTGGATATCCGGTGAGGTCGGTCTTCATGTGGTGCTCGTGCGCCACGAGGATCGCCCGGTAGGGAATCTCGTCGTAGCCCCGGAGGCCGAAGAGCGTCAGGGCACCCAGCCATGGATGCGCCTGCATCAGGCGCCACTCATCGTCGTCCAGGCTCGTCGTCTTGTTGAGGATCTCGTGCGACACCCGCGCCTTGCCGAGGTCGTGCATCAGCGCCGTCATGCCGAGGTCGTACAGCTGCAGGCGGCTCAGGCTCAGCTTCTTGCCCAGGGCCACCGAGAAGATGCATACGTTGACCGAGTGGGTGAACGTGTACTCGTCGTAGTCGCGGATGGTGGTGAGGCCGACGATCGATGTCTCGTTGTTGAGCACCTGGTCCACGATCATCTGCACGGCGCGCTTCACCTTCTTGGCGCCGGTCGCCCGTCCCATCCGGATGCTGGTGATCACCTCGCGCGTCACCGCCACGCCCTGCGCGTAGGTGCGCTTGGCCACCTCCTTCAGGCGCTCCTGGTCCTCGAGGTTCTCCTCGCTCGGTTGCGCCGGCTCGATCTCGAGGTGCGTCACCCCGGCAGCCTCGAGGCGGTTCCGCACGTCCTCGTACACGCCCTCCGCCCCCGACCGGGCCTGCAGGCTGAGGAGCATGCTGAGGAACGCCTGCCACTCGCGCCGTTCGATGCCGGGGTGCACCCGGATCACACCGATCTCGTAGGCGCGGAACTGCGCCAGGATCTGGCTGAACGACGCGTAGTTGTCGAGCTCGAGCCGGAGTCGTGTCTGGTTGACGAAGATGAAGTCACCCGAGAGCCGGATCTCCACTTCCGTCTCGCCGGTCCGGAGGATCCCGTCGGCCGTCTTTTGCAGGTCGTCGAGTGCCGTCTGCACCGTGGCGTTCTCGACCGGGTACAGCTTGAGGCTCCGGAGTGCGGCATACAGGTCGAGCAGCAGGCCGCGACCCGCGGCGCGGAGGGTGCCGTCCTGCGAAGGGGGTTCACTCTGGCGCGGGTTCGGCATCCCGGTGCTCATGACGGCTGGCCCCGGAGCGCGCGGCTCACCGCCTGCCGCACCACGAGCTCCTTGTCGTCGGCAACCTTCTGCAGCACCGCGCGCGCTTCGGGGGTGCGGATCCGACCCAGCGCCACGGCCGCGCACGCGCGCGTGTCGGGGCCCGCCTTGTAGCCCAGCAGACCGCGGCTCAGCAGCATGCTCTGCAGCGTCGGGATGGCGGTCGCTCCGGCGATGCCGCCGTACGCCTCGAAGAACGCCATCTTCTCGGTCAGGTCGAGGTCGCGGGAGGACTTCCCGAGGATGACCGGCTCGATGCGCTTGAGCGCGTTGCGGATCCCCTTCACTCCCATCGCGCGCACCGCCGCCAGGCGCACCGCGCGGTCATCATCGTCGATCGCAGCCTCCATCGCGGTGAGTGCGCCCGGCGACGCCACCTCCGCCAGCGCCAGCACCGATGCGAGCCGCACCGCCGGGTCAGGCGAGCGCACCGTTTCACCCAGCCCCGGCACCGCGCCCTGCAGCTTGAGCCGGCCGCACATCTCCACGATTTCCTTGATCGCCGTGCTGCTTCGGGTCGCGCAGCAGTTTCAGCACCTCGGTGGGCGAGCTGGATGCAATCCGGTCGGCCGCCTGCTCCAGCAGCTCCCGCACGTGGGCGTTGCTCAGCGTGGGCAGGAACGTCACGATGGCGCCCAGCGCGGCGGGATGGAGTTCTCGCAGCACCTCGGTGACGTCCTCGTCGCCCGCCAGGGCCGCCGCCCCGTCCAGCGACACCATCAGCTGCCGTACGATCTCCGGCTCGCTGAGCTTCGCCTCGAACGCCAGCAGCCTGTTGCGCAGTTCGGTGGACAGGTGCGGTGCCTTCTGCACCAGCGAGCGGACGTCGCGCATCACCGACGCCACCGCACGGAACTCGCCGGCATTGAGGAGGTTGGGCAGCATCGTCTCCAGGACGCCGATGATCTCCTCCCGGACGGCCCGGTCGGACTCCATCTCGAAGATGTCGTACAGCGCGGCAAGCGCACTCGCGCGAGCGTCGCGGGTGTACTCCTGGCGCAGCTGCTCCACCACCGCCGCCACTTCGTTCTCGTCCAGGAAGTACAGCGTCGAGTCGAACTCCTCGAGATCCACGATGCCCGCCGACTTGGGTTGCGCCTCCTCCCGGACCTGCTGCTGGACCTGCGCCGACGTCGTCGTGGTATCGCCACCCATCGTTCCGACCGCCTCCGGCACGACCTCGTCGCCGAAGCCCTCCACGAACTGGTAGCTGATGTGATAGAACTCCTGCTCCCACAGGAGCGTGAGCAGGTCGTCGGCCGCATCCTGCTGCATGAAGCGGGCGCGATTGACCACCTCGAGGAAGCGGATGATCTCCTGTTCCTCTACGCCCTTCCTGAGCGTGAGCACCCGCATCCCGTCCTTGTAGAGCATCCAGGCCAGGCTCTCCGCCTTCGTGAGCTGGTGGTACACCACCTGCCCTTCCCACACGAAGTCGGTCTCCGCCACCTGCAGTTCGAGGTCGTCCAGCACCGGCCAGATCGGGGCGAACCCCGCGCGGACATTCTGGCTCGCGCGCTGGTACATCGGGTTGTTGGGGAGGTACATCTGGAAGGCGCGGAGAGCCTTCACGAGGCTCTGGAGGAGCTCCGAGACCTGGGAGGTCGGCAGCACCACGTCGTTCGGGTTGGCGGTCACGCCTTCTCCCCGAGGATCGCCGCGACGTGCGCGACGTCCTTGTCCCCGCGGCCACTGAGGCAGACGAGCACAGATGCATCGGACGGGCGCCTGCCTCGCTGCCGCAGCAGCCAGGCAAACGCATGCGCCGTCTCCAGCGCGGGAATGATCCCCTCCAGCCGGCACACCATCTGGAAGGCCGCGAGCGCCTCCATGTCATCGGCTGTTTCGTAGCGCACCCGACCCGTGTCGCGGAGCCAGCTGTGCTCCGGTCCCACCCCCGGATAGTCGAGGCCTGCCGACACCGAATGCGCCGGTGCCACCTGGCCGTCTTCGTCCTGCAGCAGGTAGCTCAGGCTGCCGTGCAGCACTCCCGGCGTGCCCGCGGTGAGCGTGGCGCTGTGCCGGTGCCCGCCCAGGCCCTCCCCGGCCGCCTCGACACCCACCAGGTCTACCGACGGGTCGGAGAGGAAGCCGGAGAAGATTCCCATCGCGTTGGAGCCGCCGCCCACGCACGCCACCACGGTATGCGGCAGGCTCCCGGTGCGCGCCAGCATCTGCGCCCGCGCCTCGCGCCCGATCACCGCCTGGAAATCGCGCACCATGCGCGGGTACGGATCGGGACCCACCACCGACCCGATGATGTAGTGTGTCGTCGGCACGTTGGTGACCCAGTCGCGCAGCGCCTCGTTGGTCGCGTCCTTCAGCGTGCGCGTACCTGACTCGACCGGTACGACCGTCGCCCCGAGCAACTGCATCCGGTACACGTTGAGCGCCTGCCGGGCCACGTCCTCGGCGCCCATGTACACCACGCAATCGAGCCCGAAGCGCGCGCACACCGTCGCCGTCGCGACGCCATGCTGCCCCGCTCCGGTCTCCGCGATGATGCGCCGCTTGCCCATGCGGAGCGCGAGGAGCGCCTGCCCGATCGTGTTGTTGATCTTGTGGGAGCCCGTGTGGTTCAGGTCCTCGCGCTTGAGCCACACCGGGACACCGACATGATGTGACAGGCGCGGTGCCGGCGTGAGCATCGACGGACGTCCCACGATGTCCGCGAGGTAGCCTTCGAACTCCGCCCAGAAGGACGGGTCCTGCCGAGCCGCGTCATAGAGCTCAGCCAGGTCGTCGAGCGCGGCCACGAGCGTCTCCGGCACATATCGGCCGCCATACGGGCCGAAACGTCCCTCGACAGCGCGCTCTGGCGTCACGCTAAGCGTCACGGGCTACCTCCAGAAACCGGGCGAGTCGGTCGGCATCCTTGAGACCGGGTGCTGATTCCACCCCTGAACTTACATCAACGATGTCGGGAGAAACGAGGGCGATAGCGCGCGCGAGCGTGTCGGGGCGGAGGCCGCCCGCCAGTGCCAGCCGCACTCGCCCTGCACGCGCGCGCGCCGCCTGGGCCAGCGACAGGTCCAGCGCAACGCCCGTACCTCCCACCGCACCCGGCACGCGCGGTTCCACCATTAGGACCGAAGCCCCCTCGGCATGCTCCGGCACAAGCTCCAGGTCGTCAGGCCCGGCGATATGCAGCACCACCCACACGGGCAGCTTCTCCCGCTTCAGGCGCCTCCGTACTTCCGGGTCGTATGACCCGTGCAGCTGTGCCGCGCTCAGCCCCGCCGACTCGCGGAAGCGGAGGATCTCATCCACCGAATGCGACACGAACACCCCCACGACCGGAACACCGCCCGCCGCCTTCACGATGTCCCGGGCCTGCGCCGGTCCCACCTGTCGGGTGCTTTCCGCAAAGACGACGCCCAGGTACGCCGCGCCCAGCCGCGCGGCGAGCGCGGCATCGCCGGGACGCGTCAGACCGCAGATCTTCACCTCAACGCCCACGGCGTCGCACCCCACTGATCTGCCGCGCCAGCTTCTCCGGATCATCCGCGGCGCTCAACGCCGTCCCGATCAGCACCGCATCGGCGCCCGCCTCCGCCGCCCGCGACACGTCGGCGAGATTCGCCATCCCGCTCTCGGCCACGGCAATCACGTGCGGCGGCACGGCGTCAAAGAGTCTCCACGCTTCGTCGATGTCGATCCGGAAAGTGTCGAGGTTCCGGCTGTTGATCCCCACGATCTCGGCCCCGGCGTCGAGCGCGGTCGAGGTCTCGGCAGCCGTGTGCGCTTCCACCAGTGCGGAGAGCTCCAGGCCGGCCGCAAAGCGCTGCAGGGCTTCCAGCCGGCTCGGCGTAAGCGCCCGCACGATCAGGAGCACTGCGGACGCACCGGCAGCCCGCGCCTCCAGCACCTGCTCCTCGGCGAGGATGAAATCCTTGCGCAGCACGGGGACGTCCACTCGTGCCGCCACCGATCGCAGGTCATCGAGTGAACCACCGAAGAAGGGGCCGTCTGTAAGTACCGAGATCGCCGCCGAGCCGCCATTCGCGTAGCCCAGGGCCCGCGATGCCGGGTCGAGATCCTCGCGGATGCTCCCGGCCGACGGTGAACGCCGCTTCACTTCGGCGATCAGGGCCACGGTTGGCCGGCCGAGCGCCGCGCGGAACGACGGGCGCGGCGGGGTGTCGGTCGCGAGTCGCTCGAGCTCGCTCCGGCGCGCCTTCAGCGCCGGGATCGTGCTCTCGGTCGTGGCGAGGATCTGTCTCAGGGAAACGGGCATCTTGCCCTTCGGCACGTATTCGGGTAATGTAATTCGGCCTCTGTTCGGTAAGCCAACAGCCGGAGCGTGTCGCATGACCCTTACGAAGCGCCAGAACGAGATCCTCGCGTACCTGCGCGGTCACATCGCCGAGCATGGCTATGCGCCGAGCTTCGAGGAAATCGCGGAGCAGTTCACCTTTGCGTCGCTCGCCACAGTGCACGAGCACCTCACCAACCTGGAGCGGAAGGGCTATATCCGTCGCCAGTACAATGAGAGCCGCTCCATCGAGGTGCTGCCTCCCCGTGGCACCGCCAAGGCCACCGAAATTCCGTTGCTCGGCAAGGTGGCCGCCGGCCTGCCCATCGAGTCGCTCATGCACGACGAGAGCATCGCCGTGCCGGACGAGATCCTCCCCCGCCGCGGACCCAACTACGCCCTCAAGGTCGCCGGCAATTCGATGATCGACGAACACATCGTCGATGGCGATTACGTCGTGGTGCACGGCCGCGAGGAAGCTCAGAACGGCGAAATGGTCATCGCGCTGGTCAACGGTTCCGAGGCCACGGTGAAGAAGTTCTATCGCGAAACCGGCGGATGGATCCGGCTGCAGCCGGCCAACACCACCATGAGTCCCATGCGCTACCAGGAACGCGACGTGCTCATCCAGGGCGTCGTCGTGGGAATCATTCGCAAGTATTGAACTGCGTGAACAGTGAACCGTGAAGGGTGAACGGGCGCTCCCGTTCAGCGTTCACCGTTCACTGTTCACGCAGTTGCAGTTCCTCCTCACGCAGTTGCGGTTCCCGCTCCCGCTGTCGCTCTGCGCAGTCTCTCCAGAGCCTCCAGCCCTTTCCCTTCGTCCAGCGCCGCCGTTGCGCGCGCCAGCGCTTCCGCGAAGGACCATCCCCGTCCCGCCACATAGAGCGCCGCCGCCGCGTTGAGCCTGAGCGCGTCACGCGCCGCCCCGAGCGAGGCTCCCATCCAGCACCGCCGTGATGATTCCCGCGTTCTCTGCCGGTTCCCCGCCCGCGAGCTCCTCGATCCGCCCCACATCGATGCCGAACGCGGCGGGATCGATCTCCCACTCGGTCACACCGCCGTCCCGGACCTCCCATGTGTGCGTCGGCACCACCGGCGAAATCTCGTCCATCCCTTCCGATCCGTGCACCACGAGCGCATGCCGGCTCCCGAGGGACGCCAGCGCCTCGGCCAAAAGTGGGGCGCGTTCAGCATCCGAGACGCCGAGCACCTGCCGGCTCACCCCTGCCGGGTTCGCCAGCGGCCCCAGCAGGTTCATGATGGTCGTGACGCCCAGCTCCTTCCGTACCGGCGCTGCGTGGCGCATTGCGGGATGGAAGGTCGGCGCAAACAGGAAGGCAATGCCCGCCGACTCGAGCACCTGCGATACGAGCTCCGGGGGCGTCGGCACCCGGACACCGAGGGCCTCGAGGACGTCGGCCGAACCCGCCCGGCTGGTGAAGCTCCGATTGCCGTGCTTCGCGACCCGCACGCCGGCGCCGGCCACGATGAATGCTGCCCCGGTCGAGATGTTGAACGTAGCGGTGCGCCCACCCCCGGTTCCGCAGGTATCGACCATCGCCTCGACGTCGGCCAGCAGCAGCGGAGACATCGCGCGCCGAAGCGCTCGTGCGGCCCCCGCCACTTCCTCCGCCGTTTCTCCCTTGGCCCGGAGCCCCAGGAGCAGCGACCTGATCTGGGCTGGCGACGCCTCCCCCCGCATCACCATGTCGAACGCCTCGCCTGCCTCGTCACCGGTGAGCGAGCGGCCAGCCGCAAGGCGGTCCAGCGCGTGGAGAATCGGGGATGAAACGGCGTCGGTCACGGGGCAGCCAGGGTGGCGGAAGAAGGCCGGGAAAGCGTAGGGGGTCGCGCGGGCTTTTGTCAATCAAGACAAAGAGTTGCGACGCTTGTTTAGGGGGCCTTCGGCGGCTAGATTCCGGCGGTCATGAGTCGGTCCTTCCTCGCGCTGATCCACTTCGACGGCACCGAGTTCCTCGGGTGGCAGCGACAGGCAACCGGCCGGACTGTGCAGGGCGAAGTTGAACGGGTCCTGGCGCGCCTCGCGGACCGTCACGTCGCTGCCCATGGGGCGGGACGCACCGACGCGGGCGTGCATGCGCTGGGTCTGGCTGTCAGCTTCGCAATGCCTGAATCATGGACGCCCGACGCGCTCCGCCGGGCCCTCAACGCCCTCCTCCCCCGCGACATCTGGGTCGCCGCGCTCTCCGAGATGCGGGCCGGGTTCCACGCGCGCAAGCACGCGGAAGGCCGCCGGTATCGCTACGACATCGGCTGCGACGACGCCGCCAGCAGTCCCTTCCGCCGCAAGTACGAATGGGCCCTCGGTCGCGCCCTCGATCCGTCGCTTCTCGCGCAGGCAGCCGCCATCCTTCCGGGCGAGCACGACTTCCGCGCCTTCTCGGCACGCACGGAACCGAAACCGCACTACGACTGCCGCGTGCGGGAAGCCCGCTGGGAAGAGCGGCCGCACGGCCGTGGGTGGCGCTTCCATGTGGAGGCCGATCGTTTTCTTCAGCACATGGTGCGCATGCTCGTCGGCACCATGACTGACATCGGGCTCGGGCGACGCCCGCTTGACGACATGCCGCGCCTTCTCGCTCGCACCGACAATCAGCGAGACCAGCCCGCCGGCGCCGCCACAGGGACTCTACTTCGTCCGCGCCGCGTATCCCGAGGCGCTGTTCAACCTCGAGGTGCCCGCGGCGGGCGCGGTGGCACACACATGACCCGCATCGGGCTCGCGCTCACTACCGTCGCGCTCGCCGGCGCTGGCCGGGCTGGTGCGCAGGCGAGGCCACGCACCCAGGAATCGGTTGACCAGTCGCGCCGCACCGCTATCGTCACCTCGGCGGCACGGGTCTCCCCCTCCGTCGTCTCGGTTGGCGTGGTCGGGCGCCGGCGGGTGCAGCAGTCGCCCTTCGACATGTTCTTCGCCCCCGAGGGCAACGAGCAGCAGGTCCAGAGCTTCGGCACCGGCTTCGTGGTGCGCGCCGACGGAGTGATCATCACCAACCAGCACGTGGTGGACGGCGCGGAGGCATCACGGTGACGCTCGCCGACGGCACCGACGTGCCCGCGACGCTCGTGGGCGAGGATGCCATCACCGACATCGCCGTGCTCCGCGTCAATAGCGCGGCCTGCCGGTCGCGCCGCTGGGAAGCAGCGACGACCTCATGATCGGCGAGTGGGTGGTGGCGCTGGGCAACCCCTACGCCTACCTCCTCGGCAATGCCGAGCCGACGGTCACCGCCGGCGTGGTGAGCGCCGTCGGCCGCAACATCCTGCCCACCGGCGACCAGCCGGGCCTGTACCTCGACATGATCCAGACCGATGCCGCCATCAATCCCGGCAACTCCGGCGGACCGCTGGCCAATGCGCTCGGCGAGGTCGTCGGAGTCAACTCCTCGATCTTCTCGAGCAGCGGCGGCTCGATCGGGCTCGGCTTCGCGATTCCGATCGAGCGCGCCTGCGCGTCGCCAACGAGATCATGCGGAAGGGCGAGGTGCGCCGCGCCTGGACCGGGCATCGACGTGGCGGGCGCCCGGCAGATGCAGCGCAACTGGAAGAGCCCGGGCGGCCTGCGCGATCGACGACGGTCGCCGCCGGGCGGCCCCGCCGCGATCGCCGGCCTCAAGGCGGGGGACGCTGCTGGTGCTGGCCAACGGCCAGCAAGCTGCGCAACTAGCTCGACTGGGAGGCGGTGAAGCTCGACCTCGCACGTGGGCGACCAGTCCTGGTGGAGCGTGAAGGGTCCCGACAGTTCCCCGGTTCGTCGCCGGATCCGCACCGGGGACCTGCCCGACGCGTCACCGCCGAGAAGGTGCACGGTGCTTCAGGACATCCAGCTCGTCACGGTCACGCCCGCGATCCACGCCGAGCGGCGCATCCGCAGCGACCAGGGCGCGCTCATCTTCAGCATCTCGCCTGAGGTCAGCCGCGCTACACCGGGCTGCGCGAGGGCGACGTGATCGTCGGCGATCAACAGCCCCGGGTCGAGGATGCGGCGGCAGGTGGGCGACCTCCATCGAGCGTCTCCGGCCCGCCCGGGGCTTCCGCGTCTTCTTCGAGCGCGACGGCCAGATCCGGTTCACCGACCTCTCGATCAACGATGACCGACGACCGCTGGCGCTCGCCGCTCGGCACCCGCTACGCCTCGCCGCCATGCAGCGCTCTGGGGCGAGCGCCACCGCATCGGGCTCTGGCGCCGCCTCTGGCTCGCACTCGCCGAATCCGAGCGGGAGCTCGGCCTCGCCGATCCCGGACGAGGCGCTCGCCGCAGATGCGCGCGCACCTCGACGACGCCGACCTGGACGGTGGCGGCCAAGTACGAGCGGCGCTTCCGCCACGACGTGATGGCCCACGTCCACGCCTTCGGCGACCAGGCCCCCGCGGCCCGGCCGTTCCTCCACCTCGGCGCCACCAGCGCCTTCGTCACCGACAACGCCGACCTGCTCGTCATGCGCGACGGGCTGCGCCTGCTGCTCGGCCGGCTCGTCGCGCTGCTCGGCGCGCTCGACGCCTTCGCCCGGCGCCACGCCGACCGTGCCCTGCCTCGCCTACACCCACTTCCAGCCGGCGCAGCTCACCACCGTCGGCAAGCGGGCCACGCTCTGGATGCAGGACTTCGCGCTCGACGTGGAGGAGATCTGCGCACCGGCTCGAGACGCTCCGGTTCCGCGGCTGCAAGGGCACCACGGGAACCCAGGCCTCGTTCCTCGAGCTGTTCGAGGGCGACCACGAGAAGGTGCGCGAGCTCGACCGGCGCATGGCCGCGAAGATGGGCTTCGACGAGACCGTTTGCCGTGACGGGACAGACCTACCCGCGCAAGGTCGACAGCCCAGGTGCTCGACGCGCTGAGCGGCGTCGCCCAGTCCGGCGCGCCAAGATGGCCGCCGACCTCCGCCTCCTGCAGCACGAGGGCGAGCTGCTCGAGCCGTTCGAGTCGGAGCAGATCGGCTCCAGCGCCATGGCCTACAAGCGGAATCCGATGCGCGCCGAGCGGATCTGCGGCCTCGCGCGCTTCGTCATCTCGCTCCAGGCCAACGGCGCGCACACCGCCGCGAGCCAGTGGCTCGAGCGTACGCTCGACGACAGCGCCAACCGGCGGCTCACGCTGCCCGAGGCGTTCCTCGCCACCGACGCGATCCTGGTGCTGGCCACCAACATCGCCGCCGGCCTCGAGGTGCGGGAGGAGGTGATCCGCCAGCACGTCGCTGAGCAGATGCCGTTCATGGCCACGGAGCGCTGGCTGATGCTTGGCGTGCGGCCGGCGGCGACCGGCAGGCGCTGCACGAGGTGATCCGCCAGCACAGCCTGGCCGTCGCCGAGGCGGTGAGCGGCGGGGCGCCCAACGACCTGCTCGACCGGCTCGGCCGGCGACCCCGCGTTCGCGCAGGTGCCGGCGGCCGTCGCTGCAGGCCGAGCTGGAGCCCGTCGCGCTACACCGGCCGCGCCGCGCAGCAGGTCGGCAGGAGTTCCTCGACGAATACCTCCGCCCCTGCTCGCGCGCGCACGCCCGCTCGCGGCCGAGGCCGGCGCCGCCGAGGTGCGGGTATGACGACCGCACTCGAACGCGAGCGCGCTGCCCCTGCCGCTGCTGCGCCGCGGCAAGGTGCGCGAGGTCTATGAGGTCGGACGCCGAGCGCCTGCTGCTGGTGGCGAGCGACCGGGTGAGCGCGTTCGACGTGGTCATGGGCGAGGCCGGTGCCCGCACAAGGGCGCCGTGCTCACCCAGCTGTCGCGCGTTCTGGTTCGAGCACCTCGACACGGCTGTCGCCGTCGCACTTCGTCACGGCCGGCACGCGGCGAAATCGTCGAGCGCCTGCCGGCGCTGGCGCGCCACCGCGACCAGCTCGCCGGGCCGCGCCATGCTCGTGCGCCGGACCGAGCCGGTGCCATTCGAATGCGTGGTGCGGGGCTATCTCGCGGGCTCGGCGTGGGCGGAATACAAGGCGCAGGGCACCCTGGCCGGCGAGCCGCTGCCCCAGGGGCTGCTCGAGAGCGCGCGGCTCGAGCCGCCGCTCTTCTCGCCCGCCACCAAGGCGGAGAGCGGGCCACGACGAGAACGTCACCTTCGACGCATGGTCGCGCAGGCGCTGGGCGCCGACGCTGGCCGCGCGCCTGCGCGACGCCAGCTTCGCGCGTCTACGCGGCCGGGCGCGACTACGCCGCGAGCCGCGGGCATCATCATCGCCGACACCAAGTTCGAGTTCGGCCACGCACGCCGACGGCACGCTGCTCCTCATCGACGAGGTGCTGACGCCCGATTCGCTCCCGCTTCTGGCCCGCCGACCGCTACGCGCCGGGCGGCAGCCAGCCGAGCTTCGACAAGCAGCCGCTGCGCGACTATCTCGCGGGCGCTCCGGCAGGCCGGCAGCTGGAACGGCGAGGCGCCGCCGCCGCCGCTGCCCGCCGAGGTCGTCGAGGCCACCAGCCGCGCGCTACCTCGAGGCGTACCGGCTGCTCACCGGCCGCGATCTGGAGGACCCGCATGATCCGCGTCGCGCCGGAGGGATGGCCGTTCATCATCGGTGCCTGCGTCGATCCTGGGCTGTCCTGCTGCATCTTCGCCCACTGGTGGGCGCTGCTCTGGCTGCCGCGTCGCGATCTGGGTGGTGGCGTTCTTCCGCGACCCGCTGCGGGACGGTCGAGCGCGGGCGACCTGGTCATTGCGCCGGCCGACGGCAAGGTGGTGAGCGTGCGCGAGATCGACGAGCCCGCATTCATCGGCGGCAAGGCGCTGCGGGTCTCGATCTTCATGAACGTCTTCGACTGTCACGTCAACCGGTACCCGACTCGACGGCACCATCGCGTACCGGCACTACAACCCCGGCAAGTTCGTCAACGCGGCCGCTGAGAAGGCGAGCCTGGAGAACGAGCAGTCCTCGGTCGGGCTCGACACCGCGCATGGTCGCAGTGCTGGTGCGCCAGATCGCCGGGCTCATCGCCCGCCGCATCATCACCGATCACCCGGTCGGCACGCGGTGCAGCAGGGCGAGCGGATGGGCATGATCCGGTTCGGCTCGCGGGTGGACCTCTTCCTGCCGCCCGACGCCCGCGTGCTGGTGCAGCGTGGGCATGCGCACCGAGTGCGGCGTCAAACGCGTGGTGGCACGATGGAACTGAGACCGCCGTGGGACCGGCCTCAGCGCGCCGATGCGGCAGGTCGTCGTCGTCATGCCGAGCGCCTTCACCCTCGGGAACCTGTTCTTCGGCATCTGGGCCATCGTCTCGGCCTACAACGGCAACTTCCGCTGGGCCGGCTGGTTCATCGTCTTCGCCGGCATCCTCGACATGCTCGACGGTCGGATCGCGCGGCTGTCCAAGACCGGCACCCGGTTCGGCGCGGAGCTCGACTCGCTGGTGGACGTCGTCTCGTTCGGCGTGGCGCCCGCGCTGATCATGTACTTCCTCGAGTTCAGCGACGCGGGCCAGTTCGCCTGGGTCATCTGCTGCATCTACGTCGTGGCCGTGGCCATCCGGCTCGCGCGCTTCAACGTGATGGCGGCCGGCAAGCCTTCCGGCTGGTTCACCGGGCTTCCCTCGCCCGCCGCCGGGATGACGCTGGCCATGCTACTACCCCTTCACCCAGACCGCCTGGTATCGCGCGTCGCTCGGGCTACCTCGACCTCCAGCACCAGGGGCTCGTGCTCCTGATGCTGGTGCTTGGCGTGCTGATGGTGAGCAACGTGAAGTACCCGAAGATGCCCGGCTATCGGCTTCCGCAGCGGTCGCCAGGCCATGGTGACGCTGGCTGGTGCTCGGCTGCATGCTCGCCGGCGCTCATCCGGCCCGACTACGTTCCTGTTTCCGCTCGGGCTCGCATATGGCCTGTTCGGCGTCGCTGCGCGGCGCCCTCCTGGGCCTGATGCGAGCGGCATGAACCTGAAGTGGCGGCCGCCCTCGAGGACGGCAACGCCGAAGTGACCTCCCTTACCCGCGAGCGCCGGGAGCGACCGCAAGGAGATGGAATGACGTACCGGGTCCACGTCCGGGTCATGCCGCGCGCCGGGCTGCTCGATCCGCAGGGCCAGGCGGTCGAGCATGCCCTCAGGCCCTGGGATTCGCCGAGACGTCGCAAGGTGCATGTCGGGCGCGCCGTCGAGCTCGAGGTCGATGCCAGTCACGCGACGAGGCGGAGGCGCGGGCGCGCCAGATGTGCGACCGGCTGCTCGCCAATCCGGTCACCGAGGACTACCAGGTGGAGGTGGAGGCCGACTGATGCTGCGCGTCGCGGTGGTCCGGTTTCCCGGGCAGCAACTGCGATGAGGACGCCCGCCGCGGCGCGGAACGCGTGGCGCCCAGGCCTATTTCGTCTGGCATCGCGACACCTCGCTGCAGGGCGCGACGTCGTCGATCCTGCCCGGCGGGTTCAGCTACGGCGACTACCTCCGCTCCGGCGCCATCGCCCGCTTCAGCCCCATCATGCAGGCGGTGCAGCGCCACGCCGCGGCCGGCGGCGCCGGTGATCGGCATCTGCAACGGCTTCCAGATCCTCTGCGAGGCGCAGCTGCTGCCCGGCGCGCTGATGCGGAACGCCGGCCTGACCTTCGTGTCGAGGCCGGTGGACTGCGGGTCGAGCGCACCGACACCGTCTTCACCTGCGCTTTCGAACGGAGACGCCGGTGCGGATTCCCGTGGCGCACGGCGACGGACGCTACGTCGCCGACGCCGAGACGCTCGCCCGCCTCGAGGCCGAGGGCCAGGTCGTGCTGCGCTACGCTGAAGCGTCGCCCGGCACCGAAGGCAATCCCAACATGTCGAGCAACGACATCGCCGGCATCTGCAACGCCGCCGGCACCGTCGTCGGCATCATGCCCCACCCCGAGCGCGTGGCCGATCCCGAAGCTCGGCTCGGCCGACGGTCTCGGCTCTTCATGCGTTCGCTCGCCGGCGTTCGCGCCCTCGCGGGAGTCGGGAAATGATCCGTCCATCGATCCTGCTGGTCGCGCTGATGCTTGCAGGCTCCGCGTCTGCGGCCAGCGCCCAGACGCCGGTCAGGCCCGGCATGACCGCCGAGGAAGTCGACCGCGGCCTGGAGGTGCCGCCACTTCGACCCGTTCCCGGGCGGGACTTCACCTACATGAACTATCCGTCGTCCTGCATGCCTGAGTGTGGCACCCAGGATGTCGTGATCCTGCAGGCTGGCAAGGTGGTCGACGCCATCGCCCGCTCGAGCAACCATCCGTACGAAGGGCCGTCGAGCTGCTCAGCGGCAAGGCGCCCGGGTTCACCGATTCAGCCGGCGTCACCACGCCGGCAGCCAAGCCATGACGACCGCCGACATCATCGATACTGCCTTGCTCGCTGCCGCGGCGTTCCCCGGCGAACGCCTCGTGACGCCCGACGGTGGTGCGCGAGCACAACCTCAACGAGCTCGAATACGAGCGGATCCTGGGCCTGCTCGGGCCGCGACACCGACGCTCACCGAGCTCGGCGTCTTCTCCGCCCTCTGGTCGGAGCACTGCTCCTACAAGCACTCGAAGCCGGTCCTGAAGCGGTTTCCCACCACCGGGCCGCAGGTGGTGCAGGGCCCCGGCGAGAACGCCGGCGTGCTCCGTCTCCCCGACGGCTGGGCGGTGGCCTTCAAGATCGAGTCGCACAATCATCCCTCCGCGGTGGAGCCCTACCAGGGCGCGGCGACCGGCGTGGGCGGCATCCTGCGCGACGTCTTCACCATGGGCGCCCGCCCGGTCGCGGTGCTCAACAGCCTTCGCTTCGGCCCGCTCGATCGAGCCGCGCAACCGGTATCTGTTCGCCGGTGTGGTGCGCGGCGTCGGTGACTACGGCAACTGCGTCGGCGTTCCGACGCTGGGCGGCGAGGTCGATTCGCCGAGGGCTACACCGGCAACCCGCTGGTCAACGCGATGTGCGTCGGCCTCCTCCGCGAGACCGACCTGATCACGCGCCGCGGGCGCACGGCGTGGGCAACGTGCTGCTCGTCGTGGGCGCCAGCACCGGGCGCGACGGCATCCACGGGGCGAGCTTCGCCTCGGAGGAACTGAGCGAGAAGAGCGAGGCGCGGCGGCCCCAGGTCCAGGTCGGCGATCCCTTCACCGAGAAGCTCCTCCTCGAGGCGAGCCTCGAGCTGATCACTGGCGGCTACATCGTCGCGATCCAGGACATGGGCGCCGCCGGCCTCACCAGCTCGTCCGCCGAGATGGCGGCGCGCGGCGGCGTCGGCGTGCGAGATCGACACCGCGCTCGTGCCCACGCGCGAGCCGGGCATGACGCCCTACGAAATCCTGCTGTCGGAATCACAGGAGCGGATGCTCGTCGTGGCCGAGCCGGGCCGCGTCGCCGACGTCCAGGCGGTCTGCGCCAAGTGGGAGCTCGACGCCACGCCGATCGGGCACGTGACCGATGACGGCCTCTTCCGCGTCAAGCACGACGGCCTCACGGTGGTCGCGATTCCCGGGCAGCGCCTGGTCGACGACTGCCCGATCTACACCCCGAAGCCCGCGAGGCGCGAGGCCGCCATGGCCCGCCGCGCCGCCGCGCCGCCACGCACGCACCGGCGCCAGCATCGAGGGCGACCTCGAGCGTGCTGCTCGACACGCCGACCATCGCCAGCAAGCGCTGGGTGTACGAGCAGTACGATTCCACCGTGCAGGCATCCACTGCCGCTCGGCCCGGGCAGCGACGCCGGCGTCATCCAGGTGCCGGGCACCAGCTTCGGCATCGCCGTGACCGTGGACTGCAACAGCCGGCTGCGTCGCCCTCGATCCCTACGAGGGCGGCAAGGCGACCGTGGCCGAGGCGGCGCGCAACATCGCCTGCACCGGGGCGCGTGCCGCTCGGCATCACCGATTGCCTCAACTTCGGCAATCCCGAGAAGCCCGAAGTCTTCTTCCAGTTCCGGGAGGCCTGCCGCGGCATCGCCGACGCGTGCCGGGCGTTCGGCACGCCGGTCACGGGCGGCAACGTCTCGTTCTACAACGAGAGCCCGACCGGCGCCATCGACCCGACGCCGACGGTCGGGCATGGTGGGTGCTCCTCGAGTCGCTCGACTGCCGCGTCAGCAGCTTCTTTCGCAACGTGGGCGACGCCATCATCGTCCTCGGGCGCACCGAGGGCATCCTCGGCGGGTCGGCGCTCTGGGCCGAGGTCGCATCGCTTCGTCGGCGGCGCGCCCGCCCCGGTCGATCTGCAGGCGGAGCGCAGCTGCAGCACTTCCTTGCGACCGCGGCCCGCGAGGAGCTCCTCCGCTCGGCCCACGATTGCTGCGAGGGCGGGCTGGCCGTCGCCCTGGCGGAGTGCGCGATCGGCGGGCCTTATGCCGCCGTCCGCCATCGGCGCGACGATCGACCTCGCGGCGTATGCGCCGGCGACCTCGACCGCAGCGGCTGCTGTTCGGTGAGGATCATGGGCGCGTCGTGATCACCTGTTCCCGCACCCAGGCCGATCGCGTCGTGGAGCTCGCCACGGAACTCGGCGTGCCTGCAATGGCGGTGGGATTCGTCGGCGAGCGCCACGGGCAACTGGCTATCAAGGCGGAACAGGGCACCGTGGCAATGGTCGGTGGACGACCTCCGCCGCATCTTTTTCGACGCGATTCCCCGGCGAATGCAGCATCGTCACCGCGGATCGGCACTGGAGGCCTGACAGATGTGCGGCATCATCGGCGTATCGGGGATTCCCGACGCGGCCCGACTCGCCTATCTCGGCCTGTACGCCCTGCAGCACCGCGGCCAGGAGAGCGCCGGCATCGTCGCGGTGGATCGCGAGGGCCAGGCGACGGCTGCATCGCGGCATGGGCCTGGTCTCGGAGAACTTCGCCGAGGCGGTCACTGAAGCACCTCCGCGGCGACGTCGCCGTCGGTCACACCCGCTACTCCACCACCGGCAGCACCGTGCTGGCCAATGCCCAGCCCTGCTTCGCCAACTACCCGCTCCGGGCCCTTGTCCGTGGCCCACAACGGCAACCTCACCAACGCCGCCGGAGCTCCGGCGCGAGCTGGTCGAAGAGGGTGCCGATCTTCACGTCATCCTCCGACACCGAGGTGCCTGGTGCACCTCATCGCCCGGTCCGAGGCGCCGACGATCGAGGGCCAGATCCGCGACGCCCTCGAGCGCGTCGAGGGCGCGTACAGCCTGGTGATCGGCGTCGGGCGGACGCTCTACGCCGTCGTGGATCCACGCGGCTTCCGTCCCCTCGTGCTCGGGCGCCTCGGTGACGGCATCGTCGTCGCCTCCGAGACCTGCGCCCTCGACCTGGTGGGCGCCACCCTCATTCGCGAACTCGCAGCCCGGCGAGTTCGTGCGCATCGGCGAGGGCGCAGGTGGAAACGCTGGCACCCGCTGCCCCGCCAGACCGTCACGCCGCTGCGTCTTCGAGCTGGTGTACTTCTCCCGGCCCGACAGCACGATCTTCGGCCGCTCGGTGGATGCCGTGCGCCGCGAAATCGGGCGCCAGCTCGCGCGTCGAGCATCCCGCGCCTGGCGCCGAAGTCGTCTTCGCCGTGCCCGACAGCTCCAACGCCATGGCCCTGGGCTATCAGCGAGGTGTCCGGCATCAAGCTCGAGCACGGGCTGATCCGCAACCACTACGTCGGCCGCACCTTCATCAACCCGACGCAGGCGCTCCGCGTCGCCAAGGTGAAGATCAAGTTCAATCCGGTGCGCGAGGTCATCGAGGGCCGGTCAGTCGTGGTGGTCGACGACAGCCTCGTCCGCGGCACCACGAGCAAGGGGCTGGTCCAGATGATCCGCGCCGCCGGCGCGACGCGAAGTGCACCTGCGGCTCGGGTCGCCGCCGATCACCGGGCCGTGCCACTACGGCATCGACACGCCCACGCGGGAGGAGCTGATCGCCGCCACGCACTCGATGGAGGAGATCCGCGACTTCCTCGGCGTCGACTCCCTCGGGTACCTGTCCCTCGAGGGCATGCTGGATGCCGCAGGACGCGGCACCGGGTTCTGCCACGCCTGCTTCTCCGGGCAGTACCCCACGCCCATCCCGGAGCGAATTGGTGCAGCTCCGTCACGCCGCTCCCCTCGCCGCCACGCTCAGCATGAGCGGCTCCTTCACGCCAGCCCCTGGTCTACTTCTTCGGCCAGGGACGGGCGGACGGCACCGCCGCCATGAAGGACGTCCTCGGCGGCAAGGGCGCCGGCCTCGCCGAGATGACCAACCTCGGCATTCCCGTTCCTCCCGGCTTCACGATCGCCACCACCATCTGCCTGCAGTACCTCGAGGCGAAGCAGTTCCCCCCGCGCCTCAAGGCGCAGGTCGAGCAGGCGCTGCAGCGGCTCGAGAATGCGACCGGCCGGCTGTTCGGGACGGGCGCAACCCGCTGCTCGTGTCGGTGCGCTCCGGCGCAGCGGTGTCGATGCCCGGCATGATGGAGACGATCCTCAACCTCGGCCTCAACGACGAGACGGTGGAGGGACTGGCGCAGCAGAGCGGCAACCCGACATTCGCCTGGGACTCCTACCGGCGCTTCGTGCAGATGTACGGCAGCGTCGTCTTCGACCTGCCCAGGAAGGCCTTCGAGCACATGCTCGATGAGCAGCGTCGTGCGGCGGGCGTCACCCGGGACATCGACCTGCCGGTGGCGGTGCTCAAGGAGATCGTGCGCGACTTCAAGGCGCGCGTCAAGGACGAGACCGGCAACGCCTTCCCCGAGCCGCCAATCGAGCAGCTCTGGGGCGCGGTCGCGGCGGTCTTCGAGAGCTGGAACACCCAGCGCGCCATCGACTATCGCCGGCTGCACGACATTCCCGACACGATGGGCACCGCCGTCAACGTGGTGGCGATGGTGTTCGGCAACATCGGCGAGGACTCCGGCACCGGGGTCGCGTTCACCCGCGATCCCTCCACCGGTGAGCACCGGCTCTACGGCGAGTACCTGATCAACGCGCAGGGCGAGGACGTGGTCTCCGGCATCCGCACGCCGGAGCCGATCGGGTCCCTGGCCGCAGCGCCTCCCGGCGTCCTATCGCGAGCTGGAGCGTACCGCGCGCCCGCTGGAGCGACACTTCCGCGACGTGCAGGACATGGAGTTCACCATCGAGCGCGGCAAGCTCTACATGCTGCAGACCCGCCGCGGCCAGCGCTCCGGTCATGCGGCGGTGCGCATCGCCTGCGAGATGGTGGACGAGGGCGTCATCTCGCGGGAGGAGGCGGTGAGCCGCATACCGCCCAACGACCTCGACCAGCTCCTGCACCCGACGATCGATCCGCACAGCGCGCTCGACCTGCTCACCACGGGGCTGCCGGCGTCGCCGGGCGCCGCCTCAGGCACCATGGTGTTCGATGCCGACCGCGCCGAGCAGATGGGCCGCGCGGGGCAGTCGGTCATCCTGGTCCGCGGAGAAACGTCTCCCGAGGACTTCCACGGCATGGTGCTGGCCAAGGCGATCCTCACTGCGCGCGGCGGCATGACCTCCCATGCGGCCGTGGTGGCGCGCGGCATGGGCAAGCCCTGCGTCGCCGGCAGCGCAGCATCTCGAAGTGCTCGAGGGGCTCAAGGTGCTTCGCGTTGGCGATCGGACCCTGCGCGAAGGCGACTGGATCACGGTGGATGGCAGCACCGGAAAGGTCTATGCCGGGCAGGCTGCGCTGATCGCGCCGGAGATGTCCGGCGATTTTATCCGGCTCATGGAGTGGGCCGACGACCTGCGACACATCCGGGTCCGGGTCAACGCCGACACGCCTGCCGACGCGCATCGCGGCCGCGACTTCGGCGCCGAGGGGATCGGGCTCTGCCGCACGGAGCACATGTTCTTCGAGGGCGACCGGCTCACCGCCATGCGCGAGATGATCGTCGCCCAGGACGAGGCGGGCCGGAAGCAAGGCGCTCGCCAAGCTCCTGCCGATGCAGCGCGGGGACTTCGAGGCGATCTTCCGCGCCATGGAGGGGTATCCGGTCATGCATCCGGCTGCTCGACCCGCCGCTGCATGAGTTCCTGCCCCACAGCGACGCCGAGATCGACGGCCTCGCGGCCCAGCTTAGCATGCCCGCCGAGCGCTTGCGTGCATCGTGCACGACCTGCGCGAGGTGAACCCCATGCTCGGTCTCCGCGGATGCCGGCTCGGCATCATCTATCCCGAGATCACCCAATGCAGGCCCGCGCCATCTTCGAGGCGGCCTGTTCCGTCGCGCTCCGCAAGGGACGGGTGATGCCCGAGGTGATGATGCCCCTGGTCGCGAGCGTCGTGGAGTTCCGGAAGCAGGCCCTGATCGTGCGGCAGGCGGCGGAGGAGGTGTTCCGCGAGAGGCAGATCTCCGTGCCCTTCCTCCTCGGCACCATGATCGAGCTCCCGCGCGCCGCGCTCACGGCCGACGAGATCGCCCGCGAGGCGCAGTTCTTCTCCTTCGGCACCAACGACCTCACCCAGACCACCTGGGGCCTCTCGCGCGACGATGCCGGGCGCTTCCTGCCCTACTACATCGACAAGAACATCATCGACAACGACCCGTTCCAGGTGCTCGACGTGCCCGGCGTGGGCAGGCTGATCCAGATGGCATGCGAGATGGGCCGGAAGACCCGGCCGGACCTGAAGCTGGGCATCTGCGGCGAGCACGGCGGGGAGCCGGCGTCGGTGGCCTTCTGTGACCGGCTGGGCATGAACTACGTCAGCTGCTCCCCCTTCCGGGTGCCGATCGCGCGGCTGGCCGCGGCCCAGGCAGCATTGGCCGAACGGGGTGAGGTGGATCGCACCAGGGCCACGGTGTAGCCTTGCTCATTGCCCGGCGAGGACCAGCGCGAACAAGGTGACGATCGTGATTCCGGCGGCCTCCAGGAGCACCCTGGTGGCCGCCGGCTTGTTCGGGTTGCGACCCTCGACGGCGACCCGGCTGACACCCGACAGCGGCAGGCCCACCGGCCCGTTGTCGCTCCGCCCGAAGACCGAGTCGTTCCTTACCTGCGGCGAGGTCATGACCAGCCGCGTTCCGTCATTCAGCGTGAGGCGCACCTCACCCGCCCATTGGCCGAGGCTGTCAGGCGGCGTCGGCAGCACCTGCCACCCGTCCTTGCGATGCCGCCATCACGATCGAGTCGTACGGCTCTCCCGCCCGTTGGCCGCGTATGATGTCGCCCTCGAATCGCGGCGAGGCAATGACTGCCTGCCAGCCGTCCAGCCGGGTCACCCGTATCGCCGGCGGCGGCGGGCTGAAGGACGCCGGCGTCAGGTGCACGGCCTGCCAGCCGACGCATCCGGTCATCATGAGGGCCACCAGCAGGTGGAGCGCCGAACGGGCAGGCTTGGTAAGCATGGGAACAAGGTGCTCCGCACCCGTACCCTGTCCGTGACCTGCGAATGGCACAGGTCAGGCTATCGCGCGATCGCCGCGGCGACCGCCGATGCGCCGATCAGCGCGCCCACCACCACGTCCGGCCGTTCCTCGGCGAGGTGGTGGCCGGCGCCAGGTACCGTGTCGATCGTCATTTCCGGAAACCCTGTCGCGAGCATGCGGACCTCGTCAGCGGGCGGCCCGGCCGAATGCTTCGCTCCGCCGAGAAGCAGGAGCACCGGCACGCTCACCAACCGCACCTGGTCGGCGATCGCGCTCGGCTCCTTCGCTTTCGCGACGGCTCGAAAGGCGTCCAGGGTCGCGGACAAATCGCTGGCTGCGCCGCGGGTATACTCGAGCACGACCTCGTTGGTCACCCACGAGGCATCGCCCGACGCCGAGATCAACCCCTTCCTGATCGCGGCGCGTATGAGCCCAGGGAAGAACTGAAGCCCCGCCGAGTTCTGCATCGCGCGCCGGAACCCCGGTCCGGCCGCCCGCTCGCTGCCACCGCCTTCGAGCAGGACCAGGCGGGCGACCTGGTCCGGCCGGGCAGCTGCAAGACGGACCGCCACGGCGGCATTTGTGCCCTGCCCCGCCACGATGGCCAGTCGGACACCACACGTATCGAGCACGGCAGCAACCCGCAGAGCCTGGGCATTGAGCGAGTAGTCCGACCGCTTCGGTCGCGAGGAGGTGCCGATGGCCAGGGGCTCGATGACGACGACGCGGTATCCTCTCTCCGCGACCAGGGGCGCGACGTGCCGGAAGGTGTAGGCCGAACCCAGGAAGTCGGCGATGAGGACCACCGTTCCCGTCACTGGTTGTCCCCATGATTCCACGGTGAGCGTCTCGGCTGGCGCCACGACCACCCGTTGCGCCTCGGGTAATTGGCCGAGCGCCAGTGCCAGCACGAGCGCATTCATGTTGTCCTCCCTTGGCGACGAACGAGCGTGATGCCGATGGTCAGTGACAGGCAGAGCAGCAGGACCAGGACGCGTGCATCGGGATGCCAGACAGCACCTGCTGCCGCAAAGACGAGGAAGTTCGGGAAGCGCCCCAGTCCCATCGCCAGCAGGTAGCGCGCGACGGGGTACCCTGCGGCCGGTGCCACCAGCCGCAGGGCCCAATCCGGAAGGGGCGTCAGTGCGAAAATGAAGGTCGTGAGGAATGGCGCGCGGTTGAACCAGCGGATCGCGCGCTGCACCATCGGATGCTGCAGGGCCTGTCGCGCACGCCCCCCGCTGCAGAGGGCACGGAAGACGTGATAGTCGACATACTCCACTAGCAGGTCGGCGAGCGTGCCGAGCGCCGCAACCTCCGCAGGCGGGTACAGTCCGCCGAAGTGCGCCAGGATTGGCTCGTATGCCGCGGGCATGAACATCGCGAGCGGCCCGTGTGTCCACAGGGTGGCCAGCACGAACACCAGGAGCGGCGCGGTGGCTGGCGCCAGGAGCACCAGGGGAATGCCCAGGGCCGCCATCACCCCGGTGCCGCGAAGGATGCCGTCCCAGTGACGGTCGCCATTGGGACGCATGAGCACATGGGCCGCGGCGTTCATGCGGCCCGGTCCGGCTGGCCGTTCACAACCAGGTTCGCAGCTGGGGTCACGCCGCCCGTTACGTACGCCTCGCGGATCAGCGACAGTGATTGTTCGGCTCGGGCGAGGGTCATGAGCGGCTCGCCACCCTCGGTGAGCACCCGCAGGAAGTCACGCAGCATCGCGCGGTAGCCGCCCGCATCGCGCAGCGATGGGACCACCAGGCGTGAATGACGGCTGCGAATGAGCGCGAACGCCCCGTTCGACTCGAACGTGATGCTGCCACGAACCCCGGTCACCTTGGACAGGCGAAGCCCACGCAGAAGTGACGGTGTTTCCCACGAGTGCAGCAGCACACCCACGCCGCCCTCCTCGTACTGCGCCACCACCGCCATGCTGCGCTCCTCGCCGCGCTGGTCGCCGGGCCAGAAGCCCTGCACGCTCTCCACCCTGAGTCCGAGGTTGGCGAGCAGGTCGATCCAGTGCACGCCGCCCTCGAACAGCGCCCCACCGCCTGCCAGCTCGGCGTCGTCTCGCCAGTCACTCGCCCGGCGGTACTTGAGTGCGTTCAGCAGCACGAACCGGACATCGCCGATTTCGCCGCTGCCGATCACATCCTGCAGCACCCTCGCCAGCGGCTTGTAGGCGTAGTTCTCGGCCACGAGGACCTGGCGTCCGGCATCCGCCGCGGCCCGGGCCACGGTGCGGCAGTCGGCCGGCGAGATGAAAGCCGGCTTCTCGACGATGACATGTTTTCCGGCCGCCAGTGCGCTCAGCGTGAGCGCGAGGTGATGGAGTGGTGGTGTCGCCACCAGCACGGCGTCAATGTGCGGTGCTGCGAGCGCAGCGTCGTAGCTGGCGAACCAGCCGTCGGCCCGCGTGTCCCGCGCAAAGTCCTCCGCCCGCGCGGGAAACCGGCTCGCACCGTACAGCCGCACCGATGAATCGAGCGAGCGGAGCATGCGACTATGCTGTTTCGCGATATGGCCGCAACCCAGCATCGCGATACCGAGCGAGGCGTTCATGGGGCATCTCCTGTGGGAAGTGTGTGTGTGACGTGGCGCCGGCGAGGAGCGAGGCACAGCGCAGCGCGTTCGCGGCGATCGTGAGGCTGGGATTGACGCCGGCCGAGGTGGGCAGGGCGCTGCCATCCATGACGTACAGGTTCTCCAGGCCGCGGTAGCGGCCCGAGGCGTCGAGGGGCGCGGTGAAAGGGTCGTCACCCATGCGCACCGTGCCGAGTGCGTGGGAGAACGTGCTGATCGTGCGGGAATAGCAGGTGAGTGCGCCCGCCTCGCGCAGGATGCGCCGGGCGCAATACCCCAGTGCGGAACCGGCCTGCCGGTCGCGCGCCGTGTATTCGTGCTGCACCGTCAGCCGCGGCAGGCCGAACCGGTCACGCTCCGACCGGTCGATGCTGACGCCGTTGCACAGCTGCGGCTCATCCTCCGCAATCCCGAGCAGCGCGGCCGACCGGCCGAGGACCTGGCCCGCCGCCGGCACCAGCCAGCGAGGGATTTGCTGTGCCACCACAGACAGCGGTGGCATCGCCATCTGCTGCAGCACGCCAAGCTTCCCCGGTCCGGTCCACCGGTGGCCGAGATAGAAGTCGGTGATCGCCACCTGCTTCACGTAGCGGTGACCTCGATCCGGGGGTGCGCGGAAGAGGCCGAACGTGATCCGGTTGTAGTGGCGCGTCAGGTAGCGACCCACCGCGTGACGTGCCGGGCTGCGCTCCTCCAGCCCCGACGCCAGCAGGAGATGCGGGGTCGCCAGCGCGCCGGCCGCCAGGATGACATGGCGTGCGTGCAGCCGGCGGATCCGGCGGCTGTCATGGTCTATCACTTCCACCGCCCCGATCCGCCCATTCCACTCGACCAGGCGCGTCACCACCGTACCGGGACGCAATACCAGTCCCGCGCGCAAGAGCGGGGCGATCACCTGCGTGGCGACGTCGTTCTTCGCACTGACCGCGCACGCGAACCCGTCACAGGCATTGCAGGCCACGCAACGGCCACGCTGGTCGATCGCCACGGGCACGCGGCTCGGATGCAACCCGAGTCGTCGTGCCGCATCCGACAACCGGAGCGATAGCGGGGCGAGCGGCGCCGGCGAGGCGGGAAACGGCGCACCACGGGGCGGCTCGACCGGGTCTTCGCCCGTCGTGCCCGCCACGCCGAGCAGTTGCTCAGCGCGGGTGTAGAAGGGCTCGAGCTCGGCATAGGAAAACGGCCAGCGCGCACCCGACGCCGCATGTATGGAAGGATCCGGCGTAAAGTCGGCTTCGCGGTAGCGCAAGGAAGCGCCGCCGTAGAACACCGATGGGCCGCCGACGCAGAACAGGCCCCCCGCCTCGCTTTCGCGACGGCCCTCCTGCACCCGATAGCTCGACTCGGTCGAGTAGAACGGCGATACCAGTCCGGCGTGACTCGGGCGCCAGCTCGCCGGGCTGCGAGGCACCCAGTCACCCCGCTCGAGCATGAGCACGCGCCATCCCGCGTGCACCAGGATGTGGGCCGCCATCGCACCGCCGAATCCACTTCCGATCACGATGGCATCGAAGGTCTGGCGTTCCGGCGAGTCGATCATGGCCGGCTCCCGGAGGAACGCAACTCGACGGCGACACAACGATCACAGGAGACGGCCAGCGAGTCGTACGCGGCAGCCAGCACCGAGAGTGCGACCGTGCCGCAGATCGCCGCGTACAGCGGCACGAGCCGGAAGCGGTAGTGCGTCATCAGCGGGAAGTGCACCGGCTTGCCGGCGAACTTGCCGCCCGGCTCATTGGGGCGGCTGAACTTCTTCCAGGTCTCGAGCGTGGCGATGGTGAGGCCGGTGGCAGCCAGCATCACGATGCCCAGATCGGGCGTAAGCCGGGACAGCAGGAGCGCATAGCTGAGCGACACCAGCGGACTGCGGAAGAACTTGAAAGTCTCGAATCCCTCGATGGGCGCATCCTTCCACGCGCCACCGACGGCGCTGATCCAGCCACCGGCACTCGCCGCGACGACTAGCAGGGGCCATGCGCCGGCCGGCGCATGCTCCCCCAGCCAGCGAATGGCGGCCAGCACACCAAAGCCGCCGGCGAAATACAGCGTGCCCAGGATCCATCGCACGACGACGTTGCGCACCGGCCGGCCCAGCACCGCCAGTTGCATCGGGATCGTGTACTTCGACTGGTCCTCGATCCGGAAGAAGGTCTTCCATGTCTCGATGATGAACCGCTCGACCGCGTACGCCGCACCGAACAACAGCACGCCGGCCGCCACGCCCGATGGCCACCGCAGCGCGACCAGGAGCGCCAGCGCCGCCAGTGCACCGATCACCGGGCTGCGCAGGAAACGCGACCAGTGGAATCCTTCGTGCGGCGAGTCCTTGAAGACGCCCCAGATGGCGGCGTGCAGTCCCACACCCAGGCCGATGAGTACCGCGGTCGCAGCATGCATGATGAGCTCCGAATCGGGGTGGACGGGCACCGGGTCTGTCCTGCCGACGCCGGCATGGTGCGATCGGCGAGTCAAGCTCGCGTCAAGCGGCCTTCAGCTGCCGTTTGCCCCCCGGTGCACCGCCGGGTACGTTGGAACCATGCAGAGCACCCGTACCTTGCTTGTGTGCCGCGCCGTGACTCGCCGAGCCGCGGTCAGGTCACGCCGCATCGCTCAGGATGCCGATTGCTCGAACTGAGGCTTCTGGGTTCCCTCGACCTTCGTGATCCGTCGGGAGCCGAAATCCGCCCCGTCCTGCAGCAACCCAAGCGTCTCGCCCTTCTCGCCTACCTCGCCCTCACGCCATCAGGCGCCTTCCGTCGCCGTGATTCGCTCGTTGGACTCTTCTGGCCCGACCTGGATGGCGAGCACGCGCGCGGCGCGCTCCGCCGCTCGCTCTACTTCCTGCGGCGGGCCTGCGGGGATGACGTGATCATTTCGCGCGGGGAGGACGACGTCGGCATCAGGCCCGACGCGCTCTGGTGCGATGTGGCGGCGTTCGAGACGGCCCTCGCTGCCGGACGGCAGGCCCAGGCGCTCGAGCTCTATGCGGGCGATCTGCTGGAGGGGTTCTACGTCGCTGGGGCACCGGCGATGGAGCAGTGGCTGGACATGGAGCGAACCCGACTTCGCGCCGGCGCGGCGAAGGCCGCATGGGCGGTCGCGGACGCCGCCGGATCGAACGGTGCGGGCATTGTCTGGGCCCGGAAGGCCGTCGATCTCGCTCCCCATGAGGACCGGGGCGTGCACCGACTCATCACGCTCCTCGACCGTAGCGGCGACACGGCGGGCGCGATCCGCGCGTACGACGACTACGCCGCGCGACTCGCGCGCGACCTCGAACTCGAACCATCGCCGGAGACGGTGGCGCTCGCGGCTGCCATCCGTGCCCGGGCGTCAGGAGGGACCCGTGCCACTCCGCGACCGGCGCGTAGTGCTCCCGGCGCCCCATCCGCTGCACGGAGCCCGGCACCCGCCGGGTCAACGGTCGCCGGCAACGTGCTTGCGGTCTATCCCTTTGTCGTGCGTGGCGCGCGTGACCTCGAGTACCTGCGCGAGGGAATGATCGACCTGCTCAGCAGCGCGCTCGACGGTGCGGGTGACCTCCGCACGGTGGATCCCCGCGCCGTACTCGCCTCGCCTCTCCCCGATCTCGACGCGTCCGGCGGCGGCGATACCGATGCGTATGCGGTAGGTGCCGGTTTGCTGGTGAGTGGCACCGTGATCAGGGCGGGCGACCGCATCCGGGTCAGCGCCTCGCTCCATCGCACAGGTCACGGCAAGGTGGGGCGGGTGGAGGCCCAGGCGGCGGGTGAGGACGGACTCTTCGGCGTCGTCGATGAACTCGCGCGAGGCCTTGTCACCCTCCTGAGCCAGGCACCCGGCACCTATCCCGCCCAACTCGCGGCCCGCACCAGCGGCTCCTGGCCCGCCCTCAAGGCATTCCTGCAGGGCGAGCACGACTTCCGCCTCGGCCGGCACACCCGGGCCATGGCCGCCTTCGAGCAGGCCGTGCAACTCGATGCCGGCTTCGCGCTGGCCCACTATCGCCTCGCGGGCACGCGCGCCGCCGCCGCGATGCTCGTGCCCGCGCGGCAGGCATGTCGCACGGCCAATGCCCTGAGTGGCTCGCTCGCCGCCAGCGCGCAGCGCATGCTCGAGGCACAGGACGCGTGGCTGCACGGTCGCCTGGCCCTGGCGGAGCAGCGCTACGGCGCCGTCGTCGCAGAGCATCCCGATAACGTCGAGGCCTGGTATCTCCTCGGCGACGTGCTTTTTCACGGCAATTCCTGCCGCGGTCGAAGTCCGGTCGAGGCGCGGACAGCCCTGCAGCGCGCCCTGTCCCTCGATGGCACCCACGTCGGTGCACTCGGCAAGCTTGCGCGCATCGCCGCCATGGAAGGCCAGGACGCGGCACTCGACCTCTATGTCGATCGCGTCGTCGAGCTCACGCCGGCAAGCGAACAGGCGCTGACGTTGCAGGCGCTCCGTGCCTTTCGCCGCGGCGACCTCGGGGAGCTCATGCGCCTCGCCGGCGATCTTCGCTCGGCGCGCATGTTCTCCGTCGGGGTCGCCCTGGCCGATGCCGCGATCTTTTCCGGCCGGCTCGACGCCGTCGAGTCCGTTGCGCGCGAGCTGATTCCTCGCGTGCCGTCCGCTGAACTGCGCGCGCTCGGAACCCTGTTCCTCGCCGAGGCGGCGCTCGCCCAGGATCGCCCCGACGACGCCCGGAGGGACTATGAGATGGCGGGCGAACTCGACCCTGCGTGGGCGCTCACAGTGCGCGGGCTGCGCGCCGCCACCGGCGCGCTCCCCTGCACCACGGCCGAACTCGCTTCCCTGCAGGAGGAGCTCGAGCGCTGGAATGCCGGTGCCGAGCTGCCGCGCGTCAGCCTGCCGCTGATGCTGCACGACGGGCTCTACAGCCATATCCGTGCGCATGTCGCCGGCTTGGTGGCCGCCCGCCGTGGCGACCTTGCCGCCACCGCCCGCTGGACCGAGGAGCTCGCCGAACTGGTGGTGCCCGATGGCGCCGAGATACTCACCGAGAACATGCTGCGCACCCTCGAGGCGACGCTGCGTGCCGGACGGGGAGACGTCGTCGGTGGGTTGCATGCCCTGGAGGGTGGGCGCACTGAGGTCTGGTTCCAGTACGCCATGGCGTCGCCCGTCTTTGCAGGGGTGGAGGGTCGACTGCTGCGCGCCGAGTTGCTCCACCAGCAGGGGCGCACGCGAGAGGCGGCCGGCTGGCTCGGGTCGATCGGCTGGCACTCGGTATGGGAACTGAGTCATCGTGCGCGTGCGGAGCGACGGGCACGCGACTTCAGCCCGGGAGTGGAGGCGACCGTCTGATGTCAGATGCCAGCGAGGAGCTCCGCTCCCGGCAGGCACCGCTCAAGGATCGCTATCGGGAGGACGCTGCCACCGCCGTGATCGTGCTCCGGGCCACCGCATCGCTCGACGCCGCCGGCGTTGCCTGCAATGTGTCCACCGGACGCGCGCTCGTCGAAGCGGGACTGCATCCCGCCACCGGTGGTTCGGGGCTCCAGGTGTGTTCGGGGGACATGCTGCTGGAGGCGCTCGTCGCGTGCGCTGGAGTTACGTTGCGCGCCGTCGCCACATCACTCGGCATCGAGGTGGAGGGCGGTCGCGTGGAGGCGCAGGGCGAACTGGATGTCCGGGGAACTCTCGGCGTGAGCAAGGAGGCGCCGGTCGGTTTCCGTGCCATCCATCTCCGGTTCCTGCTCGATACCGACGCGAACGGTGAGCAGCTGGCCACACTGCTCAAACTCACCGAGCGCTACTGCGTGGTACTCCAGACCCTTCGCATCCCGGCCGCCCTCTCAACGACTATCCAAACGACCTGATCAGCCTACCGCTGGTCGAGGTCGATGAGCACCGCGAGGGCGAGGCCGAGTTGCGGGTCCAGCCCCGCGCGCCCGCCCTGCCGCAGGTCGAACATCACGCGCCCCTGCACCAGCTCCAGTCGCTCGAGCAGCCCGAGCGGCGATCCCGCCGGCGAGACGACCGCGAAGTTCGAGCGCAGCGTCGGGACGGCCCACCCCAGTAATCGTGCCCCGATGGCACGCGGGAGCGAGGCTTCCCACGCCTTGGCGATCGGTTCACCACCGGCGCCGTACAGCATCCATCGGGTGCGAAGCAATGACGTCAGGTAATTTCGCCGCGCTGTGCCGAGCAGCCGTCCCTTGGTGCCGGTAACGGTACACGACACCTCGAACGCGCGTGACTGGGCAGCCTGCTTCACCTCCAGCACTTTCTCGGTGGGCCGTTCCCGCCGGCTGAAGGATGTGAGGCGGCTTCCGAGCATCGCCGGGTACACCGCCACTGCCGCCAGGAAACCAAGGGCCGCCCCCACCGCCACGGCCGACCGGCTGATCACCGGGCCACCAAGGCTGTCACCGAACGAGCTGATGAAGCCCAGGATGATCAGTCCGGTCGCGACGCTCGCGAGGAACGCCACCACACCACGGCCGCCCGCACCGCGCCGCACGAGCAGGAGCATCTGTCCGTCGGACGAGCTGACGGCGTACTGCTGTCCCTGCGGCAGTTTCAATGGCGCGAGCATGTACAGGTCGCGCTCGAATACCGTGTCGTTGCCTGGCGCCGTCTCCGGCGCGGGCTCCATGGCCTTGGCTGGCATTGCGTGCTCCCGTCGCCTCCCCTTATTTCTCCGCGCTCGGCTGTTCATCACCCGCAGGTGTCGCTGAGGATCTCATGCCGCAACCGCTCGTCGGCATTGTCATGGGCAGTGATTCCGACTGGGAAACGATGCAGGCGGCTGCCCGCCAGCTTACCCAGCTCGACATCGAGTTCGAATCACGCGTCGTGTCGGCTCACCGCACGCCCGACCTGCTCTTCGAGTACGCCGCCGGCGCGTCCGGTCGCGGACTCAAGTGCATCATTGCCGGTGCCGGCGGGGCGGCCCACCTGCCCGGGATGCTCGCCAGCAAGACGACGCTTCCCATCCTCGGTGTTCCGGTGAGTTCCAGGCAGCTCAAGGGAATCGATTCCCTGCTCTCGATCGTCCAGATGCCCGCCGGCGTCCCGGTCGCCACCTTCGCCATCGGTGAGGCCGGCGCCACCAACGCGGCGCTCTACGCGGCGGCCATCCTGGCGCTCAACGATGAGGCCCTGGCGAAGAAGCTCACGGCCCTGCGCGAAGCGCAGACCCAGCGCGTGCTCGGCCTTTCACTGCCGGATCCCTCTTGATCCTGCCGGGCGCCACCCTGGGCGTGCTGGGCGGGGGGCAGCTCGGGCGCATGTTTGCGCTCCGCGCGCGCGTCATGGGATATCGCGTCGTCGTGCTCGAGCCGGATCCGCGGAGCCCCGCCGGCCAGGTCGCGGACCACCAGATCACCGCCAACTACGACGACGCGACCGCACTCGACCAGCTTGCCGATCAATGCGCCGCGATCACGACCGAGTTCGAGAACGTCCCTGCTCCGGTGCTCGAGCGGCTCGCCGCGCGACTGCCGGTAAGCCCCACCCCGGCTTCCGTTGCCGTGGCCCAGGAGCGTGCTGCCGAAAAAGGCTTTCTCGCCGACGCCGGCTTCCGCACCGCCCCCTTTGCCCGGGTGGCCGGGGAAGCCGATCTCACCGAGGCCATCAAAGCAATCGGCGTGCCCGCCTTGCTCAAGACCAGTCGCCTGGGGTATGACGGGAAGGGGCAGGCCCAGGTGGCCGCGCTGCAGGACGCCCGGGAGGCGTTCAGGCGGTTTGGCGGGGTGCCCTGTGTCCTGGAGCGGAAACTCCATTTGGAGCAGGAAATCTCCGTGGTACTGGCTCGCGGCCGGGATGGGAGCGTGGCCGCCTTTCCTCCCGCCGAAAACGTGCACCGGCACGGCATTCTGCACACGTCCACCGTGCCGGCGCGCATCCCGACCGGGCTCAGCGCCGAGGCGATGGCCCTCGCCACCGAAGTGGCCACCGCGCTGCGCTATGTCGGCGTGCTGGCGGTCGAGATGTTCGTGGCCGACGGCGGCAAGCTCTTCGTCAACGAGCTCGCGCCACGGCCGCACAACAGCGGACACTACACCATCGATGCCTGCACCGTGGACCAGTTCGAGCAGCAGGTGCGCACCATGACCGACCTGCCACTGGGTGACCCCGTGTTGCTCAGCGCCTGCTGCATGGTGAACATCCTCGGTGATTCCTGGGCGCACGGCACGCCCCGCTGGGACCGCGCGCTGGCCCTGCCCGGCGTACGGCTGCATCTCTACGGCAAGGCGGAGCCGCGCGCCGGGAGGAAGATGGGCCACCTCACTTGCCTTGCGGACACGGCCGATGAAGCCCTGTTGCTTGCCACCACCGCCCATGCCGCGATCTCGGCGGCCTGAGCCCCAACGAGAATCCAGGAGGGAATGAACATGCTGTTGATCGCGACGCTGGTCTCACTGCTCGGCCCGTCACCGGTGCCCGTCGCCGACCCCGATGCGTGCATCACCATGAATACCGAGAAGCTGCCGCTCAACAAGCGCGTAAGCCCCCTCGACTCGATCTCGTTCAAGGTGGAGAAGAGCAACGTCAAGCTGTGCTACGGCCGTCCGTCACTGAAGGGCCGCAACATGATCGGCGGGGAGGCCGTTCCGTACGGGAAGATCTGGCGCACCGGCTCCAACGAGCCGACGATGATCCACACCGACGGCCCGCTGGATATCGCCGGCGTGAAGGTCCCGGCCGGCACCTACTCCCTCTACACGGTGCCGGGCGAGAAGGAATGGGAAGTGATCGTGAACAAGTCGATCACCCAGTGGGGACACGAGAGCACTTACACGCCAGAGGTTCAGGCGCAGGAAGTGGGGCGCGGCAAGGTGAAGCCGGAGACGCTCAAGGCTCCGGTGGAAAAGCTGACCTTCACGGCGGAGCCCGATGCCCAGAAGACGAAGCATCTCGTCCTCGAGTGGCAGACCACCAAGCTCGCGATTCCGCTCAAGTAGCCTGAGAACCGGTGCGGCGGGCGATTCGCTCCACGCCCGCCAGCACCCGTTCCACCTCACTCGCCGTGGAGTAGATCGAGAGCCCGATCCGCAGCAGTCCTTCCCGCGCGAATCCCAGTCGTTCCACCACCGTGGTTGCGTAGAAGTCGCCACTCGAGGCGAACACCCCTTCCGCCGCCAGCGAGACCGCCGCGTCGTGCGCGGTCACCCCCGCGATACTCAGCGAGACGGTCCCGGTGCGGGGACGGGACGGTGGCGGACCATAGCGAGCAACGCCCTTGATCGACCCCAGCCCCTCCCAGAGCCGGGCGAAGAGCGCCACCTCGCGCTCGTGCTGGACGGTGTAGAGCCGGGCCAGCCGCTCCCGTCGGGTCCCGCCGTCCGCCAGCGATGCAAGCCACTCCACTGCCGCTCCGGCCCCCGCGATCCCCTCGTGGTTGAGCGTCCCGGTCTCCAGCCGCTCCGGCACAGAGTCGGGCGCCGGCTCCAGCTTGGGCAGGTCCAGCGACTTCATCCGGTCCCGCCGGCCATACAGGACCCCCACGTGGGGGCCGTAGAACTTGTAGGTAGAGCAGGCCAGGAAGTCGCAGCCCAGGGACCTCACATCCACCAGCCGATGCGGGGCGAAGTGCACTGCGTCCACGAACACGAGCGCCCCCACGCCCCGGGCCATTTCCCTCGCCTTGGCCACGTCCGTGATGGTGCCCAGGGCGTTCGACGCCGCCCCGATGGCCACGAGGCGCGTCTGGGAGCCGATGGCCCGCCCAAGGGCGTCCCAGTCCAGCTCGCCGCTCTCCGGGCGGAAGGGGACCACCTTGAGCCGCACGCCCCTCTCCTTGGCCACCGCCTGCCACGGTCCCACGTTCGCATGGTGGTCCAGTTCGGTGATCACGATCTCGTCGGCCGGTCCCCAGCGCCGGCCCAGCGCCCGGGCCAGGTGGAAGGTCAGCGTGGTCATGTTCGCCCCGAACGCCACCTCATCCGGGTCGGCATTCAGGAAGTCCGCCAGGGACCCGCGGGCCGCCGCGATGATTGCGTCGGTCTCCTCGCTGGTCGGGTAGGCCCAGTGGGTGTTCGCGTTGTGATGCGCCAGGTAATCGGACATGGCGTCTATGACCCGCTGGGGCACCTGCGTGCCGCCCGGTCCATCGAAGTACGCTACTGGATGGCCACCGTGCCGACGGGTCAGAGCCGGGAACGATTGCCGTATAACCTGGACCGAGTGCACCTGATCCGCGAGCAGATCCACCGTCATAGTCACCCCGAGAGATCACATTAACTTGCTATGCTCAAACGCCTGCTATCAAATACGTTATGGCATGATTGAGAAAGCTTCACGGTCGCGCGTTCGGGTTTCGATATCTCTTCAAACGCATCTGAGAATCGGTTGAGAAATCACTTGAAGTCCGTCGCCCTGCCCCGCCCGGGCTGAAGATGCCGCGGGTTGTGGAAAAGCAAAAGAGGGCCAACCAGGTGGTTGGCCCTCTTTCGTCGAAGTGGAGGCGCAGGGAATCGAACCCTGGTCCGAGACAGGCTCCAGAACAGCGTCTACGTGCGTAGGCCAGTCTTCGTGCCGTCGCGCTCAGCTGGTGACTGACCAGCCCTCTGAGCGTCTATTCCCGAGAGTTCTCGCCGACTCCGTCGGGACCCCGGAGCCAGCCAGCCCGGATTTGCGATTCGACAACGGCGCCCCGGACGGGCTTCGTTGCCGAAGGTGCGTCAAGCGAGCGTTAGCTCAGCTTACGCAGCCAGCGCCAGATCAGAATTGGCGTTTGAATCGTTCCAAGTGGTTTAGCCAGGATCTTGGACCTGGGCACGCTGCCATTCCTTCATCTGACCCGTCGAAGCCGATCGCCCCCGGGCTGGTAGAAAGGTAATGACCCGTGGATCTTGCTGCAGCCGACCGTCCCCCCCCTCTGGAGGCTCCCCATGTCCCGCCTGTCGTCCCTTCTAGCCACCCTCATCCTCGCTGGTACCGTCGCCACCAGTGCCCAGGGCCAGGAGCCGGCACCGCCTCCCACGCCCCAGCAGCAGGCCGAGGCGCTCACCCAGAAGATGACCGCCCAGCTCAAGCTGACCCCCGCCCAGGTTCCCCAGGTGAGCCAGATCAACACGTCGGCGCTGACCACCATTTCCGAGATCAAGGCGAAGGGCGGCAGGAAGCTGAAGGAGGACAAGAGCCTCAAGAGCGCCATGGACGACTGGGATACGGGCCTGAAGGGCGTCCTGACGGGCGAGCAGTACTCCGGCTGGCAGCAGATGCAGCAGGCGATGAAGGACCAGAAGCAGTAAGGCGGGCGGGCCTACCCCGGGCGATGCTTCGATGCCGCGGATCGATATCGCGGCATCGAGTGGGCGGAGGAGAAACGGCAGGATCGCCATGCCCAGGATGATGAACGCCTCGTGACGCTGCGCCTGGCGGCCGCCCAGCTGCACCAGCATCGCCCCGAGGGCGCCAAGGCAGGTCATCGCGGCCATCAGCGACACCCATCGGGCGCTCTTCGTTTCCTTCGCCAGGCGGGCGTTCGCGGCGTTCACCGCCGCGAACACCATCAGGAAGCCCGCACTCGACACCGCCGACAGCGCGTGCAGGTTCATCGTCGTGGTCGCGATCACGCCGGCCGTGGTGAGGAACAGGAGCTTCCACGGGTGACCGCCGAACACCGTTCCCACCCGCTTCCACCGGTGCGGACCCTCCTCCGCCAGCATCCCCATCAGCCGGGTCGAGCCGAAGATGTCCGCATTGATGGCGGACACTGCCGCCACCACCGCGCCTACCGCCATGAATCCGAATCCGAAGCGGCCCATGAACGTCTCCGCGACGGCCGAGATCGCGTGGTCCTTCTGCGCCTCGAGCGCTGCAAACGGCAGGTGCCCCACCGAGACGACCACGATCGACGTATACAGCAGCATCGCCACGAGGACGCTGCCGAAGAACGCCACCGGCAGCGTGTGCGCGCGGTTCGTCACCCGGGGTGACGCGTTCGCGATCAGCTCGAACCCTTCGTAGCTCAGGAAGATCAGCATCCCGGTGACGAAGATGTTCACCGGTTCCACCCAGTTCGCCGGACCCAGCCGTTCGACCGACAATCCTCTGCTGGTCAGCCCCAGCACGATGAAGCTGCCGAGCACCACCAGCTTCGCGATATTGAGCGCACCCTCCCAGCGGTCCATCGCCGCCGGCAGCATCCCGTTCGCCACCCCGAGCAGGATCAGGACCCCCGCCGCGAGCCACGGCTGCAGGTGTGGCCACCCGGCCGGCAGCAGCAGCGCCGCGTAGGTCGCGAACGCGTTGGCATACAGCGCCATGATCACGATGTAGCTCAGCACCAGCAGCGTGCTCAGCCGCTCACTGAGGAACCCGCTGCCGAAGCCGCGGTTCAGGAACGCGACCGTGCCGCCCGCGCTCGGGAAGGCGATGGAGAGCTTGCTGTAGGAATACGCCGTGAGGAGGGCCACGACGCCGGCCACGAGGAAGGAAACCCACGCGGAGCCGTGTGCATCGGACACCGCGAGCCCGAGCGTGGCGAAGATGCCGCCGCCCACGATGCCCCCGATGCCGATGGACAGTGCGCCGAGAAGACCAATGGCACCCTCGGCGCTGCTGCCGCCTTCCGTGCTGGCCACTAGGGTGCGTCGAGGGGTTCGTCGCCACCGAACAGGTCGATGGTCGGTTCGGCCACCATTCCTGGACGGCCGGCGCGCTTCCGCTGGTCGGGCGTCCGGTCGCGCGAGGAGATCCCGTGCCCGACCGCCGCCGCCAGGCTCTCGGCGTACGTGTGATCGAGGCGGCCTCCCGAGATGAGCGCCCGGTACCAGATGGCGCCCAGCAATTCGTCGATGACCACCTCGAGATCCACGTCCGGGTGTACTTCGCCCCGGGCGACTCCGCGCTCGAGCAGTTCCCGCACGGCCGCGCGCGCCGGGGCCACGAAACGCTCCCGGAAGAGCCGGCCCACTTCAGGGTCCGCGTGACTTGCCGCGACCAGTCCCGCGACGCTCCGCCGCAGCGACTCGTCGCTCGCTGACGCCGAAACCACGCCGGCGAAGGTCGCGAGGTCGCGCCGCAGCGACCCACCATCGGGGATGGGAGCAGTGACGTCGTCCTGGGAGAGGAAGGCTTCGACCAGCACGGCAGCTCGGGAGGACCAGCGGCGGTAGATCGTCTGCTTGCCGACCGCGGCGCGCTCGGCGATCGCCTCGATCGTGACACCATCCACCCCGCGTTCTTCCAGCAGCGCGGCGGCAGCGCGCAGGATCGTGCGCCGCAGCCCTTCGTTGCGGGGTCGTCCGCGCCGGCGGGGAGCAGGCGAAGACGGGTCCGGGGTGTCAGTCACAGAAGAAATAGGCGACGCCACGTTGCGAGACGATACGGTCCATTATAGGCCAGTCCGCCGTTGCGCGCAAAAGGACTACCGGGGAATGGTCTCTGTCCGGGACCCCGTAACCCGGTTCCGGCCCCGCCGCTTGGCGTCGTACAAGGACGCGTCGGCCTGGGCAAAGAGGTTGTCGACGTGCCGGCTCGACCCCGGCCAGTGCGCCACCCCGAACGACGCCGTCAGGAGCCACGGCGTCCCCTTCCATCTCCACTCCGAGGTCTCGAGGGCATCCCGCACGCGCTCGGCCACCGCCAGCGCCTCCTCGTAGCTCACGTCGGGCAGCCAGAGCACGAATTCCTCGCCCCCGATGCGCGCCGCGAGGTCGCGGCCACGCAGCTGGCGCTTGAGCAGCCCGGCCACATGGAGCAGTGCCGCATCGCCGGCGGCATGCCCGAGCGTGTCGTTGAGCACCTTGAACCGGTCCACGTCCGCCAGGATGTACGCGCCTCGCAGGAGTCCCACCCGGTGCATCGCGCCTTCCAGTGCACGACGGTTGGCCAGTCCCGTGAGCCGGTCGCGGGTAGCCTCCTCTTCACGCAGTCGGTATTCCCGCGCCCGCCAGGCGTGTGGCGAGGCGCGCCGGATCAGGTCGCGTACCCGCTGCTGGATCTGGTGCGGGAAGTTCTGCCGTCCCGTTGGCCAGATTGCGACAACCCCGATGCGTTCACCGGACACTTCCATCGGGATCAGGATCGCCGGCCCCAGGGGACGGCGCCGGTCACCTTCGGCGACACCCAGTGGCGGCTCGTCCGTTTCCTCGAACGATCCCCCGGCGCGGAGCATCGTGGCGAGTGGGCTGTCGTGTGGTGCCACGGTACCGAGCAGGCGATCGTCCGCCTCACCGGCGAGTCCCATGACAGTGAGCTCGTCGCGTATGCGCACGGCAACGATGACATCAGCCCCCGTCAGCTTCTCCAGGAGCAACGCCAGCTGGCGTGCCACGCTCTCGATCGACTCGATGTGGGCGTCCCGCCCGTCGGCCGGAGCCAGCGCCGTCACGCGGGGGCGTCGCTTGAGTCCCTCGAGGAGGCGGTCCAGTTCGTCCTCAAGCGCCGTCACCGCGTGGGATGGTGTGCCCGGCGGCATCAGGGCCGCCGTCGCGAAGCCGGAGCCACACCGCACCACCAGGACACCTGCCTCGAGCCGCTCGACCAGCGGACGCTCCTCCGCGCGCACCCGGTCGAGCCGAACCTCGGCGGTGAACAGGTCATCATCCGACGGTGGTGGTGATGAGAGCCGGCGGGTGACCTCTCGTGGCAGGTCGCCCCGCTCGGCCTCGACTGCCCACACGGCCATGGCGCCCAGCGAGGCCCGGAGCCACTCGAGCGCGGGATCAGGCAGCAGGTGCGGCCCCACCCCATCCGCCGTCCCGCTGTCGCCCGTGTCGGTTTGGGCGCGCGCGTACCAACCGACGGCAAGGCCGAAGATGAGCGCGCACAGGGCGAGGATCACGGCTTGAGCCACCCTCGCTTCCGAACCCAGGTGAAGATCACCAGCGTGATGAGCACCATCACCGCCCACACTGCCGGGTAGCCCCAGCGCTGCGTCAGCTCGGGCATGTACTCGAAGTTCATCCCGTACACGCCCACCAGGAACGTGAGCGGCAGGAAGAAGGCGGAGAACACGGTGAGAATGCGCATCACCTGGTTCGTCTTCTGCGACGACAGGGAAAGCTGCAGGTTGGTCAGGTTGTTGGCCGACTCGAGAAGCTCGTCGGCGTAAAAGTGCATGGCCTCCACCGACTCGCGCACGTCCTGATAGTGCGGCGTCGACGCGTCGGCCGGGGGCGAGAAGAGCTTGAGTACCTCGAGGCTCCGCCACAGCATCCGTTTGCTGAGCGTGGTGCGGCGGCGCAGGACGTAGAGGTCGAGCAGGTCCTCCGATTCATGCCGGTTCTGGAAGAGCGCTTCCTCGATCGCGTCCAGCCCCTCCTCGATCTTCTCCAGCGGCGGCTCGAAGGTGGCCAGCCCCTGCTCGATGATGTCGAGAATGAGCCGGTGGGTTGCCGGCTCGCCGTTCCCCTGCCCGGCATCGCCGGCGCGCCACTCCTGCTGCAGCCGGGTGAGGAACGGCAGCGGCTTCCGGTGGATCGTCACCACGAAGTCGGGACCCGAAAAGATCGCCACCTTGCGCGTCATCTCGTGCACCGTGGCGCAGTCGGGCGACGACGCCACGTCGAACACGCGGATGATCGCAAAGTAGCGGTCGGGGAAGCGTTCGAACTTGGGAAGGTGCTCGGGGTCCAGCGAGTCGCGCACCGAGGTGGGGTGCAGTCCGTAAAGCTCCGCGATTTCCGTCAGTTCCGCCGACGTCGGTTCCACCACGTCCACCCAGGTGAGACCCTGGGTCCCGTCGATGACGGTATGGATCACCGGGATGCGCCTCGGCGGGCGCCGCTCACGCCACCTGCTCTAGCGGCTGGAGGTACGATACGAAGATCGACTCCGCCTCCGCAATCGACTCCACCTGGAAGAGCCGCTGGCGCAGGTCGCTCGCCCCATGCAGCCCTCTCGTGTACCAGCCGAGGTGCTTCCGGAACTCCATCACCGTCTTTCGGGTGTCACCCTGCAGCCGGATCGCGAGGCGGGCATGCTCCAGCGCGACGCGGAACCGCTCCGCCGCGTCGGGCGCCGGGGGCAGCGTCCCGCCTGCCAGCAGTGCCTGGGCATCCCGGAAGATCCACGGGTTGCCGAAGGCGCCGCGGCCGACCATGACGCCGGCGCAGCCGGTGTGCACCCTGATTTTCGCCACGTCTTCCGCCGTCTGCACGTCGCCATTGCCAATCACCGGGATGTCGAGCGCTTCAACAACCCGGGCAATCTCGTCCCAGCTGGCACGCCCACTGAACATCTGCGTACGTGTCCGTGCATGCAGCGTGAACGCGCGCGCACCGGCATCCTGCATCCGGAGCGCGATGCTCACCGGGTCGCGCGTCTCCTCGTTCCAGCCGCTCCGCGTCTTCACGGTGACCGGGAGGTGTGTGGCATCGATGACGGCGCGGATGATCTTCGTGATGAGCTCTGGCTCGCGCAGGCAGCCCGACCCGCCATTCCGCTGCACCACCTTCTTCACCGGGCAGCCGAAGTTGATGTCGATGAATTCGGGCGCGTAGTGCTCCGTGACCAGCGCCGACGCCTCGGCCATCGCATCCGGGTCGGCACCGTAGATCTGGATCCCGATGGGGCGTTCATGTTCCTCGAACTCGGCGCCCTCCAGGGTGGCGCGGATTCGCCGGCGGATCGCTTCGGAGGACAGGAATTCTGAAATGACCACGTCCGCCCCGGCGGCCCGGCACACCTGCCGGAACGGGGCTTCCGAGACACCGGCCATGGGTGCCAGGATGAGCGCGAAGTCGTGCGCGGACGGATATGGCAAACGCATGCCCTGAAAATACTTGCCGACCATCATTCGCCGCCAGCCCGGACCTCGGCAGGGGTTACGGCGTCCCGCCCCTCCGGATTAACTTGGCGGCCCATGCGCCTTCGTGATTTCATCAGCGACGATGCAGTGCGACTCGACCTCTCCGGAACGTCGAAGGACGACGTCCTGCAGGAGATGGCGCAACTGCTTCGCGCCGACGACCGCGCCACCGCCACGCTGCTCCGCATCCTCCGGCGCCGTGAGCACCTCGGCTCCACCGGGGTCGGGCGCGGAATCGCCATTCCCCACTGTCGTACGCTGGTGTCGAACCGGCTCCGCGTGGCTTTCGCGCGGCATTCCACCGGCGTGGAGTGGGACGCGATCGACGGCCGCCCGGTGCACTACCTCTTCCTGATTGTCGCACCCCCGCTCGAGGTGTCGAACCAGTATCTCCCGGTTCTTGGCCGCATCGCCCAGTTTGCCAAGGACGCCGATATTCCCGATCGTCTCGCGGCACTGTCCAGCCCGGCTGACTTCTTCGCGTTGCTCGAGTCCCGGGGCGTCTGACTAGGCGTCGGGCACCGGCACCGCCTTGCGCGCGAGAATCACCCCGGCGATCACGCTCACCAGGTACAGCAGGATCCCCAGCCCGTGCACCGCGCGACCGATCGCCAGGTCCCGGTGCAGCAAGTCGACCTCATCCAGTATCCACAGCCAGTCATGCTCGCCGCCTCCCACGAGCGGCAGGTCCTGCGCCCGCGCGTCGCTGATGTATCGCGCGATGTTCCAGCAGTTCTGTCCCGTCCACCAGAGCGGTACCGTGGCGGCGTGCCAGTCGTGCTTCATGGCGAAGTAGCCGGCGAACGTGAGCGGGACGATCAGCTGGAAGAGGGTGCCACCGAGGACGTTCATGAATTCCCCGAATGGCGCGAAGACGAGATGACCGGTCTCGTGTATGGCGAGGTCGACGTTGTCGATGAAGCCGAAGTGCCCCGGATGGGTGGCGAGGAACCAGCCGTAGACTGCCAGGGCTGAGGTCAGCGCCAGCCGCGGAAAGTCCCAGCGCCGCACAGCGTTCACTAATGGCCCATTACCCGCAGCGGACCGAACAGCAACTGCTGGTCGGCTGGGACCGGATGGCTTCCTCCGCCGAAAATCGTATTGATGCTCAGTTTATTGAGGTTTGGCGTCTGGTCCTTGGCAAACAGCAGCGCGTCGTTCCAGCTGCCGGCGAGTCGGCCGTCGAGGTAGATCCGGATCCGGCCGTTCTTGACACCCGGCGTGTTCGGCTCCTGCACCACTTCCAGCAGGTGCCATCGGCCATCGTTCACGTCGTTCGTCCGTTCGGCTGCGACCCGGTACAGCCCGAACGGGCGCTGCGGCTCATACGCTGGATACAGCCCCGCACCCCCGTCCGCCGTGCGCAGGTTGAGCGGGATATGGTTGATTTCCGCATTGCCGGACGCGCTCGAGTTTGCGTACATGAGCTTTTGCCCCACGTTGCCGTTGAGCGAGAATCCCGGCGACAGCCGGAAGTGCAGGCCGATGTAAAGAAAACCGGTGTTCACCGACGCCGACCACGCGAGCCCGTTGCCGTCATACCGTGGATGACGGAAACTGCGCGCCGGCGCGAAACCGCCGGGAAATCCGGCGGGAAATCGGACCTCCAGGGCCTTGCCGCCGCCTGGCACGCCGTCGATCGCCAGGAGCCGCGACAGCTGCGCCGGCCACGGCAGCGGATCCTTTCCCTTCCCCGCATCACTGCCGTAGTCGACCACATGGCTTCCGTTGTCGAGGTCATATGTCGGCTCGCGCCAGAAGGGAATCTTGTCGTAGTCGCCATCACCGCCGGGCTTCTCGCCCCAGCGGTAGTCCGCATACGTGTACCACTCGGGCGAGCGCGGTGCATTCGGGAAGAGCGGTGTCGGCTCGATGCTCCGCCGGTCGACCGCCACGTTGACCGGCCCCTCGACCGGTCGGTGTCGGCTCGCGGCGTTGAGGATGAGCGGGATCGCGACGACGGCGGACAACGCGCCAGTTCATCACGGCGGATATCTTCCGGTGCAAGCAGGCTTCAATGCTCAGAACAGTGTTGCTCGGGGCGCTGTTCATCTTTGGTACCGCCCTGCTGGTGTTGTCGTGCTACTCCTCATGCGCCGGCTCGAGCACCGGAATCCGGACGCGCAAACCCGGGACCTCGACCAAATCCGTAATGCTGCGCATCTCATTCACCGGCATCATCCTCTTCTTCTTTTTCGCCTTCTCCAACCCGTTCAAGGAGCCTGGGGCACTCACTCCCGATGGCTACCGTCATCTCATTGCCCAGTTCGACCAGGAGCGCCGTACACCCACTCCGTGAAGGTGGCCGAGAGGTCCCGGGCGCTCGCCATCTCCATCGCGCGCTGCAGGTCGGCGCTCGTGACCACCCCCCCGGCGTGCACCGTGGTATAGCTCTTCAGTCCGCGCCAGAAGGCCTCGTCGCCCAGCGTCGTCCGCAGGTGATCCATGAACAGCGCACCCTTGCTGTATTGCACCGCCCGCCTCGTGCCTAGTGACGGATACGGGCCCGCGTAGGCGAGCGGCCTGTCCCATCCCTGATCCCGGAATTTCGCCACCCGTGCCCGCGCGAGGTCGAGCTCCGCAGTGTACGCCGCGCGGCCGTACCGGGACTCCTTCCACGCCGCCGTCATGAACGTCGTGATGCCCTCGTTCAGCCAGAAGTCCTGCCATGTCGCACAGGTGACCAGGTTGCCCCACCACTGGTGGGCCAGCTCGTGGACGATGACCCAGTCATCCTGGGGATCCGCCGGGACCGGCTCGAGGTTCGTCGCCCCGATCACCGACCAGGTCGCGGCCTCCTGTGCCTCGTCGCCCGCCACCAGCAGCTGCGTGTACTGGCCATCCGGCAGCGGCACGCCCGCCCTCGCCGAGAGGAACCGCACCATGGCACCGGTGGGCGCGAACACCTGCTGCATCGCCGCGGCCGACGCGGTGTCGCTCAGGTACGTGAGCCGGGTGCTGCCGTCCCTGCTGAAGGACTGGGTGAAATTGCCGAAGGCAAAGCCGAAGAGATAGGGAGAGTACGGGCGCGCCGTGCGCCAGTGATGAACCTCGATGCCGGCCCCCTGCCGTGTGCGGCCGCCCTGGATCCCCGGACCCAGCGATACCATCCCCAGCGGCAGCCGCAGGTCGAGCGCGAACTCCGCCTTGTCGCCCGGCGCGTCCTGCGGACACACCATCCAGTCGCACGCAAAGTAGCTGCTGTATGCCGAGGTGCTCCCGAAGGTCACGCCGCGCGCCGGCATGCCGTGATAGGCGATGCGGAGCGTCACCGAGTCACCCCTGGTGAGGGGGCGAGGGAGCTCGAACACCAGCGCGTCGGCGGTGAGTGCCACGTGGATCGGCCGGCCACCGACGGTGGCGGCATCGATCGTGAGGGCATTCGGCGAGAACGCCACTGCCGCGAGACCACTCACCAGGCTCCGCAGCACGATCGTTTCGAAGCCTGACACCGCCTTCCCGGCGAGGTCGGGGGTGAGCGTCAGTTCGTATCGCGTGACATCGAATCCATCGCCCGGCAGACCTTCGCGCGGCGCCGCCGGCGCTACGGCGGCGAGCAACAGGGCCGGGACAAGGGTCGGGACCGCGCCGGGCCTCAGCCGCAAGGCTGGATTAGTGATCCTGCGTCTAGCATTGGCCGTTGATCATGAAGCGGACTCGTCCTGCACTGTCTCGCGGATCTGCAACCGTCGGACAACAAGGTCATCCACCTCCAGGCGCCGTATCCGCACCCGATGGATGGCGAGCTTTCCGATGGCGAGCGCACCGATGGCGAGGGCGCCGAAGGCGAGTGCGCCAACCGCCAGTGAGCCAATAGCGAAGGTTCCTACCGCCTTCGCGCCAGTCTTCTCCGATCGGAGGACAACATCCCGCTTGCCGCGCCAGTCGACCCGAGACACTCGTCTCCCTCGGCCGTGACGACTTCCGTGTTCGTTGAGCACCCAGGCTACTCCCACTCGATTGTTGCTGGTGGCTTGCTCGACACGTCGTAGGTGACGCGGTTGATGCCGCGCACCTCGTTGATGATCCGCGACGACACCGCCTTGAGCAGGCTGTATGGCAGCGGCGCCCAGTCGGCGGTCATGAAGTCGCTCGTCTGCACCGCGCGAAGCGCCACCACGAATTCGTAGGTTCGCCCGTCGCCCATCACGCCCACGCTCCGCACCGGCAGGAACACGGCGAAGGCCTGGCTGGTCAGGTCGTACCAGCTCTTGCCCGACACCTCGTCCCGCGTCCTGCGCAGTTCCTCGATGAAGATCGCGTCGGCGCGGCGCAGCAGGTCGGCATACTCCCGTTTCACCTCGCCCAGGATGCGCACGCCGAGTCCCGGGCCCGGGAACGGGTGGCGGTACACCATGTCATGGGGCAGCCCGAGCGCCACGCCGAGCTCGCGCACTTCGTCCTTGAAGAGCTCGCGCAGCGGTTCGAGCAGCTTGAGGCCGAGCGTCTTCGGCAGGCCGCCGACGTTGTGATGGCTCTTGATGGTGATCGCCTTCTTGCCGGCGCTGCCCGACTCGATCACGTCGGGATAGATCGTCCCCTGCGCCAGCCAGCGGACGTTCGTGAGCTTCCTCGCCTCGGACTGGAACACCTCGACGAACTCGCGTCCGATGATCACGCCGCTTCAGCTCCGGGTCAATGACACCGACCAGATGGCCGAGGAACTGGTCGCTCGCATCCACGTGCACCACCCGTGCCTTGAGCTGCCCCGCGAACATGTCCATCACCATCTGCGCTTCGCTCAGGCGCAGGAGGCCATGGTCCACGAAGACGCAGGTGAGCTGGTCACCGATGGCGCGATGGATCAGCGCCGCCGCGACACTCGAATCGACCCCGCCGCTCAGCCCGAGCAGTACTTCCTCGGCCCCCACCTGCTCGCGGATCCGGGCCACCGCTTCCTCGATGTAGTTGCCCATGACCCAGTCCGGCCGCGCCCCTGCGATGTCGAGCACGAACCGGTTGAGCAGAGCCTTCCCCTGGACCGTGTGCGTCACCTCGGGATGGAACTGCACGCCGTAGTACCCGCGCGCCTCGTCCGCCATCCCGGCGATCGGGCAGCTCGGCGTCGAGGCGAGCAGCTTGAACCCGGCCGGCAATCGCGTCACCTTGTCGCCGTGGCTCATCCACACCTTGAGCATCCCGTGCCCCTCGGTGGTGCTGAAGTCCTCGATGCCGTTGAGCAGCCGGGAGTGCCCGTGTGCCCGCACCTCGGCGTAGCCGAACTCACGGTGGGTGCTCGGCTCCACCTCACCGCCCAGCTGCACCGCCATGGTGAACATTCCATAGCAGATCCCCAGCACCGGCACGCCGGCCTCCCACACCGCCTGGGGGGCGCGGAGGTCGCGGTCTTCGTAGGTGCTGGCGTGGCTGCCGGAGAGGATGATGCCCCGGGGCTTGAAGTCCCGGATGAACTGGTCGCTGACGTCGTTGGGATGGATCTCGCAGTAGACGTGCGCCTCTCGCACGCGCCGCGCGATCAACTGCGTAACCTGCGAACCGAAATCGAGTATCAGGATCCTGTCGTGCTGGTCGCTCACCTATCCTCGCTCGTGACGCGTTCACTGCGGAAGAGTTCCGCCACCGCCTGCCGGGGGCGCGACAGCCAGGCACGACCCCCGTCGATGATCACCTCGGGCGGCAGCGGCCTCGTGTTGTAGTTGGAGGCCATCACGAAGCCGTAGGCGCCGGCGCAGAGGATGGCGACGAGGTCGCCCGGCTCCATCGGGGCCAGGTCACGATCGAGGGCGAAGAAGTCGCCCGTCTCGCAGACCGGCCCCACCACGTCGGCCACGAGCGGCGCCCCGGCACGCTGCTCCACCGGGATGATGCCGTGATAGGCCTGGTACCGGCTCGGCCGCTCGAGATCGTTCATGCCGGCGTCCACGATCACGAATTCCTTGCCGCCCGAGTGCTTCCTGAAAAGTACCCTTGTCAGGAGCACGCCCGAGGCGCCGACCAGGAACCGCCCCGGTTCGAGGTAGAGCGTGAGCCCGGTCGGCTTGACCAGCGGCACCAGCGCCGCCGCGTAGGCGCGTGGTGACATCGGCTGCTCGTCGAGATAGCGTATGCCGAGTCCGCCGCCCACGTCCAGTTCGCGCAGCGTCGTCGTGCCGTCGGCACGCACCGCGTCCACCAGCTCCACCAGCCGGCCCGCGCCTTCCGCGAACGGCTGCGTATCGGTCAGCTGGCTGCCGATATGCATCGCGATCGCCACCAGCTCGAGCCGCGGATGCTTCCGGATCATTGCCGCTGCCGGCCGCACCTGGTCGAGCGGGACGCCGAACTTGATGCCGCGTTTCCCGGTGGAGATGTATGGATGCGTCTCCGCCGTGACGTCGGGGTTCACCCGGATGCCGAGCGGGACCGGCATCTTCGCATCCGCGGCGAGCCGCGCCAGAACCTCCAGCTCCGCCATCGACTCGACGTTGACGTGCCCGATGCCCGCCGCGATAGCCGCGCGCAGCTCGTCCTCCCGCTTGCCCACGCCGCTGAAGACGATGCGGTCGCTGCTGAAGCCGGCGGCAAGCGCCCGCGCCATCTCGCCCTCCGACACGATGTCGGCCCCGGCGCCCAGGTCGCGCAGCACCCGCAGCACGCCGAGGTTGCTGTTGGCCTTCACCGCAAAGCAGATGCGATGCGGCACCGCCGCGAGCGCCTCGTCCAGCTCGCGAAACTGCCGCCGGATCACGTCGGCGTTGTACACGTAGGCCGGCGTGCCGAAATCCCCCGCAACTCGCGCCAGCGACACGCCGCCATCCAGCAGCGCGCCGTCGCGCCGCGACAGCCCGGCGTCCTCGAGCAGGAGCACCGGGTCCGGCACGAAGCCGGTGTCCTGGCCGGCCGCCACTGTCAGTACGCCTTTGCCCACACCGCCTCGGCCACGGCCGGTCGGCCGGTCCAGATGCACGTCTTCGGCGCCTCGGAGGAACGGAACTCCGCGTCGGGAATGACCCGGATCGTCGCCTTCGTCTGCTCCTTGATCTCGGCCTCGACGGCCGGGTCGCCGCACCAGCCGGCGTAGACGAAGCCGCCGCCGTTCTCGAGGTAGTCGATGAACGCCTGCTTGCTCTCCGGGTGGCGGAAGCTGTTGTGCTCGCGGCGGAGGATCTGGGTGTTGAGCAGATCGTGCTGCATTCGCTCGACTTCCTGCACCATGCGCGGGCCGATGCCCGCCATCGGCAGCGCCTCCTTCCCGCCGCCGGTGCGCCGCGCGAGCATGACGGTGCCGGCCGCCACGTCACGTGGGCCGAGCTCGAAGCGGAAGGGGACGCCGCGCGTCTCCCACTCGTAGTACTTGGCGCCGGGCTTGATGCCTTCCCGGCCGTCGATGTGTACCCGGATGCCCGACTTCACCAGCAGTGCCTTCACCTTGTCCGCCGCCTCCAGCATCGCGGCACGCTCGGCGTCCGCCTTGTAGATCGGCACGATCACCACCTGGTACTGCGCCAGCCGCGGCGGGCAGATGAGGCCGGTGTCGTCGCCGTGCGTCATGATCAGTCCGCCGACCAGGCGGGTGGACACGCCCCACGACGTGTTCCACACGTACTCGGCCTCGCCCTCCGGCGTCTGGTACCTCACCTCGAACGCCGGGCGAAGTTCTGCCCCAGGTTGTGGCTCGTGCCGGCCTGCAGCGCCTTGTTGTCCTGCATCAGCGCCTCGCAGGAATAGGTGCGCAGCGCGCCGGCGAACCGCTCGCTGTCGGTCTTGCGGCCGGTGAGCACCGGCATCGCCATCCACTGCTCCATGAAGGTGCGATACAGCCCGAGGATCATCAGCGTTTCCGCCTCGGCCTCCGCCTCGGTGGCGTGCGCGGTGTGGCCTTCCTGCCAGAGGAACTCCGTGGTGCGCAGGAACAGGCGCGTGCGCAGCTCCCAGCGCACCACGTTGGCCCACTGGTTGATGAGCAGCGGCAGGTCGCGATAGCTCTGGATCCACTTCGCGTACATCGCGTAGATGATCGTCTCCGAGGTCGGGCGCACCACCAGCGGCTCCTCCAGCACCTTGCCGCCGCCATGCGTCACCACCGCCGTCTCGGGCGCGAACCCCTCCACGTGCTCCGCCTCGCGCGCGAGGAAGCTCTGCGGGATGAAGAGCGGGAAGTAGGCGTTCTGGTGGCCGGTGTCCTTGAACATCTTGTCGAGCGCCGCGCTGCATCAGTTCCCAGATGGCGTAGCCGTTCGGGCCGGATCACCATGCAGCCGCGCACCGGGCTGTAGTCGGCCAGCTGGGCCTGCATGATCAGTTCGTTGTACCACGCGCTGAAGTCGGTCGGCGCGGGTGGTCAGCGCCTTGTTGTCAGCCATCCGTACTCCAGTGAGAAGATCGCCAGGATCATCCGGCCAGCAGTCTGGTGACCGCATCGACGGCTTCCGATCGTTTCGCCGCCAGTTGGCGGTGGCCGGCGAGGTCCTTGATCTGTACTTCGCCGCGCGCCCGGTCGTCGGGACCGATCACCACGGCGCAGCGCGCCCCCGCGCATCGGCCTGCTTGAGCTGCTTGCCCAGCGCCTGGGACGCGAGCGCGTACTCCACGCTGAGCCCCGCGTCGCGCAGCTCGTGCACCAGGGCGAGCCCATCACCGCGGTCATCGTCCGTCACCGTTGCCACGAACACGTCCAGCCTGGCCTCGGTGGGGGCAGCAGCCCGCGCTCCCGCAGCAGTTCGCCGAGCACCACGTCGCCCATGCCGAAGCCGAGCGCCGGAAGGTCCACGCCGCCGATCGCACCCAGCAGGCTGTCGTAGCGGCCGCCCCCGCAGATGGCGCGCAGTGTCGCCTTGGGCGTCGAACAGCTCGAACACCGTCCCGGTGTAATAGGCCAGCCCGCGCACGATCGTGAGATCCAGCTCGACGAAGTCGCCCAGGCCCATCGCCTCGAGCAGGCGCACGACCTCCAGCAGCGATGCGCTCGCAGTCGCCAGCGCAGGCGTCGGCCAGCGCGGGCGCCAGCTCTTCGCCTGCGCCAGCAGCGTTGATGGCGTCGGCGTCCGCGGCGCCGATCCCGGCATCACGCAGCTTCTGCCGCGATACCGCCTCGGGCGTCCGCCCGAACTTGTCCAGCGACCTGGACGCCACACCGCGACCTGCGCCTCCGTCTGCCCGCGGTCGAAGCAGCAGCGCGTCGAGCACGCGCCGGTCGGACAGCCGCACCTTGAACGTCCTTCGCGCCCAATCCAAGGGCGCGCATCACGTCGACGGCCAGCGCGATGATCTCGGCGTCGCGCCAGCGGGCCCGGCTCGCCGATCAGGTCGCAGTTGAGCTGGAAGTGCTCGCGCAGCCGGCCGCGCTGCTGCCGCTCGTAGCGGAACAGCTGCGGCATGGAGAACCAGCGGATCGGCTTTCTTGAGCCCGTTGGCGCGCGCCGCCACCATGCGCGCGAGCGTAGGCGTCATCTCGGGTCGGAGCGACACCTGCCGTCCGCCCTTGTCCTCGAAGTTGTAGAGCTGCCCCACGATCTCGTCGCCGCTCTTGGCCGTGTACAGCTCCAGCGGCTCGAGCGGTGGCCCGTCGTACTCCTCGAAGCCGTACCGGGTCGCCACCGCGCGCCACGCCGCGAAGATGTGCGAGCGGAGGGCGAGTTCGGCCGGGAAAAAATCCCGAAAGCCCGGCAGGGCTTGGAGTTGCATGGGCGACAAGATACCAGCGTGAAGGGTCTGGAGTGAGGGGTCAGGGATCGAGCCCCATCAAGTGCATGACGTCGCCTACCGTGTGGAACGAGCCGGTCACGAGCACGGTGCCCGCTCCCTCCTGCGACCAGCGCCAGCGCCCGGCCCAGTTCGGGGTCGAGCGTCCACTGTACCGCGCCCTGCCGCCGGCGACCGGTCGCCCAGCCAGCGATCCAGTGCCTCGAGGTTCCAGCCGCGTCCCGCGGCCGTTGGCGCGACCGTCAGCACACCCCGCTCCACCGTGCCGTCGAGGAGCACCAGCATCTCCGGCCAGTCCTTGTCACCCAGGATCGCGACCAGCGCATGGATCGGCGCCCGCGGCCTGAGCGCGGCGAGTGCCGTCACCAGCGTCCGCATCCCATCCGGGTTGTGCGCCACGTCGAACAGCCACTTGCCCCGGCGGTCGAGCCGGCCCGGCAATGAACGCGCGTCGGCGAAGCCCGCGCTCCACCGCGCCCGGCGTCGGGGCGCCAGGTGGCGGGCAGCGCCATCAGCGCCGCCGAGCGCCACCGCGGCGTTCCGCCGCTGGTGCGGGCCCTCGAGCCGGAGCGTGCCCCTCCACTGCGCATCAGGTGGCACCGGACGGGCGTCCAGTGTCGCACCAGGCGCAAGGACGTCCACGTAGCGCTGGCCCTCGCGGCACAGCACCGCGACGATCTCCGGGCCGCGCCTCGCCGATCACGAACGGCGCTCCCGGCTTGGCGATCCCCGCCTTCTCGCCGGCGATGAGCTCCAGCGTGTCGCCCAGGTACTTCATGTGGTCCACGCTCGATCTTGGTCACCACGCTCACCAGCGGCCGGACGACGTTGGTGCTGTCCAGCCGTCCCCCCAGCCCCACCTCCACCACGGCAATCTCCGCCCCGCGCGCGGCGAAGTCGGCGAACGCCATCGCGGTGGTCGCCTCGAAGAAGGTGCCCCCCTGCGCCTCGATGAGCGGACCGGAGCTTCGCCGTCCACATCGCGACCGCTTCCTCCGAGATCGGCACCCCGTCCACCCGCATCCGCTCCCGGAACGACACCAGGTGCGGCGAGGTGTAGAGTCCCACCTGCCATCCCATCTCGCCCAGGGCCGCCGCGATCAGGCTGGCGACGCTGCCCTTCCCGTTGGTCCCGCCGACGTGGATCGACGGGATCATCTCGTGCGGGTTGCCCACGGCTGCCAGGAGCGTCCGTGTCGTATCCAGCCCGAACTTGATGGTCGTGACGCGCGGAAAGAGGAACTCGAGCGCGTCTTCGTAGGCGGTGACGGTGGCCATGACGTCCTGGCTGAGTGCCGCGTTCAGGGGCCGGTAGTGCAAGCGCCCCGCCCGGGGAACAGGCGGGGCGCTGGGGCGCCACCCGGATCCGGTGCCGATTCTCTAGTGGACTTCGCTCTCCGGATGCGGTCGCTGACCCTGCATGTGCCGCAGCAGGCGCGCCGTCGTTTCCCTGAGCGAGCCCGCGGCACGACGTCGTCGATCTGGCCGTGCTCCAGCAGGAATTCCGCGGTCTGGAACCCCTCCGGAAGGTCCTGGCCGATCGTCTGCTTGATGACGCGCTGGCCCGCGAAACCGATCACCGCGCCCGGCTCGGCGAGGATCACGTCGCCCTGCATCGCATACGAGGCCGACACGCCGCCCGTCGTCGGGTCGGTGAGGATGCTGATAAGGGAATGTCGGCTTCACGCATCTGTGCGATGGCTGCCGAGGTCTTGGCCATCTGCATGAGGGACAGCACGCCCTCCTGCATCCGGGCCCCGCCCGACGTGCACACCAGCACCAGCGGGATCTTCTTGTCAACCGAGCGTCGCGCCAGGCGCGCGATCTTTTCGCCGACCACGGAACCCATCGAGCCGCCCATGAAGGCGAAGTTCATCACGCCGAGGTGGAACGGCAGCTTGTCGATCTTGCCCGCAGCCCGAATACATCGCGTCCGCGTCGCCCGCCTTGCGATGGGCGGCGGCGAGCCGGTCGGCATAATGCTCGAACTGCAGGGGATCGGTGGAACGCAGGTTGGTATACAACTCTTTCCAGCTGCCTTCATCGGTAAGGATCTCGATGTACTCCTCCGCCGATATCCGCCGGTGCTTGCCGCACTCGGGGCAGACGCTGTAGGCGCGCTCGAACTTCTCGCGAAGGTCGATGTGGCCGCAGTTGTCACACTTCTCCCACGCGTCCGCCGGGATCTCGAGGCGTTCACGGTTCGACGCCCGGGGCTTTCGTTCCTTCTTGAACCAGGCCATCACAGCCATAGATGAATGTTTGTTTGGGGGTCGAACGGCAACCGTTTTACCCGGCTCCCAAGGCCCGGTAAATCTTGCACCCTGTACCTTTCCGCGCCAGACCCATCCATCTAACTCGTTGTCAGAACTCATGATACGCTGACCGGTCCGACTCCGCGGCGACCCGCATGCAGATACCGATGCAAGCACAGCAAATGAGGAAGAAGGACCCGCCGTAGGAAAAAAATGGAAGCGGAATGCCGGTGATCGGCATCACGTTCACCGTCATGCCCACGTTCTCGAACACGTGCGTGAAGAGCAATCCGAGAATGCCGAAGACGACAAGACCGGAGAACGGATCCGAGGCGCGCCGTGCGATGCGCAGCAGTGCCAGGAACAGCACCACGAAGAGGACCAGTGCCGTCATCACGCCGACGAAGCCGAGTTCCTCCCCCACCACCGAGAAGACGAAGTCGGTGTGCTGCTCTGGCAGGAACGCGAGCCGCTTCTGCGGCCCCTCCGTGTAACCGGTGCCGAACCACCCGCCCGATCCGATCGCCACCTTCGACTGGATCGCGTGGTAGCCGGCCTTCTGCGGGTCGATTTCGGGGTTGAGGAAGGTCAGCAGCCGGTTCTGCTGGTACGTGTGCAACCGGCTCCAGAGCGGGATCGCGATCGCCCCCATCACGACGTTCGCCAGGTACACCACCACCGAGTCGAGGATATACGGCCGGTAGAAGGCGAGGATGGCGAACAGCGCGATCATCCAGAGCGTCCAGCCCAGCGTGCTGAAGCCGAGCAGGAGGCCGAAGCCTGGCGACGCGAGGAGGAACAGCAGCAGCGGTCGGGCGCCGGCCCAGAACAGCATCGCGAAGAGGATCCCGACGAACACCAGTGCGCTGCCCAGGTCGGGCTGCTTGAGCACCAGCAGGAACGGGACGCCCACGATGATCGATGGTACCAGCAGGTCCCGCATCGACCGGGGCGGCTCCCGGAGTCCCGAGAGGTGCCGCGCCAGCATGAGCACCGTGGCGATCTTGGCGAACTCCGACGGCTGGCCGATCTGCCGTCCGCCGATCGAGAGCCAGCTGTGGCTCGACTCGGCGGTACCGGCACCGGTGCCGACCGCCAGCACGATCAAGAGCAGCAGGATCCCGAAGCCATAGAGCGCCGGCGCCACCCACTCCAGAATGCGCGGGGAGATCTGGTACACGAGAAGCGCCGCGGTGAAGCCGATGCCGATCCAGACCAGCTGGCGAAACCATACGCCGGCCGCCCGGGTCGGCACGTCGGTCTGCCCCGCCGAGTAGAGAATGAGCAGGCCGAAGCCCACGAGGAGCACGGTGGTCAGCGCCACGGTGCGATCGAACGAGCTCACCGACCTCATCGCGTCACGCCGGTGGCGCGGAGCGCCACCGGAGCGGGGATCCGGAATCCGTCACCGGCACGTCGCGTGGCGCGCTGTCCACCGGCAACTCGAGCTCGGCCGGGGTCGGCGGCGGTGCGGTGGGGCCGAGCACATACCGGCTCAGCGCCTTGACGACATATGGCGCCACGTTCGTGCCGTGTTCCGCCGCTTCCATGATGGCACCGACCACGAGCACCGGGTTGTCGGCCGGCGCGAAGCCGATGAACCAGCCGTGGTCCTTGCCCGTGCGGGTTCTGGGCGGTGCCGGTCTTGCCCGCCACGGCGAGATTCACGTTGCGGCTGCCCCGCGCGGTGCCCTGCTCCACCACGGCGATCAGCGCCGTGCGCAGGCCAGCGAGCTTGTCGTCAGTGAGCCCCAGGTCGCGTGTCGGCAGTTTCGTCTCGCGCACGACGTAGGGGGTCCGGATCTTTCCGTCCCCGGCCAGCGCGGCGTAGAACTTCACCATGTTGATCAGGGTCTGGGTGTTCTCGCCCTGCCCGATCGCGAAGTTGAGCACGGTGGCCGGCGCGCTCCAGTTGCGGGCACCGTAGCGCTTGTCGAAGTAGGACTGGTCCGCCGGGAAGATCGGCTCCTGCTCGCTCGGCAGGTCGATGCCGCTGCGGTCGCGGAATCCCATCAGCACGCCGCCCTCGATGATCGCGTCCAGCCCGAGCCGCTGGCCCAGCTGGTAGAAATACACGTCGCAGCTCTTGGCTACGGCACCGATGAGGTCCAGGGAGCCGTGACCTTCCTTCTTCCAGCACTTGAAGACCCGGTTGCCCAGGCGGTAGCCGCCGTTGCAGCTCACCGGCATGTGCGAATCGAAACCCACTATGCCGCGCCGCAGTGCCATCGCCGCGATCGCCAGCTTGAAGGGCGACGCCGGCGGGTACCGTCCGTTGATGGCGCGGTTGATGAGCGGGTTGGCCTCGTCCGTGACGAGGTTCCTGTAATCGGTGCTCGAGATCCCGCCGGCGAAGGGGTTCGGGTCGTACGTCGGCGCGGAATAGAGCGCCCGGATCTCGCCCTGCGGCGTCATCGCGACCATGGCGCCCCGTACGCCCGCGGGCCAGATGCTGTCGATGTACCGCTGCAGGTCGAGGTCGATCGTCGTGTGCAGTGCCCGCCCCGCTACCGGCGCCAGCGACGCGGCGCTCGCCTCGTTGCGCACCAGGCCGCCACGCGCGTTCACCTCGATGTAGCGCACGCCTTCGCGGCCCCGCAGCGTGTCGTCATACTCCCGCTCGAGCCCGGCACGGCCCACGATCGACCCCGATTGTGCGCCCGGAAACCTGTCCGAAGCAAGCTCGGCGTCGGTCACCTCCGACACGTAACCCACCACGTGCGCCACCGCCTTCCCCGCGGGGTAGAGCCGGCGCGGCTCCGACTGGATCACCAGGCCCGGCAACAGCGCGCGATGTTCCTCGAGTCGGCTCGCCGTCTCGAATGACGCCTCGCCGAACACCACTGCCGGCTGGTAACGCGCGCCGCGCCAGCGGCGCACGATATCGCTGATACTTGCGCTGTCGAGCGGCACGACCGTCGCGAGCCGGCGCAACACCGAGCCAAGCGAGTCGGCATTGTTGGCGAGCAGCTTGACGGTGTAGCCCGGCAGGTTCTCCGCGATGACTTCGCCGTTCCGGTCGAGGATCGCGCCGCGCGGCGGCGGCAGCGGCACCGGCCGGAGCCGGTTCGACTCCGCGCGCAGCTGGTACTTCTCGTGCTGGAGGATTTGCGTGCGGAAGAACGCGCCGGCGAGGACCAGGAATGCGAGCGCGATTATCCAGCGTGCCCCGCTCGCCCGCCGTTGCAGTTCAGTGGGATCGAGGTGGTTCATTGCTGGTCCAGCCTGATGCGGAACCACTCGCCGAAGAGCACGAGGAGCACGGTGCCGGCCAGCGCCGTGGTGAGCGCCTGGAGCGGCGCGTCTACCAGGAGCGATGTGGCCAGCCCCTGGTCGGCCGACCCGCTCGCCACCAGCACGATCAGGTCGCGCAGCCACACCGCGCCGAACAGAAAGCCGGCATTCACCAGCAGGTTGTCGGCAAAGAACACGGCGCGCGCCTGGGCGGCGAAGTATCCCACCAGCGTGTCGGCCAGCGCCGCCGCGCCGAAGCGCGCCGGGGTCAGCGCGTCACTGCCGAGCCCGACCAGGAAGCCGGCCACGGCACCCATGCCCGGCCCGCTCCGCAACGCGAGCAGCATGAGGCCGATCATCAGGAAGTCGGGCAGCGAGCGCCCCTCGAACAGCCGGGGCCGCACGTAGAACTGGAGAAACAGCAGCAGCCCCAGGGCTACCGTCAGCTGCAGCCGGTTGGCGCCTTGGCGCTGGTCACCGGGCGGCCCCATTCGTATCCGCGGGGGCCGACGGGGCGGGAGCCGCCTTCGGCGCTGGTCTCGCTGGAACTCCTGCGGCGGCCGCGGCCGCGACCGAGTCGGCCCGGAACCGGCGCTGGCGGGCTCGGGCCAGCGAGTCCGCTGGGGTGCCCTGGGGCGTCGCCGCGGGGACCGGTGGCGGCGTCGCCGGGGCGGCCCGGCGCCGCCGAGTCCGTCGTGTCCCGTTTGACGGCGAACGCCGCGGGGATCCGGAGGGGTGTGGCACCGTGCAGGATCAGCACGTGTCCTGCGACACTCGGCTGGGCCGCCGGACGGATCCGGTAAACCCGCTCCCACCCCAGTTGTTCCCGCTCGACCCCCACCACCGTGCCGACCGGGATGCCCCGCGGATACACCCCGCCCAGCCCCGACGCGACGATCAATGCGCCGTCGGGCAGGGTGTCACGGTAGGGATCGCCCGGAACTCCAGCCCGGTGCGGCTCGCATCGCCCGTCGAGGTCGGGCCCACGATTCCCGCCACCTGTCCATTGGCGGACACCGCGCTCACCCGGAATTCGGGATGCGCCCACGTCATCGCGATGCTGGTGTGCGGTCCACTTCGCGGACGGCGCCGATCAGCCCCTCCGGCGTCACCACGGGGTCGAGTGGCGCCACGCCATCGACCTTCCCCGCATCGAGCAGCAGCGTGCGGCCATCGGTCGGGAGGGGCTGGTGCAGCACCTCGGCGGGAATGAAGCCGGGGCCGGTGCGGACGGTGAGGTCCAGCAGGCTCCGCAGCTGCGCATTCTCGTCCACCAGGCCCGAGAGGGTGCGGCTCAGCTCGGCGAGCGAGTCACGTTCGGAGGCGACGGCCCGGAAGCGGGTGCGGCTGGTGCGGCCCTCGGCGGCGCGCTCCTGCAGCCACACGAGCGGCGCGAGGGCGGTCGTGCGGAGGCCGCTCGCCACCGTCATGCCCCAGCTCGCCGGCATCAGGAGCGCCAGCGCGGAAAGCAGCATGCAGCCGGCGAACAGCCACGTATCGCGGCGGGATTCCCAGCGCTCGGTGACCCGCGCCATCAGTCGTGCTTAGGCGGAGAGGACGCTGCGGTACTTCTCGAAGTCGTCGAGAATGCGGCCGGTGCCGCGGACCACGCAGGTGAGCGGATCCTCGTCCACGTGAATCGGCAGTCCCGTTTCCTGCGGCAGCAGGATGTCGAGCCCGCGGATGAGCGCGCCGCCGCCGGTCATGACGATACCGCGGTCGACGATGTCGCTCGCGAGTTCGGGCGGCGTGATCTCCAGCGCGCGGCGCACCGCGTCGACGATCTGCTGGATCGGCTCCTGGACCGCCTCGCGGATCTCGCTCGAGTGCACCCGCACCGTCTTCGGGATGCCGGAGACCAGGTCGCGGCCCTTGACCTCCATCTCCCGCTCCTCGCCCACCGGCGCCGCCGACCCGATCTTGATCTTGATGGCCTCGGCGGTCGGCTCGCCGACCAGCAGGTTGTAGTTCTTGCGCATGAACTGCACGATCGCCTGGTCGAGCTCGTCGCCGCCGGTACGGATCGAGGTGTCGGACACGATGCCCGAGAGCGCGATGACCGCGATCTCCGTCGTGCCGCCGCCGATGTCGATCACCATGTTCCCGGTGGGCGTCTCCACCGGCAGGCCCACGCCGATCGCCGCGGCCATCGGCTCGGCCACCATCAGCACCTGCTTGGCGCCGGCGGTCTCGGCCGAGTCGCGCACCGCGCGACGCTCGACCTCGGTGATGCCCGACGGCACGCACACGATCACCTTGGGCTTCACGCGGAAGACGTGCTTGTCGATGATCGTCTTGAGGAAGTAGCGCAGCATCTTCTCGGTGACGTCGAAGTCGGCGATCACGCCGTCCTTCAGCGGCCGCACCGCCAGAATGCCGTCGGGCGTGCGGCCGAGCATCCGCTTGGCCTCGAGCCCGATGCCCTTGATCTTGCCGGTGGCCTTTTCGATCGCGACGACCGAGGGCTCGTTCAGCACGATGCCCTCACCCTTCACGTAGATCAGCGTGTTGGCCGTGCCGAGATCCACCGCGATTTCATTCGCGGGAAGGAAGTGAACCGAAGTTGAACCGTGCCATTTTCACCGGCCCTGGGAGCGCTTTAATTCAAGTGAGAGCCGAAACTTACGGGAGGGGGTGTTGCCAATCGACACGACCAGCGGCAATACTCGTCAGTGTCCGGTGCTGCCGAACCCGCCATCCCCCCGGCCGGTGGCTTCGGAGCACCTCGACCCGGCGGAAGCTGACCGGCTCCACCCGGGCGACCACCATCTGGGCGATCCGCATGCCGCGGGTGACCGCGAACGCCTCGGCGCCAAGGTTGACCAGCGCGACCTTCAGTTCGCCCCGGTAGTCACTGTCGATCGTGGCGGGGGTGTTGGGCAGCGTCACCCCGTGCCTGAGGGCCAGCCCGGACCGGGGCCGGATCTGGCACTCGAACCCCTCCGGAACCGCGATCGCGAACCCGGTGCGCACAGAGCCCGCGCTCCATCGGGGCCAGTTCCACCTCGTCCGCGCTGGCGACGTCGTATCCGGCGGCGCCGGCGGTCGCCGCCGAGGCAGCGGCAGCCCCTCCCCGTGGGGCAGCCGGACGATCTCGACATCGATCACGGTTACGCCAGCACCGACGCGACGTCGACCAGCGGCAGCCCGAACGCCTCGGCCACGCCCGGATAGACCACCTTGCCCTCGACCACGTTGAGGCCCAGCCGGAGCGCGCCGTCGGCCTTGCAGGCGGCCTTCCAGCCCATGCTTGGCCAGCTTCAGCCCGTAGGGCAGCGTGGCGTTGGTGAGGGCGAGGGTGGAGGTGCGCGGCACGCCGCCCGGCATGTTGGCCACGCGCGTAGTGCAGGATGCCGTCGACGAAGTAGGTCGGGTTCTCGTGCGTCGTCGGCTTGATCGTCTCGACGCAGCCGCCCTGGTCCACCGCCACGTCCACGATGACCGAGCCCGGCTTCATCACCTTCAGGTCGGCGCGCTTGACGAGGTGCGGCGCCTTGGCGCCCGGCAGCAGCACCGCGCCGATGACCAGGTCGGCCCGCTGATCGCCTCGAGGATGTTGTGGCGGTTGGAGTAGAGCGTGTCCACGTTGGCCGGGAGGACGTCGTCGAGGTAGCGCAGGCGGTCGAGGGAGATGTCGAGGATCGTCACGTGCGCGCCCAGGCCCGCGGCCATCTTGGCCGCGTTGATGCCGACCACGCCGCCGCCGATGATCACCACCTCGCCCGGTGCCACGCCCGGCACGCCGCCAAGCAGGATGCCGCTGCCGCCGAACACCTTCTCCAGGTACTTGGCGCCCTCCTGCACCGCCATCCGCCCGGCCACCTCCGACATCGGCGTCAGCAGCGGCAGCTCCCCGCTCGGCAGCTGCACCGTCTCGTACGCCACCGCGATCGCGCCCGACTTGATGACGGCCCGGGTCAGCTCCTCGGCGGCCGCGAAGTGGAAGTAGGTGTAGATCACCTGCCCGTTCCGCATCCGCGGCCACTCGACCGCGATCGGCTCCTTCACCTTCATGATCATCTCGGCGCGCTCCAGACCTCGTCGGCCGTGGCAGGATCTGCGCCCCGGCGGCGACGTAGGCGTCGTCGGCGAATCCGCTGCCCGAGGCCGGCGCCCTGCTCGAGGAGCACCGTGTGGCCCTGGCGACGAGCGCTTCGGCGCCCGCCGGCACCAGGGCGACGCGGTTCTCGTTGGTCTTGATTTCCTTCGGTACGCCGATGATCATGGCCCGTCCGTCTGAGTTGAGTTGCTGCCAGTGTGACAGGTGATCGGTAAGCGGTAAACGGGCGCCGTCCACTGCTCGACCGCTCACCGTTCACGCTTTTCCGGCCCCAGCCTGCACGTCTGCCGCTCCGGGTCGAAGAACTCGGCCGCCACCGCCGCCACCTGCGCGGCGGTCACCGCGTCGATTTCCTGGCAGGCATCGTGTCGAGCGGCCGGTACGGCTCCCGGTGCAGCGTGAAGTCGCCAGCCGGCTCATCCGCGCGCCGGGGCTCTCGAGCGCCAGCATCAGCTGCCCCTTGAGCTGCCGCTTCCCGCCAGCGAGTTCCGCCCATCCAGCCCCTGTCCCGCCAGCCGGCGGAGCTCCTGCAGGATCGCCTCGAGGGCCGCTCCGCAGTCCCCGGCTGGGTGCCGACGTAGACGCCGAGCTGCCCGGTGCCCTGGTAGAACTGCTTGTACGCGTACACCGCGTACGCCAGCCCCAGTTCCTCCCGCACCCGCTGGAACAGCCGGCTCGACATCCCGCCACCGAGGCGTTCGACCAGGATCGCCAGCGCGAAGCGCCGCGGGTCGGCGATGCGGAAGGTGTCGGTGCCGAACACGATGTGGGACTGCGTGGTGTCGCGCTCGGCGCTGCGGATGACGCCGCGCTGCGCCGGTGTCCGGGCTCACCGCCTTCGCGCGCCGGCCGGTCGTGTCGCCCTCGAACCAGCCCTCCCGCTCCAGCACCGTGAGCAGCTGCTCGTGGTCGACATTACCCGCCGCGGCGATGACGCAGTTGCCGGGAAATATGCACCGTCGTGCAGCCGGCGGAGGTCGGCGGCGCTGAGAGCGCCGACCGTCTCCGCGGTGCCGAGGATCGAGTAGCCGTAGGGATGCTCGGGCCAGAGCGCCCGCGCATGCAGCTCGAACACCAGGTCGTCGGGCGTGTCCTCGACGCCGTTGATCTCCTCGAGGATGACGTTGCGCTCGAGGTCGAGGTCGCTCTGGCGCAGCAGCGGGCGGCGCACCAGGTCGGTGAGCACATCGACCGCGAGCGGGAGGTCGCGTCGAGCACATGGGCCTGGAAGCTCGTGTTGTCGCGCCCGGTGAAGGCGTCGAGGCTGCCGCCGCGCACCTCCAGCTCCAGCGCGAGCTGCTCGCGCGGTGCGGCGCTCGGTGCCCTTGAACACCATGTGCTCGAGCAGGTGGGAAATGCCCATCTGGCCGCGGGCTCGTGGGCGCTGGCGGTGCGCACCCAGATCCCGACGGCCGCCGAGCGGACGCCGGGCAGCGTTTCCGACAGGACCACGAGCCCGTTCGGCGCGTGGTGCGGAAGAGCCCGTCGTCGAGCTGCACGGTGCGCACGCGGACTACTCCTTCGGGATCAGCGCCTTCCGGGAGAGCTTCATGCGGCCCCGGTCGTCGACCTCGAGCAGCTTGACCTTCACGATGTCGCCCTTCTTGACGACGTCCTCGGTCTTCTCGGTGCGGCCGTGCTGCAGCTCGCTGATGTGGAGCAGCCCCTCGACGCCCGGGATGATCTCGACGAAGGCGCCGAACGGCGTGGTGCTCTTGACCGGGCCCTCGTAGATCTTGCCGACCTCGGGCTCGGCGGTGATGGCCGTGACCATCTCCCGCGCCTTCTCGCCCGCCTCGCCGCCGACCGCGGCGATGGTGACGAGACCGGTGTCCTCGACGGTGATCTTGGCGCCGGTGGCGTCCTGGATGCCGCGGATCGTCTTGCCCTTGGGGCCGATCAGGTCGCCGATCTTGTCCGGCTTGATCTGCATCGTGAAGATGCGCGGCGCGTACTTCGACAGCTCGGCGCGCGGCGTGGCCAGGACCTTGGCCATCTCCTTGAGGATGTGGAGCCGGCCCTTGCGGGCCTTGTCCAGCGCCTCCTCCATGATCTCGATCGAGGCCCTCGATCTTGATGTCCATCTGGATCGAGGTGATGCCCTGCTCGGTGCCGGCCACCTTGAAGTCCATGTCGCCGAGGTGGTCCTCGGAGCCCAGGATGTCGGTGAGGATGGCGACCTTGTCGCCTTCCTTGATCAGGCCCATCGCCACGCCGGCGCAGGCGGCCTTCATCGGCACGCCGGCATCCATCAGCGCCAGCGAGCCGCCGCACACCGGTGGCCATCGACGACGAGCCGTTCGACTCGAGGATCTCCGACACGATGCGGAGCGTGTACGGGAAGTCCTCGTGCGCCGGGAGGAGCGGCTGCAGCGCCCGCTCGGCCAGCGCGCCGTGGCCGATTTCGCGGCGGCTGGTGCCGCGGATCATCTTCACTTCGCCGGTGGAGTACGGCGGGAAGTTGTAGTGCAGCATGAACGACTTCGTCGTCTCGACCGGCGAGTCGATGCTGTCGATCCGCTGCTCGTCGTCGGAGGTGCCGAGCGTCGCGGCCACGAGCGCCTGCGTCTCGCCGCGCTGGAAGAGCGCCGAGCCGTGCGTACGCGGCAGGACGCCCGTCTCGATGCTGATGGGACGGATCGTGTCGCGTGTCGCGGCCATCGACCCGCTCGCCCTTGGTCAGCACCTGGTTGCGCATGGTGCGGTACTCGATCTCCTCGAGTTCCGCGGCGATGTCCTTGCCCTTCTCGGGGAACTCGGCGACCAGCTGCTCGGCGACGCTGCGGCGCAGTTCCTTCACCGCGGCCGAGCGGCCCGCCTTGTCCTTCGCGTTGATCGCCTTGGCCATCGGGCCTTCGGCCAGCGTGCGCACCTTCGCGACGACCACCGCATCCCGCTCCGGCTTCGTCCACTTCATCTTCGGCGCGGCCGACTTGTCGACGAGCTTCTTCTGCAGCGCGACGAGGTCCTTGATGCCCTTCTGCGCCACCTTGAGCGCGTCGAGCAGCTCCTGCTCGGAGATCTCCAGCGCGCCACCCTCGACCATGACGATCGAGTCGGCCGAGCCACTGACCACCAGGTCGATGGTCGAGAACTCGAGCTGCTGGAAGGTCGGGTTCAGGATCCAGTGCCCGTCGACCCGGCCCACGCGCACCGCGGCGAGCGGGCCGTTCCACGGCACCGGCGACAGCGCCAGCGCGGCGGACGCCGCCAGCACGGCGAGCACGTCGGCGTCGTTCTCCTGGTCGGCGGAGAGGACGGTCACGAAGACCTGGACTTCGTTCTTGAAGCCCTCCGGGAACAGCGGCCGGATGCGAGCGGTCGATGAGCCGGCAGGCGAGGATTTCCTTGTCCGACGGCCGGCCTTCACGCTTGAGGAACCCGCCCGGGATCTTGCCCGCGGCGTAGGTCTTTTCGCGGTATTCGACCGTGAGCGGGAAGAACGGCAGCGTGGAGATGTTGGGGGAGACGGTCACGGCCGCCAGGACCACGGTGTCGCCGAACCGGACGAGGGCCGAGCCGGCGGCCTGCTTCGCGAGCCGCCCGGTCTCGATCGTCAGGGCGCGTCCGGCGAATTCGGTTTCGATCCGATGCACAGTCACTCTCTCTGCCTTCTCTCGTCTTTGGTGGGTTTCTTGTCTACGCAATGTGCCATCGGGTCTCTAAAGCGAACGGGCGTCCCGAGCTGCTGCACGGGACGCCCGCCTGATTGTCTTCATCCTAGTGACGGAGCCCCAGCTCCTCGATCAGCGCCCGGTAGGTCAGGAGATCGGTGCGCTTGAGGTACGTGAGCAGGCGCCGGCGATTGCCCACCATCTTGAGCAGGCCCCGACGACCGTGATGGTCCTTCGCGTGCGTCCGGAAGTGGTCGGTGAGCGAGTTGATCCGCTCGGTGAGGAGCGCGACCTGGACCTTGGTGGAACCGGTATCGGTCTCGTGCGCGCGATGCTTCGTGACCACTGTCGTCTTGTCGAACGTCATTGCCTGCATTTTCCCCGGGCCCGATGGGCCGCAAACGCTTGAGTGTGTGAACTTTAGCATCTTGCTAAGTTACCCCCCGAAGGGTCCTGCCGCAACCCCGGGCCCCTAGCCCGCGATCTGCCGGACCAGCCGGGTCAGGTCGTTCCACAGGGCGAAGACCATCAGCGCCCCCACGATCGCCAGCCCGGCCAGCGTCAGCCGCTCCCGGAGCTTGAGCGGCAGCGGCTTCCGCCGGACCGCCTCGCCCAGCAGGAACACGAACTGGCCGCCGTCGAGCACCGGGATCGGCAGCAGGTTCAGCACCGCCAGGTTCACCGAGATCAGCGCCATGAAGCCGAGGAACGGCTCCGCTCCCATCCGGGCGCTCTGCCCCGCCATCTGCCCGATGGCGATCGGGCCGCCCACGGAGCTCCGGGCCACGTTGCCGCTCACCAGCCCCTTGAGCATCCGGACCACCACCGTCGAGGCGTTGACCGTCTCGGTCACCCCGGCGCCCAGGGCCCCAAAGACACTGTACGGCTCGCGGACGGAAGCCGGTGAGACCTCGACACCGATCCGCCCCACCACCTTCGGCCCGGTCGAGTCGCTGACCGTGGTCGACTCCGGCACCACACTCACCGACGTGCGCCCTCCGGCGCGCCCCAGGCCCAGCTCGAGCTGCCGGCCGGGCGATCGCTCGATGACCGCCAGCAGGTCGTCCCACTGCGCGATCGGCTGGCCGTTCACCGAGACCATCGTGTCGCCCTTCTGGACGCCGGCCTTGGCCGCAGGCCGGCCCGGGATGATCCGCCCCGCCACCGCCGGCGTGAATGGCCCGAGCGACATCGCCAGCTGCATCCGCCGCTCGACCGCATCGGCCGGGACGTCGGCCGTGACCGTGCGGCCGTCGGCCAGCGTCAACGTCACCCCATCGGCGGAGTTGTGCTGCAGCTGCTCGAACAGGCCGTTCCAGGAATCCACCGGCTGCCCGTTCACCGCCGTGATCCTGTCCCCAGGCGGAGCGTGCGGAAAGCCTCCGCACCGGCCGGCATCCCGGCCGAATCGACGAACCCGATGACCGTGACCGGGTTCACGGCCTTGCCGTTCTTCAGGGCCAGGCCGGTGAAGATGAGCCACGCGAAGAGCGCGTTCATCGTCACGCCGGCCAGGATGACGATCATCCGCTTCCACACCGGCTTCGCTTCGAACATGCGTCGGGCGGCACCTGCGCCTCGGGAGTGCCGCCCTCCAGGGCGGCGCTCGACGCATCCTCCTCCTGGCTCGCCATCTTCACGTAGCCGCCGAGGGGGAGCCACGACAGCGAATATTCCGTTTCGCCGCGTTTGAACGTGAGGCCGCGGGATCGGCGTGCCGATGCCGAGGGAGAAGCGGTGCACCCAGATGCCCGCCCACTTGGCGGCGAGAAAGTGACCGAACTCGTGGACGAAGACGAGCACGCCGAGGACGACGACCAGCGCGAGCAGGGTGACTAGCATGGCTGCTCCTACTCACGTGAGCGCGCCTGTTCCCGGGCCCAGCGGTCGGCGGCGCGGACGGCGTCGACATCGCGCACCGGTTCCGGCACATGCCGTCGAGCACCGCTTCGATGACGTCGGCGATCCGCCCGAACGGCATGCGGCCCTCGAGGAAGGCGGCGACGGCCGCCTCGTTGGCGGCGTTGAACACCGCCGGCGCGGTGCCGCCCGTCCGGCCCGCCGAGACGCCGAGCGGCGAAGGTGCGGAACACCTCCGTCCGCACCGGCTCGAAGGTGAGGGGACCGGCGGCGACCGGGTCGAAGCGGCGCGTGCCCGAGTCGGGCAGCCGGTCGGGGTGGGTGAGCGCGTAGAGGATCGGCAGCTCCATCGTGGGGAAGCCGAGCTGCGCCAGGACGCTGCCGTCACAGAACTCCACGAAGGCGTGCACGATGCTCTGCGGATGCACGACGACATCGACCTGCGTCGTAGGACAGGCCGAACAGGAAGTGGGCCTCGATCACCTCGAGCGCCTTGTTGGCGAGCGTGGCGCTGTCCACCGTGATCTTGCTCCCCATCCGCCAGGTCGGATGCTTGAGCGCCTCGCTCGACCGTCGCCTGCGCCACCTGCGCCGCGGTCCAGGCGCGGAACGGGCCGCCCGATGCGGTCAGGATGAGCCGCGCCAGCTTGCCGTTGTGCCCGGTGACACACTGCAGCACCGCGCTGTGCTCGGAGTCCACCGGCACCAGCTCGCCCCCGCCCTGCCGCGCGGCCTCGGCCACCAGCTCGCCGGCCATGACCAGCGATTCCTTGTTCGCGAGCGCGACCCGCTTGCCCGCGCGGAGCGCCGCGAGCGTGGCGTCGAGCCCGGCGGCGCCCACGACGGCGTTGAGCACGATGTCGACGTCGGGATGCGTGGCCGCCTCGAGCAGCACCTCGACGCCCGATCCGAGCCCGTCTCCTCCGCTCGCCGTTGACGAGCCCGGCGAACGCCGGCTGCCACGTCGGCGACCTGCGCCAGCAATCGCTCCGCGCTGGCGGCCCGCCGTCAGCGCCACCACCCGGAAGTGCTCCCGCTGGCGCCCGAGCACGGCGAAGGGCGCTCTCGCCGATCGAGCCGGTCGAGCCCAGCACCGCCACGCCGCGCGTGCGGCCATTCCCGGCCGGGCTCATCCGGGAATACCGAAGAGCGGTATAGCAGAAGGCCGCGATCGGGAGCGCGAAGTAGAGCGAGTCGAACCGGTCGAGCACGCCGCCGTGCCCCGGGATGAGATGGCTCGAGTCCTTGACGCCCGCCTCGCGCTTGAACAGCGACTCGGCGAGGTCGCCCACCTGCCCCAGCACCGAGACAGGGCGGCAATGACCACCAGGGCGGCCGTGCCGCGTCGACGCCGACACGCGGGAAGACCAGGTAGGCGAACACCGGTGCCACGAGGAGGCCGCCGATCCGCCCACCGTCAGCCCGAGCGCGTCTTGCCCGGGCTGATCGTGGGCGCGAGCTTCGCGCCGCCGATGGCGCGGCCGCCGGACATCGCGGCGCTGTCGCAGACCCAGATCACCACCAGCGGGAAGAACACCAGCCACGTACCGGCCCACGACCGGCCGCCGAACACGCCGTGCCGGATGGCGAGGAGGAACGCCGGCAGCGCGCCGGCGTAGAGCACGCCGAACAGGGTCACCGCGACGGCGGCGAGCGGCGGTTGCCCGGCGCGCGGCGAGCGAGGGCCCAGATCAGCAGCGCCAGGATCCAGAGCGCGCCGAGGTATGGCCACCATCCGAGGAAAGTGTCGATCGACGACACGCCGGCGAGCGGCCCGCGCGGGCTCGCCAGCAGCGCCAGCGGCCCGCACAGAGAGGCCGTCGCGATGCCGAACCGCCGCGCGGCGTCGATGCCCTGCTTGCGGGCGAGGTCGAAGAGCTCGCGGGTGCCCAGCGCACCGCACCAGCGACACGGTGACCGCGAGCGGCCACCCCCCGTACCAGACGATGCCGAGGGCCAGCGGAATCGCGACGGCGGCGAACGCCACCCGTCGGACCATGTTGGCATCCATCAGACCGAGACGCGGCCGAACCGGCGCTCGCGGCGCTGGAAGTCGAGGATGGCCTCGAAGAAGTGCTGGCGGGTGAAGTCCGGCCACAGGACTGGCGTCACGTAGAACTCGGCGTAGGCGAGCTGCCAGAGCAGGAAATTGGAGAGGCGCAGCTCGCCCGAGGTGCGGATCAGCAGGTCGGGATCGGGCCACCGCGCCGTGTAGAGCCGGCGCGCCAGGGCCTCCTCGTCGATCTGCTCCGGCGCCATGCGGCCGCTCGCCACGTCCTCGGCGAGGAGCCGCGCGGCGCGCGCGATCTCGGCGCGAGAGCCGTAGGAGATGCAGATGTTGAGCGCGAGGGCGTCGCCGCCCGCCGTGGTTGCCACGATCCGCTCCACCGCCTGCGCGCGCCGAGGGCACCAGCCGGTCGAGGTCGCCCAGGAAGCGGACGGCGACGCGACGCTCCCGCAGGTCGGGCATTTCCTTCTGCGATGTACTCCTCGAGCAGGGTCATCAGCGCGTCGATCTCGTCGGCCGGCCGCTGCCAGTTCTCCTGGCTGAAGGCGAACAGGGTGAGCACCTCGACGCCGGCCGCGAGGCACCCTCGACCGCCTCGCGCACCGCCTCCATTCCGGCCTGGTGCCCGGCGGGCGCGGCAGCGCGCGCGCCTGGGCCCAGCGCCCGTTGCCGTCCATGATGACGGCGACGTGCGCGGGGATCGCTCCGTTCAGGCGGATGCGCTGCAGCAGCGCGTCGATCGCTCACGTCAGACTTCCATGATCTCCGCTTCCTTCGCCTTGATCAGGTCGTCGATCTGGTGGATGTGCTCGTCGGTGAGCTTCTGGACGTCCTTCTCGGCGCGCGTCTTGTCGTCCTCGCGAGACGTGCTCGAGCTTCTTGATCTTCGTCAGCGTGTCGGTGCGGGCGTGCCGCACGGCGACGCGGCCTTCCTCGGCCAGCTTGTGGACCATCTTGACCAGCTCCTTCCGGCGCTCTTCGGAGAGCGGCGGCAGCGGCACCCGGATGAGGTTGCCCTGCGTGGCCGGGTTGAGGCCGAGATCGGCGTCGCGGATGGCCTTCTCGATGGCCTGGGTCAGCCCCTTGTCGAACGGCTGCACCGTGAGGAGCCGCGGCTCGGGCGCCGCGACCATCGCCACCTGGTTGAGCGGCACGCTGGACGCCGTAGGCCTCGACCCGCACCAGGTCGAGCAGCGCGGTGCTCGCCTTGCCGCTCCGGATGGTGCTGAGCTCGCGCTGGGTCGCTCTCGACCGCCTTGTGCATCAGCTCGCGGCCGTGCTTCACGATCTCGGGGATGGTCTTCATCGGACGATGGTCCCACCCGTTCGCCGTCGGAGCACGCGGGCAAGGGCGCCGGGCTGGTTGATGTTGAACACGACGATCGGAAGCTGGTTGGCCTTGCAGAGGCCGAACGCGTTGGCGTCCATGACCGCGTAGTTCTTGACGATCGCTTCCTGGAACGACAGCTCGGGGATGAACGTCGGCCTTCGCATCCTTCTTCGGGTCGGCGGTGTAGACCCCGTCGACGTTGGTGGCCTTGAGCATCACGTCGGCCTCCATCTCGAGGGCGCGCAGCACGCCGGCGGTGTCGGTGGAGAAGAACGGATTGCCGGTGCCGGCGGCGAAGATGACGAGGCGGCCCTTTTCCAGGTGGCGCATGGCGCGGCGCCGGATGTACGGCTCGGCCACCGATTCCATCCGGATCGCCGTCATGACCCGGGTCTGCACGCCGAACTGCTCCAGCACGTCCTGCAGCGCCAGCGCGTTGATGACCGTGGCCAGCATGCCCATGTAGTCGGCGGAGACCCGGTCGAGCCCTTCACGGCTGGCCGTGGCCCCGCGGATGATGTTGCCGCCGCCGACGACCAGCGACAGCTGGACGCCGAGCGCATGCACCGCCCGGATCTCCTCGGCCAGGCCCTCGATGACTGCGAGTCGAGGCCGACGCCGCGCTCTCCGGCGAGCGCCTCGCCGGAGAGCTTGAGCAGGCGCTCGGGGTAGGCCGACTGCCATCAGGCTTCGCCGACCTTGAAGCGGGCGAACCGGACGACCTTCGCCTCCCGACACCGCGGCCACCAGCTGGCCGATGGTCTTCGTTTCGTCCTTGACGAAGGGCTGCTCGAGCAGGGTCCGCTCGGCGACGAACTTCTTGAGCTTGCCCTCGACGATCTTGGCCCGGATGGTCTCCGGCTTGCCCTCGTCCGCCACCTGCTCCTCGGCGATGCGGCGCTCGCGCTCGAGCAGCTCCTTGGCGATGTCCGCGGCCGCCACGGCGAGCGGATCGGCCGACGCGACGTGGAGCGCCAGGTCGTTCGCCAGCGCGAGCGCGGCCTCGCCGGTGGCGCCCTCGATTTCCACCAGCGTGCCCACCTGGTCGTTGTGGTGCAGGTAATGGCCCACGTGACCGTTGGCCGGCGCAAACCGCGCGATGCGACGGAGCTGCACGGCCTCGCCCGTCTTGGCGCTGGTTGCCTTCACCACCTCGTCCACTGTCGAGCCCGCGTAGGCCGTCGTCAGGAATGCGCCATCAGCGCCCACCTCGGTGACGCCCACCGGCGCCGACGTGGCCACGAACGACGTCATGGCGTTGAGCACGGTGTGGAACTCCTCGGTCCGGGCGACGAAGTCGGTCTCGCAGTCGAGCTCGATCAGCCACCCGACGCGCCACCGCCCTGGATCTCGATGCCGACCAGCCCCTGCGACGCACTGCGGCCCGCCCGCTTCTCGGCCTTCGCGATGCCCTTGGCCCGCAGCAGCTCGCCGGCCTTCGCCATGTCGCCGCCCGCCTCCTCGAGGGCCTTCTTGCAATCCCTCATGCCGGCGCCGGTGCGGGCGCGGAGCTCGCTCACGTCCTTCGTCGAAATCGTCATTCCCGTCATTTTTCCAGTTCCCTGTTGTGTAGCGAAAGCCGCCGATCCGCGCCCGCACGGGCCCGAAGCGGCGGCTCAAGTCTCGAAGCTACCGGCCTCGCTTACGCGCCCGTCTCACCCGCAACCGCCTCGGCCGCCTCGCCCGCCTCGGGCGTGCCGTCGGTCTTGAGCCGTGCCGCGATCGCCTCGGGCTTCGGGCGGCGCTTGCGGCGCGGCCGGCGACGGCGACGCTCGGCGTCGGTATCGCCCTCACCGCCGGTGTCGCTGCTGTACGTCTCGGCCTCGACGTCCTCGCCGGCCTCGCGCGTCGGCGCACTCGCGCGGGCCTCGCGGATCTCGTCGCACAGCGCCTGCGTGATCAGGCCGACCGACCGGATCGCGTCGTCGTTGCCCGGAACCGGCACGGTGATGACGTCGGGATCGGCATTGGTGTCCACGATGGCCACCACCGGGATCCCGAGCTTGTTCGCCTCGCTCGACCGCGATCTTCTCCTTCTTCGCGTCCACCACGAAGAGCGCGCCCGGCAGCCGGCTCATGTTCTTGATGCCCTCGAGGTTGCGCGACAGCTTCACGCGCTCACGCTCGAAGAGCAGCTTTTCCTTCTTGGTGTAGTTCTCGAAGTCGCCATCGGACGCGCCCTGCTCCAGCTCGCGCAACCGGCGGATCTGCTTCTTGATGGTCTGGAAGTTGGTGAGCGTGCCGCCCAGCCACCGCTCGGTGACGTAGAACGCGCCGCAGCTGGCGGCGTCCGTCTGCAGGACCCCCTTGAGCTGCTTCTTGGTGCAGACGAAGAGCACGTTCTCGCCCTTCTGTACCACGCTGCGGAGCAGCTCCTGGGCCTTGGCGATCTGGCGGAGCGTCTTCTGGAGGTCGATGATGTAGATGCCGGAACGTTCGGCGAAGATGAACCGGCGCATCTTCGGGTTCCACCGGCGGGTCTGGTGCCCGAAATGGACGCCGGCTTCGAGCAGGTCCTGGAGCTGAGGCTGCGACATGCGGAGTGGTGCGTCCTTCCTTCGTTGGGGTTGAGCGTCCATCGCGTTCATCGGCGGCTGGATCCGTTGCTCCGGCGGCCTCGTGGGCCGCAACTCGAGCTCGGGACACCCCGGCCTGCCTCCAGCGATGTGCGTGATGCGCGAGAACTTCCCGCGCTGTGGGCGGCCGTCAACGGCCGCCCGATATCGACTACCGCTTGCTGAACTGGAACCGCTTGCGGGCGCCCGCGCGGCCCGGCTTCTTGCGCTCGACGGCGCGCGGATCGCGCGTCATCAGGCCCGCGGCCCGGAGCTTCGCCCGGTGCTGCCCATCGGCCTCCACCAGCGCACGGGCGATCGCGTGGCGCAGCGCGCCCGCCTGGCCCGTCTGCCGCCGCCGTCCACCAGCGCCGGCACGTCGAACGCGCCCAGGGTGTCGGTGGCGGTGAACGACTGCTGGATGTGCTGCACCAGCGACGGACGCGGGAAGTAGTCGCCCAGCGTGCGGCCATTGACGTCCCACTTGCCGGTGCCCGGCGTGAGGTAGACGCGGGCGACGCTCGTCTTGCGTCGGCCAACAGCCTGCCAGCGGAACTGTCGAGCGTGGCACTCATGCGGTCGCCTTCTTGTACGCGGTAACGGTGAACGGCTTCGGCTGCTGGGCGGCGTGCGGATGCTCCGCACCGGCGTAGACCTTGAGCTTGCCCCGCATGTGCTGCTTCGCCAGCGAATTCTTCGGCAGCATGCCGAACACGGCCTTCTCGATGACGCGATCCGGATGGTTGGCCATCAGGTCGCGCGCCACGGTGTGGCTCTCGTGGCCCATGTAGCCGGTGTGCTTGAAGTAGGTCTTCTGGGACAGCTTGCGACCGGTGAACTTCACCTTGGATGCGTTCAGCACGATCACGAAATCGCCGCCGTCCATGTGCGGCGTGAAGGTCGGCTTGTGCTTGCCGCGGATCAGCTGCGCCACGGCGCTGGCCAGCCGTCCGAGCGGTAGCCCGGCGGCGTCGACGACGTGCCAGTCGTGCGTGATGTCGTTCGGCGTGGCGGAAAAGGTCTTCATGTCCACTAACTCTTGGGAGTCCGTTAACGAGCCAAATCAAGACAGACTCAGAAGATACCTCGAAATCGGAGCCCGGGTCAAGCCCCGGGCGTCGGGACCCACGTGCAGCAGGATCTGCCCCTTCTCCACCGCCTGGCCCGGCTGGACCAGAATCCCCGCTATTACGCCCGGCGCCGCGGCCTTGATTTCGTTCTCCATCTTCATCGCCTCGAGCACCAGCACCCCCTGGCCGGCCGCCACGGCCTCGCCCACCGACACCGGGATCCGCAGGACCAGTCCCGGCATCGGCGCCTTGACCACTCCGCCCTGGCCGGCCGGCTCCGACTTCCGCACCAATCCCTCGATCTGCTTCGCCCGCTCGTCGAGCACGGCGGCATCCCGCCGTTCGCCCCAGGCCGTCACTGACCAGCGCCCCAGGCCCAGGCGCTCGAGCGGCAGCAGCAGCGGGCGCCCGTCGATCATGACCTGGTGCAGTGGCGTGCCCGCGATGCCGGTGCGGTGGACCACCACCGTCCGCCCGGCCACCGTCACCCGTTCGCCGTCGATCACCACCTCGACTTCCCGGTCGCCCACGGTCACGAAGTACTTCATGCGCGCTCCAGTACCGCAACGGTTTCCACGTGCGCCGTCTGGGGAAAGAGGTCGAAAGCCCTGAGGTTGCTCAGTCGCCATTCCTCGCCCAGACCGCGGAGGTCGCGAGCCAGGGTCGCGGGATCGCATGAGATGTACACCAGCGTCCGCGCCGGTGAAGCCGTGATCGTCCCGACGACCCGCGCATCCATCCCCGTGCGAGGCGGGTTGGTGATCACGAAATCGGCCGGTGGCAGCGCGCCGATCACGTCCTCCACTCGCCCTGCATGGGTCGCGAACATGTCACGCCCGGCGCCGCGCGACTCCGCGACGCGCACCGCCCGCGCATCCGACTCCACGCTCTCGACCCGCGCGCCCCGCTCCAGCAGCATCCCGCTCGTCTCGCCGATCCCGGCGTAGAGATCCCATCCGGTGCGGCCCGAGACATCGCCGAGCGCCGCGACGGCCCAGTCGCGCGCCCGGTCTCCCATGACCGGGTTCACCTGCTCGAACACCGTCGCCGGGAACGCCTCGGTCTCCCCGATGACGCGTGGCGCACCTTCCGGCGGCTGCCACCACACCGAAACGTCCGGCAGCCGGGCCCGAATGACGTCGACCAGCCTGCCGGCATCCGGCCATGACGGCACCACCCCCTTCACCAGGATGTGTCGCGCTCCGCCCCGCTCCAGCCGGAGCGTCACCGAGTCCATGTGCGTCGGCAGGAAGCGCCGCTGCAGTCGCAGGACGCTCCACAGTTCCTGCAGCGCCGGTGCCGCGATGTGGCAGCGCTCGAGATCGAAGATGTCGCCAGGTCGGCCGAGACGATGGTAGCCGACGCGGCGGCGGTCGGCGCTCTGGTGCAGCGTGATGCGTGTGCGGTAGGCCCACTCGTCGGCCGCGGGCTCGAGGGCCGGGTCCTCTACCTCGCGCCGGCCCAGTCGCCGGAGCGCGTCACCGACGATCGAGCGGCGGGCCGCACGCTGCGCAACGCTGTCGAGATGCTGCAGCTGGCACCCACCGCAGCGGTCCCGTTCATAGTGCGGACAGGGAGGTGCTACCCGCCCGGCTCCGGCTTCGACGACGCGGCCCACCTCGGCCCGGGCGAATGATCGCTGCCGCGCCACGCGCGCAAGCTCGAGCAGGTCGCCCGGCGCGCTCCGCGGCACGAACACAGCGCGCCCGTCGGCAAGGTGCCCGATGCCATCGCCACCCGCCGCGATCCGCTCGATGCGCACCGTTTCGACGGGGCCATCGCGCGGGGCCGCGTCATCAGTCAGCGCAGCTGGTCGCGTCGGGCGGCGTCGAGCCACGCACGGCCTTGCCCCACGCCATCCGCCACCGGCGGGGCGCGGCGTTCGCGCGCTTCATCCTCGGCCACGGCGATCGCGATCGCCAGGTCGGTGGCCAATCCGTCATCGACGGTATCGGCCAGGAGCTCCGGCCGGCGCTCCAGCAACTGGATGTCGAAATCCCCCTGGCGGAACGCCTCGTCGGCCATCAGCCGCCGGTGGAACGACTGGTTGGTCGCCACGCCCGCGATGACCAGCTCGTCGAGCGCCCGCCCCATGCGCGCGATTGCGTCCGCACGGTTGGGCGCCCACACGATCAGCTTCGCCAGCAGCGAGTCGTAGTAGAGCGTCACCTCGTTGCCCACTTCGACCCCGCAATCCCACCGGACGCCCGGGCCACCCGGCGCGCGCAACGCCGTGATCCGGCCGGTGGAAGGAAGGAATCCCGCTGCGGGATCCTCGCTGGTGATGCGGCACTCGATCGACCAGCCCCGCGGGTGCAGGTACGTGCCGGGCACCGCCATCGGCAGACCTTGCGCGATGCGCAGCTGCTCCCGCACCAGGTCCACGCCGAACACCAGCTCGGTGACCGGGTGCTCCACCTGGATCCGCGTGTTCATTTCGAGGAAGTAGAACAAGCCGGACTGCGACAGGAGGAACTCCACGGTGCCGGCGCCCCGATAGCCCACCGCCTCGGCCGCCGCCACGGCGGCCTGGCCCATCCACTCCCGGAGCTCGCCTGACACCGCCACCGAAGGCGCCTCCTCCACCAGCTTCTGGTGCCGGCGCTGGATCGAGCACTCCCGCTCGCCCAGGTGCACGGTGCGACCGGCGTCCGCCAGCACCTGGATCTCGATGTGCCGCGGACGCTCGATGAACTTCTCCAGGTACACCCGCGGGTCACCGAACGCCTTCTCCGCTTCCGACGCGGCCGTCTCCAGCGCGGCGCGCAGTTCACCGGGCGCGCGCACCACGCGCATGCCGCGCCCGCCTCCGCCGGCGGACGCCTTCACCATCAGAGGAAACCCGATCTCTTCCGCCACCAGCCGCGCGCTCTTGAGGTCTTCCACGGGGGTCACGGTCCCCGGCACCACCGGCACGTCGGCGAGCTGCATCCGGCGACGCGCCTCGGTCTTGTCGCCCATGGCGCGGATCGCGTCCGGCGGAGGGCCGATCCATGTGAGGCCCGCGTCGATGACCGCGTCGGCGAACGTCGCGCGCTCGGCGAGGAACCCGTATCCCGGATGGATCGCGTCCGCACCACTCGAGGCCGCGGCCTCGAGCAACCGCGTGACGTTGAGGTAGCTCTCCGCCGCCGGGGACGGCCCGATGTGCACCGCGCGGTCGGCGGCCTGCACGTGCGGACTGGTGCGATCGGCGTCGGAATACACCGCTACCGCCTCGATCCCGTCCTCGTGACAGGCGCGCACGATCCGCAGGGCGATTTCCCCGCGGTTTGCTACCAGGACTCTTTTCACGATGAGTGAGCTGTGGTCAGGGGCGGCAGGCGGCGGGTGGGGCGTTGCCGAACACCGGCTGGAGCACGGCACAGAGGAGTACGTTGTGGCGCGAGGCGCCGTCGTAGACCTCGCGCACGTCCTGCACCCACACCGACGCGTCGCCCTTGCTGGCCTCGAGCAGCGCCGTGAAGGCGAGCAGGTCGTCGGCCGGCGGCTCGCCACGATTGACGCGCACCAGTCGGCTCGCATGCCACGTCATGTCCGGGATGGCCGCATCATCAGTGGCCGGCGCGATGCAGATGGGACGGCGGCTCGCCACGTCGGTGAGCGCGTTGCGGAGCGACAATGTGGGATCGACCTGCAGCAATTGCGCGGTGCGCTCGCGATACACCCGGTCGGCGCTGTAGAGGTCCGGCCTGACGGGCACCACGTCGCTGCGTTCGTGCGCCGAGAGGGCCGCCTGCCACACCGCCAGCGCCTCGATGTCGCCACCGGTGACCAGTACCCCGCCCGACGGGCAGGAACGCAGCAGGTTCTCTCCCAGTTCGGCGAGTTCCGGCGGCAGCTGTGCGTGGGCCATGCGGTGCCACTGCAGCCGGGCTGCGGACCAGCCCAGTGTCTCGAACGTCACCAGCGCGCGATCGATTTCGACTTCCGTCCGCAGCACCGAGCTCGAGTCGGGCACCAGGCGCTCGGCCTGGTCGAACGACGCCTGCGCAAAGTCGAGCAGCAGCGCGCCATCAGGTTCTCCCTGGTGCCGGGCGTGCCATTCGCGGATTTCGATGAGGTAGAGACGACCGAGTTGCAGCCAGGCGTGGCCATCGTCGGGCGCTACCGCGAGATAGCGGCCTAGCATGTCGGTGGCCATGCTGCGTTCGCCCTGGCGGACCAGTTCGGCCGCGCGTACCGGCATGCGCGGGTCGATGGCGCCCTGAGCAGCGAGCAGCGTAGGAACACCCGACAGGCAGATACCGAGCAGGAGTCGGTTCGTCACAAGTCGAGGCATCGCTTGAAGATGGCCTGCGGGCCTCCGGGGGGCAAGGTTCCCTCCACCCGGGCTTCCGGGGGGCGTTTCCGGGAGACCTAGAGGGGGATGTTCCCGTGCTTCCGGGGCGGGTTCCGGTCCCGCTTGGTGCACAGCGTCTGGAGCGCCTCGATGAGCCGCGCCCGGGTCTCCCTCGGGTCGATGACATCGTCCACATATCCGCGCGCCGCAGCGGCATACGGGTGGGCGAACCGGCCCTGGTATTCCTCGGTGAACCGGGCGAGCGCTGCCACCGGGTCGGCGGCCTTCGCGATCTCCTCGCGGAACAGGATCTCCACTGCCCCCTTCGCCCCCATCACCGCGATCTCGGCGGTGGGCCACGCGAGGTTCAGGTCACCCCGGATGTGCTTCGAGCTCATCACGTCGTACGCGCCGCCATATGCCTTCCGCGTGATGACCGTGAGCTTCGGCACCGTGGCCTCGCAGTAGGCATAGAGCAGCTTGGCGCCGTGCCGGATGATCCCGCCGTGCTCCTGCGCCACCCCCGGCAGGAAACCCGGCACGTCCACGAATGTCAGGATCGGGATGTTGAAGCAGTCACAGAAGCGGATGAAGCGCGCCGCCTTCGAGCTCGCGTTGATGTCGAGTACCCCCGCGAGCACCGCCGGCTGGTTCGCCACGATACCCACCGGCTTCCCACCAAGGCGCGCGAACCCGACCACGATGTTGTCGGCGAACCCCTTGTGCACCTCGAGGAAGTTCCGGTCGTCCGCCACCCGATGCACGACGTCGAGCATGTCGTACGGGCGGTTCGCGCTGTCCGGTACCGTATCGAGCAATGCGTCGTCGGCCCGGTCGGCGGGATCGTCGGTGACGCGCACGGGCGGGTCATCGAGGTTGTTGGAGGGCAGGAACCCGACGAGGTCACGCACCGCGTTGAGGCACGCTGGCTCGGAGTCGAAGCTGAAGTGCGACACGCCCGAGATGGTGCCGTGCACGTCGGCGCCGCCCAGGTCGTTGAAGCTGACGTCCTCGTGCGTCACCGTCTTCACCACGTTCGGTCCGGTGACGAACATGTAGCTCACGTCGCGCACCATGAACACGAAGTCGGTGATCGCGGGGCTGTACACCGCGCCCCCGGCGCACGGCCCGAGGATCACCGAGATCTGGGGCACCACGCCCGAGGCAAGCGTGTTCCGGAGGAAGATCTCGGCGTAGCCGCCGAGCGATACGACCCCTTCCTGGATCCGCGCGCCGCCCGAGTCGTTGAGCCCGATGATCGGCGCGCCATTCCGTACGGCGAGGTCCATCACCTTGCAGATCTTCTCCGCGTGCGCCTCGGACAGCGAGCCGCCGAACACGGTGAAGTCCTGCGAGTAGACGTACACCAGCCGGCCGCCGATGCGCCCCCATCCGGTCACCACGCCGTCGCCCGGGTAGACCTGGTCCGCGAGGCCGAAATCGGTGGCCCGGTGGGTCACGAAACGGTCGAGTTCGGTGAAAGTGCCGGGGTCGAGCAGCAGGTCGAGCCGCTCCCTGGCGGTGAGCTTTCCCTTCTTGTGCTGTTGCGCGATGCGTGCTGCACCACCGCCTTCCTCAGCGGCAGCGCGGCGATGGTGCAGGTCGTCGAGGAGGTCGCGGGCTGATGGCATCGGAGATGGGACGGGGAAAAGGGAATGCCGGAAGCGGAACTTACAGCGGCGGCGGCAAAGCGGGAGGCTCTGGACGACGGGCCCGGGGTACGGCATATCACATGGACGAGTGGGACTGCCCAATCACGTGGTGCGGGAGGGTCACATGGCTAAGAGAAAGCAGGCGAGCAAGAAGCCGGGCCAGCAGTCGAGCAAGGGGCCGGGCCAGACGAAGTCCAGCGGCGCGGGCCCATCACAACCGAACATACTCGTCATCTGGGGCGACGACATCGGTCAGTCGAACCTCAGCTGCTACACCCACGGCTTGATGGGCTACCGTACCCCGAACATCGACCGGATCGCACACGAAGGAATGCTGTTCACCGACAGTTACGGCGAGCAATCCTGTACCGCCGGCCGGTCCTCCTTCATTACCGGACAGAGCGTCTATCGCACCGGCCTGTCGAAGGTCGGCATTCCGGCCGCCCCGGTCGGCATGTCGGAGAAGCTCGTGACCATCGCGGCCCTGCTCAAGGAACAGGGCTACGCCACCGGCCAGTTCGGCAAGAACCACCTCGGCGACCTGAACAGCATGCTGCCGACCAACCACGGCTTCGACGAGTTCTTCGGCAACCTGTACCACCTCAATGCCGAGGAAGAGCCCGAGATGTACGACTACCCGTCGGCCAAGGACTTCCCGAATTTCCGGAAGATGTTCGGCCCGCGCGGGGTCATCCACTCATGGGCCACCGACACCGACGACAAGACCGTGATGGAACGCTGGGGCAAGGTGGGCAAGCAGAAGATCAAGGACACGGGTCCCCTGACCACCAAGCGGATGGAGACCTGCGACGACGAGTTCATCGCCGCCGCCACCGACTTCATCAAGAAGCAGAATCGTGCCGGCAAGCCATGGTTCGTCTGGCTCAACACCACCCACATGCACCTGTATCACCCACACGAAGAAGCGGAGCCTCGGACAGGCCGGACGCTGGCAGTCGCCCTATCACGACACGATGATCGACCACGACAAGAACGTGGGCCAGATGCTCGACCTGCTCGACCAGCTTGGCATCGCCGACGACACCCTGCTCATGTACTCGACCGACAACGGGCCGCACCGGAACAGCTGGCCCGACGGCGGCATGACGCCCTTCCGCAGCGAAAAGGACACGAACTGGGAGGGCGCCTTCCGCGTGCCGCTGCTGTTGCGCTGGCCGAACCGCATCGAGGCCGGCTCGGTGGCCAACGGGATCGTGCAGCATCACGACTGGCTGCCGACCTTCCTCGCTGCTGCAGGTGCGCCGGACGTGGTGGAGAAGCTGAAGAAGGGCTACCGGGCCGCCGGCCGCACCTACAAGAACCACATCGATGGCTACAACCTGCTCCCCTATCTCACCGGCGAGGTCAAGGAGAGCCCGCGCAACATCTTCTTCTATTTCAGCGACGACGGCGACGTGCTGGGCCTGCGCTTCGACAACTGGAAGATCGTGTTCATGGAGCAGCGGCTCGAGGGCACCCTGGGCCTCTGGGCGGAGCCATTCATCAAGCTGCGGCTGCCCAAGATCATCAACCTCCGGACGGACCCCTATGAGTTCGCGCCGGTCACGTCGAACACCTACTACGACTGGATGCTCCACAACGTCTACTTCATCTACGCGGCCCAGGCGGCCGCAGCGAAGTTCACCGAGACCTTCAAGGAGTTCCCGGCGATCCAGAAGCCGAACAGCTTTACCATCGACGACGCGATGGCCAAGATGTCCGCCGGCGCGGGCGGCGGATGAGCGCACCGCAGGGCATGACCCGGGTTCCGGGCGGGACGTTTCGCATGGGGTCGGACGAGCACTACCAGGAGGAACGCCCCGCCCACCCGGTGCAGGTGGATGGATTCTGGATCGACGAGCGCCCGGTGACGAACGCGCGCTTCCGCGCGTTCGTCGAAGCGACCGGTCACGTGACGTCGGCGGAGATCGTGCCGGATCCCGCCGACTATCCGGGAGCGCTGCCCGAGATGCTGTATGCTGGGTCGCTTGTGTTCATCAAGCCGGCCGGGCCGGTCAATCGCCGCGACATCGGGAACTGGTGGCAGTTCCTGCGCGGGGCCACCTGGCGGGAGCCGCAGGGGCCAGGCAGCACCATCGAGGGAAAGGACGAGCACCCGGTGGTGCACATCGCGTTTGCGGATGCGGAAGCCTTTGCACAGTGGGAAGGCAAGACGCTCCCGACCGAAGCGGAATGGGAGTTCGCCGCGCGCGGCGGCCTGGACGGCGCCGCGTACGCCTGGGGCAATGAGTTCCTGCCGGATGGCCGTTTCATGGCCAATACCTGGCAGGGAGAGTTTCCCTGGCAGAGCCTCGGCAGTGACGGATTCGAGGGCACGTCGCCGGTCGGAACCTTCGATCCGAACGGCTATGGCTTGTACGACATGATCGGGAACGTCTGGGAGTGGACCACGGACTGGTACTCGACCCGTCATCCGGACGCCCCGGCCCACGCCTGCTGTGCCCCGCGCAACCCGCGCGGCGGCCCGCTCGAGCAGAGCCTGGACCCGAACCAGCCGGACATCCGCATCCCGCGGAAGGTGATCAAGGGAGGCTCGCACCTCTGCGCGCCGAACTACTGCCGCCGGTACCGGCCGGCGGCTCGCTTCCCCGAACCGATCGACACCTCCACCAGCCACCTCGGCTTTCGCTGCATCATCCGTCCAGCTTGAGCGGTCGCCGCCAAATGAGAACGGGAGGCTTCTCGCGTGAGGAGCCTCCCGTTCCCTCTTCCCTGTTCCCTCTTCCCGCAGGTTACATCTCGTCTGGCGGGATCTCGAGCTTCGGTACGGTGATCCACTCGCCCTCGGGGAACCCGATGGCCGCGAGCACGATGCGGTGATGGATCGGGTCGACCTCGAGCACCTTCAGGTCCACCGGCTGGCCTTCCTTCACGGCATCACCCGGGTTCTCGAGGTCGGGAACACCGAGCTGCGAGATCGGCACGAAGCCTTCGATGTCGTTGCCCCAGTCGACGACGACGCCCTTGTCCATGAGCCGGACGACGTGACCCTTGAGCTCCATGCCGATCGGGTACGTCTCGCCGATCTTGAGCCACGGATCCTCTTCCGCCTGCTTGAGGCCGAGGGAGATCCGCTTGTTGTCGGCGTCGATGTTGAGGATCACGACGTCGACCGCATCGCCCTTCTTCACCACTTCCGACGGGTGCTGGACCCGCTTGGTCCAGGACATGTCGGAGATGTGGATCAGGCCGTCGATACCCGGCTCGATTTCCACGAAGGCGCCGAAGCTGGTGAGGTTGCGCACCTTGCCCGCGATGCGCGTGCCGACCGGGTACTTGAGCGGCAGCACCATCCAAGGATCCTGCTCCGTCTGCTTCATGCCGAGCGAGATCTTTTCTTCCGTCTCGTCGACCTTCAGCACCACCGCCTCGATCGTCTCGCCGATGCTGACGATCTTCGACGGGTGGCGGACGTTGCGGGTCCAGCTCATCTCGGAGATGTGCACCAGTCCCTCGATGCCCGGCTCGAGCTCCACGAACGCGCCGTAGTTGGTGATCGAGACCACCTTGCCCTGCACCCGCGTGCCGACCGGGTACTTGGCGGCGACGTTCTGCCACGGGTAGTTCTGCAGCTGCTTCATGCCGAGCGAGATGCGCTCACGCTGCCAGTCGATGTCGAGCACCTTCACCTCGACCTCGTGGCCGATCTGCACCATCTCGGTCGGGTGCGACACGCGGCCGTACGACATGTCGGTGATGTGGAGCAGGCCGTCGACGCCGCCGAGATCGATGAATGCGCCGAAATCGGTGATGTTCTTGACGATGCCCTTCCGCACCTGCGCCACCGCCAGCTCCTTCATGAGGAACTCGCGCTTGTGCGCCCGCTCGTTCTCGAGGATCACGCGGCGGCTGACCACGATGTTCCGCCGGCGCTTGTTGAGCTTGATGATCTTGAACTCGAACGACTGCCCGAGCAGGTCGTCGATGTTCGGCACCCGGCGGAGCGCGATCTGGCTGCCGGGGAGGAACGCGTCGACGCCCATGAGATCGACCACGACGCCGCCCTTGATCTTCTTCTTGAGGGCGCCCTGCACCGGCTGGTCGCTCTCGTAGGCCACGCGGATCTTCTCCCACACGCGCATGAAATCGGCCTTCTTCTTGGAGAGCACGACCGCGCCCTCCTGGTCCTCGAGGTGCTCGAGGAACACTTCGACTTCATCGCCTTCTTTCAGGTCCTGCGGATTGTTGAACTCGTCCAGCGGCACCGAGCCTTCCGACTTGAAGCCGACGTCAAGGATGACGGCGTTGTCGGTGACGCGGAGGACCTTCGACTTGACGATCTCGCCCTCGACGATGGACGCCATGGTCCCCTCGTACAGGGACAGCATCGTCTCATAGTCGGAGTCGGAGTATTCCTCGTCGTAGAGGTCCTGGCGGACGCGAAGTCCGGTCGGCGTTGCGAACTGCTTGAGCTCGGTGGGGGTGTCCTGATCAATCATTGCGGAGTCACTTCCTTGCTGTCGTCCGTGCCACCCTCATGCTGCGGATGGTCACGGGCTGGGGTGAAAAAGGCTCCGTCGCGGATGTGCGACTGGAGCCCTCAAACATAGCCGCTGAATGGCCGGGACGGAAGCCTAACCCCTTCTGGCGACCCTACATGAGCATGCGCTTGGCAACCGTGACCAGGTCGGCGAAGGAGACCTGGCGCAGGATGATGGGCAGAAACGGCAGGAACGTCGCCACCAGGAGGGGCAGAAAGTCCTTGATCTCGATAGGGATCGGTCGCATGTCCGTGACGTTGGCCACCACGCTGAAAAGGTCGGTAGTCGCTGAGAAGTCGGTAACCCCAAGTGCATCCGGGGAAACATCGTTCGCCCGGGGGAGCCAGCGCTCCTCGAATCGCTGGCCCAAGGATGTCGCCAGGGCACCATAGCTCAGCTCGGCGTCGTCCTGGGCCTCGCGCATCGGCCGAACGAAGGCCAGCAGCGGACCGGCGCTGATCAACAGGATGAAGGCAATCGTGGCGATGATCACCGGCGTGAGCGTTGTTGGCGAGTGACCCTCGTGGATCACCAGGTTGGCCAGCGTCCCGGCTATCGCACTGCCGAACGCGAACGCCAGAATCGGGAACCCCCTCAGCGACTGCCCGAGGAAGCCCAGTCCACCGGCGTGATCCGGATGGGAGGCGATAATCCGCACATCCATCCGTGCAATGCGCCGTATGCAGCGCGCCCAGAGGAAGAGGCGCCAGAACCAGCTGAGCAGCAACGACAGGAACAGCGGCTGGCTCACCAGCAGGCGCCACCAGCCCGCGTACGAAACAACCTGCTGGCCATCGCGTTCCAGGACCGTCCAGAGCACCGCACCTTGCGCCTTCCAAGCCGCGCCCGACGCGAGCGTCAGCGCAAACGCCAGGGCAACGATTGCCACAAGCGCGAGCGGCGAGGACAGGAGCCGGCGGGTCGATTCGAGCAGTTCGGTGAAGCGCGCATCCTCGCTGGGCGGAATCAGTCGCGAGTCCAGGAAGTGGTCCATCACGCGCCGCAGCCAGGTTCGGGTCTGGCCCTCCGCCAGCACCAGCAGCGGAACCGCCACCAGGAATCGCGCGTACGCAGCGAAATCCATCAGCACGGACACGTGACCGGTACCAATGGCGAGTCCCTGCAGCTGCGCCAGGACGACCAGCGGAACCCAGGCCACGAGCACCGCAATGGTCGCCCGCCGCCCGATCGCCGCCTCATCCCCGGACCGCAAATGCAGCGTATGAAGGAGTGCCTGGAACGGGCCCGTGCCGAACGGATCCGCGCTGTCGGGCGCCGGCACCGCTACTTCTTCTCCCCCGGCTTGGGACCCGCTGGGTACAGGAGCGATATGAACAGGCGGAACTGGCTCGACGGACCGGACTCAGGATGAACCACGTTGTAGTAATACTGCCCGGCAATCGTCATGGGGCGCCGGTTGAAGACGGTCGTCTTGGAAAGGCCCCCGCCAAGCGGAACGGTCCACTGCTGCCCCGTACCGCTCCAGTTCGCCGTGATGATCCCAGCCGAAGAGATGGCCCACCCCTTCCCGAAGTTGTAGTTGACGAACGGCTGGACCAACAGCTGGTTCACGTCCGGGGCATCGCCGGATTGGGCGAACGTCCACAACTGGTTGGCCAGGATGCCGAGCACCCAGTGCCCCGGTGTGCTCAGGAGGACCGCCGTTGGGCCGACGGCCCAGGATCCGGTGCGGAAGAGCGGGTTGGTCGCGGCCGGTACCGAGAAGATGGGACCGACGCCCCAGATGAGCTTGCCCGGATGTGCCGGCGAGGCAAAGAACTGGAGCTGGATGTCACCGATGCCACTGACCTGATCGCCACTCGGTGTGGGGCTGCTCAGGAACGGAATGATGGTCCGGAAGATGACGTTCCAGTCCTTTGTTACGCTGATCGGGATGACCGGTTGCACGTTGAGGTTGAACAGCGTTCCTGCGCCAAGGCCGCCACCGCTGTTGAAGTTGAACTGGAAAGGTATCGATATCAGGCTGGCGACCGGGTTCTGCGCCGCCTTGGCCAGGTCGCCGACATTGGTCGGCTTTTCCTCTTGCGCCATGAGTGACAGCTGGCAAGAGCGCGGCACCGGTGAGTGCCAGAAACAGGTGTATCACACGCATGGATAACCCTGGTTCAATATCCGGCTGGTCCGCCGTGGACACGCGCCTTCGCGGCGCCGCTCGCGTGCAGAATGTACTCCAAGGGATATCCGCGCTAGTCGGCCAGCGCGCGCCGTGCTGCGAAGACGATCTGTTCCACCTGGCCGCCGAACGAGAGCGAGGTGGTGTCCACCTCGATCGCATCATGGGCGCGACGAAGCGGTGCAACCGCACGCGAGGCATCGGCCCGGTCGCGCAGCGCAAGGCGCTCCGCTTCACGGGCCAACTCCACGGGATCCGCCGCATCACCGCGTTGCTCCAGCCGGCGGCGCGCCCGTGCCTCGGGCGTGGCCGTGAGGAACACCTTGAGGTCGGCATCCGGAAACACTACGGTGCCGATGTCACGACCGTCGACGACCACCCCCACGCCAGCCCGCGCGAGTTCGCGCAGCTTCGCGTTGACCCACTCGCGTACCACCGGCACCGCCGATACGGCCGACACATGCGACGTGACCTGGGCGGTCCGCAGGTCGGCATCAGCCGGCGCCCCGTCCAGGTAGCACGCGAACCCGGCTCCGTCCGGCTGCAGCATGAGCCCGCGGTCTTCGGCGCTCCGCAGGACCGCGTCGAGTGGCAGTGCCAGCGGGTTCTCCACCCCTGCACGCGTCGCCTCATCCAGCGCCACGTGCGTGATGGCCCGGTAGAGCGCTCCCGAGTCGAGGTGGCCGAACCCGAGCGCCTCGGCAACGGCGCGCGCCGTGCTCGACTTGCCCGAGGCGGCCGGCCCGTCGATGGCGATGATCCCGCGCCGCATCACCGGACGCGCACCTTGATGCTGGCGAGCGTCTCGCGGAACCGCGGGAAGCTCACGTCGGCGCAACGCATGTCGTCGATCGCGATGCGCGCGCCCGGCACGGTGCCCAGCACGGCGAACGCCATCGCCAGCCGGTGGTCGCCCGCGGTGCGCACCTTCCCCGCCGGTGTGCGCTCCGAGCCACTGACATGGAGGTCGTCGCCCTGCACCTCGGCCACGACACCAACCGCTCGAAGATTTTCCGCCATCAGTCCCAGCCGGTCGCTCTCCTTGACCCTGAGTTCACCGACGTCCCGAAAGATCGTGGTGCCTTCCGATCGCGACGCGATAACGGCGAGCAGGGGAATCTCGTCGATGAGCCCGGGAATCTCCCCTGCCACCACTTCGGTGGCGCGGAGCGCCGCGGGCGCTACCACGAGGTCACCCACCGGTTCGCCGAACTCCGTGACGGGAGATTCGACGCGCGGGTTCGCGCCCATCCGCTCAAGCACTCGTCAGGAAGCCGGTTCGCGTCGGATTGATCCCGACTGAGGTGATGCGGAGATCGCCACCCTCGGCCATGAGTGCGGCACCCACAAGAAACGCCGCCGACGAGGGGTCACCGGGTACCTGCAGCGCGAATGGCTCGATCTTCCCTGTGGGGGCCATCTCCACCCAGCCGTCGGCCGCGTCCTCTACCCGGTACCCGAACGCACGCAGGAGGCGCTCGGTATGATCGCGCGAGCGGCCGAACGGCTCGCGCACCGCGACATCGACGTCCCCGGTGACGCCGGCGAGCAGGAGACTGCTCTTGATCTGCGCACTCGACACCGGCTGCTCGTACCGCAACGGTCGCAGCGCACCGCCCCGGATCGTGAGTGGAAGGCCGTCCCCGCCCGTATCACTGAAGCGCGCGCCCATCTGTGCCAGCGGAACCGTCACCCGCCGCATCGGGCGGCGACGGAGGGAACTGTCGCCCGTGAGCGTGGCGGCGAAACGGTGTCCCGCGAGCATCCCGAGCAGAAGTCGAGTCGTGGTGCCTGAGTTGCCGCAGTTGAGCACGTCTCCGGGACGTCGAAGGCGCCCCCGGCCCGTGATGTCGATGACGCTGCCTATCCGCAGCGGCGAGATCTCGGCACCAAGCTGCCGCAGCACCCGCGCACTCGAACGCGCATCGAGCGACGTCAATGCGCCGCCGATGAAGCTCTGGCCCCGCGCAAGCGCCCCGAAGAGCAGGGCGCGATGGGTGATGCTCTTGTCGCCCGGAACGCGGACGCTGCCGTGCACCCTCATCGGTCGAGGCCCCGGCGGAACGCCGCACCGCGCGCCAGGAAGGCCTTCAACCCGGCGGCGTCTCCCGCCGAGATGAGCGACCGGAGCTCTTGCAGCGCGTCCCCGGTTTGCCCGAGCGCCTCGGTAACGGGACCGGCATTCGCGAGAAAGATCTCGGCCCACAGGTCGGGATCGCTGGCGGCGAGGCGGGTCGTGTCGCGGCCACCGGGGCCGAACGAGACACCGCCGAGCGCCCGGGCGCCAAGCGCCTTGGCCAACGCCGAGGCGACGGCCTGTGGCAGGTGGCTGGTCCAGGCCAGCTGGGTGTCGTGCGCGGCTGCCTCGATGGTGACGGGCTGCGCCTCGCCAACCTGCTCCCAGAAGCTCGCGACCGACCGAGCCACCACGTCGCCCTCCAGCGTACCGCTGGGGCAGACATAGACCACTGCGCCGCGGAAGAGATCGGGGTGAGCCGCTCCGAACCCGCTCCCATGCGTTCCCGCCAGCGGGTGTGCCCCGGCAAAGCGGGCGTCCAGGCCAGCAGCGCGTGCGCGCTGCATCACCGGCACCTTGATGCTGGCGACATCGGAGAGGATCGCTCCCGGCGCGAGCCACCCACCGGCCTTGTCGAGAAGCTCGAGGGTCGCCGACGGTGGCGCTGCAAGCACCACGAACGCCGATCCGCGTGCCGCCGCCTGAGGCGAGTCGGCAGCATCGGTGATGGCCCCGCGCTTCAGGGCCTCGATCACGTCCCCCGTGGACCGGGAATACCCCGTGACGCGCCTGACGCCAGCCTGCGTGGCGCGCCACGCAAGTGATCCGCCTATGGCGCCCAGTCCGATGATGCCAACCGATTCCGGAAGGATGGCGAAAACCCCGAGGTAGCGTGAGTTAGAGGCTGGCCGCCGGCCAATGTAACAGTTGCCGATGGACGGAAAGCATTGTAGCTATCGGCAGTTGCGGGCACAACGCGCATTCAGGCTTGGACCCATCCGGGAAGGCACACACCGGGGCCCAAGCCTTGCTGCTGTATGGAAGGCTGAAGCCTGACTTGCCCGTTTTCTTCGCAGCCAGTGAGACCGAATGACTGGATCATCCAGCCGACCCATATCCTCGCGCAGCGCTCTCGCCGAGGCGTACGAGAAGGCCGTTCAGTCCGAGGCCGAAAAGAAAGCCATCCGGCTTGCCGTCCAGAAAAAGCGTTTCCGCACCCGGGTTGCCCTGCTGGCCGGGGCCTGGGCCGTTATTGCAGCATGCGCCCTCCTGGTGGCGATCTACCCGGAATGGTTCGGCCTGGGCGAGGTCGTGGAGACCACCGCGGAGCGCGATGCCAACCTGAGGCTCTCGCTCTACGTGGCCGGCCAGCAGCTCGCCAACTACAAGAAGGAACGCGGCGTGTACCCCGACCGACTGGAGGAAGCCGGGAGCTTTACGCCTGGGCTGGCTTACGTGAAGACCCCGGACGGCGGCTACACCCTCAAGCTCTCCCGCGGTGCAGAGCGGCTCACGCTCACCTCGAACGATTCGCTGAGTGCCTTCCTGAGTCCCAGTCTCGCGCGCCTCGTACAGCGGAGGGGGAAGTGACCATGCGGCCAGGCAACCGCAGGGGCTTCACGCTCATCGAGCTGATGACGGTCGTCACGATCCTCGGCATCCTCGCCGCGATGGCGACCATGCGCTACCTCTCGCTCGAGAACGATGGGCTCGCTGCCAAGGTCGGTTCCGAGATGCAGGAGATCCGGCTCGCCGGCATCAACTATTTCACGGAGCACGAGGTGTGGCCCGGCCGCGGCGTCCGCCGGTGTCGCTCCCGTGGAGCTGGCTCCGCTACTGTCGGGCGCCACCCAGTTCACCACGCCGAACTACACGCTGGAGTGGGTCAACCAGGGTGACAACCTCATCGGCGTCATCGTGCGCGGCACGCGGCCGGGGCTGGCGCAGAAGCTGGTGCAGCGGCTGGTCTATGGAAGCCCATACGTCCCCTACGGCAGCGACGTGATGTACATCATCAAGGCGCCCGGGGTGTCGATGTAGCGTCGGCCTCGAGCAGCACCAGTCCACCGCCCGGAACATTCACCGCCCCGGCCGTCGAGTAACCCTCGGAGCCGGGGCGGGTCGTATCCAGGACCAGGCGCCACTCGCCGGCCGGCAATTGCTGTTGCACGGCCAGGGCACCGCCGTTCAGTGCCAGCAGCAGGCGCACATCTTCGGTCCGATCCTGCCGCGCTGGTCTGCAGCAGCACTGCGAGCACGTTGCGTCCGCGGTCGTTCCAGCACGCGTCCGTCATGATGCCGGCGGAACGGTCCAGCCAGTGCGCTACGGCTCCGGCCGACTCGTGGTCCGGCAGGAACTCGAGGCGGCGGAACACCTGGTATCGCCGCCGCAGCGCGAGCAGCCGGCGCGTGAAGGCGAGCATCTGCTCGGATGCCGGCGAGGATATCCACGACAGCCAGCTCGACGCCGTGTCCTGGTTCCATGGATTGTTGTTGCCCTGCTGCGTGCGCCCAAGCTCGTCACCCTGATTGAGCATCGGGACGCCGAGCGACAGGACGAGTGTCGCCATCATGCTGCGCATGACGCGCGCGCGAAGCTCGAGTATCTGCGGGTCGGCGGTTGGCCCCTCGACGCCCCAGTTGCGGCTCTCGTTCCAATCGGCCCCGTCACGATTGCGCTCGCCGTTCACGAGATTGTGCTTCCGCTCGTATGACACCAGGTCCTGCAGGGTGAACCCGTCATGGCACGCGATGAAATTGACGCTCGACTGCGGCGCGCGAGGCGGAGGAAAGAGGTCGCTCGATCCGCTCAGGCGCGTAGCCAGGTCGTTCACGCCACCAACGCCGCGCCAGAAACGGCGCACCGTGTCGCGGAATCGGCCGTTCCACTCGGCGAAGGGCTGCGGAAATCCACCTTGCTGGTAGCCGTTCGGCCCGAGATCCCACGGTTCCGCGATGAGCTTGGTGCTGCGGAGAATCGGGTCCACCGCAACTTCGTTGAAAAACGACGCGCCGGCATCGAACCCGGCTGGGTCACGTCCCAGTACCGGGGCCAGGTCGAAGCGGAAGCCGTCAACGTGCATCTCACTCACCCAGAAGCGCAGGCTGTCGAGGACGAGGCGGCGCACGATCGGGTGACGCACGTCGACTGTGTTTCCACAGCCGGTGAGGTCCTCGTACATCCCCTCGCCGTCGTGTCGCAGCCGGTAGTAGCTGGCGTTGTCGAGGCCCCGAAACGCCACCGTCGGGCCGTCCACTCCGCCCTCGCCGGTGTGGTTGTACACCACGTCGAGGAGCACCTCGATGCCGGCGGCATGCAGCTGGCGCACCATCTCCCGGAACTCGTGTCGCTCGCGCCCGGCGACGCTCGCGAACCGGCGGTCGGGCGCGAAGAACCCGATCGTCGCGTACCCCCAGTAGTTGGTGAGCCCGCTGCGCACGAGCAGCGCGCTGTCGGCCGCGGGCTGCACCGGCAGCAGCTCGACTGCCGTCACGCCCAGGCTCTTGAGGTGTTCGATGACCGGGGCGGAGGCGAGCCCGAGCCAGGTACCGCGCAATGGCGCCGGCACGCCCGGATGCAGCGCGGTCATCCCCTTCACGTGGCACTCGTAGATCACGCTCTCCGACCAGGGCACCTGCGGGTGCCGGTCGTCCTGCCAGTCGAATTCGTCGGCCACGACGACACTGCGCGGAAGGTGCGCCGCCGAGTCGGCCGGATCGGGGTGCAGCGGGCCATGCACAGCCGGGCGATGTGCGACGCGCAGGCTCTCGTGCCACCGCACCGCTCCGTCGATCGCGCGCGCATAGGGGTCGAGCAGCAACTTGGCGGGGTTGAACAGGTGACCCGCTTCCGGATTCCACGGGCCCGAGGCGCGGAACCCATAGCGGGTACCTGGACGCGCCAGCGCACTCCGCACCTGCCATGTGCCGTCGGCTGAGCGCTCCATCGGAAGCCGGTGAACCTCGGCATCCTCGACTATCAGTTCGATGGAGGTCGCGTGGTGGGAAAAGATCCTGAAGGTGGTGGCGGACCCATCCCATGAAGGGCCGAGCGCGGGTTCGACGGCTTCATGCGCGTCGTGTGTCATGCGCGGAACGATAACAAGCGGTGGAGCGGCCCGCGTGCGGCGACGGGAAGCGTCAGTTGATGCGACAGCGTGCATGGAACTGCACGACGGCAGGATCGAAGCGGCCGGGAAGCGATTCTGTCGCGGCGCCGACACAACCCACGACGCGGTGGCTCACATATGGGTCGAACGTCCCACATGCAGCGACTTGCAGCGCAGTATTCATGTTGTTTGTGCAGAAGGGTTTGCGGGAGGCTTGGAGTAAGCGGAGCCGGTGGCACGACTCCGGTGTTTATAAGGGTAACCTCAACAGAAGGTTGCCCTATGACGTTGCTCGAGTATGTGACGCCGCGCAAGCTGGAAGATCCGGCAGACTATACGACCTCCAGCTCCCTCCTTGTGAAGGAACGGCGCACCTGGCTTACCAGCGGGGCATGCGTGATCGAGGGACGTGTCTGGCGGCATGCCGAGATCGTCATCGAGGCGAAGCACTCGCAGTGGGATCGCGAGAACTGCCGCCAGCGCGTCGCCTAGGCTCCATTACCGGGAATAGAACTCCACCACCAGCGGCAACTGGCAGGTCACCGGGATCTGCGTTGCCTCGGGGAGTTCACGCAGCCTGGCGCCATCGCCGGCGAGCTCGAGGTATGATGGCGCGCGCGTGGAGTCCATCGCCACAACCACCTGCGGAATGGCGCGAGCCTTCTCCGTGAGCGCGACCTGGTCGCCCGGAATCACGGCGTGACTGGGAAACGAGACCCGCCGGCCGTTCAGCTTCACGTGACCGTGCACCACCAGCTGGCGCGCCGCGAAGATGGTGCGCGCAGCGGATGCCGAGCGACTGCTCGAGTGAACGGTAGATGTGCTGCAGGTTCGAGTACGCCTTACCCAGGGCGCGCAGGCCCCAAGGCAACCGATATTTCCGGCCGCGCAATCTAATCCGAAGCATTTACTCGGCAATACGAAACCTTACGGAGGTCAGCGCTACCTCACTGTCGAAATCAGCTGGTCGATCCGGTGGGCGAGGAGGTCCCTGGCTTCCTCGAACGCTCGCTTCGTTTCCTCCGCGGTACCCTGCACCTCCGCGGGATCATCCATACTCCAGTGCGCGAACGTCGGCTGGCCGGGAAAGACGGGGCACGCCTCCTTCGCGTTGTCGCACACCGTGATAACGATGTCCCAGTGTTCGCGTTCGAGGCCGCCGATGCCGCGGGGCGTCCGGCCCTCCCACGCGATGCCCATGTCCGCCAGCGCCTCGATGGCATGGGGGTTCACCCGCGGCGCGGGCTGCGAGCCGGCGCTCTCGGCGTGGAAGCGTCCCTGCCCCTTCTGGTTCAGCAGTGCCTCGGCCATCTGGCTCCGCGCCGAATTACCGGTACAGAGAAAGAGCACTCGAAGGGGCGCGTTCTTCATTCGAGTGTCACCTCCCGATGCATCGCGATCGCCGACGCCGGGCACGCCACCGCAAACTCCACCGAGTCACGAATAGCGGCGGGAACGTCCTTGCGATCGATCACCTCGAACCCGCGCCGGCGGAAGAAAGCTTCCGCCGTATCGGTGAGCAGGTAGGCATGGCGCGCACCCAGTTTCCGCGCCATGGCAAGCGAGGCATCCGAGATCCTGCCGCCCATGCCGGCGCCGCGATGCTCAGGCGACACCACCACCGACCGCAGCAACACCGAATCGCCGTAGACCTCCACACCCGCGGCTGCCACGATGCGGCCGTCCTCTTCGGCGACGAGGAAATGCTCCAGCCCATCCGACAGACCGTCCAGTGGCAGTCCGGCCGCCGTGAGAAGGTCGCAGACGCCGCGCCGATCGGCGGCGCCCGCAGCGCGGATCATGGCGTTCACGATTCCAGCACCGGCTTGGTCGCCCGCACGAACGCGCCCATCACCCGTCCACCCACCTCGCGGGCAAGCACTTCGGTATCCAGCCCGGCGCCGCCGAGAAACGCTGCGGCGTCCTCGAACTCGTAGACCCGCGTCGGCTCGATGGAAACATCCTCGAATCCCGTCTCCTCCAGCAGCGCGATGAACTCATGCTCCTCGAGCGCGCCTGCGACGCACCCGACCCAGAGTTCCATGCTGTGGCGCACGCGGGCCGGCACGTCGCCCCGGATCACCACGTCGGACACCGCCAGCCGCCCGCCCGGCTTGAGCACCCGAAACGCCTCGGCGAAGACCTGGCGCTTGTCGACCGACAGGTTGATGACGCAGTTCGAGATGATCACGTCCACCGTGTTCCCCGGCAGCGGGATCTCCTCGATGGTGCCCTTGAGGAATTCGACGTTGGTGGCACCGGCCTTCGCCCTGTTCGACTCGGCCAGGGCCAGCATCTCATCAGTCATGTCGAGGCCATAGGCGCGGCCGGTGGGCCCGACACGCTGTGCCGACAGCAGCACGTCGATACCGCCCCCGCTGCCGAGGTCGAGCACCGTCTCGCCCGGGTTCAGCTGGGCCAGGGCCGTGGGGTTGCCGCAGCCAAGCGATGCCAGGACCGCGGTCTCGGGGAGCGTCGCCGTCTGTTCGCTGCTGTACAGGTTGCCGGTGATCGGGTCATCTGAGCCGGCACCGCAGGAACCGCCACAACAGCTGTTCGTCTGCCCCGCGACCACCCGCAGAGCGGCGCCCGCATACGCCTGGCGCACCTTTTCCCTCGTATCCCTGCCGCTCATGAATCGCTCCATCAAGAATGGTTGATATGTTGGATCCGACAAATCAGCTACAGCAGCGAGCTGCCTTCCTCCAGCCGGCTGACGGCGCGCTGGTGAGGAATGTTGCGACCTCTTCCACCGCGTCGTCGACCAGCGTGTAGTAGACCCATCGCCCGTCGCGCCGGTCGGTGACGAGACCCGCTTCCTTCAGCACCTTCAGATGGAACGACAGGCGGGACTGGGCGGCATCGAGGGCGCTCGTGAGCTCGCACACGCACTGCTCGCCCGGCTTCAGCAGTGCGAGGATCTCCAGTCTCGTCGGGTCGGAAAGTGCCCGGAGCCTCTCGACGGTCCTGGTCAGGTCAACAGTGGGTTGCCTCATGGTGGTCAACATATCAAGTGTTGTTGATATGTCAAGCCCAGCGGGCGACGGTCTACCGAGCGCCACAAGTCGTCCTTCTTCCGACACCGTGGTCCAAGTGGCATTTTGGGCCAGCATCGTGAGCGTCAAGCGTCCCATTCGAGTGGACCTGGGAAAATGGCCAAACAGGCACCGTACGATCATGCGTTCTATGATATCGCGGATGAGGCGGAATACTCCGCCCGGCGAATCACCGGACTCATCGTAGACCTGGTACGCCCGGCGAGTGTCCTGGACCTCGGCTGCGGGACGGGCGTCTGGTTGCAGGCCTTTCATGATTCCTGGGGACTCGCGGATCTCACCGGTGTCGACGGCGAGTGGGTCGGCACCACTCTCATCGCCTCTCCCACCAGCAGGTTTGTGCCCCACGACCTGAACCAGCCCATCGACCTCGGCAGGCAATTCGATCTGGTGGTCTCGGTCGAGGTAGCGGAGCATCTGCGCCCCGAGAGTGCTGATGTCCTGGTGGATTCAATAGTCCGCCATGGGCGAGCAGTCGTTTTCTCGGCAGCGATTCCCTACCAGGGAGGTCAGAACCACTTCAATGAACAGTGGCCCGACTACTGGGTGGAACGCTTCCGGCAACGGCGCTTCACACCGGTCGACTGCTTTCGGCGCGTCATCTGGGACGATGACCGGATGCTCTGGTGGTATGCGCAGAACCTCCTCCTTTTCGTGCACGAGGAGACTGCCTTCGCCTACCGGGACATACCGGGGTTCAACGAAGCTCCATCACTGATCCACCCGAAACTCTATGCCTACAACTCGACGCGCGCTGATCTCCGGAACCGGTCAGCTCGCGCGCTGACTACGGCGCTTGCGCGCCGCTTGTTGTCACGCCTGACCTGACAGGACGATCCCGAAGGATCAGGTTGGAGAACGAGCGCTGGCCAATCCCGGCACACGAAAAGGCACAGTGACGGCCAGCGTCACTGTGCCTCTATCTGTTAAGCGCTTGTGCTGCAGTGCCCGGAGCAGGACTCGAACCTGCACGAGGGTTGCCCCTCAACGGATTTTAAGTCCGCGACGTCTACCAGTTTCGCCATCCGGGCGGCGTTGTATCACAACAACCTAATCTTGACCCCTCTTCTGCCAGATACCAGTCTCAGGTCATCCACAGATACCAGACCCCTGGTGCGACGAAGGAGATGCGCAGTTCGCCGGAGAGTTCAGCCTTCGACTTACGCCTGGCGAAGATTTGCATCGGGAACACGCCGCGATAGCCACAGAAGATACGAGCCGATAACAGCATCAACCACAAGGCACCAAGATGGGATACCAACCGGGAACGCCAGGGTTTGTGATGAGCCGACTATGCACCAAGTCGTAGAGCCCGTGCAGTAGCCACAATAGACCGACCACTACTGCTGACTGGCGGACGCTAACAAACGCGAACACAAGGCCGGCGACGACGTACGGAACACCATAGATCATTTCCTTGACGCCCACAGCCTGCTCGCCTGCTCGAAGAGCGAAGAACGCGTAGAGGCCAGGCAGAGTGAGCAGGCCCAACGAATACAACCAACGTTCCCCACGAATGAATCGCGCAAGCAAAATGGTAAGAACACCAACCGCTGCACCAATGAGGGCCGCAATCACAATTCTCTCCGCTCTTAAGACGCATAACGCGTTGCACGCAGGTGGCCATCCTCATCCTACGGCTCAGGCTTCTGGTTCTAAGTCCGCGACGTCTACCAGTTTCGCCATCCGGGCTGGCACCTCTAACCTACCCCCCCGCTCGATCCTCACCCCATTGCTCGACTTCCCCGACCACTGGTGAGGCGGCATGGGGAGGCCGGCTGAGCATGAAAAGGCCGATTTCGTGTGTTGGAGGGAGATAGCAGTGTCACGCAGTCTACCCCCCAGGGCGGAGGATCCTATGTCGAGGCTTTGGCGCAGTTTGCCGGCGGCAGGTATTGCGGCTGTTGGACTCTATGTCACCGTGGTGGCATGCGAAGGCGGCAATGATGCCGGCTCTGACGGGAATGTGGAGCTTCAGGTTACTCGCGGGCATCGCTAATCCACCGGTGACGGGGTACGTCGTAGAGGTAGCCACACCCGGGGGCGTGTTTACGGAACTGCTCGGTCACGGAGACCAGACGAACCCGGATAACTGGACGAAGTTTGACCTGTCCCTCGAGGAGGGCGAGATGCTGGTGATTTCAGTACTGGAAGGCGACAGAGCTCTCGTAATCGGTGAGTGCACCGTCCAGGGCGCCACGGAACTTGGATATGCGCGGGCTGTTGCCTTCTACTTCGCCCCGCCCAACAACTACATCAATTGCGGCAGCGGCTTCGTTCCCGCTCCCTGACCCGACGCAGCGTGGTGCCTCTTGCGCTTGGCTTGATCCTGGGGACCGGCGACAACCCGCCGGTCCCGCCTGGCACCTCTAACCTGCGCCCCCGGACTCGATCCTCACCCCATTACTCGCCTTCCCCGACCACTGCTGCGGGATCCGGCCGTATTGCTTCGCAAAGCCCTCCTGGATCCGCATCACCACGCGATCGGCTGATCGCTCCGGCGCCAGGACGATCACCACTCCGCCCCAGCCTCCGCCCGTCAGGCGGGCGCCAGTTGCTCCCGCCTTTCGGGCGAGCGCCACGATCGCATCCGCCTCGTCACATGACGATTCGAAGTCGCGCCGCAGCGACTCGTGTCCGGCATACAGCAGCGCGCCGAAATGCATGCTCCGCCCTCGACCAAGGGCGCTCACGGCCTCGTGAACGCGCGCCGTCTCCGTCACCACGTGCCTGACGCGACGGGCAAGGATCTTCGGCAGCGCACGACTGATTCGCGGCAGCGCGCGCACCGGGATTGCGGCGAGAGATGTCACGTCCGGCATGATGCGCTGGCATCGTCGCAGCGCCTCCTCGCACTCGATGCGCCGGTGCTCGTACTCGCCTGCAACCAGCGCGTGGCGCAAGCCACTGTCGATCATGCGCACCGTACCGGGAAAGGGCACCATGCGTCGGTCACCGGTCATCGCGTCGAACTCGAGCGCCTTCCCTGGCCGTCCGAACACCGCGATCGTCTGGTCCATCCGTCCGCATCGCACCCCGGCGTAGCCGGCTTCCGCACGCCATGCCACGTCCACCAGCGCTTCAGGACCAAGCCGCTTCCCTGCCAGCGCCGTGAACGCCGTCGCTGCACTCACGGTGAGGGCCGCCGACGATGAGAGACCCGCTCCCGCCGGCACCGAGCTGGCGACCGCCACGTCGGCGCCCTGCAGTTCGATGCCGAGAGCCGCGAGCTCGCGCAACACTCCGACCAGGTAGTCGGTCCAGTGCCCGCGCGGCCCCTCTTCGATGCCCCGTTCCACCACGCCAGGCTCGAGTGCCGACACGAAACGAAACCCGTGCGCCGGGCGCGCGTGAACCACGGTGCGCCGGTCGAGGGCAATCGGCAGGACGGGTCCCCCGTTATAATCGGTGTGCTCGCCCAGCAGGTTGACCCGGCCGGGCGCCGATGCGCCGATGCCGGGCGCTGTGCCGAATACCTCGCGAAAGAGTGCTGTCCCGGCCTGTCGCGGTCCCTGTTTCGCCATTCCGCTGTGCCTGTCGGAGGAAACCTGGTGCGGCTTGGTTGGTGCGCGCTGCTCACTACCCTCATCCTGCCCGCGGCCGCCGAGGCCCAGCTGGCTCCCCTCGGCATTCCCCGTGGCATGTTCCGCTTCGAGATCGACGGATCGTTCGCCTACGCCAACGAACGCTTCAACGAAGGCACGAAGGAAAACCTCGGCGCGAACTTCACTTCGCCTGGTCTCGGCTCCGACCGGATCCCGACGCTCTCGGCGGCTGACCAGCGGATCGCGGCGCTCATCGGGCAGCCCGGCTACAAGCTCGACCTGGGCGTGTCGGCCGGCACGGCTCAGGTCTCGACCGGCACCGGGGCTTTCACGCTGGGGATTGGACTCACCAAGGGGCTTTCCATTTTCGGCCGGCTGCCCTTCGTCAGCTCCTGGTGGCGCCAGACCGTTGCCATTGATACCACCACTTCCGATGCCGGTGTCAACGCCGCCGATCCGGCCATCGGTACCACGGCGGGTGCGTCCACCGCTGAAGCCTTCTTCAGCCAGTTCAACGTCTCTCTCGCCGAACTGCAGCAGCGCATCACGTCGGGCGTTTATAATGGCGATCCGGCGGCCAAGGCGCTGGCGATCGAGACGCTGGCAAGTGGTCAGGCGCTGTCGGATAGTCTTGGCGCCCTGATTGTCGACGCCGGGACCGCCTCGCCGTTCCTGCCGCTCTCTGCGAGCGGCGCGGGACAGGCACTGACCGGGCAGGTAACCTCGGTGCAGTCGGCCCTGACTGGCCTTGGCGTGACCAGTTTCTCCCTTCCGCTCCCGTTGCCCACCAGCCCTGCGACCGCCAGTGACCTTACGACGTACGGGACGTCGTTCGCGGGCCCGATCGGTTACGCTACCCTGGGCAACAGCAAGCGAGCCGGCATCGGCGATGTGGAAGTCGGTGCCGTCTACACGTTCATCGACCACTGGAATGCAGACGCCGCGCGTGGAACCAGGCTCGCCGCGAGCGTCACTGTACGCCTTCCCACCGGTGCGGTTGCCCCGCCGTCCGACCCGTTCAGCGTGTCAATCGGTGCCGGCACGCCTGCCGTCGGCATGGGCCTCGCATTCGACGTTGGCGGGGGAACCTTCGGCGCCCGCTTCAGCGGCGCATACCTGCTGCAGATGTCAGGTGACTTCACCCGTCGTGTCGGGAGCCCGCTCTCGGCCATGCTGCCACGCAGCAGCACCGCCGACGTGACCGTGAATCCCGGGGACCAGCTCCGTCTCGGCATCGCGCCATACTTCAGGCTTGCTCGAGCATTTGGCGTCGTCGGCTCGGCGACATGGCTCAGCCAGGGCGACGACGAAGTGCAGTATGCGACCATCGCCGACTCGGTGCCTGGCGTCCCCGCCTCACTCCTGGCTGAGGGCACTGGCGCGTCACGCCTCCTGCTCTCGATCGGCCTCACGTACTCGTCGTCGGGTCAGCGTGCCGATGGCACTGGAGGCATTCCGCTCGACGCCGGCTGGCGCTGGGAAACCACGGTGGCGTCGTCGGGGGGCATCGCCACCAAGTGGTCAGCGATCATCTTCTTCGCGAGGGTCTACGCGAAGATCTGGTAGGGATAGCGCGCTCTAGTCGTCGCCGCCCCGGAGGCGCTCGAACGCGCGGCGATCCTTCTTCGTGGGTCGCCCGCCCTCGTAGAACACGGGCGGAGGCGCGCTCCGCAGCCGCTCTGCCGTGCGTTCCCGCGTCGCGATGCTCTCAGGCGTTTCCTCGTACAGCTCCTTCGCCACCGCAGCCGGCCCGCGCCGCCCCGACAACGCCCGCACGACCAGGTGATGCTCGTAGGGGCCAAGCCTGACGCTCAACCGGTCACCCACGTGCACGGCCCGCCCGCGCTTTGGACGGTCGCCGTTCACCTCGACCTTGCCGCTCCCGATGGCTTCAGCGGCAAGCGCCCGGGTCTTGAAGAAGCGCGCTGCCCAGAGCCACTTGTCGAGACGCGTCTTCTCATCCGAGTCACTCACCTCATGCCCTCACGTCCTCGCGCCCTGAAAGAAGTTCCCGCGCGTGGCGTCGCACGGTATCGCTTTCGGATCCGCCCAGCATTCGGGCCACCTCGAGTACGCGATCCTCGCCGTGGATCGTCGCGACGTCGCTCGTCGCGACGCCTCGCTTCGCGGCCTTCGATACCACCAGGTGATGATCGGCGCGCGCGGCGATCTGCGGCAGGTGCGTGATCACCAGCACCTGGTGTCGTCCGGCCACTTCCGCCAGCGCCTCGCCCACCTGCACGCCGATCTCGCCGCCGATCCCCTGGTCCACCTCGTCGAACACCAGCGTCGGCACGTGATCCTGCTTCGCCAGCACCACCTTGAGCGCCAGCATGAGACGGGAGAGCTCGCCGCCCGACGCCACCCGCGCGAGCGGCCGCTCGTCGAGGCCGGCATTGAGCTGCACCATGAACGACGCCGCCTCCTGCCCGTACGCATGAGCCGCCGGCAAGTGCTCCAGCGCTGCACGGAACTTCCCGCCGGGCAGGCCGAGTCGCGGAAGCCACTTGTTCACTGCGCGAGCCAGCCGGTCGGTCGCCGCGGTCCGCCGGGCGGTGAGCTGCTCCACCGCCACCCCCAGCAGCGCCCTGGGCAGCCTGCCGGCGCGCAGCGAGCGCCCGAAGGTCGAGGTCGGCGGTGTCGAGCAGGTCCAGTTCGGCAGCGGCAAGTGCCCGCGCCTCGAGCACGGCCGCCGAATCGGCGCCGTGCTTCTGGAACAGGCTGTACAGCTGGTCGCGCCGGCGCTCGAGTTCCGCGAGCCGTGCCGGGTCGTCCTGCACTTCCCGCGCATAGTCGGCCGCAAGGCGCGCAAGTTCGTCGAGGTTGGCGAACGCGGCGTCGAGCAGTTCGCGCCACGGCGCGACGGTGGGATCGGCCCGCTCGAGCGTGGTGAGCGCGCGATCGGCCTGCCCCAGCGAGGCGAGGGCACCCTCATCGCCGGCGCCGGCGGCCTCGCTGATGCGCGACGCATGCCCGCTCAGCGTCCCGGCCTGTGAAAGGCGCCGCACCTCGAGCTCGAGCGCCTCCTCCTCACCCGGCTTGAGCTTGGCACGGTCGATCTCGGCCACCACGTGCCGCAGGTAGTCGGCCCGGCGGCGGACTTCGTCCCGCCGCTGCGTGAGCGCCGACTCCTCGGCCTTGAGTGCTTCGGTCGTCGCGTGCGCGTCGGCCACTGCTGCGCGTTCCCGCTCTGCCCCGGCGAAGGCATCGAGCATGTCGCGCTGTGCGTCGGGCCGCAGCAACGATTCCGTCTCGTGCTGGCCATGCAGGTCCACCAGGATCCCGCCCAGCTCGCTCAGCACCGTCGCGGTGGTAGGGCTGCCGTTGACCCACGCGCGCGACCGGCCCTCGGCGGAGACCTCGCGCCGCACGATGACCCGGCCATCATCCAGGTCAAGGCCCAGTGACTCGATCCGCTTCCGGAGGTTCGCCGACTGCACGTCGAAGGCGCCCTCGACCACCGTGCGCGATGCGCCCGGACGCACGAGCCCGCTGTCAGCCCGGCCGCCAAGCAGCAGGGCGAGGGCATCGACGAGCATCGACTTGCCCGCCCCGGTCTCGCCGGTCAGCACGTTGAGGCCCGGCGCCGAGTTGCAGCGTGACGTCCGCAATGGTGGCGAGGTCGCGCACCCGGAGCTCGGCGATCACCGCTCGATCTCGCGCTCCAGCAGGTCGCCCCAGTGCAGCTTGTCGCGAAGGCGGGAGAAGTAGCCCAGCGGATCGAGCCGCACCAGGAACACGGCGCTGTCACAGCGCTGCACTTCGACCCGCGCCCCCTCGGCGAGCGTGATGCCCGTCTGGCCGTCGAACGACACCAGCATGTCATCGGCCCAGCCCTGCATCGGCTCCACCGCGATGACGCTGGCCGCCGACGCGACGAGGGGGCGCACCGTCATCGTGTGCGCACAGATCGGCGTAATGCAGATGGCTTCGAGTCCCGGCAGCACGATCGGGCCGCCGGCACTGAGCGAGTATGCGGTCGAGCCGGTCGGGGTGGCGACGATGATGCCATCGGCGCTGAAGGGACCGACGCTCTCGCCGTCGACCGTGACGTTGACCCGCACCACGCGCGCGACGCCGCCCTTGTGCAGCACCACATCGTTGAGCGCCCGCTGGGTCTGCACCCTGGTGCCGTCACGCCAGGGAAACGGTCGCCGTCAGCGTAAGGCGGCGCTCCACGTGGTAATCCTGCCGCACCAGCGCCTCGACCGCGCGTCCGAGATCGGCGCGCTGCACCCCGGTCAGGAAGCCGACCCGGCCGAGGTTGACGCCGAGGATCGGGACTTCGCCTCCCGTTGAGGAGGCGCGCGCCGCGCAGCAGCGTGCCGTCGCCGCCGAAGGTGACGAGTGCATCGAGGGAGGCCGATTCGAGAAACGGGACCGGGCGGTCCCAGAATGGCTCGAGGCGGGGTTCGCTGAACAGCCTGACGCCGAGGGCCGGCGCCAGGCTGGCGAGATCGCGCAGGACCGCCGCCAGGTCCGCGTACCGCGGGTTGCCGACGACGCCGAGATTCATCGAGCTTCGCAGGCTCTCCTCGCGCATGAGCGCGGAGATCCGACGGGCGATGCCCGTCGGCGGTCAGCCCGAATGTCCTGCAGCTGCTCGGGGCGCGGCGCCTGCTCCACCAGCCGGTCCGGAATGCCGAGGGCAACCACCCGCACCTCGGGCGCGGGTGGTCTGCAGCGTCTCGGCAAGGTAGGCGCCGAATCCGTTGACCACGGTGCCCTCCTCGACGGTCACGAGCGTGCGGTGCTCGCGCAGCAGCGCCTCGAGCATCGTCGGTCGAGCGGCTTGAGGAACCGGCAGTTCACCACCGCGCAGTCGATGCCGCTCGGCCGCCAGGCAGCTCGGCCGCCTGCCAGCGCCGGCTGCACCATCGTGCCGACCGCGAGGATGGCGACGTCGCGGCCCTCGCGCAGCGACTCCCAGGTGCCGTACGGAACCGCCGGGATCTCGGCTGACCGGCCGCGGCTCGGCGGGCACCTTGTCGCGCGGGTACCGGGTGCAGAAGGGGCCGCCGGTGTGCGCCAGCGCCGTGCGGAGGAGGCCGATGAGCTCGTCGCCGTCCTTCGGCGCGGTCACCGTCATGCCCGGCACCGCGAGCATGTAGGCGATGTCGTACAGGCCCATGTGGGTCTGGCCGTCCTCGCCCACCAGTCCCGCGCGGTCCATGCAGAAGATCACCGGCAGGTGCTGCACCGCGATGTCGTGGATGATGTTGTCGTAGGCGCGCTGGAGGAACGTGCTGTAGATGGCCACGACCGGGCGGATGCCCTGGGTGGCCAGGCCGCCCGCGAAGGTGACCGCATGGCCTTCGGCGATGCCGACGTCGAAGAACCGCTCCGGCCACTTCTTCTGGAAGATGTTGGTGCCGGTACCCGCTCGGCATCGCGGCGGTGATCGCCACCATGTCCGGGTGCTCGTCCGCCAGCGCGGTGAGGCCGTCGCCGAACACCTGGGTCCACGTCGGCGGGCCGCTCGCCTTCTTCCGCGCCTCGCCGGTGACCGGGTCGTAGGCGGCGAGGCCGTGCCACTTCTCGCGGTTGGCTTCGGCGAAAGCGAACCCCTTGCCCTTCTCCGTGAGCACGTGCACGACGCGCGGCCCGTTCATCGCGCGCACGAAGCGCAGCGTGTCGCACAGCTTGTCGAGGTCGTGCCCGTCGATCGGGCCGAAGTAGCGGAAGCCCAGCTCCTCGAAGAGCATCCCCGGGCGAGAAGAGGTTCTTGACGCTCTCCTCGACATTCTTGGCGAAGTCGACCACGCCCTCGCCGAACACTCCGCCGAGCGCGAAGGTCATGCTGCTTGACCTTCTCGCGCAGCCGGTTGGTGCGCGGGTCGGCGACGATGCGCGCCGAGCATCTTGTTGATCGCGCCGACGTTGGGCGAAATGGACATGCCGTTGTCGTTGACGATGAGGATGATGTCGCGGTCCGAGTGGCCGGCGTTGTTCATGCCCTCGTAGGACAGGCCGCAGGTGAGCGCGCCGTCGCCCACCACGGCGACCACCTTGTGCTGCTGTCCCTTGAGGTCGCGCGCGGTGGCCATGCCCAGCGCCGCGGACATCGCCGTGCCGGCATGCCCGGCGCCGAACTGGTCGTGCTCGCTCTCGCTGCGCTTGAGGAAGCCCGACATGCCGCCGGTCTGGCGCAGCGTGGGGAACACGTCGTTGCGGCCGGTCAGCAGCTTCCAGGCGTAGGCCTGGTGACCGACGTCCCAGAGGATCTTGTCGGTGGGCGAGTCGAACTCGTACAGCAGCGCGATCGTGAGCTCGACCACGCCGAGGCTCGCGCCGATGTGCCCGCCGGTCTGCGAGACAGCACTCGATCAGCCGCTCGCGGATCTCCTGCGCCAGCTGCGGGAGCTGGTCGCGCCGGAGGCGCTTGAGGTCGGCGGGGCCGTGGATGGATCGAGCAGAGCCAGTGACATTGGTCCGGGTCAGTTCCGTCGAGTCACAATATAGCGTGCCAGTGCCCCGAGGGCGGCCCGACGGCGAGTTGCGCCCGGTCCAGGTGCGCGACCGCCGAGCGCGGCGTGACGCTCCGCTTCGGCCCGCGCGCGCCGTCGATGCCCAGCAGCTGGACGTACGTGGACTTGGCGAGCGCTTCGTCCTTGCCCGGCGGTCTTGCCCAGCTCCTCGCTGGTGCCCGTGACGTCCAGCACGTCATCGGCGATCTGGAACGCGAGCCCGATGTCCGCGCCGTACGCGTCGCAGGCGCGAGCAGCCCGTCGGCCGCGGCGCCGCGCCGCCAGCGCGCCGAGCACGCAGGAGGCCTGGATCAGCGCCCCGGTCTTGCCCCGGTGCACTGCGATGAGCTCGGGCAGCGTCAGCGTGCCGCCCTCGGCCTCCAGGTCGAGCCACTGACCGCCGACCATTCCCTCGATGCCGCCGGCCTCGAACAGCTCGGCCGCCATCGACCCAGCAGCGACGGCGGCAGGGCGAGCTCGTCGCGCCGCCTCGCGCCAGGACCCGCGCCGCGACCGGCACCAGGAGGAAGCCGACCCGGGTGGCGGTGGGCACGTCGAACTGGCGGTGCGTCGTGGGGCGCCCGCGGCGGAGGTCGTCGTCGTCCATGCAGGGCAGGTCGTCGTGGACCAGCGAGTAGGTGTGCACGTTTCGACCGCGGCCGCGACCCCGGCGATGCCGCCGGCGACCGGCCGCCGCCGCGCGGATAGGCCGCGAGCACCAGCGCCGGGCGCACCCGCTTGCCCGGGCTCCGCAGCGCGTAGGCAACGCCGCGCCGATGATGCCGGGCGCGGATCGCGCTCAGGCGCGCGGCCCACCTCGTGCAGCCGGCGTCGGTGCAGTCGCGCGCCTCGGCCAGCAGCGCGTCGGCCGACACCGGCTCGCCTTCGAGAGTCGACACGCGTGCTCCGGAGCGCGCCGGCCGCGTCGGCGAGCACCGACTGGACCCGTCTGTCTCGGCGTCCGCGAGGCGTTCGCGCGCCCCGCGGAGCCGGGCGACACCCTCCTCGAACAGCGTGAGCGCGGCGTCCAGGTCGACGTCCTCCGCCTCCAGGCGGCGCACGATCTCCTCCAGGCGCGCGCAGTTCCTCCGCGAGCGACGGTGTTCGGCTCATCAGGCGTCCTCCACGCGCGCCGGCACGTCGCCGTCGCTCACCCTGAGCCGGTAACGAAGCCCCGGCGTGAAATCCTCGCGACGGCTTGAGCACGCGGCCCTCCTGCGACATCGGCACCGCAAAGCCGCGCTCGAGCACCCGCAGCGGGCTGAGCGCGTCGAGCTGGGCGCCGATGCGCTCGACCCGGTGCCGGTGCTCCGCGACCAGCCCGCTCCATCCCGCCTCCAGCCGGTCGCCGGTGCGCCCCAGCCGCTCGCTCGAGCGAGGCGCGTGCGGCGCCGGAGGCCCGCCGGCGAGGCGCAGCGCCGAGACCGTCCACCCGCCGCGCACTCGCGCTGGTCGGGCACCGCGAGCTCCGCCGCAGCCGACGGCGTCGCCGCGCGCACGTCGGCCACGAGGTCGGCAGAGCGAGATGTCGGTCTCGTGCCCCACGGCGGAGATCGTCGGGAACCTGCACCGCCGCGAGCGCGCGGCACACCGCCTCCGTCGTTGAACGCGCGCGAGGTCCTCGCGCGCGCCCCCGCCCCGGCCGACGATGCAGACGTCCGCGCCGGGCACGGTTGACCAGTCGCAGCGCCCGGACCAGTCGGGCACCGCTCGTCGCCCTGGACCCGCGCGCCCGACCACCAGGATCCGCACCGCCGGCCAGCGGCTCCGCGCCACGGTGATGATGTCGCGCAGCGCCGCGCCCTCCGGGCTGGTGACCACGGCGAGGGTGGCGGGAAGCGGGGCAGCGGGCGCTTCCGGGACGGATCGAGCAGGCCGTCGCGCAGCAGCGCCGCACGGGCTCGCTCGAGCTCCTGCTGCTGCTGGCCCAGACTGGTCGCTGTCGGAGCAGCACTGCGCGGTGAAGCGGAACTCGCCCTTCTCCTCCCAGAGCCCGGGCGTGCCGAGGACGTGCACCTCGGCAGCCGTCCTCCGGCTTGCTCTTCGCGCCGCTGACCGCAGGCTGCGCTTCCACAGGACGCAGCGCACCTGACGCGTCGGCGTCCCGCAGCGTGAAGTACCAGTGGCCGCTCGCGTACGACTTGAAGCTGGTGACTTCGCCCCGCACCCAGACCGGCCGGCATGTTCTGCTCGAGCAGCCCCGGGCTGCCTGGTTGAGGTCGCTCACCGACCAGACCTCGGCGGGATCGAGACCCGCCGGCGCCGAACGGCAGCGGCAGGGTCACCGCGTCGGCCTGCCTCATCGCCTGCAGGGTGTTCTGCAGCAGCATCGCGATGGTCATCGGGCCCACGCCGCCGGGCACCGGCGTGATCGCCGAGGCGATGTCGGCGCATTCGCGCGTAGGCGACGTCGCCGCAGAGCCGGTACCCCTTCGCCTTCGTGGCATCGTCGACCCGGTTGATCCCGACGTCGATGATGACGGCGCCCGGCTTGCACCATGTCGCGCGGTGACGAACTCCGGCTTGCCGATCGCCGCGATCAGGATGTCGGCGCTGCGGCATACGGCCGGGAGGTCCCGCGTCTGCGAGTGACACACGGTGACCGTGGCGTCGCCGCCCGGGCCCGTCTGGATCAGCAGGTTGGCCATCGGCTTCCCGACGATGTGCGAGCGTCCGACGATGACCGCGTGCGCGCCCTTGGTCTCGATGCCGGAGCGGATCAGCATCTGCTGCACGCCGTAGGGGGTGGCGGGGCGCGAGGGCCGTCGGGTCGCCGATGACGAGCTTGCCGACGTTCTCGCGGATGAAACCCGTCCACGTCCTTCGCCGGGTCGACCCGGTTGAGCACCTTCTCGCTGTTGATGTGCTTCGGCAGCGGCAGCTGCACCAGGATGCCGTGGATCGCCGGGTCGGCGTTGAGCCGGTCCACGATCGCCAGGACCTCCGCCTCGGAGGTCGCTGGCGGAGCGCGGATCGTCACCGAGTGCATGCCGGCCTCCTCGCACGCCTTCCCCTTGCTCCGGACGTACACCTGGCTGGCCGGGTCCTCGCCGACGAGGACCACCGCGAGGCCCGGCTTCATGCCCTGCGCCGGCGAGCTTCGCGGCCTCGACCGCCACCTCTTCGCGGATGGCCTTCGCGAGCGCCACGCCGTCGAGGATGCGTGCGCTCATCGGGCCAATCCCACGGCGCGGGTCTCCCGGATCACCACGACCCGGATCTGGCCCGGGTACTGGAGCTCCTTCTCGATCCGCTTCGCGATCTGCTCGCTCAGCGCCGCGGCCTGCGACGTCGTCGACCTGGTCCGGGGTGACCACGACCCGAACCTCGCGTCCCGCCTGGATGACGTTGCTCTTCTCCACGCCCTTGAAGGCGTTGGCGATCTCCTCGAGCGCGCGTGAGCCGCTTGACGTAGCTCTCGAACGCCTCGCGCCGCGCGCCGGGCCGGGCCCCGCTGATGGCGTCGGCCGCCTGCACCAGCACCGACTCGGTGGACTCGTGCGGCACGTCGTCGTGGTGCGCGTGGATGCAGTTGATGACCGCGGCGCTCTCGCCGTACTTGCGCGCCACCTCGACGCCGAGCTCGACGTGGGTCCCCTCGCTCTCGTGGGTGAGCACCTTGCCGACGTCGTGCAGCAGGCCGCCGCGCTTGGCGAGCTCCGGGTCCACCCGCAGCTCGGCCGCCATGATGCCGGCGAGCCAGGCCACTTCCTTGGAGTGCTCGAGGATGTTCTGCCCGTAGGAGGTGCGGTACTTCATCCGGCCGATCAGCTTGATCAGCTCCGGGTGCAGCCCATGCACGTTCGCGTCGATAGGCCGCCTGCTCGCCCAGCTCGACCAGCTGCTGTTCCAGCTCCGCGCGCATCTTGGCCACCACTTCCTCGATGCGGCCCGGATGGATGCGGCCGTCGGCGATCAGCGCCTCGAGCGAGCGGCGCGCCACCTCCCGGCGGATCGGGTCGAAGCAGGAGATCACCACGGTGTCCGGCGTGTCGTCGATGATGACGTCCACGCCGGTGGCGGTCTCGAACGCGCGGATGTTCCGTCCCTCGCGCCCGATGATGCGCCCCTTCATCTCGTCGCTCGGCAGGGTCACGGCCGACACGGTGGTCTCGGCGGTGTGCTCGGCGGCGATGCGCTGGGTGGCGATGGCGATGATCCGGCGGGCCTCGCGATCGGCGCCCTTCCGCGCCTGCTCCTTGATGTCGCGCGCCAGCGCCAGCGCCTGCGCCGCGCGCCTCGTCTTCCACCCGCTGCAGCAACTCGCGCCGGGCGTCCTCGGCCTCAGCCCGGCGATCTGCTCCAGCTTCGGCCTGCTGTTCGGCCGCGAAGCGTGCCGCCTCCTGCTCACGACCGGCGATTGCCTTGTCGCGCACATCGAGCTGCTGCACCCGCTTCCCCATCTCACGCTGCTGGGTGTCGAGCTCGGCCTGGCGTCGCTCCGCCACCTGGTTCCGTTCCTCGACCCGCCGCTCCAGCCGAGCCCACTTCCTCCCGCCGCCGCTGGAGCTCCTGCTCCAGCTCCTCGCGCAGCTGCAGCGCCTCCATCTTGGCGGCGAGCACGGCTTCGGCGCGCGCATGCTCGACGCCCTGCGGTCGGCCTCGTTCCGGATGCGCTCCGCCTCCGCGCGGGCCTGCGCGAGGATGCCGGTCGCCGCCTTCTTCTGGGTTCGGCTGTAGACAAAAAAGAAACCGGCCGCGACAATCAGGCCGGCCGTGATGCCCCTCCAGGAGGGGAGGAGCAGCGCCTGGCTCATGAACTATGGATCTCCAGGAGGCCGCCGGGGCGCCTCCGGTCAGGTCGGTCGAAGCTGGTCACCCCGCGGTCGCCCGGCTGCCGCGCTTGGCGGGCGGCAGCAGCGGGGCGAACTCGTCGGCCAGCGCAGTGAGCCGCGCGGCGAACTCCCGGTCGCCGCGGCGGGACTGGAACAACTCATCGGTGATCGCCAGCGCGGCGAGGATCGCCGCCTTGTGGGTCTCCACCGCTGGAAGCGTTGCACGCACGCGCTGACAGCGCGGCATCGAGATAGGCCGCGACCTCCCGGGTGTACTCGGGTGGCAGCTCCGACCGGACGGTGTAGACCTCGCCGCCGATGATGACCTGAACGGCGTTCTTGCTGCTCATGCCGTCTCCGTCATGCCGCGCTCGAGGAACGCGAGACGGCTGGACAGCGCCGTCACCTTCTCGCGTACCGCCTCGAGCCGCTGCTGCAGCGCCACGTTCTCCTGTTCGAGCTCGATCAGGCGTGCCCGCGCCTGCACCGGATCGGGCGGCCTTCCCACCCGGCGAGCGGGCGCGGAGCTCCTGCAGCTCGCCCTCGGCCTTCAGGCACCGCCGGCGCCACACCGTGAGTTCCTCGCTGGCATGCCGCACCAGTGCTCGACTTCAGCCAGGGCCGGCGCTCCGGACGCTCGTACGTATCGCTCACCATCCGCTCCTCACGCGCCCCGGCGCGACAACCCCAGCTCGCGCTCCAGCGCACTCAAGACCTGGGTCTCACTCGCGTCCACATCGGCGTCGCGCAGGGTGCGGTCGGGTGCGCGGTACGTCAGCCGGAAGGTCACGCTGCGCCGGCCCTCGCCAAGCGCCGCGCCCCGGAACTCGGCGGTGACGCGCACCATCTCGAGCAGGGCCCCCGCAGCCTGCGCGGATCACTTCGGCCACGGCCGCGGATGCCACGCCATCAGGCACCAGCAGCGACAGGTCCCGCTCGACCGCGGGCGTGGTCGGGAGGGGCTCGACTCGTACCAGGGCGCGTGCTTCGTCCGTAACGTCAATTTCCACACCGAACAGGGCACCGCCCCACGGCGGGGCGTCGGCCGCCAGGCGACCTGCCCATCCCACCGTCCTGCCGTCCTTCACACGTGCCATCGAAGTGATCACCTTCAACGTGCACATGTCGCACCGGGATGCGCCAGAGCACCCGCCGCCTCCAGCAGGCCCTTCAGGTCCCAGATGTCCACATCGGGCGCCGCCTCGCCGGTCCAGTGACCTGGCTCCCGGGCGCCCGGTCACCACCAGCCCGAGTGTCAACTGCTCCACCGGGCGCTTGCCCGCCGCACCGCCGCTCGAACACCGTGCCGATCTCGAACAGCCGGACATCGCGCACGTGATTGGCCCAGTTGCCGCTCGGCATGCCGAACCAGCCCTGGGAGGAGCCGGCGCCGGAGTGACGCCCCGGTATCGGCGAGCGGGTTGAGCAGCGTCACGCTGGCCTCCCCGTCCGAAGCGGTGAATCGGCAGGCTCACCACCTCGGAAAGCCCCTCCGCCACCATGCCGCGCCGGATCCGCTCCTTGACCGCCACTGCGGGCGCGTCGGGCAGCGCGCCGACCCGGAACGGGCGGAGCTCGGTGGGGAAACGATCGTAGCCGTGCATGCGCGCGACTTCCTCGATCAGGTCGATCTCGGCCGTGAGATCGGGGCGCCAGCCCGGCACGTCCACCGCGATACGGCCATCGTCGGGCTTCGCCACCACCGTGGCACCGATCGCGACCAGGCAGCGCTCCACCTCGTGCAGTCCCAGCTCGAGCCCCAGCACCTGCGCCACCCGGGCCGGGCGGAGGAAGATGCGGGGCGGATTGGCCACGACCGGGTGCAGGTCCACCGGGCTGCCCTCGAGCGTGCCGCCCGCGGTGGGCAGGATGATCTCGAGGCAGCGCCGCATCGCCTCGGCGGCATTCCACCGGTCCACGCCCCGCTCGAACCGATGGCTCGCCTCGGTGCTGAGGCCGAGCGCCCGGCGCGCGCGACGGATGCGGGTGGGCTCGAACCAGGCGCACTCGAGGAAGAGGTCGCTGGTGCCGTCGGCGACCTCGGTGTCGGGCCGCCCATGACCCCGCCGATGCCGATGCACGCGCGCGGCGTCGGCGATGACCGTGGTCTCGCCATCCAGCGTGCGCTCGGCGCCATCGAGCGTCACCAGCTTCTCGCCGGCTCGTGCCCGCCGCGCGACGAGCGGCCGGCCCTTGAGCGTGGCCAGGTCGTACGCGTGCATCGGCTGGTTCAGCTCGAGCATCACGTAGTTGGTGGCATCCACCACGTTGTTGATGGAGCGAATGCCGACCGCCTCGAGCCGCTGCCGCAGCCACGCCGGCGAGGGGCCGACCTTGACGCCCCGGACCACGGCGGCGATGGAAGCGGGCACAGCCCTCGGGGTCCTCGATGGCGACACGAAGCGGACCCGTGACGGTTCACGGACACTCGCCGCACGCTGCACCGGCGGGGACGTCGGGCGCCAGAGGGCCGGGGCAGCTGCGGCAGGCGGAACGGCATGTCGAGCGACGCGGCCAGCTCGCGCGCGATGCCCTTGTGGCCCAGCAGGTCGGGCCGGTTCGGCGTGACGTCGACCACGAGGCGATCGTCGTCCAGCGGGAGGGCCTCGAGGAGGAGCGTGCCCGGCGCCGCCTCGGTTGTCGAGCTCGCAGAGTCCGTCGTGCTCCTGCGCCGAGCGCCGAGCTCCCGCGCCGAGCAGAGCATGCCCTCGGAGACCTCGCCGCGGATCTTCGCGCTTCTCGATGCGCATCGGGACCGCCCTTCCGCCCGGCAGCGTGGCACCGACCGGAGCGAAGGGGTACTTCCGCCCGGCGGTGACGTTGGGCGCGCCGCACACCACCTGGCGCGCGCTCCGCGCTCGCCGTCGTCGACCGTAGCAGAGCCGGAGGCGGTCGGCGTTGGGATGCTGGCGGACCTCTCGCACCAGCGCCACGACGAATCTCGCCGAGCCCCGCATGGAGCGGCTCGATCGCGTCCACCGGCGCGCCCAGCATCGCCAGGCGCGCGCTATGTCCCGCGCGATCGAGCGGGCGCCGCAGGAAGCGCCTCGAGCCAGCGGCGGGAGACGTTCATCGCGTCCTCCCTGGACCGTGCCCCGAGCTGACGCGAGGAACCGCATGTCACCGTCGTAGAGCAGGCGGATATCGGGCATGCCGTAGCGCAGCATGCGCGATGCGCTGCGGCCCCATGCCGAAGGCGAAGCCGGTATAGCGCTCGGGATCGAGCCGCACTTCTCCAGCACGCGCGGGTGCACCATGCCGCAGCCGAGGATCTCCATCCAGCCGGTGCCCTTGCAGCGCCGGGCAGCCGCGTCCCGCCGCAGAGCTGGCAGTCGACGTCCATCTCCGCCGACGGCTCGGTGAACGGGAAGAACGAGGGGCGGAAGCGCACCTCGGTCGCTGGCGCAGAAGAACTGCCGCGCGAAGTGCGTCAGCGTCGCCTTGAGGTCCACGAACGAGATGCCCTCGTCGACGGCCAGGCCCTCGACCTGCGCGAAGGCCGGCGCGTGCGAGGGGTCGAAGGTGTCGCTTGCGATAGACCATGCCGGGCATGACCACGCGGATCGGCGGCTCGGAGGCATGCATGGTGCGGATCTGCACCGGCGAGGTGTGGGTGCGGAGCAGCAGGCCGTCCATCGCCCGGCTCATCGACGGTCGGCGGCGCGTCGAGGTAGAGCGTGTCGTGCATGTCCATCGCCGGGTGATCGGCGCGGGAAGTTGAGCGCGAGGAAGTTGTACCACTCGGTCTCGACCTCGGGCCCAGGGCCACGGCGAAGCCGAGGCCGCGGAAGATCTCCGCGATCTCGTCGATCACTCGCGGTGACCGGGTGCACCGCCCCGACCCAGCGGCGGCGCCGGGCATGGTGAGGTCGAGTCGAGCGACGCTCCGATTCTGCCTCCACCGCCGCAAGCGCCGCGCGTCGCGCCGCGAAAGCCTCCTCGAGCTCTGTCCTTCAGCTCGTTGACCGCCGCGCCGAGCGCGGCGATGCTCCGGGACCAGGGAGGCGAGCGGCCTTGAGCACGCGCGGTGAGCGCGCCGCTCTTCCGGCCCAGGAGGCGATCTCGTGCGCGTCCAATTCGAGCGCGCGGCACAGTCGCGAGCCGGAAGACGTCCGGACGCAGCTCATCGAGTTCGGGGAACTCGGAAATGCCCATTTCGAGCCAGCCGTCGGATGACGTCAGGGCCGCCGCCGATCGGCGAACGGCCCGACACCCTGGAGCAAGGTCTGGCTACGCCTTCGCGGCCTTCGCGCCACCTCGGCGATCTTCGCGAAGGCGTCGGCGTCGCGCACGGCGAGGTCGGCCAGCACCTTCCGGTTGATCTCGACGCCGGCGTCCTTGAGCCCGGCCATCAGCCGGCTGTAGCTCAGGCCGTTGAGGCGGGCCGCCGCGTTGATGCGCGTGATCCAGAGCGCGCGGAACTCGCCCTTCTTCTTGCGCCGGTCGCGGTAGGCGTAGCGCATGCCGCGCTCGACCGTCTCCTTCGCGGCCTTGTACAGCTTGCTGCGGGCGCCGCGGCCGCCCTTGGCGGCCTTCCATGATCTTCTTCTTCCGCGCGTGATGCGCGACCCCGTTCTTGACGCGTGGCATGGTAGTCTCCCTTACGCCTGGAGCAGGCGGTTGACGCGCCGGAAGTCGGCCGAGCTCACGAGATCGCGCCTTCTTGAGCTTGTTCTTCCGCTTGCGGGTCTTCTTGGTCAGGATGTGGCTGTGATTGGCGTGGCAGCGCTTGAGCTTCCCCGTCCCGGTCGGCTTGAAGCGCTTCATCGCGGCGCGCTCGGTTCTTCATCTTCGGCATCGTCGTTCTTTGCACTCGGTTCCCTGCGTTCGCCCTGACGCCTACTTCGGCGCAAGCACCATCGTCATGTTGCGTCCTTCGAGCTTCGCGTCCAACTCGATCTTGCCGATGTCGGCCAGCGCGGCGGCGACCCGGTCGAGCACCGCCTTGCCCAGTTCGAGGTGGGCCATCTGCCGGCCCCGGAACATCAGCGTCACCTTCACCTTGTTGCCCTCCCCCAGGAACTCCCGCGCATGGCGGGTCTTGAAGTCGAAGTCGTGATCGTCGATGCCCGGGCGGTACTTCACTTCCTTGAGCTGGATGACGTGCTGCTTCTTCTTGGCCGCCCGCGCCGCCTTGGCCTCCTCGAACTTGAACTTCCCGTAGTCCATGATCTTGACCACGGGGGGGCGCGCCGTCGGCGCCACTTCCACCAGGTCCAGCCCGCGCTCAGCCGCAGGCCAGTGCCTCCTCGATGGGCAGGACACCCAACTGCTCGCCGTCGCTGTCGATGACTCGCACGGGGCTGATGCGGATCTGCCGGTTGACGCGGACCCGCCGCTCGCGATCATGGTGGACAGTGGCAGTACCTCCCAATCCGGAAAACAGAAACACCCGATCGACGATCGGGTGTCCAATCGGTCGAGAAAGCGCCGCTCCGGGTGGCGCGCCTCGACAGGACTAAGACCCACTTCGCCTGGGCGCCAGTACGGTGGCGCGCCGGCTTAGGGTGGGGACCTATCGGTCCCGCTTGAACTGGCGAAAACGTAATGGTGGCCGGGATTAGGTCAACCGGTCAACTGCGCGTCCCGGAGCGCCAGGGCCTTCCCCTGCGACGCGAGCCGCCCCACGCCACCATCGCGTCATGCTCGAAGACAACGCGCCAGCTCCCGGCCACGGCATCCTTTAGGAAGGAGCGCTTGCTCTCCAGGGTCCGCAGCGGCTCCAGGTCGTAGCCCATGATCCAGGGGAGCGGCAGGTGCGCCGCCGTCGGGACAGGTCGGCCGAGGAATGCCGCGTTTCGCCGCCGATCCCTGACCAGGACCGACTGGTGCCACGGCACGTGGCCCGGCGTGACCCGGACCGAAATCCCCGGCAGCACCTCCCCATCGCCTTCGAGCAGCCGCCACCGTCCGGCCGCCGCGATCGGCTCGAAGTTGGGAGGCAGATAGCTGGCCCGGGTCCGCTCGTTGGTGTGCCGCGCGAACTCCAGGTCCTGCCGCTGCACGCAGTAGATGGCGTTCGGGAAGGCGATCCGGGGCGGTACCGCGATCGTGGGCGCCTTGTCGGGTGCGAAGCCATCGGCCTGGTCGGCGTGTTCCGCGCCGGCCGGCTCACCGACCAGTGTGTTGCCGCCGGCATGGTCGAAGTGCAGGTGGGTGTTGATGACCCAGCGCACGTCGCCCGGGGTGAACCCGGCTTCGCCAGCGCGTCCTCGAGCTGGGTGGCGCCGCGGGCGCCCGCGTTCTCGATGCCGTAGATGTCGCGGAACTTGGCGTCGTCCTTGTTCCCCGCCCCGGTATCGACCAGCACAAGCCCGTCGGGATGCTCGACCAGGAGGCAGCGCATGGCGAGCGGAATCCGGTTGCGCTCGTCGGGAGCAATCTGTCGCTCCCACAGCGGCTTGGGCACCACGCCGAACATCGCGCCGCCATCGAGGCGCTGCAGGCCGGCCTCGAGCGTGTGGCAGCGCAGGCCGCCGACCGTGAATGAACGCGAGCAGCGACACGTGGTCCTCCCAGCGTAACGTAAACGCGGGAACGGTGAACGGGAACGGCGGGTCAGTGCCCGCTTACCGTTGACTGTTCACCGTTCCCGCTTTTCCGACGGCGACGCCGGAGTTGTATCTGCTCGAGATCGGTCAGCGTCCGCGCCCCTTCTCCGCGCGCGAGCGCCAGGAGCCGGTCCAGCAGTTGTGCCGTCACGTCGGCGTCCCCGAGCGCCCGGTGTCGCGCCGTGTTCTCGAACCCGAAATGCAGCGTCAAATTGTCGAGTCCGCACGATCCGACATCGCGCAGCAGGCGCCGCGCGAGGCGCACCGTGCACAAGCGCGGACCGGTGAGCGCCAGGCCGCGCGTGCGGCGGAATGACGCATCGAGGAATCCCCAGTCGAAGCGGGCATTGTGCGCCACGAAGATCCGCCCGGAGAGGATCCCGAGCAGTTCGTCAGCGATGGCCTCGAAGGGCGGCGCATGCGCCACCATCTCGTTGGTGATCCCGGTGACCATGCTGATGATCGACGGGATCGGCCGGCCCGGGTTGACCAGGCTCTGGAACACCACCTCGCGCCGCTCGCCGTGAACCAGGACCACCGCCACTTCGGTGATGCGATCGTCGCCTCGCGCCCGCATCCCCGTCGTCTCGAGGTCGATCACCGCAAAGGCGCACTCCTCGATGTGTGGCGAGCCCTGCGCTTCTGCCAGGATCGCCCAGCGGCCATCGGGCAGTTGCCGCACCCGCGGATCGGCACCCAGTACCGCGATCGCGACCCGCTCCGCCACCGCCCGGGGCGCCCCCATCAGGCCGAGCACCTCGGCGCATAACTCGGCCGCCGCCGCAGGTCCGCCGCGAAGGCGACTGAGGGCGCGATCGACCAGGGTCAGCTCCGACACCATCGCCAGGCCCGTCATGCCGCCGCCCGCCGCACCGGCAACGTCATGCAGCGAGGGCCGCCGCCGCCGCGCGCGAGCTCGGTCCCGTCGATGGTGATCACCGTGCGATGCTTCGCATCATCCCAGTCATCGAAGGCGAGGAAGTTGACCGAGGGCACCGCGCGGAAGCCCGCGCGCGCAAGTTCATCGAGCGTCGCCTCGTTCCGCACGTAGCCGATCACCGTGCCCGGTCGTACCGCCACGAAGTTGCACGCCGAGCTCCATTGCTCCCGGTCCTGGCTGGTGCGCTGCCGCCCACCACAGAACACCGGCTGGAGCGGCATGCCCACCTCGCGGAGCGCGGTGAAGAAGTCGGGCATCTCCCGTACGCCATCCACGCCCTTCCGCCGGTGCAGCACCGCCAGGCGCTCGGGCCCCACGAAATAGGGCGGGTAGATCGCGCAGAGTTCACGATCGAGCTGGGAAAAGAGCATGTCGAGGTGGATGGCGGTCGGGGTCCGCGGCATCACCACCACGAGGATGTCGGTGACCGTGCTGCGCGCGAAGAGGGCCTCGCAGAGCTCGTCGAGGGCCGCCGCCGAAGTGCGCTCGCTGAAGCCGACGACCAGGAGGTCGGGCCGGAGAACGTGCACGTCGCCGCCCTCGAGGGTGTAGCCGCGCGCGGCGCTCCTCGGAGCCGTCGAAGAGCAGCCCGTCGTTGGCCAGCGCCGGGTGAAACTGGAAGAGGGCCCGGATCAGCAGCTCCTCGGTCCATCGCACGTCGTAGCGCATCGCGCCCACCACGCCGTGCCGCCCGATCACCATCCCGATGTCCCGCGGGAAGAAGAGGTTGGGCAGCGGCGGCAGCGCGAAGGCGTTGTCGTTGAGCGCCCGGGCCAGCGGCCCCGCCTCGCCCTCCGTGCCCTCGATGATGCGGCGCACCATCTCCACCGCCGGCAACTCCGCCAGTTCACGGGCCAGCGCATCCGACGGTACCACGTCGAGCGCGCGGGTGATCAGGAACTCGCGCGCTGCGTCATTCTGCAACATGTCGACGAGGAGGTCGCGGATCTGGTACACCTGCGCGAAGCGGCGCAGCACGCTCACGAACTGGCGGTGCTCCCGCTGGGCCACGTCGAGCGCGATGATGTCGTCGTAGAGGAAGGCGGCGCGGTTCTGCGGCGTCACCGCCTCGAGCTCGGGTCCCGGCGTGTGCACCAGAACGGCCTGGAGCGCGCCGATTTCGGAGGTGACGTGGACTGACATTGGGTGAACGGTAAGCGGTAAGGTGACGTGAACGGGAAACGAAGGGCGCCTTACCGCTCACCGCTCACTCCGTCACGCTGATTGGTCAGCGCGTAACTCAGCGTCTCGAGCTCCAGCGCCAGGTTCACCGTCTTCACCACCACGTCGTCGGGCACGCTGAGCTGCGCCGGCGCGAAGTTGCAGGATCGCCTTGACGCCGAGACGCGACCAGGCGGTCCGTCACGGCCTGAGCCGCGTCCGGCGGGCGTCACCAGCACCGCCATGTCCACCGGCTGCGCCCGGCAGGTCGCGGTCGAGGTCGGTCGATCGTCGGCACCGTGAGGCCGTTCCACTGCGTGCCGATCTTGGCGGGATCGCATGTCGAAGATGGAGACGATGTCGAAGCCGCGCTGCCGGAAGCCGCGGTACTGCACCAGCGCGCTGCCGATCTTGCCCGCCCCGATCATGCGCGACCCGGTAGCGGCGGCTCCAGGCCAAGGATCTGGCGCAGCCGCTCCGCCAGCTCCGGCACCGGAGTAGCCCAGCCCGCGCTTCCCGAACGAGCCGAAGAAGGAGAGGTCCTTCCGGACCTGCGCCGATGTGGTGCCCGCCTCGCTGGCGCCAGGCGCCTCGGAGCTGACCGTCGCCATGCCCTGCCCCTCGAATTCCTCGAGGAAGCGGAGATAGAGCGACAGGCGGCGTACGGTGCTGTCGGCGACTTTGCGCATGGGCAGCTTATGTGAAAGATTCACAAATCTGGCCGCGGGCGACCATCCGCCGTCAACGAGCGCCGCGTCAGCGAGTAGAAGGCGGCCGGGTCGAGCACCTCCGGGCGAACCGTCGGGTCCAGCTCCGGCCTCCTGCAGAGCGCCAGGGCTCGCTCCGGCGAGTAGCCGGTCAGCTCCCGAAGTCCGCGCAGCCAGTTGCTTTCGCCGGAACGAAAAGAGCCCCACCACGACCCGGCGGAAGATGCCGATGAGGGCATCCGGCACGAGCGGCTTCGCCAGCGGCGTGAGGCGCAGCACGGCGGAGTCCACTTTCGGCCGCGGCATGAAACGCGCCCGCCGGCACGATGAAGAGCCGCTCCGCGCGCGCCACCGCCTGGACGCCGACGCTGCAGCGCCCCATAGGCGTCACTGCCGGGCGCGGCGCTCACGCGATCGGCGACTTCCTTCTGGACCAGGAACACGACGCGACGGGGCGTCGGCGGAATGAGCGCCTTGTCGAGCAGTGGTGACGTGATGTTGTAGGGAATGTTGCCGGCGATGACGCATCGGGGCCGCCGAGGGCCGTGCCAGTCCTCGTCGAGCGCATCGCCGACCACCAGTCGAGCGCTGGGCAATGGCGCCTGCAGCCGGGCCAGGTCGCGATCCTTCTCGATCGCGACCACGCGCCCGGCGCGCTCGAGCAGCGCCGCCGTGAGTCCGCCCGGGCCCGGGACCGATCTCGAGCACCGTGTCGTCCGGCGTGGCACCGACCGCATCGGCGATGCGTGCGAGGATCCGGGGATCGGAGAGGAAATGCTGGCCGAACCGCCGCTGGCGCTGGACGCCCACGATCAGAGCCGCATGACGAGAAGCGTGCGGTCGTCGGCGGCCGCGCGTCAACGCGTCGGCTTCCGCGAGCACCGCGCGCACGAATCTCCTCCGCCGGCAGGCTCGCGTCGGCTCGACAGCGCCTCGATGCAGCCGCGCCTCGCCGTAGCGCTCCCCGTCCTCATTGGCGGCATCCACCAGGCCGTCGGTCCAGAGGCAGAGCAGGTCGCCCTCCACGTCCCACGGCAATCTGCCGTGCCTCGCTCACGCCCTGCGCAGCCAGCCCCAGCGGCGGGCGGTCGCCAGCGAGTCGCTCCGGTTCGCCCTCGCGCGGAATGCGGAACGCATGGGGGTGACCGGCGCTGGCGTAGCGCAGCGTGCCGGCCCGCCGGTCGAGCACGCCATAGAACACGGTGAAGTACATCTCCGCCGAGCGAAGCTCGTCGCCCGACACTGTTGAGCAGGGCGTCCAGCGTGGCCTCGGGACTGCCAATGGTCTCGACGTGAATGCCCGCCGCCGACAGGACCAGCGCCATCACGAGCGCCGCCCCGAACCCGTGCGATGAAACGTCGCCCAGCATGACTGCCGACGCGGCCCTGGCCCAGCCGGCTGAAGGTGTAGAAGTCACCGCCGACCGTGTCGACCGGAGTACACCGCGCCGCCACCTGCGCCTCGCCGTAGAGCACGGAGGGTGACGGCAGCAGCCGGAGCTGGAGATCGTGCGCCAGCTCCAGTTCCCGCCGCACGCGCTGCTGCTGCCGGTCGCGTTCCGCCAGCCGCACATTCTCGATCGCGGCACCCACCTGGCTGGCGATCGCCGTGAGGAGCTTCCGGTCGCCGGGCGTGAAGCGGTCGCCGCCGGCGCGGTCAGTCAGGTTGATCACGCCGATGCAGCGGAGCGGACCGGCCTGTGACGCATAGCAGATCGGCACGCTGAGGAACGCCTGCCCCCGGTAGGGCCGCTCGCTGATGGGTCGGGCCTGGGACACCACCGGATCGTGCACCACCACGCGCCGCTCGCGGAAGACCCGCGCCGCCACGGAGTGCGGGATCGCTCACCTGGACAAAAAATTCATCGTCGGCGGTGAAGCCCCGGGCCGCGACGGTGCGGAGCTGGTCGGTCGACGCATCGTGCACCATGATCGAGGCACGTCGCGCGCCGACGACGCCGGCGACCTCGCGCACGATGACCTGCGCCGCCTCGTCGAGGCGCACGGTGCTGCCGAGGACCTCGGTGATGGTGTAGAGGAGGTCGATCTCCTCGTAGCGGCTGGCGAGTTCCTCACCCACCTTGGTGCGGTGCCAGTCACTCTCGAGCAGCGCGGAGAGCGCCGGCATGAGTGAGGCCGCCTTGGTTTCGAGCGCGGCCGGGTCGGCGCCAATCAGCTCGACCCAGTCGCTGGAGACCCAGCGCGCGGGAGCCAGCCACGCCGTGCCTTCCGGCGTGACGCGCGCCCCGGCGGAGACCGGCACGTCCAGCGTCCATGATGCCGCAGCAGGCCCGCGAGGTATCGCAGGCACTGCCCGTCATTTCGCCAGAGACGCACCCGCAATCCGGAGAGGCGCGACAGCCCCTCGAGGACTTCGTCGAGCCGCCTTACTGGCGGCGCAGCGTCATGCAGATGGAGTTGCCTTGGGTGTTGAAGTGGACGTCGTCCACCATGTGCCGGATGAGGAACAGTCCGCGGCCGCTCGGAAGGTCGGGCGACTGCGGGTCGAGCGCCTCGGCTACGCTCGCGTGATCGAACCCGTCACCCTCGTCGGTGACGTGGATGTTGACGGCGTCGGGAAACAGGTCGACTTGCACGTACACCTGCTTCCCCGCGTCCTCGCGGTTGCCGCGCACGATCGCGTTCGCGAGGGCATCGGACAGCGCCACCTGGAGCCGGAACTGCACGTTCGGGGATGCGGCGCCCCCGGAGAGGCAGTGCCGCGTCAGCACCGCTACCGCCTCCTCGATGCAATCGACCTCGCTCGGTATCCGCAGCACCACGCGCTCCAGCGCGCGCACCTCGCCCGGTACGGGAGTACGGCGGACACAGAGCCGGAGCGGGTGGGTGTGCGGGGCGGTCATGCTAGAAGGTGGCGAGTGCCTGGTCGGGCGTCTCGCTGATCGCGAAGAGCGTATCGAGCTTGGTCAACTCGAAGAGCGAGCGCAGGTCCTCGTTGAGGCCCGAGAGGCGGAGGTCGCCGCCCTCCTCACGGACCTTGCGTGCGAGCGCCACCAGCGCGCCGAGGCCGGACGAGTCGATATACCCGGTCTGCGCAAAGTCGATGAGGAAGCGCCGCTCCCCCTTCTCGAGCAGTCCCTGAAGGTGCTCCTTGAGCTCGTTGCGGTTGCCCACGACGAGTTGCCCCTCCACCCGCACGATCATCACGCCGTTGGTGCTCTTCGCGTCCGACAGGCCCATGTCATCTCCGGGTGAGTCCCACCCTGCACCGGGGGGGAATGCGTCAATATGATGGCGGAACGGTACTCGCGGGAGGGTCAGCCCCCTGCCGCGTCACGGGGCCGGGCAAACCGCCGCTTCAAGGCCTCGTCCACCGCGGGATGCACCAGTCCGCTGACGTCACCGCCGTGACGGGCGACTTCCCGCACCAGGCTCGAGCTGAGGTAGGTGATGTCCACGGATGGGACGAGGAAGACCGTCTCCAGCTCGGGATACAGCTGCCGGTTCATCAGGGCCATCTGGAACTCGTACTCGAAGTCGCTCACCGCGCGGAGCCCGCGCACTACCAGCCTGGCGCCCATCTTCCGCGCGAAGTCGGCCAGCAGCCCGTCGAAACGCTCGAAGCTGATCCGCGCATCGGATCCCACGGCGGCCTTGAGCAGGTCGAGGCGTTCCTCGACGCTGAACAGGGGCTGCTTCTGCGAGTTGGTTGCGATCGCCACGATCAGGCGATCGCAGAGCGCGAGGCTCCGGTGCGCCAGGTCCTCATGGCCGCGCGTGGGCGGGTCGAACGAACCGGGATAGATCGCGAGACGTGTCATGGGGCGTAGCAGAAGGTAATGGTCGTGTCGCCGTAGCGCCGGGATTGATCGCCGCCCAGGTCGACGCTGGCGGCATGTTCCACCGCGAGGATGCGTGCGAACGGGGTCGTGCGAAAGGCCTCGGTGAGGTCCGTGGCCGCCGTCTCGATGGTGTAGGGAGGATCCGCGAACGCGATGTCGTAGGAAAGGGGAGCGAGACGGGCTGCATACCGGAGCGCGTCGGCCCGGTGCACCCGGGCCAGTTCCCCCACGCCGAGCGACTCGATATTCGCCTTGAGCGCTGCGATCGACCGGGGCCCGATGTCCACGAAGTCGACCGACGCGGCGCCACGCGAGAGCGCCTCGAGCCCGAGGGCACCGCTGCCGGCAAAGAGGTCGAGCACGCGGGCGCCGGGCAGTGCGTCGGACAGGATGCTCATCCAGGCCTCACGTACCCGGTCGGCAGTGGGCCGCACTCGCGGATCGGCTGGCGCGGTCAGGCGTCGGCCGCCGAAGCGTCCCGAGATGATCCTCAGGGACGCGGCTCCGATGGCGTCACGGATACCAGCTTGGCCTGCAGTGACGGCGAGCCATTCCAATCGTCGCTCTCGAGGCGGAACGCCACGTCCACCGGCGCGTCGCCCAGCCAGGGCACCCGGTCGGCCCAGCTGAACCCGATACAGGCCAGGCGGGACGCACCGTCCTCGAGGATCCCCTTGAGATGGCCATTGCCCACCCGGCGCCTCTGCCCGAACCGTACGCCGCGCACACCGAACACGGGGCCCGGGTTTCCGGCGCCGGTAGGTTCCAGGTGGCGCCCGAGCCGCTCCAGTGCGTCACTCGCCTCGCACAGCGGCAACTCGATATCCACGCGCTGCTCGGGACCCAGCTCCTCCGGCGTCAGCTTGCCAGCGACCAGCGCGTTGAACCGCTCACGGAAGGCGTCCAGGCGATCCCGCCGGATCGTGAGCCCCGCCGCCATGTGGTGGCCGCCGAAACGCTCGAGCAGGTCGCCACACTGGACCAGCGCCGCATGCAGGTCGAAGCGGGAAATGCTCCGCCCGCTCGCGCGGCCCGTCTCGCCATCGAACGCCACCAGGAAGGTGGGCCGGCCGAACCGCTCGACGACGCGCGAGGCCACGATACCAACCACGCCGGGATGCCAGGCGTCGCCGGCCAGGACGAGGCCGGACGTCTGCACGCCGCCCAGCTCGTCCACCTGTGCCAAGGCCTCCTCCAGCATCTGCTGGTCGAGCGCCTGGCGCTCGGTGTTGAGAACCTCGAGTCGCGCCGCGATCGCCGCCGCTTCCTGCGGATCATCGGTAAGGAGGAGCCGGAGCCCCTCCATCGGCTCGCCCACTCGACCTGCAGCGTTGAGCCGCGGGCCGATGATGAAGCCCATTTGCCCCGCCTTCAGTTCCTTCCCGAGCAGCTTGGTCGCGTGCAGCAGGGCGCGGAGTCCCGCCCAGCGCGTGTCGGCCATCAGCCGCAGGCCGTGGCGCACGATGATCCGGTTCTGGTCCACCAGCGGGACCACGTCGGCCACCGTGGCGAGGGCCACGAGATCGAGCAGGTGAAGCGGGAAGTGCTGCGGCAGTCCGAGGAGTGGAGAAAGCGCGCGGATCATCATCCAGGCGATTCCGGCACCGCAGAGCATGCCCAGACCGGAGGTGTCGTCCTCGCGCTGGGGATTCACCACTGCGGTCGCAGGCGGGAGCGTCTCCCCCGGAACGTGGTGGTCCGTGATGACGACACGGATGCCTCGCGCTTCGGCGAGTCGCACGGTCTCGTGTGCGTTGATCCCGCTGTCACAGGTGATGATGAGGCGCGCGCCGGCCGCTTCCGCCGCGGCAAGCCCCGAGGGACCGAAGTCGTAGCCGTCGCGCAGCCGGTGCGGAATGAACGGGGCCACCTTCGCCCCGGCGACGCGCAATGTGCGCACCAGGATCGCGGTCGAGCACTGTCCGTCCACGTCGTAGTCGCCGTTCACGGCGATGACCTGCTTCTCGCGCACCGCGGAGACGATCGCATTCACCGCGCGATCCATGTCCTTGAGTCGCAGCGGATCCGTAAGCTGGTCGAGCGAGGGCCGGAGGAAGTTCCGCGCAGCATCCACCGTGGTGAATCCGCGCTGTACCAGGAGGGCGGCCAGCGGGCGCGGCAGGTTGGTGGCGCTCGCCAGGGCCGCGACCACTTCAGGGTCCGGCGGCGGTGCCACGACCCACCGCGCAGGGAGCTGCGGCGTCACCAGGGCGGGTCCGGACCCAGCGATCATGCCGTCCCTTCGACCGGGGCGGGCAGGTAAAGGATCGCGCCGCACACTTCACAGCCGTCGAGCAGCAGCCGGTCCTTGATGTGTGCGCGACGGCTGATCGGCACCGCCGTGAAGCAGACGCTGCAGGAAAAACCGCTCAGCGGCACCAGCGCATTGGACGACTTCGAGTTGTGCAGCCGGTCATACCGGGTGCGGAGCGGACGATCCAGCTTTCCCGCGCTCTCGTTCCGGGCAGCGAGGGCCTCGCCGCGTTCTGCCTGCAGCGCCGCGCGGCGGGCGTCGAGGGCATTCCGCTCCCCTTCCTGCGCCGCTCGCGCGTCCGCCAGCACCGCCTCGGCCGCCGCCTGCTTCGTGTCCAGCCGGCCAAGCTCCTCGGCGACCTGGAGCCATTCCGCCTCCTCACGCGCCAAAACCTGGCGGCCGAGGTCGATCTCGGCCGTGACGGCATTGGCTTCCTTCATGTTCCTGACCTGGTCCAGCCGCTGCTGCCGGCGCTGCTGCTGCACCTTGTGCTCCTCCACGCGTCGCATGAGTTCATCGCGGCGGGTGGCCGTCTCCGCGGCGGAGCGCGTGGTGGTCTCCACCTCGTGCTCGGCTCGCTCGAGGCGATCGTCCAGGGCCGTCTCGGCAGCCAGCACGTCGGCGAGCGCCATGTCCACGGCCTTGAGGGCCAGGTCCTTGGACTGGAGGTCCAGGAGTTTTTCCAGGTCAGGGTGCATTCGATCTCCTTGGCGGCCGCGGGCCCAGCCTGCCCGTCGTCCTTGTGCGCATGATGTACTGCTTCCACTGTTTCGGGTACTTCGCCGCCAGCTCTTTCTTCAATACGAGCCGGCGCGACTCGAGTGCCTCCGCCCCTGCCTCGTCGTCGGCGCGCGACGCGCGCAGGGCGTGATACGCGATGAGCAGCGGCCGGGCCTCGAGGTCGAGCAGCGCCTCGGCGTACGTCGCGTCGGCATCGAGTCCGGCGGTATCCTCCGCGTTGAGGAGCTCCTGTGTCAGGCTCGCGGCATCCGGGCTCAGGCGCTGGAACAGTTCCGACACCGGCGTTCCGTCGAGCAGCGCGCTGAACACCTCGATGACAAGCGGGTCACGCAGCCACTCCAGCTGTACCTCCGTGCGCGCGCGCGCCACCAGGTCCGGATGCGCGAGCAGGAGCCGCAGCATCGTGCGCTCACCCACGTTGCCGCGCTTCCGGATCCGGGGCTGCGCTTCACGCACCGAAACCTGCTCGGATGGTGTGACGGGGGCGCTTGCGGGACCCGAGAGCAGCTCGCGCTCGAGGACCTCGCGACTCACCCCGGAACGCTCCGACACGAGTCCAAGGTAGAGCTCACGGGTGATCGGGTCGGTCGCTGCACGGACAGTTGGCAACAGCTTGTCGAGCGCCTCGCGGCGATGCTCCACGTCGCGGAACCAGCCGCGGCGGTCGAGCTCGAGGATCTTTCGCTCCAGCACGTCGATCGCGTCCCGCAGGATCGGCGCCAGGCCAGCCGCCCCACCCTTCTGTACGATGGTATCGGGATCCTCGCCCGGCGGGAGCGTGGCTACGCGCACGCGGGCGCCATGCCGCAGGAGTTCGTCGCCCGCACGGAAGGTGGCGCGGAGCCCCGCGGAATCGCTGTCATAGAGCAGGATTGCCGCCGGCGCCACGCGCTTGAGGAGTGCGGCCTGCTCCGGCGTGAGGGCGGTACCCAGGGGTGCCACCACGTGATCGATCCCGGCGAGCACCAGACGGAGCACGTCGAAATAACCTTCCACGACGATGACCACCTGCTCCTGCCGGATGGCCTGCTTCGCGTGATGCAGGTTGTAGAGCTGGCGTCCCTTGTGAAAGATCGGCGTCTCCGGCGAGTTCAGGTACTTCGGCTCGCCCGGCCCGAGCAGGCGGCCGCCGAATCCCACCGCGCGCCCGCGAATGTCGTGGATCGGGAAGAGAAGCCGGTCCCGGAACCGCGCATGGATCCGCCCGTCATCGCGCTGCACCGCGAGGCCCGACTCGACCAGCACCTGGTCCTTGATGCCGAGGCCCCGCATCGCATCCATGAACGCGCCACCGCCCGGCGCGTAGCCCAGCCCGTGCGGCGCGGCGACTTCGAGCGCAATCTCCCGCTTCTCCAGGTAGGAGCGGGCGCCGCCCGCGTCCGCCGACTCGAGCAGGCGGTGCGCGAACCACTCGGCCGCGCTCGCCACCGCGCCGTAGAGCGGCTCATTCGGGTCCGGACCGGCGCGCTGCTGCTTCTCCGGCACGACGATGCCCGCCTTCCGGGCCAGCTCGCGCACCGCCGTCGGGTAGTCCATCCCGAACCGCTTGATCATGTAGGAGAAGACGTCACCGGCCTCGTGGCAGACATAGCAGTAGAACAGGCCCTTCCGCGGGATGACGGCAAAGTTGCGATGGGTGCCGCCGTGAAACGGACAGCAGCCGCGCCAGTCGCTCCCGGTACGCTTGAGGTCCACCGACTCACCCACCAGTGACAAGATGTCGGTGGCGTCCTTGACTTGCTCGATGACCTCGTCGGGAATGAGGCTCACGGCGAGAACTCCGCGATGGTGACGCCGGTGCCGCCCTGTTGCCGCGGCGCGAAGTCGAACTTCGCCACGCGGCGGTCGCGCTGCAGCACGCGACGCACCCGCTCCCGTACCACGCCAGTTCCCATCCCATGAATGATGCGAAGGAAGGGCAACTCCGCCAGCACGGCCGAGTCGACCGCCGCGAGCGTGGCGCCTTCGGCCTCGTCGCCAGTCATCCCCCTCAGGTCCACTTCCACGGCGGCATCGTGACTCGGCGCATCGGCCGCCGAGTGCGAAGCCCGGTCGCGCCGCTCGTCACGCCGGCCGAGTACCTGTACCCCCTCCGGATCGGCCACCATGCGCATCGCGCCGACTGCCACCACCAGCTTGCCGTCCACGCGCACCTCCAGCACGTCGCCCGTGACGCCGGTTGCCAGCCGCACCCGCTGACCCGCCGACAGCCTGGAGGGCGTGCCGCCGCCCACGGCGGCCGGCACTGAATCCTCCGGCAGCTGCAGTGATGCTGCCGCCTCCTCGAGCGCCCGCCGCGCTGCGCGCGCCGACTCGTCATCGGCCGATGCCCGTGCCGCCGCGATCGCCGACTCCACTTCCTTCCGCGCGTCGAGCAAATAGCGCTTCGCCTCGGCGCGGGCCCGGCGATCGGCATCCTTTTCCCTCGCCGACAGCTCCTTCTCCCGAACGGCCTGGCTCTCGGCCTGCACGGATAGCTTCGCCTGCAGGGCCTCGACTACCGACTCGAGTTCCGTCATCGCGGCCGTGCGTCGCTCCAGCTCCCCTTCCCGTTCCTCGGCGCGCGCGAGCAGACTGTCGAGCCGGCGCACCTCTTCCGAGACGCGGCCCTCCGCATCAGCGAGCACCGTCGCGTCGAGCCCGAGCTTGCGCGCGATCGACAAACCGTACGATCGACCGGGAACGCCTTTCCGGAAGCGGTAGGTGGGACTGAGCGTCTCGGTGTCGAACTGCAGCGAGCCGTTGACGATCCCGGGCGCCTCGGCCGCAAGCGACTTGAGCGCGCCGAGGTGCGTCGTCGCCAGTGTCAGCGCCCCCCGGCGCGTCAGCTCCAGCAGCACGGCGGCGGCGAGTGCCGCACCCTCTGCTGGATCGGTGCCGCTCCCCACTTCGTCCAGCAGCACCAACGTCCCGCTGTCGGCCTTCGCCAGCATCGTGCGGAGGGACGCGAGGTGACCGCTGAATGTCGAGAGGCTCTCGGCGAGCGACTGGCGGTCGCCGATGTCGGTGAACACCTGGGTGAACACCGGCACCGCGGTACCACGTCCGGCTGGAGGCACGATGCCGCTCTGCGATAGCAGCGCCACGAGCGCCGTGGTCTTGAGCATGACCGTCTTGCCGCCCGTGTTCGGCCCGCTGATGAGCAGCGTGCGCTCGCGGCGGTCCATCTCGAGCGAGAACGGGATCACCACGACGCCTCGCGCGAGCAACAGCGGATGCCGCGCCTCCATCAGCTGCACCGCGCCGCCAGCGTCCACCATCTCGGGCACTTCTCCCAGCACCGCGACGGCGTAGCGCGCGCGGGCTACGAGGTCATCCACCCGGACGCACATCTCGAGGGCATCGGTGAGGACGTCGCGCGCCGGACGCAGGATCGCCGTGAGTTCCCGCAGCACCCGGAGCACTTCCCGCTCTTCCTCGGCCTGCGCCTCCCGGTACGCGTTCCCCAGCTCCACCGCCTCGGAGGGCTCGACGAAGAGGGTGCCGGCGCTGGCCGACTCGTCATGGACGATGCCACCCGGGCGCGAGCGCGAGTCGCGCCGCACTGGAATGACGTAGCGGCCGCCCCGGACGGTGACGCCAGCGTCCTTGATGGTCGCCTGCGCATCGAGTCCCCGAAGGATTCCCTCGAGCTTCCGCACGAGTCGCTGCCGCGCCGCCTGGATCTCCCGGCGGGCAGCGGCCAGTGCAGGGCTCGCCGTATCGAGCAATTCACCGTCGTCGCCGACGGAGAGCTCGAGTCGGCGGTCGATCGTCTTGTCAGGGAGCGGCACGGCGAGCGCCGCGGCGCGCGGCGCCTGGTCGGCTACCCGGCGAAGCTCAGCATCCACCAGGCGGGATGCGCTGAGCACGATGCGCAAGTCACGCAGCTCCGGCAGCTCGAGCACCGATCCCTCGATCCGGAGCCGCGCGAGGGCGCGTCCGAGGTCGGGCACGGGCTCGGCCACCACCTTGTCACCGCGTCGGAATACCGCGGCCACCTCACCCACCAGCGCCAGTTCTTCCCGGATCCAGTCGAGATCCGCGGTGGGCCGCCGCTCGCGCACGCGGGCGGCACCGAGAGGTCCCGCAGCGAACCCGGCCACCGCCCCCAGCACCTCCTGGAACTCGAGATCGGCGAGCGCGGCGTCGATCACCGCCCCGGGCAAGCGCGACGGGGTGCCCGCCGCTGACCGGCTGGGCACCCCGTCGATTGCTGACCGCACCTGCGAGTGGCTCACGCGCGCTGCAGCTCCTCGCGCACGATCTGGTTGATCACCTTGCCATCCGCCCTTCCACGAAAGGCCGGCATGACCTGCCCCATGACCTTGCCGATCTCGGCGGCCCCGCCGGCGATCGCCATGCGGACCGCCGCCCGGATCTCCTCCGGGTCGACGTCGGCGGGGAGGTACTCCTCAAGTACCTTGATCTCGCCCTGCTCCACGGCTGAGAGGTCGAGTCGTCCCGCCTTCTCGTAGTGCTCGACCGACTCGCGCCGGGTCTTCACGGCACGACGCAGCCCGTCCACCACGTCCTCGTCGGTGAGCGGGCGCTTGAGCTCGATCTCGCGATTCTTGAGGTTGGCCAGGACGGTACCGAGAACCAGCGTGCGGTCCTTCGCCTGCGCCTTGCGCGATGCGGTCATCGCGGCCTGGACCCGCTCGAGGAGATCAGACATTGGTGGGATGCGGGAGTCTAGCCGCGGTAGGAACGGGAGACAAGCGAACGGGGCCTAGCCCGGCGGCCAGTGCAACTGGCGGCCGCCAAGGAGGTGCAGGTGGAGGTGATGCACGCTCTGGCCGCCGTGGTCACCGGTGTTGGTGACGATCCGGTAGCCGTCCGCATCGAGCCCGAGGTTCGTGGCGACCCTGGCCGTAAACGCGAGCATGCGGCCCAGCAGCGCCTCGCCCTCGGCGCCCGTGGCGTCGCGCACCGAGTCGAGGTGCTTCGCCGGGATCACCAGGACATGCGTCGGCGCGTGCGGCTGGATGTCCCGGAAGGCAATCATCTCGGTGTTGCGCTCGACGATGCTGGCTGGAATGTCGCCCTGAGCGATGCGGCAGAAGATGCAATCGGGCATTGGATGCTCCGGATCGTTCAACGGTGGCGTAACGCCTGGATCAGGGCCGCGGCGGCGATGGCGGCCGTCTCGAATCGTAATGTCAGGGGACTCGCAAGGACGGGCGTGAAGCCAAGCGCCAGCGCCGCCATCCGCTCGGCGTCGCTCAGCCCGCCTTCCGGCCCCACCAGTGCGGTGGCCGGTGAATCGGCGTCGAGCGCCGGGGCGGCGCCGCCGGCGGCGTCGAGCATCCACCGGGCTCCAGTGCCGTGGCGCTGCAGGAACGACTCAAGTGGCTGGGGATCACGCAACTGCGGCACCCAGGCCCCGCCGCACTGCTTCAGCACCTCGCGCGCTCGCCGCCGGAGCTTGTCGAGCTGCTCGGGCCTGAGCCCCGTCGCGACGCCTCGCGTGCGCTCCGTCTCCAGTGGCACGATCTCGGTGACGCCGAGTTCCGTGGCCTTCTCGACCAGCCAGCCGAACCGCTCACGGTCACCCGCGCCCACCCCGAGCACGATCGGAACCGGCGCCATCACCTGCTCGAGCGACCCGATCGCCAGCGCGAAGGCCCGGCCCTGCGCCACGAGCTGACCCGTGCCACGGACGCCGGCGCCATCCGTGAACGCGACGCCGGATCCGACGGGCACCCGCCGGACCTTCAGGTGATGCTGTTCGTCGTCATCGAGGAGGACCGAGCCGCCGTCAGCAGCAGACCCGGGAGGTATGAGGACCAGGGCCACTCAGCGCCGGGTCGCGACCGCCCACCAGCCGGCGTCGCGCGCTTCGTCCACGACCGTGAGCCCGGCACCGGCAAGTTCAGGGAGGAACAGCGGCTCCTCCGCCTCCTCCATCCCGGAAAAGATCGCGAGGCCACCCGGCCGGAGCGAGTCGATGATCTCCGCGAGGAGCGCCACATTCACGACGCGCAGGATGTTGGAGAGCACGAGGTCTACCGGCGCGAAGAGCGGCGCAACGTCGGCCGCATCACCGTGGAGGAACTGCACCTGGTCGGTGACGCCGTTGTATTCCGCGTTCCGCTCGGCGACCGGGATCGACTCCTCGTCAATTTCGACGCCAACAGCCCAGGCCGCGCCCAGCTTCACCGCACCGATGCTGAGGATCCCGCTGCCGCTGCCGAGGTCGAGCACCCGATCCTTGGGCTTCACGTGACGTTCGAGCAGCGTGAGTGCCGCGCGCGTCGAGCCATGCTCGCCACTGCCGAAGGCCGACTCGGGATCGAGGATGACGCGCGGTCCATTGCCCCGCCGAGTCGGCCAGCCAGGTGGGCGAGAGCGTGAGCCGGCCGAACTGGCGCACGATGATCCCGTCACGCCAGGGGGTGGTCCAGTCCACCTCGGGGACGCACGGTGCACGACCGTGACCGGCGATTCGGCAAAGCCGCGCAGTGCGCGATCGAGCATGCCGGCGGCTTCAGGTCCCGGCGAAGGTCACGAGGGTGCCGTCATCGCGCTCCTCGACCGCCTGCCCCGTGCGCGCCACGAGCCACGCCGCCCAGCACGGCCGCGCGACTCCGGTGCGGTGATTCACGTCGATGGCCCACCAGCGCATGCCCCCAGCGCCTCGCGGAGCTGCGACCAAAGCCCCCCTCACGGCTGGGTGGCTCTCCTTCGTGCGCGGCAAGCTCGCGGAAGATCCGCTCCTGTTCGGCCGTCAGGCGCTCGGGGGTCCAGACGTTGACCGGATGTGCAGGTCGCCGGCGCCCCGATTGCCCCAGGCGCGGCAGGCCCTTCCCCTTGAGGCGGAGCACCGTCGCTGTCTGGGTGCCCGACGGGACGATGACCTGTTCCTCTCCCAGGGGTGGGCACCGGGAAGGTCGCCACCCAGGGCGGCCTGAGAAAAGGCGAGCGGGAGGTCGGTGACCAGATGCTCGCCCTGGCGCTCGAAGCGCTCGTCGTCCTCGACCTCGATGAGGACGAGAAGATCGCCCTCGGGTCCGTTGCGCGGCCCCGACGCCCCTGCCCGCGGAGGGTGAGGTAGTTGTTGGTCGAGACGCCGGCCGGAATGTCCACCTGGACGCTGCGTTCGGCGCGCACCCGGCCTTCGCCGCGGCACACCTCGCACGGCGTGCGGATGACCGTGCCCTCGCCGCCGCAGGTCGGGCACGGCGCGACCTGGACGAACTGGCCGAAGACGCTCCGCGCGGCCCGCCTCGGACTTCGCCGGTCGCCGGCAGCAGGTGCCGCAGCGCGGCGGCTGCTCGTCCCTTCTTGGCGCCGGTGCCGCCGCAGATGCTCGCAGGCGTCGAGCGTCTTGAGCTTGATGGTGCGCTTCACGCCGCTGCGCCACGTCCGCCAGCGTCATCCGCACCGTGACGCGGATGTCCTGGCCCCGGCGCCGCGCCTCTGCGCGCGGACGCCCGCCGCCGCCGAAGAGCGACTCGAACCCGCCGAGGCCGCCGAAGTCGCGCATGAAGATGTTGAGCGCCTCGGTCAGGTCGACGTGATGGTATTCAAACCCCGCGCCGCCGCGCCCGTCAGGCCCGCCTTGCCGTAGCGATCGTAGGCCGCGCGCTTCTGCGGGTCGCGAAGCACCTCGTAGGCCTCGGTGAGTTCCTTGAAGCGCGCCTCCGCATCGTGGGAGGGGTTGCGGTCGGGATGGCAGTTCCATGGCCTGCTTGCGGTAGGCCTTCTTGATCTCGGCCTCGGTCGCGCCGCGCTCGACGCCCAGCAGCGCGTAGAATTCGCTCACGTCAGACAGTCCCTCGACGAGCTGGCTCGTGTGCTCGACCAGCCGATGATCTTGTCGTACGGCATCCGGGTGGGTCCGAGGACGCCGATGACGCCCCGGAGATCGCCGGCGCGGTAGGTGGCCGTGACGAGGGTGAACTCGGTCAGCCGCGGGTCGACGTTCTCCCCGCCGATGGTGATCGTGAGGCCTTCCCCTCGCGTCTGCAGCGCCCCGCGCAGCAGGTCCCGTCGCTGGGTCAGGTGCGAGCAGGTCCCGCATCCGGGCGTTCGAGGCGAATTCGGGCTGCTCGGCGAGCAGTTCGGCCCCGCCGAGCGCCACGTCCTCGTCGGGATGGCGAGAGGTCGAAGATCTCCTCGCCGCTCCGCCAGGAAGATGTTGAGCAGCTCCTGGCTCTCCGGGGGGCCTCGCCGACGTCCCGGAGCCGGTCGGCGAGCGAAGTCCGGATCTCCGCCACGCTCAGCCCGGCCAGCCGCTCGTTCAGGACCTGGCCACCCGGTCGACGGCCCGGTGGCAGGCGCTCGGACCTCGACGAAGATCGTCCGCACCGCGCCGCTCCGGAGGGTGAGCACCAGCAGCATGCGATCGCTCGAAACCATGCACCAGTTCGAGCCGTTCCAGCACGACGTGCTCGAACGCGGGTGCGACGGCGACGCCGAGTTCCTGGGTCAGCACCCCGAGCACCTGCGCCGCGCGCCGCAGGAGCTGGTCCATGGCGTTGCGCGGGGGCCGGCGGCAGCTCCGGCCTGGAGCGTTTGCCGTGCGGCGTCACTGGGCGGGGCGAGGTGCATCAGGCTGTCCACGTAGACGCGGTAGGCCGCGATCGGTCGGGATGCGGCCGGCGGAGGTGTGGGGGTGGTAGAGGAACCCCTTCTCCTCGAGCTCGCTCATGATGTTGCGGATGGTGGCCGGCGACACGCCCAGGCCCGACCGCCGGGCGATGGTGCGGCTCCCGGCGGGCTCCGCCGTTTCGATGTAGGTCTGGATGACCGCTTCGAGGACGTGGAGTTCCCCTCGTTCAGCCCCTCAGGTGCAGTCATGACAGCAATTTACGGGGTTGGGTGGGGTCAGGTGAAGGCGGACAGCCAGCTTGACAGGACTGACCGCCGAACCGACAGGATAACCGAAACAGGATCTATTCGGGCCATGGCAGCTCACGCCGACCAGCGCATCGAGCCGCAGCCAGCCCTCCGGTGTAAGGCGGAGTCGGCCAACGGTCGCCTTCGCCCAGCCGTTGGCGACCCAGCCCTGGCGCTCCCTCTGGTATCAGGTCGACGCGCGACCGTCGTGGTGCGAAGCCCGAGGTACAGCTCCTCGAGCCGCAGCTGCGTCAGGGTCGAGGCGCTCCTCGGCCTGCACCGGGTTCCCGGCCGCGAACAGCCGCTGTACCAGGCCCATTCGCGGATGTTCCAGCAGCGTCGCGTCCCAGAACCGCAATGGGCCGAGGGTCCGAGCCCGATGAACGGCGCCGGCCCAGTACGCGCTGTTGTGCCGCGCCCGATGGCCGTCACGAGCCGCGTTGGATACTTCGTAGTGATCACATCCCGCCGAGGCGAGCGCCCGCTGCGCAAGAGATACTCCTCGGCGTATCCGTTCATCGGGGGCGGCAGCCCCGCCTTTGCGGTCCAACGCCCGAGCGGTGTTCCCGCCTCGATCGTCAGGCCGTAGAGCGAGAGGTGCTCCGGCTCCAGGGCGAGGGCCGCGTCGAGGTCGCGCGACCAGTCACGCTCCAGTGCCTCGGGCAGTGCGTAGATGAGGTCGACGGAGATGGCGAATCCGGCGGAGCGAAGCACCGACATCGCGCCTGCTACCGCTGCGCATCGTGTGTGCGGTGCATCCACTCGAGCACGGCTCGGCGAAGGACTGCACCCCAAGTGAAATGCGGTTGACTCCGGCTGCGATCCACGCGTGGCGTTCCCCGGGGTGACGTCGTCGGGATTGGCCTCGAGCGTGATCTCGGCGCCGAGAGTCAGCGGCCGGTCTCGCCGGATCGCGCTGATGAGGCGGTCCGAGCTCGCCGGCGTCCAGGTGAGATGGCGTGCCTCCGCCCAGATAGATCGTCTCCAGCGTCGGGCGACTCGATCCATGCCTGGTGCGACTGCCAATCGCCCCATTCCCGCAGGATCGAGTCGGCAAACTGCCCGCGAGGGGACCTTGCGACGGACCGCGATGGAGAAGTCGCAGTAGCTGCAGCGGCGGGCGCAGAACGGCACGTGGATGTAGAGGTTCACGCGCGAAAAGTAGTCTGGCGCCTCTCCGTCTTCTTGCGCTTCCAACCCCTACTTCAGCCGGTACCGCCGCCCAGGCAACACCTCGACCACCGACCGCAGTTCGAGCGAGAGCAGCTCGCACAACACGACGCCGGTTTCGAGCTCTGACTCGCGTGCGATCAGGTCGACATCCCGATCACCGTGCAATAGCGTCTGGGCGATCCGGCTTTCCACCGCAGAGAGCCCTTCCGGAACCCGGCGCCTGAAGGGCTCCAGCCGAGTGGTCGTCGAGCTGACCGGCGAAGCACCGGGCACCCGCGACCAGAGATCCTCGCTCGTGAGGAAAGGGGCACAACCATCCCGAATCAGGCCGTTGGTGCCCACCGATGTGTCGGCGGTGATGGGCCCCGGCACCGCCAGCACCTCGCGACCCGCATCGAGTGCGGCCGTGGCCGTGATCAGTGATCCCGATGTCCGCGCCGCTTCGACTACGACGGTGATCGTGGCAAGCCCGGCGATGAGCCGGTTCCGGTGTGGGAAGGTATCGATCCTGGGGCGTTCACCCGGCGGCATCTCGGTGAGCAGGAGGCCATCGCGCGCTACGCGCTCGTAGAGCGCCCGGTTTGCGGCGGGGTAGATCACGCCGATTCCGTTCCCCAGGATGCCGATGGTATCCCCGCCCACATCGAGCGCGCGGGTGTGCGCCTCTGCATCGATGCCCCGGGCCATGCCACTCACCACGACGGCACCGACGCTGACGGCAGCATCGACCACGGCGCGGCAGGCATGGACGCCGTAGTCGGTATGACTCCGGCTCCCGACCACCGCAACCGCCGTCCGGGAGGCGAGGGCAAGGTCACCAAATGCAAAAAGCAGCCTGGGCGGATCGGGGATGTCCACAAGCAGCGCGGGATAGCTGGCGTCTCCCGGGAGGATCGGCACGACTCCCATCTTCTCCGCCGTCCGCAGCACACGCTCACCGGCCTCGACCGTCGCCCCTTTGATGGCGGATATTGCGGCCCGCGAGAAACCGGCGGAGCCTAGAAACGCAGACGGCGCCAGAACGGCGCCGAGTGGGGTTGTGCAGGCAACGATGATATCGGGGAGCTTCGACCCGATGCCCGGTGTGAGCGCGAGCGCCACATAGGCCGCTCGCTCTCGCCGGTCGTCAGGGATCGTCGTCGGTGCCGTCATCGCCAGAATCCGGGTCGAACCACGCCGCATCCACGTCGTCGTCGGCTGGCTCGACGTACTCCGATTCCGCGGCCGCAGCCTCGCGACGCGCCGCCTCGACGAACCGCCAGAGAAACTCCTGAAGGTCCTCGAGCCCGGTCCCTGCTACGCTGGAGATGGTGAACGTCCCGGCCGCATCGGGAGCGTTCACCACCGGCTCGGGTTCACCTTCCGGCAGGAGATCGGACTTGGTCAGGACCACGACGTGCGGCTTGTGCGCAAGCTCCTCGCTGTAGGATGCCACCTCGCGCCGAAGCTGCTCGTACACGTTCTGCGGGTCCTCTGCATCGAGTGGCAGCAGGTAGGCCAGTACGCGCGTGCGCTCGACATGCCGCAGGAAGCGGAGCCCGAGCCCCTTCCCCGCATGCGCCCCTTCGATGATTCCCGGAATGTCCGCCACGACGTAGGTGCGGCTGCCGGAGAGCCCGACCACGCCAAGGTTCGGCTCGAGCGTCGTGAACGGATAGTCGGCGATCTTGGGACGTGCTGCCGATATGACCGACAGCAGCGTGCTCTTGCCGGCATTCGGCTCGCCCACCAGCCCGACGTCGGCGATCAGCTTGAGGACCAGCTCGATTTCGCGTTCCTGGCCCTCGGCACCTGGCTCCCACTCGCGCGGCGCGCGATGCGTGGAGGTGGCGAAGCGTGAATTGCCCCGGCCGCCGCGCCCGCCGCGAGCCACGAGGAGGCGGTCGCCCACCATGACTTCGCCGATGACCTCACCGGTGGCGGTGTCCTTCACCACCGTGCCCGGCGGAACCGGGAGCTCGATATCATCGGTCGACGCCCCGGTCTTGTTCTTGCCCATCCCGTGCTGCGCCCGCTCCGCCTTCCAGACCGTGCGATAGCGATAGTCGAGCAAGGTGCTGAGGTTCGGGTCGCCCACCACGAAGACGCTGCCGCCTCGTCCGCCGTCGCCGCCGTCGGGGCCCGCCTTCGGCATGTACTTGAAGCGCGCGAACGACGAGGCCCCGGACCCGCCGGTGCCTGCCGCGACCTTCACGATGGCCTGATCAACGAACATTGAACGCTAGCTCTCCGGGGTCCAGCCATCGCGCACACTGCGCCACAACTCCTTCACCTTGCGCCACGCGTCGAACGAAATCATCGGGTTCACTACCGACAGCACCGCATCCACCTGCATCGGATCGGCGCCGGCGTTGAGTGCGCCACGCAGGTGGGAGTGCAGCTGTCGCTCCGTTTCCAGGATCGCCGTCTGGGCCACGGTACAGAGCTCCCGGCGCATCAGGTCGAGGCCGGGACGCGAAAGCGTGCGACCGTAACCTTCGGCGATCATCCACTCGTCGACCGCGGGATGCAGCGCGCGCACGTTGTCGCGGAGCTTCCGGTAGTTTTCTCCATAGACGATGCCGCAGGTCGCCTCGCCACGCCTCGTCCACTCGGTGTGCGCCTCATACGAGGAGTCCGGATCGCTGGAGGGCGCCTTCACTCCGCTGAACTTGCGCCAGACCGTCATGGCCACCAGCGCCCGCGGATAGCCGCACATCAGGATGGATTGGAGCAACAGCTCCTCGACCCACACGACCGGCACCTGCGCCATTCGCACCGCACGCACGCGCTCGCGCATGTCGGGCTCGTCGCCCTGCGCGATGGCCGCTGCGAACCGCACCAGTTCGCGGGTCGGGAGATCGAGACTGTCCTGTTTCGCCATACGTTACCTCATCACCGGGCTTCTGCCATCACCGTTCGTACGCCGACCGGTGTCTCGTACTGCAATGCACCCACTACCTGCAGGTACCCCGTCACCTGTCCGCGCGTGCTATGGATCGCGAGTCGAGCATGACGATCGACCGCCGGGGTCGCGAACGCGTCGACCAGATCGGGTTCATACCGCAGCGCCAGGTCCCGGAGGATCGACACCAGCGTGGCCGGCGAGGCACGCATGTCGCCGTCCTCGACCTTGAGTGCCACGCCGATGCCCGAACGGATCAGCACGGCGCTGTAGATGCCATCGGCGCCAAGCTTCACGGCGAGGCGACCGGGAGCAGCTGTCATGAGGTCGGTGCACGACCGCGCAGTGCCCGCCACCAGCCACGGGTGCGCCATCATCGCGTTCCGGATGCGCACCATCGCGGGCTCGGCCGATCGGCCGAATCGCGCATATGCTCGCGCCATCGCCACCAGTGGCAGCGCAAAGCTCGCCGCCGTACAGCCGTCTATCCCGAGCCCGATCGACTCGACCGGTTCGCCCGTCCAGCGTGACACCTCGGACAGGATTCGCTGCTGCAACGGATGTTCCAGTCGCTCATACCCGTGCGTCGGCCATCCGCGGTGCAGCGAGATCGCCAGCATCGCGGCGTGCTTGCCTGAGCAATTGCTCCAGGCCGGGCTCATCTGGATCCCTTCGCGCATCACCGTCGCCGCAATGACCGGCGACAGCGGCACGTGCGGCCCACACGCGAGGTCGGCCTCCGTCCGGCCGACCTTGCGGAGCATTTCCCCGGCGAGGCTCACGTGTCCCGGCTCGCTCGAGTGTGATGCACATGCCAGCGCCACCTCGGCATCGGTCAGCCCGAACCGCTCGGCGGCCCCGTCGGCGACCACCGGCAGTGCCTGGAACGGCTTGGCAGCCGAGCGCCAGAAGGTTCGGAGGCCCGGATCGCCCGACCGGGCGATCAACTGCCCCGCAGAATCGACCACCGCCACCGAGATGCGATGTACCGACTCCGCCATCCCGCCCCGGGTGGCTTCCGCCCGAAGTTCAAGCATCGGCACAAGATAGCAGGTGACGGCTCATCTCGCGGCCCTCGGTCCCGGCGCGCCGGAGCGTTAGACTTCCCGACCATGATCGCCGTCCGGGCCCGCCTGTTACCGGTACTTCTCGCCGTCCTCGCGGGACCCTTGAGTGCGCAGGGCTCGGCCAACGTTCCCCTGGACGACCCGACCCTGCCGCTCCTCGAGTACCTGATCATGCGCGGGTCGATCCAGGATCCCTCCCCCATGCACCGCCCCTTCCGGCGCGCCGATATCGTTGCCTCGATGGAGCGTGCCGACTCGACACCGGGTCCGGACAGTACCCTGATCCGGAAGCTGATCGCACAGTACAAGGACCTCGAAGCCCCATTCCGGTACGTTGTCGGTGCGCGCGCCGGCTTCCAGGCGACGACCAGCGATCGCCGCGACCTGATGCACCCGGCCGGAAGTGGCGGCATCTGGCCGTACGGCGACGTCCTGCTGGAGGGCGTGTTCGGTCCCGTGGTGGCGGTGAGCCGCCCGGCTATCGAACCGCGCATCACCGACGACCCCGACTGGCCCGGCCGGACCGACCTCACGGTCGCCGGCCGGATGGTCGAGGCCTATATCGGCCTGCAGTTCAAGACCTGGGGGCGATTCTGGTTCGGCCAGTTCGACCAGAACTGGGGGCCGGTCAACTATTACGGCATCCCGCTCAGCAACTACGCCTATCCCCGCAACTATCTCGGGCTCGATGTCGGCTCGCGCGATGTGCGCCTCGTGGCACAGGTGGCGAAGCTGCGGGATCAGACCGACTCGCTGGGCCAGACGCTGACGCGCTACCACTTCATGCACCGCCTCGGTGTCCAGTTCTCGAGCCGCTGGTACGCGGCCCTGTGGGAAACGACGGTGTGGTCGGGCGTGAACCAGGGCATCAATGGCACGCTCATCAACCCGGTGGGACTGCTTCTTCTCTCCAACCAGTATGGCGAGGGCGACAAGGGCAACATCATGGTCGGCGCGGATGTGAGCTGGAAGGTGGCGAAGCGCGCCACGATCCAGGCGCAGCTCGCCATCGACGACCTGCAGTTCCAGAGCATCGATGACTCGACATCCTACCCGAACCGGTGGGCCTTCACCGTGACGGGCTTCGGGGCGCTGGGACGCGGCCTGAGCTGGCAGGCGCTCTATACGCAGGCCTCCAACCTGGCGTTCCGCACGTATGGTGTGGGCGACAACTTCGAGGATGGCGGCGTCGGGATCGGCCGCGGCTATCCCGACATGGATTACCTCAGCCTTGGCATCGGGATTCCGATCGCGAACCGGTGGTTGATCTCTCCCGATGCCGTATTTCAACGGCAAGGCGCGTCGCGCATCACCGATCCGACACCGCAGGATCCGGCCGACATTCGTGACACACCCGCATTCCTGAGCAAGCCGATCGAGTATGGCTATCGCCTGGGTGTCACCTTCAGCGGGCGACAGGGGCCGCTCGAGGTGCAGGGTTCCGGTGGACTCTACTACGTCACCAACGAGGGAAACGTGGAAGGCGTGAGCGACGTGCGATTCGAGGGAAAGATCCAGGCCGTGCTGCGCATCGGGACACGCGGGGCGCTCAAGTGATACGCGCCGCGATGCCGCTCAGTCATGCGCGCGCCGCGGAGATCACGGCGAAGTTCACCACGCTCCGAGTCGCCGTCGTGGGCGACCTGATGCTGGATCGCTACCTCCTCGGCGACATCGAGCGGATATCACCCGAGGCACCGGTGCCCGTGGTGCTGGTGTCCAGCCGCCGCGATGCGCTGGGGGGCGCGGCCAACGTCGCGGCCAACGTGGTAGCGGCCGGCGCTCGCTGCCACCTGGTCGGCGCGGTCGGCAACGATCCCGCGGGCACCGCGCTCCGCGATGCGCTGGCGGCGGGGGGCATCGATGGTTCCCGCGTGCGTTCCCTGCCCGATCGCCCGACCACTACGAAGACGCGCGTCGTCGCCCGAGGTCAGCAGGTCTGCCGCGTCGATGAGGAGGTCGACCACGACCTCACTGACGACGGCTTCAAGCAGGTGACGCGGCTGGCGCTCGAGGCGCTGGAAGACAGCGACGTTCTCCTCCTCGAGGACTACGACAAGGGCACGCTTGCGCCCTCGATGATCCCGGTGCTCGTGGACCGGGCGCGAAGCCTCCGCATTCCGGTGGTCGTCGACCCGAAGTACCGACACTTCTACAGCTTTGCCGGCGCCACCGTGTTCAAGCCCAATCGTCGTGAGCTCGAATCAGCGCTCGGCACGCCGATCGACCAGGCAGCCCCCGACCCATATCGCTCGGCGTATCGCCGGGCCAACGCCGAGCACCTCCTCGTGACGCTGGGTGCGGACGGAATGGCGCTGGTAGCGTCGAAGGAGACGGTCCGGATCCCCGGCAACCGCCGCGCGGTTTACGATGTCTCCGGTGCCGGTGACACAGTGACGGCCTGGGTCGGCCTCGCCCTGGCGGCGGGAGCCAGCATGGAAGAGGCCGCCGTCATGGCCAACGTGGCCGCCGGGATCGAGGTCGGGAAGCCCGGCGTCGCAACCGTTTCGGTGGAGGAGTTGCTCGCGGCCCACGACGCCAATTAGACTTTCCGCCCCTGAAGGGCGATTAGCTCAGCTGGTTAGAGCGCTGGTCTCACATACCAGAGGTCGGGGGTTCGATCCCCTCATCGCCCATGTCGTGAACGATGAACCCCACAACCACTTGTGGGGTTCTTGCTTTTCTTGGTGTCGTTGATGCACCAGCGTTCCCGATTTCGCCGCGCCCGCTTGCTGCCATGCGGCGATCGAAACGGACGGCCCCGTCGAGCATCCAGCGCTCGACGGGGCCGTCGTCATGCGGTCGGGCGGGATCGCGCTCAGGGCACCGAGAAGCCCACCGGCGCATCGCCCAGCGAGATCGAGGGCAGCGGCAGGCGGCCGGCCGGGTTGTCGAGATAGATGCCGCTCCAGGTCCACGGCTGCCCGGCCACCGGCCGCGCGATGAACTGGGTGCTGCCACACTGATCCGCCATCACGCTTGTGGTCAGGATGGCGTTGATCGACCCGTTGACCGACTGGGCACCGAGCGTGGCCGTGGCGCTGATCGTGCCGCTGAACGGCTGGCCGTTCGGCGCGTTGTCGGCCTTGTTGTAGCACTGCCACTGGCCGGTCACGCTGCCGCCCACGACGTAGGAGAAGCTCGCCACGGTCAGGTCCGTCTGCCTGAAGCGGAACTGCAGCTCACCGCTCGGCAGCACCTTCAGCTCCCAACCCAGGAAGCCCTGCTCCGTCTCGGTTGCTCCGCCGCTGGTGCTGCCGCCGGGCGAGCCGCCGGTATACGTGGTGTCGGACGTCGGGCCATTCGTTGTCGTGTCGCTCGTCCCGGTGCCGCCCGTTCCGGTGCCACTGGTGTCGGTGCCGCCGGTGCCGGTGCCGCCGGTGCCGCCAGTGCCACCAGTGCCGCCAGTGCCACCAGTGCCGCCAGTGCCGCCAGTGCCGTCGGTGTTGGTGCCCGGGCCGATGATCGACTCAGGAGCCGAGCAGGCGGCCAGGGTAATGGACGTCAGGGAGAACAGGGTGAGTACAGCCTTCGAGGACATGCGCATGCGGACCTCCTGCATAGAGTGAGTGCCGGAACTTTTCCGGCGCGCTCCTGCGTTGTCGGCTCGGCTGTCTCCGAAGAGACCCGTGGCTTTGCGGACCGGCCTCACGACCGGGGTGCCCGTCCCGCGGCAGGATCAACCGTGATGAAAGCAATCCACGGGCCAGCAACGAGTCGGCTCGTGACACGCCGACCCTAAAGTTTCTCCAAGTGCTCAGCGTGACAACGCGATGGCAGACCCGTCTTCTTGCAGGAAGTCGGTTCGCGGGGGCGATTTCGGCAGGGGCGCCAAGGTTTTCCGCATGGTTTTGCATCTCGTAACGCGCTTCCCAGCGAAGAAAGTTGCGCGCCGCGAACCCGTCTGGCTCGCGCCATCGCGCCGACCTGTGTTTGACAATCAATAAGTATTTGCTTATATGTTATGGCATGACGCGCCGTCGTCGAGGACAGAATCTTCCAGGCGCTGGCGGACCCCAACCGCCGGGCAATCTTCGAGTCGCTCACGCGCGGCGAAGCGGCGGTGAAGGACCTCACGGCCCGCTTTGACATCTCGCAGCCGGCCGTTTCGCAGCACCTCGCCCTCTTGAAGGACGCCGGCCTGGTTAACGGCCGGCGCGACGGGCGCTGCGTCTACTACCGGGTGAAGCCGCGCGGGATAAAGCCGCTCATCGACTGGATCGCGCATTATCGCGCCTTCTGGACGGAGCACGTCGATCGCCTTGAAGAACTGCTGCGGACAATGGACGAATGAGCGTCATCGACCAGACCGCCCCATCGCAAACCGAATCCATTTCGTTTGAGTTCGATTTGCAGCATTCGCCGGAGAAGGTGTGGCGCGCGCTCACCGACCCGGTGCTGCTCACCGAGTGGCTCCTGCCCGTCGTCGAGCTCAGGCTCGAGCCGGGGGCCGCGTTCACGTTCAGGACGCACCCGCAACCCGGGTGGGACGGCATCGTGAACTGCCGGATTCTCGAGATCGAAGCGCATCGGAAGCTCAGCTATTCCTGGGTGGTCGGCGACATGGGCCTGGTCACCGTCGTGACCTTCACCCTCACGCCCACGGCGTCGGGCACCCGCCTGTCCCTCGAACAGTCGGGCTTCAAGCCGGACCAGAAGAAGAACTTTGGTGGCGCACGTTACGGCTGGAAGATGATGGGCGGAAAGCTCGCCGACCTGCTCGAGAGGACCCCATGAACTGGAACAACCTGGTTCGGCAGACCCACCGCTGGCTGTCCATAGCCTTTACGGCGACCGTCCTCGCGAACTTCGTTGCGATGACGCGCGGGAAGCCTCCCGCCTGGGTGACCTACTCGCCGCTGGCCCCGCTGGCCCTGCTCCTGTTTACCGGTCTCTACATGTTCGTGCTGCCGTATGCCACCAGGTGGCGCAGCAGGCGACGCACCGTATAAACGTGCGGCCGGCCGGCCGGATCAATGAGACTTTCTTAGCGCACGAAACAGCCGACAGAGGTGCAACCATCATGAAAAAGAGCGCAGCGACCAGGGGTGAACCCCCTTCCCTGCTGATCGACGCGAGGATCAAGGAACTGGACGACTGGAGGGGCAAGACGCTATCCCGGCTCCGCGCATTGATCAAGCAAGCCGACCCCGAGGTGGTCGAGGAATGGAAGTGGGGCGTTCCGGTGTGGTCTCACGACGGATTGATCTGCACTGGCGAGTCCTACAAGAAGGTCGTGAAGATGACCTTTGCCAGGGGCGCCGCGCTCGAGGACCCATCGGGCCTCTTCAACTCCAGCCTCGAGGGCAACACCAGGCGCGCCATCGACGTTCACGAGGGCGAGGAGATTGACGAAAAGGCGCTGAAGGCACTCATTCGCGCTGCCGTGAAGCTGAACGTGTCCAGCGCCTGATTGAGCTGACACCCCGAGGGAAGGCGTGATGCGGCTGAAGGCTGCTTCACGCCTTTTGCGTCCCGGACCCGGCCTCTTGCGCACTTCCCCGGCGGGGATAGTCGTATGGTCGGGAGGCCCGATCAGGCGATCCCGCACGACCGGCTCCCGACGCGTACCATGCCGCACCGGGGGACCGATCTATGCCGAGAATCAAGCTCAGCCGTCGCCGTACCCTTCTCTTCTCCACACTTGCCATCGTCGCGGGGATCGTCACGATCTCGGCCTGCAGCAGTGAGGAGAACCCGCCCGCGGGCTCGGTCGCGCTCGCACTTTCGCCTACCACGGTCAACATCGCCCCGGGAGGCAGCAGCACCGCGGCGGCGACCATCACGCGCAGCGGCTCCTTCACCGGCGCCGTGACTCTTACCGCCAGCGGCAGTCCCACCGGGGTAACCGTCACATTCGATCCTGACGTCATTCCGGGTGCCGCGACCACGGCAACCGTGGAGATCTCGGTCGGCGCGGCGGTGACGCCCGGAGACAAGACCATCACCATCAACGCCGCGGGTACCGGCGTGACCACCGCGACCGCGACGCTCACGGTAACCGTCGTCTCCGGCGAAAACGGTGCGATCGTGCTGGGGGCCGATCCGAATGTTTTGACGGCGAACGTCGGCGGGGCGGCGGTCACCTCGGTCATCACCGTGACCCGGACGGCCCCCTTTGCCGGGCCAGTTGCCTTGACAGTCACCGGCGTGCCCTCAGGCGTGACCGCAACGGTCAGCCCCGCGAGCGTCACCGCTGCGACGTCCACACTCTCCGTACAGGCGACGTCCGGCGCCGTGAACGGGCTCTATCCTCTGGTAATCCACGGGGCGGGCACTGGCGTCGCCAACGCCACAACCACGGTGAACGTCACGGTTGCCGGTGGTTCGGCTCAGGGCGCGTCCTTCACCTTCAATCCGAACCCGCTGCCGATCACCGCGGGCGGCGCAGCCGGCACCTCGGTGGTAACCGTCACCCGGAACGGTGGCTTCATTGGCTCGCTCAATCTCGCGATCACCGGGCAGCCCGCGGGTATGACTGCCACCGTCGCGCCCAACCCGAACCTCAACACAGCCACATCGACCATCACGGTGCAGGCCACCGCCGCGGTGGCCGCGGCTACATACAACCTCACGCTGACGGGCACCGCCAGCGGGATCCCGAATGCGGTCGGCACCTTGCCCGTGGTAGTGACGGGCGGGGGCGGCGGCGGCGGCGGGAATGTGTCGTTCACCTTCTGCGCCGAGAATGCCCCAATCTGGGTCGCGTCACAGGAGCGGCAGCCGGCGCGTGGACCCAGGTCACGCCAACCGGCATCGACGTACCAGTTCACGTTCACGTCCGGCAAGGGCGGCGTAGCCGTCGTCGAGCCAGACGGCCGCGGTGGAACTGACCTAAGCGTCTTCTACGCCACGTTCGCCGAGTTTACCGGCGCGGGCGGTAGCCTGGCCTCCGTGGATGCGGCACCAAGACGGTGAACGGATCGGTGGCCGGCGTCGGGGCAACTCAGATCCGCCACCGTGATGCCTGGGGCCAGCACGCGCGAGCGTGATGCGCCCCCTGCGAGCCACGAACTTCGTACTCAACGACGTGCCTGACGGATCCCTGGACCTGATGGCCACCTGAACGATCCGCCGTTCACGGTGAACAAGATCATCCTGCGGCCGGGACTTGAACCAGTGGAATAACAGCCACCTCTCCGCGCTGGACTTCGGCAACCGAAGGGTTCGCGCCGAGCACTGCGAACAACGTGACGGTGGCCAACCTCGGCTCTGACAATGCCATGTCATTCTGAGTGCAGTACTGGGGCTCCAACGGTTCGCGTCCACGGCAGGCATCGGCAGCATTCTCGGATATACCAGCCCGCGCCGTGGCATACAGCGCCATTCCGGTCGGGGAACTTCCAGGCAGGTGCCCTGCAGAGCCTGTCGACGAATGCCGCGAACGCGAGCCGACCCGAACCCACAGCCGGTATGCCGGGGTCTACTTCCCCACGCGCCGGCCAAAGACGATCACGCTCGGGCCCGGACCTGAACGCGCCCAACCGTGACCAAGGTCGTGAGCGGTGCCGAACGCCCGCCCGCGGATGGAGCTCCCGAGTCAGACGGAGTACAACAAGCTGTTGATCGCGAACTACACGCAGGGTGGCGTCGACCTCAACCGGGATGCCAGCGTCGTTGCGACGGCGGGATACTTCGGCGCCGCCGCCCGCCACATGGGACGTCGACCGTACCCGATCTGAACGGGGGTCACGGGTTGGGAGGAGAACATGGGGTCTGCAGGACGGCACCGCCGATCGACTGGACTGCGCTCGCCCAGGGAGGAACTGCCCAGTTCCTCGATCCGCCATCACCGATGGCAGCACATTCCAGTGGGCGGACTCTTCGAGCGGTTCGACACCACTGACCCTGCGGGCCTCCGCGCGGATCCTGCGCTCTTGCAGCGGCGCCTGCGCGACTTTAACGACGAGAACAGGAATCAGCTGAGGAATGCGCGGAGGGCGCCGGAAACGATCACCCTGCAGCTAGCTCCGTTTGTTCGAGCTCCTCGGCAACAGGTACCGGAGCCTGTTGCCCTGAGCACGTGATGAGCGTAAGTTGTGAAGGCGCTGAGAAAACGTGAGGGCGTGAGGTGGCGGAACGCCTCCTCACGCCCTCGCCTTCTCACGTCCTTCGTCATGGGCCCTGTTGGATTCGAACCAACGACCTACGGATTATGAGTCCGCTGCTCTAACCGACTGAGCTAAGGGCCCGCGGGCAAGCCGAATCTGTCACGGTGGCCTGCGTTCGTCCACTCACCCCCACCGATGCGGCGCTGCGGCGCCCACACTGCTGCCGCCTGTCGGGCCCTTGCCACATGCAGCATAGCTCACGGCTCATCGCCACCAACTGACCAGGTATCGGCCGCCAACTTCTTCTCACCTGATTGTTGCGCCTGTAGACAGGCCGGCGTGCTGCATCGGCATCACCCGCATGTCATTGCAGGAACCTGCAGCGCCACCGTCGCATCCCTTGACGGCAGCCTGGGTGTTCCGGGCACGCCGGTGCTCCTCCTGACAACGTACCTCGCGGATACGCGCGAAGCCGACCAACTGGGAGCAGCCATGCGCACCTTCCGTCCCTGGGCCTTCCTCATCGCCTGCACCCTGACGCTTGCGTCATGTGCCGGCGACGGTCCGTCCGCGCCGTCCGGCAACCCGCCGGTTTCCGGCAATGAAAATCCGCCGGGCGACACCACCGGCATAGCGCCCTCGGATACGACGGGCACCCCGCCAACCGACACGACTGCGGGCCCCTCGAGCGATTCGCTGCTTGCGCTGCTGCAATCGGAAGAGGCACGCATTTCCGGGGCACGCGCGGCGAGCGTTGCGGTGCACGATTCGCTGAGCCTCGTGTGGCAGCTGACACAGTCGCTGCCAGCCCTCCCCCTGCCCTCGCCGCTGCTGGTCTGCAAGCCGCTGGAGTACGAAGCCGCGGCAGCCATCATCGGGCCCGAGGGCGGCGAGATCCGCTTCGGCGAGCACCGGCTGACGATTCCGGCGGGAGCGCTCTCTGCCCGCACCGTCATCACCGCCGAGGCACCGACGTCGCTGATGGTGACGGTGGACTTCTCGCCTCACGGGCTGCAGTTCCAGAAGGATGTCGTGCTCCGGCTCGACTACAGCCACTGTACGCAGCCGCTGCTCCCCTTCGCATTCCGCGTGGTGTACCTCGACGACCTCCTCAGGATCCTCGAGGCGCCGCCGTCGGAGGACTACCGCGATTCCAAGTGGATTCGCAGCTGGCTGCGGCACTTCTCGAAATACGCGGTGGCCTACTAGTGCGCTATCGCTGCGCCAGCCCTTCCGAGCAGGACGCACCCGGCCCGGTCGATGCGCGCGCGCTGATCGCGCTCGGTCGGGAGCATGAGCTCGCCGGTCGCTTGCGCGAGGCCTCCGATCACTACGCCGACGCGGCACGGCGCGCGCACGACGCCGGTGATGCCGCACTCGAGGCCGAGGCGTTGAGGCGGCTGGGTGTGGCTCACCACCGGCGGAGGGAGGGTCCCGACCTCGGTCGGGATCTCTGCCGGCAGGCTCACGACGTTGCCATGGCCGCCGGCCTGCCGGTGGCGGCGGCCGAGGCACTCAACTGCCTCGCCGGTTTCGAGCTGGAGCAGGCCGCCTACGATTCGGCCAGGAGCCTCTTCTCCGCTGCGCTCGAGCTCGGCGGCAGCAGCGCGCGCCTGCGCGGCCGGATCCGGCAGAACCTTGGCGTGCTGGCGAATATCCGTGGCGATCTCGCTGAGGCGCAGGCCCACTACCAGGGCGCACTGAGCGCCTTCGAATCGACTGATGATCGTCAGGGCATGGCGCTTGTCTACCACAACCTCGGCATGATCAGCGCCGACCGGCGCCAGTGGGAGGACGCGGATCGCTTCTACCGCCGAAGCAGCGAGCTCGCGGCAGCGCAGGGTGACGTGCAGCTCCGCGGGTTGTGTCTGCTCAATCACACCGAGGTCTTCCTCGCGCAGCAGCAATACGCGTCGGCCCGCCAGAGTGCCGAGGCGGCCCTTCAGGTGTTCGACGAGCTCGGCAGCGCCGACGGCAAGGCGGCTGCGTACCGCTTCCTGGGCATGCTGTATCGCGAGACCGGAGAGCCAGCCATGGCGGAGGCGCGGCTGCGAGGATCCATCGAGCTGGCGCGCGACGGCGCCTTTCCGCTGGAGGAGGCGGAGTCGCTGCGCGAACTCGCGCTTCTCTTTCAGCAGACCGGCCGGAACCAGGACTCGCTCCGGAGCCTGGACCATGCGCACCGGCTCTTCCGCCGGCTTGAGGCGAACCTCGACGTCGTGGACGTCGCCTCCCGCGCGTCACGACTCGAGGAGACCTACCTGGTCGTGGTGCGGAACTGGGGCCAGTCGATCGAATCGGCCGACCGCTACACCTTCGGTCACTGCGAACGGGTGGCCACCTATGCCGAGTCGGTGGCGCGCGCGCTGGGACTCGACGCGCTCGAACAGACGACGATCCGCGTGGGCGCGTACCTCCATGACGTGGGCAAGGTCCGCGTCCCGCACGAGATCCTCAACAAGCCGGGACCGCTCACGCCTGACGAGTTCCGGGTCATGCAGGACCACACCATCCACGGCGTCGAGCTGCTCGCCTCGATCCAGTTTCCGTGGGACATCAAGCCGATCATCCGGTCGCACCATGAGCGGGCCGACGGCCGGGGATATCCCGATGCGCTGCGCGGCGAGGAGATCCCGCTCAGTGCACAGGTAATCGGCATCGTGGATGTGTGGGATGCGCTGACGACGGATCGGAGCTACCGGAAGGCGATGACGCACGAAGCGGCCCTGGAGCAGATGACCCAGAGCCGCGGGTGGTGGAGGAAATCAGTCTACGACGCGTTCATGACGGCGATCGGGCAACCTACCGCTCAAACTCGGTTTCCAGCGGCTCCACCACGACAGCAGTTCCGTAGCACAGCACTTCCGTGACGCCCTTCGCGATCTCGGTCGCGTCGTAGCGCACGCCCACCACCGCATTGGCGCCGCGTCGCTCGGCGTGCGCCATCATGATCTCGTAGGCGTCCTCGCGCGCCTTCTCGCACAACTCGGTGTACAGCGAGATGTTCCCCCCGACGATCGTCTGCAGGCTGGCGCCGATCTGCCCGAACACCGAGCGCGACCGCGCCACGATCCCGCGCACTACCCCGAGGGTGTGGATGACGCGGTGGTTTTCCAGCGTGAACGTCGTGGTGGTCATGTCGGTGTGCATTATGTCCCCCCCTGGGCGCGTACCCGGTCATACAGCGCGACGTAGCGTTCGGCCATGATGGAGCGGGTGAACTGCTCCTTGACCCGCTGGCGACCGGCGGCCCCCATGCGTTCGCGCAGCTCCGGATCCCGCCCGAGTGTCTCCAGCGCCCGTGACATCGCCTCGACATCACGGATCGGCACCTCGAGACCGGTGACGCCGGGCAGGCTCAACTCGCGGACTCCGGTGGGCAGCGCCGTGGTGATCACCGCCCTGCCCGCCGCCATCGCCTCGAGCACCGAGATGCCGTACATCTCATCCGACGTGACCGACGGAAGCACGAGGAAATCCGCGTCGGCCATGCGCCGGGGCAGGTCCTCGTCGGGGTACTCGCCGAACCAGCGCACCCGGTCGGCAATGGCAAGCGCCCGCGCCATGGTCTTGAGCCGGGGCGCATCGGGGCCGTTGCCGATGACATCGAGACGCACGTCGGGGGTCTGTTCCAGCGCCCGGAGAAGGATGTCGAGGCCCTTCCAGCTGGCCAGTCGCCCGATGAAGATGGCCCGGGTGCGGCGCCGGGAGGGGGTGGCGGCACGATGTCCCAGCGGGACTCGTCAATGCCGAAAGGAATGACCTCAGTCTTTGACTCGTAGCCCCTGAGGTCGGCCGACAGGGCCAGGTGCGCCCGGCTCGGTACCACGATCGCCTTGGCGCGGCGCAGCACCAGGCGCACCGCGGGCCGGTAGAGGCCGTGCTTCGCATCGTCGTGATGCGTCACCACCACCGGCGCCCGGCCCGCCCGCAGGAGCACCGCGACGTCGGCCAGCACATGGGGATGGTGGACGTGGATGATGTCGGCCCGCTTCCAGGCGGCCGCCAGGTAACCCGGCGCGATTTCCTGCGAGCCCAGCGCACCCAGGGAATAGGTGCGGGTGATCGTGCTCACCGTGCGACCCGACTGGCCAGTGCCGAATACAGACTCCACGGCGACTACCTGCACGTCGTGACCGAGCGCCGCGGCACCCTCCGCGAGGCCCTGCACGACCCGCTCCATCCCCCCGGAGCGCGGCCAGTAGTACTTGGCGAGGTGCAGGATGCGCATGCATGCCCATTCACGAAGGAAGCGACGGTCCTGCTGCACGCGCGGCGAAGTCCGTGCCGCGGCGGCGGGAAGTTGGCCAAGTTGCTGAGCCCGGTCAACCGCGCACTTGGTAAGGTGCGACGCACCTGTAGATTACGGCACGCCGTACTGGCACGGCCTCACACAGTTTCCGGCTCCAGCAACAGGAATTCGTGCGCGCTCTCGTCATATCAACGGACGCGATCGATCCATCCCAGCGCGGCAAGCTCCGCGCACTAGAGGGCATGGGTTGCGCCGTCGCCCTCGCGATTCCGGCCGACTGGCCCCCCGACGGTCCGAAGGTCGAGTTCGGCTCGGACGGCGGCATCCAGGTGGCACCGATCCAGGTCCGCGGGGGCGACGATCCCGCCAGTCTTCGATGGCGCGGTGGCGGCCTGGGGCGGTTCCTGACCGAGTTCAGGCCGGACATCGTGCAGGTCGAGGGCGAACCGTGGTGGCCCATCACGACCCGCGCGCTCCGGCTCGCCGAGAAGTTCAAGATCCCCGCCGTCCTGGCCGCGAGCAGCAGCGTTTCCGCTCCGCTTGGCCTCGCGGAGCGCCTGCGCCGCAACCGGTCCATCAAGTCGGCACGAGGCTTCATTGGCATCAATCGCCTCGCTCTCGACCACCTGCTCCGAGAGCGTCCCGGCGTTCCCCACGCCGTCATCCCGGCGCACGGCGTGAGCGTTCCTGTCCTGGGGCGTCCCCGGGGGCCCCGGCCCAGCTTCAATATCGGGTTCATCGGCCGGCTCGTCCCCGAGCGCGGGCTGGACCTCCTGATCCGAGCCACCGCGCGGCTTCGGGGCGACTGGAGTCTCACCGTCGTTGGCACCGGCCCCGAACAACAGGACCTCGAGGCGCTCGCCGAGAAGGTCGGGATCGGCTCGCGCGTTCGCTGGCTCGGCGGCATGCCGCGGCACTGGCTGGAATCGGTCTGGCCAACTCTCGATTGCGTCGTGCTGCCGGCTCGTACCACGCAGCGATGGATCGAGCCGGTGGGTCAGGCCCTGCTCGATGCCATGGCGCAGGGACTACCGGTGATCGGGACCGAATCGGGGGTCCTGCCCGAGATCATCGGCGACGCCGGCATCGTGGTGGGAGAGGACGATCCCGACGTGCTCGGCCTGGCGCTTGAGCGGCTGCAGACCATGCCCGACGAGCAGGCCCGGCTTGGCGCAGCGGGCCGGCGGCGTGTCATGGCCGAGTATGTGGATGACGCGATTGCCCGCAAGACGCTCGAATTTTGGCGCAACACCTTGACTTAGCGCTACTTGCGACGAAACTTCGGCCCCATGATGCCCTCCGGCTTGTACCGCCTGGCGCGCCGGCTCCTGCCCGGCGGCCGTGCTTCGTGTTCATCCTGTCGTTCTCGCACGTGCCCGTGCTCCGGGCACAGGACCCGATACCGGGACTTCCCGGTGGCGGCATCCCGAATCCGGCGACGCTCCCTCCGGAACAGGCGCGGGCACTACTCCAGTCACGTCCCGACCTGGCCCAGCAGGTCCGTGAGCGCATCGCGGCGTCGGGCCTCACTCCGGAACAGATCCGCTTGCGGCTTGGAGCGGCGGGCTACCCGGAAGACCTGCTCGATGACTACATGCCGGGCGGAGCGGTTGGCGGCGCGACACCAATGCGCACCTACCGCGAGCACCGTGGATGCGTTGCGGTCGCTGGGTGTGGTCAGTGCGCTCGGTGCCGACAGCCTGCTCCCCAAGGACTCGACGGCGGCGATCCTCAAGGAAATGCGCGAAGATTCCCTGGCGCAGCCGAAGGGACTGCAGGTCTTCGGCATGGAAGTGTTCCGGCGCCGCACCAAGGAGTTCGCCCCGGCGCTCGCGGGACCGATCGACGCCAACTATGTGCTGGGACCGGGCGACCTGCTCGTGCTGGTGCTGACCGGCGACGTCGAGCGATCGCAGTCGCTCGAGGTGAACCGCGAAGGGTTCATCCTCATCCCGCAGGTCGGGCAGGTCCAGGTGGCGCAACCTCACGCTGGGGCAGGCCACCGACCTGCTCTACAGCCGGCTCGCGAAGGTGTATTCCGGCATTGGGCGCGGGCCCAATGCGCGGACGCGCTTCCAGCTCTCCGTCGGCAAGATCCGCGCAGTACAGCTCTACGTTTCCGGCGATGTGCAGCGACCCGGTCTCTATCAGGTCTCCGGGGCCGGTGGCGTGCTGAGCGCGCTGTATTCCGCTGGCGGTGGCCCTCGGCGCGCGGCACCTTCCGCAAGATCGAGGTTCGTCGAGGGCAGGAGCTGCTCGGGCACCGTCGATCTGTACGACTACCTCCTGCGCGGCATCAATAGCACCAACCTGAGGTTGACCTCAGGCGACGTCGTGTTCGTGCCGCCGCACGGGCCCCAGGTGAAGGTCACCGGCGAGATCCTCCGGCCCGCCATCTACGAGCTCGTGCCCAACGAGACCCTGCGCGACCTGATCGCCACCGCAGGCGGGTTCACCGAGCAGGCCCTCACAACGCGGGTGCAGATCAATCGCATCCTGCCGTCGGCCGCACGCGGGGTTGGTGGCCGTGATCGCGTGGTGGTCGACGTCACCGGGCGAGCAACTCGCGCAGGGAACCGTGCCGCCCTACCCGATGGAGGGGGGCGACTCGGTCGTGGTCTTTCCGGTGTCGCAGGCGGCTTCGCGCAGTCGTGGTGGTGCAGGGGAACGTCTGGCTGCCCGGGCCCATCGGTTTCACGCCGGGTATGAAGCTTGTCCGATGCCATTCGGCTCGCCGGCGGTCCCAAGGCCGATGTCTTCCTGGGCGACGTGCTGGTGTCGCGCCTGCTGCCCGACTCGACGCGCATGCAGCTGCGCAGCGCGCTCGCCGACTCGACTGGACTGCCGGTGAACAATTTTGCGCTTGCAGGAGGACGATGAGATCATCGTCTTCTCGCTGAGCGAGTTCCGCGGGGATCGATTCATCGTCATCACCGGTGCGGTGAGGAAGCAGGGACGCCTGCCGTACACGGAAGGCATGACCTTGCGTGACGCTGCGCTTCTCGCCGACGGCCTCAGGGAGGATGCCTTCCTTGACTATGCGGAAGTCGCGCGACTGCCGGAGAACCGGGCAGGCGGTACCGTGGCAACATCCATCCGCGTACCGCTCGATTCGACATACATCTTTGACCGCTCCGCGAACGGAAAGTATCTGGGACCGCCTGGCCTGCCCGCGCCGGCATCAGGTGCGCCGACGTTTGTCCTCCAGCCATTTGACAACATCCTGATCTTCGAGCAGCCGGGATGGGAGTTGCAGCGCACCGTCACGCTGACGGGTCAGGTGCAGTTCCCGGGCAAGTATGCCTTGCTCACGCGAAATGAGCGCTTGAGCGACCTCATCGCGCAGGCGGGCGGGCTCACCAACGAGGCGTACGCCGCCGGCATCCAGTTCTATCGGCACAAGGACAAGGAAGGCCGCATCGGCATCGACCTGCCGCTCGTGCTGGAGGACAGCGCCTATCACGACAACCTCATCCTGGCCGGTGGCGACTCGATCCACATCCCCGAGTACAATCCGGTGGTTCGCGTGCAGGGCGCGGTGAATGCCCCGCTGGCAGTGACGTGGGCCGAGGGCAAGAACATGGACTTCTACATTGCATCTGCGGGCGGGTACAGCCGGGATGCCGACAAGGGGCGCGCCTACGTCACGCAGCCCAGTGGCAAGGTGGAGAGCGTACATCGCCGCTTCCTGCTGCCCGACGGGAAGCCGGTGCCGGCGGCGGGCGGCACCATCTTCGTGCCGGAGAAGGACAAGACGAAGCCGCCGGGGAATACTTTGCAGATCCTCGCGACGGCAGCAACGATTATCGCAAGTCTGGCGACGATCATCATCGTCGCCCGGCAGAATCCCTAGGCGGCTAGGCCGAGCGCTTCTGGAGCAGGCCGGCAACTCCCCGGCCTGGCGTCGCCCTGGGGCCGGCCGCA
>CAWBMQ010000005.1:0-806150 GCA_963789925.1 uncultured Gemmatimonadales bacterium
TTCGGAAGGAACTGCACTCGACTCGACCCGCTACGCGGTCCTGCCCTTTGCCTACGACAGCGGTGTGGCCACGCTCAATGAGCGCGCCGCCCTTCGCGATGCCCTGGCGAGCCGGTGGAGCGGCATCACGGTGGTGGAAGAGTTCCGGGAGGCGGAACTGCTGCAGGCCCATGCCGCCAAGACCTGGACCATGAGTGATGCCTATCAGGCTGCCCTCATCCTCGGCGCCGGTCGATTCGTTCGTGGCACGGTGACCCGCATGGGAGACTCGTTGCGGATCCTCGCGGGCCTGTATGACGCGACCCGCGGCGGCACCCAGCTCAGCCTCGCGACGGCGCGCCTGCCTGCGGATACCCGAGAGGGCAGCGCCACCTTCGCGCGGATGGCCGAGCTCCTGGTACTGCGTGATGCCCTCCCGCCGGACTCGGTCACGGACCAGCTCGGCTCCCGATCCCTCCCCGCAGTACAGGCCTTTGCCGCCGGAACCCGCGCGCTCGGGGAGTGGGATCTCGCAGCAGCCGACGGGGCTTTTGACAGGGCAACTACCGTCGACCGGGACTTTGTACGTGCCTATCTCTGGCTGGGCCTGACGCGGCAGTGGCAGCAGGTCGAGTCGGGCCGCTGGCGCTCCGCGGCGGAGCAAGCCGCGAGCGGGCGCGCCATGCTCACGACACGGGAGCAGCTGCTCGCGGATGCCCTGCTTGCCTCCGCGCGCGGCACGCCCCATGGCTGCCTGTCCGGTCTGGGAGAAGCTGACCCAACGGGATCCGTCGGACTTTATCGCCTGGTACGGTCTGGGATTCTGTCAGGTCACCGATACCGTCGTGATTCGTGATCCGAGGCGCCCGGGTGCCTGGCGATTCCGCAGCAGTTATTACAGTGGCCTGCGCGCACTGGTCCAGGCGTACCACCTTCACCCCGAGATCCTGTCGGCGTACCGGGAGGGCAGCTACGCCGCTCTGCGAGAACTTTTCTTCGTGGACGGCAACAACTTCCACCACGGACGTTCACTCGACGGGCAATTCCGATTTACCGCCTTTCCGATCCAGGCGGCCGATAGCCTGGCCTTCGAACCCGTTCTGACCACGACGGCTCTCATTCCGGACCGGCGGAGTCTGGCGACCCGCACGAGAGCGAGCCTCCATCAGCGACGCATGCTCCTTGACATAGCCGAAGGCTGGACGGCGGCCGCGCCGGACGATCCGCGTGCCCTCGAGGCGAAGGGCATTGCGCTCGATCTCCTGCACCGGCGGGACGCCGTTGAGGCTCTACGCCGTGCCCTGGCCATGAGCCATGATCCATCCGACCGGCTCCGGGTCGGTCAAACCCTGACATGGGTGCTCCTGAAGGAGTCGCTCCCGGAGGATGCGGCTGGCCTGGAGCGGGCGCTTGCGCTGCTGGATTCGCTGCTTGCGGAACAATCGCCGGCTACGACACCCGATCCGGTGCGCCTTGCAGGACTCGCGAGCCTGACCGGACGCGTCGATCTCGCTGCGGAGTACCTGCGCCAGCCACGGGCGATGGCCAGCCTGAGTGTTCCACCAGAATTGGGGGGCCTGGCAACTTCGCTCCTGATCTATTCGACCGTCGGTGGGCCGAGCGATACCCTCGACCGACTCACCAGACAGCTTCGCACGGCCATTTCGCGCATGCCTGACCCGCCGGCACGCGAGGAAGCGAGCGCCGCCTGGCTCGCCAGGGCTGCGACCCTCGCCTATCCGGTCCATCCCCTCCCCGGGATCGACGACCTCAACAGACTCGGTGATCCGCTGCTCGACGCGCAGGCCGCCGACCAGCGGAAGGATGCGGCGGAACGGAGTCGGCTGCTCGCCCAGCTCGGGCAGATGCGGGCGAGCGTTCCCCCTAACGAGGTCACCTTCGATGCGCTCTATCCGGAGGCCGCGCTGAATGCCAGCGCCGGCGACCGGGCGGGCGCCGCCGCGTGGATCGATTCCGTGCTTGCCGCCATGGGGGACATGGCGACGGATGCCCTGGCCGATCCGATTCGCGCCGCGACCCTGGTGCCTGCGCTGGTGCTGCGTGCCGATCTCGCCGCGCAGGCCGGCGACCGCGTCACCGCCCGCCGGTGGGCACGTCCCGCGAGCCGGCTGTTGCGCGACAGCGACCCTTTCCTGCGGCCGACACTGACACGAATGCAATCCCTCGCACGGTAACCCGAAGTCGTGATGGTTTCATTCAGACCAGGAGGGTCAGATGCGTACCACCGCGGGGTCCAGGAGGATGTTGATCCTCGTCGTCGTTGTTCCTCTTCTCGTGGCAGGCTACCTGCAAGCGCCCAGAAGGGAACCCCTGCCGGAGTGCCCTCATGACTGGGACTTCACGAAGATTCAAATCACGAACAAGGAGAGGCAGCTGGTGACGCTGCACACCCTCAAGGGCCCCTATCTGTCAGCTCCGCAAGCACAAACGAATGTTCCCGAGTTCAACGACTGTCAGCGACTAGTTAAGGGCAACCGTGTACGATTCGCTCTATGCCGTCTTCGCCCATGACAGTTTGGATGACTCGCTTGACACGAGAAAGCAGGTCCACATGGGCCTGGCATTTCCAATGGTGGAGATTCTCAGTCTTGGAGGAACCTACTCCAAGCTCGCGCTGAAGCCCGGATTGAACTGCCTCTTCGTCTTCCGGCGGAGCAACAAGTGGTACGCTGGAATGGTGGCGTTCGTCTCAGAAGAGAGGGATTGTCATTCGCCGAGACAGGTCAGTGCGCTCCCGTCCTACCGCGAACTGTCGATCAAGCGCACTAGTGCTCTTGATCTGAAGTTGAGTGGCAGGACATCCCCGCGGTCGCTCGCTGGGAATGGGACGTACGCCGTAACACCCAGGTAATCGGATTCAAGTGCCTCGACGGGTGGTGCGAGGTGGGGGAATTGGGGTACGTTCCGGATACCGGACCCGATCTGACCAGCACAATGAATGGCATCGCCGGCCTTAAGGGCTCACCAGTCCTGAAGGTCAAGGGCTGGTACGACGAGCAGCGGCTCTCACCTACAAAGACCGGCTGGTGGAGACCCGGGGCAGGCCCGTTGAGCGTGGTGGGCACCATCGTCCCCGTTCCGGGGCTGGATCAGCTCGATTCCAAGAATTTCGCCCGACCTGGCAGCTTATCGCGTACGTCAATTTGAGTGCACCGTCACCCGATTACAGCAATAAGCAGGGGTTCGTACCCATGGCTTCCGCTGCTTCGGTCACTACGATCTCGTTCTGCATGGAAGACTGGGGGGGCTCCAATCCACTCTCCACCGGAGGGTGCCCGGGCATTTCCATTGCGGACCGAAAGGCCGCGAAATGTGGCGCGGAGCCGCCCACGACCATCCAGCCGGCCACGACCATCCATTGGTGGGCCAAGACTATCCCGGCGGGCGGCGCGGCCCCCAGATACTGGTGCATCGTCCGCCGAAGCGCGCCAACCGGCGTTCCTGTGCCTGGCACGGCCCGGTGGCGGTGGATAGCGGATGACGAAACCACATGGGGCCGTTGCGGCGGCGCCTGTTGCGCCGGCCACTGACGGTTCAGCAGCTCGGCGCTTCGCGTGAACGATGCGCGCACCAACACACTCACCACGCAGACAGGCGAAGCCCGGCACGATCCAGGTCGTTGCCGGGCTTCATTGCCCGACTATTCTGCGGCCGTCAGCCGGACTGAACCGGAGATTCCATGCGCATCTTGAATCAAGCAGCGCTTCTTCTCGCACTCTCCATCCTCGCGGGCTGTTCGCCAGAACGTCGAAGCGGCGCGACACCCTTCGATCTCGTAATCGAAAACGGTCACATCATCGACGGGACCGGCTCGCCGTGGTACGCGGCCGATGTCGGGATTCGCGGCGGAAGGATCGCGGCCATCGGCCACCTTGCGGGCCAGGCGGCGACACGCCGACTGGACGCCCAGGGCAAAGTGGTCGCGCCGGGATTCATCGACATGCTCGGTCAATCGGAGCTGACAATCCTCCTGAACCCACATCTGCCGTCAAAGATCTTTCAGGGAATTACGACGGAAATAACAGGCGAGGGCGGTTCGGTCGCGCCCCTCAATGACTCGATCATCGCAGCCGATCACGTCAGCTACGAGCACCTCAAGCTCACGCCGGACTGGCGGACGCTCGGGGAGTATTTCGCGCGCCTGGAAAAGCAGGGGATCGGAATCAATTTCGGGACGTTCGTCGGCGCGACGCAGGTGCGGCGCATGGTGCTGGGCGATGTGGACAAGCAGCCGGACGCAGCGGAGCTGGAGCGCATGAAGGCGCAGGTGCGTGCCGCGATGGAGGATGGCGCGGTGGGAGTGTCGACGTCGCTGCAGTACGCGCCGGCGATGTATGCAACCACCGAGGAGCTGATCGCGCTGGCGAGTGAGGCGTCGAAATACGGTGGCATATACGCAACGCACATGCGGTCGGAGGGTGCCCACGTCTTCGAGGCGATCGACGAAGCCGTGCAGATCGGGCGCGAGGCGAAGATCCCGGTGGAGATCTGGCATCTCAAGGCGGCAGGCAAGCCTCAGTGGGGACTGATGCCGAAAATCGTGGCGAAGATCGACTCGGCACGATCGAGCGGCGTCGAGGTCGGCGCGAACACGTACGCGTACCCGGCCTGGTTCAACAGCACATCGGCGTTCATTCCGCCGTGGGCACACGACGGCGGCGACAGGAAGATGATCGAGCGGCTGAAGGACCCGGCGATGCGCGCCCGTATCCGGAAGGACATGCTCACACCGAATGCGCCATGGGAGAACGAGTGGCAGGAGATTCCGGGGCCCGAGGCGATTCTCATCGCCGTCGTGGCGAATCAGCAGCTGCTTCCGCTGCAGGGAAAGACACTGGCACAGATCGCGAACGAACGCGGCAAGGATCCCATTGAAACGCTGATGGACATTCTCGTCGAGGATGACGCTTTCACGTCCAACGCCGTATTCGGGATGTCGGAGCCGGACGTCGCGCTCGCGCTGCAGCAACCGTGGACGTCGGTCGACAACGACTCGCAGGGCACGGCCCCCGACGGGCTTCTCGGCAAGGAGCATCCGCATCCGCGCGCCTACGGAACGTTTCCACGCATTCTCCGGAAATACGTGCGCGAGGAGCACAAGCTTACGCTCGAAGACGCAATCCGGAAATTCACCTCGCTGCCGGCGCAGCGCATGCGGCTGGCTGATCGCGGCGTACTCAAGCAGGGCATGTGGGCCGACGTGGTGGTATTCGATCCCGATTCCATTCGCGACGTCGCAACGTTCGAAAACCCCAATCAGCTGTCGATCGGCATGGCAGTATGTGCTTGTGAACGGTGTGCCTGTGATTGCCGACGGGCAGATGACCAACGCGCTGCCGGGAAAGGTGGTGCGCGGGCCGGGGTATCGCCCGGCGGCACGCAATTGAAGGGGTCTCGCGTCAGGCAGGACAAGCGTGAAAAGGGCGACCGTCGTCATGACGGTCGCCCATCGCATTGCCCCTCCTGGGATCGAACCATGCCGCGACGGCTATCCGCCTGCCGCCAAGCGCTCGAAACGCGGATTGCCCCGGAGCGGCGCGAAGGTGGGATCGATCTTGAGCCAGCCGGACGAGAGATAGTACGGGACCTTGAGCAACGGCTCGAGCTGGTCGAGCGCCCTCTCGGGCTCGCCGGCCAGGATGTAGACGCGGGCGAGTTGGTGCTGGTAGTAGGCCGCCCCGGGATACTTCGCTATGGGCGCGAGCGCGACGCCCTGCGTGGCCAGGCGAATCGCCTCGTCCCGGCGTCCAGTGTATGCCAGCGCGACGCCCAGCAGCACCAGCCGGTGCGCGTCCTCCGGGGCAGTCGCAAGATCCTTCTCGATCGCCGCCCTGGCCGAATCCGCGTAGGCGGCGGCCCGCGTCATGTCGCCATCGACCTCGTATGCCCCTGCCAGCGCCAACCCCCACGCGCCGACATCGCCCTCGAAGGCCGCCGGAGTGAGTCGGTAAAGGAGCGCTCGCTGTTCCTGGGACAAGACCCAGTAGAGGTCCCACCACGCCGCCATGTATCCCGCGAATGCGGGCAGGTCCACGCCTGCCGGTGGCCCCGCCAGCGTTGCTCTCGCCTGGGCCAGGTCACCCTGGGCGACAAAGTTCATCGCCTTGCCCTCGATGCTCGATAGCGACGAGGGATCCATGGCGAGTGCCAGGTCGTATGCGGCGAGCGACTCGGGATAACGGCGCACCCAAAGCAGCAGCCATCCCAGCGCGGCCGCAGTGGACACCGACCTCGGGTCGAGACTCTGACTCCTGCGCAGGTGCTCGACCGAGTCCTCCCACTGCCCGAGTGATTCTTCGGCCAGCCCGAGCCCCCGGAGCACGTCGGCATCGTCAGGGGCGAGCGTGAGCGCCTTGGCATACTGATCGATGGCCAGCGCAGGCTTGTACGCGACCGAGCGATAATATTCGCCCAGCGCTCGGTATCCATCCGGATGCCCTGGATCGAGCGCGATGGCGCGGTCCGCGGCTGAGCGCGCACGATCCGCGACGTCCTCCGGTGGAGGGCCCAGGATGCTGAGATGCCCGTGGAGTCGCGAGCTGCTTTCCGAAAGGCCGGCCCAGGCCGCCATGAAATTCGGGTCGAGGGCAACGGCCTGCTCGTAGAAGCCCATCGCCTGCCGGAGAGTTACCGAGTTGGCGCCCAGCGCGCGCGCCGCCTCGCCTTTGAGGTAGGCATCGTACGCCGCCAGGTTCGCCGTGGGCCGGTCGGCGAGCGCAATGTTGCTGGCTGGTCCCAATCTCCACTTTCAGCGCCTGCGCCACGCGGCCCGCCACGTCTGCCTGGACCTGGAAGACATCGGTGAGCGCCGCATCGAAGGGCTGCTGCCACTTCGCGTCGGCGGTGGCGACCTCGATCAGCTCCGGGCTCACCTGCACCCGGCTCGCGCCGTCCTTGCCCTTCTGCCAGCGGACCTTGCCCGTCAAGAGGTAGTCTACCCCCAGCTCACGCCCGATCTCCTTCGGGGACTTGCTGGTGCCGCGGTACTGGCTTGAACTGTTCGACGCCGTCACCCGCATCCCGCGGATCGCGGTGAGCTTGCCCCGGACCGCGTCGGTGATCCCGTCGGCGAAGTAGGCATCGGCGGAGTCGCCCAGGTTCTCGAAGGGCAGCACCGCCACGCGCCGCTCGCGAAAGGCGGACTCCGCTCCCGGGTGATTCCGGCGCCAGGCGAAGAGCACGCCGAGTCCGAGAAGGAACCCGATGGCCAGGACGGCGGTGAGCGGGCGAGTGAGAAGGGAGCGCACGGCAGGTGGGCGGGCGGACGTCGCCAGAGTGTCTCCGCTCGCGGATGACGAAGCCCGATTGCCCACGTCCAGCGCTCTGGCCAGATCGGACGCCGTCGCGAACCGGTCGGCGGGAACCATCGCGAGCGCCTGGGCGATGACACGCTCGACCTCCTCGGAGACTGACGGGCGGCTCTTCCTGACTGACGGCACTTCACCGCTGAACCGCCTGGCAATGATGGCCTGCGCGGTGGGCCCGGTGAACGGTGTCTCCCCCACCAGCATCTCGTAGAGCACCACGCCGAGCGAGTAGACGTCGGTCCGCCCATCCATGTCGCGCTGGCCGCTCGCCTGTTCCGGGCTCATGTATGCCGCCGTGCCGACCACCATTCCCGCTTCGGTAAGCCTGCTCTCTGCAATCCCGGAGGCCGCTGCATGATTCAAGGCCCTCCCGACCCCGAAATCTGCGACCAGCACCTGTCCGTCGCTGGTGAGCAGCAGGTTCTCCGGCTTGATGTCACGATGGATTGTGTCGTGCCGGTGGGCATAATCCAGCGCCGTGGCTGCTTCGCGTGCGATGCGGAGCGCGTCCGCCACGGGGAGCTGCTTCTCCCGGTTCAGCCGGTCGCGCAGGCTCTCGCCCTCCACGAATGGCATGGTGAACCAGAGCTGCCCGGCGGATTCACCGGAGTCGAGTACGGTGAGGATGTGCGGGTGCTGCAGCCGGGCGGCGAGCTTGATCTCACGGAGGAAGCGCTCGGGACCGAGCGTGGCGGCGAGTTCGGGGTGCAACACTTTGAGCGCGACGGGGCGGTCGTGACGCAGGTCCCGGGCAAGGTAGACGGTGGCCATCCCGCCCCGGCCGAGCTCGCGTTGGAGGGTGTACGACGAGGCAAGGGCCGTCTGCAGCTGCATCCGGAGGTCCGTCACCGCGCCTGATGTGTATGAGGTAGGCGTAATGTACCCGTGGTGCGACAGTACGACCAGCAACGGCCGAGTTCCCTCACGGCCAGAAGCGTCCAGCCGAACCTCAAGAAAAAGCCCACCGTTGTTCACGGTGGGCTTTGCCCCTCCTGATCGAACCAGGACTCTCCTCATCCAGAGCGGTTCCCATAACCCGCTGATTTCCGGCAACTTGCAGTCTTCACTGCGAGGTCGTGTCACCCGCTGCCGGAGTTTGCTCGATTTTATGCTCGACTTTGCCGAACTTTACTCACTCAAATGTCGGAGTTTACCGACGTTGAGTAGCCCGATAGTCAGGCCGTGGCACAGTAGAGAACACATGTTCGCGATCGCCCTCGTCGGGCCATTCCCAGCTGTGCTGTTTAACCATGGCAATCGTGTTCATTAGCGCAGTGAGCTGAATGCAGCGCGCACCTCGGTGGAGAAGAGCTCAGGCTCCTCCCACGCGGCGAAGTGTCCGCCCCTTTCGACCTCGTTGAAGTAGGCGAGGCCAGGGTAGACCATCTCAACCCAGCTGCGCGGGGAAGCCCAGATCTCGCCGGGGAATGTCGTGAAGCCGACGGGAACGTTGACCGGCGGAGGAGCCTGACCGGACGCAAGCGCTGCGGCCAGCGCCCGTCCGTCCTCCCAGTACGACCGGGCCGCCGACGCTGCCGTGCCGGTCAGCCAGTACAACGTGATGTTGTCGATGATGCTGTCCCGGGTAAGACTGCCCACGGGCTCGCCTGCGACGAACGCGCGGGAAATCTTGTAGTAGCTGTCCGTGTCGTGATCCAGCAGCCAGGCCGCCAGGGCGACGGGTGAATCCAGCAGGGCATAGCCAATCGTCTGTGGCCGCGTTGCCATCTCGAGGAAGTAGCCGAAGCCGTCCTGCCTGAATGTCGCGACCGCCGCGGCCGCTGCGCGTTCCTGTTCGGATTCCTTGGGCAGGTGATCGCCAATTGCGAGTACCGCCGTGAGCAGGTTCAGGTGGTAGCCCACCAGGCCCTCGACTGCCTGGCGGCCCATCAGGTCCGTGACGAGAGCACCCACGTCTCCGCCCTGCGCGACGTAGCGGGTGTAGCCGAGGCGGTGCATCAGCTCCGCCCACGCGCGTCCAGTACGGGCGGCGTCCCAACCGAGCTCGGCCGGCTCACTGGAGAACCCATACCCGGGCAGGGACGGCAGCACGAGGTGAAATGCATCCTCGGGGGTGCCGCCGTGGGCGGTCGGGTCGGTGAGCGGGCCGACGGTCTCGAGCAGCTCAATGACGGAGCCGGGCCAGCCATGCGTCATGATCAGCGGCAACGCATTCTCATGCCGCGACCTGACGTGGATGAAGTGGATCTCCACGCCGTCGATCTCGGTCGTGAACTGCGGAAGCGCGTTCAGCCTCGCCCCGATCCGGCCGAAGTCGTACTCGGTCGCCCAGTAGCGGGCGAGCTCCTTCAACGTCGCCAGCTGCACGCCCTGCGATCGGTCTGAGACGAGCTCCATCGTGGGCCAGCGCGTCGCCTCGATGCGGCGGCGCAAGTCGATGATCTGCTCCTCTGGAATCTCGATGTGGAACGACCGAATCTCGGTCGCGGTGTCGAGGGTGGTGCTCATAACGCCTCCTTAGCAGCGAGCCTCCTGTCGCGTTTTACGGTCCGAATTGCCGAAGCGCAAGGGGGCTTGGGCAATCATGCCGAGGCGACATCGGGGCGACTCACTCGCTGACTCACATGGTCACTCACGCCCGGCAGAATGGCACAGTGCCGTCTCGGATTCCTCGATCGCGGCATGGTCAGGCCAGCACCAGCCGCAAATCGACAAAGGGCGACCGCCGCTCATGCGACGATCGCCCTTCGTATTGCCCCTCCTGGGATCGAACCAGGACTCTCCTCATCCAGAGCCGCTCCCACAACCCGTTGATCCCTGCAACTTGCAGCCACTACCGCGAGATCGTGTCACCCGCCGCCGGAGTTTGCCGGGTCTCATACCAGTCCTTGCCGTACTTCTCAGGGACAACTGCCAGTTCACTGCCGCGGTCTGTCCCGCTCGGAGGATTGCTGCGAACCGGGCCTATGCGGGCAGGCGCAATTGCTTCCGCAGGCTCTTGTCGAACGCCGACGCGGGAACGAAGCGCCGGAGCAGGCTAACCTGGCGGGCCATCCGGCCCACGGCGTAGCGGCGATGCGGGTTGGCCTCGCTTGAAGCCTTCACGACGGCGCTCGCGACGAGCTCCGGCGTGTCGGCAGTCGTCATCGCGTCCCGCAGGGCGCCCTCCGCGTTCGTGCGTGCCGACTGATAGACGGCGAGCTGCTGGTCGGCCTGGTAAGCATTGCCATCGAAAGAAGTCCTCGTGTAGGCCGGTTCGACCAGCACCACCCTGATCCCCGAGCCCCGGATCTCATGATCCAGCGACTCGGAATACCCTTCCAGGGCGTGCTTGCTGGCGGCATACAGGGCCATGAATGGCGCGGGGATCAGGCCCATGACCGAGCTGATGTTGACGATCCGCCCCGCGCCCTGCTTGCGCATGGCTGGCAGGACTGCCTTGGTCATGCGAATCACGCCGAACAGGTTGACGTCGAACAGGGACTTCGCCTGCTCCAGTGATGACTCCTCCGCCCCCCCAAGCAATCCCACCCCTGCGTTGTTGACGAGGAGATCGATGCGGCCTGCCTGTGCCAGCACCTCACCGACTGCGGCCTGCACCGACTCGTCGCTGGTCACATCGCACGTCAGGTACTCGATACCCGTCGCCCTCGTCCCCGAAGGCTTCCGATAGGTACCGAACACCCGATAGCCGGCCGCCTGAAGCGCCCGCGCGGTCGCTCCTCCGATCCCTGCCGATGCTCCCGTCACGATCGCCACCGGCCGAACCTGCTGCTCCTGATTGCCTGACATACCGTGCTCGCTTTCCATTGAGGTCAACTACGCATCTTTATATGATGATCATCATATTCTTTGACAAACCCAGACCAGGCAGGGGTGCATGGCGTATCAGCCTGTCGGGATGAGGTACTTCAGCGCCGCTTCGCGCACCGCGCTCGCGAGCTTGGGGTCGTCCACGGCACGGGCCATGACGAGCGCGCCAAGTGCAGTCGCCGTGGTGACGAGCGCCCGCTCGTGCGCGCCCGGCTGCCCCCAGTCGGGCGACTGGCGGGCGACCAGGTCGATCATCTCCTTGATCCGGCGGGTCGCGGCCCGCCGCACCCTGGGCGACTGTCGCGGCAGCTCCGAGCCCAGCGCGGCGACCGCGCACCCCGTCTCGACGCCTTCCACATGCTCCTTCGAGAGATAGGCGCGGAGCATCGCTTCGAGCGCCTTCCTGGGCGGTGCCACGGCAGCCACCCGCGCCAACACGGCCATCCCGTCGGCACCCGCCCGGTCGGCCGCCTCGGCCAGCATCCCCTCACGCGAATCGAAGTGGGCGTAGAAGCCCCCGTGCGTAAGCCCGGCCTCCTTCATGATCTCGGCCACGCCGGCGCCGCTATAGCCGCTGCGCCGGATGGCGCGGGCGGCGGTGTGCACGATGCGCTCGTGCGTCGCTTCCTTGCGGCTGGTGGCGGGTTTCCTCGGGGTGGTGGATCTCATATGACGATCATCATACGTCAAAGGAGACTCGAGCGCAAGGGTCAAACCGCAAACTGCCGTGCACTGCTTGCACGAATGCCATACTTTGCCGGGTCATCGTGGCGCCCCGCACGGCATTCGCCGATCGAGACCTAATTGTGAGGGAAGTGACATGAGCAAGGTCTGGTTTGTTACCGGCGCCGGCAGTGGCATTGGTGCCGGAACAGTAAGAGCAGCATTGCGGGCGGGGGATCGCGTCGTCGCGACCGGCAGGGATCTTGACAAGCTGCGTGATGCCTACGGCGACCTGGCCGGGGCCGGGGCCAATCTCGCCCTCATCAAGCTGGACGTCACCGACGAGGCACAGGTGACGACATCAGTCGAGGAGGCGGCAACGCGATTCGGCCGCATCGACGTAGTGGTCAACAATGCCGGCTATAGCCTACTCGGCAATTTTGAGGAGTTCACAACCGAACAGATCGAACGACAGTTCGCGCCCAACTTCTGGGGCGTAGTTTACGTGATGCGCGCCGTACTTCCGGTACTCCGCAACCAGCGTTCCGGGCACATCATCAACATCTCCTCCGTCGCCGGCGTGGTGGGCCAAGCCGCGGTGGCGGCATACGGCGCGAGCAAGTTCGCAGTCGAGGGACTCTCGCTTGCGATTGCTAGGGAGGTCGAGCGGTTCGGTATCAGGATCACGGTGGTTGAGCCGGGCTTCTTCCGCACCGGCCTTCTCGACCCCAAGTCGGTCGAGTGGAGCAGCAAGCACATCGAGGACTATGGTCCGGCGGGCAACATCGCGGCTGCCTGGTCGGTGTACGACGGTCAGCAGCCCAATGATCCCGCAGCACTGGGTGAAGTACTGGTACAAATCGCCCGCATGGAGCACCCGCCGACACTGTTCGCTGCCGGAGGCGATGCCCTCGACACGATTATCCCTGTTGTCGAGGCTCGCCTGGCGGAACTCCAAGCGCACGCGGATTTATCCAGGGCGGCGGGCGGCGCATTCACTCCCGCGGCCTGAAAGAAAAGGGCGACCGTCACCTTCCGGTCGCCCTTCGTATTGCCCCTCCTGGGATCGAACCAGGACTCTCCTCATCCAGAGTGAGGCGTGTTGCCAGTTACACCAAGGGGCATCTATTTGTTTGGCAACGACTTACGAACGATACTCAGCCATGCCGTCGCTGTCCACGTCCGGGCGGAAATCCCCGGGCGGAACAAGATACCCCGCCCCCCTCCCCTGCTCAATGCCCAGCTCGAGCCCCACGTGCTGGCGCCTCATTCTGTCGGCCGACATGTTACCCGGAGGTTGGGAGTCGATGGCATCCCCTGCCGGGACCGCACCATGAATTTCGACCCGATGATTTTCATCGAGCAGCACGTTGACGCGATCCTGATTTACGGTCTCCCGCTCATGTTCATGGTTAGCGACACACTCATGAAGATGTGGGCCGGCCAGACGGACTTCAGCAACCTCCCCGCTGACGTGAGCATGGCGGGACTGGCACTCCTTGGCGGAACCGCCGCCACACTCGTTGCGAGAAACATGGTACCTGGCTCGGCCACCATCGCCGCGTTCGTCGTCTTCTTCATCTGCCTCATCGGCTGGTTTCGCTGCCTCAAGTACGCCGAGGACCACCGGAAGGGGAAAACCGGCGACACGCTGATCAAGCCCGACCTGCGTTCTGTGGCGATCGGTGCGTTGGTCGCGGCACTCTGCTGGAACGGAAGCCGATACCTCCTGACCCACTTCAGCCGTCCGATCTAGGGAAGAGCGCGGAGGGACCAACATGCAGGAGATCATCGTTCCGTCCCTGGTCGGGGCCCTCCTGGCGATTTCGTGGTACTGGTTGATGGATTTCCTGCCGCCCTTCCGGAAGGCGCGTCGGGCAGCAGCGATGCCCGCCGCTCAACCCGAAGCCCGCACGCGGAGGCCGGTGCCGGGATCGGGGAAATGATCAAGTATGTCGTGATAGCCGCTGCGCTCGCGAAGCGCCAGCAGGCCCGTCGCATCGCGGTCCTGCAGACCGGAAAAGCACGCGCCGACCTCCCTGCACTACAGGAAGCGGTCGGCGCATCCCACGAAGTCACCCTCGTCTCCGTGGACGAGGCGCTTCGGACTCGATATGACGTTCTCGTTTCCGTCGGCGATGAGCCAGGCGCGGTGCCAGGCTCAATCCTGAAAGTCTACGACATGAACCTGAAGCTGGAGGACCTGGGCCAGGACGTCAGGATAGCAGTCGGCACGCCCAAGGCCTGAGGTCGCTCAAGACGCCAGCTTCTGCTGCTCCGGTGGCCGGAGGTTCGCGACCGGCTCGAGGTGATGGACACCGCACCAGTTGAGGAACCCGGACAGGTCGGCCGCCCGCTCCGCCGTATCCACCGCGATCACCGCGACGCCGTTGGTGACGACCGGAATCGCCTTCTCGTGATTGCGACCGGGACGCGCCAGCGCTCGCCGGACCGGGTGCCAGGCCCCGCGAATCATCGAAAGCTCCACACCCTCCCGCTTCAGTCGCTCGGCGAGCACATATACTCCCTGTGGCACGTAGCGCTGAGTACGCTGAGAAGACATCTGAACCTCCGCGGAGAATCGAGTGACTCATGTCACCCGCCTACGTGGAGTAGTACCCCGGAACGCGCAGGGCCGTTGCCACCGGTTCATCAATTTGGTGAGGTCGATCACACATGCGACTCGTGATGGATGATTCCGATCACGTCTGGGAGGCCTGGCCACTCGGTGGGCGATCGAAGGACAGGTTCGGCTGGTCCACCGTCACCTTCAGCTCACCGATGCACGGTTTGAGGAAAGGAAAGCTCCGCGCCAGCTTCGATGACGCGACCGATGAGGAACTGAAGGAGTGCCTGCGGTTCTCCGAAGCCCAGGGCTAGCTACTGCCCCCCCAGTTCCTCCCCTTGCTCACGGCAGCGTCATCCGCGTCATCCCACTCTGCACGGAACGCAGCTAGAAGCTCGCGCACCACTCTCGCGAAGTGGAGCACTATCGCTGCCACCACAGCCACCGGAACCCAGAACAAGGCCTCCACAATGAGGCGAAGGCGACGGAAGTTCATCGGAACCTCGAAGTTGAACGAGACCGCGGAACGCGATCCATGCAACATGCGCCCGTGATTTCACGTCGCCGCCCCGATCAGGTAACAGATAGCGCAGCGCCCGCAACTCATTGCCCCCTCAGCTCCTTCGCCCGGACCGGCTCGTCCGAGATCACCCCGTACGGTCTCTTTGCCAGTGCCGTCTGGATCTCTGCCGTCTCATCCGGCGCCCACAGGAACACCGGCCATCCGTTCTCGATCAGCCTTCGCGTCACCGCCGAGTCCACCGCCACGTTGATGCTTAACAGGTCGGGCTTCACCAGTTTCCGGATCCCCCGCCGGATCCACTCCTGGCGCAGCGGCCACGGCAGGTCCACTTCATCACCCTTCTTGATCTCCGCCACCAGTTCCGGATTCCAGTTGGTGTCCATGAAGATCAGAGCGGTGCGGATATTCGGGTCGAGCTTCTTGAGGCGCCACAGCACCAGCGGATTGAATGAACTCAGCACCACATCCTGCTGGGCACTGTGCTTCCGGATGATCTCGACCGCCCGTTCCTCGATGCCGCTCCGCCTGGCGCTCGGCACCTTGAGCTCCATCATGAGGATCCCGCGCCCCTTCGTGGCCAGCACGAAGTCCTCGAAGCTGTGCACGTACGCACCCACGACCAGGCTGTCGTATTTCGGACCGAGGTCGAGCGCCTGCATCTCGGCGAGCGTCTTCCGCGTCACCCGGCCGGTGTCGTTCGTCAGCCGGTCCACGCTCAGGTCGTGGAATACCACCAGGTCGCTGTCGGCGGTGAACTGGCCATCAACGTCTACCCCATCCATGCCCGCCGCCATCGCCTGCTCCACCGCGAAGAGGCTGTTGTCGGGGGCATGGTTGCCGAACCCGCGATGCGCGAACACCAACGTGCGCGCCGGCCTTGCGACCAGCGTGCCGGAGTAGGACGGCTCGTAGCCGAAGAGCCACCAGGCACCGGCAAGCATGAGGACCAGGAGCAGGACAACCGCCTTACCCACCTTGCCGGTCTTACCCGCTCGCCCCGTCCTCCCCGTCCTCCCCGCCATCCCCTCCTTCCCCCAGTCATTGGCCTTCGGCATGTCCATACCTCTCGTAGAACTTGCTGGAGAAGACCTCGCCCGGATCGTAGAACCGCTTCCTCTCGAACGCCTCCCCCGCCCGGGGATACGCCCGGTAGAGCTGCGCCGGAGTGGGATACAACTGGTAGGTGAGATAGTACGTCCCACCGAACTCGATCGCCGCATCCACCAGCTGCCGCGTCACGTCGGCCGTCTTCGCCTGCGCCGCCGAGTCGAGCCCGACGTTGCTCATCTGGATGATCGCGAACACCGGCTCGGTCGGCGCGTACGCCAGCACCGGCTGGGCGTTCGGGCTCACGAACCGCACGGTCGAGCTCATCACGTTCATGTGGTTGTCGAGCAGGATCTGGCGAAACTTGTCCATGAACGGCACGAAGTGCTGCATCGGCACATAGTATTCGTTCAGGATGTCGGTGTCCTTCCCCGACTGGTATCGGAGCAGCTCGAGCGGTGCCAACGGTGGCCGCATCGCGTTGTTCCTGGATACGATGCGCTGCTCGCCCGCCCCGAGCTCAACCTTCTTCTGCAGGTACCATCGGAGCTTCTTGGCCCAGTCGAACTTGCGCGATATCCCCAGGAAGAACCGGTCACGAGTGACGTTGGCCTCCTCGGTGAGCCCGAAGCTTCCCGGCGTGCCGACTGGCGCCCGGCGCCAGGTCACCACGACCATCTCCCTGAGGAACTTGTCCGCATCGGGATCGATCGACGGCCGTACCAGCATGAATACCACGCCGGTGTCGGCTTGCACACTGTCCCGGAAATACGCCGGGAAATCCCTGTAGTCCACCGATGCCGCGCGCTGCTCGTACAGCTCATCCTTCGTCACCTTGAGGGTCACGTCGAGGATCACCCCGTACATCCCGTAGCCACCGATCACCAGCGAGAAGAGCTCGGGGTTCTCGGTGCGGCTTACCTCCACCACCTCGCCGTCGGCCTTGAGGAGGTGGAAGCGCTCGACCACCTCGACCATCTGGGTCACGTCGAGGTCGCGGCCATGGGCATTGGCGCTCATGGTGCCGCCCACGGTGAAGATGTTCGACGACTGCATCACCTTGATCGCGAGCCCCAGCCGGCGCCAGTGCCCGCTGCACCTCGTCCCAGGTAGCGCCGCTCTCAACCGTGATCGTCTGCGCCGCGGTGTCGATGGCAAGCACTTTCCGGAACCCGCGCATGTCGAACTGCACCCCGCCGGTGGTATAGGTCTGCCCGCCCTGGCTGTGGTGGCTCCCCGCCATGGAGACCTTGAGCCCCTTCGCCCGCGCATCGGCCAGCGCCGCCTGCAGCTCCTCGACCGTCTTCAGCCGGTTCACCGCCGCGACTCGCGCCGGATCGAGCCGGGCGTTGTCGGACACGACGAGGGGATCGTGCTTCCGGAATGGCGCTCCGTAGTCGAACGCGAAGGTGCTGAAATAGAAAAGGGTGCCACCCAGGAGGGCGGCACCCAGCAGCGTGAGCCGGCGGCGAACGGTCATGCGCCGGAAGATACGGTCACGTGGCCTCAGCCAGAACCGGGCGTCGCCCGTCGAACCACGTCACCAGCGCCGCAAGCAGGATGCAGCCAATCCCCACAATCGAGGCACGCCCCGGGTGCAGGTGGCCGACGAACACGGCCAATAGCGCCGTGAACAGCACCTGCAGGTAAAGGAACGGAGCCGTCAGTGACACGGGTGCCGCGCTGGCCAGCCGATCGAGCAGCCACAGCATCACGAAACCGAACAGCCCGATCCCTGCAAAGATGAGCAGGTCATGGCGCGAAGGCGCGATCCAGACCCACGGCATCACCGGCGTAAGCACGACGAACACGCCGAGCGCGGTCAAGAACAGGTTGACCCTGGTGCTCTCGCTCCGAAGCGAGCGCGTCATGACGATATAGAGGCTGAAGCTGAGTCCCATCGTGAGCGCCAGCACGAAATTCAGTGTGCCGGGCAGCACCATGGGATGGAAGATCAGGCTGGTGCCGACAAATCCGCATCCGGCCATCAACCACTCCTGGCGTCGGGGGCGCTCGCCCAGGCCGGCTGCTGCGAGCGCGAGCACCATGAGCGGTGCGAGCCAGAATATGGCAAGGACAGCTGTGGGCGGTGCGCCTCGGCCGATGGCAATCGCCCACGATGCAGGCATGAGGGCCATCAGCATCGACCGGCCCAGCTGAAAGGCCGGACGCTTCGTCGCGATCAGCGAGGCCGGTTGTCCGGGTGCCCCACACCAGCAGCATGAACAGGAGGTGGACGCCGTAGCGGGCCCACACGATCTGGTAGACGGTGTAGTGATGCAGCACCCTCGCGGCGAGTGCCTCAACGCCAGCCCACCCGCCGGTGAAGGTGACCGTAAGGATTCGCGCCCTCATCGGGTCGGCCCCCGCGCTACTGCAGCGCACTCATGTACCGATAACTGGCCGCGAGCGACGCCATGGGATCCGCCGGCTGGTCATGCTCCACGAACCAGTACTTGATCCCCGCCTCCTTCCGGGCGGCGTAGATCGCCCTCCAGTCGATGATCCCGGCCCCCACGTCCACCATCTTCCCGTCCAGCGTCATGTCCTTCACGTGCACCAGCGGGAACCTCCCCTTGAATCGCTTGAAGTACGCCACTGGGTCCTGGCCGCCCTTTCGGATCCAGAACAGGTCCATCTCGAACTCCACCAGCGACCGGTCGGTCTCCTCGAGCAGCACGACGTATGGCAGCCGGTCGCCGGTCATGACGAACTCGTACTCGTGGTTGTGATAGGCGAACCGGATCCCGTGCTTCCGCGTCGCCTCGCCCAGCTGGTTGAACCGCTTTGCCAACTTCTGCCAGTCCGCGAGCGTGGTCCGCTCCTCCTTCGGCACCGACGGAACCACCAGGTACTTGAGCCCGATCTCGGCCGCCGTGTCGATCGTGCCGCTCCACTCCGAATCATTGCCAGGGAGCGGCACGTGCGCCGAGGGGGCCGAAAGCCCCGCGGCCTTGAGTGCGTCCTTCACCTGTCCCGGCGTCCGGCCGAAGTACCCGGCGAACTCCACCTCCTTGTATCCCACCTTGGCCACGGCGGCGAGCGTGCCCTCGAAGTCGGCCTTCATCAGGTCGCGCACCGTGTAAAGCTGCAGACCCGACCGGCTGCAACCGCCGCATGCCCGCCGTGGCGCCATCAGGCAATGCCATCCGCAACGCTCCCACCGCTGCTGCCGCGACCACCGTGCGCCTTTGCATCAGAGCTTCCCCTGGTTCATGAGGGTCACCGCGTGATCCACCGCCCTCGCCGTAAGCGCCATGTAGGTGATGCTTGGATTCTGGCACGCCGACGAAGTCATGCAGGCTCCGTCGGTGAGGAAGAGGTTGGGCACGTCCCAGGACTGGTTCCAGCCGTTGAGCACCGAGGTCTTCGGGTCCCGTCCCATGCGCGCCGTGCCCATTTCGTGAATCGTGAGTCCCGGCGGGCTGTTGTCCTTGAACATGGTGACGTCGCGCAGCCCTGCCGCCTCCAGCATGTCGGCGGCCTGCTGTGCCGCGTCATTCAGCTGAGCCTTCTCGTTCTCGCCCCAGCGGCAGTCGATGTTCAGCACCGGCACGCCCCAGCGATCCTTCATCGTCGGGTCGAGTGACACGGCATTGCTCTCGACTGGCAGGCATTCGCCGAATCCCTTGAGACGGAACTGCCAGGAGCCCGGAAGCGTCATCTCCTGCTTGAACGCGGCTCCAACACCTTTCGCAGTTACACCCCGCGTCCACCCCGGCTGCCACGACTTCCCCTGATAGGCATAGCCGCGGAGGAACGGCGCCTTGTCGCTGCCGATGTTGCGGAACCGCGGGAGGTAGGTGCCGTTGGGACGGACGCCGACGGCGGTACGGTCATCGAGCCCCGGCACTGTGCCGATCGCGCCGCCACCCATCCAGTGATCCATGAGATAGTGCCCCAGCACCCCGCTCGAGTTGCCCAGGCCCTGCGGCCATCGGGTGCTCGTCGAATTGAGCAGGATGCGAGTGGACTCGAGCGCCGACGCACACAGGAAGACGAGGCGAGCCTTGAACTCGATGGCCTCGCCCGACTCGGCGTCGATGACATTCACGCCCGAGGCGCGTCCGGTGCGTGGATCATACGCGACGCTGTGCACCACGCTGTACGGGCGAAGGGTGAGCTTGCCGGTGGCCTTCGCCGCCGGCAGGGTCACATGCACGCTGTTGAAGTACGAGTAGGTGGTGCATCCCCGCTCGCACACGCCGCAGTATCCGCACGCCGGGCGCCCGCCATGTGACTTGGTGAGGATCGCGCAGCGTCCGATCGTCAGCACGCGCTCCCGGCCATACGCCTTGGCCAGGTTCGCCTGCACCTGTCGCTCCGATACGTTGAGCGGCATTCCCGGGAGGAACTGGCCGTCGGGTACCTGCGACAGTCCCTCCGCCGTTCCGCTCACGCCGATGTATCGCTCTACACGATCGTACCACGGCGCGATGTCGGCATAGCGGATCGGCCAGTCCACCCCGTGGCCATCCCGCAGGTTCGCCTCGAAGTCGAGGTCGCTCCAGCGATAGACCTGGCGTCCCCATGTGATCGAACGGCCGCCCACCTGGCGGCCACGGATCCAGTCGAAGCTCGTCCCATTCGTCGTGGTGTAGGGATTGTCCCGGTCGTTCACAAAGAACTGCCCGCTCCACTCGTCGCAGGCGTAGCACTTCCGCTGGATGGCCTGGTCTCGGTCCTGTTGCAGGCGATTGCCCTTGCCGAGGAACGGCAGCTGCCATGGCTGCACCGCCATGGTGTAGTCGGTGGCGGGGTCGATCGGCCGTCCCGCTTCCAGCACCAGTGTCCGGAGCCCGCGCTCGGTGAGCTCCTTCGCCGCCCAGCCGCCGGTGATGCCGGACCCGACCACGATCACGTCGTAGGTTGGCGGCATCAGCCCCTGCCTCCGCCAGTATCGGCCACCGCGACGTCACCATCGTAGAAGCCCGGCATGAACGGCGTCTTGAGCACCTGCTGGATGCCGAGTTCGGAGTTGTAGAAGCCGTAAAGGGTGAGCGCCTTGAAGCGGGCCCAGAATCCCGTCGTGTCGCCGGGCGCGAGTGACGACTCCAGCTGCTCCACAACCGCCATCTGCTCGGAGGCGGGAGCCTCGATAAACCTCACCTCCGACACCCGGACGCTTCGGGCGTCCACATCCTCGAGGCCTGCCAGGAACGCGACGCGGTCGTCCTCGCTGTACCAGTCGGCCACGATGTGCTCGATGAATACGGCGACCCCGGCCGCATGCGCGCCCGGGGTCGTGGTGGCGGGAATGATGATTTCGGAGAGCTGGTCGACGGTGTCGAACTGGTGCGGATTGAACAGGCCGAGCCGCCGCTGCGAACTGGACAGACTCTGCTCCAGGACCGCGCGTTGATCCGCGGAGAGGCCCGCCAGTGCGGGTACCGCCACCGCCAGCAGTTCGAGCAGTTCACGCCTGTTCATCTGTAACAATTTCTACCCCGGCTCGGCTGAACGTGCTCTCAGCGGCCCTTAATCAGTTTCAACTGTAACAATCACCAACGTCGGGTTTCTTCAACCCAGTGCCATCCCCATTCTTGGCCGCAGCAAAAAATCACCCATTTCCATCCCAGGACCAGGAGGCAGTGCGCATGCCCACGCACCGTTACATCCTTTTTGCGTTCGCACTCGCGATCGTGACCGCTTGCAGCAATACCGACGACACCAACCAGCCGACCGCCGCTCCCACCGCCGAAACATCTGACTCAGGTGCTGCGCTGTCTCGCAACACCAACGGGGCGCTCGCTGCCGAAGTTCGCACCCTCGCGGCCGGAAGGGGAATCACCCCACTCGAGAGTCCGCCGCCGATTCGGGCAAGTCTCGTCCGGCTTGGGCGTGCCCTCGCCTTCGACAAGGTACTGAGCGGCAATCGCGATATCTCCTGCATGTCCTGTCACCTGCCCCGGCTCGCGACCGGCGACGGGCGCAGCCTTTCGATCGGACAGGGGGGCACCGGCCTGGGGCCGGATCGCACACATCCTGCCGGGGCCTTCATTCCTCGCAATGCCCCACCAGCGTTCAACCTGCACGCCATGAAGTCGCTCTTCTGGGACGGGCGCGTCAATCGTGACGATGCGGGCCTGGTGCACACGCCCATCGGTGACAAGGTGACGCCGAAGATGACCGCCGTGTTCGAGTTCGGCGCCCTGTCGGCCTTGCCCCTCTTCCCGGTGCTCAACCGGTCGGAGATGCGGGCAGCCACCGGCAACGAGCTTGCCGCCTTCCGCGACGACCAGGAAACCGAGACCTGGGCCGCGATCATGAAGCGGCTCGGCGCCATCCGGCAGTATCGCCAGCTCTTCCAGGCCGCGTATCCCGGTCAGAAGTTCGAGGACATGAATTTCGCGCACGCGAGCAATGCCATCGCGGCGTTCCTCATCAATACGATGTCATTCAACCGCTCACCCTGGGACCGGTTCCTCGCGGGTGACGATCGCGCCCTCACCGACCTGCAGCTCGCCGGAGCCAAGGGCTTCATGGCGGCGCGCTGCTCCATCTGTCACAACGGGCCCGCCTTCAGCGACAACCTCTTCCACAATGTGGCACTGGCGCAGCTCGGTCCCGGTGAAGGTGATGGCGCCGGCGGCCTCGATGACTTCGGCCGGATGCGGGTGACCGGCAACGCGGGGGAGAAGTACGCTTTTCGCACCTCTCCGCTCCGCAACGTGGAGTTGACGGGTCCATGGGGCCATGCGGGACAGTTCACCACGCTGCGCGCCTTCGTCGATCACTACAGCGAGTCGGACACCAAGCTGCGCAACTTCGATGTCATGCAGCTCGAGGCACTGCTGCGCGGCACGGTACAACCCACCACCGAGGCCATCCTCGCCACCCGCGACCCGCTGCTCACGGGAATGGTGTTCCCCGCCACGGCTGGGGAGGCGGTCACTGCATTCCTCACGGCGCTCACCGATCCTCGCGCGCGCGAGCTCAAGCGGATTGCCCCCCGTAGCGTGCCGAGTGGTCTGCCGGTGGATGGCGCCGAGTTCGCTGCCGGCCCGACCTCGGAGGACTTTTGACCGGCGCTGCGGACAGTCCTGACGGTCGGGGGACAACTCTTCAGTCGACGTAGTACAACTCAACTCCGGTCGCCATCAGGCCGACCTCGACCGGCTCGCCCTTGGCGTTCTTCGTCACCGCCGAGCCGGTCTTCTCTGCCTTGGCAGCTTCCTCTGCCGTCAGCACCTCCACCGTCACCATACCCATGGCGCGGGCCTTCATGCCGGCCGCGCCAAGGGGAATGACGAATCCGCCATCGTGGAAATCGACCTTGAGTCCCTTGTTGTCGGGACCATCGGCCAGCTGCATCCAGCACCCCATCACGGTGCACGACCGCACCACCATCCCGTCGATCACGACCACCTGAGTGTCGGGGAACCCGGCCGGGTTGGCCAGGATCGCCTCGATGGTCGCGGTTGGAGCGGCCGGGACTGGCTTGCCCCGCTTGAGCACCGAATCGGCATCGGTCGAGAGGACGCCCAGGAGCAGCAATACCGCGTTCAGCATCGTGGAACTCCATGGAGTTGGTGTTGCTGGTAAGATAAGGTCGGTTTGCCACCCGGGGAGATTCGGAATGACACGGATGGGCCTGTTGTCGTGGGTGACGCTGGCAATCGCGCTCACGAGCACACCGGCTTGCGCCCAGGACTCGACAGCGGCGCCGAGCTGGACCTTCAGTGCGTCGCTCTGGGGCTACCTCGTTCCCGATCAGTCCGACTACCTGCAGCCCACCTTCATCGCGAATCACGATTGGCTGCACCTGGAGGGGCGCTACAACTATGAGGAACGAAACACCGGATCGGCCTGGGTCGGCTACAACTTCGCATTCGGCAGCGACGTCAGCTTTGAAGTGACGCCGATCGTGGGTGGCGTGGTGGGGGGCCTCACCGGCCTCGGGGCGGGATACGAGCTGTCAGTGACCTGGTGGAAGCTGGCCCTGGCAAGCGACACCGAATACGTGTGGGACGCGGGAGACGTCGAGGGGTCGTTCCTCTACACCTGGACCCAGCTCGGCATCTCGCCCTGGCCCTGGCTGGAGGTGGGCCTTTCCGGTCAGCGTACCCGCGCCTACCAGTCCGACCGCGAATTCCAGACGGGCCTCTTCGCCGTCCTTTACTGGAAGGTCTGGAACGCGGGCGTCTACGTCCTCAACCCCGATGAGTCGCCGATCGTCGTCATCGCCACCGGGGCGAATTTCTAGCTAAGCCACCCGCGCGCTGCCGCCCTTCACCAACTGTGGGCCTGTGGCCACGGGCGTCGGGACAATCGACCCCGGACGGGGCCGTACCCTGCGCGCGATCTCGTTCGCGATGTATTCCGCGTCGCGTCCCACGCCATGGATCATCGTGGACGACATGGCATACAGGAAATGCAGGCCCACGAAGTAGAGTCCAGGTTCACCCGGTACGACGCCCCGGTCGTGCTTCGGCTCGTCACCATCGAATACCGGCAGGTTGATCCAGGAGAATCCCGGGTCGAACCCGGTGCACCAGATCACGTTGGTCACCTCGAGCACGCGACCGTCCTGCAGCAGCGGCAATCCATCCTTCACGCCCACCACTCGCGGCAGCCGCTCGATACCGGCCTTCTTCAGGTCCTTCGACTTGACCCGGATGAGGGGCGTCCCCTTCTGCGCGCCCCCGTGCGCCATCCGGCCGATCGGCGTGCTCAGCGAAAGGATCCGGTGGAACATCACCCGGAACACGAAATGCAGCAGCCCGTGGCGCGCCGCGAAGCCGTCGATCTGAAACGGGACCTCGCCGGTTGACGGACCGGACAGCAGCGTCGAGTGCGTCTTTACCGTTTCCCGGGCGATCTCCGCACCCGAGTTGCCGGCGCCGACCAGCAGCACGGGGCCATCCCGCAGTTGCGCCGGGTTCCGGTATTCGCGCGAGTGCATCTGCACGATGTCGGGCCGGAGATCCCGCGCAAAGGCCGGTACCTTCGGCTCCTGGTATGACGCCATCGCCACCACCACGTGTTCCGCCTCGAATTGCCGGTCGCCGGCGTCGATGCGGTAATGATTGTCCTCGCGTGACACTCCCCGCACCCGCACCCCGGTCTCCACCGGCAGCGAGAACCTCTCGACGTACGCTTCGAGATAGTCGCCCATCTCGTCCTTGGTGATCTCGGACCACTTCGGCCCCGGGCAGGGCATGCCGTCCAGCCCGTTGAATCGCACCGGGGTGAAGAGCTTCAGCGAATCCCAGCGTTTCCGCCAGGAATCACCGACCCGCTCGTTGCCATCGAGGATCAGGAACGGCACGCCTGCCTTCGACAGGTGATATCCCATCGAGAGACCTGCCTGTCCCGCGCCGATGACGATCGTCTGGACCCGCTGTGGCTCGCGCATCTTCGCACCCTCCATTCTCATGACGTCTGCTGCCCTATCCTGGTTCCCAGGATAAGGCGAAGGCGAGCCGCTCGCATCGGCGGAAGTATGCACTCCGCCACGCGTTCCGGATGGGTATTTCCATGTAGATGACGGCTAAACCATCCTGTGTTCGTGGGCCCAGGCCGTGGCGGCGGCACGGTTTGGAAGGCCGAGCTTGGTGTAGATGTTGCTCACGTGACGGGCGGCGGTCTTCTCGCTGATGCGCAGTTCCCCCGCTATGACACGGTTCGTCGCGCCCTTGGCGAGGAGGCGGATCACTTCCTCCTCCCGCGGGGTCAGTACGGGGACACTGTCGGGTCCATGGGCTGTCCTCAACGCATCGAGCCGGCGCAGGTCGGGCGTCGCCTCGAGCTGCTCGAAGAGGTGCCGGGCCGCCTGGAATTCCATGGTGGCGGTATCCTCGTCGCCCAGCCTCCGGCTCGCGGTCGCGAGGAGAACCCGCGCCCGGGCCGATTCATGCGGCGCACCGAGCTCCCGCCAGACCGCCGCTGCCTCGCTGAGGGCCTGCTGCGCCGCGGCGGCATCGCCTTCCGCCAGGAGCACGGCGCCAGTTGCCTCCAGCGACGCAGCCCGCATGTAGGGCACGTCGAGCCGGCCTGCGATCTCACCCAGTTCATTCGCGCAGGTGCGCGCGCGCCCGACGTCTCCCGCGGCGATGAGAATGCCGACTGCCGCCGACAGGAGCTGTGCGCGCACCCGCGTCACCTTCGCCCCATCCAATGCCCGGCATACCGCGAGCCTCGCCCGCGCCACCTCGCCCTGCGCCAGCCGCAGCTCGGCCAGCCCCGGCTGCGGATCGCGGCCCCAGCGGCTTGCCTCGGCGTACGCATGCTCCGCGGCGGCAAAATCGCCGCGCAGCCGGTGGATCTCTCCAACCTGGTAGCACGCACCACCGATCGACGCCTGGGGCGGTGGCTGGGACAGCCACTCCTGGGCCTGTTGCGCCTGCTCCAACGCCTCACTCCAGTCGCCATGGAACCGCAGGATCTGCGAGCGGTGAATCTGGCAGTTGCCCCGTGCGGGAACCCGCTCCGGTTGCGAAGCACACCAGCGGTCGAGTGCCGCCGTCCACTCGCGCGCGCGGCGCAGGTCGAACATGTCGTGGCATCCCTCGATCACGCTGCAATACACACCGCCCATGATGAGCGGCGACAGTTCGCCCGACATCAGTGATGCCATCACTTCGTCGAGCATGGCCATGCCTGCGACTGCCTCACCGAGCCGGATCAGCACGCGACCATGGCCCTGGCGCGCCATCGCTACCAGGTCATGATCGCCGAATTGCGCCCCGATGGCAGTCGATCTCTCGAAGTTGGCGAGCGCCGTCGGCATGTCGCCAGCCATGGCAGAGCGCATCGCCTCGGCATGGAGGAAATAGCCCGGCTCGACTGACTCCTCGCCCCATTCCTCCAGCAGCCGGCTGCCGCGTGCGAGCCAGCCTGAGGCAGGCGCCTGTTCTCCCTGCAGCAATGCGGTGAAGCCGAGCCAGAACGCGGAGCGCGCTGCAGCGGGGATATTTCCCTGGGTGAGGAAGTCGTGGTGGGCCCGGGCCCAGATGACCGCGGCGGCCGCCTGGTTTCCGTTGAGGTATGACGCGGTGGCGAGTCGAACGAGGTCATCGGGCGGGAGAAACTGGACATGGTCGGCCGCCTGGAGCTGCTTGAACGCTTCGCCCCATTCCTGCCGCTCGAACGCTTCCCGACCGCGCTTCTGCGCGTCGTCCGTCATGACGCCTGCCATCTTGCCTCCTGCGCGCCGGTGGGCGCTGGAGGTAATCTGGCACCTGATTTCGGCCGGGCCAACCGCCAGCGCCGGCGGAGGCAGGAAAAGGCCTCCTCCTCCCTTCCTCATGGTCGTTTCACGCCCTTCCTGCCATCCTGTAACTGCAGGAGAGAGAAGGAGGACCCCATGCAACCGCTCTTCCACACCCGCCGCGAAGCTGGACAGCGACTGGCCCGCTACCTCGCACCCCTTGCCGAGCATCGTCACGTTGTCGTGCTGGCATTGCCGCGCGGCGGAGTGCCGGTGGCCGCCGAAATCGCCGCCCGACTTGGCGTTCCCTTCGATGTCTTCGTGGTGCGCAAGCTGGGCGTGCCGGGCCACCAGGAACTGGCGATGGGTGCCGTTGCCTCGGGCGGCGTGCGCGTGCTCAATCCCGAGGTGATCCAGCCCCTCGGGATCACACAGGACATCATCGACCAGGTGGCCCGGAAGGAATTGAAGGAGATCGACCGCCGGGAGCGTGAGTATCGCGGCGGACGCTCCCTGCCGTCGCTCGACGGCGCCACGGTCGTCCTGGTGGACGACGGTGTCGCGACCGGTTCCACCATGCTCGCCGCGGTCGAAGCGGTGCGGATGCTCCGGCCCTGGAGAGTGGCGGTCGCCGCCCCGGTCATGTCCCGCGATGCGATCATCACGCTGACGCGTGCCGCGGACGCATGTCTTTATCTGGCGGCGCCCGAGCCGTTCTACGGCGTAGCGGCGTGGTACCGGGACTTCGAGCAGGTCACCGACGACGAAGTGCGCGAGCTGCTGAAGAGCGGCGGCCCGGCAGAAAGGGACGGACCCTATGCCGTCACAGCTTGAAGCTTCACCCGTGGCGGAACTGACCGGGTCGTTCCACCCGCTCAAGGGAACCTCTGCCGACTTTGACGCGCTGATGGAGCGGGCAGGTGAAGCGCGCGTGGTGCTGCTGGGCGAGGCGTCACATGGAACTCACGAGTTCTATCGTGTCCGCTCAGAGATCACCAAGAGGCTCGTCCGGGAGAAGGGCTTCGTGGCGGTGGCGGTCGAGGCCGACTGGCCCGATGCCTACCGAGTCAACCGCTACATCCGCGGGCGCGGCACCGATCCCGACGCCGAAGCCGCACTGGGCGGGTTCAAGCGCTTCCCCACCTGGATGTGGCGCAATGCCGATGTACTCGACTTCGTCGGCTGGCTCCGCGATCACAATGACGACTGCCGCGACCCGGTGGGTTTTTACGGGCTGGATCTCTACAGCCTGCACGCCTCGATGCAGGCGGTGATCGAGTACCTGGAGAAGGTCGACCCGGAGGCTGCCCGGCGCGCGGCCCGGCGGTACGGGTGCTTCGACCACTTCGGTCAGGACCCACAGGACTATGGCTACGCCACGGCCTTCGGCCTCACGCCCTCGTGCGAGCGGCAGGTCCTCACCCAGCTGGTGGAGTTGCGGTCGTCGGCAGCCGACTATGCGAAGCGCGACGGGCGGCTCGCGCCCGATGAACTCTTCTTCGCCGAGCAGAATGCCAAGGTCGTGCATAGTGCCGAGGAGTACTATCGCGCCATGTTCCGGAGCCGCACCGGTTCCTGGAACCTGCGCGACCAGCACATGGCCGACACCCTCAACGCGTTGCTCCGCTTCCTTGAGACGCAGGGCCCGCAGTCCAAGGTGGTGGTCTGGGCCCACAACTCTCACCTGGGCGACGCGCGAGCCACCGAGATGGGTGCTTCGGGCGAGCTCAACCTGGGTCAGCTGGTGCGCGAGCAATTCGGCCACGAGGCCCTGCTCGTGGGGTTCACCACCTATTCCGGAACCGTCACGGCCGCTTCCGGCTGGGATGAGCCGGTGGAGCGGAAGGTCGTTCGGCCCGCGCTGCCCGACAGCTATGAGGCGCTGTTCCACGAGAGCGGCCGGAGCTTCTATCTCGATCTCGGTGGACCGGCACCCCTCGTGGCGGCGCTGGATGTGCCACGGCTGGAGCGGGCCATCGGGGTCATTTACCGACCCGAGACCGAACGGGTGAGCCACTACTTCAAGGCTCACCTGCCCCGGCAGTTCGACGTTGTCTTCCACTATGACCACACTCGCGCCGTCGAGCCGCTCGACCGCACCTCGGCTTGGGAACGGGGCGAGGCCGAACTTCCCGAGACTTTCCCTTCTGCCCTGTGAGACCGGTGCCATGACACCCGCTACGCTGGCGCCGCAGTTCGAGCGCCTGAACCTGAGGATCCCGGCTGCCGGCGTTGTCCTCACCGGCGATCTGACCATTCCCATCAATGCCCGGGGGCTGGTGATCTTCGCCCACGGCAGTGGCAGCACCCGCAAGAGCCCCCGCAACCGGCGCGTGGCCGAATGGCTGCAGCGCGCCGGGCTGGGCACGCTGCTCTTCGACCTGCTGACACCGGGAGAGGAAGCGGTGGACCTCACCACCGGGAAGCACCGGTTCGACATCGAGCTGCTCGCCGTGCGGCTGGCTGCCGTCACCGGCTGGGTGGCGGTGCATCCCGACTCGCTGGAGCTCCACATCGGCTACTTTGGGGCCAGCACTGGCGCGGCTGCGGCGCTGGTGGCGGCCTCGATGCGTCCCCAGCTGGTGCGCGCAGTGGTGTCGCGCGGCGGGCGCCCTGACCTGGCCGGCGACGCGCTCGGGCGCGTCACCGCCCCTACCCTACTCATCGTCGGCAGCCGCGACATCGAGGTGCTCGAGCTCAACCGGCTCGCGCGCCACGAACTGACCCATGCGCCGGTGTCGCTGTTGCAGCTGGTGCCCGGGGCCACACACCTCTTCGAGGAACGCGGCGCCCTCGAAATGGTGGGCGACCTCGCATGTAACTGGTTCGAGCACTTCCTGGCCGGGCCCGGCATGGCGCTGGTCGCGAAGAACCGAGCGTGAAGACAACGGTTCAGGCACCTCCCTCAGCTCGACCTGCTCACTCCCCCGTCACCCCTGCGCCGCCTCCGGGCTTACCTTAGGGTGACCGGCGGAACGTTTTGCCATCCTGAGCATCGTCCACGAGATGGGAGTTATCGAGTGAGGTACTTTGTTTTCGCTCTTGGCGCCCTGTGCGTCTTTCGCGCCCTGCCCGTTATCGCCCAGGAACCCAACACCCTGTCCGCCGAGGAGAAGGCCGCCGGCTTCAAGCTCCTCTTCGACGGCGCGACGGCCTCCGACTGGCGCGGCTACCGCATGAAGACCCTTCCGAGCGGCTGGACCATCACGGACGGGACCCTGGGCCTGAGCGCCGGCAGCGGCGAGCCCTCCAGCGGCGACATCGTCACGAAGGAGGAGTACGGCAACTTCGAGCTCCGCCTGCAGTGGCGCATCGCGAAGGACGGCAACAGCGGGATCATGTACCGGGTGTCGGAAGAGTACCCGGCGCCCTACGAGAGCGGCCCCGAAATGCAGGTGCTGGACGATGCCGGTCACCCCGACGGCAAGTCACGCCTGACCGCGGCGGGCAGCTGCTTCGGGCTCTATCCTGTCGCCGCCGGCATCGTGAAGCCGGCCGGTGAGTGGAACGACATCCGCATCATCGTGAACGGCGCTCACGTGGAACACTGGCTGAACGGCGTCGAGGTGCTGCACTACGAGCTCTGGAGCCCGGAATGGAGGGCGCGCGTACTGGCGTCCAAGTTCAAGCAGTGGCCGGGCTACGGGATGTCCAAGAAGGGGCACATCGCGCTGCAGGACCATGGGAACGCCGTGAGCTATCGGAGCATCCGGATCAAGAAGTTGTAACCCGAAAAGCCAGTCACGGCTTCTGATTGATCATCAGGTGCGCGTAAGGCGTTCCTGACCACATGATCCACGTCCCCGTCGTCTTCGGTGTCGATGGCAGTCCGCTCGTGCCGGGCTGAAATGGCCACATGATCATGTAGTGCGGCGGGGACGAGATCCATTTCGCCCCTTTCTCCGGCTTGGCCCAGGGGTCGGTGGCGCTGATGTCGCTGCCGCCGACGAGCATGTACACCAGGCCCGGGCCGGTGTTCGCGGGCTTGGGGTCGTGCTTGAGCCACGATCCCACCCAGATCATCGCCTGCTGGTCGGCGCACATCGGGTCCTTGCCCGGCGTGTCGGGCGCATCGGGAATGCAGGTCCATCCGTTCGTGCCGGCCCGCAGCTGCGTCATCTTGCCGTCCGCACCGGGCAGCATGATGGCGGCCTTGTCAGCGATCTCCTTGGGCCCCGCCGACATTGCCACCTGGATCAACGCGTCCTGGTCCTTGATCGCCGGGTTCGGCTGCTGCGCCCGGAGCGCAGGCACCACGGCGAGCGATACGAGGCTCGCCGTAACCACCGAGCGTGCGGACATGTGGGTCTTCTCCTCCGGCTGCAGCGCTACAGTATGGTGACCTCCCCGGACCGTCAAGATTGACAACTTGACGCGGACAAAGTGTCCCATCCTTGAGCCGTGCCTCCGTTTCCCGCCACTGCGCGTCCTCGCATCCTCATGTCCTCACGCCCTGTTAGTTTACGCGCCGACAATGACCACCCCGACATCTGCGTCCACCCCCCGTGGCCCCATCGACGCCCGCCTTGCCGCCGAGGTGGCCCGCCGCCGGACGATGGCGATCATCAGCCATCCCGACGCCGGCAAGACCACCCTGACGGAAAAGCTCCTCCTGTACGGCGGCGCCATCCACCTGGCCGGCAGCGTGAAGGCCCGCCGGGCCGCCCGTCACGTGACCAGCGACTGGATGGAGCTCGAGCGCCAGCGCGGTATTTCCGTCACCAGCAGCGTCATGGCCTTCGACTACGACGGCTATCGCATCAACCTGCTCGATACGCCGGGCCACCAGGACTTCTCCGAGGACACCTACCGAACGCTCGTGGCCGCCGACAGCGCCGTCATGCTGCTCGACAACCGGAAGGGCGTCGAGGAGCGCACCCGGCAGCTGTTCGCCGTCTGCAAGCGCCGCCGCATGCCGATCTTCACCTTCGTCAACAAGTGCGACCGGGCCGGCGAGAACCCTCTCAAGCTCCTGAGCGACGTCGAGGCTGAGCTCGGCATCGACTGCTATCCGGTGACGTGGCCCGTGTTCGCCGCCAGTGGTTTTGCCGGGGTGTACGATCGCCGCACGAAGAAGGTGACGCTGTTCGAACGCACCGCGGATCACGGTGCCAGCATTGCCGATACGCTGGTGTACGACATGGACGCCCCGGAACTGCTGGAGATCGTCGGCGCCGAGGGCATCGCGCAGCTCGCCGAGGAAGTGAGCCTGCTGGACGAGGCGGGACATTCATGGAGCCACGAGTCGCTGCTCGACGGGAGCATGACGCCGGTGCACTTCGGCAGCGCGCTCACCAATTTCGGGGTCGAGGCCTTCCTTCAGGACTTCCTGAGGCTGGCGCCCTCACCCACCGCGCGTGAGTCGAGCATCGGTCCGATCGAGCCCACTCGCCCCGAGTTCACCGGCTTCGTGTTCAAGATCCAGGCGAACATGGATCCGCGCCATCGCGACCGCATCGCCTTCGTGCGCCTCTGTTCCGGTCACTTCGAGCCCGGCATCGAGGTGGAGCATGTCCGCACCGGGAAGACGATTCGCCTCTCGGCGGCGCAGCAGCTCATGGGACGGGAGCGCACCGGTGTCGAGGAGGCCTGGGCGGGCGACGTGATCGGTGTCATCGACCGCGGCGCCCTGCGCATTGGAGATACGCTCTCCCAGGCGGGAGATCTCGAGTTCCAGGGGATTCCCCGGTTCCCACCCGAGCATTTCGCGCGAGTGTATCCCGCCGATCCACTGCGGCGGAAGCACCTGGATACCGGTCTTCGCGAGCTCTCCGAGGAAGGCGCGGCGCAGGTGTATCTACCTCGACGGCGCCTCGGGCCCGACGCCCATCGTCGGTGCCGTAGGGCAGCTCCAGTTCGACGTCATGATGTTCCGGCTGCAGAATGAGTACGGGGCGCCATGTCGTATCGAGCCGATCGGGTTCCGCTTCCCCCGGTGGGTCGTCGGGCCTGCGGCCGCGATCGACCGGGCGGCTGCAGTTGGCGGACGCCTCCGTCTGTACGACACGAACAACCAGCCGGTCATGATCTTCGAGAACGAGTGGAGTCTCCGCACCGTCATGGAGTTCGAGAAGGGACTTCAATTCCTGGAGGTGGCTCCGTGATCCGCACCCGGCTCTCCATCATGATGTTCCTGCAGTACTTCATCTGGGGCGCCTGGTTCGTAACGCTCGGCACATTCCTCGGGACCACCCTGCATTTCGACGGCATCCAGATCGGAGCCGCCTACGGGTCGATGGCCATCGGCGCCATCGTGGCGCCGCTCTTCTTCGGCATGGTGGCCGATCGCTTCTTCGCCTCCCAGAAGGTGCTGGGCATCCTCCACATCGCCGGCGGTGCCCTGCTCTGGTACGCCTCCACCCGCACCACCTTCGTCGCGTTCTACCCGGTGCTCATCGCCTACGCGCTCTGCTACATGCCGACGCTGGCACTGACCAACTCGATCTCGTTCGACCATATCAAGGACACCGCGAAGGAATTCCCCCTCATCCGCGTCCTCGGTACGATCGGCTGGATCGTCGCGGGACTGGTGGTTGGTGCGCTCGCGCTCGAAGCGACCGCGGTTCCCATGCGCATCGCCGCGGGGGCGTCGGTGGCGCTGGGTTTGTTCTCGTTCCTCCTGCCACATACGCCGCCGCACGCCGCCGGCAAGCCGCTCAGCCTGCGCGACGTGCTCGGCCTCGACGCGCTGAGCCTCATGAAGGACCGTTCCTTCGCGGCGTTCGTCATCGGATCGTTCCTGCTCTGCATTCCGCTCCAGTTCTACTACGCCTTCACCAATCTCTTCCTCAACGAGTCGGGCTGGCCGCAGGCGGCGAGCAAGATGACGCTTGGCCAGATGAGCGAGATCGGCTTCATGGTCCTGCTCCCCTTCTTCCTGGCCAAGTGGGGCGTCAAGCGCATCCTCATGGTCGGCATGCTTGCCTGGGCGCTGCGATACACCTTGTTCGCCTTTGGCAATGTCGGCCCGAACGTGTGGATGCTCTATGCCGGCATCCTGCTGCACGGCATCTGCTACGACTTCTTCTTCGTGACGGGTCAGATCTACGTCGACACCCAGGCGGGAGAGTCGATCCGTGCCGCGGCACAGGGCTTCATCACCCTGGTGACGCAGGGCGTGGGCTACCTCATCGGCAGCTGGGTGTCAGGCGCCGTAGTGGACGCGCACGTGTTGGCAGGGGGAGGGCATGACTGGCGCGGAATCTGGCTTGTGCCTGCAGGGTTGGCGGTCACCATCCTGCTGCTGTTCGCCGTTCTCTTCCGTCCGACCATAAGACGCGCGACGTAAGTCGGCTCGGGGTGGTCCCCTCGAGGCCAGCGTCTGCGGCGGCACGGACGCAGGAGGGACGGCATTGCGGAGGTATTTCCAAGCCGCAGCAGCTGGTCGAGACGGGGACCACCCCGAGACGACAACCAGCCCGAGACGCCGAAACGCCCCGAGGGGGCGACCGCCTGGGACGGCCTTTCTACCGCGCCGTCGTCGAATCCAGCCGGTTGTACTTCTTCAGCGTCTCCTGCAGCCACTTGTGCGGCAATCCCTCCACCCTCAGGCTGTCCGCCCCGACCATCGTCTCAGCGGCCACCATCGCGTTGGTGATCGCCTCTTCCGTCGCGAGCACAGTCGCGATGAAGAGCGGGTCCATCGATTCATTCGGTATCATTGTGACGTTCACGACCGACGTGTCCGACCGCGCGGCATCCAGGTTTGCGGTCGAGAACGCGATGAAGATGTCCCCCGAGTAGTTGCTCGCGATGCCGCCTTCCCGGCCGATTCCCAGTGCCGCCCGCTTCACGACGCGCTGAAGCTGGCTGGGCAGCAGTGGCGCGTCGGTGGCGATCACGATGATGATCGAGCCCGCCTCGTCCTTGGGACGCTCCACCATCGATGACGTCGTGGCGCACGGCTTGATCCCGCGGAGGAACGGTGACGATGGCTTGAGGCTCCCCGCCATGCACATCGGGAAGACGGCCACCTCTCGGCCCACCGGCGCACCCGCAATGCGCAGTCCCCGCACCCCGCCGTAGTTGCACTGCACCAGCACACCCACGGTGTAGCCCCCAGCCTCCTTCGACGTAACTCGCGACGACGTGCCGATCCCTCCCTTGAATCCGTTGCAGATCATCCCGGTGCCGCCACCGACGCTTCCTTCCAGCACCCGCCCGCCTGTCGCCGTCTCAATCGCATTCCACACATCGGCCGGCTTTACGTGAAAGCCATTGATGTCATTGAGCATGCCGTCGTACGTCTCGGCCACTACTGGCAACGACCAGTCCGCTTCGGGGTTGGCCTTGAGCTGCCACGCGACCACCGCATCCCGCGCCACGCCGACGCTGTTCGTGTTGGTGATGATGACCGGACCGGCCAGGAACCCGGATTCCTGCACCCAGGTGGTGCCCGTCATCTCGCCGTTGCCGTTGAGCGAAAACCAGGCGGCGAACACCGGGTGCTTCGCGTCCTTCCCCCGCGGCAGCACCGCCGTGACACCGGTGCGTACTGGCCCTTTCCCGACCACCAGCGCCCCGTTGCCTGAGATGAGCGTCGTGTGGCCCACCGTCACGTTGCCCACGTCGGTGATGGCGTTGTTCGGCCCCGGCGTACCCTCGAACGGAACGCCGAGGTCGCGCGCCCGCGGCTTGGACTGGGCAAGGAGCGTCGTGGCGGCAACAAGCATCACTGAGGCGATGGCGATAGATCGCATCACAGAGACTCCCAGGCTGTCTGCAAAGGTCGGGTCGGGGTGATTCCCTCGAGACCAGCGTCTGCGGCGGCACGGACGCAGGAGTTACGGCATTGCGGAGGTATGTCCAGGCCGCAGCAGCTGGTCGAGACGGGGACCACCCCGACCCGACCACATAAAATCCTCGGAATGACAGGTCAGCGCGGCCGCCAGGTTCCCTTGGCCACCTTCGGCACGAAGTCATCCAGACCCGCCGGCGGAAACGTCACCGTCTTTCCCTGCTCCGCGCTCTGGTAGGCTGCCATCAGCATCCGCACCACCTCGACGCCATCGGCAAAGGTGAGCCGGGCCTTCTCCTTCCCGAGAAACGCCCGCACGAAATGCCGGTCCTCGTTGGTATAGCCGTATGCCGCGAACTCTTCCGCCACGACCGGCATCTGCCCCATCTCGGCGTTCTGCTTCTCTACCAGGTCCTCACCGGTCCTTCCCCGCACCCGGCGGGAGAAGAACAGCTTGAGGCCGGCATCGAGCGTGTTCCACGACATCGAGTACTCCGGCCCCAGCAGTTCCGCCGACAGCCGAAGTCCCGCGCCGACAAAGCTCCAGCTGGTCGTGGCCTCGCCGATGACGGTGTGACCATCGGCGGTCTCGAACTCGACCATGATGCTCGCGAAGTCTTCCGCCGGCGCGTTCCGGTAGTTCGTCCCCTTCATCGTCCTTCGACAGCTGCCTTGCATACTGCCGGCCGGGTCCACTTGAGCGACGCGATGTGCCCCGTGATGCGCTTGGGCTTCACGGTCGACAGCGGCTGGCCCGGCTCGGTGAGCAGGTGGCGCACCATCAGCGCCGAGTGGCACATCATGTCGTTGAGGACACCGCCGCCCTGCAGGCGGCCACGCCAGAACCAGGGCGCGTGCGGTCCGCTGTGCTCCTCGGCCGCCCGCGCCAGGTACGGCCGCCCGGTGAGTTTCGCTCCCCGGGCCCAGAGCAGCGCCCTTCCTGCCTCGACCTGCGGTGCGAACAGCTGGTTCTCGAGGTATCCGGTCTTGAGCCGTGCGCGTCGGGCCAACGCCGCCACTTGCTTCGCCTCGGCGACATTCCGGGCCAGCGGCTTTTCACACGCCAGCCCGATCAGCTCGCCCTTGCCCCGCTCGATCGTGTGGACGATCTCCTCCACGTTCTCGATGCGGGCGTGATTCGGGCCGCAGAGCCAGATGGCATGGATGTCGGGATCGGCCACCATCGACTTGATCGACTTGTGCGCCGTGGTGGCGCCGAGGTCGAGGTCGCGGGCCATGCGCGCGGTCGAGGCAGCATTCCGGGCGTTGGGACTCCAGACGCCGAGTATCTCGCAATCACGCACCTGCTGGAACGCCCGCAGGTGGAACTGCGCGTTGAATCCGCTGCCGATGATCCCGATGCCGAGCCGCCGGGGAGTCTTCACTTGAGGTTCCCGTATTTCTTGTCCCACTCGGCGTAGCTGACGCCCAGCTCGTCCAGCGCCGCCTTGGGAGCGCCCTGCCAGTTGGGGTTTGGCACGTTCCCCATGTAGCCCAGGTCGTGGACACCCATCTTGCTGGAGAAGAATGCCGATCCCGTCAGGTCCCGCAGCCGGTTGAAGAACGCTCCCTGTGGCTTCAGGGCCTCGTCCGTGCTTTGCAGGCCAGGCAACGGAGTCAAGGAGCTGCCGCCGCGCTGGCTCACGCTGCACTCGACGAACACCTTCCCGTAGCGGCGCTGGCACTCGTCGTCGTACCACTTGAGACCATCCCGCCACGCCTGCTGCGTCTTCGGGCTCGACTCGCCCACCACGAAGTCCATGTAGACCAGCGCGCCGGAGTCGGTGGCGCTACCTGAGCGTTCATCGCTGGGAATGATCATGTCGGCCAGTCGTCCAAGTTGCGCCAACTCGGCCGAGGTGAAGAATGCGCGCAACTCACCGCCGGCAAGCATGCGCTGGAAGCGGTGCCATGTCGGTGTGCCGACGCCATAGGCGGCCATCGCGCTGAACGCCATGCCCGTCAGGGCCTCGCGGCGGTCGATGCGGGTTTCGTCGGTCACAGGGCACCTGCCTTCCGCTGTGCCGCGATAAAGTCGCTCGTCCGCCAGCTCAGCGCCATGATGGTCCAGGTCGGGTTCTTGTCCGCCTGCGAGACGAACGGCCCCCCGTCGGCCACGAACAGGTTCGGCACGTCGTGCGCCTGGCAGTTGCGCGTTCAGCACCGACGTCGCCGGATCGGCACCCATCTTGGTGCCACCGAGCTCGTGGATGATCGTCCCGCCGTCGGCGATGCCGTAGCCCTCGCTCCTTCACCGGCATCGAGTCGAACACCTCGCCCCCCATCGCCTCGATCAGCCCCCGGAACGTCTGCTGCATGTGACGCACCTGGTTGTACTCGTAGTCGGTGAACTGCCAGTGGAATTTGAGCGCCGGGATCCCGTACTTGTCCTTGAGGTTCGGATCGATTTCGCACCAGGTCCCCTTGTTCGGGATCATCTCGCCCCGCCCGGAGAACCCGACCGTGGTGCCGTAGTACCGCCGGTAGTCGTTCTTGAGCCTGGCGCCCCAACCGCCGCCATTGGGATAGTTCTGGATGCCGCCCATGAACCCGGCGCCGGGCTGGTCCAGCCCGCCCCACACCTCGATGTGATAGCCGCGGGGGAAGTCGAGCTTCGCGTTGTCGAGCCACCACGGCATGTAGACGTGCCCGCCACCGACGCCATCCTCGTTGTAGATCGTCCGCCCCACGAGCCGGGGGATGAATCCCGCGACATCGGTGCCCGTGGTGTCGGTGAGGTCCTTTCCCACCTCGCCGCTCGAGTTGGCCAGTCCGTCGGGGAACTTCGATGACTTCGAGTTGAGCAGGAGCCGGGCTGACTCCAGCGCACTCGCCGCCAGCACGATCACCCGGGCACGCACATTCTGCTCGGCCCCGCTCCGGGTGTCGATGTAGGTGACCCCGTTCGCCCGGCCCTGTGGGTCCAGGGTCACCTCGCGCGCCATCGCGTGCGTCATGAGTGTGAGGTTGCCGGTGGCCATCGCGGGCGTGAGCAGCACATTCGTGCTGGAGAAGTTCGCGTTCACCGCGCAGCCGCGGTTGCACTGCCCGCAGTAGTGACACGCCGACCTGCCATTGAGGGGCCGGGTGATCACCGAGAGCCGCCCCGGCACGCAGGTGACGTTCTGCTTCTTCGCGGCGTTCATCACCAGCAGCTCATAGGCGCGCGGACGCGGCGGCGGCAGGAAGATCCCGTCCGGCGAATTGGGAATCCCTTCCTTGCTGCCGAAGAGGCCAACCAGCCGGTCGAGCTGGTCGTAGTAGGGACTGATGTCTAAATAGCCGATCGGCCAGTTGGGTGAGAGTCCGTCGAGGTCACCGCGGCGGAAGTCATCGGGCCCGAATCTGAGGGAGATGCGTCCCCAGTGGTTGGTCCGCCCGCCCACCATCCGCGCCCGCCACCAGCTGAACTTCGTCCCCTCGGCGCGGGAGTACGGCTCGCCCGCGATCTCCCAGCCGCCGATGCAGGCATCGAACTCGCCGAACGGCCGCTCCGTCGTCGAGGCCCCGCGACGCTGGGTGTCGTAGGGCCATTTCAGCATCGCGCTATCGCTCGACATGTTGTCCCAGGGACCGCCCGCCTCGAGCACCACGACGCGCGCGCCCGCGCGCGTGAGTGCCCAGGCCGCCATGCCGCCGCCGGCGCCGGAACCGATGATGCAGACGTCGTACTCTTCGCGTCGGCTAGTCATGAGCGAGCCCCAGCTTCAATGCGAGGAAGAACTACATCCGGGCGATGAGGGCGGGTTGCCCCGCCGAAAAGGTCTGGCTGCCGGGTGGACCTGAGCGTGACGTCCATGTGCCCGGCCCCGAGGACCTTTGAGGCGGGGCAGCCCGCTCGAGAAGCCCGGTCATTCAATCCGGGCGAAACTCCAAGATCAAAGCTATCAGACGGTAGCGACACGCGCGATGCCTCCGCTATTCTACAGTCAATGCCGCTTCGCATCGCCATCGTGTTCGACACGCCCTACCCCGCCACCTGGGGCCACGACGAGCACGTCAAGCAGATGGACGACGAGTTTGCGGGAAGCGTCGACGTCCCCGAACCCGAGATGGAGTACCAGGTCGCGCACGCGCTCCGCGAGAACGGCCACGAGATCCATCTCATCGGCATCCGCGGCGATCTCGCGGAGCTCATTCGCCGGGTCACGGAGTGGAAGCCCGAGCTGGTCTTCAACTGCTGCGAGGGCTTCGGCGGCGACGACAACCTCGAGTACGTGGTTCCCTCCATGCTCGAGGCGCTGGGCGTCTGCTATGTCGGCTCGCCGCCGCTGGGCCTCATGGTCTCGCGCAACAAGGGCCTGAGCAAGAAGGTCCTGGCCCACCACGGCATCAAGGTGCCCGGCTTCATCACCTGCCATCCCGGCGAGGCCCCGCCCAATACCGGCGACCTCACCTTCCCGATGATCGTCAAGCCGATGGAGACCGACGCCTCGCAGGGGATTTCGCAGGCGTCGGTCGTCCATGATGCCGACGCCCTCGCCGAGCGGGTGGCGTTCGTGCATCAGCAGTTCCAGCAGCCCGCCATCGCCGAGGAATTCGTGGAGGGGCGCGAGCTCTACGTGAGCATCATCGGCAACCGCGACAAGCTCGAGATCCTGCCGCTCACCGAGCTGGTGTTCGACAAGGAGAAGAACCTGCCCGAGGAGCGGATCGCGACCAAGGCCGCCAAGTGGCACGAGGGATACCGGGCGCGGCGGGGCATCCGGAACCAGTTTGCCCGGCCGGTGGCGGCACAGACTCGCGAGACGATCGAGCACATCTGCCGGACCGCCTTCCGCATCCTGTGGCTGCGGGACTATGCCCGCTGCGACGTGCGCCTCGCGCCCGATGGCCAGGTGTGGCTGCTCGAGGCCAACGCCAATCCGTACATCAGCAATGGGCATGACTTCGCCGAGTCGGCCGAGAAGAGCGGATTGGCCTATGCCGCGCTGATCCAGCGGCTGGTCGAGACGGCCCTCGAACGACACGGCCGTACGCATGCCTAGCCGGTCACCCAGCCCGGAAGCGCGCTGTCCCGTCGGTCACGCGGTCAAGCAATACTGGAACTACTGCTCCACCTGCGATCGCTCCCTCCGCTGGCCCGACTCACAGCGAATCACTGGCGCCGAGTGTTACAACTGCGGGTGGATGGTCTCCGACCATTTCTCCTGGTGTCCCTGGTGCGGGGTCGACATCTACGAGGAGGGCGTCTCCGCCGAGGAGCCGATCAAGAACCCGAAGGGGTTCCGTCTCGACACCCGCTGCGACTGGGGCTGTGGCGGCCGCGTCAGCTATCCGATGGAGCACTGTCCCTGGTGCGGCAGGCCACAGGGATGGAACGAGGACAGCAAGTTCGAGGGCAATTGCCCCCACTGCACCCGCGGCGTGGACGACTGGATGGTGTGGTGCCCCTGGTGCGGCAACGACGCCACCGGCCAGAACCTCATCCAGCGCGCCCTCACCCGCTCGCGCAGGCTGCTGCTCGTTTCGCGCATCAAGCCCTGGGGCTATCGCGTCCTGCTCCGGCCCGGCGTGCTCAGGGGTCGATCCCCAGTACCCCAAGGTGGTGGAGATCGAGCAGCGCTACGCCACCGGTCGCCGGCAGGATGAGATCCCGTGGACCATGCTCACCGGACTCATCGTCCACGAGCTCGGCCACAGCTTCCTCTATCATCACTGGAGATGGACCCGGTCGGACGTCTTCCGTCGCGTCTTTGGCGAGGTGGACAAGGCGTATCGGGTGAAGGACGAATCGTGGGTCGACTTCCAGCGCCGGAAGGTGGCGGTCGCGCCGGTCGATCATGTCTCGGCGTATGCCATGGAGCACCCGCAGGAAGATTTCGCGGAGACGTTCCGGTTCTACGTCACCCGGCTCGGGCGTCTCCGCGACCTGTTCAGCGAGCTGGGAAGGAAACGGAAGGGCGTGGTGGTGTACGAGAAGTTCCTGGCCCTGCACGACTACGTGAGGCAGCTCCGCAGCTGGCGCTAGGGGATCGGCGGAACCGGCCGCTCGTCGTGGCGGATCCCCACGCCCTCCAACGCCTCGATGGCCTCGGGACACAGCGCCCACCCCGACTGCCCGCGGATGATCCTCCGCACTTCCTCCGGCGGCAGCGCTGCGCGATAGGGCCGGGTCGCCGACAGCGCCTCACAGACATCCGCCACGGCCAGCATCCGGTCCAGCCGCCCCAGCTTTTCCGCCGGCAGGCCACTGTGGTATCCCTGTCCATCCATCCGTTCATGGTGCCGTGCAGCCACCGACGCGATGCCCCGGAAGGCGCGCACCCGTCCCAGGATCGACTCGGTAAAGCGCGGGTGCTGCCGCATCAGCGCCATCTCGGCCCGGGTGAGCTTCCCGGGCTTGTCGAGGATCAGGTTGGAGACTCCCAGCTTGCCGATGTCGTGCAGCAGCGCTGCGCGACGCAGCAGCGTCCGCTCCTCGCGCGGCAGGCCGACGTGTGCCGCCATGCCGATCGCGATCCGCGCGACACCGCCCGAGTGCTGCCCGGTGTACGGTGACTTTGCGTCGATGACCCGCGCGAACGCCTCGGCGACGTTGTCGATGCGGCCCGAGTCGGCCACGATGATCCGGTCCTTGGGCTCGAGCACCGCCACGAGGGCGCGCGGGTCATCCCGGCGAAGGTTCGCCCAGAAGTTGGCATCGAACTCGAAGCTCTCGAGCGCATCCACCAGCGCCGGGTCGAACCAGGTGCCGCTGCGAGAGCGTGCCATCTCATAGGCCGCGGGTTGCCCGTGCGTCGAGAAGAAGACTTCCACCGTCTGGGCAAGGCCGCAGATCCGCGCCAGCAGCGGGATCCCGTCGCCCGAGGTGCCCATCGGCAGGCCGTGGCCATCCCAGTGCTCGTCGAGGTTCCTGATCGCCGCCTGCGTGGCATTCGAGAGGTCGAGCATCCGCGCGATGTCGGCGCCGCGCTCACAGCGCGTCTCCACCATTTCGCGCCCGCTGCTCCGTCCCTTCACCGCCAGCACGAGCACCTGCCACGCTCTCGCGATCGCATGCCCACCCGGCACGTGCGACATCGCGTAGGACGCCGACGCCTTCGGGTTGGTCCAGTCGTTCAGCTTGTGCGCCTGCTTGAGACGGAGGTCGTCGGCGCCGAAGAGGTTGCAGAGCCGGGCGGCGTTGCTGGAGCAGCCCAGGTCCTTGAGCAGGAGGGCATAGAAGAGGTCCGACCGCTCCGTTTCGCCCAGGCCGAGGATCTGCCCGATGCGCATGCCGATGACGCAGCTCCGGACGGCGTGCCCCTCGGCCTGGCCCTCGGTGATGTCCAGTGCGTATGAGAGGGCGGAGACTACCTCCGAAAGCCGGACGCCCTGCTCTGGCAGAATGCCCGCCGCCGCCCAGGCTGGCGGTGCCAAGTCGTTGATATTGGTGGTCATGGGCGAGGGAAAAGCAAAGAGGAGGCCAGCTCTCACTGGCCTCCCCCTCCGCGACCCGCGCCCTGCGTCAGACGAGCGCGGAGCCTGTCACACTGATGCGTCTACCGCGTCGAAGGCGGCTTCTTGCCGGGAGCACCGCGGCCACCCATGGCACCATGACCGGTATCTGCCGGCGGAAGCGGTGCGGCGGGTGCCCGTATGGTGTCGGCACGCGACGGCGTGTGCGGCGTCATGGCGTGCGAGGTATCCATTGGCGTGGCGGTCGGGGTGGCCGGCGCTGGGGTCGCAGTCTGGGCGGGGGCCGGCGCTGGCGCAGCCTCGGGTGCGGACGCAGGCGTCGTGGTATCCGGTGCCATCATGGACTGCGTCGTATCCGCCATAGCGCCCGTCTCCGGCGCCTTGCCGCAGCCACGCATCCACCAGGCCAGCAATAACACAATGGCGATGCCGATCACCCAAGGCAGCCACTTGCGCTGGGTGGCGTTCGTGTCGGAAGGAGGCGACGCAGTCATGAGCACTCTCCGGTATGAGGTGTCGGGCGATCCGCGAATGGCTGAACCGGGCGCAATAAGCTATCGCGACGGACGCGACTCGGTAAGAATGGCTCCGCTGCGCGACAAAGAAAAGACCGCAGAGCCATGTGGCATCCGCGGTCCATGCAACCTCGTACCAAGCAATGATTTCACTACATGGAGCTGACGGGGATCGAACCCGTGACCTCTGCAATGCGAATGCAGCGCTCTCCCAGCTGAGCTACAGCCCCTTGGCAGGGCCGCAAAGATATGGGGGGCCGCATGCCCCGTCAAATCGAGGTTAAATTCCCTCCCGTTCCCCGTTTCCTGATACCGACCACTGCTGTCTGGAGCCTGCCAATGAACCGGGCTGCACTCTTCGTGCTTTCCAGTGCCGTGCTGCTGTCCAGCTGCTCCAACGACAAGACCAATGGGCCGTTCACCTTCTCCGGGTCCTGCGACGTCTTCAAGGTCGAAGACACCACCCTGGACACCGATCCGGCCAACGTATCCCGCTTCGAGGTGACGGCAGACTGCGAGATGGGCTCGGAGATCGGCTCGACTGGCGCCATCGTCGATTACGTCATTACGGCGAACGACGTGGACAACAGCATCATCGTCAGCGGTCAGGGATTTTATTCGGCAAGCCAGACCGACATCCTGGTATCCACGATCGAGGGCACGGGCACCATCGTAAGCGCCAGCACCTTCAACTTCACGGCCAGTGAGTCATATGAAGGGGGCACCAACGACTTCGACGATCTCTTCGGCACCGGCGAGCTCACCGGCGGCACCATCACGATCACCGCGCCGGGCAGCGGCGGCTGGACCGTGGTGGGATCGATCATCTAGGCGTCCATCGCCTTCACGTAGCGCGGCACGTCGAACTTGCCCCGCGCCGCCCTGAGCGACTGGTAGCGCACCGTTCCATAGACCGGCCGTCGATAGAACGGCCGGTCGAATTTCCCGAACGTCCACATGATCCCGCCGTAACTGTTCGGGTCGCGGCCGTCGAGTGAGTACTTGTTGTTCAGGTGCTCCAGCACCCTGAGGCATTCGGCCGCATTCGGGGTCCACTGCAGCACCGCCTTGCCCCAGAGCATCCGCATGTAGTTGTGCATCCAGCCGTCGCGCAGATAGGAACGCTGCGCCGCATTCCAGAGTTCATCGCCGGTGTTCGCGGACTCGAGCTCCTCATCGCGGTAGAGCTTGGGACGTGGGTCGGCCTCATGCTTCGCGAGTTGCTCCCGCGCCCAGCCCGGCATTCCCTCAGGCGTCCGATGTCTCGGGTTGAAGTAGCAGAAGTTGTGGGAGAGCTCGCGCCAGGTAAGTGCCTCGTCGAGGAACGCGGCATACTGGTCGGCGGGACCGGCCTCCTGTGCCGCGAGCAGGATCTCGTGGATCGAGAGATTACCGAAGTGCAGGTACGGCGAGAGCCGGCTCACCGCGTCGGGCTCGTTGGGGTCGTTGCGCAGGTCGGCGTAGTGCCGGAGCCCCGTCGCGAGGAAGTCGCGGAGCCGGCCGCGACCTGCCGCCGTGCCCCCGCGGAACATCGGCGACGGAGCCACCGCGTGATCGACATCACATCGCGCTACAAGAGAGGCGATGGTCCCGGGACGTGGGTAGAACCGGATCGAAGGGAAGCTCGATCGGTCGCCGTATCCGCGGGGACGGGTTGTCCACCGGCCAGAGATAGTGGGGAAGTGCCTCCATGAGCACCGGGCGAATGCCCCGCGCGGTGCTGTGCTCTCTCTTGTGATACGCCATCGGGACGAGCGTCGCGGAATCGACCGCAATCACCGGCGCCTCGACACCGGCGCGCAGGGAACGTACCTGCCGCGGAACGATGAAGGTCGGGAAGAAATCGGTGACGACAAGGGCGGCCCTGTCCGCAAGCCGGGCCAGATGACTGCGGGGAACTGGGAGCGGGGAACGGGGAACGGGAGTCGATCCTGTTCCCTGCTCCCGGTTCCCGCTTGCCCTCCCACCGGCCGGCCACCGAGTCGAGGTCTCCGTCCCCTCATCCAGCCAGAAGGCGTAATTGATCCCCCGCGCCGCGAAGCCGGCGTAGAGATCGATGACGCCCTCGAGGATCCAGGGTGTGGAATCGGTCGCTGGCCCAGGGATAATCGTGCCGCAGGCCGTGATATACCTGCAGCGGGAGCCCCAGCGCGTCGGCCTGCTCAATGGCTACGTTGAGCGCAAAGTTGTCGTGTGCCCGCTGAGTGCTCTGCATCCAGTACAGCACGAACTCGCCCCCGTGGCGGGGCTTTGTGTCGGGCGGGGCGTGGATGCGGTAGTCGGGCATGGGACTGCGGGAAAAGGGAACAGGGAACTGGGAACTGGGAACTGGGAAGTGGAAGGCCTTGGCCACTGTCCTTGATTTCTTGGTACGTCACCGACCGCCGCGTTACTGAATCTTGATTGATGCGAGATCACCGATCCCTGAAGGCCTGGCAGGAGGCTCGGCTGGTTTCCTCCATGGTGCTAAAGGCATCACGAAATCACTGGCGACCTTGGGCGGGAGCCTTGTTTCAACAACTCCAGAGGGCATCACTCTCGGTCCAGCTGAACATTGCCGAGGGAGCTTCCTTCGGCGCATCCGCGACCTATCGGCGGCATCTGGGGATTGCTTACGGGTCCGCAGTCGAAACCGGGGAGTTGATCGAGCTGGCCGCGGATGAACAGGTCCTGCCGGCCATGGTTGCGAAGGAACTACTCTCACATTCTCAAGACTCCCAGCGCCTGTTGCTCGGGCTGCTCAAGCGTCATCGTCCGATGAACTCTTCTCCGATACCTGGCCTCCCACGTTAGACCCCTGTTCCCTGTTCCCTGTTCCCTGTTCCCTGTTCCCTGTTCCCTGTTCCCTGTTCCCTGTTCCCTGTTCCCTGTTCCCTGTTCCCTTTCCCGTTCCCTGTTCCCTGTTCCCTGTTCCCGCCTACTTGCCGATCCGCTCGAGTTGCCGCGTGTGAACCCGGCTCAGCAGCAGCAGTGAAGTTATCGCGCCCACGAGCGCCATGAACATGTCCCACTGTGTATCCCACACATCTCCCTGCGTGCCCAGGAACGCTGTAGCCCCGCCCCCCGTCATCTCCGCAGTGAACCACTCGATCAGTTCGTAGGTAGCGCTGAAAGCCAGGCAGATCGACACCACCACGAATGGGAGCCACCGGCTCCCCCTGAGGGGTGACGTCCGCCACAGGATTTCCCGCGCCAGGATCGCCGGCACGAACCCCTGCGCGAGGTGTCCCAGCCGGTCGTAGTGATTCCGCGCCAGGCCGAGTGCATCACGGAACCAGAACCCGACCGGCACCTCGGCGTAGGTGTACCGCCCGCCAACCATCAGGATGATTGCATGGATCGTGAGGAGGACCTGGAGCAGCGGCGTCAGCGGGAAGCGCTTATTGGTGAGGATCACGATCGGCAGGCCGATGAGCACCGGCGCCACCTCGAGCCACCAGGTGAACCGATCTGCCGGATGAATGCCCGACCAGACCAGCACGGCAACCACGATGAGCAGCAACACCCGTGAAAGCATCGGCAACCCCCAGTCCACCGTTCACCGTTCACTGTTCACTGTTCCCTGTTCACTGTTCACTGCTCAGTGCTGCCGTTCCCTCTTACGCCGTTGCCGTCCCTTCCCGCTGTTCCGCGAACGGCACATCGACCGTCAGCCCGTCCCGCGCGATCATCGTCTCCGGAAAAATCGCCCTCGCCTCCGCCGCCAGCTCCGGCGCATCGCGATTGTAGCGCGCACTGATGTGGGTCAGCACCAGCTGCCGCACCCCCGCATCCCGCGCGATGATCGCCGCCTCGTGCGCCGTCGAGTGCCCCGTCTCCACGGCGCGCGCGCCCTCTTCGTGGCTGAACGTCGCCTCGTGGATCAGCAGGTCGGCCCCGCGCGTCGCCTCCAGCAGCGTGGCAGTCGGCCGCGTATCGCCCGAGAACACGAGGGTGCGTCCTGCGCGCGGCTGTCCCACGAGATCACTGGGCCCCACCTGGCGTCCATCGGGGAGGGTCACCGTCTCGCCCTTGTGCAGCTTCCCCCACAGTGGGCCCTCCGGGACGCCCATCTCGCGCGCCAGCTCGGGATTGAAGCGGCCCAGCCGGATGTGCTCGCGCAGGGCATACCCGACCGTGTCGGCCCGGTGTTCGGTGGCGAAGACTTCGAGGTCGTAGCCGTCGCGCTTGAGGGAGTCGCCCGGTTTCACTTCCACGATCTCCACCGGGAAGCGTGACTTCTCGATGCCGACCGTGAGCATCCCGCCGAGGATGCGCTGCGCCCCTCGGGCCGTACAGCACGACCGGCGCGGTGCGATCGAGCAGGCCCATGGTGCGGATCAGGCCCGTGACGCCGAGGATGTGATCGCTGTGATAGTGGGAGAAGAAGATGTCACGGAACGAGAAGCCCACCCCGTAGCGCATCATCTGGCGCTGGGTGCCCTCGCCGCAATCGAGCAGGAACATCTCCCCTTCCCGCTGCACGGCGAGACTGGTGACGTTCCGGTCGACAGTGGGACAGGCGGCGCCCGTCCCGAGGAAGGTGACTGAAAGCATGCGCGGGAAGATACTCGCGCGTTCAGGTCCTAGAACATCTTCACGGTGACGCCGATCTTCCCCGGGTGCTGCTTGATGTCGTTCACCAGCGAATCGAGCGAAGCGGTGAGCCGCACCATGTTCCAGTAGAGCGCCGAGTCGGTGGCGAACCGGCCCAGGGTGCCCCTCCCCGTCTGCACCAGCATCAGCACCGAGTCGAGTCGCGCGCCGGTGGCCGTGAACTGCGCTGACATCGAGTTCAGGTTACCCGCCAGCGAATCCGCCTTGTCGCGCGCGCGGATGACCGCGGGCGCCGAGAGGTTCGAGTCGAGCCTGGCCAGGGTCCCGCGCATCGCCTGCATCGTGAGCGCGAGTTCGCGTGAGGGACCGGTGTTCGGGTCGTTGAGCGTGAGCAGGAGTTTCTGCGATATCTGCAGCGTCTTCGTCGCCTCTTCCAGCGTCTTCCTCAGCCGTTCCTGCATCGCCTGCCCGGTCAGGCCCTGGGCGTTGATGAGCACGTGTCGGCGCGATCGGAGAGGCTGCCGGCGATCTCCATCAGCCCCGGCGGTGAGAAGCCCATGATGACCTGGCCCTTGGGCAGCACCGTCGGCGACTCGCCGGGAAAGAGCATCAGCATCGCGTCGCCGGCGAGGCCCACCGACGTGATCGCGGCCTTCGCGTCGATCTTGGGCACCACCGCCTTGTTGGTGAGCGTGATGGTGACGTGGACCTTGCCCGGCTCGATGAGGGTGATTTCCTCGACCTTGCCCGACGGCACGCCGGACACCCGGACCTGCGAGGCGGGCTTGAGCTGGCCGGCGTCGGCCAGCTGCACGATGAACTTGTCGTCGCGCGGATTGATGGACTTGCCGTTGAGCCACAGGACCCCGGCACCGAACACCAGTGCGGCGGCGAGCACGATGCTGCCGACCACGACTTCCCTGCCGAATCGTGAATCCATGGGCCTCAGGCGGCGAATTGAGTGTTGTCGAAGTCGCGCTCCAGGAACGCCTTCACCTTCGGGTGCTCGGAGGCGAGGAATTCCTGCGGCGTGCCCTGCATGACCACCTTGCCCTCACTCAGGAGCGCCAGCCGGTTGGCGACGCGGAACGCGCCCCGCACGTCGTGTGTCACCATGACGCTGGTGACGCCGAGCTCCTGGTCGAGGCGCTGCACCAGCGCGTCGATGATGTCGGAATTGACCGGGTCGAGACCCGACGTCGGCTCGTCGTACAGCAGGTACTTGGGCTGGCCCGCGATCGCGCGCGCGATCCCCACCCGCTTCCGCATGCCGCCCGAGAGCTCCGACGGGAACTTGGGCAGGACGACATCCGGCTGCAGGTTCACCAGCTTGATGCACTGGCTCACCCGTTCCTTCGCGTAGGCCTCGTCCTTGAACTTCGTCTCGTCCACGATGCCGAGCCGCACGTTCTCGAACACGTTCATCGAGTCGAACAGCGCGCCATTCTGGAAGACATACCCGATGGTCTTGCGCAGCTCGGACAGCTCCGCGCGCTTGAGCCGCGGCACGTCCTTGCCATCCACGATGACCTGGCCGGCGTCGGGCGTGATGAGCCCGATGATGGTCTTGAGCAGCACGCTCTTGCCGGTGCCGGAGGGACCGAGCAGCGCCACCGTCTCCCCCTCGCGCACGTCGAAATCCACGCCGTCGAGGATGACCTGCGAGCCGAAGCGCTTCTTCACGCCGCGAAGTTCGATCACGTGTTGAGCAGCAGCTTGGTGAGGACGGTATCGAGCAGCAGCACGATGATGGTGCTGGTCACCACGGCGCCCGTGGTGCCCTTGCCGACGCCTTCGGCGCCCTGCTGGGTGTTCATCCCCATGAAGCAGGAAATGAGGCCGATGGTACCGCCGAAGAAGAACGACTTGATCAGCGAGTACCAGGCATCCCACGGGCGGAAGTAGAGCTGCGCGCCGTAGGTGAAATCCATGTTGGTGACGGGAAGCACCAGTTTCACCGCCCACCATCCCACCAGGATGCCGCTGGCATTGGCGAAGATGGTGAGCGCCGGGATCATGACGAGGGCAGCCAGCACCCGGGGCACGATGAGGTGCGACGAGGGTGCGCGACCCAGGCTTTCGAGCGCGTCGATCTGCTCCGTCACGCGCATCGTGCCCAGCTCGGCGGCATACCGCGCGCCGATGCGGCCGGCCAGCACCAGCGCGGTCAGGACCGGCCCCAGTTCGAGGATGATCGACGAGACCACGAGGGTCCCGACCACGTACAGGGGGATGCTGCCGCTGAACTGGTAGCCGGTCTGCAGCGCCGTCACCGCACCGGCAAAGCCGGCGATGAGGAGCACCAGGAAAAAGCTGCCGACCCCGATGTTCCACGCCTCCACCAGGAAACGGGGAAACCAGATCTTCACTTCCGGCAGGCCCCGGATCGTCTCCAGACAGAAGAAGGTGAACTTCCCCATCTGTGACGCGACGCCGATGATCACCTTGCCCACGGATGCCGCAATCTGCGCGGCAGGGCCCCCGTTCTCACGGGTGAGGGTACTCGTTGCTGCAGTCATTGGTGAGGTATCTTGTCCGCCGATGCCCGATAAGTCTAGGCCAAGGGTCGCCGGTGACACGCGCGAGTTCCGCCGCCGGCTATTGCGCTGGTTTCGCCGCCACGGGCGTGACCTGCCCTGGCGCCGCACTCGCGATCCCTATCGGGTGGCCGTCTCCGAGTTCATGCTGCAGCAGACCCAGGTGAGCCGGGTGGAAGGGTTCTACGCGGCCTTCCTGGGCCGCTTCCCCACCGTCCATCACCTGGCCGATGCCCCGCCAGCCGCCGTGCGCGAGGCCTGGGACGGGCTGGGCTACTACCGCCGTGCGCATAACCTGCACGCCCTGGCACGCGAGGTGGTGACCAACCGTGATGGGCGCTTTCCCGACGATCCTCTCCAGCTCCGTCAGTTGCCCGGGGTGGGACGGTATACTGCGGGCGCCATCGCCTGTTTCGCCTTCGAACGGCGGGAAGCGGCGGTCGATACCAACGTTTCCCGGGTCATTCGCCGCGCCTTCCATCCCCGCACGCCCCACTCCGCATCGGGCGACGCCCGCATCTGGAAGACGGCGCAGGCGCTCGTCCCCCGTCGCGGTCGCGATGCGTGGTCATTCAATCAGGCGATCATGGAGCTGGGTGCGCTGGTCTGTACTGCGAGGGTGGCCAGGTGCGGGGACTGCCCGGTGAGATCGGCGTGCAGGACAGGCCTTAGGCAAGGGCGTAAACGGTAAACAGTAAACAGGGACCTGTTCACCGTTCACCGTTTACCGTTCACCGTTCACGCTTCACCCTCCATACCTGTACATCGCCGCCGATAGCAGCGCGACCAGCCCCAGCACCCCGGCGAGCGACCCGAACATCTTCTGCCGTGCGCGCAGCGCGGTCGAAGTAGGCGGCATGCTCGCCCATCGGATCGATGCGCGACAGCTTCGCCGCGTTGGGCACCAGCACTGCAAGTGCCAGCAGCGCCACCAGTATGCCCAGGCCCTGCATCGTCACCAGCCAGCCGTTTCCCATGGCCGGGCCGTGCATGAGCTTGAAGGTGAGGAACAGGCCCGAGACGACGGTGAGGAGCGAACCGGGGAAGATCAGGCCGCGGGTGATGGCCCATTGCAATCGCGCCACGGTGCCCAGGGCAGGCCGTGTTTCCGATTTCGACGCGATCGCCACTGCCATCGCCGAGAAACCGCCACCCAACCACAGCGCCATGCCCAGCAGGTGCAGGAAGAGCCAGAGGCTCATCAACCGACCTCGCTCAGCAGCGCATCATCGATCGGCTTCCGTCCCGCAAATCCAGCTCCGACCTCGTGCCAGTGGCTGATCCGCTCCTCGCCGTAGCGCCAGCACAGCAGGATCATCCGGTCGTCCCTCATCGTGCGGAAGTCGACCAGCCCCTCCTCGAACCCCTGGAACATGCAGCCGATCTGCTCGATCTCCCTGAGGTAGCTGTCGATCTGTGCCGCGAGCCGCTCGGCGTCTGCCCGGGCCGCCCTGACCTCCGGCGTCTCTCCCTCATCGGCCACCGCGCCTGCGGCCAGGATCTCGTAGTGCGAGATGGCGCGGCGCCAGGCAGGATGCTCCGCCATCAGGTCGGCCACGATGCGTCGCACCAGCGGCAGTGTGCGCTCCGCTTCCTCTCGGGTGAACAGGCGCGGCGCGGTCTCGGTCATCAGCCCCACACCATGCGGATCCCGGGCACCTGCTCGGGATGGCTGATGAACCCGATGACGCGACGATCATCGTCGATGACGGTGATGGTGGGGCGGAGGTGCGACTCGTTGGGCTCCAGGTCCATGCGGAGTTCCATGCCCTCGAGTTCCTGCTCGGGACCCACGACGGTCGTATTGGTTCGCATCAGGGAGTCGGCACGGGTGTGCCAGGGGTGCTTTCCCTCGGCGAGGCAACGTGTCACCAGCTCACGGTCGCTCAGCGTGCCGAGAAAACGGCGGGTCCGGTGATCGTCGACCACCGGCACCACCGAAATATTTCGGGTGCGGAGCATGATGGCGACTTCACTCGCCATTGCTCCCGCCACCGCCACGATCGGTTCTGCAACCATCACATCAGAAGCACGCATGAACTGTCCGGGTGTAGTGAAGGCTTGCCGGCCTTGTCACGGGAATCTCGCAGGGCGGGCCATGGAATCAAGACCACCGAGTGCCTCGCGCATCGCGAGATACCCTTCATCGGCATACACTCTCGCGCGATCCGCGCTGAACGTCGCGTTGCGCTCGACCCGCGGCCTGACGTACAGGATCGGGCCCCGCTCCAGCCGCCACCGGGCGACCTGCTCCTCAGCCACTTGCGCCATGAGGATGCCGATCGACTCATCGACCGCGCGAACCAGCGGCGGACCACCCGGCGGCCTGGGCTCACGCCCGTTGTCGAATCCCGGGCCGGCGTCCACCGCAATCACCGGCTGACCACCTGTCTCTCCTACCACCGACAGGGGGATATGCCCCATCAGGCCTCCATCGCGCAGCATGCGTCCCCCGAGCGATACGGCCGGAAAGTACGGCGGCAGGGCACAGGTGGCGGCGAGGACGTCGAGCAGGGGCGCATCGATACCGCCGTGCCCGAACACCACCAGCTCCAGCTTCTCGACGTCCACCGCCGTTACGGTGAGCGGCACCTTCAGATCGGCGAAGCTCCGGACCCCGATGATCCGCCCGATCGCATCGCGGAACGGTCGTGTGCGAACCAGGCCCTCCAGATGGATCCCCGCCACCGCGGCCAGGGGATGTGGACGGATCCCTGCCGGTGCCTCGTTCATCAGCGCACGGACCACCGTGTCGGGTTCCGCCCCGGCGGACAGTGCCGCGGCCACCACCGCCCCCAGCGATGTCGCCACGTAGCGTGACGGTTCGATGCCCCGTTCCCGCAGCGCCCGTACCGCACCGCAGTGCGACGCCGCCTTGGCGCCGCCACCGCTCAGTACGAGGATCGCGCTGGTCACCGCTTGAGGCTCTCCCGGTGCAGCCGCGCCCGCTCCATCCGCGCCTTCTCCTCAGCGGTTTCGGCGATGAGCCGCGGCACCCGCGTGGGTCGGCCCTGATCGTCGATCGCGACGAACACTACGTGCGCGGTATGCGTGTTCCGCCGGGGCTCGCCACTGGCCGGCTGCTCGGAGTACACCTCCACCGTGATGTCCATGGAGCTGTTGCCCACGTAGTCCACGGTGGCGATGCAGGTCACGAGAGCCCCGACGGGAATGCGCGCCCGGAAATCGACCCGGTCGATGGATGCAGTCACCGCGCGCCCGCCGGCATGCCGCAGCGCCGCAACCGCGGCAGCCTGGTCGACCAGCGCCATCAGGTTCCCGCCGAACAGGTCGCCGAGCACGTTCTGCATGTTCGGCATGACCAGCGTCGTGATCTCCCCGCGGGAGTAGGACATCAAGCGGGATTCGGGGACGTTGTGTGGTGGGTGCAGACCGGGAATTGGCCTCAGCAGCGTGAACGGGTGAACGGTGAACGGTGAGCAGGAACCGAGGTCACTCAACACGACGAGAACAGACTACCGTTCACTGCTTACCGTTCACTGTTCACGCCGTTGTCCGTCAGTAGTCCACCGGCCTCAGATACCACTCTCCAATCGCCGTCTGGCTCACCATCGCCACGGTCGGCAGTCGCCGCTTCCAGTGAGTCGAGTCGAGCCGGCGCTGCACGGCTTCCACCTCGGCCTCGGTGAAGCCCGCGGTGACGAGTGCCGCCGGCGTATACCCGCTCAGGAGGAAGTGCAGGATCCGGTCGCCCCGCGCGTACGAGACGCCGAGGTCGATCTCGTCGGTCTGCCCGTGGATCAGGTCGGCCGTGGCGGGCTTGTCCACGATCGCAGCCGGTACGCCGATGTAGCGCGCCAGCGCCCACACCTGCGTCTTGTACAGGTCGCCGATCGGGTTCACCGGCGGGGAATCGTCGGCGTGCCAGGTGAAGTACCCCAGCAGCCGCTCGCTCTTGTTGCCCGTGCCAAGTGGCAGCGCCTTGAGCTTGGCCGAGAGATCGAACAGCACGATCATCCGGCAGCGGGCCATGATGTTGCCCTTGCGTGCCGGATCGGTGTCGCCGATCGCCGCCACCATGCCGTCCACGGCCGCCGAAATGTCCACCGTACGGCTCTGGATGCCGAGCGCGTCGATGACCAGCTGCGCGTGATCGAGGCTCTCGGCGCTCGAGGCGCTGTACGGCATCCGGATCGCCGTCACGTTCTGGGGGCCAAGCGCCTCGGCGGCAAGGTATGCCACCAGTGCGCTGTCCACGCCGCCCGAAAGCCCGATGACCGCCTTCTCGAATCCGCGTCGGCGCGTGAGCTCGTCACGCAGGAACTCGATGAGCCACCGTTTCGCGAGTGGCGCGTCGATTTCGAGCACATCGTCGGAGATGCGCGGCACGCCCGCCAGCCGCGGCGTGCGCAGCCGTGAGGTCGAGGCCACCGGGCGGGGGTCTGGCGGCGGCGCACCTGAGCCCGAAGTGGTGGACGCGCCGCCGAGATCCGAGGACCCCCGCGAGGTGGCCTCGGCCTCGCGGCTGCGACGACTCTCAAGCAGTTGCGGAGCCAGTGAAGGCAATCGGGCTTCAAGATCGGCCAGCAGCGGCATCTCCGCCCGTACCCGCGCGATGTCGCTCAGGTCGAGTGAGGCCGTCACCAGCGCTTCCTCGAAGACCGGACCCTCGACGAGCAGGTTCCCCCGCGGGCCGGCGATGAGCGAGCCGCCCACGAACGCCTTGCCGCCCTCGAATCCCACCAGGTGCGCCAGTGCCACGTACACGCCGTGTTCACTCGCCACGTCCTGCATGATCCGCTCCCAGCGGCCGATGCTCGCGGGGCGGTCGTCGTCGTCCCCATTCCGCTGCAGCCCGCGGGCCGGGCTCGCGCTCGGCACGATCAGCATCTCGGCGCCATCGAGTGCCGCGATCGTGGGCACGATCGAGTGCCAGGCATCCTCACAGATGAGCAGCGCCGCGCGACCCCAGCGCGTGTCGAATGCCTGCACCTGGTCACCCGCGGCGACGAAACGCTCTTCATCGAACACGCCGTACGTCGGCAGGAACACCTTGCGATGCACATGCCGGATGCCGGCATCGCTGCCACCGAGCGAGGCATACAGCGCGGAGTTGTAGATGTGATTGCTGTGGCGTTCGTAGAACCCGAGCGCCACTTCCAGGTCGGGCGCGCCACTCTCCCGGTGCACCCGTGACAGGTCGTCGAAGAGCCGCTCCGCCTCGATGGCCAGGTCGCGGACGCCGCCCTCGAGGAAATATCCGGTCAGGGCGCTTTCAGGCCCGACGATGAGCCCCGGCGGCGTGGGCAGGAGTGCCGCCTCGCGGAACATCTCACCCAGCCGGGCAAGATTCTCCGCGTAACGGCCCTTCCGGGGCCGGAGCTGGGCCAGCGAGACGGTCAGCATCGGTAGCTGGAATGTAAGCTGGCATCCCGCATTAGATTAGCCGCATGATCTGGTTCGTCGCGCTGGGCGGTGCACTGGGCAGTGTCAGCCGGTTCCTGCTGGGACCCGCCCTCCAGCGCGCATTCAACGCCACCTTTCCCGTCGGCACCCTTTTCATCAACGTCGTCGGCTCCCTGATCCTGGGATTCGTCCTGGGCCTCGCAGCCGAGGGCGTCGACGTGCGCCCAGAGGCGAGGGCGTTCATCGCCATCGGCTTTTGCGGTGGTTTCACCACCTTCTCGACTTTCAGTTACGAGGCGGTGCGGCTGCTCGAGGATGGGGAGGGGTCGCGCGCCGCCCTGTATGTCCTGACCAGTGTGGTGCTATCCATCAGTGCCGCATTCATTGGACTGGTCGCGGCGAGGCAGCTGATCGCGCTCCGTCGCTGATCCAGGGAGGCTGCAATGCACGGGCTTGAAGGCGAGCAGATGCTCATGCGCATCTACATCGGGGAACGCGACAAGCACGAAGGACGCCCGCTGTACGAGGCGATTGTGCGCCTGCTGCGCGAGCGGCATTTTGCCGGGGCGACGGTCCTTCGCGCGATCATGGGGTTCGGCGCCAATGCCCGTATCCGTACCCAGAAGGTGCTGGACCTGTCGATCGACCTGCCGATCGTCGTGGAATGCGTCGACGAGGAGTCCAAGATCCGTGAGGTCCTGCCTGATCTCGACAAGATGATCGGCGGCGGCCTCATCACACTGGAACGCGCGCACGTCATCACATACCGAGGTGACAAGTGACACCATTCGAAGCCATCCGCGGCGTGCCAAACGCCTGTCAGGTCCTTCCCACCGTCGTCACCGGCGGGCAACCCACCCCCGAACACCTCGATGCGCTGGCGAAGAGCGGTAACGCGATCGTGGTCGACATGCGCGAGCCCATGGAGCCGCGTGCATTCGATGAGCCGGCCCTCGTGCGTGAGCTGGGCATGGAGTACAAGCTGGTGCCGGTGGGCCCACACACGATGAGCGACACGACCCTCGAGACGCTCCGCAATACGCTCGCCGGGGCCGGTGAGCGGCCGGTGTTCATTCATTGCGGTTCAGGGAATCGTGTCGGTGGCGCGCTGATCCCGGTGCTGATGCTGGACCAGGGAATGGAGGAGGAGGATGCGGTCGATACCGCGATGCGCGTTGGCCTCCGGAGCGCCGAATTGATGGAGTGGGGACTCGGCTACACCCGGCGCCAACGCGACTGACGCTTCGCTGCTAGTGGCGGCGACCCCCGCCCGCCACCGCCGACGGCGGTGCAGATGGCTGTGATGGGGCACTCCGGCCACCCGAACCACTGTAGGAACCACCTCCCGAATAGCCTGGTGACGGCTGGCTCGGCGGCATCGGGCTGTAGCCCCGGCCAGGCGTACCGCCGGACTGGCCGTTGTTGTCCTGTCGCGCCGTCGGAGCCGGCTCGCTACCTGTCGCCGGCTGGTCCGATTCCCGGCGCCTCAGCACCGGCTCGGAGCTCCGGCCCTCGCCTGTCGCCTTGGTGCCCGTAGGGGCCGCGGACGTCGCGGACGGCGCTTGACGTGAAACCGGCGGCGTCACGGCGGGAGATTGCGAGACCGACGGCGACGGCCTGGTCCATTCGACCGGCATCTGATAGCGCCGGTCGCCCGACGAAGGCGTGGCCGATGGCGCAACCGCGGTCGAGGTTGAGGTGGACGGGCGAGCCTGACGTCCCGACGTCCCTCCGGTAGCGCTGGGCGCTGCCTGCGACGCCGACCGGGGACGCGATGGCACCGCCATCGGCGCTGCCTTGCCCGAGCTCGAACCGCCGCTGCTGATCACCGGGGCCGCCTCACGCCGGCGCCCACCCGTCGCGCTCGAGCCACTCGTGCTCGAGCCACTCGTCGTCTTCGACACCGGCGCCGTGCCCTGCTTTGCCACCGACGTGCCGGCCACCGCGCCACCCGCATTGCTCACCGAGGTCCGATCCCGGAAGCGCGCTTGCTGCTGTACGCCGATCCCCGGCAGCTGACCGGAGACGGTATTCGTCGCGCTGTAGCCGCTCTCGCCCCGCGGACGGTACGGCGGCGCCGAGCCATTCCAGGTGTGATCCCACGACTTCTTCTGGTAAGGCGTGTACGGTACCGCCGTAGGATACGGCGGGTAGTACGGCGGAAAGCCGCTGCCGTTGCAGTAGTAGCCGTAGCATCCCCCCCAACCCCAACCCCAGCCATAGGTTGGGCCATAGCCCCACGCCGGGTAATACGGGCCGTAGTTGTAGTACGGAGAGTAGTAATAGGGGTCGTAGAGACCATAGGTGTTGTTGTAGTAGCCAGAGCCGTAATACACGCCGCTCGACATGCCGTAGCAGTCGAAACAGGTGTCGACGACACCGACGCTGGCCGGCACCGGCGTCGGCCTGCTCGTCGACGGCCGCGACCTGCTGTGACGCGACGGTATAGCCAATGATGTCGTAGTCGAAGCGGCCGGAGGCCATCGCCTGCGCCAGGTTCACCAGGTCGGTTTCGGTGTCCTCGTAGGTGACGGTATTGAGCGCGGCAAAATCCCAGTGGTCATTCTGCACGTACGCGCTGAAGCGCCACGGATCGAGTGAGACCGCCGCGAACACCACGCCCGTCCCACCTGCATCCACGGTGAACCCCTCGCGACCGCCACGACCGAGCAGCAGGTAGCGCTTGCCGCCCTTCACATAGTTGTCGTCGGTGGGATCGAGCGGGAAGAGAACCCGGAGCTTGCCCTCGGGACTGACCCGGAAAACCACCAGGTAACCGTCGTCACGCGTGATGACCTGCACCTTCGCCCGGTCGCCGGGGAGATACTGGCCCTCGTTGTTGAGCGTGATGCGGATGGTCGGGTCAGGCTCGTTGGCCGGCACGCCAACAGGGGCGGCGGCGATCATGGACAGCAGGATCGGGTAGAACATGGTGCCCTCGGGATTCTTAGCGGTGTACCCGGCAGAGGACCACAGCCGGCGAACACCGGGGCATGGAGCTACTTGTATGCCAGTACGTAACTCATTACAGCACAACGAGAAAACTTGCAGTGTACTGCGCTGGTGTCCCAGTGCCGGGACGACTGATCACGGTTTGCTCGTCTCACGGCCCCCGCTCCACCGGTGCCAGTACATCCGCATCTCCGAAATACGCCCATCGGCCGTCTCGCAGAAGAGAGCCCCACGCGCGTCCACCCACTCCCCGGTGCGCCGGCGACGGAAGACGCACTTGAACTCGGTGCTGAACCAGGGGCCCACCACGAAGATCTCGCCCGATGTGAAAGTCACTTCGGACTGGTGGTACGGCACGTCGGCCCAGTACTTCCGGATACCGTCCAGGCCCCTGATGGGCTCCGAAAACGGCGTCTCCACGAATACCGCCTCGGGCGAGAACACCTCGGCGATGAGGTCGACCCGGAGCTTCGACCAGCCGCGTCCGAAGGTGTCGATGAGCTGCCGCCCGAGTTCCGCCGTCGTCTCTGTCATGCCGGAAACGTATCACCGTTGCGCCCGGGCCATCGTGGCAGCAAGATCCCCCTTCCCCCGACAGGCGAACACAGATGATGGGACGCAGCAAGGCATGGTTTTGCATCGGCGTGGTGGCACTTGCAACGGCCGTGGTGGCTCCTGCCCAGGTAGCAGCGCAGAAGCCGACCAAGATCAACGGCGTCATTGCCGGACGGAGCGGCGCCAACATGATCGTTCGCACCGCTACCGGCTCCACGACCGTGACCCTCAACGGGTCGACCAAGGTCGAGGAGAAGAAGGGCGCACTCAAGCTCAAGCACTCCAGCATGGCAGCGACGAGCCTCATTCCGGGTCTCAAGGTCGAGGTCGAGGGGACACCAGGCCCGAGCAACTCCCTGATCGCCACCGACGTAAAGTTCACTGCCGGTGACCTGCAGACGGCGGACGAGATCGCCGGTGGCGTGAACCCGACGGCCCAGCAGGCCGCCGCGAATCAGAAGGCCGTCGACTCGAACAAGCAGGCCATCGCGAAGAACGCCCAGGGTGTCGCCGCCAACAAGGCAGGCGAGGATTCACTGAACGCCCGCATGAACAACATGGGCAGCTACGACGTGAAGGCGACCGCCACGGTCTACTTTGCCAACGGCAGCACAGTCATCGATGCCAAGGGGAAGAGTGATCTGCAGGCCCTGGCGGCGAAGACCAAGGGCATCAACGGCTACATGGTGCAGGTGGCAGGCTATGCCAGCTCGACGGGCAACGCCGCGATCAACGACAAGCTCACCGACGAGCGGGCCCAGAACGTCATCGAGTACCTGGAGCAGACCGGCAACGTGCCGCTCTACCGGGTGCTCGCGCCTGCCGCGATGGGGTCCTCGCACCCGGCAGCGAGCAATGCGACCGTGGAGGGCCAGGCCGAGAACCGGCGCGTGGTCGTGACGATCGTGGTGAACAAGGGTGTCGCGGGCAACTGAGCCGCGCTAGAAACGAAACGCCAGGCCGAGGAATGGGTTCACGTCCTCGGCCAGCCGGGTAAAGCCGAGGTTGAGTCCGGCATCGAGTTGCACGTTGCGCCCGATACCGAGCGTCAGGCCGAGATCGCCCGTCGCTTCCCACGCGGCCGAGCCATCGGCGAGGATCGTGCCCCCATATCCCTCCACGTAGAACGAAAGCGCGCCGACGATACCGCGTCCAAGCGACGCTGACCCGATCATCGCCACGCGCCGCGGGGTCGCGGCACTCTCGTGCGCCACGTCGAACTCCAGCATCGAGCTCAGGGCCCACCCGGCACCGAGATCCACCTTGAATGGCAGGATGACGCCGAGGTTGAACACCCGCTCGGAAGAACCGGGCGCCGACACGAACGCCACGAAAGGCATTACCGCAAAGGCTGTTCGGCCCTCGTCGTTGCCCCACAGGTTCACCTTGGTCCGGACGGTGATGGCACCGACCCCGCGCTCGCGTTGCGTGCTGCCACCTTCGGTCTGCTGGTCCCACGCATAGGTCTGCAGCACGAACTGCAGGTCGATGTTGTGGGTCAGTCCCGCCTTGACGTTGAGGGGAAGAAACGAGTACGCGTTGCTCCGCACCCCCGGTTCTCCATCGGCCGACGCGTCGCTGCCATATGTGAACAGGTCGATCTCCGCCTGGAAAAGTCCGGCGTCGACGGTGTAGGGACTCTCGGTGCGGTCGGGCCGGTCGGTGGCCATGGGTCGGCGGAGTTCCACCGGAGTCCGGTGGAAAAGGTTGTAGCGGCTCTTGGGACCGAGGGAATCCTGCTGCGCCTCGCCCCCGCTGGGGGCGATGGTGGCGAGCAGCAGCAGCGTGGGGAGCGCGCGCAGAGGCGCGCCTATGCGATCCAGGTGCGGAACGTGCCGATGAGCAGCCAGGCGTTGAGCCCCGCGATGACGAGCGCCACCGCCCATGCGGCCGCCTTGAGCAGCGGGCCATTCGCGAAGGCGCCCATCTTCTGCTTGTCGCTGGTGAAGATGACCAGCGGGATCACCGCGAAGGAGAGCTGCAGGCTGAGGATCACCTGGCTGAGGATCAGCAGCGCGCCGACGCCGCGCTCGCCGTACATCGCGGTGACGATCACCGCCGGTACGATCGCGATGAGCCGGGTAATGAGCCGGCGCAGCCACGCCGGCAGGCGGATGTCCAGGAAACCTTCCATCACGATCTGGCCCGCGAGCGTGCCGGTGATGGTGGAGTTCTGTCCCGACGCCAGCAGTGCCACGGCGAAGAGGATGCCGGCCAGCGAGGTGCCCAGCAGCGGTGTGAGCAGCCGGAAGGCATCGTTGATGTCTGCGACCTCGGTGTTGCCGCTGGTATTGAACGCCGCCGCCGAGAGGATCAGGATCGCCGCATTGATGAAGAACGCGAAGAGCAGCGCCACCGTCGAGTCGAAGGTGGCATAGCGGATCGCCTGGCGCGTGGCCCCCGGGTTGTCGTCCACGTCTCGCGTCTGCACGATCGCCGAGTGCAGGTAGAGATTGTGCGGCATCACCGTGGCGCCCAGGATGCCGATCGCGATGTACAGCATCAGCGGGTTGGTCACGATCTCGGTGCGCGGAATGAGCCCGCTCAAGCACCGCGCCGACCGCCGGCTTGGCCAGCACGAGTTCGACGGCGAAGCAGATGCCGATGATCGCGATCAGCGAGATGACGAAGGCCTCGAGCCAGCGGAAGCCGCGCTGCTGCAGCAGCAGGATGAGCAGCACGTCGGCGGCCGTGAAGATCACGCCCCACACGAGCGGAATGCCGAACAGCAGGTTGAGTGCGACAGCGGAACCGATCACCTCGGCCAGGTCGCAGGCCGCGATCGCGATTTCACAGAGCACCCAGAGGACGAAGCTCACCGGCCGCGAGTAGTGGTCGCGACAGGCCTGGGCCAGGTCGCGTCCGGTGACGAGGCCGAGCTTGAGCGCCAGCGACTGGAGCAGGATCGCCATCAGGTTGGAGAGCAACACCACGCTGAGCAGCGTGTACCCGAAGCGGGCACCGCCAGCGAGGTCGGTGGCCCAGTTGCCTGGATCCATGTAACCCACCGCCACCATGTAGCCCGGGCCGGCGAACGCGAGCACCTTTCGCCACACGCTGGCGCCGGCCGGAATGGACACGGTGCGATGCGCCTCCGGCAACGATGGCCGCAGGCGCGGAAATCGCCAACCGGGTGCATCAGCGAGCGGTTTTGTGGCCACGGCCATGTGGGCTCCGGAACTGAACAAAAATAGGCTTGCAAGATCATAATATTAGGCTAGCCTAACTGTCAAGGATGATGCCAACCTGCCGTTGTCGCGGCTAGTCTTCAGTGGCCCCAAGCCACTACCACTTGCGAGCTTCCATGACTTCCGAGGGCGCCCTGCTGGACAACCCGTCGTCCGTGACCCGCCGTGATCCGAACGGAATGTACGCCCTGGCGGTTGGCTTCCCGGAACAGTGCCGGGCGGCACTCCGGATCGCCGAATCGACCCCGATTTCGATGGCTGCTGAGGAGGTTCGAGCGGTGGTGCTCACCGGGCTCGGCGGATCGGCGGCGGGCGGTGACTTTGCCCGGGCTCTCTTTGAGGCAGACGGCCGGGTGCCGTTCGGCGTGAACCGCGACTACGCCCTCCCCGGATACGTCGGGCCAGACACCCTGGTCTTCGCAACCAGCTATTCCGGCAATACCGAGGAGACACTCTCGGCCTATGCGGACGCTCGGCGCCGCGGCGCGCGCATCATCGTCGTGACCAGCGGCGGTGAGCTTTCGCGTCGCGCCGCCGCTGACAAGGTGCCGGTCATCACCATTCCCGGCGGCCAGCCCCCGCGCACCGCCATGGGCTACATGCTCGTGCCGGTGCTCGTGACCGCGACCAGGCTCGGGCTGCTGCCCGCACAGGACATCGCCGGCGCCGCCGGTGAAGCCGAAGCGGCGATGGCGACCTGGAAGGCCGAGGCGCCCACGGAAGCCAACGAAGCGAAGCGTCTCGGGCTCGCATTGCACGGTGCCCTCGGCGTGATCTACGGACTCGGAGGCTGGGAAACGGTGGTGGCTGGACGATGGAAGGGACAGATCAACGAGAACGCCAAGCAGCATGTCTTCGCGCACGCGCTCCCGGAGATGAACCACAACGAGATCCTTGGGTGGGAAGGCACCGCGCGTCTGGGCGTGCGGCAGTGGGTAACGCTGCTGCTGGAGGATGGAACCGAGAGTGACCGGATGAGGCTGCGGGCCAAGGTCACACTCGACCTCATCGCGCGCGCCGGGCAAGTGTATCGCGTGAAGGCGAGCGGAACGACCCTCCTGGGGAAGATGCTGAGCCTGGCACTGCTGGGGGACTTCGTGTCGCTCTACCTGGCTGCGCTCAACGAGGAAGATCCCTACACCATCAACTCAATCGACCAGATCAAGGACGCGCTCTCGAAGTCCTAGATCGCGCAATACACCAGTTTCGCCAAGTCGTGCGCCAGCACCTGGCTCCTGCCTGATACCTCGAGGGTGATCGGGCCGCTGAACGGTTCCCGCTCGATCACGCGCACCCTCGCACCCAGCACCAGCCCGACGCCGGCGAGGTAGCGCAGCCGTTCCGCGTCGCTCGTATCCACCCGCCGGATCTCCGCATTGCTTCCCGCATCGACTTCGGCGAGCGCCGTGAGCTTGGGCCGTGCCACCGCGCCGTCGGCATCGGGAATCGGGTCACCGTGGGGATCGACCGTCGGGTGACCAAGCGCCACCGCCATCCGCTCTACCAGTTCATCCGACACGGCGTGCTCGAGGCGCTCCGCCTCCTGATGGACGCTGTCCCAGGTATAGCCCAGGTAGCCGACGAGGTATGCCTCGATGAGCCGGTGACGACGGATGACCCGCACCGCCTCGTGCCGTCCTTCGGCTGTGAGGGTGGCACCACGATACGGCTCGTGCGTGAGCAGCCCGAGCTCCGAGAGCCGCTTGACCATGCCGCTGACAGACGGCGGGGCCAGTGAGAGTGCCTCTGCGATCTGGCTGGTAGACGCGGGTCGCCCGTCCTCGGAGAGACGGTAGATGGCCTTGAGATAGTCCTCAACCGAACGGCTGAGCGGCTCGCGAACCTCATCTCGTACTATGGCGCGACCCTCGACGGAGGTGTGCTGGAGAGTTAGCCCGGAAAGCCGGAGGATGCAACGCGACGCCTCCCCGTAGTTCTCCCCACCTCCTTCCCCGTAGCCATCCGAATTGTTGTGACATGAGGCGAGTCCTACCTTCGCCCCTCCAGCAATTACGACACACTTCCACGGGTTTCCCCATGATGACGCAGAGTCGAACCGCGCGCCGCGCCCGATTCGTGGCCCCGGCCCTTGCCGCCCTCCTGTTCGTCGCCGCATGCAACGACGAGACGACGGCACCACCCCCACAGGCAGGCGAGCTCCAGGTCAACGCCAGCTCCAACACCGACTTCACCTACTTCAGCTTTGCCGATGACGGCGTGGTGACGATCGCGGATCCGTCGACCTCGACCGGCTGGGACCTCGCCTTCCGGCGCTACTCGATCCGCCTCAACGGCGGCGTTGCCGGCCCGAAGAATGTCACCGGGCTTCAACCTCGAGAACAACGCCGGCGCTACCGACGCCGAGATCCTGGCGTTCACTGCCGCAGGTGAGCTCCCGGCGTTCGACGCGGTCGATGCGTCGGACATTCCAGCGTCCGGCTTCACCAGCGAGGCGCTGGCGCCCGACCAGACCAGCTGGTTCCGTCCCACCCAGACCGGGTTGCTCGCGAACCCGGCCGCGGTGTGGAAGCTGCGCCGGGCCTCGGGCGCTGGTGCCGGGGCGTACGCCGTCATTCGCGTCGAGAACATCGTGAATGCCGATCCGCCGTCCCAGACTGATGGCATGCGCGGCATCACCATCGGCTACCGCCTGCAGACGACGCCGGGAACCCTGGGTGCCGCGCAGACGGTCGTGGTGGACCTGAGCACCGCCACGGAGGCGGGCATCAACCTCGCCACCGGTGCGATCGTGGCACCGACGGGCGGTGACTGCAGCTGGGACCTCAAGGTGACGCGCGCGTACACCTTTGAAATCAATTCCGCGTGCCAGGCCGGCACCTTCCCCTTCGACGTCAGCGAGACCTTCGATGCGGTGACGCGCGCCGATGACGCACCGGAATACGCACTGTTCCTGTCGCTGATCTCGGGACCGATCCCGAACAGCATCGACAGCAAGAGCGGCGTCTTCCTCTACAACCTCGCCGGCGACAACCGCCTCTCCCCGACGTTCAACATCTTCCTCGTGAAGGTCGGGAGCTCGGTGTACAAGCTGCAGGTCACGACGTACTACAGCAGCACCGGAGACAGCGGCTACCCGACGATCCGGTACGAAAAGATCCAGTGATCCGACCGCTGTGCCTTGCGGGCCTCCTCGCGCTCGCCGCCCCCATGGCCGCGGGCGCGCAGGAGGTGGTGCAGGGTGTCGTTCGTGAGAAGGTGACTGGGCACCCGGTGAGCGGCGCACAGGTCAACGCGCTGCCCCGGGGCCCGATCGCATGGACGGACAATGACGGGCGCTTCCGGTTTACCGTCACGTCGCGTCCGGACTCGCTCCGCATCATCGCCATCGGCTACGCCGCCGCGCGACTCGCCCTGGCCGGCAACAGCGTCGAGGTGACGCTGGAACCGCTCACCGTCGTCCTGCCCGAACTCGTCTCGACCGCCGGGCGCTTCGAGGAGCGCGCCGCCGAGGTGACGGCACCCGTCGTCAATATTCCCGAGGCGGAGATCGCCGCGCAGGCGGCCGTGGCGACCGACCAGATCGTGTCGCAGCTTCCCGGGCTCCAGTCGATTCCCAGCCCACCAGCCGGCACCAGCATCTCGATCCGTGGCATCGGCGACTCCCGCGTGCTGGTGCTCATGGATGGCGAGCCGGTGGGCGGGAGCCTGCTGCAGAACATCGACCTGAGCCGCCTCTCCACCGTGGCCGTGAGCCGGATCGAAGTGACGAAGGGACCTGCCTCAGCGATCTATGGCTCCGATGCGCTCGGCGGGGTCATCAACCTGGTCACCCAGGGCCCACCACAATCGCTCCAGCTCGGACTCTCGGCCCGCACCGGATCCTTCGGCCGGCTCGAGGGATACGGCGATGCCGGCGGCACCTTCGGCAAGTTCGGCTTCAGCATTACCGGCGGTGCGCGAGAGCAGGAAGTGGTGCCGGGCATCGCGATCGGATCGGATCCGCTCGAGCGCATCTACGATGTGCGCAGCAGCTTCCGCTACGCCGCGAGTTCGCGCGTGGCGCTCCGCGCCGACGGGACCTACTACTACGAGCGCCAGCGCTGGCCCCTGGGCGGCGGGTTCAACGGCTTCAATGACAACCAGGGCATCTCCGGCTGGGTCGAGGGTACTCTCGCAGCGACCGGCGGGGTGTGGCGTGCGCGGGTCTACACCGAGCATTTCGAGTACAAGTACCGCTCGGCACAGGGTGACCTGCCTATCGCCAACACCGGGCCGCCGCCGCAGACGGAAGACCTGCTTCGTGGTGTGATCGCCCAGAGCCGCCGGGACGGGCCGAACTCGCTCGACTACGGTGTGCAGGTGAGCTTCCGTTCCGTGAACGCGCCGGACCGGCTGCTGACGGAGACCGCGTCGGATGAACAGCTGGAAGTGTACGCCCAGGACGCGCTTCGTCTCGGTCACGTCCTGATCAACGGTGGCGCGCGCTATACCTGGAACTCCCAGTGGGACGGCAACCTCTCGCCTACCATCGGGGCCGCGTGGGAACCGGTGAACCAGCTGCGCATCAAGGGATCGGTGTCGCGGGGGTTCCGCGGACCGAGCTTCAAGGAGCGCGGCTGGACCTTCGCGAACGTGGCAGCGGGTTACACGATCATCGGCAATCCCGATCTGGTCCCGGAGACATCCTGGGCGTTCGACGCGGCAATAGCCTACGCGCCCTGGCCGACCATGACGCTCGAGGTCGCCGGCTTCCGGAACGACGTCGACAACCTGATCGATTTCTTCACCAGCGGGTACACCGACGCCGGGCTGCTGATCTTCACGCCGACCAACATTGCGCTGGCGCGCACCCAGGGCATCGAAGCCTCGGCCCGCTGGGCAACCGGCACCTGGGCCTTGAGCGCAGCATATACCTACCTCGATGCGAAGAACCTCGTGGACGACCTGCCGCTCAACCGGCGGGCGGCCCACAGCGGCCGCCTGCGCGCCACCAAGACGTGGGACGTGCTTCGTGGCTTGCGTGCCGACGTGACCGCCCTGTACACCGGTTCCGCTCCGCTGGTGGGCGACGCGTTCGGCAGCGGCGTAGAGGTGACCGGGGAGCAAGGCGCCTTCCTCCAGTGGAACCTGGGACTGCAGATGGGGGTGTTCCCGGCGCTGAGCCTCAACGCCGGCGTCGACAACCTCTTCAATCAGCAGCCCGAGAACTGGACGGGGCTCATCGAGCGCCGATTCTGGATCGGGTTCAGCACCCAGTGGAAGGCGAGCGGCGGCGGCGCGCAGTAAGTTCCGGCATTCCCGTCAGCGGAGTTGCCGTGCGCATCGTGTCGCTCCTGCCGTCAGCCACCGAGATCGTCTGCGCCCTGGGCCTCGAGGAGCAGCTCGTGGGCGTCACGCACGAATGTGATTTTCCCCCCTCGGTGCGCCGTCTTCCCAAGGTCACGCACACACTCATTCCGCAGGACGCGAGCAGCGGCACCATCGATCTCCTTGTTCGCGAACGCCTCGAGACCGACAACGCGCTCTACTCTTTGGACATGCCGGTACTCGCGGCGCTGCGACCCGACCTGCTGGTGACGCAGGCGCTGTGCGACGTGTGTGCTGTAGCCGAGGCGGAGGTTCAGGCCGCCGCATGCAGCCTCCCGGGACGGCCGAAGGTGGTGAACCTCGAACCGATGACGCTGGAACAGGTATTCGGTTGCATCGCACTGGTAGGAGAAGCCGCCGGTTGCGCAGGCCGCGCGCGTGAGGTTGTGGGGGAGCTTCGGGCCCGGGTCGATCGCGTGGCCGGGCGGGTGTCAGCGACTGACGAGCGGCCGCGAGTGGTTGTTGTCGAGTGGCTCGACCCGCTCTTCACCTGCGGTCACTGGACGCCGGAGCTGGTGCGGTTGGCCGGCGGGGTCGAGGTCATTGCCACGGAGGGCGAACGGAGCCGCACCATGTCGCTCGAGGAACTGCTCGAGGCGGCGCCCGATGTGCTGGTGATTGCCTGCTGCGGGTTCGACGTGGAGCGGACGATGCAGGAGATGCCCGTGTTCCTGGCGCGACCGGGTATCGCGGAAATCCCCGCCGTCCGAAACGGGCGGGTTCACGTCATCGACGGCAACGCCTACCTCAGTCGCCCGGGCCCGCGCCTGGTGGACAGCCTGGAGCTTCTCTCGGAACTTTTCACGTCCTCAGGTCGACACGCCGTTACGCCTTGAGCAGGTCGCTCAGTATCCGCTCAGTCATTCCCCACACGGTCCCCTCCTCCAGCCGGAACGCGGGAAAGCGCATCGGCTGTGACCGCACCACCATGTCGATGTCGGCGTAGAACTCGTCACTGAGCAGGTTGGCGAGCGTTACCCAGTGTGTCGCAGCGATTTCGGCGCTGAAGCCGGCCAAGTCGGGCCGGCGCTCCAGCCGGAACACATACGGTCTCACGGCGATCGGGGGGAGCACCGGTGTCCGGGGCGCCATGTCGTCGAGCACGCCGACCAGTGTTTCCGGAGGCAGGATGAGGCCCACCTCCTCCTCCGTCTCCCGGATCGCCGTGAAAAGAAGATCTTCCTCGCCTTCGCGCCGCCCTCCCGGCAACGCCATCTGGCCCGACCAGGGATCGCCCGGATGCTCGGCCCGGCGCACGAGCAGCAATGAGTCGGGCCCGGGCACGAGCACGATGGCGACCGCCGCCCAGCGGAGGATCGGGGCCGGCTCCACTTGCACCGGCGGCCGGATGAAGCGACGCTCAATCACGCCACTGATGAGGTCGCTCACGCGTGCGGAACCCCGTGTCCGCCCGCGACGTAGGGAGCAAGGCTCACTCCAGTTTTTCCATCGGGGGACATCATGCTGGTACGCTCCACCCTCCTGCTCATGATCGCCAGCGCCGTTCCCGGCGCGACTGCCGCCCCGGTGCTCAGGGAATATGCCATTTCCCGCCCCGGGAACTTTCCCCATGATCCGGCTGTCGGTGCGGATGGCATCGTGTGGTATACCGACCAGACCAACAGTTACATAGGTCGCCTCGATCCGGCTACCGGGAAGATTACGGACTATCCCACTCCGACTCCCCAGTCGGGACCGCACGGCATCGTCGTGGCGCCCGATGGCGGCGTCTGGTATACCGGCCAGCGCACCGGCATCATCGGAAGACTCGATCCTGCCACGAAGGCGATCAGGGAGTACGCCCTTCCCGCCGAGACACCCAACCCTCACACCCCAATCTGGGCCGACGGTGCCATCTGGTACACCGACGCCAGCAACAACCGGTACGGCCGGCTCGATCCCGTGACGGGTGCCGTGCGCCACTTCACCTGCACCACGGATAATTCGGTTCCGTACGGGATCGTGCTGGCCCCCGATGGACATATCTGGATCGCGCTGCTCGGCACCGACAAGCTGGCCCGGGTGGATACCGCGACTGGCGGGATGATCGAGTTCAAGGTGACGGCAGGCGCCCGACCCCGCCGCCTGGCCGTGGACGCGAACGGCACCATCTGGTACACCGATTACAATCGCGGCTTTCTTGGTGCGCTCGATCCGGCAACATCCAAGGTGCGCGAGTGGCCCTCCCCTTTCCCCGGTGAAGGACCGTACGGCATCGCAATCGGGCCCGATGGTGCGGTCTGGTACAATCATGCCCGCGGCGACGCGATGACGCGGTTCGACCCGAAGACCGAAAAGTCCACGCTCCTGCAGATTCCCACGAAGGGTGCAATCGTGCGCCATATGGTGACGGATATGCAGAGGAAGCGGATCTGGCTGGCGTTGAGCGGGACGGGTCGAATCGGGGTGATCGAGTTCGGCAGCTGAGGATCAGCCGGCCCCGCGTGAAGCCAGCGCCTCGCTCGCCGACCAGAACTTCTGCGCCAGCTCGCTGTCGTTCGCTCGCGGATTCGCCTTGGCGAGGCGGCGCCTGATGTAGTAGCCGCCGGTCGCACCCTCGACTTCAGGCGATGTGGCCAGCCAGATCGGGGTGTCCGCCCCCCGCACGGGTGTGCCGGAGAACAGCGCCACGATCGGGCGCAGGATCGCCGGGAGGTAGTTGAGCAGCCCGTCCGTGCCGATGACACCGGGATGACAGCAGGTCGCGGTCACTCCGGTCCCCGCCATGCGACGCGCCAGCTCCCGGGTAAAGAGCACGTTCATCAGCTTTGTCTCACCGTACACCCTCACACCGCCATAGGGTCGCCGCACGTTCTGCAGGTCATCCAGCACGATCTGCTTCCGTCGCTGGGCACCTGATGACACGGTGACCACCCGCGACGGTGCCGCGCGCCGGAGGCCCGGCAGCAGCTGTCGCGTCAGCTCGAATGCGGCGATGTGATTCACCGCGAGCGTGAGCTCGATGCCGTCGACGCTTTCTTCGCGCTGCTTCCGCGCAACGGCCGCGTTGTTCACCAGGACCTGGATGGCGGGATGCCTCGCCAGGATCTCGTCCGCTGCGCGGCGGACCTGGGCAAGGCTGGCGAAGTCCGCAGTTACGACTTCCAGCGAGTGATTGCCGGTGCGCGACGCAATCTCCTCCATCGCGCGCTCGCCATCCTCGCGGCGCCGGCACAGCAGCACCGTGCGAAAGTCGGCTCGGGCCATCCCCTCGGCGATGGCGCGACCGATACCCCGGTTCGCCCCGGTCACGACGGCGACTCGCTCCCTCATTCAGCGCTCCCGTTCATGTCTTGCGTCGGCATGCAATGAATTGCACGCATCCGATGCATCATTCTGCCGCCGAGCGCGTATCATTGCGAGGAACCTTTCTCACAACGACGGAGCGCTCTCGCATGACTGTCTTCATACGCCGACTCTTGCTGGGCCTTCTTCCCCTCGCAGTGCTCGGATGCAGCGACAGTTCGGACGGCAACGGTTCCGGACAGGTATCTGTCGTGCTCACGGATGCGCCCGGAGACCTGCAGGCGGCGGTGGTGACGATCGATGAGATCTACCTCCAGGGCTCGGACGGACGCACGGTGCTCCGGGATCGCGACACGACCGTGAACCTGCTTACCCTGGCAAACGATGCGGCCACACTGGTGCACGAGGCAATCGTGCCCGCGGGTCGCTATGAACAGCTGCGCTTCGTGATCAGTGGCGCGTACATCGCCGTGAAGGGAGACGGTGGCGCGACCGCGATCTATGCCACCTCGCCCGATTACGCCGGGCTGCCAGCGGGCGCCGTCGTCACGGGCGAGCTGAAAGCCCCCAGCCTCGCGCAGAGTGGCCTGAAGGTGCAGCTCGGTGGAGATGACAGTTTTGTGGTGACGGAGGACGCATCGATCGTGCTGGTGGACTTCGATGTGTCGCAGAGCTTCGGGCATGTGGCCGGCAACTCCGGCAGCTGGGTCATGCACCCCGTCATCAAGGGTGCCACCATTACGACGGCAGCGAGCATCTCGGTCGATGTTACGCTGGGAGCCGGCGTGACCCTTCCGGACATCGGCGGCAATCCGACAACCCTGGCGGGATTCAATGCGACGGTGACAAACGCCGACAACACCACCGAAACCCTGCCGCTCTCCGACCCTGAGTCGGACGGTACCTGGACGGCGACGTTCAGTTTCCTGTTGCCTGGCACCTACGCCGTGGCGTTGACGCCGCCGGCCGGACTCACGATCACCACCGATCCGGTGCTTCCGGTCAGCGTGACAGCGACCTCCGGTGCTACCGAGCATGTCGCGGTGACGGTCACGGGCGCGACGACGCCGTAGTGCTCAGCTGAGGTACCGCGCAAACCAGGCGACGCTCGCTGCGAACGCCCGCTCCAGTTCGGGTGTAGTGCCGGCCCACGGGTGCCGCGCGCCGAAGGTATGTGCACCGCCGGCGATCCATTCATGCCGGCTCGCCGGATGGCGCGCGACCGCCGCCAGGCGCTGGCCCTCCTCCAGCGCCACTGCCTCGTCGTCTTCGCCGTGCACCAGCAGCCAGGGCACGGTGATGCGACCCGCCGCACCGAGAATGTCGAGCCGCTCGGCGTTGGTCTCGTTGTCGTCGAGGACATCCGTGTAGAGCGGAAGCACGTCGCCCGTGCGGGAATTCACGACGTCATGCCGGCCGGCCTTTCGCCATTCGGCGATCACTTCCGCCGGCCAGCGGTGCACGGTCGAGACCGCGGCCCAGGTGACAAGCGCGGCGATGCGGTCGTCGCGCGCCGCCTCCAGCACGGCCACCCCGCCCCCCCGCGAGTGCCCGAGCAATCCGATGCTCGAAGGCGGCGCCACCTCGAGCGATCCGGCCGTCAGCGCGTTGATCACGGACTGCAGGTCCTCGATCTCAATGCTGAAGGTGTCGTGACCGAAGCGCTCCGGAAACACGAAGTTCCCGGCCCGATCCACTCCGGCGCCGCTCAGGTTGAGGCTCACCGCCACGAAACCGGCTCGCGCGAGGCGATCGGACAGCGGCGGGAACATTCCCCAGTCCTTGAATCCCTTGAATCCGTGCACGATCACCACCGCGGGTCGCGGCATGTCGCGTCCCGCCGCCCGCACATCGACGTGGATCGGGCCGAGCGCACCGGCCAGGTCGTGGGTCGTCAGGGTTGGCGTCGCCATCAGGTGACCGCCGCCTCGAGCAGTTCCACCTCGCCATTCGTCGCGTCCATCCGCGCTCGCACGCCGAGCGGCACAGTCCACTGGCTGTCGATGTGTCCCACCGGAAAGCCGTAGGCCACTGGAATGCCCAGGCTGCCGAAGTACTGCTCCAGCACTTCGTCAAAGCCGAAGGCGCCGTCACCGTTGTCACGCTTCATGTCGGTGAAGCGGCCCACGAGCACGCCGGCGAGTCGGCTCAGTGCGCCCACGGCGCGGAAGTGCGCAAGCATGCGATCGACGCGATACAGTGCCTCGCCAACGTCCTCGAGGAAGAGGATTGCACCTGACAGATCCGGGAGGAAACGGGTGCCGATGAGGCACTGGAGGAGCGAGAGGTTGCCGCCAACCAGGGGCCCCTCGGCCACGCCTTCCCGCAGCGTCACGATGCGATTCTCGCGCGCGGCCTGCACACCCGGCGCCTGCGGCAGGCGCTCGAGCTTTCCGGCCGGCTCGGCAATGCGCAGCACCTGGTCGAATTGCCGGAGGCTGAACTCCGGCATCGGGTTCCGCGCCGTGGGGCCATGAAAGGTCACGACGCGCGCCTCCTGCAGCGCACCATTCAGGAGTGCCGTGATGTCGGAAAAGCCGATGATCGCCTTCGGGCGCTTCTTCAGTGCCGCGAAGTCGACGTCCTCCAGGATGCGCGTCATGCCGTAGCCGCCCCGGATGCACCACACCGCGTCGGTTGCGGGATCGCGCAGGGCGGCATTGAGGTCGGCGAGACGGCCGGCATCGCTGCCGGCGAGATAGCCCAGGCGATCCCGGACATGCGGGCCGAGCACCGGCTCGAGACCGAGTGCACGGCAAAGCTCGACTGCCCGGGTGAAGTCGTCCTGTTCGAGGCAGGGACCTGACGGCGCCACGATGCCGATGCGGGCACCGGCGCCAAGCCTTGGCGGGAGTGTCACGGGTTTTGACCGGGTCATATCAGCCAATATAGATTGCCGCCGCGACATCAAAGGAGAACGCCCTGCGCGCATCGCAGCCTGCGCTGTTGGCAGCCGGCCGAGTCATCGCCGAATCCCGCGACGCATTGATCATCGATTGGTCCCGCCGGGTCGAGGACAAGCTCGCGGCTACGGGCATGATTCCCCGGCGGTTCGTCGAACGGGAGTTCCGCCTCCTGGTGGACCTCGCCGGGCAGAGCGTCGGTCCTTTCCGCCGCGAAGTGATGCCCATCTGGATCAGGACGTGCGAGCAGTACGGTCGCGTGGGCTCGATGCGCGGGCTCGCGGCGGGCGAAGTGGTCGAGGAACTGCAGCACCTCCGGGATATCCTCACGCTTCGTCTCGCTCCGATCGTCACATCCCTCCGTCCGCGACAGGCCCTCGCCATCATGCTCCGGCTCAATCGCCTGGTCGATCGCGGCATCGCCACCGCGGTGGTCGGATATACCGACGCCCTCGTCGCGACGCTGTTCGCCCGCAACGGTGTCCCGGTGGCCGATGACGCCGAGCATGATCTCGAGGAAATCGAGCGCCACCTCACCCATCTCGAAGGCGAACTCGCCCACCTGTCGCACCGCAGCTGATGCCCAGCGAGTGGCTCCTGGCCCTTCCCTGGGCCCTGCCCCTGTTCGGGATACCCCGCCTCGCCGGCACCAAGCCCAGCCTGAATGACGTCACGCCGGTCACTGGCGTGAAGCTCAGCGTCATCATCCCGGCGCGGAACGAATCGGCCCAGATCGGCACCGTCCTCGCCTCGGTACTTGCATCGACGTATACGCCGCTCGAGATCGTCGTGGTGGACGACCGCTCCAGCGACGATACGGCGCGCAAGGTGGCCGAACTGGCGGCGAACGATGCCCGCCTGCACCTCGTCCTCGGGCGCGGGCTGCCGCGGGGCTGGTACGGGAAGCCGTGGGCCTGCCAGCAGGGCGCGGACGTCGCGACCGGCGAGGTGCTCGTCTTCATCGATGCCGACACAAGACATCATCCGGAACTGATGGCGCGCGCCGTCGCCATGCTGCAGCAGTCGAAGGCCGACTTGCTGACCATCGCCCCGAGACAGCTGGTCGTGAGCTTCTGGGAACGTGTCATCATGCCGCAGGTGTGGGTCATGCTCGGCATTCGCTATCACCCGAGCAGCGTCAACAAGGCGAAGAAGCCATGGCGCGTCATCGCGAACGGGCAGTTCATGATGTTCCCGCGGGCGAGCTACGCTGCCGCGGGGGGGCACGCCGCCGTGCGCGGTGAAGTGGTGGAAGATCTTGCGATGGCGCAGCGGATGGTGGCACGGGGGAAGAAGCTCTACTTCGCGTTCGCGTACGACCTGATGGAAACGAGGATGTACCAGGATCTTCGCCAGGTCGTCGAGGGCTGGTCGAAGAACCTGTTCATCGGTGCCCGGATTTCGCTGGGGGAGAACCCGGTGCTCCGTTTCCTGGCGCCACTCCTGCTGCTGCTCAACGCGGGGTTCTGGCTCACGCCACCCATCCTGCTCTCATATGCGCTCGCCGGTGACACTCCCGCGATGTTCACGCCCGCGGCGATCGCCGCCGGGCTCTCAGTGCTCTTCTGGTCGCTGATCAGCTTCGGGATGCGCGCGCCACCGTGGTACGGCCTGCTGTATCCGCTGGGCGCCGCCATGTTCCTCTGGATCCTGGGGCGCTCCGCATGGCGGGGCACCCGGCGCGTGGAGTGGCGCGGCCGGGTGTACGACGAGGTGACCGGTCTCGCTACTGAATCCGCTCGACCTTCAGGCCCTGCGCCGGAATAGCGGCCGAGAGGAGCCGCCCGTCGGGCGCGATCACGAGGTCGAACTGCACCTCGCCGATGTTCAGCACTGCCTTGCCGTCTGCGTTCTGCACCAGCGTTCCACGCACCGTCTGCCCGCCGCCCAGGTTGAAGAAGTAGACCTTGAGGCCGAGCGAGTCCTTCTGCGCGGCGACCTGGGCCTGCCGCAATCCCACTTCGAGCATGCCGAACGACAGGTTGAGGTACGGCACCACGCCTTCCTCCGACTGGAAGAGCCGCGTGATGAGGCCGTTCGGTGTCATCTGGTCCACCGACACCGAGTCGCCCTTCACGATGATGCGCGCCCGCGAGATGACACGCGCCTTCATGCGCGGGTCGGGCGGCTTCTGCGACTCCATTACCTCGACCAGCGGTACGCTGCCGTCGGGCGCAGTCACGATCGACCAGCTGTCGGCGACATCCTTCTTGCTGGCCAGCGCAAGGGTGCCCTTCCAGGTGACGTCGGTGCGCTCGAATCGCTCGATCGCGACGGTATCCGCGTTCTTCATGACGACGAAACCAGCCGAGTCGGCCGGCGTGCTCGACGTGGCCTGGGCGGCCAGCTGTGGCGCGGCGAAGAGCCCTGCGATCAGTCCCACGATAATCCTGCCCTGCATGCCATCCTCCGTTGGGTGCGATATCCGCGGCGGAATTCTTACCCCTCGGCGCCGGGAACGGAACGGGGGGTCCGCGATCGATTGGTCAAACCCGCAGCGCGAGGGTGACGATCGGCCCGGCCCGAGTCCCCATGGTTGGTCGCCAAGAGGCACACCATGCCGATCGACACCCTCCTCCCGCAGGCCTCCAGCTGGTCCGGACTCCGGCGCCTCCTCTCGGCGCTCGAGGTGCGGGGCGAGTGGCATCCCCTTGACCCCCAAGGGTTTGCGACCACGCCCGCCGCTGAGGTACTGCGGATGGCCACCCTCGATGCCCATCACACGCTGCCCTGGATCACGCTCTCGGCGCGGGATGGACGGCCGGCAGCGCGGGCGGTGGCACGGGCGCGTGCCGCCCTCGGACGGCCCGCCGCGATTGCCTGTCTCGACGTTGCACGGCGTAGGCTGGTGCTCACCATCGCGATAGATCGGCCGCCGGTGCTCGAGGTGTCGCTCGACCAGCCCGACCCCGCGGCCGTCGCGGCACTCGAACGGATCTCGGCACTGCGCGACCTCCCGCCGCTCGAGGCAGCCGCGCGCCTCGCTGACTTGCTTGCCATTGAGCCCCTCGGCACGCGGTTCTTCCGCCAGTTCCGGAACACCTTCGAGCGGTTTCGGCAGGCGATGCCCGAGGGTCCTGCAGCGCCCGACCACGGCTCGCTTGCCCTCCTGCAGCTCACTCGGGTTCTCTTTCTCTACTTCGTGCAGAGCAAGGGGTGGCTCGATGGCCGCGACGACTTCATCGCACGGGCCGTCGACGACTGCCTCAGTCGGCGTCGCCCACTGCATCGCGACCTCCTGCGGCCGCTCTTCTTCGGCGCGCTGAACCGGCCGTTGGCACAACGAGGGGCGATTGCCCGGCGGTTCGGCCGGATCCCCTTTCTCAACGGTGGACTTTTCGAGCCACACCTCCTCGAGCGGAGGTGGAAGGTGGACATCCCGACGCCGGCGTGGCGCGATGCGTTTGACACGCTGTTCGAGGCATTCCACTTCACCACCAGGGAGGGTGATGGCGGCGTGGTGGCGCCCGACATGCTCGGTCGAGTGTTCGAGGGCCTCATGGACGCGGAACAGCGTCACCGCTCCGGCACCTACTACACGCCGGCATCGCTGGTAGAGCGGCTCGTCGGCTTCGCCGTCGCCGTCCATGCCGATCACTCCAGCGTTCCGCTTGCCGACATGACCATCCTGGATCCCGCCGTCGGCTCAGGCGCATTCCTTCTCGGCGCAATGGATCATCTCGTCTCGCTGACGCGTGGGCCGCCCGAGACGGCCGCCACGGCGCGACGACGCGTCCTGGCCCGGAACCTCTTCGGGGTCGACCTCGACCCGACCGCCGTTCGGCTCGCCGAGTTGCGGCTCTGGCTCGCCGTCATCGCCGACGACGAGACCACAAATCCCGAGGCAGTTCCTCCGCTCCCCAACCTCGACGCCGTGGTGCGCCAGGGAGACACGCTCTGGAGCAGGCAGGGGCTGCACCGGCCCGACGCCGACGTCGCCGCCCACCTGCGCCAATCCCGCCATTCCGCGATCACGGCCGCGGGTGGCGCGAAACGACCTGCCCTGCGAGCGCTTCGCCGCGCCGAGGAAGCCGCCGAGGCGTCATCGGTAGCGCGGTCCATCGAGGTGGTGGAGGCGAGGATCGCTGAACTGCTGGAACAGGGAAGGAGCGAAACGCTGTTCGGGGAGCAGCGGGGCCTCACGCGGGAGGAGAAGGCACAGCTCGCCGGAGCGCGGATGGAACTTCGCGAACTGCGCACATCGAGGCGCCGGCTTGTGCGTGACGGCGGCCTTCCCACGTTCGACTATGCCGTGCACTTCGCCGACGTGATGGCGGCCGGCGGATTCGATCTCGTCATCGGCAATCCGCCCTGGGTTCGCAGCGAAGTACTGCCGCGCGCATTACGCCAGCGCCTCGCCCAGCGTTACCGCCTGTTCCGGCCCTCCGGCAACCGTGGCTACCAGAACTATCCCGATCTCTCGGTGGCGTTCGTGGAACGCGGGCTGGAACTGACCCGTGAGGGTGGCGTTATGGCCCTGCTCATTCCAGCCAAGCTGCGCCACGCCGGCTACGCCTCGGCCCTCCGTCGCGCGCTGGCTGCCACAACGACCTTGCACGCGGTGGCCGACATGCCGCCCGACGACGCCAGGGCGTTCGACGCCACGGTGTATCCGATGGCGCTTGTGACGCGCAGGGCGTGCCCACCGGCGGCACACCATACCCGTACCACGCTTCATCCTGGTGGACCATTCACGACGCAATCGTCGCTCGAGGGTGACGGGCCATGGATGCTCGCTGGTGAGGTAGCCGGTCGCGTCGCGGAGCGGCTGGCACGCGACTGTCAGCCGTTCCGCGCGCGCTGGCAATGCGCCCTGGGAGTGAAGACAGGGGCCGACGACGTCTATCTCACGCGAGAGCCCGATATCGAGCCGCAGCTGATGCGGCACGCCGTCCGCGGGCGCGACATCAGGCCAGGGATAGTCGTTTCCACTCGCTGGATCCGCTGGCCTTGCGATGAACTCGGGAATGCACTGCGCACACTGCCGCCCCGCGCCGCCGCCTACTTCAAGTCGAAGCGAGACCGCCTCAGCCGACGGGCCGACTATCGGGACGGCCCGCCGTGGACCCTGTTCCGCACGCGCGCCGCGCTCGGTGCTCACCGCGTCGTCTGGCCTGATCTCGCCCGGCGGCTGGAGGCGGCGGCGCTCACCGGCCATGCGTCCGCGTTCATTCCGATGAATACCTGCTACGTGCTCAATGCCCCGGACGGCACTGCCGCGCGCATCATCGCAGCTCTGCTCAATTCGACCTGGATCCGGGCACTCGCCACGATACGTGCACCACTCGCAGCGAGTGGCTTCCGGCGCTTCAATGCGCGCGTCATCGAGAACCTGCCGTTCCCAGCCGGCACCCTCGAGGATTCGGCTCTCGTGCATGCCGTCATCGGCACGCCCTCCGACGATGCGGTTGTCGCGATCGACGAGCGGGTTGCCCAACTCCTCGAACTCATGCCCGAGGAGCGCAATGCCCTCTCTGAGATCATCGCCGCACCTCGTTGCTGAGGCACTTCGCCAGGTCCTCGACCCCGCGTCCACGGCGCTGCGCGCTGGTCCCGCCGCGCCGGTCTCGGCGGTAGCGCGATCGATCGCCCGGAGCCTCCTTCCCGCCGTCGCCGGAGTGGAACCCCCGCAATGGCTCCGTCCTTTACAGCACCTGCCATTCCGGCGCGTCGTCCATGCGATGGAGCGGCACGGTGGCGCTCTGCTCGCCCAGCCGGTGGGAAGCGGCAAGACCTGGATGGCGCTCGCCGCAGCCCTGCACTACAACCACCGCGAAGTAACGACGGTCCTGGCCCCGGCGACCCTGCTTTCGCACTGGCGTCGCACCGCGCATGCGCTCGACGTGCCGGTCGAGCTCGCATCGCACGCCCGCCCGAGCCGTGGAACGCTCCCGGCCGGGGAGGGAATGGTGATCATCGACGAGAGCCATCACTTCCGGAACCCGCTCACGCGTCGCTACTCGAGAGTGGCGCCGTGGCTGGTCGGGCGGAGGGCGCTGCTCCTGACGGCCACACCGGTGGTGAACCGCCTGGATGACCTGGCCGCGCAGCTCCGGCTCGTAATCCGCGACGATGCTCTCGCGGCCAGCGGCGTCGGGTCGCTGTCGCTCCTGCTCGCCAGTGGCATGGGGCATCCCGCCCTGAGCGACCTGGTCATCGCATGACGGGCGACGACGCACTCCTCGCGCTGGTTGACGCGCTCGAATTGTCCGCCGATCCCGCGACCGCGGCCCTGTTGCGCCGGATCTTCTGGCGCGCCATGGCCTCGAGTCCTGCCGCGCTCGGCGAGACAACCGCCGCCTACGAGCGGCTCCTGCTTCATGCGCTGGACGCGGGCAGCGCCGGGCGCTGCGTAGGCCGGGCCGATATCCGTCGCTTCTCCGGATCGGATGAAGCGCAACTCGTGTTCTGGGAACTGGTCGCCGAGCCTGGCCCCTGCATTCTCTCCGTGGCCGACCTCCCCGCGCTGGAAATGCTGCGACGCCAGGCCACCGCCGCATGCCGCCTCGATGATGCGCGCGCCGCGGAGCTGCGACGCCTGCTCGACGATGGCATCCCTTCCCTGATCTTCACCACGCGCCGCGCCACCGTCCGCTATCTCCGGGATCGTCTCGCTGCTTTTCGCGTCGCGTGGTGCAGTGGATCGGATGCCGGTGTCGGGCCATTGCGCTCACCCCGTGGAACCGTACTCGACTGGTTCCGGAGCGACGCGCCTGGGCACAGGCTGGCACCGCGTCACCTCATCACGACCGATGTGGCCGCGGAAGGACTGGATCTCGCGCGCCTTCGCCGGGTCGTGCACTACGACCTGCCGTGGACGCCGGCGAGAATGGAGCAGCGCGAAGGCAGGAGCCGTCGCGGCGCCCTGGCGCCCTCGAGCACAAGCACGGTGATTCCGGTGTCCGCGCCGCTGGAGGAACACCTCCAGATGGGAAACATTCTCGACCGCAAGCGCGCGCTTCCTGGGCGGATCGGCGTCGGTGGGGGCACGCAGAGCATGTGGCAGTGGCGCGAAAGGCTCGCGGCCGACCTGGGTGACGGGCCTCGTGTCGCGGGCGCCGCGGTGATCGCCGGGCCGGCACCGGGGCTGATCGCCGGGCTCGAGATCATGGAGATGAGTGGCGACCACGGGATCGTGGTGGGTCGGTCGATGATCTGCACCGGAGCGGGCAGCTACTGGGACAGTGAGGCCGGCGCGGTCTCAACGCTTCGATGGGCGGCATCGCAGTCCGATGCCGCCGCAATAACCCGTGCGGAGCGGCGCGCCGCACTCGACTCCCTTGCTGCGGGCGTGCGTGACCTCCTGCGCAAGCACGAAGCGGCCGCCTGGTGGCGCCGGGGAGACGCTGACGCGAGGACCCTGCTGCAGCGACTGTATGCCATGATCCAGCCCGCGAGTCGGGCCCGCGATCGCCCCATGCTCACCCTGCTCGAACGCGCCATTCGTTTTGCCGGCGGCGGCCACACTGCCGGTGAACGCGCCCTCATCCAGTCGCTTGCCAGGGCGGAAGATGCCGAGCTGCTCTGCCGGCTCCCCGGACTGCCCGCGCCATCGCGCGGTACGGGCCTCCTGGCTGCACGACTCAGCGGGCTCATCGTCATTCGCGATGGCGAGCTTCCGTTCCCGGCCAGACGCGATACGTTTGGCGCCCATGACGCGCTATGACACCCTGCTGTTCGACCTCGACGGCACCCTGATCAATTCGGTGAAGCTGATCCTCGACAGCTATCACTACACCCTTCGGGTCCACGGCATCCCCGCGCGGAGCGACGATGACTGGCTTCGGGGCGTGGGCACCCCTCTCCGCGTGCAGTTTGCCGACTGGGATGACGGCAGCGGCAAGATCGAGGAGCTGGTCGCCACCTACCGCGAGTACAACCTCGCCAACCACGACGCGATGGTGACGCTCTACGACGGCATCGCCGAGATGCTGCACGAGGTGCGCGCCGCCGGTCATCGCACCGCGCTCGTCACCAGCAAGAACCGGCTGGGCGCCCTGCGTGGCCTCAACCTCACCGGCCTCACGCCATACCTCGAGGAACTGGTGTGCGTCGATGACGTGGTGAACCCCAAGCCGCACCCGGAACCGGTGCTCAAGGCACTGAAGCTCCTGGGCGCCAGCCCCGACCAGGCGGTCTTTTTCGGCGACAGCCTGCACGACATGCATTCGGGTCGGGCGGCGGGAGTGAAGACGGCCGCGGTGCTGTGGGGCCCGTTTGGCCGAGCTCACCTCGAGTCATCGACGCCGGACTTCTGGGTATCGAAGCCCGGCGAGATCCTGTCGCTCGTCCGGGCTTGAGGAGACCTACGGCACTGGGGGCGGTGACGCAGCGGAGGCGGTCAGGCGCGCCAATAGCCGTTGCGCGAAATCGGCGTCGAACGGCTCTCCATGCGGCGCTTGCGCCAGGTCGGCGCCCCACATTGGGTTTCCTTCCAGCAGCATCGGGCCCTGCGGCGTGATCGCGACGTCCCACCCCACGCTCCAGGGAACAAGTAGCTTCGCATGCGCGTCGAGAGCGAGAGCGATTGCCGCGCGATAATCCGGTAGTCGCGTACTTGTCATTGCGGCACCACTGTCCGGATGATGCGTATGGACGCCGTCAAGCGGCAGATTGCCGTACCCCTTACCCAGTTCGCCGGTCAATGGGTTCACTTGGCATGCGACGCCGCCAGCGTGCAGGTTGTCAACCTCCGATCCGGAACGAGCAACCTTGAAAACGGCACGAATGAGTACCGGCGGGGTGCCGGCATCGCGAAATGTCATGACGCGGAGCGTGCACAGGGTTCCGCTATTCAACCGATCGATGTCAGGATGATTGGAAATTGCGTATTGCACGACAAGATTGCGCGTCGTGCCGCGACGGCGACAGTACGCCAGCATTTCATCGTGCTGAAGCGACACGCCTTTTCGCATCCATTTTTCGTCAACTGCCTCGTATTTCCACCTCTCATAGCCCAGACCCTGTTCTCCGTCCTGCCATTTAAGGAACAGGCTTTCGCGGCGGTAGCTGGGCGGTCGGTCCGGCAACCCACCGCTCCGTCTCGCCCGCCAGCAGCGCAACGATCGGCGGCGTCGGTATGCCTGCTCGCATGCACTCGTCAAAGAACAGCAGCTTATTCCGGAGCAGGCTGGTATCGACGCCTTCGTTGTCGAGAGTCTGCAGGGCATAGAACTCCCCGACCTGCACGAAACGATGCGGCGAGATGGCGGGATCGAAGAATCGAAACTGATAGTACGCGTGCGGGCTGTAGTTGTGCAGGCTCGCGAGGGTAACCGCTTCACGCCATTGCCTCAAACGTGAAATGCCCGTCATCGCGTGAACCGCTCGGCCGTGGCGCCAGACGAGACTCAACGCCAATATTGCGGAATGCACCGGCCAGAACACCCCGACGACGCCGAGCATGAACCGGTCGGGAACAGGCGTGACCTTCCGCCACGCAGTGGCGATCGCGAGTCTACGAAGACGGCCCGTCACCGAATCGTCTTTCGATAGCCGCGACCATGGTGGCAGCAGCGGCGAAAAATCGATACGCCAAATCTGGATCGCGAAGGCAACACGCGCCTGTGCGTATCGCACAACCCTGCCGGCGAAACGCCGGGACCTACTCGATCGCGAAAGCACGATGTTATCGCTTCACGTGAGATGGCCTCACGCACAAGACTGAGGGGACCTATGGCACTGCCGGCGGTGGCGGCAGCTGCGTGAGGACGAAGGCGAAGTCGAATGCCGTGTCGTGCAGCCGGTCGTACCGGCCCGATGCCCCACCGTGGCCACCGGGCTGCAGCTTGATCTTGAACAGCAGAGGGTTCGTGTCGGTCTTGAGTGCACGCATGCGCGCCACGTACTTCGCGGACTCCCAGTAAGGCACCTGGCTGTCATTGAAGGAGCTGCGCACCAGGATCGCCGGGTACGCCTGCGCCTTGATGTTGTCGTAGGGCGAGTACGCCACCATGTAGTCGTAGGCCGGCTTCTCGTTCGGGTTACCCCACTCCAGGTATTCCCCGGTCGGTGAGCGGCAGCGATGCGTCGAGCATCGTGTTCATCACGTCCACGAACGGCACGTAGTTCACCACGGCCCGGAACAGGTCCGGCCGCATGTTGGTCACTGCCCCCATCAGGAGCCCTCCCGCGCTTCCCCCGGTGATCACCAGCCGGTCGGATGACGTGTAGCCGCCCTTGATGAGGTCCTCCGCCACCGCGATGAAGTCGGTGAAGGTGTTCATCTTCGTCATCATCCGGCCGCCGTCGTGCCACGGCTTCCCCAGCTCGCCGCCGCCACGCACATGGGCCGTCGCGACGATGAGGCCCCGGTCGAGCAGGCTCACTTCGTTGGAGGAGAAAACGACGTCGTTGGCGTAGCCGTATGATCCATAGCCCTCGAGCAGCATGGGTCGCTGGCCGTTCAGGACGAGTGCCTTCCGGTACACCAGTGAGACCGGCACCTTCGTCCCGTCTTTGGCCGTGACCCAGATGCGCTCGGACTTGTAGTTGTCGGGGTTGTAGCCGCCGAGCACCGGCTGGCGCTTGAGCAACGTGCGCTCGCCGGTCTTCACGTTGTAGTCGTAGATCGATATCGGCGTGATCATCGAGGTATAGGCAAACCGGAACTCGGTCGTCACGAACTGGTAGTTCTGCACCTGGTCGACCGAGTAGGTGGGCTCCGGGAAGCTGATGTCCTTCGGGTTGCCGGCATCCAGCGATCGCACCCGGAAGTGCACCAGCCCGTCCTCCCGCTCGGTCGTGACCATGTGATCCGAAAAAGCATCAACGTCCTCGAGCATGGTGCCCGGGCGGTTCGGGATCAGCTCCTTCCAGCTGGCCCTGCCGGGCTTCGACACCGGCGCCGATACCAGCCTGAAGGTGCGGCCCTGGTCATTGGTGCGGATGAGGAAGACGCTGCCGGCGTGATCGACCGCATACTCCTGCTCGTCGATCCGGGGCGCGATGACCTTCGCAGGCTCGGTGGGCCGGTTCGCCGGCACATAGCGCACCTCGGTTGTCGTCGCGCTCTCCGAGGTGAGCAGGAAGTATCCCTTGCTTCGCGTCCGGCTGACCGTCAAGTCGTAGAGGTCGTCCTTCTCCTCGAACACGACCTCCGGCTTGTCCACCCAGCTCCTGGCGGAGGGCCAGGTAGGTCCGCTTCGTGATCGAGTCCTCCTGGCCGTACATCAGCGTGGTGCCGTCGGTCGACCAGGCCACACCGTCGACCCGCTCCGCCATCGGTGCACCTACGGTGCCGGTGCGCAGGTCCTTCACGTAGAGGACGTACTGCCGGTACCCGGTGGTGTCGAGCGTAAAAGCCAGCCGGTTGCCGTCATCGCTCGGCACATACGCACCGATGCCGACGAACGCCTTGCCCTCCCCGATGGCGTTCAAATCGAGCGTCACCTGCTCGGCGGAATCCATGCTCCCGTGTCGCCGGGCATAGATGGGATACTGCTTGCCGGCCTCGGTGCGCGTGTAGTAGAACCAGCCATCGCGCCGGTACGGCACGTTCTCGTCGGTCTCCTTGATCCGGGCGAGCATCTCCTTGTACAGCGTGTCCTGCAGGCCCGCTGTGCTCGCCATCATCGCATTGGCGTAGGCGTCCTCCGCGCCCAGGTAGGCCACCACGTCGGGATTGTCCCGCTCGCGCAGCCAGAAGTAGTCGTCCTCAACGGTGTAGCCGCTGGGGTGCGTGACATGCGGCACCTTCTTCGCGACCGGCGGCGCCTGTGCCGCAAGCGGAACAGACAGCAGAAGCGCCGCGAGGATGGCCGCGGCGCGAGGACGATGCGACAGCACATGCGTCACTTGAGGCCTGCACTTTCCCGGATGACGGTGGTCATGCCCGACCAGTCGAGGTCGCCCTTGCCCTGCGCCAGCGCCTGGATGAATCGCGTGCGAAGCAGGTCGGCGAGCGGCAGGGGAACCTCGAGTCCGCTCTCCCGCCTCGAGCACGAGCTTCATGTCCTTGAGCCCGAGCGCCATGGCGAAGCCCGCCGGCGAAAATTCCTGCCGGGCGATCATGCCGCCGTAGCGCTGCACCACCGGCGCGCCGAACAGCGTTCCCGTGAGCAGCGCGAGCAGCTGCTCCGGCGCGATGCCGCCCTTTTCGCCCAGGGCAAGCGTCTCGCCCAGGGACTCGAGTGTCGCCGCGATCATGAAGTTGCCGCACAACTTGGCGAGCGCCGACTGGGAGGGACCCGGCATCGGGAAGGTGCCCTGCCCGAGGGCCGCGAACGCTGGCGCGAGCTCCGCCAGGTCGGCGTCGCTCCCGCCGGGCACGATCCAGAGCTTCTTCGCGGCCGCAGCATCGGGCCGGCCGAATACGGGGGCGTTGACGAAGCGCTGGCCGCCCTCGGCGTGCACGGTGGCAAGCTCGGTCGCCAGCGCCACGGAGATGGTGCTCATTCCAATGTGAATGCCGCTGGTGCGGAGGCTGGCGATGAGCTTGCCTTCCCCAAAGCTCACGGCGCGCACAGCCGCGTCCTCCGAGAGCATCGTCACCACGATCGCCGCCGGCCGCACCGCTTCCTCGATCGTGCGGCAAGCGGTCGCACCCTCGACCGACCCACCGGACCGGTTCCAGGTGCGAACGTCGAATCCCGCCAGGACGAGGTTCCGCGCCATGGGCTGGCCCATCTGGCCCAGCCCGAGGAATGCGATGATCAATCGATGCCTACCCTTCCTCGCACGGCGTCGACGAGCTTCGCCGGATCATAGGCCACGCCATCCTTGTATACCGTCACGACGTTGCGGATCACCGATGGGGTCTGCGACGAGGTCGCCCTTGAGCAGCACCAGGTCGGCGATCTTGCCCTTCTCCACCGAGCCCAGGTTCTTCTCCACGCCAAGCACGCGGGCGCCGTTGTACGTCGTCACCTGCACCGCCTGCTCGGCGGTGAGGCCCGATTCCCGGAGCAGCTCGTAGCCGCGCTGGTCGCCGAAGCCGGGGAGCGCGCCGCCGTTGCCGGTCGGGTCGACACCGCTCGCCATGACACCCCCCGCTGCGTAGAACGCCTTGTCGAATGCCAGCGCCCGCGCAAAGCCATCCTTGGTGAACATGTAGCCCGGCATGGTGTCGATGAAGGCGCGGTTCTTCACGTAGGCGGCGCGGACGGTCGGCGTCATCAGCTCCAGCGAGCGCTCATCCTGCACCGGACGCCCGGGGGACAGCGCCTCGTAGATCGCCATCGTCGTCGTCATCGACACCTTGTGCGAGATCATCGACTTGATCAGCGCCGTGGCCAGCGGGCTGTCGCCGCTCACCAGCGAGTCGAGCTGCTTGTACACGTTGGGCGGGCACTTGTCCGGCTCCTTGCCGGCGATGAAGTCAGTCGCGGTGAGCACGCCGTGCGCGAAGTCGTCGATGTGGAGGTCGATCGCTTCCTGGAAGGTGACGGAGCAAAGGTGGCCGGTCGCCTTGATGCCCTGTTTGTGGGCCTCGTCGATAGCCGCCTTCATCTCGGCACGCGAGATGTCGGTGTAGAACTTGACCCAGGTGGCACCTTCGGCCGCCCAGTAGGCGACGAAGCGACGCGCCTGCTCCGGTGACGCCGCGATCGACATCGAGCCGCCGCCTTCGGGCCCGGTGAGGTACGGCGTGGTGACGTGGATGCGCGGACCCGGCACCTGGCCGGAGTCGATGGCCGCGCGCAGGTTGATGTCGGCATAGGGCGACCGGGTGCCCGTCGTGCGGATCGAGGTGACGCCGCTCGCGAGGTAGAGCTTCGGGCCGGTGAAGCTCATGGTGACGCCGACGCCGCCGGCCGCCGTATAGAACATGTGGTCGTGCATGCCGACGATGCCCGGGATCAGCGTCATACCGGTCCCATCCACCACGAGCGCACCCGCCGGTGCCTTCACCTTGCCCGACGCCCCCACTTCGGCGATCCGCCCGTCGCGGATCACCACCGTCTGGTCCTTCACCGCCGGCGTGCCGCGTCCGTCGATGACTGTCACGCCGGTGATCGCCACCAGGCTCGTGTCGCTGCTGACGTACTTCCGCACGTTCTCGGACAGCATCGGTCGCTGGGCCCACAGCACCGCGGGAAGAAACAGCAGCAGGAACGCGAATACTTTGGGATGGCGCATTGTTCCTCCGGTGGCAAGCATCTAGTTGACTCCCACGCGACCGCGAACCGCGTTGATGAGCTTCGCCGGGTCATATGCGACCCCGTCCTTGTATACCGTGACGACGTTCCGGATCACGGAGGGATCCGCCACGAGGTCGCCGCGCAGCAGCACCAGGTCCGCGATCTTGCCCTGGGTGACCGAGCCGAGCTTGTCCTCCACGCCGAGTACGCGGGCCCCGTTCCAGGTCACCACTTGCACCGCCTGCTCGGCGTTCAGCCCGGCCTCGCGAAGCAACTCGTAGCCGCGCTGGTCCCCGAAGCCGGGGATCGCGCCGCCATTGCCGGTGGGATCGACGCCGCTGCCGAGCACGCCACCGGCCGCGAAGAATGCCTTGTCGAAGGCCAGTGAGCGGGCAAAGCCACCGGGCGTGAAGGGCCAGTTCTTCGTGGTATCGATGAAGGCCCGCTGGGCCAGGTAGGCCGTCTTGACCGCCGGCGTCATGAGGTCGAGGGTGCGCGCGTCGGTGACCGGCCTGTTGGGATAGAACGCCTCGATGACCGCCATCGTGGTGGTCATGGAGACGTGCTTCTTCACCATGAGGTCGATGAGGCTCGTCGCGACCGGTCCTTCGCCGGTGGCGAGCGAATCGAGGAGCCTGTAGGAGTCGGGCGGGCACTTGTCCGGTTCCTTGGTCGGCACGAAGTCGGTGGCCGTGAAGGCGCCATGCGCCAGGTCGTCGATGCCCAGGTCTACCGCCTCACGGAAGGTCACCGAGCAGAGGTGCCCGGTCGTCTTGATGCCGAGACGATGGGCCTCGTCGATCGCCGCCTTCATCGAGGCCTTCGTGATGTCAGCGTAGAACTTGACCCAGGTGGCGCCCTCGTGGGCCCAGTAGGTGACGAACGCCTTGGCCGCTGCCGGCTCGTCGGTGGCGAACATCTCTCCGCCGCCCGCCCCGCCGGTGAGGTACGGCGATGTCACGTGGATGCGCGGCCCCGGCGTCTCGCCGGCGTCGATCGACTTCTTCAGGTTGATGTCGGCGTAGGGCGAGACGCTGCCGGTGGTTCGCACCGAGGTGACGCCACTGGCGAGGTAGAGCCTCGGTCCGGTGAAGTTCATCTGGGTCGAGACGCCGCCGGCAGCCGAGTAGTACATGTGATCATGCAGGCCGACGAGGCCGGGAATGAGCGTCATGCCGGCGCCATCCACCACCTGCGCACCCGCAGGCGCCTTGACCTTCGCCGCCGCGCCCACTTCGGCGATGCGGCCGTCACGGATCACCACGGTCTGGCCCGGAACAGCCGGCGTACCCTTGCCGTCGATCACCGTGACACCAGTGATCACGATCAGGGCGCTGTCGCTGGAGACATACTGCTTGACGCTCTGGTCGAGCGTCGGTCGCTGTGCCTCGACCGAAGTTGACAACAAGAGAGTGGCCAAGGCCGCGAGCGCTATCGGTCGATTCATGGTGTCCCCACGTCGAAGTGCATCATCATCCCCGCCTGCAGGTGCTCCGCGATGTGACAGTGCAGCATCCAGCTCCCGGGGTTGGACATATCCACCAGCAGGTCCAGCGACCCGGCAGCCGGCAGGAGCACCGTATCCTTCCACACCGGATTCTCGTTCGGTGTACCGTTCACCGCCAGCACCAGGAATCGCTGGCCATGGATGTGGATGGGATGGTGCATGCCGTGAAGGGTGTTTCGCACCCCCACCAGCCTGAGCCGCACCAGGTCGCCCTGCTTGAACGACCACCGGATATCCATGTTCTCGGCGCCGGTGGCCGGGTCCTTCAGCACCCAGTGCGCCTGGGCACCGGTGGTTGCCTGGTTCATCCCCGGCATCGTGCCTTCCCATTCCACCGGGTTGAAATAGATCGAGTCGAGCCGCATGAGCTGCTCGCTCACGAACGGCAGGCCGGTGAAACGGGCACTCAGTTCGAGGGTGTGCTGCGGCGGCTTCCCCCGGTTCGCCTGAACCAGGGCCCGGATCTCGGCGGCATCGCGTCCCGGCGCAGTGTCACTCCCTGGTTCGGGGCCAGGGGCGCCCGGCGAGACGATCACGATACCCAGCGTGTCCACCACGTCGAAGAATCGCCCGTAGAGGTGGTCGATGGCGCGTACCCGGTTCACCAGCGCATAACGTCCCGGCTTCGCGAAGCTCACGTCCACGGCATACCGCTCCGCCGGCGCGATGACCACGCTCTCCACCAGCTGTGTGCTCGCGAAGTCGCCCAGGTCCGAGCTCACCACCCGCATCCTCGCACTGGGAGCGAGCGAGAGATTGAAGGTGCGGGTGTTGGAAACATTGGTCAGGTGCAGTCGCGTCACCTCGCCGGCGCGCGTGGTGGCGTTCCACGTCGTCTCGCCATTCACCAGCATCACGTTGCCGAACCGGCCCATCGCCGCATGCGTCGGCGTCTCGGCGCCGTAGGGCACCAGTCCGGCATCGCCGATGAGCAGGTCATCGAGGATCAGGAACTCGTCTCGTGGACCCGGCACCGCAGGCGCGCCGGCGGGTGACACGAAGATGTTGCCGTAGAGGCCGAGGTCCTGCTGGATGTCTTCCCGCACGTGCGGGTGATACCAGAACAGCCCCTCGTCGGGGAACTTCAGCTGATAGGTGAACGATTGCCCCGGCTCCACCGCGGGATGTGCGGCGTCGGGCACGCCATCGAATCGGTTGTCGAGCCGAACGCCGTGCCAGTGCACAGTGGTCGGCACCGGCAACGCATTCTTCAGTCGCACCGTGACCGCCGAGCCGCGCGTCACCGCGAGCAGTGGTCCCGGATACTGTCCGTTGAAGCCGAACATGGTGTAGTCACGGCCAGCAATCGAGCGCCGGACAACGCCGGCAGTGAGGTCCAGCGTATCGCCGTCCTCCAGCGTCACGACTTCCGCTGGACGCGCGGCTGGTGCCGCAGGATCGGCTTTCGGCAGCCAGGGCGGCTCACCGGGGCGGAGCGCCATCTCCGAGGGCAGCATGTCGATCCCGGGAAACATCGGCGCCATGGGCCAGCCCGTCGACCCGTCACCATGGTGCATGTGACTCATGTCGCCGCTCGCGCCCCGCGGCGTGAGCGCGCCGAGAAAATACTGGTAGGTGTCTGCCGGCCTGAGACGATTGCTGGGTGATTCCCCACGCAGCACGACCTTGCCGCGCATTTCGCGCGTGGACGTGTCCGCCTCCTCGCTGATGAGCACCAGGAAGCGGTCGAACGCGACGGGAGGGGCCTGGAAATCGTTGGAGCGAAGCACGCCGAGCTTCACGAGCGGATAAAAGGATGGAGGTGCAGCCCATGCCACCAGGCCGGCCTTCCCCTTTCGCTGACCAAGCGCCAGTCCGCTGGTCGAGATCAGCAGGCTCCACCGCTGGATGCCCGACTGCGTCACCGCCACGGTGAACGGACCCGGTACCCATCCCAGCTCGACGGCCCCGTGTGCAACGATCCCCGGGGCGGCGACCAGCGGCATGCAGTAGAGGTCGGCGCTCGCGCCGCTGTCCCGGAGTCGCGGACAGTCCTGCGGATCAGCCTGGGCGTGAAGCGGCCCCGGCGTGAGCAGGCACAGCGCGAGGAGGGACAGGCGAGTGTTCATCGGAGATGGGGTGGTCCGGAGGACCACGAGAGATCGTCCCCTGGACGACGGACGACCTACTGGGGCGGCTGGGGTCGAACCAGCAACCTCCCGGTTAACAGCCGGGCGCTCTGCCAGTTGAGCTACACCCCAAGGAGAACCCCACGAGCTGGACAGTTCCGGCGGGGTCCACGACTCTAGGGCAGGAGGCGGCTTCGGTCAAGCGGTGGAAGGGCCGGTCCTCGGGGGGACAGGCGTCGAGCCACGCCTGCTCGGCGGGATCGAACACCCGCGAGCGCGTCAGGAACCGCACGCCCGAGCGGCGCCTCGAGCGAGAACCCGCCGCCGCGGCCCGGCACCACGTCGATGAGCAGCTGCGTGTGCTGCCACGTCCTCGAACTGCAGCGCGCCGATGTAGAACGGCGTCGCCGTCGATCTCGCCCAGCAGCACGTCGCGCTGCCCGACCCTGAACTCGCCGCGCGGGATAGCACATCGGGCGAACTGCCGTCGCAGCAGCCGCCCGACTGGTGGAACAGCAGCGGGCCGTGCTGCGCCTCGAGCTGGCGCAGCACGGTCGCCGCCGCGTCGGTGATCGCGACGCGTGCGACGCTCGGACTCGTCCATCGCGCCTCAGAAGAAGCCGAGCTTCTTCGGGCTGTAGCTCACCAGCAGGTTCTTGGTCTGCTGGTAGTGGTCGAGCATCATCCGGTGGTTCTCGCGCCCGATGCCCGACTGCTTGTAGCCGCCGAACGCCGCGTGCGCGGGGTAGGCGTGGTAGCAGTTGGTCCACACCCGGCCCGCCTTGATGCCGCGGCCCATGCGGTAGCAGGTGTTGGCGTCGCGGCTCCACACGCCCGCGCCGAGGCCGTACAGCGTGTCGTTCGCGATCGGCGAGCGCGTCGTCGAAGTCCTTGAACTTCGTCACCGATACCACCGGCCCGAAGATCTCCTCCTGGAAGATGCGCATCCGGTTGTGGCCCTCGAAGATCGTCGGCTGGACGTAGTAGCCCTCCGCCAGCTCGCCGGCGTGCACCCGGCGCGCGCCGCCGGTCAGCACCTTGGCGCCTTCCTTCTTGCCGATGTCGATGTAGCTCAGGATCTTCTCGAGCTGGTCGTTGGACGCCTGCGCGCCGATCATCGTCGCGGGATCGAGCGGGTTGCCCTCGACGATCTGCTTCGACGCGCGCGACGGCGCGCTCCATGAACCGGTCGTAGATCGACTCCTGCACCAGCGCCCGCGACGGGCAGGTGCAGACCTCGCCCTGGTTCAGGGCGAACATCGCGAAGCCCTCGAGCGCCTTGTCGAAGAAGTCGTCGTCGGCCTCCATCACGTCGGCGAAGAAGATGTTCGGCGACTTGCCGCCCAGCTCCAGCGTCACGGGAATCAGGTTCTCGGAGGCGTACTGCATGATCAGCCGGCCGGTGGTGGTCTCGCCGGTGAAGGCGACCTTCGCGACGCGCGGGCTCTGACGCCAGCGGCTTGCCCGCCTCGACGCCGAAGCCCTGCACCACGTTGACCACGCCGCTCGGCAGGATGTCGGCGATGAGTTCCATGAACGCCATGATCGACACCGGCGTCTGCTCCGCCGGCTTGAGCACCACGCAGTTGCCGGCGGCGAGCGCCGGCGCGAGCTTCCACGCCGCCATCAGCAGCGGGAAGTTCCACGGGATGATCTGGCGCCACGACGCCGAGCGGCTCGTGGAAGTGGTAGGCGACGGTGTCGTCGTCGAGTCTCGGAGAGCCCGCCTTCCTGGGCGCGGATCGCGCCGGCGAAGTAGCGGAAGTGGTCGATGGCGAGCGGCAGGTCGGCGTCGGTCGTCTCGCGGATCGGCTTGCCGTTGTCGATCGTCTCGATGAAGCGCGAGCGTGCTCGAGATTGGCCTCCAGCCGGTCGGCGATCCGGTTCAGGATATTGGCCCGGTACGCCGCCGACGTGACGTTCCAGCTGCACGGCGGCGGCGTGCGCAGCGTCGAGCGCGCGGTCGACGTCCTCGTGGGTCGAGCGGGCCACCTCGCAGAGCGGCTGCCCGGTGATCGGCGTCGGGTTCGTGAAGTACTGGCCCTTGACCGGCGGCGACGTACTCGCCGCCGATCCAGTTGTCGTAGCGGGCGCGGATCGGAATGCGATTGCTGAACTTGGAAGCGCCCAATGGGAGCGTCGCTTCGCCGCCCGGGCGTGAAACTGCGGTCATGTTGGCCTCCTTGGTGCAAGTCGATGATGAGCTGTCCTAGTATGCGGCGGGCAAAAGGAGCGCGCAAACGCAGTTCACCGTCACGGAGGCTAGGCCACGGCGGGTGAAGGAGTCGTTAAGTCGGCCTGAACCGTGCCGTGATAACCGCAGCATTGTTACCTTTTGCCCCCGTGTCGCCCGTCCCCCCCGTTTTCGCGATAGTTCTCGGCGCCGGTCGGTCCTCGCGGTTCGGCAGCGATAAGCTGCTGGCGCCGCTCCGGGGACGCCCGGTGCTGGCGCATGTCCTCGATACCGTCATGGCGAGCGCGCGCGCTGGAATCCTCCGCGCGGTCTTTCTCGTGGTTCGTGACGCCGTCGGACCGGAAGCGCGGCTCGGCGAGGCCTCTGGTGCTATCGTGGTGGTGGCGGAGCGGGCTGGCGAGGGCCTGGCGCTGAGCCTTCGGTCTGGACTCGAGCGCGTGGCAGCGACCGCACCGGCCACCGGCGCCGCCGCGCTCGTGTTGCTCGGCGACCAGCCCGGGATCCGTCGCGATGTGATCGCCGAGGTGGTGGGCCGGTGGCGCGCCACCGGTGCCGACGCGGTACGTCCCCGATACGCCGAACGCCCGGAGGAACCGGGTCACCCCGTGCTGCTGGATCGGCGCCTGTGGCGGGAGGTGTCCCTGCTGGAGGGCGACGCCGGGCCGGGGAAGCTCCTGGCCGGCCGTACCATCGAGCTTGTCGAAACAGCCGGACGGAATCCCGATATCGACACGCCTGCCGACCTGGCCGGATTTTCCAGGCTGGAGAACCCTTGATGCTGTTCAGCTTCTCCGGGTCGAATGAGGTGACCGCTGCGCGGCCGCTCGTGTGGCAGCGGCTCCTGGATCCGCAGTTCGTCGCCGCCTCGGCACCGGGCGTCGAGAAGGTCGAGCAGGTCGACGAAAGTCACTTCCAGATCTTCCTTGCCGTGGGCCTTGGTTCAATCAAGTTGTATTTCACGCTCGGGGTGGAACTGTTGGACGTCTCTCCACCGGAGCAGGTCACGATGCGCGCACACGGCAAGGCGCCCGGATCAGGCGTGGACATGACGACGGCGATCCGGCTCGATGGGTCGCTCGCCGGCCATACGACGATGAACTGGCATTCCGATTGTGAAGTGAGTGGTATTCTCGCGAGCGTGGGTGGTCACCTGCTCGAGGGCACCGCGCGCAGGCTCACCGAGCAGTTCTGGCTCGACTTCGCCTCCCGATGCGCACACGCCGCCTGACGCCAGACGAGGTCGCCCAGACTGACCCGGCTGAGCTCGTCGGGTCGGTGATCGTCGCGTCCCTGCGGGTCCAGGGGCATCGCGTCGCCAAGGGTACCCGAGTGGATGACCTGCTTGCCCGCTCGCTCGTCGCCGCCGCTTCGAACGGCCGGCTGGCCAGCGAGCTGCGACTCATCTGGCCCGATGCCGATGATATGCATGAGGACGAGGCGGCCGAGAAGCTGTCGCTCGCCGTGGGCGGAGCCGGAGTGGACCAGCGACCGCCCCGGCAGAGCCTCCTGGAACTGGTATCGAAGTGGGCTGGTGTCGTGCACGTTCGTCACGACGCGCTCGCCCGGCTCAACCAGGTCGAGGCGATCGAGGTCTTCACCCTCTTCCACGGCCAGTGCGTGGAGGAAGGTGCTGTCGTCGCGGCGGTGAAGGTGGTGCCGCATGTCGTCCCGGCGGAACTGATCCGGCGTGCCGTCAGGCTGGCGCGCCAGGAGGGGCCACTGGTCGAGGTCCGCCCGTACCAGGCGATGCACGTAGCGGCCGTGGTCTGCGAGCCGCTGTCGCCGGCGGCGAGGGCACGCTTCGAGCAGGTGGCCGACGCCAAGCTCAGTTCCCTGGGCGCAAGCTTCGCCGGCGTGATCGACGCCTGGGATGCCGACCCGGCCGTGGCCACGGAACGGATCGCCCTCGCCCTCCGTGCCCTCGCCGACGAGGCCAGGCACCAGGTGGTGCTGGTCACCGGCGTCTCGGCCGGTGATCCGCTCACGCCGTTCGGCGATGCCATGGCGATCGTCGGAGGTCATTTCGTGCGTCGCGGCTTGCCGGTGCATCCCGGCTCGATGCTCTGGCTCGGCGAGATTGGGCCGATCCGGCTTCTCGGACTCCCGGGTTGCGGCATGTTCTCGATGGCCACTGCCGCCGATCTCGTGCTCCCGCGACTCATCACCGGCGAGACGCTGGATGAGGCCAGCCTGGCCGGCCTGGGCCACGGCGGCGTCCTCAATCGTGAGATGCGCTTCAGGATGCCCCGGTACGCCCGGGACCTGGAGACGCCCGATCACCCCATCACACCTCCCGATGACGAGCCGGTGGCCTGAGGCACACTTTACTCCCCCCCCCAGCACTCGCATCTTCAGTCACCCTCACTGAATCGACTCCGTGACCCTCCAGACCCTGTCGGACTACCAGCGCCTGATCGCCCGGAACGAGCCGATTGGTCGCGCCGTGGTCACGCAGGTATGGGGCAGTGCGCCGCGACAGGCAGGCGCCGTGATGCTGGCGACGCCGTCGGGTGCGATCCTCGGCTCGGTATCAGGTGGTTGTGTCGAGAGCGCCGTGGCCGGGGAGATCGGCGAGGCCACGACCAGGGGAACCGCCCGGCTCGTTACCTATGGCGTCGCCGATGAGTCTGCGTGGGAGGTCGGCCTGTCATGTGGCGGCACCATCTCGGTGCTCATCGAGCCCGCTGTGCGCCCCGCCGTGATCGAGGCGGCACGCGGGGAGGGCGGCGTGGTGGTCGCCACCGTGATCAAGGCACCCGGGATCATCGGCGCCGCCTATATCCTCCGCGATGACGACAGCCGCGAGCCCATCATGCCGCCGATGGGAGCGGCACCAGACGAGTCGCGCCAGGCCGAGCTGGAGCTCGATTCCGTCCTTCCGCAGGTGGAAGCGGCCGCACTCGCGGCGCTCCAGCGCGGCGAGAGCCGCACCGAGTCGTTCGCCATGCCCGACGGCGGCGAGCTGCTGATCCTGCTTGAGGTATTCCCGCGGCAGCCGCGGCTCGTGATCTTCGGCGGCGTGCATATCGCGCAGGCGCTGACCCTGCTCGGCCGCGCGCTCGGTTACCGGACATATGTCGCCGATGGGCGCGCGGGGTGGCTCACTCGCGACCGCTTTCCCGATGCCGACGAGCTCGTGCTGGGCTGGCCCGGGGAGGCGTTCGATCGGATAGGGCTCGATGCCCGCACCTACGTCGTGCTCCTCTCGCACGATCCCAAGTTCGACGAACCGGCCACCGAGATCGCGCTTCGCTCACCGGTGCCCTACATCGGCACCATCGGGTCGCGGAAGACCCAGGAAAAGCGCCGCGCCCGGCTCAAGGGTGCCGGGTTCAGCGATACCGACCTCGCGCGCGTCCACGGCCCGGTCGGACTCGACCTCGGCGGCCGGCAACCGATGGAGATCGCACTGGCCATCATCGCGGAGATCACCTCCGTACGGTACGGCACGAAGGGAAGCTCGCTCTCCAATGGCTCGTGACCTCTTCGCCGCGGTGCAGCAGGCTCTCGGCGACCTCTACATCCTGGATCGCGAAGTGGGCCGAGGAGGCGGAGCCCGCGTGTTCCTGGCCCACAACAGGTCGGGCGAGGAGGTCGCGCTCAAGGTGTTGCATCCCGAGCTCGCCGTCACTGTGGCCGCCGATCGCTTCCTCCGGGAGGTGCGCCTCTGCGGCCGGCTCGACCACCCCAACATCGCGCGGCTGCTCGACTCCGGTGAAGCCGACTGGGTGGTCTACTATGCGATGGGATACTATCCCGGCCCGACCTTGCGCGAGGGAATCACCCGGGCGCGTTCCCTCCCGATAGACGATGTCGTGCGCCTCGGCGCCGACCTGCTCGGCGCCCTGCAGCACGCCCACGAGCACAGCATCGTCCATCGCGACGTGAAGCCCGAGAACATCGTCGTCTCGAACGGCCGCACGATCCTGCTCGATTTCGGTATCGCGAAGGCGATCGCCGATTCCGCAGGTGAGAACCTGACCCGCTCGGGCGTGGCCCTGGGCACCTGCACCTACATGAGCCCGGAACAGATTCGCGGCCTGCGCGACATCGACCACCGGAGCGACCTCTACTCCCTCGCCTGCGTCCTCTTCGAGTGCCTCACCGGCCGGCCGCCGTTCGTGCATAAAGTGGAGGGGATCGTCCTCCAGAAGCACCTGACCGAGGCCCCGCCCCGGGTTGAAACGTTGCGGTCCGACGCCCCGAAGCGCCTGGGCGATGTCATTGACAAGGCCCTCGCAAAGGAGCCGGCCGACCGATGGCCGTCGGCGGCGGCCATGCGGGCTGCGCTGCTCGGTTGATTCCGGTCAGGCACACGGTCGGGTGTCTCGCGGCGCCGGGCCCGCTCCCCTAGTATTCTCCCGTCGAGCCCGTACGGACCCCTCTCTGCCCTGAGTTGCCTTGACCGATCAGCTGGAACGACTGCGGGAAGCACTCGCCGGCCATTACGAGGTGGAGCGCCTGCTGGGGCAGGGCGGGATGGCTTTCGTCTATCTCGCCCGCGATGCCAAGCATGAGCGGAAGGTGGCGATCAAGGTTCTCAAGCCGGAGTTGTCGGCCACCATCGGGGCCGAGCGCTTCCTGCGAGAGATCCGGGTCGCCGCCCAGCTTCAGCATCCCAACATCCTTGGCCTGTACGATTCGGGAGTCGCTGACAACCTCCTTTATTATGTGATGCCGTTCATCGAGGGCGAGTCCCTTCGTGACCGGCTGGACCGGGAGCACCAACTCCCGATCGAGGATGCGGTCAGGATTGTCCGCGAGGCCGCCGAAGCACTGCACTACGCCCACGAACGCAAGATCATCCACCGCGACATCAAGCCCGAGAACATCCTCCTGCAGGGCGGTCATGCCCTGGTGGCCGACTTCGGCATCGCCAAGGCGGTCGAGGCTTCCAGCCAGAAGCTCACCGAGACCGGCATGGCGGTGGGCACGCCGCACTACATGAGTCCCGAGCAGTCGCTCGGTGGTGACATGGACGGCCGGAGCGACGAATACAGCCTCGGATGCGTGCTCTACGAGATGCTGGTCGGTCAGCCTCCGTTCGACGGCCCGAACGCCATGGCGGTACTCGCCCGGCACTCGCTGGAGCAGGTGCCCAGCATGCAGGTGGTGCGCAATTCGGTACCGGATGCCGTCGAAGACGCCACGTTCCGCGCGCTGGAGAAGACGCCCGCCGATCGCTTCCCGAGCATGAAGGAATTCGCCGAGGCGCTGGGCGAGGCCGAGGCCGAAGCCTCCCTGCTTCGCACCTCGGCGCGCCGCGCCGCGGGGGCGCCGCGCACGCCGCAGCAGGTGCCGATCGGCACGCGCCGCACCACGGCGAAGATCATGCGCCCTGGTGGCACCCGGCAGACACCCGTGCAGGAGATGGAAGAAGAAGGCGCCGCCCAGCGGCCGCCGCAAATGGTGATCTAGGAGGAGCGGTGGCGTCCTCCTCGCCATTGCCGGCATTGTGGGCAGCCGCTTCCTGGGAGGCCGCGGTGCGGCGACGGCCACCCCCGGCGCGATCGACGAAGACGCCAGGCGGGTGGCCGTCCTCTACTTCCAGAGCTCGGGGCGATTCACTGCGGTACCTTGCCAACGGTCTCACCGAGGGGCTCATCAGCCAGCTGGCCCAGGTACCGGAACTCGAGGTCATCTCCAGAAACGGTGTCGCCCAGTTTCAGGGGAAGGACATGCCCCGCGACAGCATCGCCAAGGCACTTCAGGTCGGTACGCTGGTCGAGGGCAACGTGGAGCAGGACAAGGATCGCGTCCGCGTCACGGTACGGCTGATCGACGCAGCCAGCAACGCGGAGTTCCAGCGCGCGACATTCGAGCAGCCCGCCGGATCGGCGCTGAGCCTGAGTGATTCACTGGCGCAGAAGGCTGCCTTGTTCCTGCGCGAGCGACTTGGTGTCGAACTGCGCCTGCGGGAGCAACGCTCGAGCACGAAGAGCACTGAAGCGTGGATCCTCCTGCAGCGTGCCGAACAGGCGCGGAAGGAGGCGGAAGCGGCTGCCGCTCGGGGCGACTCGGTGTCGAGTAGCGCTCGGTTCACCGCGGCGGACTCGATTGCCAGGCTCGCGTCCGAGAGGGATCCGTCCTGGAACGAGCCGGTCGTGTTTCGCGGTCGTCTCTACTACCGGCGCTCCCGGCTCGCCGTCGCGAACCCGGCCCAGGCAAAGACCTTCATCGACCAGGGAATGGGCCTCGCCGAGACGGCACTTGGCCGGGACAATGCCGACCCCGACGCGCTGGAACTGCGTGGAACCCTCGAGTACTGGAAGTGGCTGCTGCGCCTGGAGCAGAATCCGGCGACCGCCGCGGCCCTGTTTGCCAGCGCCCGCAAGGACCTCGAGGAGGCGACGAGACTCAAGCCGACGCAGGCCGGTGCCTGGGGCTCGTTGAGCCACCTGTACTACCTCGCCGACAACACCAGCGAAACCGATGTCGTGCTGGCCGCCCGCCGCGCCTACGAGTCGGATGCGTACCTGGAGAACGCCTCCAAGATCATCGAGCGACTCTTCAACGGCTATTACGACCTCGACCAGGCGGTGGATGCCACTCACTGGTGCGAGGAAGGATTCCGCCGCTTCCCGGAGAACGGGGTGTTCACCATCTGCCAGATCTACGTAATGACGATGCGGGGCCAGAACCCCGACCCCGCCAAGGCCTGGCAGCTGGCCAGCAGCGATGCCTTGAGCAAGGACCCGACCGAGGGCTCCCCGGAATCACAGAAGCTCGACGCCCGAATGTCGGTGGCCGCCGTTCTCGCACGTGCCGGGCTGAAGGACAGCGCCATTGCCGTAGCCAAGCGAAGTACGGCAGGAACCGACGTCGACCCGAGTCGCTACCTGTACATGCAGCAGGCGTTCGCGTTGCTGTTGGCCGGCGACAAGCCGGGGGCGGTCAGCGCGCTCAAGGTCTTTCTCGCGGCCAATCCGGACCAGCGGAAGTTGTTCGCAAAGGACCCGGGATGGCGCTTCCGGAGCTGTCCGGTGACCCCAGCTTCCAGAGCCTGGTCGGCGCGCCCTAGACTCCCGAAAACGTGATGGATCCCTCATGCTGCGAGGCGTGCACGCATCTTGCCGCTGATGCGCGTACTCGCCACTAGCGCCCCAGTCAAACGATCAATACTTTGACGTCGAGTTGGCCGACACTTGACCGGTTATGTTTCGGCATTTGTTCGGTAGTCCTACTCCGCGGTGCCCCAGTGAAGTCCCCAGGAGGCGTGGCCCAATGAAGCAGTCTCTGCGTCAGCTCGCGTTCGTGAGCCTTGTCGTGGCCGCCGTGGCCGGTTGTGCGGACCAGGCCCAGCAGCCGAGCGAACCACGCGGCAACTACCAAGGCACCGAAGGGCACCCTGGTGGGACCGGGCTCGAGGTCAGATGGTATACACGGCCGCCCGCATGTCCCGCGACGCAGCAGGCCGCGCAGGGGGCGATCGACAACCTGTTGCCGCAGCTCTTTGCGCCGGGCAATGCGCGCCGCGGGAAGGCACAGAACCTCAGCAACGACATGGAGAAGGCGCGGTACGGCGAACAACGTGAACCTCGCCAACATCAAGGCCGATTCCCTGATCAACTTCACGCTGCAGCAGTACTACGCCGGCCTGCTGCTCAACCAGAGCAGCGACCTCGCCGGGACCCAGCAGCGCATCGTCGACTTCATCACTTACATCTACTGCTTCAACGGCTATTCGCCGCTCGCCGACTGGGACCAGATCTTCAATGCTCAGAATTCGGTGCTGATCCGGAACACGACGCCGACAACGGTCGTGACCGACCCGGCGAAGCACGCCGGCGTGAAGATCAACCAGGGTGACGTGCCGTCGGAGGTGGATGGCCTGCCGTTCTTCGGTACCTACGTTTCTGTCATCAAGACGACCGACCCACTGCCTACGAGCCTCGACTGGTACGGTATCGATGGTTACAAGGCGGGCGCGTTCGAGTTCGTCACCGATCCCGAGGTGACCTTCGATAATCCGGTGCTGGCCGGCGTCTGCATCAGCTACGACGATGCGATCGTGACGTCGCCAAATGACATTCGGCTGGCCCATACGGCACCGAGCAACCCGGCCGACGTCGCGGCGGGCAACTACGTGGTCACCACCGCGGGCGGATCGATTGAGATCGCCGCCCCGCTGTCGGCCGGCCCCCTCGGCCTTGCCTGCCAGCCCCTGCCCTTCCAGTCGGCCAGCTTGTTCGGCCGCACGTTTGATCGAGTCGCGGACATGGTGCTGCCGACGTACCTGTTCGCCGCCACGACGGGCGGCTCCACGGGTGGTACAGTCAAGAGATTCAGCCCGTTCGCGGGCGTGGATTCCAAGCTCCTGGTCACGAGCACCGGGCCGACGTCGCCGCAGTACATCCCGCTCAACTCCACGACCACCACCGCACCGGTGACGGCCACGGCGACGACCCGTAACAGCCACGCCGGGATCGACAACATTCCCGTCGCGTTCGCCACTGGTACGGCCGGAAGTTCATTCAGTCCTGCCTCGGCGAACACCAACGCGAGTGGCACGGCGGCGTCCACCTGGACGCTGGTGGCCGGCGCGAACAGCGGCACTGGTACGCCCGCGCAAGCCCCGCTGGTGTTCACGCCCGCAGCAGCGAACTTCTCGGTGAACGTCATCCAGGAGACGACGCTCAGCTTCGACGCTCCGCTCACGCTGCCAGCCGGGACCCAGGGCGGCGCGTATCCGACCACCACCTTCACGGCGACTGGTGGCATCGGCACGTACTCCTGGGCTGTCACCTCCGGGGCGCTGCCTGCCGGACTCACGCTGACCACCGCTGGTATCCTGAGCGGCACGACCACGACGTCGGGCAACTTCAGCTTCAACGTCACCGTGACGAGCGGCGGCCAGACCCAGTCCAAGTCGTACTCGGTGTCGGTCACGCTTGCCGCCCATCACCGCCCTCACGCTCAGCTTCGCCACGGCACCGTCGAAGCAGACCTGCTACGCGTTGAACGTGCCGATGACACCGGCAATCCGGGTCAGGGTGGTCGACCAGAACGGCACGCCCCGCCCTGGCATCACGGTCAACATGGAAGGCGTCACCAACAATGGAGCGAAGGTGACCGTCACTCCGTCGTCGGTAGTGTCGGATGCCAACGGAATCTCCAATTTCGGTGGTCCGTCGTTCAACAAGACAGGTGGGTATTCGCTGATCGCGTCGGTCACCAGTCCGGTGGCCGCGTCGATCACATCGGCGAAGTTCACTGTCTCCCCGTCCTGCCCCTGAACTGGAGCGGCAGGCCACGATGATGAAGCGGGCGGCGCCGGATGGCGCCGCCCGTTTCGTTTCCGCACCCGACGGTTGTATTGTTGTTTGTTTTTTGGTGTTGTTTGTTGGGTTGTGGGAGTTCTCGCTGTCGCTATGATGTTGAGCGCGAGTGGTAGGCGGGATTGCGTCGTTTATCTTGCCGCGATTTGTGCATGTTCGGTGCGTTGCTCAAGGTTCTGTTCTGGATTTTCGCCGTGGCGCTGAGCGTTTTCTGCGTGATTCGCTCGTTGCAGCTGCAGCATCCGACATTCTCGCTCTGTCGATTTGCGGTTGCGTGAGCTTCTCCTTTGTGATGCTGTTCTGGAGGTGAGTCGCTGCGTGACCGGCTGGTGCGGGAGCACCAGCTGCCATCGAAGATGCTTTCAGCATTGTTCGTGAGGCGCTGAAGCACTGCACTATGCCCACGACGCAAGTCTTCACCGCGACATGAAGCCCGAGAACATTCTCTGCAGGGCGGTCATGCCTGGTGGCCGATTTCGGCATCGCCGGGCTGTTGAGGTTCGCGCAGAAGCTGACTGAGACCGGCATGGCCGTGGGCACGCCGCACTACATGAGCCCGGAGCAGTCGCTCGGTGGGACTGGACGGTGCGCAGCGATGATGTACAGCCTGGGTTGCGTTCTGTACGAATTGCTGGTTGGCAGCCGCCGTTCGATGGGCTGACGCTATGGCTGTCACTTGCTCGCCATTCGCTGGACAGGTTCCCAGCTGCAGGTGGTGGCGATTCGATTCCGATGCGTGGAGGATGCACGTTTCGCGCGCTGGAAAGACACCTGCTGATCGCTTCCGAGCTGAAGGTTTCGCGAGGCCTGGCGAAGCGGAAGCGGAAGCATCACTCCTACGCACCTCGTCGCGCCGCGCCAACACGCCGCGCACTCCTCAGCAGGTACCGATCTCGACCAGGCGGACCACGGCCAGGGTCATGCGGCCGGGTGGGACAGGACATACGCCCGGCGGCTGAATTCGAGACCGACGAGGCGCCCAAACCGAAGCGCACCTGGCTCATCGTCGGTGGGCTGGTGGCGTTTGCTTGCCGTGGCCGGTATCGTGGGGCGCCAGTTCCTAGGCCGGAGCGGGAAGCCGGTTGCCGCGGCGGTAGCCGGGTGACGACGCACGGCGCATCGCAGTGCTCTACTTCCAGACCGAGGGTGGAGGCGATTCGCTTCAGTTCCTCGCGAGCGGTCTCACTGAGGGGCTTATCGCCCAGCTGTCCCAGGTAGGTGAACTCGACGTCATCTCGCGCAACGGTGTCCTGCCTTACCGTGGCGGGAGCGTGTCCCGCGACAGCATCGCACGAGCGCTCAAGGTGGGCACCCTGGTCGAGGGAAGTGTGGAACAGGAAAAGGATCGGGTTCGAGTCACCGTGCGGCTGGTTGACGCCGCGAGCGGCGCCGAATTCCAGCGGGCGAGCTTCGAGCAACCTGCCTCCCAGTACCTGCTGCTCGGTGACTCGCTGGCCCAGAAGGCCGCCGTATTCCTGCGCGAGCGCTGGGCGCGAGGTGCGCCTGCGGGAGCAACGGCAGAGGGCTTCCAACCCACAGGCGTGGGTGCTGGTGCAGCGCGCCGAGGCCAGCCTCCGGCAGGCCGACACTCTGATGGTCCCCGATCCCAAGGGGGCAGCGCGAGCCTTTGCGCAGGCCGATTCGATGCTGGCCCAGGCGTCCGCGCTCGACCCCAAGTGGACCGAGCCGCTGGTCCAGCGCGGCACCATCACCTCGCAGGAAGTACGGCTCGTGAATACCGATCCCGTGCTGGCTGCCCCTATGTCACGAAGGGGCTCGGTTTCGTCGAGCAGGCGCTTGCGATCGATCCGCAGGACGCCGGCGCGCTCTTCCAACGCGGTGAACTGCGGTATTGGCGCTGGCTTCTCCGCCTGGAGGTGGATCCCGTCGCCGCGGACAAGCTGCTTGAGGCAGCCCAGGCCGACCTGGAAATGGCGGTCAAGATCAACCCGTCGGAGGCCGGGCATGGGCATCCCTCGCCCACCTGTACAACCACACCAAGGGCCCGACGGATGCGAAGTTGGCGGCTCGGCGTGCCTACGAAGAAGACGCTTATCTCGCCAACATCGATAAAGTCATCGATCGTCTGTTCTACTCCTCCTACGATCTGGCCCAGTTCGCCGACGCGAAACAGTGGTGCGACGAGGGCCAGCGACGGTTCCCGGCTGACTATCACTTCGCGATCTGTCATCTCCGCCTGCTAGCCAGCCGCGCCGAGGAACCCGACATTGCGCGCGCATGGCGCCTCCGCGACAGCGTCAAGACCATCGCCCCGGGAAACCAGCGGGAGTTCTGGACGTCGACAGCGCAGCTGTTGGTCGCTGCAATACTCGCGCGGGCCAAGCTGGCGGACAGCGCCCGCCACGTCATAGAGCGCTCGCGGGCGAACTCCGAGATCGATCCGACGCACGACCTCGCCGAAGAGGAGGCCTACGCCTATACGTTGCTGGGGGACAACCAGGCCGCCTTCAAGGCCCTCAAGACCTATTGGACGGCGAATCCGAATCAGCAGAAAGCCATGGCGGACAACCCGGGGTGGAAGTTCGAATTGCTTGTCTCCGACCCAGATTGGAGGAAGGTGGTTGGGCTGATCTCTCGGTTGCAGCGCGCGACATTTTGCTTCCATGCAACTGCGCGCCGTCGAGATTTTGTATGGCTTCACGGTGTCTAGCATAACTCTTGTAAATCAAACCTTGCACTTTGCAACTGGCAATTCTTACACGGCAAGTATATTGCCACTCGATCCAGACTCAGCTCCGCGCGTAGCATCACGCTTCCAGACTTCCAGCAACGAAGTTCGGAGGGCTTTCCAATGCGCCGCACGGTCACCGATTCGCAGTACGATAGCAGTCCTCACAGCCTTACAGTGGCTTGTTCGGACAATCAGCCTGCGGGCCAACGACCACGGTATCACCTCGACCCAGGGTCAGTAACCTGTCGAGCTGCGAGGTGGCACAGGACTCGGTGGACGCGATGCTGCCGAAGTTGTTCACGCCGGGCAGCGATCGAGGCACGTGAGTCAGCACCTACAACCAGATGCAGAAGTCTTGCGGCAGAACAAGACGCCGCGCGCTCGGGTACATGCAGCAGATCTCGACATGGCATTCAAGGACTTCTACGCAACCCGAGCAAGATCACAGGCGGAAGGCGCCTCACCGGCTGCTGATCATGGATCTGGTGCAGGGCCTTACTGTCTCAACACGGCACACTCATTCCGACTTCCCGGTTCCGCTGGACGGCGTGGCGACCGTTGTTACCCCGGCACACTGACCACGGTGGCGCTCGTTGACGCGCGAACAAGAAGCGCGCGCTCGCAGTTCGACCCCAGCGACCTGCCACCAGCGACGCGACTGTGCCTTCTTCATCATCTCGATCACGCCATCACCCTCGTTCCGACGAAGGGCGGCCCTGCAACCCAGCTCCCGCAATACGGGCCTTCTACAATTCGACGTCGAACCGAACGTACCGTTCGCAACGAGGTCTTACCGGCGTCTGCATCAACTCGACCGCAGATGCGTGTTGAACGCGCGCTGCGCTGGCGCATGACAACGAGACCGGGCCACTCGCGGGCAACGTCCGGTTCGGCAAGATCGAGATCATCAATCAGGCCGCCAGCCTCGACCTGAGCCCGCTGGGTTGGATTGCACCGGCTGCCGATCGTGCCGGCAAGCTTCCTCCAGAAGGCGGTCTCCTGGCTCCTGCCGGCCCCCTCGTCGCCGCGACAAGCCCGCCACACTGGCGGCAAGGTGAAGACCTACAGCCCGTTCGCGGCGGTCAACCGGGAACCTTGGCTATGCGCTGCGGGTGGGCATACGGGATCTTCAGCAGTCAAGCGGACGCCGAAAGCGCGATCGCGGGCGATCGCTCACGTACCAGCGCGCGCCGCATCGTCAGTGAACACCGGCGCCCGCTGAACGCGCGGCACCGGCGGCGCACGTGGGCGGCGGCGATTCCACGTTCCTGGTCGCGCAGCACAGCTTTTCATCGGTTACCGGGTGACGCGACACGACTACATCTCGGTCGACAACGATGCCCGGGTATTCGTCGATGGAGTGGAGATCACCGGATCTGCTGCGAGGCTGGTCGGCTCGCCGCTCGCGTTTGGCGTACGCTCCGGGCGACGCACCTACGTTGGTCGGCGAGTTCATCATCGACGCGGGCTGCCGGCGACGTCCGAGTACAGCGTGACCAGCGGCCCGACCTCAGCGGGCACGGTGCACGTCATCACCGATCGCGCGACGAGGCGTGCCGAAGTACCTGGACGCGTCGACACACCCTGACAGATCCTTTGGAGGGTAAACAAGCGGGCGGCTCCACAAAGGAGCCGCCCGCTTCGATTTCTCCAGGCGACATCGCCGCTAGGATCCGGACGCGATGCGGCGGATGCGCTTCATGATTCCCGCTGTCCGCCTGGTTCGACACCGCCAGGAAGATCGTATCGTCACCCGCAATCGTCCCGACAATCTCGGGCCATGCCAGCCGGTCGAGCGCAATGCCAACCCGGTTCGCTTCACCGGGAGGCGTGTGAACCACCACCAGCGCGTCCCCGGCCGGCTCGGCAGTGAGCACGCTCTCGGCGATACGGACCTCGTCCGGATCGCGCACGCGCGATGACGCCGCCGGCGCCCGGCGGTAGACCCCGTCGACCTTCGCCAGCCGAAGGGTGGCGATATCGCGACTCACCGATGACTGCGTCACCTGCCACCCATCGGCCGCAAGCGCGTCGGCCAGCTCCTCCTGCGTCCGCACGGCGCGCGTACTGATGAGCTCGAGGATCTTGAGGTGCCGCTTCCGCCGGTCGGCCGTCATCGGCGAAGGCGTCCCGCGAGCCGGAGCATCGCATCATCGAAGCGGCGGCGCTCGGCGCGCCACCACCGCCGCGCTCGGGCCACGCGGGTGCGCGCGAGCCCGAGCTCCAGGTTCCCCAGCGCGCCGGCGCTGCTGCGGGCCGCAATGAGCTCGCGATCGGCAATCGCCGGCATCCGCGCGCCCGCTTTGAGCTCCCGGCTCACGTCCCGGTACGCCTCGCGGAACGGCTGGCCATCACGCGTGCGCCTGAGCGCCTCGTCCGTGGCCAGGATATCCCCGGTGAGGGCCAAGCGACCGCGGTCCCGGTCCACCTCGAGCCGCGGCACCGCCGTGGCGAGCATCGCCAGCATCTCGTCGGTGAGTTCGATGCCTCGCATCAGCGGTGCCTTGAGGAACTGGAAATCCCGGTGATAGCCGCCCGGCAGCTTCGCCTTGAGCGCATGCACGGTGAACAGGGCACCCTCCACCAGTGCCGACCGTGCCCGCGTCAGCTCGAACAGGTCGGGATTCCGCTTCTGCGGCATGATGCTCGACCCGGTCGCCAGGTCGGCGGGCAGCCTGAGCCAGCCGAATTCCTCGGCACTGAACAGGATGACATCCGACGACAGCTTGGCCATCTCATGGCCCAGCTCGGTGCACCAGTGGAGCACCGCCGCTTCCAGTTTTCCGCGCGCGTTCTGCACCCCGGCCACGTTGTGGTCGAGGTCGCGGAACCCGAGGGCCCGCGCTGCCGCCTTCCGGTCGAGCGGCAGGGGCACGCCATAGCCGGCGGCACTGCCGAGGGGCGAGCGGTCGAGACGCGGCCACACTCCGCCGATGGCTTCGATGGTGTCGAGCAGGCCCTCGGCGTAGGCCCCGGCCCAGAGCCCGGCGGAGGACGGCATCGCCCGCCGCTGGTGGGTATAGCCGGGCCACAGTGCGGTGCGGTTGTCCGCAGCGAACCCCAGGAGCAGGTCAGCGAGCTCGGTGGCGCGCGCGTGCAGCGACAGCACGCGATCCTTCAGGTAGAGGCGCACGTCGAGGGCTACCTGGTCGTTGCGCGAGCGACCGGTGTGGAGCATCCCGCCCGCGCGCCGGTCGCGACGGGTGAGCCAGAACTCGACGGCGGAGTGAACGTCCTCGTGTTCCTCCCCGATCGCGAGCCTCCCAGCTTCCGCTGATCGCAGCGCGTTCCGGAGCAGCCGCTGCATGCGCAGGTGCGCGGTGGGCGTGATGATCCTGCTTCGTCGCAGCCCTTCGGCGTGCCCCAGGCTCCCGAGGATGTCCCAGCGCAGCAGGCGCGCGTCCCACTCGCGATCGTCCGCGACCGTGTATGCCATCAGCGCGTCGCCCGGCGCGGTGCCCCAGAGGGCCGGCTTCTTCACCACCTCACGTCCTCACGTCAGTTTTCACTGAGGTACTCCCTTGCCACCTTCGCGTAGAAGCTCCGTGCCTCCGTCACCTCCACCAGGTCGACACATTCGTCGACCGTGTGCGACCGCTGGCTCGTGCCCGGCCCGACCTTGATGGCGTCCCGGTCGTTCAGGAACACCCAGTCGGAGCAGGTCGGACTGCCGTAGGTCGTCGCCTGGGGACGGACTCGCCGGCTCACTTCGAGCAGCCGCGAATGCGCCGGCGTCTCGCACGGCACCAGTCGGTTCGAGGTCACCACGACCTCCGATTCGAGCGCAGCGCTCATCACCTCTCTGATCTCGTCGTGCGACCAGCTCGGCGTGCTGCGGATGTCGAGCACGGCCCTGGCGGCCGGCGGCGTGACGTTCCGGCTGATGCCAGCCTCCACCATCGTCGGCGTGATCGTCACGCGACCGAGTACCGGGTGCTCCCGGTCCTGGCAGAGTGTCTCGAGTCTGAGAAGGTCGCGCGCGAGCACGATTGCGGCATTGGTGAAGCTGGCTCCAGCTGCATATCCGGCATGCCGCTGGTCGCCGCGGGCGAGCAGGTCGACCATCATCAGCCCCCGCTGCGCCACCGACAGCTGGAGGTTCGTCGGCTCACCTACCAGGGCCGCGTCAACCGTTCCGACGGATGCAAGTGCATCGGGCATCGAGGTCTGCTTGGTCTCCTCCCCGAAGCCCAGGATCACGAGAAGACGACCGTGCGCCGGTCCCCCATTCTCCGCGACGTCGCGCATCGCCGTGAGCATCGCCGACACCGAGGCCTTCGCATCGCCCGAGCCACGGCCGTAGAGACGGCCGTCCTCCACCACCGGAATCCATGGATCACGGGTCCATCCGTGGCCCGGCGGAACCACGTCGACATGCGACACCAGGGCGAGGGTCGGCCCCGGCTTCCGCGCGCGAAGCTCCACCTTCACCCCGGTCGTGTCACGCACCACGTCAAGGCCCCAGCCACGCACCGTTGCCTCGATGAAGCGCGCAATGGCCTCCTCATCGCCACTCACGGAAGGAATGGCGACGAGCTCATGCAGCAGGGCGATCTCAGCCGGCGAGGTCGACGCCAAGATAGGTCGCCTTTTCCTTCCGGCCCACGATCATGGTGCCAAGGCCTGCGCCGGTGAATACCTCGAGCAGCAGCGCATCGGGCGCCCGGCCGTCGATGATGTGCGTGCGCTCCACCCCGCTCGTGGCGGCACGGATGCACGCTTCCACTTTCGGGCGCATCCCGCCGGCGAGGGCGCCGCTCGCCATCAGCGTGGCGAGGTCATCGGGATCGGCGAAGGTGACCAGTGACGAAGGGTCGTTCCGGTCGCGCAGCACGCCCGGCGCGCCGGTCATGAAGATCAGCTTCATCGCCTGCAGCGCCACCGCGATCGACTCCGCCACCGTGTCGGCATTCACGTTGTAGACGTTGCCATCGTCGTCCCCGGCCAGGCTCGCGACCACCGGCACGAAACGCCCATCCATCAGCACGTTCAGCACCCGCGGATCGACCCGGTCGATGTCGCCAACGTGACCGTAGTCGACCGTCTGCTTCCTGCCGGCATCATCCACCATGACCACGGGCGCGCGTCGATGAGCCGTGATCAGGTCGGCATCGACACCCGACAGCCCGACCGCCTGCAGCCGGTGCTCCCGCAGCGATGCCAGCAGGTCGGTGTTGAGTTGCCCACCATACACCATCTTGGCGACCTCGAGCGCCTGGTCGTCGGTCACCCGCCGGCCCGCGACGATCGTGGGCTCGGTGCCGAGCTTGCGGCTGAGCGCCGTCGCCTGGGGACCACCGCCATGCACCACCACGAGGCGGATGCCGAGCGACGAGAGCAACGCCAGTTGCGCGGCAGCCTGGTCGAGCGTTTCCGGGTCGCTCACCACGTCGCCGCCCAGCTTGACCACGAAGACGCGGTCACGGTAGGCGCGCACGTAGCGGAGCGCACCCTTGAGTCCGGCAATACCCTTTGACGAGTCAATCGTCATGCAAGCAGCTTCCTTCGCGTTGGTGAGGGGTGAGGAGTAAGGGGGAGGCCCCCTCACCCTTCACCCCTCACTTGTTCACACGGATCCCAGCAATTCAAGGAGTAGTGCCCGCTGCGCATGAAGCCGGTTCTCCGCCTGGTCGACGACCACCGACGTCGGCCCATCGATGATCTCGTCATCGAGCTCGACGTTTCGCCGCACCGGCAGGCAGTGCATCACGAGGCCCTTGCCACCACGCGTCGACTTGAGCCGGGAGCCGGTGAGGCGCCAGTCGCGCAGCCCCGCCCGCATTGCCGCCTCGTCCTCGGGGTGGTCGTAGTGTTTCACCGAGCCCCACGACTTCACGTACACCGCGTCGGCACCCACCAGCGCGTCATCCGGGTCGTTGTTGATGTGGATCATCGCGCCGTTGTCGCGCGCGAGCTGGCGGATGAGCGCGGTGTCTTCCGGATCGAGCTCGTAGTCGTCGGGCCGGGCGATCACGACCTCCATGCCGAGCATCGCTGCGGAAATGGCGGCACTGGCCGGCACTGCGGTCGGCAGGGCCTTGGGGTGCCACGCCCACAGGAGCACGAAGCGCTTGCCGCGCGGATCACCGCCGAACTTCTCCCGCAGCGTCATGGCATCGGCCAGCCCCTGGCACGGGTGCCGCCGGGTGGACTCGAGGTTGATGATCGGCTTCTCGCAGTACTCGGCGAAGCGCTTGATCACGAGATCCTGGCGCACGGTGTCCCAGTTCCCGGGGCGCGGGAAGGTGCGCACGCCGAGGGCGTCCGCATACCGGCCGAGCACACGGGCCGCATCCTTGATGTGCTCGACTGTCGTGCCATCCATCACGGCTCCCGGCTCGGTCTCGAGCGACCAGCTACCCTTGCCGGGCTCGAGCACGATGCCGTGCCCGCCGTGCAGGAACATCGCGGCCTCGAAGCTGGCGCGCGTCCGGAGGCTCGGGTCCATGAACACCATCGCCATGATCTTCTTCTCGAGGCCGCCGGAGACCTCGCCCCGCTTCACCCGGTCGGCGAGATCGAGCAGCGCGAGGCACTGCTCCTGGCCCCAGGATTCCATCGAAAGGAAATCACGCTTCATTGCGGCACCGATTGCGCATCCACGAACTCCTTGAGCGCGAGGGCGAACTGTTCCGGCCGGTCGAGCATCAGCCAGTGGCTGGTGCCTTCGATCCGCACGATGTCGAGATCGGGCACCTGGGCATGCAGGCTCATGGGTGAATCATTTGCGGCATCGACGATAAGGCGCACAGGACCGGGGTAGCGCAGCAGGAGCTGGCGCGAATCGGTCGCGAACATTGCCGTATAGGCTGCGCCCAGTGTGTCGCGGCCGGTGGTGGCGAGGCTGGCAAGCACAGCGGCGCGGGTCTCGGGCGTAGCGCGCTCGAGGTTTGCCTCGTACGCCGCGCGCACGAAGGTGCCGTCTTCGTCCTGCAGCACGGTGTCGATGAACGCTTCCAGGGTCGAGACCGGCACCTGGTCGAAGGCACCTGCCGGATCCACCAGCGCCAGCGCCAGGACGCGCTGCGGCGCGCGGACTGCCGTCGCCAGCGCCACGGTGGCGCCGAAGCTGTGTCCCACCAGCACGAACCGCGAGAGTCCCAGCGAGTCCGCCACCTGCAGCACGTCGTCGACGAAGTCACTCAAGCCCGGACTCGGCGAAGGTTGCCGGCGCCGAGGCGCCGTGCCCGCGGAGGTCGAGGGCAACGGCGCGGTGGCTCTTCCGGAGCTCCTCGAGCGTCGACGTCCAGAATGACAGCCGCCCGCCCAGGCTGTGGACCAGCAGGCACGCCGGCTCACCGGCGCCGCCGTCATCCACCGCGAGCGAACCGGCGCTTCCCTTCACCTCGATCATGACAGCACCTCGGCGAGCCCGGCCAGCAGGAGCCCGCTTCTTCCCGCGAGAATGAGAGCGGAGGAAGCAGCCGCAGGACCTCGGGATCAGCCGACGTGCCGGTGAGGATGCGCCGCTCGAACAGGGCCCGCTGCACCGGCTGGGCGGGGCGGCCCAGCCGAAGGCCGAGCAGCAGGCCATGACCTTGCACCGACGGGATACCAAGTGCGAGCGCGCCTTCGCGCAGCTGCAGGCCAACGCGTGCCGCGTTGCCCGCGAGGTCATCGCGCTCGATCACGTCCAGCGTCGCGAGCGCCGCGGCGCACGCCAGTGGCCCGCCGCCGAAGGTGCTGCCGAGGTCGCCAACGGTGATGCCTTCAGCCAGGAAATCGCCAACAGTCACGGATGCGATGGGGAATCCGGAAGCGAGTCCCTTCGCCATCGTGATGGCGTCGGGCGTCACGTTATAGAACTCCGCGGCGGTGAATGCCCCGAGTCGGCCGACCCCGCACTGGATCTCATCGAAGATGAGTGCCGCACCGTGCCGCGTGCAGGCGGCGCGAGCTGCCTGCAGGAATGCATGCGAGCAGTCGCGTGCACCGGACATTCCCTGCACCGGCTCGACAATGAGCGCCGCGACCGACTCGTCAATCGCGCGCTCGAGCGCATCCACATCGTCGAATGCGATCTTCTGTGACAGCGGCATCCCGGCCCGGCGGGCGCCGATCTCGTACTTTGCCCCGTCGGTCACCGCGAGCGTTGCCACGGTGCGACCGTGCCATCCGCCCGTCACCGACACGACGAGCTCGCGCCCGGTGCGCCTCCGGGCGAGGCCAAGCGCGTTCTCGTTGGCCTCCGCGCCCGAATTGCAGAAGAAGGAGCGATCGAGTACCCGCGGGCATGAGTGCCGCGATCCTGGCCGCCAGCTGCTCGCGATTCGGGTGCGGCAGCACCGTCGAGTAGAAGATGAGCTGCGACGCCTGCTCCGCGATCGCGCGCACGACATGCGGATGGCAGTGGCCCGTGCTCGCCACGGCGTGACCGCCGTACGCGTCGAGCCAGCGATGGCCGTCGACGTCGATGATCCAGCTTCCTTCACCCCGCGCGGGCCGAAGGGGAAACTGGGCGTACACCGGAAGCAGTGCGCTCAGCTCTGTCAGCATGGAAAGATTCCTCCACCCACCAGCCCGCGCGTCTCGTCGATCCCGAGCGCCAGGTTCATTGCCTGCACCGCCTGCCCACCGGCACCCTTCACCAGGTTGTCGATGACGACCATGACCTGGATCTCCCGGCCATCGGGAGAACCGACGGCGTGAATGTGCGCCTCATTGGTGCCCACGACATGCGTGAGCTCCGGTGGCTGATCCAGCACCCGGACGAAGGGCCTCCCGGCATAGGCACGGCGAAACAGCTCCAATGCCTCACCCGCCTCACCCGCGCTGCCCGCCCTGCCGTGCAGTGTCAGGTGTATACCCCGCACGAATGGCCCGCTGTGCGTCATCAGCCGGGCCGTCGCGTCCGCCCGTCCCGTCCAGCGACGCCAGCTCGACAGCACCTCCGCCTCGTGCCGATGTCCCATCACCGAGTAGGCGAAGAGGTTGTGCGCCCGCGCAGGATGGTGCGTGGTGGGCCGTGGCTGTACACCCGCACCGCTCGACCCGGTCACCGCGAAGAGCGCCGGCTCGAGGCCCGCGATGCCGGCCAGCGGGTAGAGCGCGAGTTGTGCGGCCGTGGCGAAGCATCCCGGCGCTGCGATCGCGGTGGCGCCGCGAAGTCTGGCGCCCTCGACGTCAGCCAGGCCATAGCGAAAATGCGTCAGCAACTCGGGAGACGGGTGTGCTCCATAGTACTTCGCATAGAGCACCGGGTCGGCGACGCGGAAATCGGCGGCGATGTCCACGACGAGCCCCGCGCCCGCGGCGAAGAGGGCAGGCGCCAGCTTCGACGATTCGCCGTGTTCCAGCGCCAGGAATACGACATCACGCCCGCGCGCCGCCTCCGCCGGTTCGAGTGCCTCGAAAGAACGATCGGTGAGGGAACGGAGCTGTGGGTGCACCTCGCCCACCGGCTTCCCGGCCTGGCTCCGACTCGTGGCTACCCAGTCGGTGACGTCGGGATGGGTCAGCAGGAGTCGAAGGAGCTCGCCCCCGGCGTAGCCGGCGGCGCCAATCACGGCGACGCGCATCGTCAGACGCTCGCGAGCTCGCCCACGGGGCGTGCCGCCTGCCACACGGCCATGGCTGCGCGCACAACCTCCACCAGCGCTTCCGGTTCGCGACGCGCATTGAACGCCGGCACGCCGAGCTCGGCGTTGACATAGTCGCGGCCGACCTCGTTATCGGTGGCTGGCCCCGTGATCACCGTGATGCCCAGGCCGTAGCGCTGCTCCATGAGCAGCTTGGCACCCCAGCATCCGACCGGATCGGGCGCTGCCATGACCCAGGCAGCTCCCGCACCCGAGAGCTCCTTGTCGGCGAGGATGTCCTGCACGCCGTACTCGCCCAGGATGCCGTCACCCAGCTCGGCCACGATGACGTCGGGCTTGCCCTGTGCCAGCCGGTTGAGGATGCCCTTGGCGCTCGACACCGTCACCCCGGCATGTGTGCTCGCGATGCCGATGTCGTTGAAGGTGAGCGCCGCGCTGGCGCCGGCGTCGCGCATGGAGAGTGCGTCGCGCATCAGCGAGACACCGGTGAGCTTCGCCGCCGCCACCTTGAGCCCGCTGCGATAGAGGCCGCGCACCAGTTCCGTGGCGGCCACCGTCTTGCCGGCGTTCATGCAGGTGCCGGCGATGTACACCACCGGCACGGTGCACTCGAGCGTGTCGGCAGTCGGCACCGCCTTGTCCTTGATGTGTGCCGGACGGCCCACCCGGTCACCCAGCTCCGGAAACGTGAGAATGGCACCGAGCACTTCGGCCTTGAACGGGGCCCCGATCTCGGGATTGGCCGATGTGCACTTGCCGAGGATGCCCCCGAGGTTGAGCACGTCGATCGTGTCGCCGACGGCGATGTGGGACGGTACCACGCCGGCGTAGCCGCGAAGTGCGCGCCTGGTGCCGAGTGTGCCGGCAAGCACATCGCCGGCACGGAGCGTCACCATGCGGCCGGCGAGATCCTCCACCGAGTTGTAGGTGGACTTGTCCTCCTTGATGCGCACCGCGAGGACGTAGCCTTCCTGGGCCACGATCTGCTCGCCGACGATCACCTCGGACGCGAGTGCCGCGTTGCGGGTGGAGGACGAGATCTTGTCGAGCTTCACGCGGGTCGTGATCATGACTTTGCTCCCGCTCGCATCGCGAGCAGCGACGGAATCGCGACGATCCGGGAAAAGTCGCGGGCCTCTTCGCCGGTCCAGAGCCGGTTCTCTTCCCCGTAGGTGGCCACGGCGCGGTCCATCATCGAGAACGGGCTCCGCGCACCGGTGACCTGCGTGCGGCCCGCCGACAGGCGTACCCGCGTCTCTCCCGTCACCCGCTGCTGCGAACTGGTGAACATCGCCTCGATGTCCCGCAGCGCCGGGTCGAAGTACTGCCCTTCGTGCAGCCGGTCGCCGTAGAAGCGGCCGAGCGAATCCTTCCAGAACACCTGCCACTTGGTGAGCACCAGCTTCTCCAGTTCGCGATGGGCCTGGATGAGCAGGAGTGCCCCGCCGGCTTCGAAGCCGATGCGGCCCTTGATGCCGAGCGCCGTCTCGCCCACATGAATGCCGCGGCCCGCGCCATAGGCGGCGCAGAGGTCCCCGAGCTGGTCGACCAGTGTCGGCCCGTCGATGGCGACGCCGTCGATGGACACCGGCACGCCCTGCTCCCAGCCGATCACGATCTCGCGCGGCGCCGGCGCGTCGGCCGGCGGCTCGAAGAGCTCGTCGGGCGGGCCGGCCCAGGTGTCGTGGGTCCAGCCGCCACCGTAGGTCGTGCCCCAGAGCCCGCGATTGATGCTGTAGGCGCTCGCCTTCGCCGGCACCGGCAGCCCGCGGGCCTCGAGATAGGCGATCGAGTCGGCGCGCTGCAGGTTGGCTTCGCGAATGGGCGTGATGATCTGGAGTTCCGGCGCAAGCACGCGGAACGCCACGTCGAAGCGCACCTGGTCGTTGCCGGCCCCGGTGGATCCGTGCGCCACCGCCGTGGCGCCCATGGCGCGCGCCGCCTCGATGACGGAAATGGCCTGCTGGGTCCGCTCGGCGGCGACGCTCAGCGGGTAGACCTCGCCCCGCAGCACGTTGCCCTGGATGAGGTAGCGCACGAAGCGATCGAAGACCGCGGCGCGCGCGTCGAGCTCATGATGGCTGAGCGCGCCGACGGCCTCCGCTTGCCGGCGGATCGCCGCGCGGTCCTCGGCGGTGGTGCCGCCGGTGTTGACGAACACGGTCTCCACTGCCCAGCCATCCTCGGCGAGGCGCGGGACGCAGTACGACGTATCGAGGCCGCCGGAGAACGCGAGGGCGACCAGGGGTTTCGTAGGTTGCATAACGCATAAACATGCAGCATTGACGCCCGCGATGCAAGGCGCGAGGTTCCGCGCCTTGCCCGCCACGCCAGCCGCACCATCCACCGGGTCGCTTCAGCGGGTCCTGGGTTCCGCCTTCGGCCTCGCCATCGTGGTCGGGGGCGTCATCGGGGTCGGCATCCTTCGCGCACCGGGCGAGGTCGCGTCGCGCCTGCCGTCCGTCGCGCTCATCATCGGCGCGTGGATCCTCGGTGGTGTCTACGCCTTGCTCGGGGCCAACAGCGCCGCCGAGCTCGGTGCCGCGCTGCCCCGTACCGGCGGGTTCTTCGTCTACGTCCGTCGCGCCTTCGGCCCCTTCCCGGCGTTCGTGACCGGGTGGGCCGACTTCCTCAGCAGCTGCGCCTCGGCAACCACCGGCGCGTTCATCATCAGCGAGTACTCCGGCCGCATCGTGCCCGCCCTTCGCGGCGGAGTCACCCCGGTCCTCATTGCCCTGGCCGTGCTCCTCTGGTTCGGCTGGCTGCAGTCGCGCGGAGTGAAGGAAGGCGACCGGGTCCAGCAAGTCACGAGCGCCATCAAGGCCCTCCTGCTGATCGGGCTCATCCTGGCCTGCCTGTTCAGTGGCTCGCGCGCCACCGACACGCTGGCGCCGCCGACGCTGCCATCCGGCCTGGCCCTCTGGGGTGCGCTCGTCCTGGCGCTGCAGGGCATCATCTTCGCCTACGACGGCTGGTATTACCCGATGTACTTCGGCGAGGAGATGGCGAACCCCGGGCGCGAGATCCCTCGCGCGATGATTCGCGGCATCCTGCTCATCATCCTTATCTATGTGCTGATCAACGTGGCGGTGCTGGTGGTCCTGCCCGTGGGACGGCTCGCCGGGGAACCGCTGGCGGTCGGCGCTGCCATGGGGGTGATCTTTGGGCCGCGCGGGGATCTCGTGGTCGCCGCCGTCGCGATCCTCACGATGCCGAGCGCCCTCAACGCATCGCTCATGGCAGCGACGCGGACCCTGTTCGCGCTGGCGCGGGACGGGCTGGTGCGGGCGCCGCTGCTGACCCGAGTCTCCGAATCGGGAACGCCCCGGCCGGCACTCGCCATCACCGTGGTACTTGCGGTCGCGTTCCTGTTGACCGGCACCGTGGAACGCCTGCTCGCCGTCGTCTCCTTCTTCTATGTCGCCAACTACGTGGCGGCGTTCCTTGCCGTCTTCGTGCTGCGGAAGCGGGAGCCCGACCTGCCGCGCCCCTGGCGGGCATGGGGACACCCGTGGACCACCGGCATCGTCCTCGCAGGGTCCCTGGCGTTCCTCGGCGGCTCGGTGGCAGGCGACACGCGGAACAGCCTCATTTCGCTCGCCTGCATCGTGCTCAGCGCACCGCTCTTCTACCTCTTTCGCGCGCCGACGGGCGCTACCAGTCCTCCGCCACCGCCTGGATGAGTTGCGCCAGCGCCTGCACATCCTTGAGGTCGATGACCTCGGCGGGTGAGTGGGCATAGCGCAACGGCCAGGAAAGCGGAACGTCGGGCACACCCCACGACGCGAAGACCGACCCATCATTGCCGCCGTTGGTCGAGCCTACCTGCAAACGCACTTTCCGTCGTGCCGCTACCCGCACCAGCGAATCCACCAGCGCAGGGGGCGTGACGCTGCTGTTGTCCAGCGCGCGTGCAACGGCGCCCGAGCCGAGCGGCACGTCGGCGAAGGTCTTGATCTCGAGCGGCGAGTCGGACGACACGAAGGTGTCGACCGCGTGCACCCGCGCCGTTGAAAGGCCGAGCGCATCGGCCACGACGCGTGCACCCTCGAGTCCCGTCTCTTCCCGGACGCTCCAGACAAAGACGATGCGATGCGTCAGGCGCGTCGGGTCGAGCCGGCGCAGTGCCAGGATCTGCGCCGTGCAACCCACCCGGTCATCGAACGAGCGGCCGGTGGCGCGCGTGCCGGCCAGCGGCACGAACTGCTTGGGCATCGTCAGCGTGTTGCCGATCCTGATGCCCATGGCCTCGGCCCCGGCGCGCGAGCCCGCGCCAACGTCGGCACGGAACGGGACCGGCGTGCGACGCGGAGATGCAGCGACAGAATCGCGAGGCATGAAGACACCGGGGATGCTTCGCTCGCCGGTATGCACCAATGCCGGCTGGGCCTCGAAGAGTGACAGGAAGAAACCGCCCCTCTGCTTGAGCTCGAGCGTCCCGTCCTCATCGATCGCGCTGATGACGAAGCCGATCTCGTCGAGGTGGGCCACGAAGACCACGAGCGGCTCGCCCTCGCCGACACTCACGATCAGGTTGCCGGCAGTGTCGGTGGTCGCCCGGGCCCAGGAGGGCAGCATGCGGCTCACCGCATCGCGCACCGGGCCTTCCATGCCGGAGACGCCATAGCTTTCGATCAGCGGCGCCAGCACCGAGCGCACGTCGTCGAGTGATGGCTGTTGCTGGGCGACGGATCGGCACGGCAGGAATACAAATGTCGCGAGCAGCGCGAGTCGCTTCATGGGGTCCCCGCGATCCAGCGCCCGAGGCGCGCGCGCAGCGTGTCGGCGCCCGGCAGCGATACCGTCTCCACCGCCGTCGTGGTATAGGCCGCCGGAAGCAACCATCCCTCGGCTGTCTCGGTGGGCACTCCGGGAACCCCGGCTCCGCCATCGACCAGGCGCTCCTCGACGAACGGTCCTTGCGTACGGCGCACCGTCCGAAGCCCGCGCTCGGACAGGTTCTGCTCCGTGACGAAAGCCACCACGACCGTGCCGGTTGCCGGTTTCGCCTCGCGGGCTGAGAGTACCAGCGCCGCACACGCCGCCCGGCGGCCCGCCATCGGTGCTGCAAGGAGATCGCTGCCGTAACGAAGCGGCTTCTTCGACAGCGTCACGGGTGTCAGGACGGACACTCCGAGGGCCCGCGCTCCCGTTGCAGCGGACGCGCCGACATCGACGCGGGCATCATCCACGCTGAAAGGCGCGTCCACACCCGCCTCGCGCCCGCGGGTCAGGTGAACTGAGCGGACGGCTACGACACCGGGGACCGGTCCCCACCGGCCGAAGAGAGTGACGCGATGGCCCTCCAGCTGCTGATCGAACAGTGGCGACGGAAGGCGCCCCGGAGCACGGCGCAGCGTGAGGTAGCCCCCGGCCTCAACCTCGCCCACGACCCAGCCCGGCTCGTCGAGCGGGCAGGCGATGAGGCGCCGCGGCGCGCCCGACCCGAGGACGAGGACGGCACTGCCGGAGCGATCACGGATCGCACCCGGCAGCAATTCACCGAGGATGGTATCGACCACCGCCTGCTCGAAGCCGGTGATCGCGCTGAAGCCGGCGAAGCGCTCCACCAGAGATGGCTGAGCAGCCTGGCCCGAGGCCCGGCACGGCAGCAATGCCAGCATGAGCAACGGGAGGAAATGGAAACGGCGCATCACCAATGGTAATGCGCCGGCATCGTCCTGAGTGAAGCGGGAAACTCGGCTACTCCATTCCCCCATCCAGGTCATGCACGTAGGCCGCCGATCCCGCGCCGCCCGGCGAATCCGTCACCACCCGCTGCAGCTCCTCGATCGATGCGAGCATCGATGACGCGAACGCGTACTCGACGGCGTGCGGCGTGCCCGGGATCCCGGCCACATCCGGCACATAGGCAACAAGGAAGCGGTCTGTGGAGTGATGGGCGATGTTCTGAATGGGTGGAAGTCCATGACGGGCGGCTATTTCCTGCATCAGGCGATCGGCACGAACCTGCCGATCGAGCTCGAGGGCAACCAGGGACATCGTCGTTTCCCCTTTCTCAGGTTAACTCTCTAAATGCTCCCGGCCATCTCCGCCCGCTAGAGAAGAAAGGCCGAAATCGGCGGCGTGTTCGCGAAGGAATGTGGTGGCTGCCTCCACATCGCCCTTCGTGAGCCCGTGTCCACCCGGCTGCCACACCAGGTCGACCGACGCGCCGCCCTCTTTCAGTAATACTCCGAGCCGCTCAACCAGGGCTGTGGGAACAACGGGGTCGTTACGACCCGCCGAAATGAGCACCGGCACGCCTCGGAGACCGGGCCGCGCCTCGGGCTCGAAGGGCACCATGGGGCGGAGCAGTACTCCACCTGCAAGGACGCCGGTGCCTGACAGCATCAGGCTCGCCGCGATATTGGCCCCGTTGGAGAATCCCACTGCTACGACGCGCCCGGCATCGAACCGGTAGTGCTTCGCAGCATCGCGGACGAACCTCGCAAGCTCGGCCGTGCGAAGATGGAGGTCCTCCAGGTCGAAGACTCCCTCGGCCAGCCGCCGAAAAAAGCGCGGCTGGCCCCGCTCGAGCACTGCACCGCGCGGACTCAGAATGGCGGCACCGGGCAGCAGCGCCTGCCCGAGCGGAAGCAGGTCATTCTCGTCACCACCGGTGCCGTGCAGCAGCAGGAGCGTCGGATGCTCCGGGCTGCCCGGCTCGAAACGATGGATCAGCTGCAGAGCATCAGTCATGGGTCACCCCGACAGCGCTCTCGAGTGATGGCAGGGCCCGCTCGATTTCCTCGCGATGCGACTCGAGCCACGACGGGAGCCTGAGCGTCGTGCCGAGCTCGGCCTCCGCCTCATCCCACAGGAACCCCGGCGTGTCCGTGGCCACCTCGAACAGCACCCCGCCCGGCTCGCGGAAGTACACCGACTTGAAGTATTGCCGATCTACCACGGGCGTTATCTGGAGTCCCGACGCCTCCACCGCTGCACGCACATCGAGCTGCCGCGCATCGTCAGCCGCGCGGAAGGCGACGTGATGGACCGTGCCGACACCACCCACGCCGCGCCAGAAGCCGTCGGTTCGACGGAGGTCGACGACGCTCCCGAGCGGTGAGTCCCCGCGGAAACGGCGCGTGACGCCTTCCTCTTCGGCCGGCCGGAAGCCGAGGAGCCCGGTCAGCACTTCCTCGGTGCCGGTTGCCGCACCATCGGTCCAGAGCGTCACCCCATGCACTCCCCGAATCGCATGCTCGGCAAGTACGCTCCCCTGCGCCCAACCCTCCAGTTCCGCATAGCGCGCCGAACCGACGAGCTCCAGCAGCATCCCATCGGGATCGCGCAGGGTGATCACCCGCTCATCGAACCTCCCGACGGGGGCTTCCACCGCCAGGCCGCGTGCACCAAGTCGCTCGATCCACCAGCCGATCGACTCGACCGGAATGGCGAAGCTCGTCACCGCTGCCTGGCCCGTGCCTGTGCGTCCCCGCATGCCGCCGGGAAACGGGAAGAAGGTCAGGATCGATCCCGGCGCGCCGGTGCGGTCACCGAAGTAGAGGTGTAAGGTGCCCGGATCGTCGAAGTTCACTGTCTGCTTCACCAGCCTGAGCCCGAGAGTATCGCTGTAGAAGCGCAGCGTCGCCGCCGGGTCGCTCGAGATGGCGGTGACGTGGTGTATGCCGTTCATGGTCCTGCTCCTCATGGTGTGTGCGGCTCCATTGTCATGCTGAGGCGGCGACAGAGCTGCCCCAGTTCGTGCTGTTCGTCCTCGTCCAGCACACTCATCTCCCCGGCGAGCCGCGCTGCATGGGCCGGGAAGAGTCCCTTGACCAGCACCTCACCTTGTTCAGTGAGGTGCACCTTGATGTATCGCCGATCGGACGAGCCCCGCTCCCGCCGTACCAGGGCGCGCTTCTCCAGGTGATCAACCACCAGGGTCACGTTGCCGTTCGTCCGAAGAATCTTCTCGGCGAGTTCCCGCTGGTGCAGTGGGCCGAGGTGCAGGAGCGCTTCGAGCACCCCGAACTGGCTCTCGGTCAGGCCGGCGTCGGCGAGGGGCCGGTTCAGCCGGGCACTCAGGCCATTCGCCGCCCGCACGAGCTTCACGAAGGTGCGGAGGGCAAGCCTCTCTTCTGGCGTTCCTGCGTATCCGGGCACGGAAATCCTTTGTAAAAATCACTTGAGTACTAAACTATCTAGTATTAAAACAAAGTCAAGACATGGCGCCCAAACGTTGCAGCGATGAAATCTCCATGGGTTTTTGGTGAGACGTATCACTAGAGTGGGGGTACCCAAGTTGAGGCTGTATTGACGTTTTGGTGGGTAGGCGTAAGTTTCTCACCTGACGTCGGCCCCGGCCGGCGGTTTGGTGTTTTCAGTCCCCCTCAAGTCTCGGAGTGTCCATGCGATCTCTGTTCGTGTCTGCTGCGGCCCTGGTTATCGCGGCCGCACCCGCCGCCGCCCAAAAAGCAGGCACGGTGGAAATCGGTGCCTTTGGGCGCGTCACCTGGTTCGACGATGCGTATCAGTTGCAGACGTCCCCCGGTTTTGGTGGGCGACTCGGAGTTTTCCTCTTCCGGAACTTCGAAATCGAGGGTCAGTATTCGTACATGCCGACCCACTCCAACGACTCCCTGGGCGCTTTCAGCTCCGGTTTTGATGAGCCCGTCTCCGTGCAGTCGGGTCGGGCCTACCTGGAGTACAACATCAACTTCCGCCCTATGGCCCTCATTTTGGGCGCGGGTGGCGTTTACAGCGGGTACGGCGGGTTCTATGACACCATTCCGGGCCACACCGACGACATAAGCCCGTCGTTCCTCGTGGGCCTCCGGTTCGGACAGGGCGGAGTGCTGGAGGGCCGCATCGACGGCACCTACGATTACGTGCTCACCCCGGCCGAATTCACTGGCCCGGCAGACAACGCCGGAAACTGGGGTCTCCAGGCTGGCATCTCCCTGATGTTCCCGAAGGAAAAGCCGAAGGACACCGACAAGGACGGCGTGATCGACAAGCTCGATCAGTGCCCGAACACCCCGGTCGGCACCAAGGTTGACGACAAGGGCTGTCCGATTCCGCTGGATGACGACAAGGACGGCGTGGTCAACGATCACGACCAGTGCCCGAACACCCCGGCTGGCGAGACCGTCAACTCGGTTGGCTGCTCGGCATCCCAGCTCGACGACGACCGCGACGGCGTGAACAACGCCCTCGACAAGTGCCCGAACACCCCGGCCGGCGAGAAGGTTGACGCCACCGGTTGCCCGGCCGACGACGACAAGGACGGCGTACCGAACGCCGCCGACAAGTGCCCGAACACCCCGGCCGGCGAGAAGGTCGACGCCATGGGTTGCTCGGATTGCCAGAAGGACAGCGATGGCGACGGCGTGCCGGATTGCAAGGACAAGTGCCCGTCGACACAGCCTGGCAACAAGGTTGATGCCGTCGGCTGCCGGATCATCTTCGAGGAGACCGGTGGAACGTTCACCATCAAGGGCAGCAGCTTCGTGACCGGCAGCTCCAAGCTGGGCAAGGAAGCCAAGGTTGCTCTGACGGATGCGGCGATCAAGATCAACACGATCCTGCCGAGCCTGCCGCCAGACTACAAGATCTGGGTGCAGGGCCACACTGACAGCACCGGCAGCGTCAAGCTGAACGAGAAGCTGTCGCAGGCGCGTGCGGAGTCGGTCAAGGCGTTCCTGATCACCCAGGGCGTCCCGGCCGACCGTCTCGAGGCGAAGGGCTATGCCTCGACTCGTCCGATCGCGACGAACAAGACCAAGGCCGGCCGCGAGGCCAACCGCCGTGTGTCGCTGTATGGCGGTCCGACCGAGGTGGAGAACCCGGGCCAGTAAGCCCGGCGGGTAACGGCACTACCAGCGGGGAGTCCTCGGACTCCCCGCTGTTTTTTTGCCTACATTGGAGTCCCATGACTACGTACGCACGGCGCGTCGGCCTCTTCGCCGGCACCATGATGGTGGTCGGCGGGATCATCGGCTCGGGGATCTTCCTCAACCCCTCGGTCGTGGCACAGCGGGCCGGCACTGCCGGTCTCACCATCGCCGCATGGCTGCTGGGAGGAGCTGTAGCCGTGCTCGGCGCGTTCATCTACGCCGAGCTCGGCGGACGACGACCGGAGGCGGGCGGCGGGTACGTCTACCTCCGCGACGCATTCGGTCCCCTTCCCGCTTTCCTCTATGCGTGGACCCTGCTTCTGGTCATTGCCACCGGCGCCATCGCTGCGGTGGCAATGTCCTTCGCCAGCTACGCGGCGGCGATCGCGGGCCTGCCGCCAAAGGTGATCACGCCGATGGCGCTCTCGGCCATCGTGCTCCTCACGTTCATCAATGTCCTGGGGGTAAAACCGAGCTCGGTGATGACGTCGCTCTTCACCCTGCTCAAGCTGGCGGCTCTGGGGATCCTCATCGTTGCTGGACTCTGGGCGATCGTCGGCGGGCGCGCACTCCCGGCGCCGGTCCTGCTCCCGCTGGTACACGGGACCGCCACGGTCTCGTTTGCGGGCGCCCTCGTGCCGGTGCTCTTCGCCTACGGCGGCTGGCAGCAGACAAACTTCGTCGCCGAGGAGATGGTGGATGCCTCGCGCAACCTTCCGCGCGCCCTGCTCTGGGGCGTAGCGATTGTGGTGGTGGTCTACCTGCTCGCGAACGTGGTCTACCTCAAGGTGCTGGGCGTGGGTGGCCTGGCCGACAGCACCGCCCCAGCCGCCGACACGATGCAGGTCATCTTCGGGCCGGCGGGCCGCACCTTCATCGCCGTCGGCATTGCCCTCTCCACCGTCGGGTTCCTCAACCTCGCCATCTGCGCCAACGCCCGCGTCTACCAGGCCATGGCGCGCGACCGGATCTTCTTCGACGCCTTCGCACGGTTGCACCCGCGCTTCCGCACGCCGGTGGTCGCGCTGGTGGCGCAGGGCGCGTGGGCCGTCGTGCTCGTGCTTTCCGGCACTTACGGCGAGCTCCTCGACTACGTGGTCTTCGGGGACTGGATCTTCTTCGGGCTGACGGCGGCGACGCTGTTCTACTTCAGGCGGCGGGATGCACTCGCGGGAACGGCGAGACCGGAGTTCGTCACGCCGGCCTGGCAGCTCTCGGTCATTCTCTTTGTGGCGGCGGCGATCTATGTCGTGGCGGGATCGGTCATCGCGAGTCCGGGCAACGCGCTGCGCGGTGCCGCTCTCATTCTCCTGGGTGTGCCGCTATACCTGTGGCGTCGGCGTGCTGGTCTGGAGCACGGCAGCGGGAACGGGTGACACCACATCCTCGTGCAGGTACTCGCCATTGTACATGGCCACCAGCTCGAAGAAGTAGGAGATCGCCAGTGGACCGACGAGGAGCCCGAGGATGCCGACCAGCGGCACGAAGGCGAAGGCGCCGATGACCGTGATGAACGGATGCATCTTGGCGTACCGGCGCACGACGAAGGGGCGCACCAGTGTGTCAATGTTCCCCACGACCAGCACGCCGCCCACCGCGAGCAGCAGTCCAGCGATCAGACGTCCCTGGGCCGCGAGATAGACCGCGCCCGGCGCCCAGATGAGACCACTTCCTACCAGCGGCAGAATGGCGAAGATCACCGTGACCACGCCCCAGAATGCCGGGCTCGGCAGGTCCAGCGCCCAGAACCCGAGCCCGACCGCCAGCCCCTGCAGCAGCGCCGTTGCAAAGGTGCCGACGAGCATCGACACGGTGACGTTGCGGAAGGCCTCGATCAGTTTCGCGCGATTGGCCGGCGAAAAGGGGATGAACGATTCAAGCATCCTTCGCGCATCATCGGGCTGCACCAGCAGGTAGTAGAGCCCGAAAAACGTCAGCGTAAACTGGATCAACAGCTTTGCGCCGGTACCGACAAGTCCGATGGCGCTGCCACCAAGCCATGAGAGCGCGGTCGAGCTCACCTTCTTGAGCTGCTCACCGACCCTGATGTCGCCGATCTGGAGGACCGAAAGGCGCTCCAGCAGGGCACTGTCCCGGATCGCGGTGGACCAGCCCTGTGCTTCGTTGGCCAGGAGGCCGACCGCGCCAACCACCGGCAGGAAGATCACCATGAACGCGATGAGGATGACCACGATCGCCGCGGCCGAAGCGCCAATTCTCGCCGCCAGCTTCCGGTGCAGCGCGCCGAAGATCACGTACAGAACCGGTGCCCCGAGGAGTCCGCTGAAGTAGGGCCAGGTGGCCCACAGCAGTCCCGCACCGAGGATGACGATGAGCAGGGCGGCGCGCTGCTGGCGATCGACGAGGAATGCCATGGGGGTTGAAGCTATCGCGACATGGCCGGAGGTGCCAACGTGAGTTCAAACCTTGCGCGCCCCGCCGGCATCGAAGGACCACGCCGATGACTGTGACCAGGCCAGGATCGTGAATCCGGATGCGCTGACCCTGGAGGTCCGTCGAGCCCAGGCCGGCGACGCCGACGCCTTCGCGGCGCTCTACCGGGCGCATGTCGGGCGGGTTCATGCCGTGTGCCTGCGGCTCGAGGGCGATCCCGCCGCGGCGGAAGAGCGGACCCAGGATGTCTTCGTACGCGCCTGGGACCGGCTCCCCAGCTTCCGGCATGAAAGCGCCTTTGGTACCTGGCTGCACCGGCTCGCGGTGAACGTGGTTCTGGCCCATCGTCGCACCGAGTGGCGGCGTGACCTCCGGGTTACCGTGGTGGAGGATCCCGAACTGCTCGAGGCGCCCCGCGCCGCCGCCGACCCGGGAACCAGGCTGGACCTCGACGCGGCCATGGCAACCTTGCCGCCCGGTGCACGCGCGGTGTTCGTGCTGCATGACATCGAGGGCTACGGCCACGCCGAGATCGCGGAAATGACGGGTATCGCGGAAGGCACATCGAAGGCGCAGCTCTTCCGGGCGCGCCGTCTCCTGCGGAAGGCACTGGATCGATGACAGGACAACGACCCGACGACGAGACGTTCCTCCGGTCGCACATCAGCGACCTGCCCGAGAGCATCGAGCCGGAGCGCGACCTCTGGCCGCCGATCGCTGCGCGGCTCGCCCCGCGCGGGCGAGCACGTCCACGGCGTGCACTATACCAGCTCGCCGCCGCGATTGCGCTCGTCGTCATTTCGTCGGTGGTAACCTGGTTCCTCGCGCGCAAGAGCGCCGCACCGGTCGTGGTGGTCGCGACGGCGCCGGTCGACCGGGCCGGACTGGCGCGGCTGGCGCGGGCTGGTGATGTCATGGAAGAAGGACTTGGCTCCTCGGACCTCGCCCCCGAAACCCGCGCCGTGCTCACACGAAACCTCGTTGTGATCGACTCGGCGATCGCCGAGTGCCAGCGCGCGCTCGATGCCGACCCCGGAAGTCCCGTGCTCGCGGGGCTCCTCCGCGCCGCGCATCGGCAGCGCGTCGAGTTCCTGCAGCAGGCCGCCCGCCTGCCCCGCTCCTGAGGAGATGCTGATGCGTCCCGTCGCCATTCTGCTCACCCTGCTGCTTCCCCTTCCGCTCGCCGCGCAGCAGCGCATCGACCGGCGCATGGCGGTCAGCAGCACCGTATCGATCCGGATCAATGACCTGGTCGGAATGGTCCGGCTGGTCGGATGGGACCGCGACAGCCTCGTCGTGGTGGGAGAGTTGCCGGCGCGCGCGGGCCAGCTGTACTTCGGCGGCTCGAGGGATGCGGCGAAGCTCGGCCTCGAGGGCACCGACACCAGCAGTGTCGTGAGCAGCGCGACGCTCGAGGTGCGGGTGCCGCGCGGGGCGCGCGTGAGCGTGCGCGGGGCCACCGTGAGCCTGGATGCCGGCGGCCTCGAGGGCGATCTCGATTTCATCACCACCACAGGACGGCTCCATCTCGAGGGCGCCCCGCGCATCGTCACGGCGGAGACGCTCGACGGCAATGTCGAGGTGGCGGGTCCGGCCACGTCGATTCGCGTGCGCACCGCGGGAGGCACCGTCGTGCTTCGCGGGATCCGGGGCGACCTCAGTGTGACCACCGTGAGCGGTGCCATCCTCATCGGTGGCGCACGCGTTATGCGCGCCCGGCTGGAAACGGTGTCGGGCGAGATCGCCTGGAAGGGCGCGATCGAGCGCGGCGGGTCGCTCGACACGCAGACTCACAGCGGCAACATCGAGCTGCGACTTCCGCCCACGCTCGGCGCCGATCTCGAGCTCTCTGCTCCAGCCGGCAACATCGCCAGCGAATTCGCGCTCCCGGGCAAGCCGGGCCCCAGCGGCACGCTCCGCACCAGTATCGGGGACGGCGGTGCTGCGATCACTGCGCGCACTTTCCGGGGCAGGATCTCCCTCGTCAAGCAGCCCGAGGTGGACGTAAACCCCGCGGCGCCGGGCGGCATCTCAGGGACGAGCAGGTAGTTCTCCCTTAGCCGCCGAGGTGTCCCATGCGTCGCTCTCTGATGTCGCTCGCTGCCGTTGTTGCACTCGCCGCCGCCACCGCTTCGCCCGCGTGGGCGGGGCCGCCATGGCTGTCGATCGAGTTTCCCGCGAACCCGATGAACAAGTCGTCCCAGGGCGCCTATCTCCTGGTGCACACCTTTCACCATGAGCAGGCGGTCAACTTCACCGTCGAGGCCCGCGCCGAGGGCCTGGTAAATGGCGAGCGGAAGACACTGCCGCTCAAGCTCGAGCAGACTGATCGCGAGGGTGTATACGCCCTGAAGCAGACCTGGCCGGAAAAGGGCGACTGGGTCATCGTCATCGTCGGGGCGCCCGGTGAGGGTTCCGTCACCGCGCTGGTCAGCATCGCCGACGGCAACCTTCGCGGTATCAAGGTGCCCTCGAAGCAGGTCGAGAATGGGCGCTGGACCGTGCCGGTGCAGGTAACCCAGGCCGACATCGAGTCCGAGCTTCGCTCGCTGGTGGCGCTCGCCTCACGCTAGGCACACCCGCTTGTGCGATGGGGCCGGAGAAGACATTCTCCGGCCCCATGCGCTTTGAAGAACTGGCCCGGAGGTGGCTCGCCACCGTGGGCCTCCTGCTGCTGATGGCCGCGGCAACGGTCATGATCGGCGGCATGCTGCTGCCGGCGCAGCACGAGGTGAGCCGCACCTTGACCCTCTCTCGAGCGCCAGAGGCGGTATGGCGGGCGATTTCCGACTCGGTGCGGATCCGCGCCTGGCGGGACGACCTCATTCAGCTCGAGCACCTGCCCGACTCGGCGTCGTATCCGGTGTGGCGGGAGATCGGCGATGACGGCCGCGGTACGGTCGTGGTGATCCGCGAGGAGCTGCCGCCGGTACGACTGGTGACTGATCGCATCACCGAGGCACGCGGGCCGTCGAGCGAGTGGACCTACGCCATCACCCGCGCCCCGTCGGGTATCGACCTCACCATCACCGAGCGCGGCATCATCCCCGGTACCGCCCAGCGCTTCATCTCCCAGTTCACCTCCGGACACGCCGGGCCGATCGAACGCTACCTCAGCCAGCTCGCCGCCTACTTCGACGAGCCGCCCAGACTCCGTTAGCGCCCCGCTTCCAGGAGCGCCCGGTCATAAGCGGCGAGCACATGTCCCCGGCTCAGCAGCCCCCTCAAGACGCCGTCGGGCCCCACAACTGGCAAGGCGGCAACGCCACGCTGACCCATGCGGCGCATCGCGGCCACGAGGGAGTCTTCCGGCTGCACCGTCTCGCTTGCGGACGCCAGGTCGGCGGCCACAATGAGCTCTCCAAGGTTCTCTTCCCGTCCCAGGCGGGCGAGGTCATGCACCGTGATGACTCCGAGCAGGTGGCCCGTCTCGTCAACTACCGGGAAGATCTCCTGGTCGCCACTGGCCAGTCGCTCCAGCAGTCGCGTCAGCGACTCGTTCTCTGCGAACCGCACGGCGCGGGCTTCGTAGACATCCCGCACGCGCAGGCGGCCCAGCACGTCCTGGCTGGCCCCGTGTGCGATGTGCTCCCCGCGACGCCGCAGCCAGCCGCTATAAAGAGTGTCACGCTCGAGCCGCCGGGCCACGACTCCGGCGACTGCAACCGTAATCATCAGGGGCAGCATGATCGCGTAGTCGCCCGTGATCTCGAATACCAGAAGGATGCCCGTGAGCGGCGCACCGAGCGCCGATGCGATGAGCGCGCCCATGCCGACGAGCGCGTATGGCTCGACCCGGATTCCCCTCGTCCCGAGCAGGGCATGCAGCAACGCGCCGAATGACGCTCCTACGGCACCGCCGACGAAGAGCGCAGGAGCAAAGAGACCGCCGGAACCTCCGGCCTGCAAGGTGACGGCGGTGGCCAGCATCTTCGCCAGCGCCAGTCCAGCCAGTGCATACCAGCTGAGCTGTGTGAGGGCACGAAGATCGAACGCGAGATGGCCCTGGCCCAGCAGCAGGCCATTCGAGACGGTGACCATCAGCCCGACCAGGAGCCCCCCGATCCCGGCAACGATGAGCCCATTGATGCGAAGCCGCGCAACCGAGTCACCTATCCCGAAGTAAAGTCGCACGAAAACGGCACCAGCTACCCCGGCCACGACCCCGAGCAGGGGGTAAAACAGCACCACCTCGCGAGCGAGGACGTAGCCGTACTCCTCAGGCATCGGGAACGCAGGGTGATTGCCGAAGACGGCCCGGGATGCCACGGCCGCTACCACGCTGGCGACGACGACGGGCGGGAAAGCCCCCGCGCCAAGCGTGCCCAGGATCTCCTCGAGGGCAAAGAACGCCCCTGCCAGCGGGGCGTTGAAGGCGGCCGAGATTCCGGCCGCCACACCCGAGGCGACGAGCACCGTGGTTCGCGCGGCGGCGAAACGGAAGAAGCGCGATGTCGCAGATCCCAGCGCGGCACCCAGGACCGCGACGGGACCCTCGCTACCGGCCGAGCCACCGCCTCCGATGGTCAGCGCGCTGGCCGCCGTGCGAACCAGGGTTGGTCGCAGCGGAACATCTCCCCCACGCCGTGCCACCCGGAGCTGTACGTCGGGAACCGTCAGTCCCTGCTCGCCGGGGGCGAGCCGGCGCATCAGCGCGTGGGCGAGCATGAGCGCGAGGGCGGTAAGGAGCGGACGGTACGCGATGAGCGAGCTGAACGGGAGGACACCCTGCGTCCAGCGGTACAGGGCGACATACGCCAGGTCAATCAGCCGGTAGAACAGGATGACGCCGCCCGCAGTCAGCAGCCCGATGACGACGGCAAACAGCAGGAGGATCGCGTTCTCGGAGAGACCAAGCCGCTCGATTTCGCCCGCCACACGCCTGGCCAGACGACCGGACACGCCGAGGAGCTGCCGCCCGCCGCGGGTTGACGCCTGTGACAGGCCGGCTAGGTTGCGAAACATATGGATATCAATGTAACTGGTCGGCGCACCGAGTCGGCACCGGCCGCCAGTGATGTCGATCGCATCATTCAGGGCCTTCGGCGGATCGTCAAGGAACTGCACCGCTATTCACAGGATGTGCACGCCGCCTATGGCCTCACGGGCCCCCAGCTCTGGGCCCTCAAGACACTGGCGCGAACCGGGCCGGTTCCCGTCGGGGCACTCGCAGCCGCGCTCGCGGTGCACCAGAGCAGCCTGTCCGTCCTCATCGACCGCCTCGAGGCGCGCCGGCTTCTCGCACGAACGCGGCGTGCGCCGGATCGTCGTGTCGTCCACCTGGCGCTGACCCCACGGGGGCGAGCGCTCGCCCGGCGTGCGCCCGAGCCGGCCCAGGGTCGGCTTCTTCACGCCCTGCGAGCCATGCCCACCACAAAGGTGCGCGACCTTCGCCGCGCGGTCGACATCCTCGCCTGCGCCATGGAGGCGCAGGACGTCAACGCCCGGTTCTTCTTCTCAGATGATTGATGCCGGCGTCCGAATGAGACTGGACCACTCCGCGATCAACGTTTCCGTCAGCGTCTGATCCGCCGGACCTCCACCCGCTCTATGCGGTTCTCGTCGACGGTACGCAGCACGATCCACTCATCCGTGATGTCGAGCGGAGCCGCGGTACCCGGCAGCAGTACCGACCCGAGCCAGCTCCCGTCCTTCGCAATCACCCACCACTCGCTCTCGGAATCGGCCACGTGCATGCCACGCCGTACCCATACGAGCGACCTCGGGTCGGCCATCATCCCGATGATCGCCGGCAATGAATCGGGCTTCGGCATGTCGCGCCAGATCGAATCCAGCTTCGCGCGTTGCACTCCAGTGCCCGCGCTGCCGAGGAGCGCACGACCCTGTCGATCGATGTCGTCGGTGGTCACCGGAAGCCGCGAGCCACGCCAGCGGATGACGCGCCGCAGGCGGCCGTCCGGGTCGTGCTCCTCGAGTTGCAGTCGATCACCTTCGCTCGCGACATAGCGATCGGCAAGCACCGTGAGGCGGGAACCGAGCCCGAACGGGACGGCCGTCAGGACGGGGCGCCCGTCCACCATGCTCAATCGAAGCTCCTCGCCCGGCAGGACGCCGACGCTGTCGGACACGCCACCGCTGAAATGGAAGAGGCCGCGTCCCGGCCGGACCGAGCCCGGCTCACGGCCCTTGAGCTCGATCGCCACTCCGGCCTCGGCGAGCAGGCTGCCATCGCCGAACACACCGAGGATGGCGAACCTGCGCGTGGTGTCGGCCATGCGGAGCGTGTCCTGCCGCAGCACCGCTCCCACGGAGCTCAGTCGCGTCAGGACGCGCGCGCGCGCGTCCCACACCACCAGCGTGTCGCCGACCGCATAGAGGCTCGCGACGGCAGCAAAAGGGCTGTTCGCCGCACGACCTCCGACCGACCGCACCGGTGTTCCCTCCGGGGAGAACCAGCGAAGTTCACCCGTGCCGCCGTTCGCCACCACGAGACTGCCATCGCCCAGGCGCTTCGCGCCCACGATGCTCACGAAATCGAGCGCGGGGTCTCCAGCCACGCCGCCAAGCGTGCGAGACGGACTGGACGCCACCTTCCACTGTGGCCTGTCGCCCCACGCCGGTGTGCTCGAGGTGATGACCTGGACGCCGGCACTATCAACCACATCGGCACTGCTCACCGGCGGGGTCGGTTCCCTGCATCCCATCGCGGTGACGGCGAACACGACCCAGCGCCTCATGCGCGGGCCCTCCGCACAGCATCCACGAACCCGGTCATCATCAGCCCCAGTCGATCGCGCAGTACAGCGTCTCGCAGGGACCCGTCTTCGGCAAACGCTTCACCGGCCAGGGCGAGGGAGAACATGTCGGGAAATATCATCATCCCCATCGATTCGAGTGGAACGCGAAGGTGCCAGAGCCCGCGATTCCCTCCGACTCGGCCGTTCGAGGCCGAGAGCAGGAGCGCCCATCGGTCGCGGACGACATATGGGCGGATGCGGGAGAGCCAGTCGATCGTGTTCTTGAGGTTGCCGGGCATCGAGAAGTTGTATTCGGGCGACGAGAGCAGGAGGCCGTCCGCGTTCGTGATGAGTCGGCCGAGGTGCTGGACAGCCTCGGGAATACCTTCCGCCGCCTGCAGGTCGGCATCGTAAGCCGGGAAAATGAAATCGCGGAAGTCATGCGCATCGACGGTCGCCCCGTTGGCGCGCGCTGCGAGCACGGCCTGCGAGAGCAGGCGGCGATTGTACGAGTCGCGCCGCAGCGAGGCGGCGAAGGCGATCAGCTTGATGGGGTGAGGAGCGGCTGCAGCACTTGCCATACGTTGGCAGCGAGTCTCCTGTGTCCAGCTGGAGTGGGATGAATTCCATCCGGCTGGTTGAGTGAGTCGACACCACCCACGCCCTCGAGCAGTGCAGGCACGATTGGCAGTCCGTTGACCCTGGCGACGGCGGGGTAGATCGCCTGGAAGCGGGTGACGTATTCCCTGCCCAGGTTCGGCATCGCGTTCATGCCCACCAGCAGGATGCGCGTCGCCGGTTGCGCGGCGTGCACCCGGTCGATGATGGCCTGGATGGTGCCGCGGATCGAATCCGGGTCCTGGCCGCGGAGGCCATCGTTGGCGCCGGTTTCGAGTACGAGCACCGCGACCGGTTCGCGCAGCAGCCAGTCGATGCGCCGGAGTGCACCGGCCGATGTCTCGCCGCTGACGCCGGCGTTCACCACCCGGTAGTTGAGCCCGGCGGAATCGATCTTCTGCCGGATGAGGGCCGGATACGCCTCGTCCGGCTCGACCCCGAGCCCAGCGGTGAGGCTCGTCCCCACGAACATGACGATTGGTGCGCCGGTCGTGGGCGTGCGCGCGGTATCCACGCCACCGGCTGCCACGGCGTCGGGCGGCCCGCTCGCCTTCTCCCGGCCGCAGGCGAGCAACGCAACCGCGACGGCCACGCTGGCGTACCTAGCTATCATTCGCGCTTCTCAACGACTTCCTGGATTTCGCATGCTTCGCTGTGAAGGACTGACCCAGACGTATCTCTCCGGCGGCCGGGAACTTACCGTGCTGAAGGATATCACGTTCACCCTCGAGGACAGTGGCTTCCTGGCCATCGTCGGGCCCTCCGGCAGCGGGAAGACGACGCTGCTTGGCCTCCTGGCCGGCCTGGACCGCCCGAGTCGCGGCAATGTCTACCTCGACGGTGCCGACCTGGGCGGCATGACTGAGGATGAGCGGGCTCGGCTCCGGGGTGAAAAAGTAGGGTTCGTGTTCCAGTCATTCCAGCTCATCCCGACACTTACGGCACTGGAGAACGTGCAGGTCCCGATGGAGCTCTCGGGGCGCCCGGCAGACGACCGGCCGCGCGAGTTGCTGTCCCGGGTCGGGCTGGCGGAGCGGAGCCACCACTACCCCGCCCAGTTGTCGGGAGGAGAACAGCAGCGTGTTGCCCTGGCCCGGGCGTTCGCCAACCGGCCGCGCATCCTCTTCGCCGACGAGCCAACCGGCAACCTCGACAGCGCCACCGGCGGCGGCATCGTCGAGCTCATGCTCGGAGCTCAATCGCGACTTCGGCACGACCATCGTCCTGGTGACGCACGACCTCACGCTCGCGGGCCGCGCACGCAGGATCATCCGGCTGGCGGACGGCGCACTCGCGGACGACAGCGCCGCGTGACATCCATCCGCTTCGTGTTCCGCATGGCGGCGCGGGAGCTACGTGCCTCCTGGCGCCGCCTGCTCGTCCTCACCGGCGCCGTCGCCGTCGGCGTCGCCGCCCTGGTGGCGATCAACGCCTTCTCCGACAACCTCCGCCTCTCGGTGAAAGACCAGGCGCGCTCGCTGCTGGGCGCCGACCTGGCCATGATCAGCCGGCGTCCATTTCCTGCCGTGGCCGAGGCAGTACTCGATACCATCAGCCGCGGGGGCGCCGTGGCACGGGTGTCCCAGTTCGCCGCAATGGCGTACGTGCCGCGTACCGCCGGCACCCAGCTGGTCCAGGTCACCGCCGCCGAGCCCGGATACCCGTTCTACGGCAAGATCGGCACGGCGCCGGCCGGTGCGTGGGCGAAGCTGCAGGACTGTTCCTGCGTCGTGGTGGAGCCCGCGCTGCTGGCGCAGCTCTCGGCGCGTGTCGGTGATACCCTGTCGCTTGGGGAGGGCCGCTTCACCATCCTCGGCGTCACCACAATCATTCCCGGCGACGTCGGTATTCGCGCCGCGTTCGGCGCCCGTGTGTTCATTCCCTGGCGCTCGGTCGACGCCACCGGGCTGTTCGGGTTCGGCGCCCGTGCTGAGTACGCCGCCTACGTGCGGCTCCCGGCTGACGCGGACGCCATCAAGCTCGCCGAGCATTTCCGCAGCACGCTGCGCCCGGAGCGTGTGCGCATTCGCACGGTCGAGGAGGATCGCAACAACCTCACCGAGACGCTCGACCGGCTGGGCAACTATCTCGGCCTCGTCGCGCTGATGGCACTGCTCCTGGGCGGGCTCGGAGTCGCGAGCGCCGTGTCGGTGTTCATCCGCCGGAAGCTCGATGCCATCGCCGTCCTGCGCTGCCTCGGCGCGTCGTCGGGCCAGGTCTTCTCGGTCTACCTGCTGCAGGCCGCAGGCATGGGCCTGCTCGGCAGCGTCGTTGGCGTGCTCGGAGGCATCGTCATCCAGCAGGGACTGCCACTGCTGCTGCGTGACTTCCTCCCCGTGACCGTCTCGTCCGCGCCTTCGCCGCGCGCCATCGGGCTCGGCCTCCTGGTGGGACTCTGGGTCAGCACCATCTTCGCGCTCCTGCCGCTCCTGTCGGTGCGACGGGTGCCACCGCTCGCTGCGCTCCGGCGTGACGTGGATCCGGCGCCATCGCGCCGGGATCCCCTCACGCTGCCGACCCTCCTGCTGCTCGCACTCAGCATCGTGGGACTCACGTTGCTGCAAGTGGGCAACTGGCGGACTGCGCTCTGGTTCTCCCTGGGGATCGGTGGTGCCGTGGCGGTGCTATGGCTAACGAGCTTCGGTATCACCCGCGCGTTGCGCCGATGGAGCCCGGCGCGCTGGCCCTATGTGTGGCGCCAGGGGCTGGCCAACCTTCATCGCCCGGCCAACCAGACCACCACCGTCGTACTGGCCCTGGGCTTTGGTGCCTTCCTGCTCGCGACGCTCTACCTGGTGCAGCACAACCTCCTGCAGCAGCTCGATCTTTCGGGTGGAAACGGCCGCCCCAACCTGGTCGTGCTCGACATCCAGCCCGATCAGCTCGCGCCGGCGGAGTCGCTGCTCAGGGCGGACAAGCTCACGCTCATGGGACCGGTGCCGATCGTGCCGATGCGCATCACGGCCATCAACGGGCGAGCGGTTCTGCGCACTGGTGATGACTCCGTGGAAGTGGATTCTGCCGGCAGTACCAGAGGCGCCGGCGGGACCCAGCGCCGTGCCGGATGGGCGGTGCGCCGCGAGTACCGCTCCACGTATCGCGACACCCTCGTCTCGTCGGAGAAGCTCGTCGCGGGCAAGTGGTGGGCGCCTGCAGCAGCGACGACGGCGCCCTACGCGATCTCCATCGAGGTTGGCCTCGCCTCGGAACTCGGCGTCACGCTCGGCGACACGATCACCTGGGACGTGCAGGGACTGCCGGTCATCACACACATCACGAGCATGCGGGAGGTCAACTGGGCCCGCTTCGAGCCCAACTTCTTCGTCGTGTTCCAGCCGGGAATCCTGGAAAAGGCGCCGCAGAGCGCGCTGCTGCTGACACGCATCGAAGACCCGGGCGCGCGCGGGCGCATCCAGCGCCGGCTGGTGGAGCGCTTCAGCAACCTCACCGCGGTGGACATCTCGACGGTGCAGGCGGCGGTGGAGAAGCTGGTGGGTCAGGTGACTCTGGCTATCCGCTTCATGGCCCTCTTCAGCCTCATCACCGGGGCCGTCGTCCTCGCAGGCGCGGTCGCGACCAGCCGCTACCAGCGCGTGCGTGAGGGCGCCCTCCTCCGCACTCTTGGCGCTACCCGCGGCCAGATCCTCCGGGTCGTGGCGGCCGAGTATTCGGCCCTCGGGCTCATCGCGGCGCTGGCCGGGCTGGGCCTGGCCATGGTCGCCGCCTGGGCACTGGCGCGGTGGGTCTTCGAGACGCCGTTCGGAGTGCCGGCGAGCATTGGCGCACTGGGCTTTCTTGTAGTGGCAGGCACGGCGCTGGTGGGACTCCTCAACAGCCGGGACGTGGTGCGCCGGGCGCCGCTCGAGGTGCTCCGGGGGGAATAGCGGCCCAGCCGGGGACGGGATGCCGCCCGGGCGGTCCTCCCCCTACCTTTGCACTACCCTAACCCAACGCACATGCTACCCATCGATCTCTCCGGCAAGCGCGCTTTCATCGCGGGCGTCGCCGACGACGGCGGGTTCGGCTTCGCCATCGCCAAGGCATTCGCCGAGGCGGGCGCTTCTGTTTCCGTCGGCACCTGGCCTCCTGCCCTGGGCATCTTCCTCAAGATGCTGGAGCGCGGGAAGATGGAGGAGTCGATGGCGTTGAGCGACGGCCGGAAGCTCGAGTTCGAGAAGATCTACCCGCTCGACGCGGCATACGACACGCTTTCCGACGCTCCCACCGACGTGCTGGAGAACAAGCGCTACAAGGAGCAGGGTGACTTCACGATCGAGGGACTCACGGCGAGCCTCCGGCACGACTTCGGGGACAAGGGCCTCGACATCGTGGTGCACAGCCTGGCCAACGGGCCGGAGGTGAAGAAGCAGCTGGTCGACACGTCGCGTGCCGGCTACCTCACCGCGGTGGGCGTGAGCGCCTACAGCAACATCTCACTGGTGCGGAACCTCGCGCCGATGATGCGGCCAGGCGGGTCCTTCCTCTCGCTCACCTACATGGCGGGCGAGCGCGTGGTGCCGGGCTACGGCGGTGGCATGTCGTCGGCGAAGGCCGCGCTCGAGGCCGACACCCGGACACTCGCCTTCGAGGCGGGGCGCCGCTGGGGCGTCCGCATCAACACCATCTCCGCCGGCCCCCTCGCGTCACGCGCCGCGACGCGCGATCGGCTTCATCGACACCATGATCCGGTACACCGAGGCGAACAGTCCCCTGCCCCGTCGCCTCGAGGCGGGCGAGGTGGGCGCCACCGCCGCATTCCTCGCAAGCCCCCTCGCCGCCGCGATCACCGGCAGCGTGGTGTACGTGGACAACGGCTACCATGCGATGGGCATGGCCGTTTCCGCGGCCGGCATCGAGCCGCCAGCCGCTTCGTGACGAGCCGGCACCTCGTCGCGCTGGGCGCCACCATGGCGGGCCTCGCGGTCGCGGCCGGGGCGTTCGGCGCGCATGCCTTGCGGGCGCGCCTGGCACCGGCCGATCTCCTCATTTTCGAAACCGGCGCCCGATACCAGATGTACCACGGGCTCGCGCTCATCGCGGCCGGCTGGGTCGCCGAGCGCGGCCCGCCCGCTCGGGGGCGCAGCCGGCTGGTGCTTCCTCGCCGGGATCGTGCTCTTCTTCGGGAAGTCTCTATGTGCTGACGCTGAGCGGAGTGCGCTGGATTGGGGCGATCACGCCGATCGGCGGCGTGTGCTTCCTCGCGGGATGGGCGTGCCTCGCGGTGGCGGTGCTGCGCGGCGCCAGGGCCTGAAGGCGTGAGCGTGACGGAGTCCGGGAACGCAAAAGGGGGCCGGATGATCCGGCCCCCTCTTGGCACGTGTCGCAGTCGTCACGCCCTCAAGGCCCTGCCATCTTCGTCAGTGGCCCGACCCGCTGCGGAGAACTTCACCTCGTAGATGAACAGCGCCAGCAGCGCCAGGATGACGAACGTCGCAAGGAAGAGCGAGAAGGCGAAGATCCCCTTGAGCAGCGGGTCCGTCCTACTTGAGGTGCATGTAGAACATCGCCACCAGGGCGAACTTGATCCCGGAGAGCACGATCAGCACGGGGATCAGGGCCGTGGCACGAAGTCGTGCAGCGGCACGCCCTCGCGATGCGCGATTTCGTAGGCGCCGACTTCCATCGCGGTCAGCACGAAGAGAATGATCGCGATCTTGACGTAGTCCCGGCGCGTCCGGGAAGTGGTGCTCGTGGGCCTGGGCAGCAGCAGTGGAGTCCATGACGCCCTCAAGCTCATCAGGTAGACGACGGGGAAGATCACGATCCACACCACGTCGACGAAGTGCCAGTAGAGCGCCGCGATCTCCAGGTTGAGCGCCTTGGCCGGCGGCAGCTTGCCCCGCACGCCCAGGATCAAGATCGTGATCAGCCAGATCACGCCGAGGGTCACGTGGGTGCCGTGGAACCCGGTCAGCGTGAAGAAGCTCGCGCCGAACAGGTTGTTCTGCAGCTCAGCCCTTCGTGGACGAAGTGCGTGAACTCGTACACCTGCATGCCGATGAAGAAGAATCCGCACAGGATGGTGTCGCCGAGCCAGCCCAGCAACTGCTTCCGGTTGCCCTGCTGCGCGCCGTTGAGCGCGAGCACCACGAAGAGCGAGCTGAAGAGCAGCAGGGCGGTGCCGACCGTGACCAGCGGGATCTCGAAGATCGCTCGCATTCCTCGGCTTGCCGGGAGCATGCACTGGGCCCGTGTGGCAGCGGGCCCACCAGGCTCTTGCCCTTGTACACCAGGTAGATCGAGATCAGCGACGCGAAGAACAGGCACTCGGACCCGATGAAGGTCCAGATCGCCAGCTTCCGGCTGTGGATGCCGGTGGAGGTGCGGGTGCAGCGCGTGTGCGTGCCAAGTTGTTCCTTGCTCAGCCTGTCGGCCGGTTCGAAGACCCAGTGGAAAATGCTGCAGAAGAGCACCGAGACCGCGCCAAAGATGTAGAGCGGGCCGAACTTGCCATCGTGATGCAGCAGCGCGATGAACAGCAGCAGCACGCCGACCGCGGCCATGAAGGGCCAGTACGACGGGTTGGGCAGGTGGATGCCCGCGCCGCTCACGCGCGGCGGCTCCGGCATCATCCCGCCTGGGCCCGCTTCTCTTCCCAGAACGCATCACGCCCGTGCACCTGGGGATGTCCGGGAAGTTGCATTCCTGCGGCGGCGACGGGATCGCCCACTCCAGCGTAGCGCCGTTCCACGGGTCGGCCGGCGCATGCACCTGTCGGACCGCGTCGACTTGATCACGTTGTAGATGAAGACCAGGAACGAGAAGCCGAGGATGAACGCGCCGTACGTCTCGAGCCGGTTGAGTGACTCGAATCCCAGGCCGGCCGGGTAGGTGTAGACCCGGCGCGGCATGCCGTCGAGGCCGACGAAGTGCATGGGGAAGAAGGTGAGGTTGAAGCCGATGAGCATGAGCCAGAAGTGCAGCTTGCCGAGGCCTTCGTCGAGCATGTGACCGAACATCTTGGGCCACCAGTAGTAGGCGCCCGCGGTCAGCGCGAAGATGCTCCCGCCGAAGAGCACGTAGTGGAAGTGCGCCACGACGAAGTAGGTATCGGTCTGCTGCAGGTCGGCCGGGGCCGAGGAGTGCATGACGCCGGAGAGCCCGCCGATGATGAACATCGCGATGAAGCCGAGCGCGAAGTACATCGGCGTTTTGAACTGGATCGAGCCGCCCCAGACGGTGCCCATCCAGTTGAAGATCTTCACGCCGGTCGGGATGGCGATCAGCATCGTGGCCAGCGAGAACACCGAGTCCGCGATCGGGCCCATCCCCGTGGAGAACATGTGGTGCGCTCCACACGCCGAAGCCAAGGAAGGCGATGAAGCAGCCGGAGAAGACCATCGCGGCGTAGCCGAAGAGCGGCTTCCGCGAGAACACCGGCAGCACTTCGGAGATGATGCCGAAGGCCGGCAGAATCAGGATGTAGACCTCGGGATGCCCGAACACCCAGAACAGGTGCTGCCAGAGCATCGGGTCGCCACCGCCGGCAGCGGCACGAAGAAGTTGGTGCCGAAGAGCCGGTCGAACATGAGCAGGATCAGCGCCACCGTGATGACGGGGAATGCCAGCAGCAGCAGGATCTGGGTGATGAAGCGTCATCCAGGCGAACATCGGCATCCGCATCAGCTTCATGCCCGGCGCCCGCATGTTGATGATCGTGACGAAGAAGTTGACCGCCGCCGCCAGCGAGGCGATGCCAAGGATCTGCAGGCCCATCGCCCAGAAGTCCACGTTGAGCCCGGGCGAGTACTGCTTGCTCGACAGGTTGGCGTAGCCGAACCAGCCGCCGTTCGGCGCCGCATTGAACAGGAAGCTCGAGTTGAGGAAGAGGCCGCCGGCGAGGAACACCCAGTAGCTGAACGCGTTGAGCCGCGGGAACGCCACGTCGCGCGCGCCGATCAGCAGCGGGATCATGAAGTTGAAGAACATCGCCGAGAGCGGCATGACCGCGAGGAAGATCATCGTCGTGCCGTGCATCGTGAACAGCTGGTTGTAGGACTCCGGCGACACCAGGTTGTTGTCCGGCTTCATGAGCTGCAGCCGGATGACCAGCGCCTCGAGGCCGCCGATCAGGAAGAAGATGAAGGCCGACGCACCGTAGAGAATGCCGATCTTCTTGTGGTCGACCGTGGTGATCCACGACAGGAAGCCCGTCTTCTCCGGATGGATCCCGGCTGCGCCGGCATGATCGAGAACTGAGGTCGCCATTGATGGTGCCTTTTGGTGGTTTCTGGCGGCTAGTGCTGCCGGAGATAGACGACCAGCGACTGCGCCTCGGCAGGGGTGACACCCAGGTCGGGCATCAGCACGCCGTGCTTCACCGTCTGCGGATGCTGGATCCAGTTCGCCAGGTTGGCGTCGGTGTTCTTCAGCCATCCTGCCGCGATGTAGAGCCGCTGCCCGATGCCGGCCAGGTTGGGGCCGAATGCCCATCGGCTTCATGGCGTTGAGTGAGTGACAGCCGATGCAGCCCTTCATCATGAACAGCTGCGAGCCGGGCATCGTATCCGGGTCGGCCGGCAGCCGTGGCCGCGAGCGTGGTCGTCGTGAGGGCGGGAGCAGCGGCCGAGGGCTTGGCTGCCGTGCTGTCGGCGGACGGCGCGGGAGGAGCAGCCGGGGATACCGCGCCCGTCGCCTCCATCCGGCTCACGTAACCCGCGAACTCATCGGCCGTCTGTGCGATCACCTGAAATGCCATCCGGCCGTGCTGGATGCCGCAGAACTCCGCGCACTGGCCCGGGTAGTCACCGGCCTCCTCGGCCTTGAACCAGAGCGTCGTGCTGCGGCTGGGGAAGACGTCGCGCTTGGCGGCGAGCTGGGGAATCCAGAAGCTGTGCAAGACGTCCTGGGTGATCATCTTCAGGGCGACAGTGCGCCCCACCGGAACATGGAGCTCGTTCGCCGTGGTGAGACCGAGTTGCGGGTAGCGGAACTCCCACCACCACTGGTGACCGATCACCTCGACCTGGAGGACATCGGCGCCCGTCGGAGTCTCGTATGTGCGGAAGATCGTCCGGACGGTCGGCACCGCGATCATCGCCAGCACCAGCGCTGGAATCGCAGTCCAGATGACCTCGACCATCGTGTTGCCGTGCACCTGCTTCGGCTCCGGATCCTCCGGCTTGCCCCGGAACTTGAAGATGATGAAGACCAGTGCGGCCTCGGTGAGGACGAACACCAGCGTCGCCCAGAAGAGCGTCGTCCGGAACAGCTTGTCCACCATCTGGGCAAAATCGCCCTTCGGGTGCAGCGTACTCTGGGGATAGGGATCGGCTTGCACGGTGCCAACGACGACCACGAGTAGCGTCAGCAGGAGCAAGGCCCCGGCAAGCGAGCGCCAGCGTTTGAATCGGTGGTCCATCCTGGTTCTTCCCGGTGCGGGGAGGAGCATGCCGCAAGCCCAAAGCGACAAGAGGCTAGATGTTAGCGACCGTAACTGGACTCGTCAATCATGAATCCCGGAGTCGCAATGCTGCGTCCGGATCGGGGCAAGCGCTCAGAAACTCCAAAGAGCACAATGAGTTGCCTAATCGGGCGATAGACCCGATCAATCAGGTACCCATTCGGGGGACCGTGCCATGCCGACCGTGGAACAGGAACGACTGATCGCGCGCTACGCCGAGGGCCCCGATCGCCTGGAGGCAGCGCTCAACCTCGTGCCCGGCGAGGCACTCAAGTGGAGGCCGGGACCGGGCAAATGGTCGGTTCACCAGGTGGTCGTTCACTGCGCCGACAGCGAGGCCAACTCGGCCATTCGCGTGCGCTACCTCCTTGGCGAGGACGGACCCACCATCATCGGCTACGACCAGGACCGGTGGGTCGATGCCATGGACTACGACGCCCATCCCCTGATACCCGCCCTCGCGACTATTCGAGCCGTGCGGGCCAACACCGTGCCGCTGCTGCGCCGCCTCACCCCGGCGCAGTGGGCACGCCAGGGAACGCATACCGAGTCCGGGGCGTACGGAGTGGGAGAGTGGCTGGAGATCTACGCGGAACACCTGCACCAGCACGAAAGGCAGATTCTGCGGAACCTCGAGGCCTGGAAAAAGCGCGCTACCTGACCGGTATGTTGAATGGAACCGGATCCGGCACGACGATCGAGAAGTGCCACCATTCCTGGTCGTAGTTGCTGAAGCCCTGCGCCTCCATCGCGGCTACGAGGCGCTGGCGGTTCTGCGCCGCGGTGCCGGTTGCGTTCGCGGTGTGCGCGGCCTTTGAGAAGGTGTCGAACGGCGTGCCCATCTCCAGCGGCGTGCCGGTCTCGAGGCTCACCAGCGTGAGGTCCACCGCCACCCCCATGTTGTGCCGGCTTCGCCGCGCGATGTACCCCTGCTTGAAGTACTTCATGTTCCCCGTCCGCTCAGCCCACGACACCATCCCCTCGGTGCCACTGACGGGACGGTACCCATCCCAGATCAGCAGGCCGAGTCCGTCGGCCCGCAGCTGCTTCTGCACCCGCCCGAGGGCGTTCGCCGCCTCACGGCGGAGGTACGCCCGGTTCGCTTCATAACCGGGCAGGGGCGCCCCGGTGAAGTTGTCCGAAGTGAGGTAGCGCAGGTCTACCGCAATGGTCGAATCGACGGACCGCACGTCGACCAGGAGTGACTCCGCCGCCGCCCCGGAGGCGATCGGGGCGGGAGGTGCGTTGACCTGTGCCTGGCCCTTGCCGCAACCAGCCAGTAAGACCATGTAAACAAATGACTTGTGCCATGTCGACTCCACCCTTGCATGGCTGCCTGTTCATGCTCTCGCGGTCCCCCGGCAATGGTGTATCTTTCGTTGTCACAATGAAGGTAGCCGACGGGTCCGGGGCGGAGCATTCGCCCCGGACCCCTGCACTTCATGCTCGGGGCGGGCAGCTCGTCCGCCCCGATCGATTCTTTTATTCACGGTGGATGGCCGGACCAGCCGATGCTACGAGAAATGAAGGAAAAGCTGAGCCTGGAGATCGAACAGCTCAGCTACGAACTGAACGTGACGCTGCCGCAGGCGATTGCGACCGCGGTCGAGATGGGCGACCTCCGTGAAAACTCGGAATACAAGGCCGCACTCGAGCGGCAGCAGTTCGTGCAGGCGCGCCTCGGCCAGTTGCACCAGCGCATGCAGCAGGTCACCCAGCTCGCCAACCATGAGGCGCCCACCGATCGCGTCGGCCTTGGCTCCAAGGTGAAGGTGCGTGATCTGGGCACCGACGAGGTCGAGGAGTTCATGGTGGTGCTCGCCGAGATGATGGACATCGATGCCGGGCACATCTCGCTCGCGTCCCCGCTCGGGCGCGCCCTCGCCGACCGGAAGGTGGGTGACGAAGTGCAGCTCCGCCTGCCGACCATCACCCGCCGGCTCAAGGTGCTGGAACTCATTACCGTACACGACGCCGGCACCCAGGCCTGACATGGAGTTTCCGAAGAAGCAGCTGATCCTGGTGGGCGACCGGGTACTGATCACGCCGGAGGAGGGTGATGATCGCACCCGGGTCGGGTTGTACCTGCCAGCGTCCGCGCTCGACACCCAGCAGGTGCAAAGTGGCCTCATCGTCGCCACCGGTCCGGGTGATGCGGTCGCCGATATCGTCGCCCCCGACGATGAGCCGTGGAAGACCCGCAGCGAGCGGCGGAAGTCCACCATGCAGGCCCGGGTGGGCGATCACGCGATTTTCTTCCGCAAGGCAGCGGTGGAGATCACCTTCGAGGAACGGAAGTATCTCGTGGTGCCGCAGGCCGCACTGCTGGTCATCGTCCGGGAAGACCTCCCGATCTAAGCGGGAGGTATTCCATGCGACGCCACCCGCTGAGTGATGCCGCACGGGAATACCGCAGTGCCATGTGGCTCCTCGCCGCGATTGCCGTGGTCGCGTATGCCGTGGGCTATGCCGGCGTGCGGGGCGCGGTTCCCCGCCTGGTGGGGCTCGTCGGGCTGGGTGTCGGCGTCGCCACCACGGTGCTCGCGTTCTTCCTCGGGCTCCGCGCTCACCGTCGGGCCCTCACGGACCAGGAAATCTCCTCCGATCGCACCATGATCGTCCTCCTCGCCGCTGAGCTGGGCAACAAGGACGACGAGACCCTCGAGTCGATTTCGCGCCGTGGCGGACCGGCCGCCGACGCGGCGGCGCTCATCCTCAAGGGACGTCGTGAACGCCGGGATTCCCCGCGTCGAAGCTGACGGCGCATGTGCTACCAGCTGGTCCTCGTCAGTACTCTCACCCTGAGCGAAGTGCGGTCCATGCTCCCGTCCGGCGTGCACGCCGACGCCATGGGCCCGTCCACCCAGGCACCGTGGCGCGCGCTGCTGCCGGGCGCGCAGACGGCCGTGGTGCTGCGCGCCGGGCAATGCGCATGCGGCCTGCTGCAGCCGCGCTTCCGCGCCGGACACACCGACGAAGCGCACCTCCGCGAGCGCTATCGCCAGTTGCGGGTTTCCCGCGCGCAGGTCGTGCATGCACTCGAGCGGCATCGCCGGAGCGCTGGCGCCACGCGCGCCGGTCCCGACGCGCTCGCGCAGCTGGTCACCGAGCATGCACGCAACGCCGGCGCCAGTGTCTGGCTTCTTGGCTTCAGCGCTCACGATGAGCCGCCGGCACTGACTGTGACCGGCAGCGTCACGATTCGCCTGTCCGACATCGCCGCCAACCCTGACGGCTGGCTGGTCGAGGGACAGCCAACGCTGGTGCAGCCGTGACCGATCTGGCGCATGGCGAGGCGCGGTTCCAGGCGCCGGATGGCGCCGAGCTCTTCTGGCAGCATTGGAGACCAACGCATCCGCGCGCCGTCCTTATCAACGTGCACGGCCTGGGCGACCACAGCGGGCTTTATCCCACCATCGCCGAGTGGTTCCCGCCCAGGGGTGTTGCGGTGTACGCACTCGACACGCGGGGCAATGGTCGCTCCCCCGGGCGTCGCGGGCACGTAGACCGGTGGGAGGTCTACCGCGAAGACCTTCGCCGTTTCGTGCGACTGGTGCACGACAAGGAGGGCATCCTTCCAGTGCTGCTGGGCCACAGCCTGGGCGGCCTCATGGTGATCGACCAGGTGCTCGCGTACCCGGAAACCATGGGCGGTGTTGCCGCTGCGGCCCCGGCACTCGGTTCGATTGGCACACCGGCGCCGCTGCTCTGGCTGGCGCAGATCCTTTCCCGCCTTTGGCCCACTTTCACGCTGCAGACCGGGCTCGACCTGTCAGGGCTGGCCAGGGACCCTGATGTCGTTCGCGCCGTCCTCGACGACCCGCTCTTCCATCGCTACGGGTCGGCCCGCCTGGCAACGGAGGTGCTCAGGTACCATCGATTCGGTACAGCGTCGCGCCGCGACCCTGTCGCGTCCGGTACTGATCCAGCACGGGCGTGACGACCGGATGGTCTCGATCGATGGCAGCCGCCAGTTCGCTCGCGGCCCCGCTTCGGCGATGGTGCGGCTGGTAGAGTACGACGCGTGGCATGCTCTCTTTGCTGATACGGGGTATGAAGAGAGGCTGGTGGACCTCACGACCTGGATGGAATCGCTCGAGTGAAGCCCCGTGCGCGCACCCTGCTCTGGCGAGCTGTACGGTTCCGCTGCCCCCACTGCGGCGGAGGCCCGCTGTTCGTCGGGTGGGCGCGCCTCCTTCCCGCATGTCCCAGCTGTGGCCTGACGCTGGAGCGCGGCGAGCGCGGGTACTGGCTCGGCGCCTATTTCGTGGGACTTGTCGCGATCGAGGTCGTGGCCAGTGTCTGGCTGGTGGGCGTCATGGTGTGGACATGGCCTGATATTCCATGGCGCTTTCTGCAGGTCAGCACCATCGTGGTGCTGCTCGGCACATCCATCGGCTTCTACCCCATGTCGCACACCATCTTCCTCGCCTTCGACCTCCTAATTCATCCGGTGGAGCCCGACGATTTTGTGGCCCCGGAGGAGCAGCGCCGGACTCGATCCTCCAAACGGGAGCGTTAGATGATTCTCGCTTTCCTTCAGGGCCGGGGAGCCCAGATCGTCACTGACGCGGAGCGTGACGCCGAACACGTCGCCCGTGTGCTGCCGTTCCTGCAGGCGCTTCCCGCCGGGGACCTCATTGTCGGCGGAGCGATGCTCGTGATCATCGTGCTGATTCACGGGGTCTGCATGCGTCTCATCACCGGCCATGTGTTGCGCCGATCGAAGGTCGTGGCGGAGCACCCCACCGAGTGGAGCGCCGACGTGCTGCTTGCCGGCGTCATCATCCTGATGCTCACGGTGCACCTTTTCGAAACCGGCGTGTGGACCACGCTCCTCGTGGGCTCGCACCTCGTGAGCAACTGGAGCGATGCCGGGTTCTTCGCCGCCAATACTTACACCACGCTTGGGTATGGCTCGGTCATCCTGCCGACAGCCTGGAAGATGCTGGCCCCGATCATGGCCATCTCGGGAATGTTCACTTTCGGCTGGACCGGGAGCGTGCTGGTGGACATCGTGGGACGCGTGAACAGGTTCAAGGACCTCGCCGAGAATCGCGTTCCACCGGCAACCACCACGTCGCCCTGATGCGCACTGGTATAGCACCCAGCAGCCGCACACGGCCGCCCTGGGCTGGCGGACCCCTCAGCAGCGGCTATGGACTGAACAACGTCCTCGTCAACAAGCCTGGAGCTGCCATCGAACGTTCCCCCATCCACGGTTCGTCCATCACTAGTCGGCGGGAGGAGGTGGCAAACTCCTAGTAGTTGTAGGGCGCGCCCGCCTGCGCCCACCATAGGAAACCAGTGATCGGTTGCGGCGCCCCAAGCCCAGCCTCCACCAATGGTGTGTACATCGCATCGATGACCAAAGGCAGGCATCCGAACTCTTCATCGCCAACTGAGCACTGCCCGAAGAGATCTTCGGTACTGTCGTACTGATTCAGGTCAAATGTGATGATTCCTCCCCTGGTGTTCGCGGCATTGAGCGTGGATACGTCAATGGCGTACCCCACGACAACGCCGGTCCCCTCGGTCCTGATAAGGCCATTCTTCGAGGTTGGGTTGCGTCGGAAGACGCTCAGTGGCGATTCCCGTGAACCGGTAAAGACCGGGTAGTCACAAGGCACACCGAGAATGCAGTGCTCGCCCGGCGTGCGTGCCGCGGCCGAGATCGGTTCGAGAACGACGGTTACGGCGCTGCCCGTGGTCACGCAGTGGGGATGCGGGTGATCGATTGTCCCGGCCGTTAGGCTTGCCGCAGAGTTATGCCAGAGCCCGTCCACGCAGGTGCCCGGCCCTCCGGGTGGATTGCCCGGGAAGTTCGCAGGACCGGAGAGGATGGCAACCGGTGCTCCGGCAAACGGAATCACGGATGACCCATATACATGCGATCATTCGACCGACGCTGCATCGAGGCGCTCGTCCTCATCGACAAGTTCGAACATCGGGTCCTCTGTTGTGGCAGCGACTTCCCGTTCGTTCCGCAGCGGCGATATTCCACTTGACGAATCGTCACCGGCACATCCCATGAGCAGCGCGGTGAGCGCGATGCACGATGACAGCCTGTTTGGTCTGAAGCTCTGACAGAACATGGTTGGCCTCTGTTTCGTCTTGACCTTGCTTAACACGCCTGTGATACTCGAGTAGTCCTAGTTGAGTTGAATCGTCAGTTCCATCGGCACGTTGTAATTCCCGACGTAGACCTGGTAGGAGGCACCCGTCGGAGTCATCCGGTAGAGCGCTGCCGTGCTGTCTGGGACCGTGAATACCCGCCAGTCGGTTGCCGAGAGTCGTGTTGCCTGGAGGAAACCGGCTCCGCTCGGTGCACCAAGTCGGAACTGATCCGCGTTTGCCGCCGGTGGCCAGAAGTAGATCATCGTGCGGCTGAGTACCTTCGTTTCGCCCACGGCCATCGAGGGCAGACCTTCAAGCTGGATCAACCCGTCCACCGTCTGGATCGAACCCAGCGCCATAGCGCCGGAGCCAGGCACGGGGGCGTTCAGTCCGACAGTGAAGCTCCTCGGCGGCTTCTGGCCTCTGGACTTGACCTCCAAAGCGTGGTCATCAAAGTCAGGTCTCAGGATGGACGTCACGCCCGACTGACCGTTTGTGTAGGCGCCGCGACCATCGCTGACGAGCCCGCTGAAGCCCGCACTGATCGTCGTGGACGTCGGTACGCTGGTCGATGGTGGAGGCGCGGGTTTCGCCGACATCGCAGGCGACCGCGGATCACCTTCCAGTGCCGGGGCAGATACCTCAGTGCACGCCGCTACGGTGAGCACGGCGAGCAACATTGATGCACGCTTCATGGAAAGCTCCTTGCTCCTGTGAATCCGTGGTATGCCTCCTTTATTAAACGGATCGCAACAGCACGCTTTGCGCGAAGCGTGTGAATGAACGATGGCCGCAGGCAGTCATGGATCTCGACTGCTGCGGTGGATCTCGAATCGACTTGTGCGTGAAGTCGTGCTGTCTCTACGGAAGAGAGGGAGGTACGAAGGCAGGTGACCGCGTCGTCGCCCGCTCAGTTCAGAGTTGTCTTGCTTTGCGGGCCCAGATTACTAGTGGGTGAACGTTGCCGAATGCCCCGGTGCGATGTACGCCCGACCCAGGCTGTCAGGAGTCATGACCCAGATGCTGTCGTTGCGGGACGTCAGCCAGCGGCCATCGGACAGCCGCGTGCCATCGTCCACCTCGACCTCCGGACCGGACCCACGGGATCGCCAGCCGCTGCCATCGAGGTTCCACACGTAGTTGGTGTAGCGCCGGCCTGACACCGGAACCGGTATTGCATTGATCGACCCTGGCAGCGGGCCCGTGAGCCCGATCCCCGATCCATCCAGCGTCCAGCGCGCACAGCGTAGTGACGCTTGCTCCGTATCTGCGATAGGCGATACCCGAAGAGTCATGTCCTGAAGGCTCAGGATCACGAGCTCGAAGGACCCGCTCGGCATTGTCTGGGTAAACGTCAGTTGGCTGCCATCGGGCGACCAGCTCGGGCAGAACTGCGCGACGGCCCCGGTCGGTACTGAGATCTCCGACCTGTCAGGAGCCCGGATGATGACTCGCTGCGAATCAATGCGCCGTAACTCCCAATCCCAGAAGGCACGATCGAGCGCGATGTGTCCCGTGACTGCACCCATGGGCGATCCGTGACGCAGGTGGTCGTCCACTACGCCTATCTGCACCGGCATGTCCGGGGTTCCGTCAAACAGGAGGATCAAGGTCGAATAGATGTGACCAAGATTGCTGGTGAACAGGTCGTACACAGTGAGGACCTTCGCACCGGCCAACAGAGCGCGCGGATCGAGCACCTGATAGACCGTGATGACTCCACTAGCCGAGGCATTGCCGGCCCGCGCGGTGATAGTGGCGCGACCGCGATCAACACCTCGGGCCTGCACGACCGTCCAGCCCAGGCGTGTTTCCTGTGGCGCGGAGAACTGCACCATCTCCGGGTGATCGGTACTCAGGCTGATGGCTGCCTTTATCTGCGTTAAGTCGGCCGCCAGGGCCTGCGCATAGACAGCCGCGTTGTCGCCGACATTCACTTCCCAGTGGGGGTCGGCGGGCCCCCAATCGTCAGCAATGACTATGGATGCAACCGGAGCAGCATCCGGATTCGCCGCCGTCGTGAACGGTGTCGTTACGGCCGCACCCATCGGCACACCATTCACGTCCTCCACTGCGGATGCGATCTCGATGGCATAGTCCGTCCCGGGCACCAATTCCTGCTCCGGCATCAGGTCATATGCCACACCAGTCGCATCTCCCGGCATTACCTCGGCAGCTACCCGCAACCCCGCCTGTGTCAGTCGCACGCCGTCCTTCACGCTCTGCAGCGCCATGGGCGCACTGAATACCACCCGGATGATGGCGTTGATCGGCACGTCGGTCCGCCGTGGCGCGGGGCGAGTCCGGACGACCCGGGGTCGTGCTGCTTCCTTGACCGTCGCGGTAATCGTTGTCGCCATCCCGGTGCTGTCCGTGATCAGAACGGTCACCGCATCGCCGGCATTTGCCGGCACCGCGACTGGATCGAACCCACCGTCAGTCGCGCTCACCTGAAAGCCCGCAGCCCCCTTGACTGAGACCCGTGCAGTAGCTGCGCGCACGACTGTGCCAGGGTATGCCGAGACGAACGCAAACGTCAGGGTCCCGGCCCGCTGTTCAACGGTCAGTTCCGAGGATGGTACCGGCGCCGAGACTGCAAGTCCTCGTGGCGGCCCGACGGGCCCGTCAGCTCCTGGCTCGGACGCATCCGATCCGCAGCTTGCGAGAACACATGCAGCCGCCCCAGCCGGCGCCAGCATGAACCAGCGCACGTCGCGAATCACAGGCCACCCGCCAGCGTAAAGCCAGACCAGTAGAACGGATTCGCCCTTCGCGGATCGGCGAGCGCCTTGCGCTGCGCCTCCGCCAGCGCCGCCGCAGGTCCCTGTCCCGACGCCAGCCCGGCATGAAACCAGGTCATCAGTTCCGCGCTCGCGCTGTCAGCCACAGGCCACAGGGTCGCCACCACCCGCTGCGCGCCCGCGGCGAGAAACGCGCGTGAGAGACCCACCCATTCGTCCCCCGCCGGCACGTCGGAATCCAGCCCGGAGCCGACCCCGGTCTGGCACGCACTCAGCACCACCAGGCGCGCGTGCAACGGCAGGCCGTAGATGTCATGCACTTCGAGGCGCCCGTCGTCACTCCCGCTCGGCGCAAGCTCAATGTAGGAGAAGAGGGGATTGCGCCGGTTGAGTACGCCGTAGGTGGCGAAGTGCAGCAGGTCATAGTCCGGCAACGCCGCAGTCATCGCCTGCCGGGTCGCACTGGCACCGACCAGGACCGTGGCATCGTGGCCGTGCAACCCGCCAATCGCCTGGACCTCGGCACGAGCACCTGGAAGCCCGCTCGATGCAGGGGCCATCGCGAGCACGCGCCCGACCGGCCCCGCAGGGCGGTCGCGACGCATGAGTTCGAGCCACACCGAAGCCGACGGCGCGGTGGCCAGGTCGTAGCGCGCAATGAGGTACTGCCCCCTCGCGCCCCCTTCGAGCAGCGCAGGGAACGGGACGTAGTGCAACTCCGCGTGTGGGACAATCAGAAGCTGGGTAACGCCTTCCAGCAGCCCCGCCACTTCCGCCGGCTGGATCAGGAGCTGGTGCAGTCTCTGCAACGGTGCCCGGCTTGCCGTCGACGTGCGCCCTGGCGGCTGGACCAGCGTGCCGCGTGTGAACTCCACCAGCGATGCAAGCGCACGCCTATCCACATCGAGGTCGATCGCGCGTACTGCGCCACCCGTAACGACGAACAGGATCGTGGTCGAATCTGAGACAAGGTATTCCAGCAATGCCATATGCGCCGGCATTCGCGCCACCACCTCGCGCCATGAGGTTGTGTGGGTCGATACCAGCCCCGCGTAGGCCGGCTGGCGCTGGCGCAGCAGCAGCAGCAGGTCGGTGTACTCGGCTTCCGCCTTGGCCAGCGCTTCTCGTGTCACTGGTGATGCCGGTGCGGATGGGTCTGGGCCCCGAACGAGGGTCGCGCCAGATGGCAGGCTGTCGAGGCGCCCGGCGAGCTCGGTAATCGACCTGCGCAACTCCTGTTCGCGACGGACCAGCGCGGTGTCGGCTCCGGCGTTCCAGCCCAGCGGGCCGAGCGACAGCTCATCCAGGAACTGCCGCGATCGAAGCTGCTCGCTCACCTCGAACGCGACGCTGTCATGACCGCGCGCCACCTCGAGACGCGCCAGCGCGCCGTACACCGCCCACTTGTCGGAAAGGAAGGCAGAGCGATACAGCGGAGATGCGATGAATGCCGCGCTCCGCTCAACCTCCTGCAGGGCCTCACGAAGTTCCGTTGCCGCTTCTGTCAACCGACCCTGCACCGCCTCGGCCTCCGCGAGCCCCGCGCGAAGCGGCCACGAAATCCCGAGCGCTCCACGCGGTGCCAGGCGGTCGAGTCCGGCCCTGTAAAGCGACTCCGCTGCCACCGGCCGCCCTGCATTGAGCGCGAGGCCCGCCATCACTCCGAGAGCCGCCGCCTCGCCAGCCGGGTCCCGGTGCCGGCGCAACGTGTCACGCGCGGCCTCAGCGGTCGCGCCGGCGAGCCCTGTCTGCCCCGTGTTGCCGAGCGCCGTTGCGAGGTCCAACCGAACGAGTGCGGCGGCGCGCTGGTCACCCAGGCGGTCCTGGGCGTGCGCCGCCTGATCGAGCAGGACGATCGCGCGGGCGGCGTCACCGTTCAGCAAGAGGAGATAGCCCCTGCTTTGCTGGGCCTGCGCACGGGTCACCGGCTCGCCGCCCGCGCGAGCCAGGGTCTCCGCGCGGGCGTAGAAAAGGCCCGCACGGGCATGGTCGTTGAGCTCGACGGCCAGGTCCCCTCGGGCAAGCGCCAACTGAGCCTCCGCCGCGCTGACGCCGTCTCTACCGGCCAGTGCTTCCCCGGCACGGTCGAGTGCAGTCAGTGCCGCCTGTGGATTGCCCATCGCCAATGCCGCGCGCGCCAGGTCCTCCTCCACACTTGCGACCTGTGCGTCCGGGCCAGTTTCGCGATAGATCGCAGCGGATGCCTCCAGGCGAAAGCGCGCGGCGCGGTAGTTTCCGCGGCGAAGCTCCAGCAAGCCCATCCCCTGCAGGACCAGCGCCTGGTCGGGCCGGTAACCCAGCGTACGGTAGATGCCGAGTGCCCGGCCGTATCGCTCGAGTGCTTCCGGATAGTCGGCCTCCAGACTCGCAAGTTCCCCGAGGTTCACCAGTGCTGCCGCCTCGGCTTCCGGTATCCCGTGGCGCGTTGCCAGTTCGAGCGCCGAGAGGTAGGACGCGCGTGCGCTTGGGGCATCACCCACGTTTTCCGCCAGCATGCCCATGTTCGTCCTGTCCGCGGCCATGCCGCGGACGTCGCCGATTCCCGCCCGCAACGCCAATGACCGCTCGTAGAGTTGCTGCGCGCCATGCGCATCGCCGCGGTCCCGCTGCACATTGGCCAGGCCACCGAGTGCATTGAGTGCAGTGCGCCGGTCGCCCACACTGAGTGCCATCCGCTCGGCGATTGCGTAGTAAGCCGCCGCGCTGTCGAGTGATCCAGCGCCGAAAAACCCGGTGCCGATGTTGCCCAGCACCGCCGCCGCACCGGCCGTATCGTGAATCAGGCGCGCCCGGCGCAAGCTCTCTCGCCACGACGGAAGCGCCGACGTGAGGCCACTCCCGGTGAAAGCGGTGTTGCCCGCCCGGCGGAGGCTGTCAACCGTGAGCTTGGCCCGGCGTTGCGACGTGGTCCACGCCGCATAGCGCGTGACCGTGCGAAGCGGAAAGGAATCACCATGCTCGGCGGCGATCGTCGAGGCCAGGCGCGTGGCGGCTGCGAGCGCGCGCTGCGCCGCCGCGGGGTCGCGCGAACCGGTGCGTTCGAGCAGTCGCTGCACCGCGTCGCGCGATGCGATCGGTGCGCCACTTACCGATGTGCGCAATTTCGCATCGTCCCCACGCTCGGCGACGGTCCGGACCTCGGCCGCGGACAATTGCTGCAACTGGGCGGCGGCAGCTTCCGGAAGGAGGAGCAGGAGCAGGATCAGTCTGGTCACCGGTCTGACGCCCCGGCCGAAAGGCTGAACTCCGTCACCGGTGAGTCAGCCCAGCGATCCCAGCCGGTTCTGGCGCGGACCGACCAGAAATATTTCTCGCCCGGGGACAGATGCAGAGTCGAAGGGAGCGCGGCAACAGTGTCGGTAACCTCTGTTTGCCACAACACCCCCCCGTTCTCGTCGAACACTGTTACGCTATAGCGGTCGGCGCCGGGCACACTCGACCATTCGATCGCCTCAATCGTGGGAACGCTACCGAGCGGCCAGATCGGCTTCGGTGCCACGGTGGCCGTCACCGCCGGATCCCGGTGACTGTCACTGTTGATGAATGCCTGCTTCGCAGGTGAAACCACGAACAGCAGCACCGCTGCGGCAGCGGCCACACCGATCGGGTACAGCACCCGTCCCCACTTGGACGGCGCTCCCCGCACGATCTGGTGAACTTCCCTGACCTCACGGCGGCATTCACGGCAACGGGCGAGGTGCGCCTCGAGCGCTGTTCTGGCGCTCGGGCTCAGCGTCCCGTCGATATAGGCAGCAATCTCCGCTGCGCCATGGTGCTGCAGGATGTCCGTCACCAATCGTCCCAGGTCTCGTTGGAAGGCCCATGCCTTATTAAACGGATTCGCTCACTTCGACTTGCGCCACGGGTGCCAGGTCAGGGCTCCGGGCCGTCAATGCCCTTGTCCCGCAATCGTTCTCGCAGACGATCCAGCAGAGCGTTGAGGTGCCGGTACACATGAAAAGGCGTCGGGTATCCGAGCTGCTGCGCAATGCGTGGAACGGATTGCCCATCCTCAAAGCGCATCGCGAGTAACAGCCGCTCGCGCGCCGGCAGGTCCTCGAGCACGCGTGCAAGTCCCGCCGTCAATTCGGCACTCATCAACTCGGCATCGACATTCTGCGGATTGGTATCGGGAATGGATGCGGGATCGATGTCGGCACCAATGAGGTCCTCCAGGCGCCGGCGAGTGTCCCGCTCGATCGGCTCGACGTCGGCCTTTTGTCGACCGTATCGACTCCGTCGATAGTCCAGGCAGAGCCTACGCACCACTACGACCAGCCACGTGGTGAAGCGCGCGCGGCCATCCGGGCTGAATGCACGGAGCCTTCGACAGTTGTTCTCGTGGAGCTGTTCAAGTACGTGGGCGTACGCATCCATCGCGCTGTCGCCATCCGGCGTCATTGATCGCGCCGTGTGCAGCAACAGCCGACTGTGCGTTGAGACAAAATCAGCCCATCGCGCCTCGAAGTCGGGCACGTCGACTTGATCGAGCAGTCGCGCGAGCTCTGGCGGAGTGGGCACCGCCCTCTTTCAAATAGGCGTGGCGAGTCGGGCACTGCGGCCTGGCAGGAAGGGGCCGCCCCGACAACGTACGCATCGCATGCGGGCTGGGCAATCCGGGATTGTCGACCCTCATGGAGTTATTGACTTTCGGTATTTGTTCGGTATTCTCCGATATCAGCCGGAGACTTCCGATGCCATTCAAGACTTTACCACCAGTCACGCCTCGTGAAGCAAAGCCATTGATTTTCAATGGCTTACACGTCTGTCCCGAGTGCGCCGGCCCGCTGGCGCGTGCCTCGGGCTGCATCAGCTGTCTGCAGTGTGGCTGGGGACGATGCGGGTGATCTCAGGCCTGATCATCCGATCGCGCAACAGCCCGAGCAGATCGAGCTGGATCAGCTGGCGGAGAGCGGTGCACACCGCGGGCTTCCGGTACTCGACACGCGTGAGCGCGGCACCGAATTCCGTGAACTGGTGGTCCGCTCCGCGCTCAACAGTGCGGCCGCGACCCACATGGGGTTCTGGTCGATCAATCCCTACATCGGGTGCGAATTCGGTTGCAGTTACTGCTATGCGCGCGACACCCACCGCTACACCGTGGAGCGCCACACCGCGAACGGCGACCTGAACCCCGAGACCGATACAACGCTGTTCTCGAAGCCGGCGGTCGATGCGTTCGAGCGTCACATCCTGGTGAAGAGCAACATCGCGGACATCCTGATGCGCACGCTGGCCCCCGCCCGCGTGGGCGACGCCGCCATCGTCATTGGCACCGCGACGGATCCATACCAGCCGGCCGAGCGGCGCTTCGGCATCACCCGGAGCGTGCTGGAGGCCCTGCTGAAGTTCAATCGCCTCCACCTCGGCATCATCACCAAGTCACCGCTCATCACCCGCGACATCCCACTGCTCCGTGCCATCGCGGCACGCCACCGTCTCAAGATTCACGTGTCGCTCGCCACCTGCGATGGAACGCTCCTGCGACGCCTCGAGCCACGAACACCGATGCCGCACGCCCGGATACGTGCCCTGGCCCAGCTCACGGCTGAGGGTCTCGATGCCGGAGTGCTGGTGGCGCCGATCGTACCGCTGCTCACCGATTCGAGGGAGAGGCTGTCTGCGCTTTTCGAGGCTGCCCGCGACGCACGGGCCACTCGTGTCAACGGCGGTGTGCTCCGGCTGGGGCCCACGGCCAGGAAGCGATTCTTCGCCCAGATCGCGGCCGAGTTCCCCGAGTTGCTCTCCCGCTACGAACGGCACTTTGCGCGTTCCAGCAACGCCGAACCTGCCTACCGCGAGGCCCTCACGCGACGACTGACGAAGCTGCAAATGGAATACGGGTTTCCAACCGGTGGGAGAACTCGCGACATCGAACCGATGTATGCCGCTGACGCCGATGCCACAGCAGACGAACAGATGGCCCTCATCTAGCCGCGCGTCGGTTCAATTAGTTCCAGGTCAATATCACCTTCCCGAACGTATCGTTCTTCTCCATCAACTCGTGCGCCCGTGCCAGTTTCGTCATCGGCAGGACCGCATCGACGACCGGCCGGAGTCTTGGTCCCTCGCCACCAGCGGAGATGGCGAACGCCGGCAGCACCTCCTGCGTGAACTCGCGCGCCAGCGTCGCCCGCTCCACTGGTGCGCGCGATCGCATGACCGTCCCGATGATCTCGAGCCGCTGCCGCAGCACCACCCCCAGATCAATCTCCCCATGCCCGCCGAGCATGTGACCGATCAGGACCAGGCGGCCGCGCGGGAGGAGGGCGTTCAGGTTCTCCATGAGAACCGGTCCACCGAGGCAGTCGATGAGCGCATGTACCTTCTCCCCGAGTCGCGGCAGGAACGAACCAGTGCTCGTGTCGATGGCTTCGTCCAGACCCATCTCCATGACACGGTTGAGCTTCGCCGCGGTGCGCGAAGTGCCCACGCTGCGCACGCCGAGGAACCGCGCGAGCTGCACGGCGGCGGTACCCACGCCGCTTCCGACCGCGTGAATGAGCACACGATCTCCGGTCGACACCCGCGCCCGGTGCACCAGCGCATCCCACGCCGTGAGGAACGCCTCGGGGATCGCCGCCGCTTCGGCATAGGATAGTGAGCGGGGAATGGGGATCACTTCGTCCTCGCGCACCACCACCGCGTCCGCGTGCGCACCACCACCGACCAGTCCCATGACGCGATCACCGGTCTGCCAGCGCGCAGCACCAGGCCCGCGCAGCTCGACGGTGCCGGCGTACTCGAGGCCGGGGACCTGGGAGGGCCAGCCCGGCGGCGCGGGATAGCGCCCCATCCGCTGCAGCAGGTCGGCGCGGTTGAGGCCGGCGGCGTGCACGCGCACCCTGATTTCCTGGGGACCAGGCTCGGGCAACGTCACATCGCGGAACTCGATGACGTCGGGACCGCCCGCACCGTTGTACCACACTGCACGCATCTGCATCGGTTCACCGGTGATACGTTGACGATCCTCGAGGGTATGGGGATTGCAGCCATGTGTCGTGCGGCAAATCCCTCATCGAGGTCATGCTCAATGCGCCTGCGTCCCGCCCGATTCAGCCAAATGCTGCCGATTGCAGCGCTGCTGCTCACGGCATGCTCCAGCGATGGCGAATCCTCGCCGCCGCCCGTGGCGCTCGACCTCGCACTCGAGCCGGTGGCGACCGGCTTCGACTTTCCGCTGCTCCTCACGGCCCCGGCCGGCGATTCCCGGTTGTTCGTGGTCGAGAAGGGAGGCCTGATCAAGGTCGTGAAGAGCGGTGCCGTCCTCGCCACACCGTTCCTCGACGTGAGCAGCCTCGTCTCCAGCGGCGGCGAGCAGGGACTGCTCGGCCTCGCCTTCGATCCACAGTATGCCGCCAACGGCCGCTTCTTCATAAGCTACACCAACCGGACGGGCGATAACGTCCTGGCATCATACCAGGTATCCGCCGACGCCGACCGTGCCGATGCGAACGGTGTCATCCGCCTCACGGTGGGCCAGCCGTACGACAACCACAATGGGGGGCACATTGTCTTTGGTCCCGACGGCTACCTCTACATGGGGATCGGGGACGGCGGCAGCGGGGGCGATCCCCAGGGTCACGGACAGGACCGCAACGATCTTCTCGGCTCGATCCTGCGCCTCGATGTGAGCGGCGCAACCGGGTATGCTGTCCCGGCGGGCAATCCTCTCGTCGGCGTCGCGGGAACCCGGGGCGAGCTGTGGGACTGGGGACTGCGAAACCCATGGCGCTTCAGCTTCGACCGGTCCACCGGCGATCTCTACATCGGGGACGTGGGCCAGGATTCCAGGGAGGAAATCGACGTCTCGATCGCGACATCCGGCGGCGGCAAGGGCGTCAATTATGGCTGGAACATCATGGAGGGGATGCAATGCTACGATGCCGGCAGTTGCGACATGACCGGGCTCACGCTGCCGGTGCTGGACTATTCGCACAGTGACGGCTGCTCGGTCACCGGCGGTTACGTCTATCGCGGTGCGGCGATCCCCGGCCTCGTGGGCACCTATTTTTACTCCGATTATTGCGGAGGCTGGGTACGCAGCTTCAAGTACGCGGGCGGCGCAGTCACGGAGGCGGGATCATGGGATGCGCTGGCACCAGGTGGCGGTGTGCCGAGCTTCGGGGAGGATGCTGCCGGTGAACTCTACGTGCTCAATACGGCAGGGGGCGTCTACCGCATCGTGGAGAAGTGAAGCGGGGCGGCGGCCCTGGTGACCCGCGAGGAACTCGAGCGACTCGCTGCGGGCATCCCTCCGCTCATCCGGTTCGGCACTTCGTCGTGGACCTATCCCGGATGGAAGGGACTGGTCTATCACCAGGACTATGGCGGCAAGGGCACCGCCGCGCCGATGCTCGCCGAGTACAGCCGCTTTCCTCTCTTCCGCACTGTCGGCATCGATTCGAGTTTCTACGGCCCGCCGACCGATGCCGTCCTCGAGAGCTACGCCGCCAGTCTCCCGCCCGATTTTCCCTGCGTCAGCAAGGTGTGGCAGGAGATCACGGTGCATACCTGGGCCAAGGTCCAGAGCAAGACGAGGGCGGGCGAGGTCAATCCGCATTTCCTCGATGCCGCACTCTTCCTCGAGTCGGTCTACCAGCCGTACATGACCCACTTCGCCGACCATACCGGCCCGTTCGTCTTCGAGTTCCAGGCGATTCAGTCACAGGGACGGGGCGGAGTGTCCGCGAACGAGTTCACGGAGCGACTCGATCGGTTTTTCGGGGAGCTGCCGGGAGGCGGGCCATGGGCGGTGGAGATCCGGAACCCGGAGTACCTCACCCCGGCGTACTTCGCGGTGCTGCGCGAGCATGGGGTCGCGCACGTGTTCAATTCGTGGACCCGCATGCCGTCGATCGGGGAGCAGCTGGCGCTCGCCGACTCGGTCACCGGTCCCTGCATCATCTGCCGGGCCCTGCTGCGTCCGGGCCGTCTCTATGCCGATGCGGTGGAGGCCTTCTCGCCCTACGACCGGATCCTTGACGAGCAGCCGGCTCTTCGTGCCGACCTCGTGTCACTCGTACGCACTGCCCTCGCACTCCGGCTTCCCGCCTATGTCATTGCCAACAATCGCGCCGAGGGCAGCGCGCCACTCACCATCATCGCCGTGGCCCGGATGCTGATCGACCAGGCGAATGCCGGCTAGGCTGGCGATTCCAGCAGGAGACCCAGTTCCCGCTCCAGCCCCGCCGTCGCCGCGATCCGCGCGACCGTCTCGCCGACCTTGTTGTTGGGTGTCGACGCGCCGGCGGTGATCCCGATCCGCTGCGCCGCGCCGAGCCACCCGGCAACCTCGACCTCCTGCTTGCCGCCCACCGGCTGGTGGCGGATGGTGCCGCTGGACGGATCCAGGCAATTCGCGTCCTCGATGTGATACGCGCGAACGCCATGCGACTCGACCAGGGCGGCGAGGTGCGTCGTGTTGCTCGAGTTGTAGCCGCCCACCACCACCATCACGTCGAGCGGTTCCGCCAGCAGCGTCACCACCGCGTCCTGCCGTTCCTGCGTGGCGGAACAGATCGTGTCGAACGTGCGGAAGTGGTCGTCCAGGGCTGCCGCACCATAGCGTCGCTCCATGCTGCGGCGGAACTCCTCCGCGATCGCGAGCGACTCGCCCGACAGCATCGTGGTCTGGTTCGCGATCCCCACTCGCTCGAGGTCCCGGGCGAAGTCGAAGCCGGGAGAGTGGCGTCCCGCGAAGTGTCGCGAGATGTCCGCCACGTCACCACCCTGCTCGATGTAGTCGCAGGCGATCCGCGCCTCTTCCATGTTGAAGACCACGAGGTAGCGGCCGCCGGGATACTTCATCACCTGGCTTGCCGTGGCCTTGGTCTCCTCGTGGTAGTGCTTGCCGTGGATCACCGCCGTGTACGAATCGCGCGCGTATCCCTCGACCCGCTTCCACACGTTGAGCACCGAGCCGCAGGTTGTATCCACCATGACGCAGCCGATGGCACGCAGCCGTTCGAAGTCACGGATGGTGACGCCGAACGCCGGCATGATCACGACGTCGTCCGGTGTCACCGGCGAAAAATTGAACTCACCGTCCGCTCCGTGATGCAGGAACTCGATGCCCATCTGCTCGAGTTTCCGGTTCACGTGCGGGTTGTGGATGATCTCCCCCACGAGCAGGAGGCGCCGGTCGGGGAACTTGTGGCGGGTCTCGTAGGCGTAATCGACCGCGCGATCGACGCCATAGCAGAAGCCGAACTCGCGGGCCAGCCGGAACGTGAGCGGTCCCACCGCCAGCGAATAGTCCCGGGCGCGCAGCAGATCCACGAGGCCGCTGTGGTAGTCCGCGTCCCGCTGCTCCTCGATGGCGGCCTTGAGGCCGAACCCCTTCCGGAAATAGGTGCTGTTCATGCCCTAACTTACACCCGAATCGGGAGCCGTAGTCTGCACCGGGGCCGGCAGCGCTTCACTCTCGCAGCGGACCGAATCGGGCGCCACGGTCACTCCCGAGAATCGCCCGGTCAGCACCACCGGACCCTTGTCAGCCTGGGAGAACCAGCCGACGAATCGGCCAGCCAGGTTGCCATCCACCGACGTAATCGCCACCGCGCCCGAGTCACTGCTCAGCGTGAACAGCGTCGACTGGTTCGCGAGCCGGAATGCGATTGTCGCGCCCGGAGACCGGGACGTCGCCGTGTCGGAGACCGTCAGCAGGCCAGGGACGAGCTTCACCGTGCGCACCAGGATGCCCACTCCGGTGTCGCCCGACAGACCCAGCAGCGTCAGGCGTCCGCGCGAGGCGCACCATGTTCCCTTCACCGGCACTCGGAGGCTGCCGCGGCCCAGGGCGGTGTCCACGCTGGTCCACTGCGCCTGCAATGTTCCCCCGCTCTCGTTCCGGCAGGCCGTGGCCAGTGCCGCGACGGCGAGCCACCCCACGAGGCGCGCGCGCTTCATCGCACCGCCGTCAGTATGAGATCGAACCGGAATTCGGAGTTCCCCGGGGTATCCCGCTGGGTCAACGGGTAACTGAAGTCGAAGCGGATGATCCCGGTGCGGAAAAGCTTGCTGTAGATCGAGAGTCCGATGCCTGCGCCGACAAGCGGAGGTCCGGAGAAATAGTCGGATCCGCTTCCGGCCCAGCCGGCGTCCACGAACAGCACCGGGCGCACCGGGCCCGCGATCGGCGTCACGTCGGCCTGCGCCGACCAGAAGGCCGCACCGCGCTGCGTGCCGTACTGGTACCCGCGGACGGTGTGGATGCCGCCTGCGCGGAACTCCATCTGCGGCAGCACCGGCGTGGTGGCCACGCCGGTCTTGACCCGCAACGTGGCGCCGCGGCTTTGGCCGACCCCCACCCGGAGATCGCCCCACGTGCGCGCCGTGGTCGTTCCCTGGCCCCCGAGCACGTCGGCGGTGAGCGTCCAGTTGACCGGGCCGCTCCCGTGAACGGCAACCGATCCGCCGCCGAAGGTGCCTTCGGTCACCGCCGCATTCGCCGGCATTACTCCAGTCCCACCGAGAAAATCGTTCACCCCCGAGCCGGTCTCCGTGACGACCGTCCCTTCCCATTCCACCTTCGCCGTGAGGCGAAGGTCGAGACGGTCGCTGAGCGGCACGTTCAGGCTGGCGCTCCCACCCCCGCCCAGCATGTAGTCCGCATTGTCGTGTGCCGTGAAGATCGCGTTGAAGGAGTTGACCAGGTTGCGGCCCGGAGAGATCAGGTCCTGGTCGACGATGTCGTAGTAACCATCGACGGTGAGCTTCCACCCTGGCCCATTCCGTACGACGCCGAGCCGGCCGGTGACCGTCTCGTCGCTGAACCCGTAGCGCACGGTGCCGTAGAGGTTGGTGAAGTTCCACCACGGCAACTTCACGCCGATGCCGGCACCGATCGCGTAGCCCTGTACCCGGTTGAACCCGAACGCGTCGGACGTGCGCTCATAGGCGAACCGGACCGGCTTCTCGCCCGTGAGGTCGGACGGGAGCTCCTGGGCCATCTTCGAGAGTTCCCCTTCTACTTCGCGCTGCTGCGCGGCCGCGTCGGGATTCGCCGCCAGGCTCAGCGTGTCCCCCCAGCCCTTGTACATCGCGAGCGAATCGGCCGGCGCGCGATGGATCTCGTAGCGCCCGCCCTCCCACAGCGCGCTGTAATCGCGAGCCCAGAGGCTGTCGGGCACCTCGCCCCGGCGCCTTGCCTTGTTGAGCGTGTCCTCCCTCGCCTTCAGCAGCGCCTTCACGCTGTCCCGCGACAATGAGGAATCGGGCAGTGGCATGGAAAAGACCGGCTGCTTCCCGGTGTTGATCTCGTAGTCGCGGAAGGTCGTCACCGCCTCGAAGGGAATGACGAAATCACCGGCGAGCGGAATGGTGACCCGTCCGGACAGGACCTGCCGGTACGGCATCCAGTAGCGTCCGTCCTGCAGCGAGTACTCCAGGTCGGCGTCGAGCGTGAGCAGCCGGCTCACCAGCTTGTTGGCGCGACGCGAACTTGAGGAGTCCTTCTTCGTCTCGCCCTCGGGGGCCACCCATTGTCCGGTACCGACATAGCGGAAGGAGAAGCGAACAGTCTCGGCCGTCGCAGCATCGAGCCACAGCTTGCCTACCACCAGGGATTGTCCGTCTCGCGCCGGCGTCACGTCCACCGCGAGCAGCATCACCTGCTTGCCGTCGGGCAAGGTCACCCGAAGGCTGTCGACCAGCTCGTAGCGGTACCACTGCGGCCCATCGACGGCGAGCGGGTGCAGTGGCGCGATCGCCGGGAAGTCATCGCTGAAGAGCCGGATCGAATCGGTGAGTCCCCGCGCCACGAACCAGGGCCGGTCCCAGATGCTCTGAAGATTGAACTCGTCGTTGCTGGACTCGGCGCGCCGGCCGATGATGTTGACGACGAGGTTGTTCGGGGCGGCCCACGTTACCTGGGCCTCCTGTTCCTCCACGGCCGCCGGTGCGCTCCGCCCCCAGCGGCGCCGGCCGACCGACACGGTCAGCCGATACCTCAGGCTCGCCGAATAGTCGGTCACCAGCGAGTCCTGCGAACGCTGACGTGCCATCGCACGCTCCACCAGCGCCTTGGTAGCGGCGCTGGCGAACGGGGAAACGGTGTCTCGTGTTGTCGGGGAAAGAACTGATGCAGCAGCGACTATCGTGGCGAGGAATGCGCCCATTTGGTCCGGCCGTCCCGGTGAAGCCCGTACGCCTTCAGGCGGCGCCAGAGTGTCGTGCGGCTGATGCCGAGATGCCGGGCGGTGTCCGCCAGCTTCCAGCTGTTGGCGTCCAGCATCTTGACGATAGCCTCCTTCTCGCGCTCCGCCAACGTCGCGGGACCCGCAATTCCCGGAATGAACATCGCCTCACCCAGCTCGAGCTGTCCGATGCGAAGGGGACGGAGGCGGCCGCCGAGCGCCGACAACTGCGGCAGCAGGTCGCGCGCATCCGCGCTCAAGTCGAACGCTTTCAGTGCCTCACGGGCCTGCTGGTTCGCATACATCACGCGACCCTGGGCGTCGAACACGATGACGCCCTCGCTGAAGCCGTCCAGAAGTGCCCGGGCCAGCGGAGAAAAGACTGATGGCTGGCTGGTAGTGGTGGATCCTTCAGTCATATATGCAGATACGTGACAAGGGGCCCAAAGGTTTCAATCCGAGACGGTCAAGCTGTTTCCCTTCCTACTATAGGTCAAGGACGCCCCAGTCGGGGTCGGACACACTACTCGCCGACCGGCGCCTCTTCCGGCATCTGCCGGTGCTGGCGCCTTTCCGCCATGATCACCGTGGCCAGCCCGGCGAAGATCGCGCATGCCGCGGCCGCCGCACGTGCCGTCAGTGACTCGCCACGCAGGAGCAGCGGTGCTACTGCCGCGGTGAGGAGCGGCTGCAGGTAGATGAAGATCGCAACCATGTTCGACGATGCGCGCCTGAGCGCCCAGATGTTCAGGAGGTAGGTGAAGATGGTCGGGCCCACCACGATGTAGGCGACCCAGCCCCACACCGGCCCACGCACGCCGCCCACATCGAAGCCCCGGAGCGCGAGGAGACCGAGTGGCACCACGCCCACGATCGCGAACAGCATCACGTAGGTGCTCACGGTGATCGAGTCGTAGCGCGCCATCATCGGCTTGGTAAGGAGGAAGTACGCGGCATAGCAGAGCATGCCGATCACGATCAGCAGGTTGCCCAGCGCCACGCCGGGCGCAAGAGAGATGCGATCGGGACCGATGAGATAGATGGTGCCCAGGGCCGCGAGCGCGATCCCGGTGAACTTCCACCCCGACGCCGGCTCGCGCCCTAGCAGCACCGAGCCGAACACGGTGAACACCGGCACCGTCGTGACGAGAATCGTCGCGTTGATTGCCGTGGTGTGCTTGAGACCGAACAGGAAGAGCGACTGGTTGGCGGCGATGCCGAGCGTCCCCAGCACCGCCAGGCTGCGCAGGTCGCGCCGGTTGGTCACCCAGGGCCCGCCGCGCAAGGTGTTCGCGGCGAGCAGTACTGCGGCGGCGCCCAGCACGCGCACCGACACGAGGAGTCCCGCAGGGAACTCGGGCAGCACATAGCGCCCGGCAATGGCGAGGCTCGCGAACAGCACCTGCACGATGACCAGCGCCAGCGGAACCGCTGGGGACATCAGCGGCGTTTCCGCCAGTGCTGGCTGTCGCGCCCGCCCCGGGACCCCTTGCCCGGCCTTCCGCCGCGCCCCCCTCCCCCGCCGTGTCCGCCTCGCCGGCCCCGGTTTCCGTCCGTGCCCGCGTCACCCGCGTCGCCACCGCGGTGCAGGGCGCGCATCGCCTCCGCGACGGTGGTGCCGAGCGCCGGTGCCTGGCGCGCGCGCACGATCGCGAACCGTATCGGGCGGTCGAGCGGCGGCAGGTCGCGATCCTGGTACCGGCGCGCCTGCCCCTCGCGCAGGTGCAGTCGCACAATGCCGGTGCCGTCCTCCAGCTCGTAGTGCAGCGGTGCCGCGTCGCCGTGCAGCCGCACGGACGTCGGCAGTGCCGCGAGCGTCGTGCGCGTCTCCTCCGGTACCAGCGTCTCCGGTTCCAGAGTCACGCGCTGCCTCAGGAACCCGTCCCAGCTCCTCACCTGCTCGAGCTGCGCCCGGAGGATAGTCCGGATCGCCGACGGCGAGATCGCGTCCAGGGTCCCCCCGCTCCGCCGCCACATCTCATCGAGATCCGCCACCGCGTGGCGGATGCGGCCCTGGTCGGGATGCGGGCCCTCTCCCTCGATCAGCGACGTCACCAGCGCTTCGCGCGCCGGCTCGAGGAGAGCCGGGGGCACATTGCCCTCGATCTCCTCCACCACAGTCTCCAGGTGAAAGCCGTAATAGTCGAGTCGCCGGTGCGTGGCGAGGTGCTGGTGCTTCCGCGGGCCCGTCACGCTGACATGCGGCTTGCCCCAGGTCGCGAACTCCTTCACCACGTCGTAGGGAATCGTCGTTCCCTCGATGCCCGCCCGCGGCGTGCCGAACCGGTCGGCGAAGAAGCGGAGGTTCCCCGCGACCGCACCCCAGCTGCCCGCCACCGACGTCTTCGAGATGCGCGCCTCCTGTCCCTCTGCGGTGCGTTCATCGATGACCAGGTCGAACGGCATGACACGGGCGACAAGGTCGATCCACTTCCGGCGGATGTCCTTCGAGGCATATGGCAGGGTGCGGGGCAGCTCCTGCTCGAGCGCGCGATAGACCGACGCGGTACCGAGCGCCGTATCCTCGATGGCCTTGACCAGGACACCGCGCCGCTCGGCCCATGCCGCGAGTTCCTCCTCCACGAATACGTGGCGGGGCAGGCCATACACCTCGCCGATGTTGCCGCACTGATTCACCGCCTCGGCGAACAGGTTGTACGCGGTAAGGTGGTCACTTCCGTTCACCAGCGCGCCGTGGAGCTCGCGCTCCTCGCGGGTCATGCGGTGGAGTGAGTCGATATTGGAGCACACCGCCACCATTGGCGTCAGCTCGGGATCAGCATGGACCAGGAGCTCGGCCCAGGCGCGGTCCACAGGCATGGCCTCGACCTCGTGGCCGTAGCGCGTGAGTCGCCCGTTCTCCACCAGTCCCCGCGTCGTGAGCCGCTCCATCGCCCGCCGGTAGGCCGCGCGATCGAGAGGCTGCGGCAGGTCGAGGTCGCCCGCATCCACACCCAGCGCGGCACACGTGATCGCCACTCGCTCGGCGTCGCCTGCCAGCTGGAATTCCGGTGGCGTGGGACGCAGCTCCTCGAACACCAGCTTGCGGTCGCTGAGGATCGTGACCTCGCCGTTGGGAACGCGGCCATGTACCCGTCCGGCCATCTGCAGGATCTCGTTGGCCCCGAGGTAGAGCCGATGCAGCACGTTGCGGCCGCGATCCACCTTGTTGGCGTAGCGGGCATCGAGGATGACCACGGTGTCGAGCCCGCGGACGTTGAGAGCCGACTGGCCCGCGGCGGTCATGGCCAGCAGGAACGGTCGTTCCACCTCGCCCTCGAGAAACGGCCGGACGACCCGGATCGGCTCACCACCGTGATAGAACGCCGCCGTCAGCTTCGGCCACTGGCTCCCGATGTCGGACGCGAGATGCTCCACTTCGGCGCGGGTCGGCACGAAGACCGCCACGCCGCGTCGGTCGCGGATCAGTCGCTTCACGTACTTCTCCGTGAAGAACTCCTGCGGCGTCTGCGGGATGACATCGACCTTGGCACGGAGGGCGGGATCAAATGCCTGCGTCACCAGCACGTCGGACGAGTCGAGGTATCGTGAGTAATACGCGGGATCGACGGTGGCGCTGAGCCAGATGAACCGGCACTTCGCCCGCTTTCCGAGGGCGAGGCACAGCTCCAGCTCGGCGGAGGTCTGGTGAATCTCATCCACCACCAGGGTGTCGTGCCCGGTGATGAGGTCGTCCTGGAACCAACGGCGCGCAATGCCGGTGGTGACGATCACTACGTTCCACGAGGGCGTTTCCGGCGTCGCCTCACGCTCCCGGTTCACAACCCCCACCCGAAGCGGCTCCTTCAGGATCGCCTCGGCGATGGGTCGGATGCCGAGCGTCTTGCCCACGCCGGTCCCGGCAACGATGCCAAAACCCCGGCCGCCCGAGGCCCAGGCCAGCAGCTCGGCGCCATGCTCGCGCTCGAGCAGCGTGTCGAGGTGCAGTCCCAGCGCGAGCTCGATCGTCTCGCACGCGGCGCGGGTGGGCGCGATCACGATGACCCGTCCGCGAGGGTGCGCGGCGTGACGGAAGGCGTCGGGATCGGGTGGAAGGTGATGATCGCGGGTGGGATGCATGGCGGGGAAGGAAACGCCGCCAGTAACCAAAAGCCAAGTCAATTGACCGATTCGGGACGAGCGGGGTATGCTGCTGAACAATGATCTCACCACCCGTTCCCGCCGAGATCGACCCACCGCTCAGGGTCGCGATGCCGCCCTATACGGCCCTCGACGCCGTTCCACCAGTCATGCCCCTCGGGAGCTTCTTCATCCTCGATGTGGACAAGGACGCGAGCGCGATCCGCGGCGTGAGTTCGACGCTGCGCCGCGCGCCTTGGGCGCCGCTGCTCGTGGTGACTCATGCACCGGCAGGGAACCCCGAGGTCCTCCAGGAGCTCAATGGAGTCCCGGGCTCGCCGGCATTCCTCGTGAGGCGGGCGCATGAGGGCCTTCCGCTCGCCTCACAGGCACATCACGCGGTGCTGAGCCGCCGACCGGCCGATGCGGAGCAGGTGGCGGGGTATGTCGCTGCGCGGCTCTGGCGTCCGTCGCTAGCCATGCCGATGACCATTGCGATGTCGGCTCCCCCCCGCGGCCTCGCCCGCGTCGCGTTCGGGGTGCGCTGGCTGGCGGGACGGCTGAGTTCAGTTGGTGACCTCCATGTGACCGAGTGGCGCGAGGTCTTCCACCTGGCCACCGGTGCCGGCAACCTCAAGCTCACCAGCGCGCAGGCGGCGGAGAGGATGGGTCTCGACCTCTGGACGCTGCGTCGGCGATTGCAGCACCTGGCTGGCGTCACTCCCGATCAATATCGCGATTACGCCGGGTGGGAATGGTTCGTCGAAAGCGTCCTGCGCACTCACTGTGATGTGTCGCCGCGGGAGGGGGAAAGCCAAGCGCCCCCACCCGGGAGGCAGGGGCACTTGAAGAGAGGAGACTGACCCGGATCGGGGTGATCCAGCACCGGGGAGGTGCAGGGTAGGCCAGTCGTCCCTTTCCTGAGCGGTCCGAGGACCGCGTTGCTTACATCAGGTAGCGGCCATCACGCTCGTACACTGTGACTTGCGTCACGCCCGGCCGCTGGATCCATCCGTTGTAGTAGTACCTGCCATCGGTATAAACGATTGCCTGCCTGTATCCGTTTCGCTTCCACCAGCCCCTGCCCCGATGCGGTACCCTCTGAACGAAGATGACGCTCGGCGCGGCAACGCGTCGCACGATCACGGGGCGAGGTGCGGCATAGACCACCGCGCGAGGTGCGGCATACACGACGGGAGTCCCGACATTCACGTGGATGACGGCGCGGACCTGCGCCGATGCAGGTGTGCTTCCGATAGTCGCGATGAGTGCGGCAAGTGCACCGGCCCTGACCATGGAGTACCTCGACGTTGTGTTCCTTCAGTTGACCACGAGAACAACTCCACCGGTGCCAATGGCCAGCGCCGTGCCACGGCGTAATGCTTTGGCGACGCGATAGTTACGTAGAGGGGTGTTTCGGAACCCGTCCGGGAGCGAGGACAGGGAGGACAATTCGAGGGACTCGGGGATAGCACGGAGGGGTGGATGGTCGTAATTCGCAAATCCCGCCTTGACACCCTTAACTGCGGCTTCCATACTAGGCATCCTCGAAGAGCTACCCGCTGCGGCGGGACCGCCCCCGGCCTCGAACAGGCCGTCAGCTGCTCCCCGGTTTGTTGCACCTCATGTTGAAGGCAGTTCCTCGATTCCCTGGGCTCGACCAACCGTAAACGGAGGCTTTCCATGGCTGCGGATTTTTTCATCGGCGAATCGCTGGTCGGTGATGGCAACGAGATCGCGCATATCGATCTCATCATCGGCTCCAAGGGCGGACACGCTGGTGCGGCCTTCACCCAGGCCCTGTCGCGCAATTCTGACGGTTTCACCACCCTCCTCGCCGTCGTGACGCCGAACCTGGCGTGCAAGCCCGACACACTGCTCTTCAACAAGGTCACCATCAAGGGCGCCAAGCAGGCGGTGCAGATGTTCGGCCCCGCGCAGGCGGCCGTGGCGCGCGCGGTCATGGACAGCGTCGCCGATGGCACGATCCCGAAGGACAAGGCCAACGATTACGTCGTGCTCGTGGGCGTGTTCATCCACTGGCAGGCGGCCGACGACAAGAAGATCTTCGACTTCAACTACAAGGCAGTGAAGGAGTCGATCTCCCGCGCGCTCAAGGGCCAGCCCTCGGTCGATGACGTGCTCGCCAAGTACAAGGCGGCCCGTCACCCGTTCGCGGGCGGCGCCGAAGGCTGAGCTTCACGCTTCGCCGATCGTTGCGCCGGGGGGCGGCCCAGAGTCTCGGGACGCCCCCCGGTTGCTTGGCCACTCACGACTGACGACCCACGACTGACGACTTCATGAAGAAGCTCCTTCTCCAGCTCGACAGCTCCCGGCTTCCCAGCGTCTTCGACCAGGTGGTGGCGTACGATGCCGGCGCCGACGCGATCATGAGCTACGGCAACGTGGTCGAGACGGATGTCCGCGACCTCATCCACGGCTGCATCTTCACGCGCGGTGCGAAGGACCTGAAGAACACCGCGGTGTGGATCGGCGGCAGCAACATGACGGCCGGGGAGCAGCTGCTCGCCATGGCGGTCGACGCCATGTTCAAGCCGCTCACCGTGTCGGTCATGCTCGACTCCAACGGTTCCAACACGACCGCCGTCGCGGCGGTCACGAAGATCGAGCAGGCGCTCGGCGACCTGCGAGGCAAGAAGGCGGTGATCCTCGCCGGCACCGGCCCGGTGGGCCAGCGCTCCGCCGGACTCCTCGCCCGGAGCGGGGTCAAGGTGATCATCACCTCCCGCAAGCCGGAGCAGGGCGAAAAGGCGCGGCAGTTCATCAGCGCCCGCTTCGATGTCGCCGTCGAAGCCACGACGCTCAACGACCCGGCAGCACTCTCACAGGTCATCGAGGGCGCCGAGATCCTGCTCAACTCGGGACCCGCCGGTGTGCAGATGGTGCCGAAGTCGGCCTGGCTCAAGCACGACACACTCAAGGTCGCCGTGGACCTGAACGCCGCGCCCCCGCTTGGCATCGAGGGAATCGAGGTGGGCGACGCCGGCGTCCTGCGCGACGGTATCCGCTGTTTCGGCGCGTTCGGCATCGGCAACTTCAAGACGAAGCTGCACAAGGCGTGCGTGGCACGGTTGTTCACGAAGAACGACCTCGTGCTCGATGCGGAAGCGATCGCCGAGGTCGCGCGCGCGATGCTGGCCGGGTCGAAGGACTAGGCGCGATGCCACGGGTCGTCGGCATCGACCCGGGTACGGTCTCCATCGACGTGTGTGGCTTGTCGGGAGGCCGGCTGGTGATCGACCGCTCGTGGCCGACCGCGGAGGCCCTCGCCGACCCCGCGGGTTTCGCGGCGGAACTCACGGAGAACGGCGCTCCCGACCTCGTGGCCGGCCTTTCGGGGTATGGCATGCCGCTCCGTCGCGCAGCCGAGACGAGCGATCACGATCTCCGGCTCGCATTCCTGGCGCGGAAGGGCGAGCAGGGTGGCATCGGTGGCCTCCGCCTGCTCACCCGTGCGCTCGCGGACGCGGGATTGCCCCTGGTCCTGCTGCCCGGCGTCATTCACCTCGATACCGTCCCTGAGCATCGCAAGATCAACCGCATCGACCTCGGTACCTCCGACAAACTCTGCGCTGCCGCCCTCGGCATCCACGATCAGGCGCTGCGCCTTGGCGGTCACGTCCGTGAGACGGCCTTCGTACTGCTGGAGCTCGGTGGTGCCTTCACTGCGGCGCTCGCGGTCCAGGACGGGAAGGTGGTCGACGGGATCGGCGGCAGCAGCGGACCGATCGGCTGGCAGGCGGCCGGCGCGCTCGACGGCGAGGTGGCCTATCTCGCCGGCACGATCGACAAGAGGATGCTCTTCCAGGGCGGCGTTACCACGGTGGCGGCATCGGATCGTCATGCGGCCGGCGCCGGCTTCGATGCCTTCATTGAGGGCGCGGTAAAGGCGGTGCGACAACTGCTCGTATCGGCGCCGCTCGCGAGCGAAGTGCTGGTGTCGGGGCGGATCGCCTCTGACCCCGCCGTTCGCGAGCGGCTCGCCACGGCACTTCGCGACATCGAGGTGCGCCACCTGACCGGCTTCGCGTCGCACGGCAAGCAGGGCGCGCAGGGCGCGGCACTGCTGGCCGACGGTCTCGCCGGTGGTGCGCACCGGGAACTGGTGGAGACGATGCGCATCCGCGAGGCGTCGGGTACGTCGCTGGATCACCTGTATGTCGTGCCGCCCGACGCGGCCCGTCATGCGCTGGAGCTGGAGTGACGAACCCGCTGCCGCGTGTCCTGATTGCCGGAGTGTCCGTCCGGTCGATCGCGCGCTCCGCGATCGCGTCCGGATACGACGTGCTCTCGGCTGACGGATATGGTGACCGGGATCTGCTGGAGCCCGTGCCAGGCCCCGCGCGTCACCTGACGGTGTCGCCCTTCGAGCCCGGTGCCGTCGCCAGTCACGTCACGATGCCGTACGACGCCGTGGCATATACCTCGAACTTCGAGAACCACCCCGAGGCCCTGGAGCAGCTGGCAGCCGGCCGCATCGTTCTCGGCAACGCACCGGCCGTGCTCCGGGACGTGCGTCACGCCGAGCGGGTGCACGACGTGCTGGAAGGCCATGGCCTTTCCTCGCCTGCGGTATATGGCGCTGCGCGTGACGCCGTGATGCACGCGCCCGGCCGGCAGCTCCTGGCCAAGCCGAGACGGAGTGGTGGCGGCAGCGGAGTGCGGCAGTGGCACTCGGCTGATCCGCTGCTGGACGGTGAGCTCCTGCAGGAATGGGTGGAGGGAGTATCGGCGTCACTGGTGTTCGTCGCCGATGGACATGACGCCCGGACCCTCGGCGTGACGCGGCAGCTGATCGGCGATGGCGCATTCGGCGCCACCGGTCATCGGTGGTGCGGCAACCTCCTTGGAAATACCGGAGCCCCGGTGCTCGACGCTCAGGACGACGTCATCGCCAGTGCCACCGCCGCGGCACAGGCCCTCACCCGCGCTTTCGGCCTCCGGGGCATCAATGGCATCGATTTCATAGCCCGGAACGGCGAGGCGGTGGTGATTGAGGTGAATCCACGCTGGACGGCGGCAGTGGAACTGGTGGAGCGTTCACTCGGCATCTCCCTCTTCGCGGCTCACGTCGCTGCCAGCGAGGGTCCGCTGCCACAGGTCCCTCAGCCCGAAACCCGCGGAGTTTTCGGCAAGGCCGTGGTCTTCGCGCCGAACGACTGCACCATACCGGATACCGATTCGTGGCTGGCACACGAGATGATCCGGGACATCCCGTTCCCCGGAACGCTTGTGCTATCCGGCGCACCGATCTGCACCGTTTTCGCTGCCGCCGAAACCGCCGGCGCGTGTTACGCCGACCTCAGCGAACGCGCACGTGGCATTGTGCAGGCGATCGCATGACTGAGTCACGTCGGGTCGGCATGACGTGCCTGGGGTGCGGACTGCTCTGCGACGATGTGACCGTCGAAGTCTCGGGCAGCGGTGTGTCGGGCCTGTTGCCCGCCTGCGTTCTCGGAAGCGACTGGCTGGGCTCGGGTGCGGTGCCGGGTCACATCCGGTCTGCCGGCAAGGACGTGACGTTCGAGGCTGCAATCGCTGCGGCCACCTCAGTCCTCACCAGTTCCCGCGGACGCGTGCTTGTCTTCCTCGGGCCCGGCCTCACCATCGAAGCGCTGAGGCCCGCTGTCGCAATCGCCGACCGACTGCAGGCCACCACCGACACCGCCACCAGCGCCGCCGCTGCCTCGGGGATCCTCGCGGGACAGCGGCGGGGCCGGGCCGCGGCGACGCTCGGAGAACTCAAGAACCGCGCCGATGTCGTCCTCTTCTGGGGAGCCGATCCCGCGCGCACCCATCCGCGCCTCCTCGAGCGACTCGTGGAGGCTTCAGGCACGCATACGCCGGACGGCCGCGCCTCGCGAACGGTCGTAAGCGTGCGCATCGGCAACGACGGCGCCGTCGATGCCGCCGACGCATCGCTCCAGTTGCCCGTCGCCGGAGAGCTAAGCGCCCTCAGCATCCTCCGGTCGATCGTTGCCGGGGGTCTGGTGCCCGACACGACCGCGAACATCGCCGGACTGTCCGAGCTGGCCGCCCGCCTGATGGCAGCGAAGTACGTGGCGATCGTAGCTGACGGCGAGAACGGCGACCCGTCGCGGCCGTCGCAGCGCGCCGAGGGGCTGGTCGCGCTGGCGCAGGCCCTGAACACGCCAACGCGCGCGGCACTTTTCACCTTGCGGAGCGGCGACAACCGGAACGGGGTCGAGTCCCTGCTCACCTGGCAGACCGGATACCCGTTTGCCGTGGATTTCCACGGTGGGGTGCCGGCGTATCACACCGACCGTCGTGGACTCGAGGATGCGGGGAGCGTGGAGTCGGTCCTGCTGGTTGGCGACTGGCGCACCATCCCCCCCGCGTCCCTCGCTGCCATCGCGGCGCTGCCCAAGGTGGTCATCGGTCCGGCGGCCAGCGGAGCGCCGGGCGCGATACAAGTCTCCATCGATACCGGGCGCGCCGGCATTCACGAGGGCGGCACCGCCTACCGCCTGGACGACATCCCGCTGCCGCTGGCGCCCGTGCTCGACGGCCCCCGCACGGCTGCGATGGTGCTCAGCGCGCTGGAGGAAGCGGTGGTACGCAGTCTCCGTGAGGCCGCGGCATGACCCCGGGATCGACGCTTCGCATTGCCGGAGGCACGGTCTACGATCCCGCAAACGGCGTCGACGGCGAGGTGCGGGACATCTGCATCGCCGATGGACGGATCGTGGCGGACGTGCCGGCCGGTTCGCCGTCGCTCGATGCGCGCGGCATGGTCGTCATGCCCGGCGGCGTGGACATCCACAGTCATGTCGCCAGCTCGAGTTGCAACCACGCGCGCCGCCTGCTCCCGGAGCAGCACGCCGCCGATCCGGTGCCCGCGCCGCACCTGGCGAGGGGACACGCCGGCCGCTCGGGCACTGGGGGCACCGTGCCGAGCACCTTCACCACCGGGTATCGCTACGCCGGCCTGGGCTACACCACCGTCTTCGACGCCGCCATCGCGCCGCTCACGGCGCGACACACGCATCACGAGATGAGCGATACGCCCTGCATCGACGCCGGCTGTTTCGTGCTCATGGGCAACGACGACTACCTGCTGAGGCTGATCGATGCCGGCGAAGTGGGCCGGGCTCGCGACTACGCCGCCTGGCTGCTCGGCGCCGCGGGAGGATACGCGATCAAGGTGGTGAACCCGGGCGGCGTTGAGGCCTGGAAGACACCGCAGCGGAACCTCACCGGGCTCGATGAGCCACTGGGCAGCTCGCGCGTCACGCCACGCGGCATTCTCGAGACGCTCACCGACGCCGCGAACGCGCTCAAGCTGCCGCACGCGGTGCACATCCATGCCAACAACCTCGGCGTCCCGGGAAACGTGGCCACCACACTGGAGAGCTTCAAGGCGCTCGAGGGACGACGGGCGCACTTCACCCACCTGCAGTTCCACGCCTACGGCACCGGCGGTGGGTGGAAGTCGGCTGCCCGGGAGCTCTCCGAATGGGTGAACGCCCACCCTGAGCTCAGCGTGGATGTGGGCCAGGTGATGTTCGGACCGGCCACCACCGTCACCGCCGACGGCCCGGTCGAGTACCTGCTCTACAAGTCGAGCGGGCGGAAGTGGGTCAACATCGATATCGAACTGGAAACCGGCTGTGGCATCGTGCCCCTGGAATTCAAGGAGAAGGCGGCAGTCTCCGCGCTGCAGTGGGCGATCGGGCTGGAGCTGTTCCTGCTCGCGAAGGATCCCTGGCGCGTGGTGCTCTCCACGGATCACCCGAATGGCGGTTCGTTCCTCGCGTATCCGCAGCTCATCCAGCTGCTGATGGATCGCACCGTGCGCGACGAGCGCCTCAAGCTCGTGAACCAGAAATTGCTCGCCGGTAGCGCGCTGCTCGATGGCCTCGACCGGCAGTTCACCCTGGGCGAGATCGCCATCATCACCCGGGCCGGGCCGGCCCGGCTCCTCGGGCTGCGGCACAAGGGGCACCTTGGCGCCGGCGCCGACGCGGATGTGACGGTGTACAGCCGCCAGGATGACATCGCCGCGATGTTTGCGAGCCCTCGCTATGTCCTGAAGCAGGGTGAGCTCATGGTGGAGGAAGGGCACCTCCGGCTCGCCCCGACTGGGCGACGCCTCTACCTGAGGCCGGGATACGACGACGCCGTCGTCCCGGGGATCCGCTCACACTTCGACCGGTATTCCACGGTGCAGTTCGACCACTATCCCGTGCAGGGGCTGCCCAACGGGCCGCTCGGCATCGACTGACATGAAGATCCGCGGCGTCCATATCGAGGATACCTTCGCTGAGGCGTTCACCATGCGCTCGGCGCGGCTGGTCATCACCGCCCGCTCCGATCGGTGGGTGCGCGAGGCCGCGCTCAAGCTCACCGGCTTCGCGACCTCGGTCATTGGCTGCAAGTGCGAGGCGGGAATCGAACGCCAGCTGACCGAGGCGGAGACACCCGACGGCCGGCCCGGCGTGAGTGTGCTCCTCATGGTCATGGCGAAGGACGAACTGTCCAAGCGCCTGGTCGAGCGGGTCGGTCAGACCGTCCTCACCTGCCCCACTACCGCCTGTTACGACGGACTGCCCGATGCCCCCGACCGGGTAAAGGTCGGCGCCTCGCTCCGCTACTTCGGCGACGGGTACCAGTCGAGCAAGGTGATCGGCGGCGCAGCGGTACTGGCGCGTTCCCGTCATGGAAGGCGAGTTCGTTGTGGCCGAGACCTTCGGCATGGTGAAGTGCATCGGCGGCGGGAACTTCCTCATCCTCGCCGAGGACGCTGACCGCGCCCTCGCGGCGGCCGAGGCCGCGGTCGATGCGATGCACGGCATGCCGGACATCATCCTCCCGTTTCCCGGAGGGGTGGTACGGAGCGGGTCGAAGGTCGGCAGCAAGCGCTCCAAGACGATGATCGCGTCCACCAACGACGCGTATTGCCCCACCCTTCGCGCCGTCACCACCACTGCCCTCCCCGAAACGGTCAACTCGGTCCTCGAGATCGTGGTCAACGGCCTGGACGCGGCCGCCGTGAGCGCCTCCATGCGCGCCGGCATCGACGCCGCCTGTGTTCCCGGCGTGGTGTCGATCACCGCCGGCAACTACGGCGGGAAGCTCGGACCGCATCATTTCAAGCTGCGCGAGATCATGGGCGGGAACGGATCATGAGCGGCCTCCGGTTGACGCTGCGGTCCAGGCTTGAGGAGCGCGTCGAATTCGGGCCGGCCTTTGCCGCAGCATGGACGACGGCGAGTCCCGCTGAAATCGCGCGCCGCGAGGTCAGGTCCGTCCGTTCGGGAATGGTGTCCCTTGGTGACCTCTTCACGATCGACGGCACGCCCGACGGCACCGCGACGCTCGTGGGCGATCTCACGCTGGCCGAGCGTGTCGGGGCAGGGCTCTCGGAGGGGTTCGTGCGCGTGGAGGGCAATGTTGGCGATCGCGCCGGTGCCGAGCTGAGTGGCGGGCGCCTCGAGCTTGGTGGCAATGCCGGACATTCGACGGGTGAGGGAATGTCCGGGGGCCTGCTCGTCGTCCGGGGCAACACGGGCGACCGTGCCGGTGCGGCGGCACCGGGGCGAAAGCGCGGCATGACTGGTGGCGAACTCGTCATACTCGGCAACGCTGGTGAGGAGACCGGCGCGCTCATGCGTCGCGGCCTGGTGGCCGTGGGCGGAACGACGGGACGCTGCACGCTCCTGTCCACCATCGCCGGCACCGTCGTGGCCTGTGGTGCCACCGGCGCGGACGCGGCGCTCTGGAACAAGCGCGGGTCGCTCATCTGCCTTGGCCCGGTGGAGCCAAGCGCCACCTACCGGTACGCCTGCACGATCCAGCCTGTCTACCTTCGCCTGCTGTTCCGGCGCCTGCGCGATGTACTCGGGCTCCCGGTGACGGCGGCACACATCGACGGCCGGTTCCGCCGCTACAGCGGTGACTTCTCGGAAACCGGCAAGGGAGAGATTCTCGCATGGAGTCCAGCATGAAGGCGCTCGGCATGGGTGAACTCGCGACCGACATTGCCGACGGCGTGGCCGAGCACGCCGAGCTGCTCCGTTGTGAGGTACAGACGCTCGCCAACGGTGCCCGCGTCATCGACTGCGGCGTGAATGTGGCCGGCGGGTACGATGCGGGCCTGGCTCTTTCCGAGATCTGCATGGGCGGACTAGGCAACATCGCGCTCGGCCCCGTCGCGATCGGCAACGAATCCTGGCCGGGGTTGACGGTGTGGACCGACCACCCGATGGTGAGCTGCATGGCATCACAGTATGCCGGCTGGGCCATCTCGCCCGAGGGGTTCTTCGCGATGGGTTCGGGGCCGCTGCGCGCGCATGCACGGGTGGAAAAGGAGCTCTTCGCCAAGCTGGCCTATGCGGAGACGGCGGAGCACGGGGTCCTCGTGCTCGAGGGACGCCAACTGCCCACCGCGGCCGTGGCGGAGTGGGTCGCGGCCAGGGCGAAGCTGTCACCAAGCCAGCTGACCTTCCTCGTCGCACCCACTGCGAGTCTCGCCGGCGGGGTGCAGATCGCGGCGCGCGTGGTGGAGACCGCGATGCACAAGATCGAACGGCTGCACTTCGACCTGTCGAAGATCGTGAGTGCCGTGGGATTTGCCCCCCTGCCGCCGGTCGCGAAGAATGACCTCCGCGCCATCGGGCGCACGAACGATTGCATCCTGTACGGCGGGAGCGTGCACTTCACCGTGCGCGCCAGCGACGAAGAACTGGCGGATCTGGCCCCAAAGGTGCCGGCCTCCGCGTCGCGCGACTACGGGACACCGTTCTATGACATCTTCCAGCGCTATAACAAGGATTTCTACGCCATCGATCCGTTGCTGTTCAGCCCGGCGGAGGTCAGGTTGACCAGCACGGAAAGCGGACGGACCTTTCACGCCGGGCAGCTCAACCAGGATGTGCTGCGCGAGTCGTGCTATCCCGCCGCCTGAGGGCGGCCTCTACCCACCCAGGAGTTGGACATGCGTAGTCTCGCCAGTACATGCATCCTCGCGGCCGGCGTGCTCATGACGGCCTGCGGGCCGACGAAGGAAGCCGCCAAGGCTGCCGACACCACTGCCGCCGCTGCCGCCGCCGCCCCTACGCCCCCACCGGGACCGCAGGCGATCGTGACGGTGCTGTACAAGTGGCCCAAGGACACGGCCAAGTTCGAGAAGTACTACCCGACGCACCTCAAGATCGTGGGCGATCACCAGCAGGAGATCGGCTTCACCAAGGCGGAGCTGACCAAGTTCGTTTCTTCGCTCCAGGGCACGAAGCCCGAGTTCTACCGCCAGGCGGAGCTGTACTTCCCGTCGATGGACGCTCTCAAGGCCGGCGTGGCGACGGCCGGCTTCAAGGCGGTTGGCGACGACTTCAAGAACTTTGTCGCTCCCGACGGCCTCCTGGCGATGATCGCGCAGGAAACCGGCGACGCGAGCAGCACCCCATGCCCCGTGCTCGCGACGGTCATCTACTGGACGCCAAAAGACACTGCCGCGTTCGAGGCCTACTACCCGAAGCACCTGGCCCTTGTCGCGTCGGAGCAGACGGCTGTCGGCTTCGTGCGTGCCGACCTCACGAGGTTCATCTCGAATCTCGATGGCACGCCGCCGGCCGTCTATCGCCAGGCCGAGCTCTGCTTTCCCAGCATGGAGCAGCTCAATACCGGCGTCGGCAGCAAGGCATTCGCCAACATCGGAAACGACTTCGGCAACTTCGTCACCGGCGGAATGCGCGGCATGATCGGAGTCCAGCAGTAGTTGCTCATCGTCACGCTGGCTTCGAAGTCCGGCTGGCATACCGATGAGCTCGACCGTGCTGCCCGGCAGCACGGTCACCAGCACCAATTGGCGCGCTATGAGGACCTCGTCGGCTCCTTCGGGAGCCGGCGCGGATTGCGCAGCGGCGACGTCGAACTCGAGCGGGCCGACGTCGTCCTGGCCCGCATCATCCCGAGTGGCTCCCTCGAACAGATCATCCATCGCGTCGATGCCCTGCACCAGCTCACCGAGCGGGGCATCCGCGTCATGAACACGGCGCGCGCCATCGAACGGTCAGTGGACAAGTTCTGGACCACGGGCCTTCTCGAGCAGTCGGGTCTTCCTGTGCCCGAGACGCGCACCTGCGAGGCGCCCGACGCCGCCATGGAGGCGTTCCGGGAACTGGGCGGCGACGTGATCGTCAAGCCGCTCTTCGGGTCCATGGGACTCGGCATGCTGCGGGTTGCCGATGAAGACCTGGCCTGGCGCGTCTTCCGCACGATCGAGCGGATCCAGGGCGTCTACTACCTGCAGCGCATGGTTCCGCACGAAGGGCGCGACGTCCGTGCCTTCGTAGTGGGCCAGCGCATCCTCGGGGCCATCGAGCGGCGCGCGCCCGGGTGGCGCACCAATGTGTCCCGCGGGGGAGCCGCGACGGCCATTGAGCTGCCCGCAAGGCATGCAGAACTCGCGCTCCGGGCTGCCGGCGCCATCGAGGCGGAGTACGCCGGGGTCGACCTGCTGACGGGCAGCGACGGCACCACATATGTTCTCGAGGTGAATGGCATCCCCGGCTGGGAGGGGTTGCAACGCGCCACCGGAATCGATGTTGCGGGCGCCATCGTGAAGCAGGCCGCAGAGGGGGCGCACACGCGCGCCATGCCATGACGCCAGCCGATGTGGCGAGCGCAGTCCAGCTCGCGTGCCTGCTCGAAGTGGCGGCACCCAAGCCGGGCAACGTGTCGCCTGGCCGCACTTTCGGCGACATGCGCTACGAGGACTTCCTCGCGAGCGCGGCGGCGATCGGCCCCGCCTTTCTCGATGCCGATCGCCGGAGCCTGGGCGGCACCATCCTCGCCGCCGTGGAGGCCACGAAGCGGTGGACGGCCGCCAACACCAATCTCGGTCTCATCCTCCTCCTCGCTCCGCTCGCGCACGGCATGCTCCGGAAGGGGGACGGGTCGCTGCGCGACGCGGTACGCGCGGTACTTCGGGGAACCACGGTCGAGGATGCGCGGACGGTGTACCGGGCGATCCGGCTGGCAGCACCGGGAGGCCTGGGATCGGTTGATGCCCAGGACGTGGCGCGGGAGCCGGACATCTCCTTCCGGGATGCAATGGTGCTCGCCGCCGGGCGCGATGCGATCGCGTCGGAATACGCGACGGACTACGCGATCACCTTCGCGACCGCTGCGCCCACGCTCGCCGCCGCACTCGACGCGGGGCTGGAGTGGCCGGCCGCCGTCGTGGAGACGTCCCTCACCATCCTCGCGCACCAACGCGACACGCTGATCGAGCGGAAACTTGGGCGGGCTGCGGCGGATGACGTGAGCCGCGAGGCAGCGGAAGTCCTGGCGAGCGGCGGCGTGCGGAGTGAGGGCGGGCGGAAGCAACTCGAGCAATTCGACGCCGGCCTGCGCGACGTCGCCAACCGGCGCAACCCGGGGACTACGGCCGACCTCACCGCGGCCGCCCTCTTCGTCGTTATTATTGAGCGGGGAATTCGCGTCAGCTAGGACCAGCGGCAAGCCAAGGAGCGGTCGTGCAGAGCAGCTTTCGGGTGCAGGTGAGCAAGGATTACCTGGTGTTCGCCTCCGCCCATTTCATCACCTTCCGCGGTCATCAGTGCGAGTCGCTCCACGGGCACAACTACCGCGTCGGCGTCACGGTCGAGGGCGACGTGGATGCCGAGTGCCTGTTTGTGCTCGACTTCAGCGTCCTCAAGCGCATCGTCCGGTCACTGGCCGACGAAATCGACCACAAGGTGCTGCTGCCGACCGAGAACCCGAAGCTGGCCTTCCGCACCGACGGCGAAATGCTGCACGTGGACTATTTCGGGAAGCCCACCTACGTCTTCCCCCGGTCCGACTGCGCGCTCCTGCCAATCCAGAATTCCACGGCCGAGATGCTGGCCCAGTACCTGGCGCTCCGGCTGCGGAACGAACTGGCCCGGGAGGGACACACCCACCTGACGCTGCTCGAACTCGAGGTGGAAGAGAGCTTCGGCCAGTCAGCTACCTACCGCACTTCTCTCATCCCCGACTGACGAGTACTCGGCGCCCATGAGACCAGGGTGCCCCGGTGCAGCGCTGTCGCGATGAGCACGCCATCGCATCCATGGTCCGCCAGCGCCGCGAGATCGCCGTCGTCCTTCACCCCGCCGCCAGCCAGCAGGGATATATCCGGCATTGCCCGGCGGAGCGACGCGAGCAGCTCGAGGTTCACCCCGGCGCCCCGCCCCACCCGGCCGACATCGAGCAGGATCACGGAGCACGCGCCGGAGTCGATGGCCGCCCGCGCCAGCGCGACTGGCTTCGCCGTCCCTTCGCGCAATTCCGGTCGCACGAGCGCGATGTCGTTCCGGAGGTCGAGGCTGAAAGTGACGCGCGCATGACGGGCCAGCGACTCCAGGTCGGAGAACGAGCGCAGCGTCTCGAGTCCCACCACGACCTCGGCGAACCCGCCCCGCAGTCGCTCGAGCGTGGCAAGCGAGTGCACGCCGGCATCGAGCAGCAGCGGTCCACCGAAACCGTGGCCCGACTGAAGCCGATGCAGCAGTTCGAGTTGCGGCGGACCACCGGCGATGGCATCGAGGTCCGCCACATAGCACCGCGATACCCCCGGCAGCTTACGGTATGCACCGGCAAGTGCCAGGGGGTCGCCCTCAGCGCCCCGCACCAGCTCCGACCGCACTGGTTCGTAGCGTGAGCGGTCCCCGCCGATGGCATGCACCGCCACACCGTGCGCGAGATCGAGGACCGGGATGAGTTCCATCGGGTGGGATATCGGTGGCGTCAACGTGAAGGTGGCGCGCGTCGCCGGCGATGAGGTCAGCCAGGCGCGTACGGAGTCGTTCTCGATCGAGCACGATGCCGATCGGCTGTCCTCGGTGCTCGAGCGCCTGGGCCGCGACCTCGGGGCGCACGGATGCGGGCACGCCGTCACCATGACGGCCGAACTCTCCCAGCGATTTCGCACCAAGGCGGAAGGCGTCGGGTTCATCCTCGACGCGCTCGATCGGGCGTTCCCCGGCGCATCGATGCATGTGCTCGACACCGTCGGCCGGTTCCGCAGCCCAGGGGAGGCCCGCGCCCATCCTATCGAGGTATCCGCTTCCAACTGGACCGCGACTGCCATGGTAGTGGCCGCCGAGCACCCAGACGTCATTCTCCTCGACATGGGGAGCACGACCACCGACATCATTCCTATCGAGTCGGGCCAGGTTCGGGCGCTGGGCCGGACGGACCCCGACCGGCTCGCGACCGGCGAGCTCGTCTACAGCGGTGCGCTCCGCACTCCCGTCGAGGCACTCGTGCGAGCCGTTCCCTGGCGTGGTGGCATGGCGCTCGTCTCCGCCGACGGCTTTGCCCACACCGGGGACGTCCACCAGTGGCTCGGCACCGTAATCCGGCCAGCGCAGCATGAGCCCGGCACAGCCCGCGATTCCAGGAATCACGCCGGCGAGCGGCTCGCGCGCGTCGTATGCGCCGACCGCACGATGATCGACGACGACGGTATCACCACGATCGCCGCCCACGTCGCTGAAGCACAAGTCGCCGCAATCGCGAGCGCCGTGGTGCAGGTACTGGCGCGTCACCCACGCCTGGCGCGTGCTGCCGTGCTCGGTCTCGGCCGCCCGATCGCCGAGCGGGCCGCTCGTGCCGCAGGCCTGGGAATCATCCCCATGGACGGCCGGTGGAGCGACGACGCCAGCTGTGCGGCGCCCGCGGTAGCCGTGGCTCGATTGCTCGAGGGCCGGGGTGACTGAGCCGGGACTGACCGTGCTCAAGATCGGGGGTGCCGTGTGCCGCGAGCCTTCAAGGCGTCAGGCCGCGCTCGAAGCAGTGGTGCGACTGGCGCGCGAGCGGCGCGTCCTCGTCGTGCCCGGGGGCGGCGCCTTCGCCGATGAAGTCCGGACCTCCCAGGGCGCCCAGGGGTTCTCCGACGACATGGCACACTGGATGGCCATCCTTGCCATGGACCAGCTCGCCCGACGCATTGCGGCCGAACTCGAGGGCGCGCAACTCATTCACCTGCGCAACGAGGTTGAGACCGTCCATGATGCCGGGAAGATCCCGGTGCTCGCGCCGCACAGCTGGATGCGTGCCGCCGATCCCCTGCCACATTCCTGGGACATCACCAGCGACAGCATTGCCGCGTTCATCGCCGGTGCGCTGGGCGCGGGCGAACTGATTCTCCTCAAGCCGGTCGACGGACCCCTGGATGCGCTGGTGGATCGGGGTTTTGCCGGCGCGCGCCCGGCCGCCCTGCGGGTGCGTATTGCTACGCCGGAAACGCTTGCGGCTCCTGGCGCGCCATGACGTGCCTCATAGCGTTACGCAGCCGCGTCACACGTTCCCTCGAAAGCGTTCCGGTCCGCAGTCCATCGCAAGCCGCCCCCCGGACGCCAACCACGTGCGGACGGATTTCACCGAGCAGCTCCACGTCGTCGATCGTCATGCCGCCTGCCAGGGCGAGCCAGATGCCGTGGCGAGTCGCGCAGCGGCGGAGTGCGACGAGTCCGTGAACATCCACGGACGCGAGGAGGTTGCCGCCATCCTTCCGGCTCGTGTCGAGCAGCAGGCCGCGCGCTCCTGAGACGGCACAGACTTCCACCCAGCTCGCCAGGTTATCGGCATCGCCCGGTTCGTCGACGTATCGCGCCACGATGAGCGCCGGACGATCGGGCCGCGTCTCCAGAAGTCCCGCAGTCGTGGCGATGGCCGCTGCAGCCTCCCAGGGCGAGGCCATCAGCAGCGCCGCCTTGAAGTACAGGGCCTTCCGTCGCTGCAGCGGGGCCACGGCAGTGGCGATCTCGCCGAGTTCCGACCGACGCGCATCGCCGAGAGCCACACTGAGGGGGATCGCGGGTGGCACCGCCGCGCAGATGGACTGGAGAGCGCCAGGCGAGACGGGAGCGAGCGGGCCGAGCGTGGGTTCCTTGGCGTCTATGATGTCGGCGCCACCGGCGATCGCAGCCAGCGCCTCACCTGCGTCTCGAACACTCACGAGCAGTCTCATCCATCAATTCTAGCCGCAGGGTCTGCCGCCCCGCTCGATGCGCCGCCTCCACGGCAGCGGAAAGCCGTGGTATGTTTTCCACCCCCCGCCGAAACAGGGTTCAAGCACCCACGTGACGACGAACAGCCCGGCTCCCTCGCTTCGCAACAGGACGATGCTCGTCACCGGTGCGTCCAGCGGTATCGGGCGCGCGATCGCTATTGCGGCAGCTCGTGCAGGTGCTTCACTGGCAATCACTTACAGGCGAAACCGTCGGGGGGCCGAGGAAACTGCGGCGGCCATTTCAGGTGTGGGTGGGGGTGCAGCCCACCTGTTCGAGCTCGACCTCGCCCGGCCGGGCGCAGTCGAAACGCTCGTGGCCCAGCTCGACGAGCGCATTGACGCTCTCGACGCCTGGGTCAACAATGCCGGCGCCGACATCCTCACCGGCGAGGGAAGGTCGCTCACGCGGCAGCAGAAGCTCGATGCCGTATTGGACGTGGACCTGCGCGGCACCGTGCTCGCGTCCTGGGCCGCCGTCGACTACTTCCGATCGCGACAGCGGCCCGGCGTCATCATCAACATGTCGTGGGATCACGTGCTCAGCGGCATGGCGGGCGAGAACCCCGTCATCTATTCCGCGGCGAAGGGCGGCATCCACGCCTTCAGCAAGTCGCTGGCACTGGACGTGGCCCCGTTGGTCCGCGTGAACGTGATCGCCCCGGGGTTCATCGACACCGCGTTCGGCGACGAGGCGAGCGCGGAGTGGCGAGCCCATGTGGAGCGCGTGACGCCGCTTGGCCGGTGGGGTACTCCGGAGGACGTGGCGCAGGCGGCCGTGTATCTCGCGTCCGACGCCGCCGCGTTCGTGACAGGTCAGGCACTGCTGGTCAACGGTGGAGTGGTGAGCTAAGAGAGAGAGGCCAGGAACCATGGCGAACAAGGAACCGACGTATACGGAGGCCCAGATCGCCGAGAAGCTGGCGACGATGCCGGGCTGGTACTACGAGAACGGATGGATCCGCCGGGTCTACAAGACTGACGGATGGCAGGCGACGCTCATGCTGGTGAACACCGTCGGGTACGTCGCCGAGGCGGCATACCATCACCCCGACCTGACCGTGACATGGGCGAAGCTCACGGTGAAGCTTCAGACCCACAGTGCCGGAGGCATCACTGACAAGGATTTCGAGCTCGCCAGGAAGATCGAGGAGGTGGTGCTCTGGCGTCCGACCACCGGGTTCCCCGGGCTCGAGGGAACACCGAACAAGTGGGTGCGCAGCGGGGATCCGAAGTAGGCGTGAGGACGGCCCCCACCAGGGTTCTCTTCATCACCGGCAAGCTCGCCGAGCCTTCGTTGCGCCGGACGCTGGCGGAGCAGGAACTGCCGTTCGCCTGGGACGTGGCCGTCATGCACATCACCGTGGCAGCCCTCATGACGACGGACTGGATCGCGAAGCAGGAGATCGCGCCGGCCGCGGGCACCGACCTCGTCATGATTCCCGGGCTGTGTGAGGGCGACACCGCGACGCTCACCGAGCGGCTCGGCGTCACCGTAGAAAAGGGGCCGAAGGACCTGCGCGAGATCCCCCAGCATTTCGGGCGCGCTGCGCGCGCCGCCGAGTACGGCGCCTGGCAGATCGAGATCCTGGCGGAGATCAACAACGCCCCGCGAATGGACCGGGCATCACTGCGGGCGCTCGCGGACTACTACCGCACGAGCGGCGCCGACGTAATCGACCTCGGCTGCACGCCGGGTCGCCCGTACCCTGAACTCGCCAGCGTGGTGCATGAACTCCGGGACGCCGGGCTGCGCGTGAGCGTCGATTCCTTCGACCCGGACGAGATCAGCACCGCGCTCGACGCCGGTGCCGAAATGGTGCTGAGCGTCAATGCCAGCAACATCGCGATCGCGGAGCGCTACGCCGGGAGCGACAAGCGATTCGTCGTGGTCCCCGATGCGGGCGACCAGTTCGCCGAGCTGGAGCGCAGCCTCGAGTGCCTCGAGCGCTGGCGGGTTGCGTACCTCATCGACCCCATCATCGAGCCGATCGGCTTCGGCTTCATGGCATCACTCGAGCGCTATGCCGAGGCGCACCGCCGCTGGCCCACCGTGCCGCAGATGATGGGCATCGGGAACATCACCGAGCTCACCGCGGCGGACACGACTGGCATGAACGCCGTGCTCATCGCGATCTGCGAGGAGGTCGGCGTGCGGGCGGTGCTCACCACCGAAGTCATCCCCTGGGCCCGCGGGTCCGTGCGCGAGATCGACGTCGCACGCCGGCTGATGCACTACGCCGTGAGCCAGAAGACCGTCCCCAAGCGCGTCGACGACCGGCTGGTCACCGTGAAGGACCCGCGCATCCTCGAATACACCGAGGCGGAGCTGCGCGAGCTGCAATCCCAGGTCACCGATCCCAACTTCCGCATCTTCACCGATCGCGACACCATCACCGTCTTCAATCGCGACAGGTTCGTGCGCGGCACCGACATCCAGGAGATCTTCGGCCAGCTTGGCGTCGATGAGGCGACGCACGCCTTCTATCTCGGCAAGGAGCTGATGAAGGCGAAGCTCGCCATCACCCTGGGCAAGACGTACCGGCAGGAGGGCTCGCTGCAGTGGGGCTACCTCACGCCGCCCGATGACGTGCGTTCGGAACACGTGAAACTCACGCAGCGTTCGGCGCGCAGGGAACAACCGCAGTGACGGTGCTGGTCGAGCGATTCGACCCGGCGCCCGATCCCGCTGATGCGGCGGTGCGCCTGTCGCACCTCCCCTGGCTGGTCTGGCTCGACAGTGCGACGGACCCGAGGCACCTGGGCCGCTGGAGCATCATGTCGGCCCATCCATGGAGGATGCTCCGGGCGCACGGCGCGCGCACCGAGCAGAGGAATGCGCACGACAAGGCCTGGTCGGAACTCCCGGGTGACATGCTGCAGGTCCTGGAGCGCGAGCTGGCGCCGCTCCAGATCGAGCCGCAGCCCGGCCAGCCGCCCTTTGCCGGCGGCGCCGCTCGGTTTTCTCGGCTACGACTGGGGCCGCGTGCTCGAGCGACGCCCAGCCGCGCGCTACGACGACCTGGCCATGCCCGGCGCGATGTTCGGCCTGTACGACTGGGCCCTGGTGTGGGATCATGAGGCCGGTGCCTGCTGGATCGTGAGCACCGGCCTCCCGGCGACGGGCGACGATCGTGACCGGGTCGCCGCCGAGCGCATCGGGCAGGTACGGGCCGCGCTCGCTCGTCCTGACCCGCCAGCACTCCCGACGTACGTCCCGGGCGTTGCGCCCGCCGGGCGCGAACTCGCGCCATCCTATCCCGTGCTGTCACTCGAGAATGCAGAGGCGATCGGTCTCCGCTCCACCTTTACCGGACGCGGATACCTGAGTGCGGTGCAGCGGGTGCGCGAGTACATCCTGGCCGGCGACATCTTCCAGGCGAACATGTCGCAGCGATTCGAGGCGCCGCTCGAAGAGGCACCGCTGGCGTTCTACCAGCGGCTCAGGCGCGAGAATCCGGCCGCCTTCGGCGCCTACCTCGCCTGCGACGACGTCACGGTCCTCAGCGTGTCACCGGAGCGGTTCCTGCTGCTCGATGGCGACCAGGTAGAGACCCGACCGATCAAGGGCACGCGTCCCCGCGGACTCGGCCCGATGCACGACCAGGCACTCGGTCGCGAGCTCACCGAGAGCGAGAAGGATCGCGCCGAGAACGTCATGATCGTGGACCTGCTCCGCAACGACCTCTCCCGGGTCTGCCGCCCGGGCAGCGTGCGCGTACCCGAGCTCTTCACGCTCGAGCAGCACCCGACGGTGCTTCACCTGGTCTCGACCGTGGTGGGCGAGATCCTGCCCGGAGTGACGGCGTCCGGACTCCTTCGCGCGACCTTCCCCGGCGGATCGATCACCGGCGCGCCGAAAGTGCGCGCCATGGAGATCATCGCGGAGCTCGAGCCGACGGAGCGCGGGCTCTACTGCGGCAGCATCGGCTACATCAGCCACACCGGCGCCATGGACACGAACATCGCGATCCGGACCTGTGTCGTGCGCAATGGGCGCATATACTTCTCGGGCGGTGGCGGCATCGTGGCCGACTCCGACCCCGAGCATGAGTACCGAGAGACGCTGCACAAGGTGCAGGGGATCGTCCGAACGCTGGCCCGCCGCGCCCCGTGATCCTTCTCATCGACAACTACGACTCCTTCGTGTACAACCTCGCCCGGTATGTCGCCGAGCTGGGTGGCGTGCCGGTCGTGCGGCGGAACGACGCGCTGACGCTCGATGAAGTGGCGGCGCTTGCACCTTCACACATCATCGTTTCGCCTGGTCCCTGCTCGCCCGCCGAAGCGGGGATCTCGGTCGACTTGATCCGCCGGTTCGGCGCCCAGGTGCCGATTCTCGGCGTCTGCCTCGGGCACCAGGCTATCGGCGCCGCCTACGGGGGCCAGATCGTGCGCGCCACGCGCCCGATGCACGGCAAGACCTCGCGCATCGCCCACGACGGCAGCGGCGTGTTTGCCGGGCTTCCTTCACCGCTGGTGGCCACGCGCTATCACTCGCTGGTGATCGCGCCCGAATCGGTGCCGGCGGGCCTCGTGGTCAACGCGGTTTCGGACGACGGCGAGATCATGGGCGTGCGGCACGCCGAACACCCGGTGCACGGCGTGCAGTTCCATCCCGAGTCGGTGCTCACCCGGCACGGCTACCGCATGCTGGCCCGCTTCCTGTTCGGCCCCGATCGCCCCATCGCGGCACTGCCGGCATCGGCCGACGGCGGCAGTGCGGGTGACTCACCGGCGGAGGAACCGACGCCGACCTGGTATCACGGCTGACGAACTGACTGGAGATCCCCGAATGCGTGCTGTGCCGAGGCGTCTGGTCCTCCTGCTCGCCCTGCTTGCTCCCCTGCGGCTTGCCGCGCAGGGCGACTCCCTGCCGGCCTACAAGGAGCAGCAGGTGATGATCCCCATGCGTGATGGGGTGAAGCTCAACACCCGCATCTATGTCCCGGCGAGTGGCGCTGCGGCACTCCCGTTCCTCATGACCCGGACGCCTTACGGGATTGCGGGATCGGGCGGCGCACTGGAGGCGAAGGGCTCCTACGCCGAGCTCGCGCGCGAGCAATACATCTTCGTGTACCAGGATATCCGCGGGCGCTACGGTTCGGAGGGGCAATTCGTCATGAACCGTCCGCTGCATGACGCCGCCGACCCGAAGGGCGTCGACGAGAGCACCGATACCTACGACACCATCACCTGGCTCCTTGCCAACATCTCGCCCAACAACGGCTCCGTTGGCGTCCTGGGCATCTCCTATCCCGGCTGGCTCGCCGCCATGGCCGGCATCCATCCGCATCCGGCCGTGAAGGCGATCTCGCCCCAGGCGCCGATGACCGACACCTGGATGGGTGACGATTTCTTCCACTATGGCGCGTTCCGTCTGAGCTACGGCTTCGAGTACTCCACCGGGCTCGAGCTCTCCAAGGATGAATCGGTGCCGCCGCCGGTGAGCTTCTACGACACCTACAGCTGGTACCTGGCGCAGGGGTCACTCAGCAACCTCACGAAGCTTCTCGCGGGCCGCGTGCCCACCTGGACCAACTTCACCGAGCACCCGTCGTACGACGCCTTCTGGAAGAGCCGAGCCCTCACCACCTGGCTTACCGAGGTGGCGGTCCCCACGCTGGTGGTCGGAGGCTGGTGGGACCAGGAGGACTTCTACGGCGCCGTGACGACCTACGCCACCCTGGAGAAGCTCGACCGCAACAACCGGAACTACCTGGTGATGGGACCGTGGTACCACGGCAGCTGGTCACGAGGCGATGGGCAGAAGGTCGGCGACATCGATTTCGGGAGCGCCACCGGGAAGTACTTCCGGGAGGAAATCCAGGCGCCGTGGTTCGCCTACTGGCTCAAGGGCAAGGGCACGCTCGACCTCGCCGAGGCCACCGTCTTCGAGAGCGGCAGCAATCTGTGGAAGCGCTTCGATCACTGGCCCGCGAAGGAAGGCACGTCACGGAAGCTCTACTTCCGGGCCGGTGGGCAGCTCTCGTTCGACGCCCCGACTTCACGAGAGGCACGGGTGTCGATGTACGACGCCTACGTCTCCGATCCTGCGCACCCGATCCCCTATCGCAAGCGGCCGATCGAGATCACCTACGACTCGCGGGGGTCGCACTGGCGCCCCTGGCTCTATGAGGACCAGCGCTTCGTGGACGGGCGGCCCGACATCCTCGTCTGGCGCACCGAGGCACTCACCGAGGACGTCACCATCGGCGGCGACGTCGCGGCACACCTCTACGCCTCCACCACCGGCAGCGATGCCGACTGGGTGGCGAAGCTCATTGACGTCTTTCCCGACACCATCACCGAGGGCCCGGTGCTCGGCGGCTACGAGTTCATGGTGTCGAGCGAGATCATGCGCGGACGATATCGCCAGGGATTCGACCACGCGCGCCCGATCACGCCGAACTCGATCAACGAGTATGTCGTCGACCTGCACCAGCAGAGCTACACCTTCCGGAAGGGACACCGGATCATGGTGCAGGTGCAGAGCACCTGGTTCCCGGTGTACGACCGCAACCCGCAGACTTTCGTGCCGAACATCTTCAACGCTGCTCCCGGCGACTTCCGCGCCGCGACACACCGGGTCTATCGAAACGGCCGCTATCCGTCCTACATCGACCTGCCGGTGCTGGGAGCGAGCCGCTAGTTGCCGATGATCGTGGAAGGCATCATCACGACCCGCGACGCCGGCGGCGAGGTCAACTTCGCGCCGATGGGCCTGGAGTGGGGTGAGGAGCGGCTGGTCCTCAAGCCCTTCCTCGAGACCACGACCTTTCGCAATGTCTCGGCGACCGGTTGTGCCGTGTTCAACCTGGTGGACGACGTGCTCCTGTTCGCCAAGGCGGCGATCAGCAGTCCCCGCTTCCCCTCGCGGCCTGCCGACAAGGTCGCGGGAGTGGTGCTCGAGGCGGCATGCTCGTGGTACGAACTCGAGGTGGAGAACATCGACGCCACCCCGCCGCGCTCCCGCATCGATGCGCGGATCGTCCATCGGGGGCGGGGGCGGGAGTTCATCGGGTTCAACCGGGCGAAGCACGCGGTGCTCGAGGCGGCCATCCTCGCCACGAGGGTCCACATGCTTCCGCAGGCACAGATAAAGGAGGAGCTGGACCGGCTCGAGGTGCTGGTGGAAAAGACCGCCGGTCCGAGGGAGCGGGAGGCCTGGGAGCTGCTGCGCCAGTACGTGGCGTCGCAGCCCTCGAGGGCCGCGAGGGAATGAGCCTGCCGGTGGAGCGGGTGCGCGTTCGCGCGCCGGCGCGGCTGCACTTTGGCGTGCTCGACCTGCGCGGGATGCTTGGCCGGCGATTTGGCGGAATGGGCGCCTCGGTGCCGGCGCCGGCGCTGCAACTCGAGGCAGAGCGGTCAGACGACTATTTCGCCTCTGGCCCGGACGCCGAGCGGGCGATGGCGTTCGCCCGACGGTATGGCGAAGCGGCGGGACTGCCGGGCGGGGCCCGCATACGCGTTACCCACGCAATGCCGGTGCACAGTGGGCTTGGGTCGGGCACCCAGCTGGCGCTGAGCGTGGCGCGTGCCCTCGCCGAGTTGTATGGTCAGCCGAGCGATGCCGCGACCCTGGCGCGACTGGTCAGTCGCGGCGCCCGCTCCGGGGTTGGCACCTGGCTGTTCGACCGGGGCGGGTTCGTGCTCGAGGGGGGACGTCGGGAAGGTGCGGGCTTGGCGCCGCTGCTCACCCGGTTGCCGATGCCCGCATCATGGCGGTGTGTTGTCGCGGTACCGGCCAGCAGTCCCGGATTGAGTGGTGAAGCTGAGGCCGAGGCCTTCCGCACACTCCCAGCTCCACCGGAACGTGAGGTGGAGCACATCGCCCATCTCGTTCTCATGCAACTATTGCCTGCACTCGCTGAAGAAGACCTGACCGACTTCGGGGCGGCACTGGCCGAAGTCCAGCGCGTCACCGGCCGATGGTTCGCGGCCAGCCAGGGCGGAGCGTTCGCGCCAGGGCCGACCGCGCAGCTCATTGCGCGTTTTCGGGAGGCCGGAGCCGCAGGAGTCGGCCAAAGTTCGTGGGGACCAGCGGTATACGGATTGGCGGGCGACGATGGAGCCGCGGAGCATCTGGCGGGTATAGCTAGGGAGCACGTGGGAACAACGGGGCTGGTGGTTGCGGGCGCCTTCGCCAACCGGGGTGCGGTGGTCGAGCTCCTGACGCGCGGCGCCTCCCCAGATTGACAGCCTTGCATTCCCGCCGTATTCTAGGCGCCTCAGGATGCAACCTCCGAAACAATCCCAGGGCGTACGGTTGGCCCTCGCGCTCGTATAAACGGGACTAGCAGCCTTAGCAGTTGGCAGAGCCCCACTTAGGGCAGTCGTACCGCTTGTTGACATCGGCTGGTGCGGGCGTATCCTGTAGAGGATCATGGCGCAAACAGGCATTCCCATGACGAAGAGCGCTTAATAACAGGTCCCTCGATCGCCGGCGTTCCGCCCGGCGGGAGGTGCGGTCATGGAATGCCAAGGGGTGGTGGCGGTCGAGTGGCAATACGAATTGGCCACCTTTAGTTCCGCCTTGCAATGTTCTGCCCTTCCCACCGCCTCCAGTTCGACCGCTGTCCCACTTATGTACGAGCCCAGCGTCTGTCGCGCGGATCGCGAGGTGACCTCGCGTGCCGCTTCAGTCTCACCGGTCGCCCGTCATGCGGACGTCCGGTGTCGGTCCCGCAGTGCAGTGTTGCAGTGGAAGTCACCCTTCATGAAGAGGTCAGTATGAACCGTAGAGGCCAGAAGGTGATGTCTGGCGGTATTGCGGCGAGCATGCTCGTATTCGCCGTCGCGTCCGCCAACGCCCAGGCGGCGGCCCGCTCTGGGGCGTGGACCTATGGCGCCGCAGAGGGCGAATGGGTCATGACGGGCCGCGATTACGGCTTGTCGCGGTTCAGCCCGCTCAAGCAGATCACGACGGCCAACGTGGCAAACCTCAAGGCTGCCTGGAGCTTCTCCACCGGCACCCTTCGTGGCCACGAAGGCAACCCGCTGGTCATCGGGAACGTGATGTATGTGCACACTTCGTTCCCGAACAAGGTCTACGCGCTTGACCTCTCCAAGCCCGGCGCGCCGATCATCTGGCAGTACACGCCGAGCCAGTCGCCGGACGCGATTCCAATCGCGTGCTGCGACCTGGTGAACCGTGGCACGGCCTATCACAAGAGCGGCAAGATCTTCATCCAGCTCCTGCAGGGTGAGCTTCTGGCCCTCGATGCGAAGACCGGCAAGGAACTGTGGAAGGCGAAGCACCCGGACAAGTCCAACGCCGGCGTCGAGGCCAACGGCTACAAGCAGGGCGCCACGATGACCAATGCTCCGATCGTGATCAAGGACATGGTCATGGCCGGCATCTCTGGTGGTGAGTTCGGCGTGCGTGGTCGCGTGACCGCGTTCGACGTGAATACGGGCAAGAATATCTGGACCAAGTACAGCACCGGTCCGGATGACGAAGTCGGCATCGTGGGTGGTGTCGGCAACGCCAACTATGCCTCGCACAAGGGCAAGGACCTGGGCGTTTCCACGTGGCAGGGCAACGAGTGGAAGATCGGTGGCGGCACGACCTGGGGCTGGTACTCCTACGACCCCGAGCTCGACATCTTCTACTACAGCGTGGGTAACCCGGGCTCGTGGAACCCCGACCAGCGGCCGGGCGACAACAAGTGGTCGATGACGATTTTCGCTCGCAAGCCTGCCGACGGCAGCGTGGTCTGGGCCTACCAGATGACCCCGCACGACGAGTGGGATTACGACGGCGTCAACGAGAACATCCTGTTCGACAAGGAAGGCCAGAAGCTGCTGCAGCATTTCGACCGTAACGGCTTCGCCTACACGATCGACCGCACCAACGGCAAGCTCACGAAGGCCGAGCCCTACGGCCCGGTCAACTGGGCGACCAAGGTCGACCTGGCGACTGGCATCCCGCAGAAGGATCCGCGGTATGGCACCACCGCGAAGAAGAACACCGAGGGCATCTGCCCGGCCGCTATCGGCTTCAAGGACCAGCAGCCTGCGGCCTACTCGCCGATGACCGGCCTGTTCTACGTCCCCACGAACCACATCTGCATGGACTACGAGGGCGTAGAGGTGAAGTACACGGCCGGTCAGCCGTACGTCGGCGCGATCGTCCGGATGTTCCCTGGCCCCGGTGGGTACCGCGGCCGGTTCATCGCCTGGGATCCGACGGCTGGGAAGAACATGACCCAGTCCATCGCCTGGGAGATCAAGGAGCCGCTCGCAGCCTACGGTGGCGCACTTACCACCGCCGGCGGCATCGCCTTCTACGGCACCATGGAAGGCTGGCTCAAGGCTGTCGATCAGAAGTCCGGCAAGGTCCTCTGGCAGTTCAAGACCCCGTCGGGCATCATCGGCAACCCGATGACGTACACTGCGCCTGATGGCAAGCAGTATGTCGCCGTGCTCTCGGGCATCGGTGGCTGGGCTGGCATCGGCGTGGCCGCGGGCATCGGTGCAGAGGATCCGACCGCCGGTCTCGGCGCGCTCGGCGCCTTTGGTGACGCCGCGCAGTTCTCGACGCAGGGCGGCGTGCTCACCGTCTTCTCGCTCTAAAGCGCTCCACCCGTGAGAGTCCGGCCTCGGCCGGGCTCCCACGGTGCAGTGGGACAGGCATGAAAAACGAAGGCGCGGGCTGCGGGGTATGATTGCCCCAACAGTCCGCGCCTTCGTTATTATTGCGTGTTCCTGCCGGGCGGGTCCCGCCCGGCCGCACAGCGAATCGGAGCACCATGCGCACCGGCTTCGTCACCCTGGTCAGCATCGCCCTCCTGGCCTCCAGCGCGGCCGCAGCGACCGCGCAGGAAGACTCCCTGCACAGCACCCAGCTCAAGGCAGGCCGGGAGGCCGGCGTCCTCCGGGTCTGTGCCGATCCGGATAACCTCCCCGCCTCGAACCAGGCAGGCGAGGGGTATGAGGTCAAGATCGCGGAACTGATCGCACAGACGTGGGGCTGGCGGGTAGAATATGCCTGGTGGCCGGTGCGTCGCGGCTTCTTCAGCCGCGCCCTCAACGGGCGCTACTGCGACGTCGCCATCACCGCGCCGAGCGGGCTGGATATCGCCGGGGTGACGGGGCCCTACTTCCGGTCGGGCTACTACATCGTCTACCGGAAGGACAGCGGGCTGAACCTTTCTTCACTCGCCGACACCACCTTCCGCCACTTGCGAATCGGGGTGCACATTCTCAATTCGGACGCCGAGAATACCCCGCCCGCCATGGCCATGAGCACGTATGGGTCCGTGGGGAACCTGGTGGGATTTCCCACCAACTACAGCGACATGTACCGGCCGGACGACATCTTCAAGGCGCTGGGCAACACCATCGATGTCGCCATCGTCTGGGGCCCGATTGCCGGGTACTTCGTGCAGCAGAGCAAGGTGCCGCTGGTCATGAACAAGGTCGCCGAGGACACCGTTCAGGGCATTCCGTTTGTCTACAGCATGGGAATGGGTGTCCGGCGACGGGACACCCAGTTCCGGGACAGCCTCCAGGCCGTGATCAACGCCAAGGGCGGCGAGCATGGTGAAGATCTTGCAAAGCTTCAACGTGCCGATGCTGCCGCTCGAATACGGGCGGTCAGCCCCCGGCGAAGACCAACTGAACGAGTGAAAGGATCTGTCAGCCGCATGACCAGTTCGCTGATTCGTCTTGCCGCACGCGCCGTAGCCGTGACCGCGGCCCTCATGATCGTGAGCACCGTTCGCGCGGAAGCGCAGGACAGTGTCGACTGGAACGCCTACAAGAAGTCGGTCGAGGCGGGCAAGAGGGACACGATACCACAGAACGCCTACCAGGGCTGGAAGCAATTCGAGCTGAATTGCGCCCGGTGTCATGGCGAATACGGTGTGGGTACTTCCTTCGCGCCGGCGCTGATCGTGTCGCTCAAGGACGGCGGGACCATCCCCGACCAGGCCGCCTTCATCACGGTGGTGTGCCAGGGACGGCCGGACAAGGGCATGCCGTCGTGGTGCCAGCTGGGGCTCGAAATGGACAAGATCCAGAACATCTACGCCTACCTGAAGCTTCGCGCCGATGGGAAGGTGGCCGCAGGCCGGCCCGCCGCGAAGGCGGACGGCTGAGACATTCCATGCGGGGCACCGCAACGGCGGCTGCGCTCCTGGTTCTCACCAGCGCAGCGACAGCCCAGGCTCCGCGCCTTACCGTTGCGCAAGTCGTTGAGCGCCTCGCACAGTCGACCGATGCCGCGCCGGCCAGTTTTGCCGGCGCCGACCTCAGCGGCCTCGTGCTCGAGGGCATCGACTTCAAGCGCGCCAACCTCACCGGCACGAAGTTCACGGGGGCAAAGCTGGCGGGCTCCGACTTCTTCAGCTGCGACCTCACCGATGCGGTGCTCGAGGGTGCCGACCTGAAGAAGGCCAATCTCGACGGCACCACCCTGCGCCGGGCCAACCTGTCGAAGGCCGACCTGCGGGGCGCGAGCCTCTTCGCCACGATCATCGAGAACGCCAACCTCAACGGCGCCGACCTGCGCGACACCAGGATCATCGGCTACCTGAAAGGGGCCACGCTGATTGATGCCAACCTCGCGAAGGCGAACATCGGCGCCGACCCCGGCAACCAGTCGATGGGCGTGATGCGCGCGCAGTTCGTCAGCGCGGACCTGACCGGTGCCGACTTCACCGATGCCAACCTCTTCAAGGCCGACTTCTCCTTTGCCTCGCTGCGAAAGGCGAAGCTCGTCAACGCCAACCTCCAGAACGCCGACCTCGCCAGCGCCGACTTCACCGGGGCCGACGTGACCGGTGCCCTGTTCAACAAGGCCAACGTCGATGGCGCCATCTTCATCGGCATCATCGGGCGCGACCAGATGAAGGGTCTGGAAGAAGCGCGGAACGTGGACAAGGCCACGTTCGGTGCGCCGTGACGCCGCTGTAGCCGGCATCCTCCTCCTGCTCGCTGGCTGCGGCGAACGGGCGCGGCAGGATACCTCCCAGGCCACTCCGCCGGCTGACACCGCTGCGGCTCGGGCGCCTGACACCACGACGGCCGCGTCACCCGCTCCGGTCACGACTCCGCCGGCCCCAAATCCCGCTCCGGTGGCCGATGCTCCCCTCAAGGACGCATATCACCCCGCCCCCCGGGACACCATCAGTCGCGAGGCCTACAACGGCTGGAAGCAGTTCGAGTTGAACTGTGCGCGGTGCCACGGGGAATACGCGGTGGGAACCTCTTTTGCACCCGCGCTGGTGACATCGCTCAGGGACGGTGGCACCGTTCCGACCCGCGAAGTATTCGTGACGACCGTCTGCCAGGGACGTAAGGAGAAGGGTATGCCATCGTGGTGCGAGCTCGGCCTCGAGATGGACAAGATCATGGGGATTTACGCCTACGTGAAAGGCAGGGCCGATGGCAAGATCCATGAAGGCCGTCCTGCCGTCAGGGAGAACAGTTGATGCGGAATGACCGGACGCTGACTGCCTTCATGGCCCTTGGCGCACTGCTGGCCGTCGGGTGCAGCGAACGACCTAAGCCGGCCCCGGCGGCGCCGCCGCCCCCGCCCCCACCCTCTGCCTACGCCTACGTCACCAACGAGGACTCGCACGACCTCACGATCATCAACGCCGACAACGACTCGGCGATTGGCACCATTCCGGTGGGGACTCGCCCGCGCGGAGTGAAGGTGAGCCAGGATGGCAAGTTCGTATTCGTGGCGCTGAGCGGTTCGCCCAAGTGCCCGCCGACAATGCCCGACGCGGAGTGTGAGAAGCTGGGTTCGGACAAGAGCAAGGATGGCGTGGCCGTCGTCGACGCGACCACGAGGACGGTGACGCGCGTGCTGCCCGGTGGCTCCGACCCTGAGGCATTCGACATTTCCGCCGATGGCACCAGGATCTTCGTTTCCAACGAGGACGCGGGCCTGGCTTCCATCGTCGAGATCGCGAGCGGCAAGGTGATCACGACGGTGGCAGTCGGCAAGGAACCTGAAGGCGTCGCCGTGGCCCCCGGCGGCAAAACGGTCTGGGTGAGCGGCGAAACCGATCATGACCTGACCATCCTCGATGCAGAGACCGGCAAGAAACTCGGTCGCGTTGTGGTGGGCCTCCGACCGCGCGGGATCGCCTTCCTGCCCGACGGCTCGCGTGCCTACGCCACCAACGAGGCCGCGGGAACGGTCTCCGTGATCGATGTGGCGAAGCGGAAGGTGGTCGCCACCGTCACCATGCCGCCCGAGTCGAAGCCGATGGGCGTCGTGGCTGCGGCCGACGGAAAGCGGCTCTACGTGAGCAACGGACGGGGTGGCACGGTCAGCGCCATCGACGTCGCCACCAACCAGGTCGTGCAATCGGTGGCCGTGGGCAAGCGCCCGTGGGGCATCGCCCTGTCCCGGGACGGCAGCAAGCTCTATAGCGCCAACGGCCCGTCGAACGACGTGAGTGTCATCGATCTCGCGACATTCACCGTAGTGAAGACCATCCCCGCCGGAAAGGTCCCGTGGGGAGTGGCGGTCGGCTCCGCCCCCTGAAGGACTGAACCACCCGCATCGGGCAGGGTAATCTTCAGGAGCCAGTTCCTGCGAGGTTACCCTGCGTCGTTTCGGCATCCTGACCGCGCTCGTCCTGTCAGTCACGGCCTCAGCCGCGGCCCAGGACTCGACTGGCTACGAGCAACCGCGCGGCAACCGGATGCCTCCCGTCCCCAAGTCTGACTTTCAGAAGCTGCCGGCGCGCTTCAGCTTCGCTCCCGACGCCACGGCCCTGCTTCACCAGCTCTGGAACGAGAGCGCAGCGGAGAAGCGCGAACATGTCGCGTGCCTCGCGGGGGAGGTGCGCGAAGACAGCGTTCGCGTGACGCGGGTGAAGCTTCTGGAGGTGGGAAGGGCTGATTCACTCGGGGTATCGGCCCAGAGCTCGATCGACACCTGCGGAACCCCGGACTGGATGGGCACCGTCCACACACACATCGCGCGCTATGACGGTGAGCATCCCTACCCGAACTTCTCCGGGTCCGACCGCGGCATCATGCTCCTGTGGTGGCGGCGCTGGCAGGTGAAGGGGATGTTCTGCGTGCTTTACTCGGACACGGACGCCTTCTGCGAGATGGCCGGCGCGGGCGGCCCCAGCCACATGAGCCGGGGCCCGTACTGAACGTTCAGCTCCAGGGACGCCTGCTGCCCCACCATCCGGGCTTCCGGTCGGCCAGCACCCCGTCGAGCCCCCAGGTCATGCCGGCGCGACCCACCCACAGGCCGATCATCACCGCGAACAAGGTCCAGTGAAAACCCTGGCTGGCCGGCGACATGTGCCAGCTGGCCATGCCGTAGTTGAGCACGAGCAGCAGTGCCGCCAGCGAGCCCACGCCCGTGAACAGCCCGAGAACCAGGAACGTGCCGGCCACCGTCTCACCGAGTGCCGTCAGGTTCGCGAACAGCGGGGCGTTCGGGAGCACGGTGCCCTCGACGAACGCCTTGTAGGGCGCTATCGGATTCTCGGCCATCTGTTTTGCGATGATCTTGGGCATCGTCTCGATCCAGCGATCCGACGCAAACGGAAGCGGGAAGAACCCACCGGCGAGCGCAAGCTTGGTGAAGAGTGCCTTCGCGAACCAGCACCCTACGATGATCCTGATGAGGGCCAGTCCCTTGCCGGCGGTGCGGTTGCTGCGGGCTGCGAGGTCGGTCATCGATCCTCCGGGGCAGCGAGGCCAAGCTCGTGCCAGATGAATGTCCAGGTGTCGGTCAATTCGTCGAGCACCTTCGCGAGCGGCTTCCCTGCCCCGTGGCCTGCGCGCGACTCGAGCCGCAGCAGCACCGGATGACGGGATGAGGTGGCCTGCTGGAGACGGGCCGTCATCTTGCGCGCGTGCAGCGGATCGACGCGCGTGTCGCTCTCGGCCGTGGCGATGAGGACCGCCGGGTATGCCACGCCCGTCGAGCACGTGGTGATACGGCGAGTACGCCGACAGCCACTTGAACTGTTCTGCATCATCGGCCGAGCCGTATTCCGGTATCCACAGCCGGGCGATCAGGAAACGATGATAGCGCAGCATGTCGAGCAGCGGAACCTGAACCACTACCGCACGGAAGAGGTCCGGCCGCTGGGTGAGCGCGGCGCCCATCAGGAGGCCGCCATTCGACCCTCCTTGTGCGGCGAGGTGCTGCGAGCTGGTCCAGCCCGCCTCGGTGAGCCATTCTGCCGCAGCGATGAAGTCGTCGAAGGTATTCTGCTTGCGGCCCAGCATGCCGCCCTGGTGCCAGGATTCGCCGTACTCTCCCCCGCCACGCAGGTTCGGGATCGCCACCACGCCGCCCGATTCCAGCCACAGCAGCATGGAGCGGGAGAAGGCCGGCGTCATCGAGATGTTGAATCCGCCATACCCCGTGAGGAATACCGGCCGATCGCCGTTGCGATCGATGTCGCGCCGGTGCACGAGGAACATGGTGATCCGGGTGCCGTCGGCCGATGGATACTGGACCTGGCTCACCCGGAAGCGTTCCGGGTCGATGTCGGCTTCCACGCGTCGCCAGAGTCGTGACTCGCCCGTTGCGGGGTCCAGCCGGTACACGCTGGGAGGCACGGTGAAGGATGAAAACCCGAACAGTACCTCCTGGCCATCGGGTTCCAGCCCGAGCCCGAAGAGACTGCCGAGGGTCGGGAGTTCCACCTCGCGCACCGCGCTTCCGTCGAGGCCGGCAAGGCGAAGGCGCGCCGTCGCGTGCTCGAGGTAATCGAGCACGACGTGACCCGCGGTCACCCCCACACTCGAGAGCACGGCGTCGGGTCGCGCTGCCACGATTTCGCGCCAGCCCTCACGGGCCGGCGTTGCAGGATCGGCCGCGTAGAGGCGAAAGGTTGGCGCGTCCAGGTTCGTGCGTACGTACAGGACTCCGTGCGCCACCTGGCCATCGAATGTCGCTGGGAGGTCGACGGCGACCGGCACGAAGTCCCCGTCGGACACGAGATCGCGCAGGTAGAGGTCGGTCTCGTCGAAGGTGCGCGCCACCCCGATCAGCAGCCATCGTCCGTCATCGGACAGCGAAACGCCGGGCCAGTACTCCTTGCGCGCTGGCTGGAAGACCAGGCGATCGGAGGCGGGATCGTCCCCCAACCGGTGGAACCAGACGGCGCGATGGTACTGCTCCTCACCCTCGGCTACGGTCCCCGGGGCGGGATAGCGGGTGTAGTAGAAGGCCGAACCATCAGGCAGCCACGCGAGGTCGCAGCTGCGTGTGTGGGGGATCTGGTCGGTGAGTGGCGTCAGCGTGTCGAGGTCGAGCAGGTGCAGGACGCTCTGCTCGCTGCCATTCGCGGACAGTCCGTAGGCAAGCAGCCGCCCATCGGGACTGACGTGATACCAGTCCAGCGCCGTGGTCCCGTCGGCGGAAAGCGCGTTGGGATCGATCGCGACCCGGTCGGTCCCCTCGAGCCCGTCCCGCACGTACAGGACCGGCTGGTTGGTGCTGCCCTCCCTTCGCTGGTACAGATACCTGCCGCGCGCCGGCGTGGGCGTGCTGAGCACACCGATGCCGAGCAGCTGCTGCAGGCGCGCACGGATGGTGCGACGCGCGGGAACCGCGGCAAGCCAGGCCTCGCTGCGCGCATTCTGTTCCTCGGTCCACGCACGCACCTCGTCGGCGTCGCCCTCCTCGAGCCAGCGATAGGGATCGACGATCTCGACGCCATGCAGGACCTCAACGACATCCTCACGCCTAGTCGCCAAGGCTGATCCCCTGCTCGCGCGCGGTGACCACGATATCCGACTCGAGCGGCACCAGTTTCTGCCGCCCCACGGCGTCGGCGAGTGGCACCCGCACGATCGCCGTGCCTGCCAGGCCGAGCATCGTGCCGAACGCGCCATCGGCCACTGCCCGCACCGCGGCGCCGCCGAAGCGCAGCCCGAGCAGCCGGTCGAACGTGGTCGGCGAGCCGCCGCGCTGCAGGTGACCGAGCACGATGGACCGGACTTCCTTGTCCATTCGCTCGGTGATCATCTGGGCGACGCGACTGCCCACGCCGCCGATCCGGTCGACCGTGCCGGCACCGCGCCGCTCCAGCAGCGACACTTCGCCACCGACCGGGCGGGCCCCCTCCGCCACCACCACGATGCTGAATCGCTTTCCGGCGGCATCACGCGCGCCGGATCGCCTGACACACCTTCTCGATGTCGAACGGGATCTCGGGAATCAGGATGACATCGGCGGTACCCGACATCCCGCTGTGCAGCGCGATCCAGCCGGCATTCCGCCCCATCAGCTCCACCACCATGACGCGCTGGTGGCTCTCGGCGGTGGAGTGCAGCTTGTCGATCGCCTCGGTCGCCGTGCTCACGGCGGTGTCGAAGCCGAACGTCTGCTGGGTGCACTCCACGTCGTTGTCGATCGTCTTGGGCACGCAGACCACGGGCAGTCCCTTCCGGGCCAGGTCCCACGCGATCTGCATGCTGCCGTCACCGCCAATGGCGATGAGCGCGTCGAATCCGCTCGCGCGGAACGCCGCGATCAGGTCGTCGGACCGGTCGATCTCCCGGCGCGTCCCATCGGCGTCGGTGACGACGTAGCGGAATGGATTGCCCCGGTTGGTGGTGCCGAGGATGGTGCCGCCCAGATGCGCGATGCCGCGGACGTTCTCGGGGGCGAGGCGCACCACACCGTCGAACGTCAGCAGTCCTTCGTAGCCGCGCTGGATGCCGTACACCTGCCAGCCGCGGTGATGGGCAGCGAGCACGACGGCCCGGATGACGGCATTGAGTCCCGGGGCGTCGCCGCCGCCGGTATTGACGGCGATACGCATCGTTGCCGGTCCTGGCCTCCCTAGGAAGCTCCCTTGAGCAGGTCCACGATCTCGCCCGGCTTGGCGTGTCGGCCTGCGGCGCGCTTCGAGAACACCAGCTTTCCATCGACCATCACGTCGAAGACCCCGCCGGAACCGGGCACCAGCTTGGTCTCGATGCCGGGAAACGCCTTCTGCAGCTCAGCCACCAGACCGGTGGCTCGTGGTTCGTAGTTTCAGACGACGCAGTAATGGATGGTGGCGCGCATGGGTCCTCACTGTTGGAAGCGGGTGCCATCAAACTGGGCGGACACCGCGAATCGTAAGCAATCGCGACACCCTCCACCAGCACGGACGGTCTCCTCATTGCCTTTTCTCCCAGCAACAGCGCTCCGGCGGCCGATCCGCCCTTGGAAGCTGCCACAGCCCGGGAGATTCGCAGATGTTTCGCCGACTCGATGCCGCCTCCATCGCGCTCATGCTGCTCGTTGCAGCGCCTGCGTCAGCGCAGGTTCCTGCACACTGGCGAGATGAACTGGCCTCGCCGACGCACCCTCTGACGCTGCCGATGTTCGACCCGGACACCGTGCGCTGGCCCGCGTCGCCGCTTTCGCCGCCACCGACCCCGGTGCGCGCGCTGTACGTGAACGCGTGGGCGTTCGGTGGCCAGCGCCTGGCCCAGCTCATCGACCTGGCCGAGGGCACCGAGGTAAACAGTTTCGTCATCGACGTGAAGGATGACACCGGCTACCTCACCTATCGCTCCGACGTCCCCACCGCCCGCGAAATCGGCGCGAATACCCAGCTCCGGGCGCGGGACGTGCGCGTACGGCTGGCACGCCTGCAGGCCCGCGGCATTCACCCGATCGCACGAATCGTCGTCGCGAAGGATCCGCTGCTCGCGGGCCGGAAGCCGGAGTGGGCCATCAGGCATACCGCTGGCGGCCTGTGGCACGACCGGAAGGGCTTCGCCTGGGTGGACGCGTTCCAGGACTCGGTGTGGATCTATGCCGCCCAGCTCGCCGCCGAGGCGGTGCAACTCGGTTTCGCCGAGATCCAGTACGACTACGTGCGCTTCCCCGACGAGCCGCCTTCGCGCCGTGCCACCGCAGTATTCGCGGCCCGTCGCCCCGGCGAGTCGACCCGCCAGGGCGTGGCCGAGGGACTCGCAATCCTGCAGCAGCGCACCCGCGCGCTGGGAGTGCCCTTCACCATCGATGTATTCGGCCTCACCACGAGCGCGACCGGTGACATGGGAATCGGTCAGGTCTGGGAAGACCTCGTGTCCGCCGCCGATGCCGTGCTGCCCATGGTCTATCCCAGCCACTACAACCGTGGTGAGTATGGCTTCGCCCAGCCCAACGCTCAGCCCTACGGTGTCATCAAGAGGGCGCTGCAGGACGGCATCCGCCGCTCGCAGAAGCTCGGTGGTAAGACCGCCGAGATCCGGCCGTACCTGCAGGCATTCACGCTGGGTGCGCCACGCTATGGTGCTGAGCACGTGCGGGCCCAGATCAGGGCGGGGGAGGAGCTCGGTGTCACCAGTTGGGTCCTATGGAACCCCCGCAGCGTCTATGAGCGCGGACAGATCACCCCCGAACGCAGCCCGGTACCGGTCGCCATGGCCAGTTACCACGGCGGCATGGCCGGTGCAAACCGTTGAGGTGCTCCGGTGGCGGCGGGACGAAGGTATCCGTACTATTCCCGAGGAGCGCAGACAGCGCCGGTTACCCAGCAGCGATTGACGCTTACCTCAGGAGCGGTGCAATGGAGATGCGGACTCGACTCGGTTTGCTCGTTGCGGCCTTGACCTGTATTGCCGCGGCGCCCGCCGCCGCCCAGGCCAAGCTGCCGGCAGGCGTCACGCCCGCCATGATCACCAAGGGAAAGACGATTTTCACGAGCACTGGCCTCTGCTTCGCCTGCCACGGCATGGACGCGAAGGGGATGGTCGGACCAAATCTCACCGACCAGACCTGGATCCACGGCAAGGGCTCGTATCCCGAGATCGTCCAGATTGTCACGACGGGTATCCCCGTCGCAGAGACCAAGACTGGCAAGGGCGCGATGCCCCCGAAGGGCGGCTCGCAGATCAGCGAGGACGACGTGAAGGCAGTCGCCGCCTATGTCTGGTCACTGAGCAACCCGACCTGAAGCACCAGCTTTTCGAGCCCAGACGGGAGCCTGAAAGGGCTCCCGTCTGTATTTTATCTGTATGTCTTTACGCGATATGGCCTTACGAGCAATAAGCGCGTGGCGTCAGTGTTTGCGATTGTCACCGGGGCGCTCCGCCCTTATATTCGCGCCCGCTTCCGCACTCCCTGCGTCAATTTCGGCCAGGAGCCGCTTTGGAACTCCCCAGCACACACCGGATACCTCTCGCCTGGCTCCTGGAGCACGGCAGTGAGGCGATCCGCTACCGCACCCTCACCGAGCTATCCCCCATCGGTTCCGTCGCGCCTGAGGCCGCTGCCGCGGCCCAGCAGGCGGTCGTCGATTCGAAATCGGGCGCGGCCCTGATCAAGAAGCAGAAGGACTCGGGGATCTGGGGCGGGAACCTCCTCGGCCTGGCGCCGTCGGTGAAGGACGGGATCAAGGAAGTCGGCACCATTCCCCAGTACCGGCGCCTCCTGCAGATCGGGTGGCCGCGCGGATCACGGCCGTTCAAGCTTTCCGATCGCGTCCTCTTTCGTCTGCTCTCGCGCGACGAGGATCCGGCGCTGCTCTTCGAGTTCGCCAAGGCCTCCTTGGCTGAACCGGCGGTCGTGCCGTTCATTCGCGAAGCGTTTCGCGAGGCCGCCGCCGCCGCGCTGGCCGAGGCTGGTCACCATGAGGACCCGCGGTTGCGTGGTGCGGCCCACAAGATCGCGAATTCGGTGTCGGCGTTCCTGCGCAGTCCGCTCGCGGAAAAGCCCTTCGTGAAGACCGCCAGGTACACCGCGCTCAATCCCGAGGCGCATCCACCCACGTGGTACTCGGTGGCGATGATCGCGCAGATGCCGAGCCTGCAGCGCGAGCGCGCAGGCTTCACCGAGCGCCTGGGTCACTATCTCGCGCAGCCCGCGCCGAAGAAGGACTTCGTCGTCGTCCTGGGCAAGAAGGCGCTCAAGCCCCAACACCTCCTGCTGGGCGACCCCATCGAGGCCGACTCGAAGGGTGTCGCGAAGGATCTTCCGCTCGCGCTGCACTACATCGAGATGCTGGCACGGATGGGCGCGCTGCAGTGGGCGCCCGTCGCCACCAAGGTGCTGGCGCGCCTCATGAAGGACTTCGATGAGCAGGGAGTGTGGGCGCCGAAGGGACTGCGCGGAATGCCCAAGGCGCTGAACAAGATCACCTACCATTGGTACCCGCTGCAGACCGACGATAAGGCTGCCGAGAGCCGCGCGGTCGACGTCACGTTCCGGGTTGCGGTGATCGCCAAGCTGCTCAATTGGGAGTTGACCTACAGTTGAGCTGTCAGCGACCAAGGGCGTTGGCGTTGCGTATCTAGGGGTAGCTCGGCATACTACGCAATGCCAATCGACCTGACGCCGTTCGGGTTCACGCCCACCGAGGGCGTCGTTTACAAAGTCCTCCTCAGAGATGGTCCCGGCACCGGGTACGCGATCGCGCGTGCGGCAGGGCTGGCCCGGGCCAACGCCTATAGCGCCCTGGAAGGCCTGGCCGGAAAGGGCGCCGCCCGGGTCGAAACAGGCCGACCAAAGCGCTATCGCCCCGAACCACCTGCCGCCCTGCTGGCCCGTATCGCAAGTGACCACGGACAGGCATTGAGTCGCCTCACCAGCGAACTCGAGGCGTTGGCCGCCCCGCCGACGCCCACGCTCGTAGAGATCACTTCCAGTCGCGGAGCCCTCCAACTGATTCAGCACGACGTGGCGCGCGCGACGGCATCGGTAGACATGCTCGCTCCCGCCGAGGCTTTTCCGCTTCTCGGCCCCGCCCTTCGCCGGCCCGTGCTCGCAGGACTCGGCGTACGACTGCATTCGGTGGGACCGGTTGAACTGGGTTTCGCCCCCGTGGTGGAATTGCCGACACCCGAAGGCTGGCCCGGGGTGCCGCTCATATGCGTGGTGGACGGTCGCACGGCGCTGCTCGCCACGCGCCAGGGCCCCGAGGTAACGGGGCACTGGGGCACCGCGCCTGCGTTCGTGGCGGCGGCGCGGTTCACGATCGACGTGCTGGGGAGGTCGGCATGAACGCGGAGACCGAGCGCGTCTACCGGGCACTCCGGCAGAGCTACCTCACTGAAGCCCCGGCCCGGCTCGCGGAACTGCGCAAGGAGGCAGAAGCGTTCCGTGCCGGCGAAAGCCAGGCGGCGGAGTGGCTTCGCTCGCGGATCCACAAGCTCGCGGGAGCGGCGGCGGCGCATGGCCTGCCCGAGATTTCGGCGCTGGCACGCGAGATCGAGAACTGGCTCGCGGACACGCCGTCCCAGACCGCCGAGAGCGCCGACCACCTGCAGGGCAGCCTCGCGCTGCTGAGCCGCGCCGTCGATGCGGCGGGCCAGTCCCTCGAGCCAGTGGGTGTACGGGAAACGCCGCGACAGGCGGAGTTCGGGTGGCGCGCCCTCGTGGTGGTCGAGTCGGGGCTCCTTCGCGAGCGCACCATCCGCGCCCTCTGGTCTGCCGGCTTCGACGTACATCTCGGTGATCCGGGCGAGCCGGAGACGACGTCGCCTTCCACGCGGCCCGACCTCGTCGTCATCACCGCCGAGGATTCGGTGCAGGATCCCTACGCCACCATCGCGGCCTGGACCTCCAGCCGGCTCGCACGCCCACGTGCGGTGGTGCTGATCGAGGCGGCCGCACCGGTCGATCGTATGCGCGCCGTGGCCTCAGGCGCCGACCAGATCTACATCGCCGAGCAGGTGGATTCGGAACTTCCCCGTTTCGCGCGCCTGATGGCGCGCGTGGGTGCCCCGCCGGCGCGCGTGGTGATCGTCGACTCCGATCCCGTGGCCGATGCCTACGCTGCCTACCTCATGCAGGCCGGAGTCCGCGTGGTGCAGGCTCGGGACGCGGCCGAGGCGCAGGATCTCTTCGACGCCGAGGTGCCCGACCTTGTGCTCCTCGCCGAGGACCTGCCGGACGCCGACGGCGTCACCTTCGCCAAGCTGCTGCGGCAGGATCCGCGCTTCCACCTCGTTCCACTCGTCCTCGTGGGACCTGCCGGCGGCATTGCCGACAAGATCGCGGCCCTTCGCGCCGGCGCTGACGACTTCCTGGCGCACCCGGTGGACGAGGCGCTGCTGCTGCAGCTGGTCGTATCTCGCGCCGAGCGCGGTCGGCAGTTGCGCGAGCTCGTGCACCGCGACGGTCTCACCGGCCTGCTCAATCACGCGACGCTCCTCGCCGAGCTGGAAATCGCGGTGGAGTTTTCCCGGCGGAGCGGCAGCGGGTTCGCGCTGCTGATTGTGGACATCGATCACTTCCGGCGGGTCAACGACCGCCATGGGCACCTGGTTGGCGACCAGGTGCTGGTGCATATCGGCAGCCTGATGCGCTCACACGTCCGCGCCAGCGACCTCGTCGGCCGCTATGGCGGCGAGGAGTTCGGGCTCATCCTTCGCGGCTGTACGCCGGAGGGGGCGGCGCACGTGGCGCACAAGATCCAGGAGATCATTGCCGCGCAGCCCGCCGAGACCCGTGACGGGAGTGTGATACCGGTGACGGTGAGTGTCGGCGGTGCCGTGTACCTGCATCACGGCGAGACCGCGTTCGAGATCGGCCACGCCGCCGACAAGGCGCTGCACCTCGCGAAGACCGAGGGTCGTGACCGGGTCGTGTTCGCCGAGATTCCCCAGACCGGACATGCCTGAAAAAACATGAGGGCCTGAGGCGACTGCCTCAAGCCCTCACGTCCCCATCGTCACGTCCTAGTGGTGATACGCCGCGAGCGGCGCCACGTCACCGGGCTTTTCTTCCCCAAACAACAAGCGTCCCTCGCGGAAACTCGCGCCACGCAGGGTCAGCGCGAGCACTTCGCCCAGCTCCTCCACGAGATACACCTTGATCCGCTTGCGTGCCTCCTCGGGGAGATCCTCGAGGTCGGCCTCGTTTTCCTTGGGCAGAATCACTTCGGTGATGCCGGCACGGAGCGCGCCGAGCACCTTTTCCTTCACGCCACCGATCGGCAGCACGTGCCCGCGAAGCGTGATCTCGCCGGTCATGGCGATGTCATGCCGTACCGGTCGGCCCGACAGCGCCGAGATGAGCGCCGATGCCATGGTGACGCCTGCCGAGGGACCATCCTTGGGGATGGCACCGGCCGGCACGTGGATATGCACGTCCCGGTCGAACATGTCGTCGGCAATGCGCAGGCCGGCCGAGTGCGAACGCGCGTAGGTCCACGCCGCACGGGCCGATTCCTTCATCACGTCACCCAGCTGGCCGGTGAGCACCAGCTCGCCCTTGCCGCGCATCGTCGACGCCTCGACGAACATGATGTCGCCGCCGGCTGGCGTGTAGTACATGCCGGTGGCCACGCCCACCTGGTCGGTGCGCATCGCCTTCTCGGGATGCACGCGCGGCCGACCGAGCAGTGCGGTGACCAGGTCGGCATCGACCGATACCCGCTCCACTTCCTTCGCGGCGACCTTGCGCGCCACCTTCCGAGCGAGCTTACCGAGCTCGCGCTCCAGCTGCCGCACGCCCGACTCGCGGGTGTAGGCGGTGATCACATGGCTCAGTGCCGGGTCAGTGATCTCGATATTTGAGGCATCGAGCCCGTTCTCGACGAGCTGGCGCGGAATGAGGTACTTCCGCGCGATCTCCCGCTTTTCACCCTCGGTGTAGCCGACGAATTCCGCCACTTCCATCCGGTCGAGCAGCGGACCGGGGATGTTCTGGATGAAGTTCGCCGTCGCGATGAACAGGACCTCGCTCAGGTCGAACGGCACGCCAAGGTAGTGGTCGACGAAGGTGTCGTTCTGCGCCGGATCCAGAACCTCAAGCAGCGCCGCCGCCGGGTCGCCCTGGAAGGAGACACCGAGCTTGTCTACTTCGTCGAGCAGGAAGACCGGGTTGCGGCTCCCCGCCTGCTTCATGCCCTGGATGATGCGTCCCGCCATCGCACCCACGTAGGTCCGGCGGTGACCCCGGATATCGGCCTCGTCGCGAGCACCACCCAGCGAGATGCGGACGTACTTTCGCCCCATCGCGCGGGCAATCGACTTCGCGACCGAGGTCTTGCCCACGCCCGGGGGACCGGCGAAGAGCAGGATCGGTCCCTTGGCCTGTTTCTCCTCGACCCGCGCCACCGGCGCATCGGCCGAGGGGTTTGTTTCGCCGCTGGTGTCCGCCCCGTCGGCGGCCGCTGCTTCCGACTTCCGCTGCTGGTCTCGCAGCTGCCGCACAGCGAGGAACTCGAGCACCCGGTCCTTTACGTCACCCAGCGCGTAGTGATCCTCATCGAGGATCTTCGACGCTTCGGCGAGGTCGAGGTGCTCCTCGGTGCGGGTGTTCCACGGCAGCTCGGCCACGGTCTCGAGGTAGGTACGAATGACCTGGGACTCCATCGACTCGCGACCGATGCGGTCAAGCCGGCCGAACTCGCGATCGACTTCGCGCCGCGCGTCCTCGGGCAGGTCGAGTGCGTCGAGCTTCTCCCGCAGCTCCTCGAGATCGGACGACTCGTCGTCCTCACCCAGTTCCTTGCGGATGGTCTTGAGCTGCTCCCGAAGGAACATCTCGCGCTGCCGGTCACCCAGCTCTTCCTGGACACGTGACTTGATATCCTCCTGTGCGTCGAGCACGCCGATCTGCCGCTGCAGGTGCACCAGCACCCGTCGGAGGCGTTCCTCGACCGAGAGGCTCTCGAGCAGTCCCTGCCGCTGGGCCGGCGCGATGTCGATGTAGCCGGCCACCAGGTCGGCGAAACGACCCGGATCATTCACGCCACCAAGCACCTGCTGGACGACCTCTTCCGGCAGGCCGGACTTCTGTCCCAGCTCGGCAGCACGGGCACGGGCCTCACGATGGAGCGCCACGAATGCTGGATCATCCGGGTTGAGCGCCGCCATCTCTTCGGCAGTGCGCACGACCGCGGCGAGATAGCCATCCTTCTCGAAGTAATGCATCGCGATGCCGCGATGCTCACCCTGCAGGAGCAGCTGCACCCCGGCGAGCCCACGCTGCATCTGGCCGATGCGGGCGACGGTGCCGATGGTGTAGAGGACGTCGGCATTGACGTTCTCCACGTTTTCCCGCTGCGACACCGCAAAGACAAGCTTCTCAGGTGTCGTGAGGGCGGCCTCGATCGCCTTGAGGGTACCGGGCCGACCGGCGCCAATTGGCGCGGCGACACCGGGAAACAGCACGACCTCCCGGAGCGGAAGCACCGGAAGCGTCAAGCGCTCATTCATTAGATTAGATCCTTCCATTGGAATCCTGCCTTTGCGGCGCAAGCTGCTGTGCCTGCAAGAAAGTCCGGGCTGAAGTTGCACCCCATGTGCCACACCTGGCTGTATTCGTTTCCGTGTTATGGCACAAGCACTTCGCTCGCTTCCGAGAGATGACCGAGCCGCTTCGGCAAGCTGAAACGGCGGCGGGATCCACTGGTAACTGCCGTTTTGGCCGCAACCGGGCGAACATACGGTGCAGGTTGAATCTTTGTGATTCTCGGCGCGTAAGGGCAGCCTTTCCGAGAAGCCGTTGCCCTGCTCATGACGAACAGTCAAATTCATGGGCTGCCGGGTGTTGGCGCTTCGGGCGCGTTTAATACCGGGTCATCTCAATTACCCGTACGAGCGGAGTCAGGCGCGCGGATGTCCGATGCCATAGACAAGCCACTAGCCGCTCGCGTCGCTGAGGCGCTGGGCACCGCCTATACCCTCGAGGGGGAAATAGGTCGCGGCGGCATGGGCGTGGTTTACCGCGCGCGCGACGAGCAGCTGAAGCGTCGCGTCGCCATCAAGGTGCTGCCTCCGGAACTCGCATTCCAACAGGATATCCGCGAGCGCTTCAAGCGCGAGGCGCAAACGGCCGGTCAGCTGCTCCATCCGCATATCGTGCCGATCTACTCGGTCGGCGAGGCGAAGGGCATCGTCTTCTTCGTGATGGGTTACGTGGACGGCGAATCGGTGGCGGGCCGGGTAAAGCGGAAGGGGCCGCTTCCGCCGGAGGAAGCGCGGCGCATCATGAAGGAGAGCGCCGACGCGCTCAGCGCCGCCCATGCCGTCTCGGTGGTGCACCGCGACATAAAGCCCGACAACATCCTGCTCGAAGGCACCCGCGGCAGGGTCATGGTCACCGACTTCGGCATCGCAAAGGCACTGTCGCAGGGTTCGGGTGCCACACTCACCGGCGCCGGGGTCGCCATCGGTACGCCCGCCTTCATGAGCCCCGAGCAGGCGGCGGGCGAGAAGGAAATCGACGGCCGCTCCGACCTCTACAGCCTCGGTATCGTCACCTACCAGATGCTGGCAGGCGAACTGCCCTTCAACGCACCCACCGTCGCCGGCATCCTGATGAAGCAGATCACGGAGCCGGCCCCCGACATCCGCCGCGCCCGGCCGGACGTGCCCGAGGACCTGGCGCTCGCGGTGGCGCGCTGCCTCGAGAAGGACCCGGAGAATCGCTGGCCCACCGCTGACGCGCTGCGTCGAGCGCTCGAGAGCCGCACCGTCACAGGGTACCGTCCCACCGGTACCTCGTGGCGCGCCGGCGCGGCTCGCAGCACCGCGAGCCAGCGCCCATCGACCAATGCGAACCGCCGGCCGCTCGCCGGGAACCAGCGGAGCCCGATCGGCGGCGGCGGCAAAGACCCGATCCCCGGGCTCAACCTTCCTGCTCCGCGCGGCCCGCGCACGCCTGACCGGCGGTATGACCGCCGGCCGGCATGGCAGGAGCGGAACGAAAAGAGCGGTGAAATCGCGATCCCGGACACCGGTGAGCCGAAGATCGTGCAGAAGGTGCGGGCGCAGTTCGCCACCTGGCTCGCCGTAAACGGCGGCCTTTTCCTCATGAACGTGGCCACGACGCAGCTCGATCCGCCGTGGTTCCTCTTTCCCGCTGCCGGCATGGGCATCGGGTTGCTGAGCAACTACTCCAAGCTCTGGCAGGCGGGATACAGCTGGCGGGACGTGCTGCGGAGGCCCGCCGCGCCCGACTCCATCGAGTCGAGCCGCGACTCGGGCAAGGGCCTGCTGGCGAAGGAGGTCCCGGCGCCGCCGGAGCGCGAGTTCGGGGAGCAGTACCCGCTTATCCGGCAGGTGCACGGCGACCGGGCGGCAATCTTCAAGCTGGTGGAGCGGCTTCCGCCCTCGGAGCGGGAAGTGCTGAAGGACATCAACGAGACGGTCGATGGACTCTACAAGCGGGCACTCGACCTCGGTCGCACGCTGCACATGATGGACGGCGAGATGGCCGCGGGCGGGACCACGCGCATCGACGAGCGCATCGCGGCCCTCAGGGCGCAGCCGGCCGACGAGGAGCGCGACCGTCATATCTCATTGCTGGAGCGACAGAAGAGCACGGTGTCGCAGCTGGAGTCGCGCAAGGCCCAGGTGGCGCGTCACCTCGATTCGTGCGTGCTGGCCATGCAGAACCTGCGGCTGGACCTGCTCAAGCTGAAGTCGTCGAACGTGTCCGAGGTGATGGGAGACATCACCCAGGCGACCCAGGCAGCGCGTGCGCTCTCGCGGAACGTGGACAACGCCATCGCCGCCGCGGGCGAGGTCAAGGAGGCGATGGAGCGCTAGGCGCCCAGCACTTCCTCCATCGCCCGCGCGATGGAATCAACCTGCGGCAGGATGACATCCTCGAGTTCGGGCGCGTAGGCCACGAAAGTGTCGGTGGCCGCAATGCGCGACACCGGCGCATCGAGCCAGTGGAAGCAGTCGCTCGCGATGCGCGCCGAGATTTCCGACCCGTACCCCCACGAGAGCGAGTCTTCGTAGGCGACGAGCACCCGGCTCGTCTTCTTCACCGACGTGAACACCGTGTCCCAGTCGACCGGCGAGAGCGTGCGCAGGTCGATGACCTCGACGCTCAAGCCGTGGCGCTCCTCGACCTCCTTCGCCGCCTGCAGCGCCCGCTGCACCACGGCGCCATAGGTGATCACGGTGAGGTCGGTGCCCTCGCGGGCAATGCGCGCCTTGCCGAACGGGATCATGAAGTTCGGTCCCGGGTTCGGCGCCTTGTTGTAGGTCTGGCGATACAGGTGCTTGTGCTCGAGGAAGATGACCGGGTCCTCGCACCGGATTGCAGTGCGAAGAAGCCCGTTCGCGTCGAGCGCGGTGGCGGGGCAGACGACGCGAAGGCCCGGAATCGACGTGAAGAGGGAGGCACCGGTCTGCGAATGGTAAACCGCCCCGCCTTTCAGGTAGCCGCCATACGTGACACGGACGACCACCGGTGAACTGAAGGAGTTGTTCGAGCGCCACCGCATGAGCGCGAGCTCATTGCGTAACTGCATGAACGCCGGCCAGATGTAGTCGAAGAACTGGATCTCGACCACGGGCTTGAGCCCGCGCGTCGCGAGCCCGATGGCCCGGCCCACGATGTTGGCCTCGGCCAGCGGTGAGTTGTAGACCCGGTTCCCGCCGAACTGACGCTGCAGCCCCCAGGTCACCTTGAAGACACCACCCTTTCCCTTCACCTGCGTGAGGCAGTCGTCGCGGGTGGCGTCGGCCACGTCCTCGCCGAAGAGCAGGATGCGCGCGTCGCGGGTCATCTCGTCGCGCATGCAGCCGTTGAGCAGATCCACCATGGTGGTGGGCTCGCCGGTGAAGCGCGGATCATCCTCGGTATCGAACTGTTCCGAGCTGGGATCCACGTCGGGTGAGTACACGTAGTCGTAGATCGTGTCGGTGGCCGGCTGCGGCGACGCGAGCGCCACCTCGGCGGACACCTGCACCTCTTCCTCCACCTGCCGCCGGATCAGGTCCAGCTCGGACTCGGTCGCGATGCCCTGTTCGAGCAGGTACCGAGGATAGGTGACCAGGGGGTCGCGCGCTGCGTCGGCATCGCGCTCGACCGGGCTCCGGTACTGTACCTCGTCATCGGAGAGGGAGTGCGAGTAGGGCCTGATCACCTTCGCGTGCACCATCGCCGGGCCCTTCCGGGACCGGCAGTATTCGGCGGCGCGCATCATCGTGTCGTACGACGCGATGGGGTCGCACCCATCGACTTCCTGGATGTACAGCCCCGGGAAGCCGGTGACGAGCTTCGAAATGGAGCCCCCCGGCGTGTTGACCTCGACCGGCACCGAGATGGCGTAGCCGTTGTCCTCGACGAGGAAGATCACCGGCAGCTTCAGGTTGCAGGCGCTGCTCAGCGCTTCCCAGAACTCGCCCTCGCTCGTGGTCCCGTCACCGGTGGTGACGAGCACCACTTCGTCGCCTTGAAAAGGGACGTCCGGACGCGTCGCTTCGGACATCTGGCTAAGGCGCAGCCATGCCTCGGCGCACCCGACGGCCTGGAGGAACTGCGTGCCGGTGGGACTCGACGCGCTGACAATGTTGAGGTCCTTGTGCCCCCAGTGCGACGGCATCTGCCGCCCGCCCGAGTTCGGATCATCCGCCGCGCCGACGGCCGAGAGAAACTGCTCGGTCGGCGTCATGCCGAGGCCGAGACAGAGGGCGCGATCGCGGTAATAGGTGTAGAACCAGTCATACGCGGGGCGGAGCACCTTCGCCGCCGCCACGAGGACGGCTTCGTGGCCCGCGCCCGAGATCTGGAAGAAGATCTTGTTCTGTCGCTTCAGCTGGATCTCACGGTCGTCGATGCGCCGGGAAAGCAGCATGACCCGGTAGAACTCGACCAGGTCCGCCTTCTCCAGCTTGGCGGACGCGAGTGCCTTGGAGCGACTGGATGTGCGAGTGGCCATCGTGGTCTTTTCAGGGGCGGACACGGGCCCATGACAGGCCGGGGACTCGGGAAGATAGCCCGAGTCTGGGGTCAGCGGAACGGAAAACCTAAGCTATTGTTGGATAATCGCTTACCTGCCACCCAATCGACGCAGCCTTTCCAGCGTATCGAGCGCGCCGGCCCCCTTGGCCGCCGGGGCTACGGAGAAGAGGTCGCGGATGTCAAGCAGGATCTCCAGCATGAGCTGGTCCCGCATGTATGCATTGTCGAGCTCGACCATCCGGGCCGTGAGGCCCTCAGTACGGGCGCGCTCGTAGGATTCGCGATAGATCGATCGAGATTCTCGAGGATCCGGACACGTGTGCGCATTGGATTCCACTCTTTGAGAGTGCCGGAGCGAGCCGCTCGGCACCGCGGCCGGCTCAAATAGGGCGTTCGACCAACGGGCGGCAAGGGCGCTTTGGCGTTATCTTGTACTGCGGGTCGAGGCAGCAGGTGGAGGACTGATGACGGTGCGGAACACCAGCGGCATGACCATGATCGAGGTGTTCGTCGTCGTGGTGGTCATTGGTATCCTCATGCTCACCAGCATGCCCCGCATCGGCCAGGCGTTCGCAGTTCGCGGGTAGATCGGGCCGCGGGCCTCGTGGCACTGACGCTGGAGCGCAGCTTCACCCTGGCCAGTCGACAGCGCCGTCCCGTGACCGTTTACCTGCGACTGCTCCAACCAAGCCATCGAGATTCGCGACAGGCGACCGGTAGTCTGTATCAGCGACGAGCGTTCGGGCCCTCACGGAATACCAGACTCGACACGCTGACGTTATCCATGGGAGCGTAACCGTGTATCCCACAGGTGTGGCGACACTCCCCACTCACCGTGATGATCGCCGCCGGCCCGTCCAACCGGCAGATCACGATGTCTACCGCCGGCCTCGTGCGGGTGGTGCGGTGACGCGCCGTTGCGTGGCGCCCGGCGGGCCGGCGGGCTTCACGCTGGTCGAAGCCATGGTCGCGACTCTCGCCCTGCTTTGCTTCGTGGTGGCGGTGCTCGGCCCCCTGCTCCTCAGGGTGTCGCGCCTGTCGAGCAGCGTCACGGCGAGCCAGTATCGCACGGCCGCAATGGTCGCGGCGTCCCGTGGGCGATGACCAGCCGAACCAACCAGCTGACAGCACATGCACCGCGGACACCAGCCCGGCCTTTCGCCACACGACCTGTTCGGTCATCACCGATACCCTGCCCGGCCTCCGCCGGGTCCGGCTCGTCGTGTCTCCCGATGACAGCCTCATCACGGCCCCGGACACGGTGACGCTGTACCGCGTCAACACGCGGTTCACGGATCAATCCGTTCAATCGCCATGATGCCGCGCTCGTCGGCCGCGCGGGCCTGACGCTGGTCGAGTTACTGGTGGCATGACGGTGACCGGTATCGTGGGCGCAGCCCTGATCCAGGTCATCATGGCCCAGAACCGCGTCGGCGGGGAGCAACGAGGCGTGGCGGGTCGCCCGGGCGGTCTCGCGAGGGTCACTCAATCGACTGCTGGCCGACCTGCGCCTGGCCGAAGTCGAAGGGCGCACTCGACGGCACCGACGGTCGAGCGGGCAGCGACATGACACTGCGGGTGCCCTATGCCTTTGGCGTCGCCTGCAACGCCAACAACATCACCGGGCCGGGGTTGACGGTGTCACTCCTTCCCGTCGACCCCACCCTGCTGGAGCCACCTATTTCGCCGGCTTCGCCTGGCGCGACGTTTCCACGTCGGTTTACAAGTATCGCACGAACACCGGCAACGGGGCCGCGCTGCATGCACCAAGCAGCAACCCAACCGTTTGCGTGCAGCCGGGAGAACCACCGGATCAGGACGTGGCCCGGCGGCAGTGTGGTCAACCTCACCGCCAGCACCATCGGGTCGGGTACGCCGACTCGCGGGATGAACGTGTTCCTTTACCAGCGCGTCCGCTACCGCTTCGCAACCTCGACGGCCTTGCCCGGGAACATCGCCTTGTGCGGCGCTCGGTGATCGGTAGTGGCATCAGCGAGGAACTGGCCGCTCCGTTCGACACCACCGCGCGGTTCCGGTTCTATGTCGTCGGTTCGACGCCGGCCCAGGACGCCGTGCCATCGCCCCGGATATTGAACGCGCGGCATCGAGATTCACCTCGACGGGCTGAGCGAGACGACGCCACTGGGAAGCACCGCCCCGAAGCGCATCGCGCTCACGACGTCGATCTGCTTCAAGAACCGCCATGACTGAGCCGGCTCGCTGGCCCGGGATCGCCGCGGCGTGTCGCTGCCGCTCGTCATCCTGATGATGGCGCTCCTGGCGCTGGCCGTCACCGCCGGATTCAGCCGGGTATCGGAGGAGCGCCGCATCGTGGGCGACCAGCAGGCCCAGGTGGACGCATTTGCCGTGGCGGAGTCGGGACTCGAGCGGTACGTGGCCCTACATGGACACTCATGCCGGTCCTCGACGACAGCATGGCGATTCCGATCGGAGCCCGCGATACCGCTTTCGTGGCGTTATTCCAGATACGGCCACCGAAGGAGCCACGCCCGGCCTGTACGTCATTCGCTCACGCGGCGTCAGTCACAGCGCGCCGCGATACAGCGCCAACACGCCACCGGCACAGCGCACCGTGGCGCAGTATCGCGACCTGGCAAGGAATGTCGATGGACGTGGATGCGCCTGGACCGCGATCTCGGGCCTGCGCTCGCAGAGCAATACGGGCACGCTGGATGGCAACGATAATTGTGCTCGACGCCGGGCCCGGCGGTGGCGGGCTTGCCGTGCCCGAGCAGCTCGTGGCCCCCCCGGCGCAATACTCCACGGGCTTCGTTCCGGCACCCATCCCGGCGCCATCCGCCGACGCTTGGCGGTGCCGGCAGTTTTCCGGCGACGGCGCAGTCCGACGTGCATATCAACTGGAACGCCATCATCAACACCAGCTTCCTGCAGCCCGATTACACGCTGACCGGCGTGACCCTATGGCCTCCGTACAGCGCGTCGGTCTGGCCGGTGATTCGGGTCGATGGCAACGTGTCGCTGACCGGGGGCCAATCGGGACACGGGCTGATCGTGGTTACCGGCGACCTCACCATCACTACCGGCTTCACCTGGGCGGGAGTCATTCTGGTCGGGCAGCGGCTGGTCGTGACGGGGCAGCCCGCGGTGGATGGGGCCATGGTGTCGGGGCTCGACGTCAAGCTGGGGTCGTCGTTCGCGGAGAGCAACAGCGGCGAGAACGCTGGAGACGCGATCAACCTGCACTACAACTCGTGCAACGTTGCCGCCGCCCTCGCCCGCTACGGCCACCTCAGCTCATCACCAACGCGTGGACCGACAGCTGGCCGGAGAACTAGGACGTGTCATTCACTGAAGCGCAGGCGCGAGTCGATGCATGGATCTCGCAATTCGAGGAGGGCTACTTCGACCCCCTCACAAACATGACCCGGCTGTCGGAGGAAGTGGGCGAGCTGGCACGGGAGGTAAACCATCGCTTCGGGCAGAAGACGAAGAAGAAGGACGAGGCCGACGGCGACATGGCCATGGAGATGGCCGACATCATGTTCGTGCTCATCTGCATGGCCAACAGGGAGGGATCGACCTGCAGGACGCCTTCGACCGGATGATGGCGAAGGTGGAAGGCCGGGACGCGGACCGCTGGACGCCGAAGCGCTAGTTCCGCCGTACCAGACGAGAAAGCAGGAACCGGGTGTTGGACAGGAAGACGGCGGATCGGTCCATGGGAGGTCGGCGAGCGTGCCAAGCCGAGCCAGTCGCGCAGCGGTGCGATCTCCCCCTCCTCGATGCAGCGCACCAGGTCCTGCGGATAGAGTCCCGCGGTGACCGTCCGCCGGGTGCCCCGCGTGTGCGCTCACGCTCTCGACGCCGAACAGCAGCTGCCGCAGTGCCCCCGCGAAATCCACCCCGGCACGCCGCCCCGGCTCATGAGGCCGGCCGGCCGCGGCGTTGACCTCGATGACCACCGGCTGCCCGCGACCGCTCGTCAACGATCAGGTCGATCGAGAGCGCGCCGTGAAACCCGAGCGCCTCGCCCGATGAGCGGCAGTTGCTCGGCGACACGCCTGAATCGGCGCGAAGGTGATCGCCGAGGACGGCCCGTACGGACCCGGGCCAGGTGCGCACCTTGTAGGAAGTGGCCCACGCGAGCGGTTCGCCCATGGCTCAGCACCGCCTGGCAGGAGGCGACCGGTCCCGGCACGAAGGCCTGTGCCATGAGGACGGATGGGATTTGACCGCCTCGCCACCACGTCGGCCGCCTCCGCCGCTCCATGCACGCGGGTTACGCCTCCACCGCCAACGCCGTCGACCGGCTTGAGCATGACGGGCCATCCACGCCTCGCCGAACGCGATGAGTGCGGCCGCATCGGCAACGCGCGCCGATGCTGGGAGCATCACGCCCGCCCGCCCGAGTAATCGTTCCATCGCAGGCTTGTCGCGCAATGCTTCGACGACCTCGATGGTCTGGCGGGCCGGGAAGACGTCCCGCACCCAGGGCTCGCCGATGCGGTCCGCGAGTCCCCGAACATCGGTGTCGGTGACGGGGAGGACCCAGCAGTAGCGCTCGCGATGCGTCCAGGAACCGCTGAACGGCCCCGAAATACTCGGCCTCGCTGCCATCGACGATGACCTGCGTCGACAAAGCGTGATTTCGCGACGAGGCATCCCGGACGACAGATGACGTCCACCCGGAGCCCCGCCTCGCGAAGCAGGGGTGGCAGGAGGCCGCAGCAAACCAGTGGCGCTGCTCCACCAGCAGGAGCACGCGTGGGGCCTGGGCTGCCTGTTGATGCGGTTGGGACACGGCGGAGCGCATGGTGACTCCCGCGAAAGCAATCCACGTACCGTGCGCTGCCGTCGAGCCGGCTGGCGCTACTCCCAGTCCTGGGGTTCTTCCTCGGTTTCCTCCAGGAGGAGGAGGTAGCTCGCATACCGGTCAGGATGGATTGCGCCCTCGGCGACTGCCGCACGAATGGCACACCCCGGTTCGCTGACATGCCGACAGTCCTGAAACCGGCAGTCACCCAGGCGGGAGCGCATCTCGGGGAAGCATTCGGCGAGGCCGCGCGCCTCGAGTCCCCAGAGTCCCACTTCGCTGAAGCCCGGCGTATCCACCAGCCACCCGCCACCGGAGAGGGGCACCATCAGCGCACTCACGGTGGTGTGCATGCCGCGGCCGATCTTCTCACTCACTGCCGCGGTGCGGAGCGCGACGCCCGGCTCGAGCGCGTTGAGCAGGCTCGACTTTCCGGCTCCGCTGGGGCCGGTGAACACCGAGGCATGATCGGGGAGCCAGCCGCGGATCGCCTCGAGGCCGAGGCCCTGCTTCGAGCTGATCGGGAAGACGTCGTAGCCGGCCGCGCGGTAACGCGTGATCAACTCGGTGCCGGGATCGAGGTCGATCTTGTTGACGACCAGGGCCGGCGTGACGTCGTTGGCCTCGGCGAGCACGAGCAACCGGTCGATGACGGAGGGAACGGGCGCCGGCTCCCGTGACGCGCTGACTACGAAGATGCGGTCGATGTTGGCCGCGATGGCGCGGGTGCCACGTCCGCCGGGAATGCGCCGCTCCAGCACCGACCGGCGCGGCGCGACCTCGATGATGCCCCACAGGTCGCCACCCGCCTCGGGCTCGAGCGTCACCTCATCGCCGGCGACGACCTTGAGGCCCCGCTGCTTCATCCTGCCCCGGAGCACGGCCCGCAACTCATCATTTCCTGCGAGCACGCGGATGGCCGCGCCGTCCCGTCCGAGCACCGTGCCGCGACGACTGCTCACCAGGCCTTGGGCGCGGCGGCGATCGCCTCATCGAGGGCGGCCTTCACGTCGAAAAGCGACCAGGCCTCCAGCCGGTCGTTGGCCTCTCCCGGCGTCGCACCGGTGGTAAGCACCGGTGTTTCCACGTGGCCGACCGGCCGGTCGCCGGACGGAGCCCAGCGCACGAACAGCAGTGCCGCGCCGTACCGTCCCTTCTCGTCCGGCTCGTCGTCCACATAGATGGCCACCGAGTAGGGCTGTCCGTCGGCGCCCTCGAATGCCGCGGCCCGCTCGTGCTTCGCCATGTAACCGCCCAAGGTGAACTCGCTCACAGGCCGGGAACGGATTCCTTCACGATGTTACCAAGGATGAACGCGATGTTCGCGGGCCGTTCGGCCAGGCGGCGCATGAGGTAGGGATACCATTGCGTGCCGAACGGGACGTACACGCGCATGCGACAGCCACTCTGCACCAGCTGCTCCTGCAGGTCACGGCGAACACCGTACAGCATCTGGAACTCGAAGCGTTCCGGCCCGATGCCATTCCGCTGCACGAACTTCCGCACATGGCCCAGGATTGCCTCGTCGTGAGTGGCGACGCCGGGATAGTTGCCGTGCTCGAGCAGTTTTTCCGCCAGGCGCACATAGGCCTTGTCGACGTCTGCCTTGTCCGGATACGCCACCTCGGGCGGCTCGAGGTACGCGCCCTTGCAGAGCCGCACCCGTGCCTTCATCTCGATGAGGCGCTGCACATCCATGTCGGAACGGCGGAGGCACGACTGGATCACGACACCGCAGTGCTTGCCGAAACGCGGAAAAAGCCGGTTGGTGAAGAAGTCGAGCGTGCGCTGCGTGTAGGCCGAGCTCTCCATGTCCAGGCGGACGAAGCCGTCGTGCCGTGCGGCGTCCTCCAGGATCCTCGTCATGTTGCGGAAGCAGAGGTCCTCGTCGATATCGAATCCCATCTGCGTGAGCTTGACCGACACATTTACCTGGTCATGTGCGGCGGCCATCTCGTCGACCATGTGCACGTACTGCTCACACGCCGCCTCGGCCTCCGCAGGCTGAGTGACGCTCTCACCCAGCAGGTCGAGCGAGGCGGTAATGCCCTTGGCCTCGAGCGCGCTGGCTGCGGCCACAGCCTCCGGGATCGTCTCCCCAGCGACGAATCGCGACGCAAATTTCTTTGCGAGACCGTTGCGGCGCACGAAGTTGAAGATCTGCTGCTGTTCCGACAGCCAGAGCAGCGAGTTGCGAATCATGCGATCAGCATCCTTGCTGGGGGATCCCGAGGACCGCCCCCAAGCTAAGGGGCGGTCGCCGGGTTGCCTATCCTCGAGCGGGTGGCGCGCCTAGCGCTGGCTTTCGGTGCTCGCGCGCGCCGGCTTGGTGCACTCGGGCCACGGCCGGACCTTGCCGGTCGCGGGGTCCACCGGCATGACGCGACGGTCGCGTGGCATCGTCTGCGGATCCTCCGACGCGAGATACACCAGCATCGCGGCGAGGGTCGCGTTCTGTTTCACCTCCTCGAACACGATCTTGTCGAATGTGTCCCGGTTGGTGTGCCAGGTGTACGTGAAGTATTCCCACGGCAGCGACCCGAGCCCGAATGCCGGCGCGCCATAGCAGACGAAGCTGGCGTTGTCGGTGCCGCCGGCGCCCGGGGTGCCGGGAATCTGCAGCTTGATGTCGGCGGTGAGGTCCGTTGGCAGCTTCCCGAACCAGTTGGCCGAAAAGCGCCCCGGCCCCCGTGAGTCCCTGGGTGGAGATGGTCTGGATGCGACCTGTGCCGTTGTCCTGGTTGAAGAGCGCCTGCAGGTGCTGCACCACCTCGGGGTGATCTGCAGCCCAGGCGCGCGACCCGTTCAGCCCCTGTTCCTCTCCACTCCAGTGCCCGATGATGATCGTGCGCTTCGGCTTCGGGTATGCGATGCTGAGGAGTCGCGCCGCCTCGAGCATCGTGATCGTGCCGGTGCCGTTGTCCGTGGCACCCGAGGCGCCGTCCCAGCTGTCGAAGTGCGCCGAGAGCATGACGTACTCGTCGGGCTTCTCGGTGCCGCGAATCTCGGCGATGGTGTTGAACACCGGCTGTTCGCCGAGCGCCTCCGACTGGGTCTCGAGCCGCACCACCGGCGACTGCTTCCGGTCAGCGAGGCGGAACAGCAGGCCGTAGTCTTCGCAGCTCACGTCCACCACCGGTGCCTTCGTGGCGCGGGTCCCGAAGATCTTGTCGACACCCCAGCCCTGTGACCAGAGCGAGGTCACGACGCCGGCGGCGCCAGCATCGGCCAGCGCCGACGAAAGCGCATCGCCGCTCGCGGCACCGGTGCGCTGCACACGAGCCGCCCATTCCTCGCGGCCGCGCTTGCGGGTCGCCTGAAGGCTGTCCCATGTGGCCGGCAGCGCGTTTTGCTTGAAGTTGGAATCGGGCCGGCAGGTCGGCTGGGGATACGACACGAGCACGAAGGTCCCCTTCGCTGCCGGGAGCCACGCGCGGAATGCTGCGCTGTCGGCCACATCGGGGAGAATGATGACCTTCCCCTCGACCTTGCCCTTGGTTGGCGCGCTCCACGCGAGCATCATGGCCTCGAGCGTGCGGACCCGCGGCGACAGCAAGTCGAAGTGCGTGATCCCCCGTCGCCATGCACGCCAGGTACCGTACTGCTCGTTCTTCGCCGGGATGCCCCATTCACGATAGCGAGCCACCAGCCAGTCATTGCCCGAGCGGATGGCGGGTGAGCCGGTGAGTCGCGGGCCGATCGAGTCGAGCAGCGGCTGGGCGAGTTCATAGACCTGGCTGCTGTCGATTCCAACAGCATAGAGGCGCTTGAGGACCGGATCATCGGTCGGGAAGCCTTGGGCGGCGAGCGGAAGTGTTGAGAACGAGATCAGTGCGAGGAGTGAAAGGACAAAACGAGCCACTGAAAACCCCCAGAAGTGTGGTGATGTCCACCAATTAGGTCGGAGAACGGCGATTTCTTGTTGCGATTGGTCAACATGTAATACCGTTAGGCACCGAATCTGCTGTTAAATATTCTATCAGCATGCCAAGCTAAGTACTTTATCTACATAGTATTAGCTTCGTAAAATTTACACTCGTTGACCACTTATCTCGCAACCCGTAGCTTCGAGGTGCCGTCAAACTTGACGGTGAACTGGTCAACCCATTTGACCGCCCGATAAGAGCACACCCGGAGTGATCCGGGGCCGCAAAACTAGAGGTCTCGAGCGCCCCCTGCGCAAGAGATAGCTCGGTGCCGAAGGTGGAAATTATCGGGCGTGGGAGACGCAATGCGTTCCACGCCAGCTGCAAACCGGACCGCTCAGGTACCGGAACCGCGACACCGGCGTCGGCCTTTCAGCCGGTCCATTCTCCCCGCGCTGCTCATCCCGTTGCTGGGATGCACGACGGAACCCTCAACGGCGCTGCCCGAAGGCGCTGAGGCGTTCGTTCCTCCGGCCGAGTACCAGGCCTGGTGGGCGAGCACCGAGGGCTGTTCCGCCATCCAGGGCAATTTCACCCGGATCAAGTGGTACGTCGTACCGGGCGTGTCCACCTTCCCCACCGAAGAGGGCGAGAAGGTCGGCATCCGCATCAAGACCGGCAACGACGTGCGCATCGTACTGGCGGGGAACTACGTGGAGCACGAGATGGTCGTGCGGCACGAAATGCTTCACGCCCTGCTCAATCGCCCCGGGCACCCGGTGGAGTACTTCCAGGACCGCTGCAAGCTCACCTGGGAAACCTGGGCTGCTTCGCGGCCGGCCGACGAAGTACCGCCGCCGCCGAACGGCGACCAGCTGTCCTGACCACTCAAGAATCCCGGTAGTATCGGCCTCCGCTCCCCGCCATTTCCACCAGGCTGGGGGCGGGATCGAAGCGAGCCCCGTGCGCATCACCCAGTTCCCGCAGCGTACGTACGACTTGTGCGGCACCCACTGAATCGATCATGCGGAGCGGACCGCCCCTGAAGGGCGGGAAACCGATTCCGAAGATGGCCCCGATATCACCGTCGCGCGGCGAACGGATGACCCCGTCCGCCTCCGCGAGCGCAGCCTCGTTCAGCATTGCGTACACCAGTCGCCGTTCCACCCACGGCTCGTCCACGTTCGGCATCTTGCTGACGCCCGTCAGCTGGTACACCGAGTCGTCAGGGCCCAGGCGCTTTCCGCCCTCATAGCGATAGAACCCGCGCCCGTTCTTGCGCCCCAGGCGACCGTCGGCCGTCATGCTGCGCACGAATTCGGAAGGGGCCAGTCTCGCGCCGAAGGCGGCGTGCATGACGCCCGACGCCTTCTCCGCCACGTCGAGTCCCACTTCGTCGAGCAGCGTCACCGGACCGACCGGGAAGCCGAAGCGGGTCATCACCCGGTCGAGGGCATCCATGGGCGCGCCCTCCATCAGCAGGATGCCCGCTTCGTTGAGGTAGGGCGTGAGGATGCGGTTGACCCAGAATCCGGGCAGGTCGCCGACCACCACCACAGTCTTGCCCATGCGTCTCCCGAAGCGAACCGCCGTCGCAACGGCACGCGCCGACGTGCCCTCGTGGGGGATCACCTCCAGCAACGGCATCTTCTCGACCGGGGAGAAGAAGTGCATGCCGAGGATGCGGTCGGGACGACCCGCACCGGCAGCGATATCGGCGATGGGAATCGTGGAGGTGTTGCTCGCGATTACAGTGTCGGGTCCGACCACCTGCTCGAGCAAGCTCACTACCCCCCGCTTCACGTCGAGGTCCTCGAACACCGCTTCGATAACCAGGTCAGCCTCACGGAAACCGCTGTCATCGGCCGATCCCGATACGAGCGCGGCGAGCCGCTGGTGCTCGGGACGGAGCGAGTCGCTTCCGCTTGAGGCGCTCGTCGAGGATGCCGGTCGCCGTCTTGATCCCCTTGCCGACACGGGGCAGGTCGGCGTCGCGCATCCGTACTTCGACTTCCGCGTTGAGTGCCGCCGTTCCCGCGATTCCCGCGCCCATGAACCCGGCCCCGACCACGCCGATGCGCGCCACCGTGGGAAGCGTCCCGACCGTGCCCGGCGGCACACCGTCGTCCTTCTTGAGGGCAGTGGTGGCGAAGAAGATGCCAACCAGGTTGCGCGACACGTCGGTGACGGCGAGTTCCCCGAAGCGAAGCGCCTCGTAGGCAAGCCCCGCCTCCATTCCGCTCGAGAGGCTCAGGCGAACCGTGTCGAGTGCCGCCACTGGGGCCGGGTAGTTCCCTCCGGTCTTCGACTGCAGCTGCTTCCGCGCCATGCGATACACGAGCGCACGTCCGGGCGCGGTGCCATCGAGCAGCCATCCTGCCGCGCCCCGCTTCCGCGAGCGCACTGGAAGCCCGTCCTGCGCCAGTCGTGAGGCGGCCCGCAATGCCACGTCCCGCAGGATGGCGGGATGCACGAGCTCGTCGATGAGGCCGAGCTTGCGCGCCTTGGCCGCACGCTCCGACTTCCCGGGGAGGATGATGTCCAGTGCTGCGCGCATGCCGATGAGGCGGGGGAGCCGGTTGCACCCCCCCGCGCCCGGGATGATGCCGAGCTGCACCTCGGGAAGTCCCAGCTGGGTCTTCGGATGATCGGTGGCCACGCGCCAGTGACAGGCGAGCGCGAGTTCCATCCCGCCGCCAAGGCAGCTCCCGTGAATCGCCGCGACGACCGGCTTCCGGCAGGCCTCCACCCGGTTCATCAGTTCCTGCGCCCGGCGACTCAGCGCCGTGGCCTCCTCAGCGGTGCGAAGCCGGGTGAACTCCTCTATGTCGGCACCCGCGATGAAGTTCTCCGCCTTGCCGGAGATGAGCACGATCGAGCCCACCATCGGATCGCTCTCCAGCCGCGTGAGGAGCCCGTCGAACTCCTGCGCCACCCCGGTGGAAAGGGTGTTCACCGGCGCGCCTGCCACGTCCAGGGTGATCACGGCGGTACCGGATTCGATGTCAACCTTGAAGGAGGACATGTTCACGGCCTCTCGAGCACGAGGGCGCTGCCCATGCCACCCTGTGCGCAGATGGAGACCAGCCCGAACTGCACATCGCGCCGGCGCATCTCGTTGGCGAGTGTGGTCACGATCCGCGCGCCGGTGGCGCCGAACGGATGACCGATGGCGATCGAACCACCCATGACGTTGGTGCGCTCCCAGTCCACGTCGCCTACCGGTGCCGGCAGCCCGAGTCGCTCGGCCCAGATGGTTGAACTCCAGGCCTGGATGTTCGAGAGCACCTGCGCCGCAAACGCCTCGTGGATCTCCACAAGCCCGAGGTCGCCCCAGGAGATCCCGGCACGCTCGAGCGCCTTCGGGACGGCATAGGCCGGGCCCATGAGCAACTGCCATCCCGGATCGACCGCCGCCACGGCATAACTCCGGAGGAAGGCGAGCGGCTGGTAACCAAGGCTCAGCGCGCGTTCCTCCGACATGAGCAACACCATGGCTGCTCCGTCGGTGAGCGGCGAACTGTTGCCGGCGGTCACCGTGCCGTAGGTGCGATCGAACACCGGGCGCAGCCTGGCGAGCTGCTCGAGCGACGTGTCACTACGAATACCGTTGTCGCTCGTCACCACCTCGTCGCCGCCCTTGCCCCCGAACCACGGGGCGATCTCCGAGGCGAGTCGCCCGTCGGCGCTGCCAGCGGCGGCACGCTCGTGACTCTGCAGTGCGAGCCGGTCCTGGGCATCGCGCGTGATGCCGTTTTCCTTGGCCATCTTCTCGGCCGACTGTCCCATCGACTCGCCGGTGGACGGCTCGGCGATGGCCGGCGTTACCGGCACGAGGTCACGAGGGCGCACCTGCGCGACGATGCCGAGTCGCTGGCCCAGCGCCTTCGCCTTGCTCGCCTCGACGAGGAGGCGGCTGAACCGTCGCGAATGCAGTACCGGGATGTCGGACAGGGATTCCACGCCGCCGGCAATGATCACGTCGGCGTGACCAAGGCGGATCTGGTCAGCGGCGTTGGTGATGGCCTGTGCCGCCGAGGCGCAGGCGCGGTTGAGCGTGTACGCCGGGATGGAGCGGGGGAACTGCGGCAGCAGGCTTACCTCGCGCGCGACATTGGGCGTGAGGACCGACGGGACCACCTGGCCAACGATTACCTCATCGACGAGCGTCCCGTCGAGTTCGGTCCGGTACAGGAGCTCGCGCGCGGCGTGACGTGCCATGGCCACGCCCGGCACATCGCGCAGCACGGTCCCGCTCCGTGCGAAGGGCGTCCGCACACCGGCCACGATGGCGACGCGACGGCCGGTTACCGGGACAGACATGCCGATGGTGCCTCGTTAGACTTCGTCAACCGGTATTCCGCGCGCACACACTGGCCACGTGACGCCAGCGTTCGGTATCGACCGGCTCGGCCACTTCGCGCCCGTGCATGATCTCGAAGGGCGCGACGAGGCGGGCGAGTTCGCCGGGCAGCAGGAGATGCGCATCGGCGGTGGGGCCCCAGCCCTGCTCCCGCTGGGTAGTCAGGAAGCTCTCGACGAGGAGCAGCCCGCCCTTGCGAACCGCTTCGCGGACGCGAGGGAACCTTGGCCGGTCGAGATAGTTGAAGACGAGCACGGTGTCGAAGGGGCCCCAGTCGGGCCAGGCGTCCTCGAGGTCGGCTTGCTGCCAATCGACGCGGACGCCGGCCTTCCCGGCAAATTCGCGCGCTGCCGCAAGGGCATCGGCGTCGCGATCGACCGCAATGACGTCGGCACCGAGCTCGGCAGCTGCAATCGCATGCCGCCCCGTGCCGCAGGCAAGATCAAGGACGCGGCTGCCCGGGACGATCCGGTCGGCATGCCAGGCAAACCAGGTGCTGGGCCGCGAGAGCGGGAGAGGAGGGTGAGGAGGCACGTGGAATCGGACCGGCCGGCGTCACTGAAGGAAACAGCGAGTCGAGCCGTGGATCTCCTCGTTATCGGTGGTGGCATTGTCGGTGCCGGTGTCGCGCGGGACGCCGCGATGCGGGGCCTGCGCACGGTGCTCGTCGAGCAGAACGACCTGGCCTTCGGAACGAGCGGCCGCTCCAGCCGCCTCATACACGGGGGGCTTCGCTACCTCGAGCATGGCGAGCTGCGGCTTGTCTTCGAGTCGCTGCGGGAACGCGCCGTACTCCGGCGTATCGCCCCCCACCTCGTCTGGCCCCTGCCGTTCGTTTTCCCGGTTCACGATGGCGACCGGCTCCGGCGCTGGCAGGTGGCGGCCGGCATGTGGATGTACGACCTCCTGTCGCTCTTCCGGAATGTGAGCCCCCACAAGATGCTGGGCAAGCGCGCCCTGCTCACGCGGGAACCCGGTCTCCGGGCCATTGGCTTGCGCGGTGGCGCCCGCTACTTCGATGCCCAGTGCGATGATGCGCGCCTCGTCGTGGCCACGGCTCGGTCGGCGCATGAACATGGCGCCACCATCCTGACCTACACTACGGTAACCGGGCTGACACTGGATGGCGGCCGGGTCACCGGCGCCACCGTTCGCGATGTCCGCACTGGCCGGGAAGCCTCCTTCCGGGCATCGATTGTGGTGAATGCCACGGGGCCGTGGGCCGACCAGATCCGCCGCATGGAGGACCCGAAGGCACCTCGCCTGCTCCGCCTTACCAAGGGTACCCACGCGGTGGTCCCCCGCGAACGGATGGGCAATCACGAGGCGATCACGTTCACCAGTCCACTCGACGGGCGGGTGATGTTCGTGCTGCCCTGGGGAGTGTGGTCCTATATCGGCACGACCGACACCGACACGGCCGAGTCGCCCGACGAGGTCCGTGCATCGTCGGAAGACATCCGGTACTTGCTCCGGTCCGCCAACAGCCGCTTTCCCAACGCGCACCTGGGTGAGGAGGATGTCGTGGCCACCTGGGCCGGATTGCGTCCCCTCATCGAGGATGGAGCAACTGGCGCTACGGCGGTGTCCCGCGAACATGTCATCGCCGATGGGCCGGGTGGGATGGTCACGGTAGCCGGCGGCAAGCTCACGACGTACCGTCTCATGGCAGCACAGGTCGTTGATCACCTGGTCAGGCGGCTCAACAACGAGGCCAGGGGTGAGTGGCCCTCGGACGCGGGCACCGAACTCGAGCCCCTCCCCGGGGGTGAGTCAGCCAGTCTCGCCACGATCCGCGCCCTTGGCATCGACTCCGGAATCGACGTCGCCACCGTGGAGCATATGCTGCGTCACTACGGTACCGAGGCCGCCGGCATCTTCAACCTGATGCGAAGCGAGCCCGGGCTCGCGGACCGGCTCCAGCCCGACCACCCGGCGGTGTCCGCCGAGGTGCTCCACGCGGCCAGAAAAGAGTTCGCCCGGACGCTGGCCGACGTCCTGGTACGCCGAATTCACCTGTTCTACGAGACCCGGGACCAAGGGGCAGCGGCGGCGACCCGGACCGCCGAGTTGCTGGGGCGGGAACTGCGCTGGACCCTTGCCGAACAGCAGCGCGAGGTGGCCGCATACCGGGCCCTGACCGGCCGGACACTGCCCCCCACCGCCGTGCCGGAACTTCCGCTAACTTTCAGGGGTTTGCCCTCCCGGCAGTCGTAGCCGGGGCGGCTCCTTACCAGGAGAGTAGTCCGTGGATCCGAACGTGTTCGAGACGGCGAATGCCGGCTTCGCCCAGGTGATGTACGAGGAATTCCTTCGCGACCCCGCGTCGGTTGATGCCGAGTGGCGCCAGCTGTTCGAGAGCGGAGTCATCGGGGAGGTGCCTCCGTCGAACGGAACCGGCGCGACGGTCCGGGCGGCCGAGTCCCTGCCGACTCCCGAGGCCACACCGACACCGGTCGCAGCGGCAGCGACGCCGGCGACCCCCGCGGCCGCGCCGGGAGCCGGGGCCGTCCCGATCAAGGGGCCTGCGGCGCGCCTCGTACAGAACATGAACGAGAGCCTCACGGTTCCCACCGCGACCACTTTCCGCGAATTGCCGGTGGCGCAGCTCGAGAGTGCCCGGAAGGCACTCAACGCTGGCCTGAAGCAGGCGGGGCGGAACGAGAAGATCTCCTTCACGCACCTGATCGCCTGGGCGATCGTCCGCGGAACGAAGCAGCACCCCGTCATGGGGCACACCTACGCCGAGCAGGACGGAAAGCCGGTGCGCATAACGCCATCCGGCATCAACCTCGGCCTCGCCGTCGATGTCACCCGCAAGGACGGCAGCCGCGGGCTCGTGGTGCCCGTCATCAAGGGCGCGGAGGCCATGGACTTCGCCGGATTCCTCCGGGCCTACGAAGGCCTGGTGGAGAAGGCGCGGGTCAACAAGCTGCTTCCCGACGACTTCGCCGGCGCCACGATGTCGCTCACCAACCCCGGCGGTCTCGGTACACGCGCCTCGGTGCCGCGTCTGATGGTCGGCCAGGGCAGCATCATCGCAGTCGGCTCGATCGCCTTCCCCCCCGAGTTCGCCACGGTTGACGCCCCGCGCGTGGCTGAGCTGGGCATCTCGAAGGTGATGACGATCAGCAGCACGTACGATCACCGGATCATCCAGGGTGCCGAGTCAGGGGCCTTTCTGGGCACGGTGGACGCCCTGCTTCAGGGCGACGGCGGGTTCTACAGTGACGTGGCGGCTTCGCTTGGGGTAGCGATGGCCGAGGTTCGCGCTGAGAAGCCGCTCAGCGCAGCACCCGTCACGTCGCCGCAGACCGGCACCGCGCCCGTGGCCACCAGCGCACTGTTCAACGTCGCCGCCGGCATGGCCCTGGTGAAGGCGTTCCGTACGCACGGCCACCTGGCGGCGCATCTCGACCCGCTCGGCAGCGAGCCGATCGGCGATCCCGCGCTCAATCCCGTGCCGCTCGGGCTCACGCCCGATGTCATGGCGCAGATCCCGGCCGCAGTGCTGCGCGTGGCGGTGCCGGGCGAGACACTGCTCGATGCGTACCCACGTCTGCAGGAGACCTACTGCGGTACGCTCGCGTACCAGGTGGAGCACATCGCGAGTCACGAGGAGCGCGTGTGGCTCCGCGAGCAGATCGAGTCAGGCGCGGTTCACGCCGCGCTGCCGGCCGAGCGTCGCAAGCGACTGCTGGAGCGGCTGATCCAGGTGGAAGCGCTCGAGCGGTTCCTGCACAAGGCGTATCTCGGCCAGAAGCGCTTCTCGATCGAGGGCGTGGACATGCTGGTGCCGATGCTCGACAGCATCATCGAGATGGCCGCCGATGAACAGGGGTCGCGCGAGGTGGTGATCGGCATGGCGCACCGCGGGCGCCTCAATGTGCTGGCGCACACCGTGGGACGGCCATACGACACCATCTTCGCGGAGTTCGAGGGTGGTCGTCACGTGGAGGCGGGCCTGCTGACGCCGGAGGGCGGCACTGGCGACGTGAAGTATCACCACGGCGCGGAGGGTGCGTACCTCACGCCAAGCGGCCGGGCGATCACCGTCAACCTGGTGCCCAACCCGAGCCACCTCGAGTTCGTGGGGCCCGTGGTCGATGGGCGCGTGCGCGCGGAGCAGACCCAGCGTCGCGGCCGCGATGCGCACCATGATGCATCGGCGGCGCTGCCCGTCGTGATTCATGGTGACGCCGCCTTCGCGGGCCAGGGCGTCGTGGCCGAGACGCTCAACCTCGGTGCGCTCTCGGGCTACGCAACCGGCGGCACGATCCACCTGATTACCAACAACCAGATCGGCTTCACCACCGACAGCGTGGACGCGCGCTCGACCCGCTACGCGTCCGATCTCGCCAAGGGCTTTGACGTGCCGATCATCCACGTCAATGCCGACGATCCCGAGAATTGCCTGAGCGCCGTCCGGCTCGCGATGGCATACCGGCAGAAGTTCCAGCGCGACGTCCTGATCGACCTGCTGGGCTATCGTCGCCACGGCCATAACGAGAGCGATGAGCCTGCCTACACCCAGCCGGTGATGTACAACCGTATCAAGTCACTGCCGACGGTGCGGGAAAAGTATGCCGGCCAGCTGGTGGCGGAGGGCGTGCTCACGAGTGACGAGGCCGATGCGCTCGCGACGTCCGCGTACCAGCGACTGGTCGAGATCCAGCAGGCGTTCAAGGCGAGCACCGGGAAGAGCACGACCCCGGAAACCCGGAAGCAGGTGGTCGCGGGACAGGAAGTCGACACGCGGGTCACCGCCGAGCTGCTGAGCGCGCTCAACGAGCAGCTGCTGACGTACCCGGCCGACTTCACGGTGAACCCGAAGCTGGCGAAGCAGCTCGAGCGTCGCCGCCCGGCGCTAGGGCCCGACGGCGGCATCGACTGGGCGCATGCCGAGGCGCTCGCGCTCGCCAGCCTGCTCACGGAAGGCGTGCCGCTCCGCTTTACCGGGCAGGATGTTGAGCGTGGCACGTTCAGCCAGCGCCAGCTGGTGCTGCACGACGTGAATACCGGCGCCACCTGGTGTCCGCTGCAGCGGCTGCCTGGCTCCATGGCCCCGTTCGAGCTGCACAACAGCCCGTTGTCGGAACTGGCGACACTCGGCTTCGAGTATGGCTACAGTGCCGCTGCCCCCGACGCGCTGGTGCTGTGGGAAGCGCAGTTCGGTGACTTCATAAACGGCGCGCAGGTGATCATCGACCAGTTCTTGTCCTCGGGATTGTCCAAGTGGGGCCTGACGACGCGGCTCACCCTGCTGCTGCCGCATGGTTATGAGGGCCAGGGTCCCGAGCACTCGAGCGCGCGGCTCGAACGCTTCCTGCAGGCCTGCGCCGAGGGCAACATGCGGGTCGCCAACGCCACCACGCCGGCACAGTACTTCCACCTCCTCCGCCGGCAGGCGAAGCGCACTCGCCAGCGGCCGCTGGTGATCATGACGCCGAAGAGCCTGCTGCGTCATCCGCTGGCGACGTCGACGCTCAGGGAACTCGCCGAGGGTCGCTGGCAGCCGGTGATCGATGACGCCTCGACCGAGGGTCGTCGCGACCAGGTGACCCGCCTGGTGCTGTGCACCGGGAAGGTCTACTACGATCTCCTGGCGCAGGCCTCGAAGCAGCCGTCACCGTCGATCGCGCTCGTGCGGGTCGAGCAGCTGTACTCGTTCCCATGGAATGAGCTGCGTGAGGTGCTGGCGCGGTACCCCAACATCAGGGAACTGGTGTGGGCGCAGGAGGAACCGCGGAACATGGGCGCCTGGACCTATCTCGAGCCGAAGTTGCGCGAAGTGCTCCCGGCGGGAGCCCGACTGCACTACGTCGGGCGCCCCGACCGGGCCAGCCCAGCCGAGGGGTATCCCGCGGCTCACGCGCTGGAGCAGAGCCGCATCGTTACCGAGGCGCTGACCGGCCGGGAGAGCTGACCACGGGGCGGGAACACAGAAGGGCGATCCCGTGGGGATCGCCCTTCGCTTTTCCCGCTGGCCGGCGTCGCGCTGGCCTAGCGGTCCCTTTCCATGATTGGCCGCTCGGACGCCTGACGGGCGATATCCTTGAGCGGTTCGGAGAGGTGATCACCATAGTGCAGCAGGAACACACCGCGGCTTCGCTTGGCCAGGAGGAACGCCATGAAGGGCGTATCCGCCTTCGCCGCGTTGCACTCACGGCAGGCGAGGACCAGATTGTCCGGACGGTCGTATGCCGTCTGGCCGCGGCGGGGCCGCACATGATCAAGGGTGATAAGTTCAGGCGGGGTTTCGATGCCGCAATACGCGCACACCGAACCATGCTGCGAGAGAAGCCACTCACGATGCGATTGCATGCTGCGCCCGGCCGAGCGGTGAAACACGGGGGCAGTTCCGGCGGATGAGCGCCGGCGAGGACGACGAGCCACAGAATCCTTTACTGCAGGTTGTTCTTGCATTGTTTCCGGGCAGCGCCCCTATGGCACTGCCACTTTCACGCCACTGAAGCTACCCAAAGAGCGGCCAGAATGACAGTCTCGCGTCCCGTGATGGTGCTGCTGGCGACCCTGGCCGTCGGCGCGTGCAGCCGGCGTGCTGGGGGCCCCGACGCCGCGAATGCGCGCCGCGAACTGGCCGAACTCGTAAAGGTCTACGAGGAGGCCTCGAACCAGGGCGACGCGAAGGAGCTCGCGGCCCTCTACGGCGAGGAGGCGCTGCTGCTGCCGCCCGACGGCGGCATCGTGACGGGACGCGACTCGATCGCCGATTTCTGGCGGGACGGCCTCGAGCGCGGCCTCACCCTGGATACCGTGCGGGTCGTCGCTCATGAGCGGGACGGTTTCGTGGTTGGCACCTACCATGTGGCACCGACGGACCAGGCGGCCGCCGACTCCGGGAAATATGTGATGTGCTTTGCGTGGAGTGATGACGGCTGGAGGCTGGTGGTGGACATCTGGAATGCCACATCGTCGGACAGCCCCGACGACAGCGGCGAGGACGACCCGCGCACGCGGATCATCCGCGCGGCGAGCACCCGCCCGCACTACCGCTTCATGACCATCGACCAGAGGCCCACGAAGAGCAGGAGCGTCGAGGCCCATCCCAGGATGCTCCAGCGGGTGAAGAGCCGGCGCATGCCGCGGTCGTCCGACTGATCCAGCCGCTCCATCCGGAGTTGGTCGGGCAGGAGTGATACCACCCACACGACGGTGCTGATCGCGAGCATGAGCACGCCGCGGCGGAGCCACGGCGTGTCCATGATGGATACCGGCTGAGCCCGCACCATGAGGATGCCGGTGATCGTCAGACCGGCGCCTCCCACCAGCGTGAAGATGATGTCGGTCAGCATGATCCCCCGCGCGATCGCTCGGAATCCCACCGCATGGCGCTGCCGGTAGAGGTACCAGGCCCAGAAACCCGTCACGGTCACATTGCCGACGATGAGCACCGCCGACGTGACATGCAGGGCCTTCCAGAGCTGGTAGCTATCCATTGCGGGCCTCGAAGGGTCCCTTGAGCAATCCAAGCGAGTGACGGACGCGATCCATCCGCTTATTGATGGACAGCTTGCCGGGCACCAGCACCCGAAAATCATCCAGCGCTTCGCCTGAGAGTCGTACATCGAGCGCGCTGACGGTTTCCCTCAGGGCGGCGCCGATCCGCTCCGTAAGGATCCTTCGATCGTCGTGCCCATCATGCAGCCACGACATGCCGGCCAGCGCGATCGCCTCCGGCAGCTGCTCGCTCATGAAGGGGTAGCGGAAGGCGACCGGGCAGATGCGGAGCGGGCCGGGGTGTCGAATGGCCAGCTGTGCCGCTCCACGCTCGAGGCGCCATGGCATTTCGGTTGCGGGCCGGCGCCGGCCTTGCGGATAGATCCAGAGCGACGACCCGGGCCGCAGCGCACCGTCGGCGTCGTGCAGGTCCTTCCAGGCGCCGATGCGGCTGTCGCGTCGCACCGGCAGCGTCCCGATCCGCCGGAACGCGGGATAGCGCTCGAGGTTGGTCGCTTCCATGAGGATGTGGAAGGTGAGTCCCCATTCTGCCGTGAGGAGGCAGGAGAAGAACCCGTCCCACCAGCTGGTGTGATTCGATACGAAGAGCACCGGCACCGACTGATCCCATCCGGCCGGGGCGTCGAGCGCTGACCAGCGCGTAGACGCAAAATGTCGGCGGAACAGTCCGCGGAAGTAGCGCGCAAACGCCCAGGCCGCGATCGGCCTGGGCGCCTGATACGCCGCAGGCTCGCGGCGCGCGCGGCTCACACGGAGCGCTCGGACGGCTGGGACATCGTCCACGGCCGCTCCGACCACAGCGCGCGGCCCAGCACCATGAGCTTTCGCGGAGTCGATACGTAAGCGCGCACCCGGAAGACGTCGTAGTCGATCCGCTCGATGGCGTCGAGAATGCCGCCATAGGTTCGCTGCAGCAGGCGCACGGTAAGCCGGCTCCCATCGTTGGGGAAGAGGGGCACCGCCCGGCCGCCATCCTCGAAGTAGCGGCGCGCGCGCTGCACCTGCCACTGCATGAAGCGGCGGAAGGCGGGCGTGACACGGCGCGTTTCCAGTACCGCACGGGACAACCCGAATCCTGCCAGTTCGTCGGCAGGCAGGTAGACGCGGCCGTTGGCCAGGTCCTCGCCCACGTCGCGCAGCACGTTGGTGAGCTGCATCGCGATGCCGAGCCGAACGCCCGCCTCACAAAAGGTGACCGGTGCCGCGCCCAGCACCGGGCCCAGCATCAGGCCGACGCCACCCGCCACGTACCGGCAGTACTGGTGCAGCATGACGAAGTCCTTCATCTCCACTGGCTCCAGGTCCATCGCCACCCCGTCGAGGAGTTCGAGCAGTGGCTTGAGCGGGACCGGATACCGCTGCAGCGTATCCGCCAGCGCCAGCCAGCGCTGGCTCGATGGCGCGGCGCCCGCATGCATGGCGGCGACGTCACGCGCGAGCTCGGCGAGGTCCTGCCGCACAAGGGAGACGGGGCGATCGCCCCGCTCATCGACGAGGTTGTCGGCGTGCCGGCAGTAGTCGTAGAGGGCGAAGATCGCACGCTTCTTGTCGACCGGCAGGAAGCGACTGGCGAAGTGAAAGCTCCTGGCCCAGGCGGCGGTGGTGCGCTCCGCGTGGCGGTAGCTCCGCTGCAGGGAGGAACTCATGTGGCCGCCACCTCCTCCCGGATCCGGTCGGTGACGCACTCGGCCGAGATGAGCACCATCGGGAGACCACAACCGGGATGGGTGCTCTGGCCCACAAAATAGAGGTTCTTGAGCGAGGCGTGCCGGTTGTGCGGGCGGAGGTAGCCGATCTGCATGAAATTGTGCGAGAGACCGAACGCCTCGCCACGCTTGTTGCCGTATTGCACCCTGAAATCCTCCGGGGTCACGAGCCGGCTGGTCACGATGTGCTCGCGCAGGCCGGTCATGCCGAGTGTCGTCTCCATGCGGTCGAGGGTCTGCTGCTCGACCCGCGGGCCCTCGACGTCCCAGTCGATCCAGTCCGCGCGATTTTCCGGCTGGCTCGGCGCCAGGACCAGCGCAAAGAGACTCTCGCACCCGGGTGGCGCCTGGCCGGGGTCGGTGCGAGATGTGGCGACGACGTAGAACGGCGGGTCTTCGGGCATGCGATGCCGCACGAAAAGGTCGTCGCATCCCGTTTTCATGTCTCGGCCCACGACGAAGTTGTGGTGCTGCAAGTGGGGCCACGTGCGATCCGTGCCGATGTACATCAGCACAACGGAGCAGCTGAACCGCTTCTGCTCGATACCCGGATAGGGCGCCTGGAGCAGCTCCTCGTAGGTGTAGGGCAGGTCGCTGTTGGCAACCACGATGTCGCCCGTCGCGCGCGAGCCGTCCGCCAGGAGCACTGAACGAACCTCGTCGCCGGCCGTCTCGAAGCGCGGACCCTCGCCCCATAGCGGATGGTGACCCCCAGTTCGCGCGCGAGCCGCTCGAGTGCCAGGGCAAGCTGGAACATGCCGCCCATGGGATAGAAAATGCCGCCGGCGATCTCCACGTACGGGAGCAGCGAGTAGATCGCCAGGGATTCGTACGGTGAGAGCCCGAGATACAGCGTCTGAAAGCTGAGCGACTGCTGCATTCGCTCATCCTTGAAGTACTTGCCGACCAATCTTCTGCAGGTCACCCAGGGCGCCGCTGGTGAGGATCCCGACGCTCGCGAGGTCGAGCATTGCGCCGGGACGGTGCACGTTCCGCCCGATGAAACTGAGCCCGTCGCGGTACATCTGGCTGGTACGAGCCAGGAACGCGAGGAGGTTCGGACCGCAACCCGGTTCCAGGGCCTCACATTCCTCGATCAGGCGGTTGAGCGTGCTGCAGCGATCGTGGCTGCTGCCGTCGGGAAAGTGGATGCGGTAACAGGGATCGATCTGTACCAGCGTGAGGTAGTCCTCCAGCCGGCGTCCCACATCGTCGAAGAGCTTCTGCCAGTACTCCTTCATCATGACGAGCGAAGGGCCGGTATCGAAGGTGAAGCCTTCCGACTCCCACCGGCCGGCGCGGCCACCTGGCCCATCATGCTGTTCGATCAACGTCACATCCCATCCGGCATGGGCAAGCCGCACCGCGGTGGCGAGACCGCCGATACCCGCACCCACAACGGTGGCACTGCGGCCGCGCCGGGCGGCTGGAGAGCCAACGGCAGTGGTAGAGGCGCCCGCACGACAGGGGGGCGCAGCGACGTCAGTCATGAGACAATCCTGGCCTGTCCAAGGGGTTCAGGTGCCTACCACGCCACGAACCGGGGTGTCGGGCACCGGACTACTGAAGGACTCGAGACCGATACGATATCCGGCGGAACGGAGGATGTGCTCGAACGGCGCCACGCCGCCCCCACCGATCACGGCGAAGGCGCGAGGCGGGAGGCGCGCAGGCAACTGCGTCAATGCCGGGAGCTGGGGCTCGACCAGCCGCGGGTCGCTGCCACTGAAGGCGACGGAACGGGCCTGGCGCTTCCAGGCCGCTTCGACCACGTCATCCACCGGGAGGTCGGGACCCAGGTAGTGCACCTGCCACCCCAACTCATGAACGTCGGTGAGACTGGCCAGGAATCCCCATTCGTGCCGCTCACCCGGAATACACGCCGCGAGGCAGACGAACCCCGTCCCGCGCGCCTCCCGGAGACCGGCCTTGAGTGCGTGGACCACGACCTCACTCGCCATGTGCTCGGCGGCGACCGGGATCTTGCCCAGGGCCCAGAGGTCGCCCACCACCTGCGCCAGCGGCAGGACCACCTCGTGGGCAAAACCGCCCAGCCCCCGGACACGCAACTGCTCCCCGACGAGTGTCTCGAGCCGGTCCCGGTCAAACGAAACGACCGCGGCAAGCAATGCTCCATGGCTCGACTCGTCGATGTCGCGCGCCTCGGACCGGTTCACAACCTCCTCGATGGGCTGGAGGGCCAGTTCGCCAATCCGCTCGCCCCCCTCGATGAGCCGGGCGAAGGCCCGAAGCAGGGCGACCTGCTCGGCGGTGTAGGCACGGTACCCATTTGGCTGCCTCGCGGGACGGACGACGGCGTAGCGCCGCTCCCAGGCGCGCAGGCGGGCGGGCGCCAGGCCGGTAAGCCTGGCGGCTTCGTGGATCTCGTACGTCCGGTCCCCCCCGGCAACTGCCTCGGGGTAGGGGTTGCGATGGGTCATGTCACGATCACCGAGGGCCAATGTTCCAGTCCGACCTGCCGATACACTTTGCCCTCCGAAAAGATTCCCCGGCGGTTATCTTTGCGACCGCGACAGGTCGTCGCCCCACGCTACCGCCCCGCTTGAAAGGAGCACGCCCTGCCGGTGGAAGCCACTCGCCCCGCCGCACCGCGCGCGTCGGCCAGCCTGACACTCGACCCCTGGGTCAGCATCAATACCATCCGTGTCCTCTCGATGGATGCGGTGGAACAGGCCAATTCCGGCCATCCGGGGACGCCGATGGCCCTGGCACCGGTGGCCTACCTGCTCTGGACGCGACATCTCAGGCACAATCCCGCCGACCCGTCCTGGGCGGACCGTGACCGGTTCGTCCTGTCGTGCGGCCACGCCTCGATGCTGCTGTACAGCCTGCTGCATCTCAGCGGATATGATCTCCCGCTGGACGAAATCCGCAACTTCAGGCAGTGGCACTCCAGGACGCCGGGGCATCCGGAGCGGGGACATACGCCGGGCGTCGAGGTCACCACGGGGCCGCTCGGGCAGGGCATCGGGAATGCCGTGGGCATGGCGATGGCCGAGCGCTTTCTGGCCGCCCGCTTCAACAAGCCCGATGCCGCGATCGTCGATCACCGCACCTGGGCGCTTGTCAGTGACGGTGACCTGATGGAGGGCGTGGCCAGCGAGGCCGCAAGCCTCGCCGGGCACCTGAAGCTGGGCAAGCTCGCGCTCATCTACGATGACAACCGCATCACCATCGACGGCAATACCGGGCTGAGCTTCACTGAGGATGCGAGCCGGCGCTTCGAGGGATACGGCTGGCGTGTGCTGCACGTGGCCGACGGCAACGACCTCGACGCCATCGACACCGCGCTTGCCACCGCGCGCAACGAGTTGGAGCGCCCGACCCTCATCGTGCTGCGCACGGTCATCGCCGATCCCGCACCGACCAAGCGCAACACCAGCGAAGCCCATGGCGCCCCACTCGGCGCCGAGGAAGTGCGTCGCACGAAGGGCATCCTCGGCTGGGCCGAGGACCAGAAGTTCGTGGTTCCGGCCGCGGCGTACGCTGACATGGGGCGGTCCGGCGCGCATGGCGCCGAGGCGCAGCAGAGCTGGAGGGCGGTGTTCGAGCGCTATCGCACGGTACATCCCGCGGAGGCGAGCGAGTACGCGCGGGAGCAGCGGGGTGACCTGCCCGAGGGATGGGACCGCGACCTGCCGACCTTCCCCGCCGACAAGGGCGGAGTGGAGACGCGGAAGGCGAGCGCTGCGGCGCTTCAGGCCATCCTGCCGCACATGGGAAACCTCGTGGGCGGGTCGGCCGACCTGGCAGGCAGCACCGGTGTGGGCCAGAAGCTGGGCGGTGCGTTCGGTCCAGGCGTCGCGGGACGCGCGGTGCACTGGGGCGTCCGCGAGCACGCGATGGGCGCGTGCATGAACGGTCTCGCTGCCCACGGCGGGATCCGGCCGTTCGGCGCCACCTTCCTCGTCTTCTTCGACTACATGAAGCCCTCGATCCGCCTCTCGGCGCTCATGGGGCTCCCGGTCATCTACGTCGGCACGCACGACTCGATCGGCGTCGGGTGAGGATGGACCCGACGCACCAGCCGGTCGACCAGCTCCCTATGCTGCGCGCCATTCCGGGGCTGGTCACGCTGCGCCCGGCCGATGCCAACGAGACGGTCGCATCGTGGAAGATCGCGCTGGAGCGGAAGGACGGCCCGACGGCGATCGTGCTGACGCGCCAGAAGGTGCCGGTGCTGCCGCGCCTGGCCACGGCGGCCGACGTGGGACGAGGCGCGTACGTGACGCATGAACCGGCGGCGTCCCCGCGGGCCATCCTCATGGCCACCGGGTCCGAGGTCGGCGTGGCGATGGCCGCCGCCGCCGAACTCGATTCGGCGGGCGTACCCACGCGCGTGGTGTCGATGCCCTCATGGGAGCTGTTCGCAGCACAGCCGAAGTCATATCGTGACCAGGTGCTGCCGCCTGCCATCACCACGCGCGTGGCGATCGAGGCCGCGAGCCCGTTCGGCTGGGAACGGTGGGTCGGCGATGCCGGCCGCGTCATCGCCATGCGTTCCTTCGGTGCCTCGGCGCCCGCCGAGCGCCTCTTCGCAGAGTTCGGTATCACACCAGCCGCCGCCACTGCGGCTGTCAGGGACCTCCTCAAAGGGAGCGATGCATGAGCGACAATCCATCCGCAACCGCGAATCCGCTGGTAGCGCTGAGCCGCCTGGGACAGAGCCCCTGGTACGACTTCATTACCCGCGACCTGGTGCGGTCGGGCGAACTGGCCCGCCTGATCCACGAGGACGGGCTCAAGGGCATGACCTCGAACCCGACGATCTTCGAGAAGGCGGTCGCGACCAGCACGCTCTACGACAACGACATTCAGCAGCTGGCCGACCAGGGCAAGGGCCCGGCCGAGATCTTCGAGGCACTGGCGGTGGCCGACGTGCAGGCGGCGTGTGACGTGTTCCGCCCGGTATACGAGCAGGACCCGAACGGCGACGGCACCGTGTCCCTCGAAGTGTCCCCGACACTGGCGCACGACACGGAAGGCACGGTGCGCGAGGCGGAGCGCCTCTGGGCAGCGGTCAATCGACCCAACGTCATGATCAAGATTCCGGGTACACGGGAGGGACTTCCCGCGATCACCCGGTGCCTGGCGGCGGGCATCAACGTCAATGTGACGCTCCTCTTCTCCGTCCAGCGCTATGTCGAGGTAATCGACGCCTTCATGTCCGGCATGGAGGCGTTCTTCCTTACGCCCGCCGCGTCGACACAGCGCGCGCCCTGCAGCGTGGCGAGCTTCTTCGTGAGCCGGCTCGACGGCAAGGTCGACCCGAAGCTGGAGCGCGCCGCGAACAGCGGCCACGTCTTCGCAGGCCGGCTGCGCGGCGCTATCGCCATCGCCAATGCCGCCGCGGCGTACGACCGGTTCCGGCAGTCCCTGCACCTGCCGCGCTGGCACCAGCTCTCGGCGCGTGGTGCCTATCCGCAGCGGCCGCTCTGGGCCTCGACCAGCACCAAGGATCCGCGCCTCGCCGACGTGTATTACGTCGAGGCCCTCATCGGTCCCCGCACCGTCAACACCCTGCCGCCCGAGACCTTCGCGGCGTTCCGCGAGCATGGGCAGCTCTGCCTGCACCTCGATGAGCAAGTGGCGCAGGCGCCCCGTCGACTGCAGGAGCTCGCCGATTACGGCATCGACCTCGGTGCGATCACGAGTGAGCTCGAGGCCGACGGCGTCTCGAAGTTCGCGGCATCCTACCGGTCGTTGCTCGCCGGCATCGAGGCGAAGGCCGGCGCCCTGGCGGCGCACTGAGGATGTGGCGCTTTCTCCGCGGCATCTCGCTCACCTGGTGGATCATCATCGCCATGGTGATCGGCATCTTCATCGGGTGGGCCGATCACACCCTGTGGAAAGACACCGATGTCGCGGCGAAGCTGCAGCCCCTCTCGACGATCTTCCTGCGGCTGATCAAGTCGATCGTGGTGCCGCTGGTGTTCTCCAGCCTGGTCATCGGCATCGCCGGTCATGGTGACGACCTGAAGCGGGTGGGTCGCCTCGCCTTCCGGTCGATCGTGTACTTCGAGCTCGTCACGACGCTCGCGCTGGCGTTCGGCCTCATCGCCGTCAACCTGTTCCGGCCGGGTGACGGCGTGGACCTCACTGCGGCGACCGCCGACCAGGGCCAGCAGTTCGCCAGCAGCCAGGTCACCCTGGCCGGCGTGCTGGAGCACACCTTCCCGGCCAGCTTCTTCGACGCGGCCGCGCGGAACGAAGTCCTCCAGGTGGTGATCTTCGCCGTGCTCTTCGCCATCGCGCTGGCGCAGGTGAAACCGGGCCGGTCGAAGGACATCGTGCTCGGGTTCTTCGAGGGGCTGGCGGACGTGATGTTCAAGTACACCGGCCTGGTCATGCTCTTCGCGCCGATCGGCATCGGTGCCGCGGTGGCGGTGACGGTGGGGCACAGCGGCATCGGGGTGCTGCGGAACCTGTTCAGCCTGGTGGGTACGCTCTACATCGCGCTCATCGCATTCATCCTGCTGGTGCTCGTCCCGATAGCGCTCCTCGCGCGCATTCCACTGCGGCGCTTCTGGTACTGGGTCAAGCAGCCGTGGCTCATCGCCTTCTCCACCGCGTCGTCCGAGGCGGCGTTGCCCCTCGCGTTCGAGAACATGGAGAAGTTCGGCATCCCGCGCCGGATCATCGCGTTCGTGCTGCCCACCGGCTACTCGTTCAACCTCGATGGCTCCACACTCTACCTCGCGGTGGCGTCGGTGTTCGTGGCGCAGGCCGCGGGAGTGGAACTGACGCTGGGACAGCAGCTCATCATGATGCTGACGCTGATGCTCACCAGTAAGGGCGTTGCCGCCGTGCCGCGTGCGTCCCTGGTAATCCTGTCGGGGACCCTCAGCTCGTTCGGCCTGCCGCTCGAGGGGGTCGCCGTCATCCTGGGTGTCGACGCGCTGATGGACATGGCCCGCACCTCCGTCAACCTCCTGGGCAACTGCCTGGCGTCGGCGGTGATGGCCCGGATCGAGGGAGACCTGCAGATCCCGGCCGGTGCGCCCAACGCCCAGCCGGTGGAGGTCGCAGCCTGAAACTTCGCTCCCGGCACGGCCGTCGGGGCGCCAGATAGCTGCGGGGGGATCGCGCTGATCCTCCCGCTTTCGTTTCATCCTGAGGGAGTCATGCGCACACTGCTTTCGCTGTCCCTGCTCTCGGCTGCCACGGCCGGTGCACTCTCGGCGCAACGCGCGCCAGCGGTCCCGGCCCCGCCCAGGTCGGCCCCGATCGCCAATGTCTCGTACGAGGTCACCTTCAACCGCGAGCTGGCGAAGCGCCGCGCGATGTCGGTGACCATGACCTTCGATGCAAGCGGCACGACGCCGGTGCTCCTGTCACTGCCGGCATGGACGCCGGGCGCGTACGAGATCACCGATTTCGCGAAGTGGGTGTCGAACTTCACCCCGACGCGCGGTGGCCAGGAACTGCAGTGGGACAAACTGGACTACGACACGTGGCGCATCCGCACCGCGAGTGCGGGCCCGGTGAAGGTGACGTTCGAGTTCAAGGCGGACACCCTCGACAACGCCATGTCCTGGTCGCGGGACGAGTTCCTCCTCTTCAACGGTACGAACGTCTTCATGTACCCGGAGGGCCAGCCGTTCACCTTCCCGGCCACCGTGAAGATCAGCACCGAGAGCGACTGGATCGTGGCGACGGGCATGACCTACGGCGGGACGAAGGACAGCTACCGCGAGGGCAACTACCATGACCTCGTGGACATGCCGTTCTTCGTGGGGCACTTCGACTATGACAGCGTGCAGGTGGAAGGGATCACGGTCCGCCTGGCCACATACCCGGCGGGCAGCCTGTCGGGCGCGCCACGCGCCGAGACCTGGACCCGGATCCAGAAGATGTGGCCGCCGATGATCCAGGCATTCGGCGACAAGCCGTTCAAGAACTACACGATCATGCAGATCGCCGACTCGAGTTACCAGGGCGCGAGCGGCCTCGAGCACCAGAACTCCCATGTGGACGTGATCACGCCACTGGCGCTCGGCAACCCGTTCCTCGACGGGCTATACGCGCACGAGATCATCCATGCCTGGAACGTGAAGCGGCTCCGCCCGGCCGATCTCTATCCCTACCGATACGACCGGTCGCAGCCCACGACGTGGCTCTGGGTGAGTGAGGGCATCACCGACTACTACGCCGACCTCGTCCTGGTGCGTGCGCAGCTGGTGGAGCCTTCGAATTTCTACGCAACCACCACAGGCAAGATCACCAACGTCAACGAGTCGGCTCCAGTGGCGCTGGAGGACGCGTCGCTGTCGACCTGGATCCACCCGACCGACGGCACCGGATACCTGTACTACGACAAGGGCTCGCTGGCAGGCCTCATGCTCGACATCATCATCCGTGATGCGAGCAACAACCGGCAGTCGCTCGACGACGTCATGCGAAGCGTGTACAACAGCGCATACAAGAAGAACCGCGGCTTCACGGGCGAGGAGTGGTGGGCGGCGGTGAGCAAGGCTGCTGGCGGCAAGTCGCTTGCGGACTTCAATCGCCTGTACGTGGACGGCCGTGCACCGTACCCGTGGGATTCGCTCCTGCCGCTCGCGGGCCTGCGGCTGACGCGTGAGCCGCGCCTGGGCGTCCAGACATCGCCGGACAGCAACGGCGTCCGCGTGGAGTCCGTGGTGCCGGGAACCTCGGCTGCGCTCGCCGGCGTGAAGGCGGGTGACTATCTCGTGTCGGTGGGTGAGGTCGTCGTGGTTCCACCCGACTTCGGCCCGGCGTTCCGGCAGCTCTACGCCGGCAAGGCCGACATGCCCTTCGTCATCACGGTGCGACGTGGCAGCGAGACGCTCAAGTTCGACGCGAAGATCCAGCTTTCGAACCTGACGATGGAAGCCGACCCGAACTCGAACGAAAAGGCCACCAGGATCCGGGACGGAATCCTGACCGGGAAGACGGGCTCGTAGCTCGCCTACCTGCTAGGCCCCCTCGAATAACGCAGGGAGGTCCGTCGCCTCGAGTGCGCGCCGGACCTCCAGCAGCCCAGCCAGTTCCGCCGCCCGGCCCAGCACCTCCGCGGCACTCACGCCGGCAGCGCGCAATTCGGCGATGCCGGTATCGCCCGCCGACTTGCTGAGCTTGCTGCCGTCGGGCTTGACGATGAGCGGGTGATGCAGGAACAATGGCGGCCGGCCCCGGCCGAGGAGCCTGCCAACGCGGATCTGCCGGCCGGTAGACGCCAGCAGGTCCTCGCCCCGGATCACGACATCGATGCCATGCTCCATATCATCCACGACGACGGCGAACTGGTAAGTCCACTGCCCGAGCCGGTCGCGCACGAGCAGGTCGCCGCACTGGGCAGCTGGTTCCTGTTCCTGGGGACCGAGCCGGAGGTCATCGAATCGCTCGATGCCTGGCGACATGACGACGCGACGTGCCTTCGCGATGGTGCGGTCGACGCCGCGCGCCCGGCAGCGGCCGGGATAGCGCATCTCTTCACCGAACACGTCGGGCACTTCCTGCGAGATGTCTCGGCGGGAGCAGTCGCAGGCATACACCAGGCCGGCGTGATCGAGCCGATCGAGGGCGGACTCGTAGCGGGCAGCATTGTCGCTCTGTCGCTGGGGAAACGCACCGGCACGGAAGGCCGCGGTGTCGCCGACGTCGGGAACCAGGCCAAGCCAGTCGAGGTCGTCGAGGATGGCCTGCTCATACTCCGGCTGTGAGCGCGTACGATCGTGGTCCTCGATGCGGAGGATGACCTGTCCGCCGAACGCGCGCGCGAGGCCCCAGACGTAGATCGCGTTGACCGCATGGCCGAGATGGAGGAATCCGGTCGGTGCGGGGGCAAAACGGGTGCGCCAGCCGGCCGGAACTGCGCCGAGCGCGGGATACAGCGGGCTCACTTCCCCTTGCGGAACAGGAGCGGCTTGGGCTCGTCCTTCACACCGATCAGCAGCGCACCCGTCTTGTCGTACGAGACGGTATCGGCCTTCGTGAGCGCGTCGAAGTAGCGCGTCTCCTGGTCCATGAGCGCCGGGGCACAGGCCATCATCGTGGACGCCATCGGCGTGAACTTGATCAGCAGCCCCTTGAACGCAACGGATCCGCTGTAGCGGTTGCACCCGCCTGAGCCCGCAACCTTGCCATCGGCCAGGAACTGGAGCGTGACGTGGGAATTGTCGATGACGCCGCGACCAGCGAGGTCCTCGAGCTGCCAGGCCGCGCCGCCCAGGGTCTTCGGGTCGATCACGACCGGCGCCGGTTGCTTGTGCGCACAGGCCGCGAGCACGAGCGTCGCGGCCAGGAATGTCGTGCGGATGTGGACCTCACAGTCAGAGTCAATCGTCAAACCGGTCCTGGTTGGCCACGCTCACCGGGGTCCAGGTGTCCGTCGCCGGCTGCCAGTGTCGAGAAGGTCGGTCCTCCCAAGACCTGCACCGGAACCTCGCTTGTGCTTGCACTGTTTCCAAGGCCGCTACTTCAGTCCGTGTCCCTGCCCATCCCTGATGACCAGGAACGAACAAGGCCGGCTTCGCATTCGCGGAGCCGGCCTCTTCGTTCCCCTGGATCGCCGACTAGGCCACCGTCGCCACTCCCGCTCGATTCGCCACCGTGCCACGGCCCGGCCGCGGCGCAATCGGCACCAGCCCTGCGGACGCCTTGAGGTAGGCGTTGGGGTCGTGCTCCAGCGCGCCTTCCGGCAGGTAGTCCCAGAACGGCCCGAGCTCGCGACGGATCCTGTCCCGGTAGAAGCCGGGCAGCACCGTCGATTCGCCCTCGAGGTAGTCGCGCACCGACTTGTCTGTCTCGAGCAGGTTGCGGATCGTCGTGTGGTACTTGATCCGGCCCCAGCCCTCCGACGAGATCGCCCGCACCACGTTCATGCCCCGCGGAATGATTTCGCTGTTGCCCATGAAGCGCTTCGCGATCATGCGGCCGGAGAACGAGTACTTCGTCAGGTCGATGAGGCGATCGTAGAACTCGGGCCACGCGTAGTTCTTGGGCTTGACGTTCATCGCGTGGTTGTTGTTCAGGAAGTGATGCGGGAAGGGCAGGACGCGCGCGTCACGCTGGTATTCCAGATTCAACGGCGCGGCCTTGCCGAACGCCGACAACAGCGAATACCCGGGGAACGCGCCGGGAGCCAGGTCGAGGAACTTCTTGGTGAGCTCGAACGGCTCCGGGCCCATGTCCCCATCGAGACCGAGCACGAAATTGGTCTGGATGTAGGGGATATAGCGGAGGATCATGTTCACGTGCTCCGCCACCTGCGTCACCTTGTCCATGCCGGTGCGCCGGGTCTTCGACTTGTTGCCGAGGTCGTACCACGACTCGACGCCGGGCAGGATCGCCTTGAAGCCGTTCTTCTGCAGGCGCTTCAGGTGCGTCTCGTTCAGCACCGAAAGGCTGCTCTCGGCGATGTGCCGGATGCGCGTCGTCGGGTCGGCGCGTTCCAGCGTCTCCATGCACTCCTCGAACCGGATGCCGAAGTTCGGGTCATGCCACCCGACGATCGGGTTCTTGTGCTTGGTCAGCAGGAACTGGATGTCTTCCGACAGGCGGTCAAACCCGAGCGGCTGGTACTCCACCGTCGAGTCGATGCAGAAGCTGCAGGTATAGGGGCAGCCGAGACTCGCGAGCATCGGCACCATCTGGATGACCGGCGCCTTGGTCAGCGTCTTTTCGACGTACTTCCAGCGCTCGGCGAGCGTGGGAAGGTCCTTGGGCTGCTGCGCCGACGCCAGCTGGCGTCCCTCCGGGCGATGCTGCTCCCGATCGGCGAGGATCTCGAGCACCGTGTTGCGATCGGTGAAGCCGAGCACGTAGTCGAAGAAACGACCGGCATCCTCGGGGTAGCAGCGGGCGTGCGGTCCACCCAGGACGGTCACCGCGCCCTGCTGCTGGAACATGTTACTGATGGCGTAAGCCAGCTGCGCCGATTGCGAGAAGGCGCTGACAAACAGCACGTCCACGTCGCGCGGAAGTTCGGCGTGCAGGTCCTCGAACCCGGTGTAGCACACCAGGGTCACGTCATGTCCCGCCTGCTCACACCAGACCGCGACAATCTGCGGCATGATGCCGGCGAGATTCGGGTTCATGACACGGGAGTAGATGGCGGTGGTAGGCGCACGAGCAACAAGATCGAGAATTCCAACGCGGAGCGGACGCATGGCTGCCTTGCGATAAGTGAACTCACCCGCGCAAGGACACCGAGAGTCGAAACTCCCGTGCACTCGAGATTGGGTGACGACCCGGCAAAAAACTGGGAGCCGGTGCGTCAGAATCGTAGTTCTGCGCGACGGCTCCCGAACTGAATGGTAACCACGTGCCCCTCGTTTGGGCAGGGATGAGGTGCAAGTTGTGACGTGGTCAATCTTTAGATGGAGGCACTGAGAGAGGCGCCGACCGGAGTCGAACCGGTGATGGAGGTTTTGCAGACCTCTGCCTTACCACTTGGCTACGGCGCCGGACAGCTTGGCCCTGCGGGTGCGGAGCACAAGGTACTTCCTCCTGCTCCGCCCCAGCAACACGTTACGGCTTGGGCGCCGCGCCGGGGCGCTCCATCTTCGTGAAGCCGGCTGGCGGCTGGAAATCGGCGGCGGCCAGCTTGCGACGGTCCACCTTCGTCAGTTCCAGCTGCACTTGCGACTTGCCGCCGTCGATGCTGGACATCTTGATGATGCCCTCGCCCGGCGCCAGGCTGAGGTTGGCGTACTCGGTGAGTGCCTCACTGAACGGGCCGCCTCCGGTGGAACCACCGCCGAAGCCAAAGCCCTTCGCCACGCAGATATCGGCCTCCTTCGGCTTCCCGTTCTCCGTCCCCGCACCGTGTATCACCTGGCACTTCACCCCGGCGACCGTCTCGGTCTTCCCGGTCCTGATCCATTTCACGTCCGACTTCTCGCCAGTGCCGGACCTCCGCGATGCCGGATCATAGGGCGCCGTCATATACGCCTTCCGCGCCGGCATGATGACGGTACGCGTCTTCGCCGACCCATCGATGATCATCGTTCCCTGTGCAGTCTCGCTCCCAGCCGACGCGAAGTCATAGCGAGTCTCGTTGCCCTTTACCCATTCGGTGATGGTCTTGTCACCGTCCGCGCCACGGGCCACGAAGGTCAGCGTACCCTCGAACTCCTGTGCTTGAAGCGGCGCGCCGCTGACGGCATGGAGAAGCACCATGAACGAGAGCGGCAGGGCCTTCTTCATCGCACGCATTGGATCTCCGGTCGGGTCGGTGATCCAGATATGTAGGCCCGGTCCAGCCGCGATGGCAACCTCCTTCACCGGGCGCACTTGAGGCCAGCTTGAGGACCACCGGCGATCGTGGGCGCGTTCACCTGCCCCACCCCAACCGGAGGTTCCCATGAAGACCGCATTCGCCCTGATGACCGGCGTCGCCCTGCTGGCAGCCTGTGACACGTCCTCGATCGAGGGCCCGAAGGAAATTCCGCCCGCGCCCGAGGTCACCGATGAGACGATCGTCTCCTCACGCTCATGGTACGACGGCTACCGGCTGGTGGCCCCGATCAGCATCTACCAGCAGAACGTCTATGTCGGCACCGATGTTGACGCCGTGATCGCCGCCGGCGCCACCTCGAGTGACCCCGCCGTGCTGTTCGGCGCACTGCTCGGCGCCCTGAACACTTTCGACGCCACCGACTGGAAGGCGCGCGCGAGTCGCATGGCCGACGAGATCCGGCGCCAGGGACCGGACGTGATCAGCCTCAACGAGATCTCCACCGTGTCCCGCCGCGGACTCGGCGGTTACGGCGTGGCGGACAATACCACCGACTTCCTGCCGGTCTTTCTCGGCGAGTTGTCGGCGCGTCGCCTCGACTATCGGGTGGTGGGCCAGGTCAAGAACACCGAGGTGATGATCCCGCTGTCGATCGACCCTGCCACCGGCGAAATCATCAGCGGCCCCGACGGCTTGCCGGCGGCGTTCGCCTCGCTGGTCGATTATGACGTACTGCTCGTCAAGCAAGGCATTCGGTCCGACAACGTCACCACGAAGAACTATCAGGCTTACCTGCCGGTGAACCTCGGCCCGATCCCGGTTGCCATCAAGCGCGGCTACGTCGCCGCGGATGTGTCGGTTCGGGGCCAGGACTTCCGGGTGGTGAGCACCCATCCGGAGCCGCGCACTCCGGTGAAGGAGATCCAGGAGGCACAGGTGTCGGAGCTGTTGCAGGATCTCGCATCCACGACCCTGCCGGTCATCGTCGCCGGGGACCTCAATTCAGAGCCCAATGACCCCGCAAGCTCGCCCTGGGACCAGATGACCAGGGCCGGATTCACGGATCTGTGGACGGCGCGCCTGGGGCGCCCACAGCCGGGTGGCACCTGCTGCCACTCGCCCGACCTGAGCAATGCCACCTCCATGCTCGACCGCCGGCTCGATTATGTGTGGGTCCGTCCGGATGCGGCTCACCGCGTTGGCCCGGTGGTCATGACGGTGTTTGGAAATGAGCTCAACGAACGGACGGCATCGGGACTCTGGCCTTCAGATCATGGCGGACTTTTTGGCGGCGTGGCTCTGATTCCGAAAGAGTTTGGCGGGGGCTAGCGTTGACGTTTCTGCCTGAAACATCCACAGACTGCGGCCGGCGCTTGTCGGCCGCAGTCCGTGAGCCAAGCCGTTGCGAAATGAAGCTTTCCCCTAGACAGGTACCGTCTTGCGGGCTCTGTACCCGGGCGGTAACTTGTCGTCATCCAACCCAGCGAACATCAGTTTCAGTTTCGTCACAGAGCTACTTCGCGTGATGCCGAGCGTTTGGCGCACGCAGCGTCCGCCCGGAATCCATATCGACCCACGGATCGGCCGGCTGCCTGACTCGCGGGATCGTCCTTACCCAACGAGGGAGAACCGAGCATGCTTCATCGAATCGTCAGTCGATCTGCGGTTGTACTCGCGGCCACGGCGTTTCTTGCCTCTTGCGAAGACAACACTTCAGGTTCCCCGCAAGAACCGCCACCGGCCTCGACCGCGGTTGTAGTGAAGGCCGTGGATCCGGTGCCGGATTCTGGCGTCGTCGATACCGACCTCGCTGAACCCGTGGTCGTCAAGGTCACCAATCCCGACGGCTCGCCTGCCCCTAGCGTGGTGGTAACGTTCGGACTTACCACGGGTGGCCTCATCGAGCACACGCAGGTTACGACGGATGCGAATGGCCTCGCATCGCCGGGCATCTGGCATTTGGGAAAGAAGGCAGGCTTGCAGCGACTGACTGCTACGCCACCCTCCGGCGATCCGGCAATCGTGAATGTTACGGCTGTACCTGGGCCATTTGCACAACTTGATGCCCCGTCCGGCCTGCCAAACTCTTCACAGATCGCAAACAAGACCACCGCCATCGCCCCGGTCTTCGTGGCCGTCGATTCATTCGGCAACCGGGTCGTTGAGCCGATCGTGGTCAACTTCGAGGCGGTCGAGGGCAGCATTGACGACACTTCGGACTCGACCTCGGCAAACGGCGACGTTTCGCCCGGTGCTTGGACGCTCGATGGCACTATCGGTCCACAGCGCCTGGTAGCCGTCTATGACCTCCACGGAGACGTTGTCCACGACACCATCACCGTCGAGGCAGTCTGCACCGTCACGCGAGCGAGCTTTGGTGTGTCGGTCAACGGGCAGTGGCGTACGACAGACTGCGACAACGGCACGAGACTTGTGAACGTCTACAGCTTCGCTCCCACGACTCAGACCGCGTACAACGCGAGCATCAGTGGCGCCCCCGGACAGGCGCTGCAGCTCAAGACCTCGACTGGAACTATCATTCAGGACGTGCTTCCGAGCTACCTGTACAGCACCACGTCCAACCCCTACAGCATTAACTACGTCCTCCAAACGGGCTCCTATGAGTCGTGGGCTCTTGCCCCCGGCATGACTGCGGCACTCTACTCGGGCATGCTCACAAGCTTTGGCGGCGAAAACGGCGTGGACGACTATCTGCCCTCGGTGGGATGCGCTGAAGTGGGTGACACGCCGGTCTTTGCGACGATCGGTCTCGATGCGTTCGCCACCTTCGCGGGCAACACCTGTAACGCGGGCGGATATGCGACGTATCAGGACCGGTATCTGGTTCAGTTGAGCGCCGGTGACGAGATTGAGGCGGTAGCCATTCAGAGCGCTGGCATGGCCGCCACCACCGTCCTGAGCCTGCGGATCCGGGATGCCCGCACCGCTGCAGGGGCAATCGTCGCCACGGGGGTACCGGCTGGTGCCACCGGCGCCAACGCTCGTACGCTTGTCGCAGATTATACGGCGGCTTTCACTGGCTTGTACGAAGTGATCGTTGGTTCGCCGGTAAACGTTGGTCTCCCAACTGACGATGACCCGCCGGAGATACCCGACTTCGAGTACGAGGTCATTCTCACCACTCCGTGAGAACGTTGCAGGACCGGAACACAACGCCCCCGCTGGTACAGCGGGGGCGTTGTACTTTGCATTTGTCGCTTCTGGCCGCCGGTGTCGCGATGGGAACGGGAGGCACCAGGACACGCAGGGGAGATCCGGATGAGCACACCTACTGACTGGCTGACGCAACCCGATGCCCTGCTTCGCCTGGGCACCGCCGAGCCGCTTATTCCGCACCACGTGGTACGCTGGGATCGCGGCTCACGCACCGAACGGGAAGACCTGGTGGCCGAAGAGGCACCGGTTACCATCGTCTACAACGACATCCCGCATGTCGTCATGATGGCAACACCGACCAACCTCATCGACTTCACCCTGGGCTTCAGCATCACCGAGGGCCTCATCCGATCGCCCGCCGACATGCTCGCCCTGGCGTGTGTGCCCCACGAGCGGGGCATGGAGATGCAGGCGACCGTGGCGCCGGAGTGCATGGAGATCATCAATGGACGCACGCGCCGGCTCTCCGGCCGCACCGGCTGCGGCGTGTGCGGGAGTGACAGCGTTGACGCCGTGCTGCGGCCCGTGTCCGAGGTGCCGGAGGGCCGGGCAGTTCCGGGCACCGTGATTCACCGCGCGCTCGACGGCCTCGTGGCGCAGCAGGAACTGAATCGCTCGGCGGGTGCGGTGCATGCGGCGGGATGGGCAGCGTTCGACGGCGAGGTGGCCCTGGTGCGCGAGGATGTGGGACGGCACAACGCGCTGGACAAGCTCATCGGTGCGGTGCTGACGCGCGGCATCAATCCGCAGAGCGGCTTCGTCGTGGTGACCAGCCGGGCGAGCTTCGAGATGGTGCACAAGACAGCGATGCTCGGAGCGAGCCTTCTGGTCACCGTGTCAGGGGCGACCGCGCTCGCGGTTCGGATGGCGCATCAGGCCAACCTGACACTGTGCGGATTTACCCGGAAGGAATCGCACACCGTGTACACGCACCCATGGAGGGTCACGGCCTGAATCGGAGGAGCTCCTAGAACGTCCCGTGCCACATGACGCCGACCCCGCTCGGCGTCGCCAGCGGCACGGGGGCCCGCAAGCCGAAGATGGTCCAGCGCCCCGTCGCGAGCTTGGCGGATGCAATTCCCACCGCCGCACCCAGGAACACATCACTCACCCAGTGCTGATTGTCGTACACGCGTGACAGGCCGGTCGCGGTGGCCAGGGTATACAGACCGACCGTGGCCCAGGGTCGATGCACTTCCTGCGCGACGGCCGTTGCGAAGGAGAAGGCCATTGCCGTGTGCCCCGACCACATGGACGTGCTGCCACTGGCGGGATCGAAATCGGCTGGTTCGTCCGTCTGGTATGGTCGCTCAACTCCCAGGGCGTACTTGAAGACACTGGTGACGAGGCTGGCGAGAGCCACGGACGCGCCGATCCGGAGCCCGGAGTGAAAGAGTGCCTGGTTGCTGGTGGCAAGACCGGCGATGATGATCCCGGCCGTGACGGGGACCACGACCTCGACCTCGCCGAAGCGCCGTGTGGTGCTCGCGATCTCGTTGGTGGTGCTGGCTCCGTGGTTGGCGGGGTTCGTCGCCCACTGCTGCACCGGCTCGTCCACGAAGGCCATGGTCAGCAGTCCGGCGCCGACCACCGCACCAACATCCCACCACTTGATGGATATGCGTGCGGCGGCAGCGGGACACCGATGTCGGTTCGTGTGGAGTCCTGAGCGGCCGCGAGGTCGCCGGCATAGGCGACGCAGGCGAGGGCGAGGACCAGGCCAACAGGTGCAGTGCGCGGAGTCGGGGCAGTGAAGTTCGGGGGAGTCCGGAAGATGAGGTCCTCAGTGAAAATCGTGCCGGCGGGCATGCTCGGCACCCACGGGGGCGTTGAGGAGACGGAATTCCTCGCCGCGCACGTTCACCACAATGCCCTCGACTTGCAAGGTCCCGCGGATGAGGAGGAGAGGACTCCGCGCGATGAGCAGCGCCTGCTGCTCGAACCGCTTGGGTGTCACGATGACGTTGACCAGCCCAGTCTCGTCCTCCAGCGTGAGGAACACGAACCCCTTGGCGGTGCCAGGGCGCTGACGGCAGATGACGAGACCGGCAACGAGGACGGTGTCGCCATCGCGGGGGGAGGCGGCGGAAGCTCCGGCTGGGAGCAGGTCATGCGCGGCGACGACACCAAGTCGCCGCATCTCCTTCCGCAAGTGCGCCATCGGGTGCCCGTTGAGTGAAAGCGCTGTCATTCGGTAATCAGCCTCGGTCAGTTCGTAAGGCGTCATCGCAGGGAGGAATGCGGCGGGGCGGGAAGGCGGCAGGGCCGCGAGCGGGCCCGCGACCCCGCGCTCCGCACGGAGTACTTCCCACAGCGCCATCCGGCGACGCCGCTCGGGTGACTCATGCGACACGAGGCAGTCGAGTGCACCCGATTCTGCCAGGGAGCGCAGCGCACCACGATCGAGGCCGGTGCGGACCACCACATCGGCGACGGAACTGAACGGCCGTTCGTTGATCGCGCGTTCGATCTTCTCCCGCGCAGCGGTGCCGAGACCGCGGATGGAACGAAAACCCAGGCGCACGGCGGGGACGGCCTTCCTGCCGCCCTGTTCGAGTGTTGCATCCCATTCACTCTTCAGCGCATCCACCGGTCGCACCTCCACTCCATGCCGCTTCGCGTCCTCGACGAGGGTCCCCGGGGAGTAGAAACCCATCGGCTGGGCATTGAGGATTGCCGCCGTATACTCCGGCGGATAGTAGTGCCGGAGATACGCCGAGGCATACACGAGCAGCGCGAAGCTCGCGGCGTGACTTTCGGGAAAGCCATAATCGGCGAAGGCGTTGATCTGCTGGTAGATCCTCCGCGCCGTATCGGCGTCGATGCCGTTTTTTGCCATGCCCTCCACCAGCTGCTCGGCAGATCTGGGCCATGCGCTCATGCGACCGCTTGTGTCCCATGGCGCGGCGCAGCTCGTCGGCCTGGCCGGGTGAGAATCCCGCCGCCGCGATGGCCACCTGCATGCCCTGCTCCTGGAAGAGCGGCACGCCGAGGGTGCGCTTGAGCACCGGCTCGAGGGAGGGATGCGGGTAGGTCACCTTCTCGAGCCCCGCTCGCCGGCGCAGGAAGGGATGCACCATGTCGCCCTGGATGGGACCGGGGCGGATGAGTGCCACCTCGACCACGAGGTCGTAGAATGCGCGCGGCTTCATGCGCGGCAGGGTGTTCATCTGCGCGCGGCTCTCCACCTGGAAGAGCCCGATGGTGTCGGCACGGCAGAGGTCGTCGTAGACCGCCTGGTCGTCCACCGGAATCGTGCCGAGGTCGAGTGACACCCCGCGCGTGCGATTGATGTAGAGCAGGCAGTCCTGCAGCAGCGTGAGCATGCCGAGGCCGAGAAGGTCGATCTTCACCAGGCCGACGGGATCGAGGTCGTCCTTCTCCCACTGGATAACGGTGCGGCCGGGCATCGACGCCGGCTCGATGGGCACGATGCGGGACAGCGGCTCGCGGGTGAGCACGAAACCGCCCACGTGAATGGAGCGATGGCGCGGGAGCTGATGCAGCCCCTCCACCAGGTCGGCGAGCAATGCGACGCGCGGGTCGTGGGGATCGAGTCCGGCCTTGGTGAGGACGGAGGTCGCCTCGGTGGACCCGAGGAGCGACGTGACGGGATTGCGACGCTCGACGTGATCCTGCTCCGCATGCGGGTCACCGTAGGACCTGCGCTTCACCGCATCGGCCTTCGTCTTTGCCTCGGTGCCGGGGATCATCTGCTGACCCAGGGTATTCGCGAGTGCCCGCTTCTCGGCATCGCGACGTCGGATGGAAGCGGGGCTGAAGAAAGCGAGGTCATCGTCACCCTCCTTGCCGCCGCCTTCCGTGCATTCCGGATTGTCCTGGGTATAGGCATCGGCCACCGCTCGCCCGCGCAGCGCATCAGCCGTGGCCTTGGCCGAAAAGCGATCGCTGAACGCAGCAAGGGCCTCGGCCTGCTGCACGCTGAAGCCGAGCACACGGGCGCTGTCGCGCACGGCGCTGCGCCCCCTCCAGCTGATCTGCTCGCACACCATGGCGGCATGCTCGCGGCCGTAGCGCTCATAGACGTACTGGAGGACCCGCTCCCTCTCACGATGCGCGATGTCCAGGTCGATATCGGGCGGCTCGGCGCGCTCCTCACTCATGAAGCGCTCGAAGAGGAGGTTCATCTTCACCGGATCGACCGCGGTGATGCCGAGGCAATAGCAGACTACGGAATTGGCGGCGGAACCACGGCCCTGGCAGAGGATCCCATTGCGCCGCGCGAAACGCACGATGTCCCACACAATGAGGAAGAAGCCGGCCAGCCTGAGGCGCGCGATGACGCCAAGCTCGTGGGCAAGCTGCGTGTGGTGTGCCTCCTCCCTCTTTCCCCTTCCCCCCTCGACGCGTCCCAGCCGTTCCTCGAGTCCCTGCATGGCCAGCCGCTCCAGGTACTCGTCCTCCCCGACACCGGGCGGGAGGGGGAACTCCGGCAGCGTCGGCTGCAGTTGCTCGAGCCGGAAAGCGCACCGCTCGGCAATGGCGAACGTGGCACGCACGCCCTCGGGCGCATGACGCCACTGGCGCGCCATCTGTGCCGCGGACTTGAGGTACCACTCGCCGTTGGGTCGGAGGCGCGTGCCCATCTGGTCGAGCGTCGCCTTGTGCCGCAGGGCCGTGAGCACGTCGTGCACCCGGCGATCCTGCGGCCGGGCATAGTGAACGTCATTCGCCACGATCCACGGCACGCCCAGCCACGTGGCGAGGGGAATGAGCTGTGTCACGAGCTCGCGTTCCTCGGGGAGCCCATGATCCCAGCACTCGACGACAAGGCGATCGCCGTAGATGTCCCGTAGGGCACTCGCCGCGCGTCGCGTCCCCCGGTATCTCCGGCGGCGAGAAGCGACGGCACCCACCCGCGCGGGCCGCCGGTGAGTGCGGTGACGCCATCGGCGTGGCGCGCGAGCAGGTCGAGCGGAACGGCGGGCTCGCCCCGCGGGCAGTCCATGCGGGCGCGGGTGATGAGGGTGGAGATGTTGGCGTAGCCGGTGCGGGACTGGGCCAGGAGAACCAGGGACGTGAACGGTGAACGGTGAACGGTGAACGGGTTGGGATGAACGGTCCCGTTTACCGTTGACCGTTCACTTGCCACCATGATGTCCAGTTCGGCGCCGATGATCGTCTCCACTCCCCGCGCGCGTCCCGCCCCGGAGAACCGCACGGCACCGCCGAGATCGGCGTGATCGGTGAGCGCGAGCGTGCGCTGCCCCAGTTCGCGGGCGCGATCGACCAGTCCCTCGGGTGAGGCCGCGCCATCGAGGAGGGAGAAACAGGAGTGACAGTGCAACTCGATGTACCCCGATGGATCGATCGTGTCAGTCATACCACCCGTGGACACTCCACGTGCCCTCGCTCAGGAACACCACGAAGGCGGTGCCCTCGCTGGTCCAGGAGGAGTAGTCGCGGGCATAGGGCGATGACCACCAGTCGCCGGAGAGCCGCTCCACGCTGCTCCGCTCGGTGATGGGCCAGCGTCGCCCACGCCAGGTGAAGGCGCTGGTATCGGGCGCGATTTCGACCTGCTCCGGCGGATCGAGCAACCGCAGCAGCGTGGCAGGAGGAACAGCTGACATGGAGGCAGGTGACCTCGCCTCCGTGCCTCCCACTCCATCCCATGCCCCGCGACGCTCGGGTGCGAATCCATCGCGCGCCACCGGCCGCACCACCGCATCGGCACCGAGCGCCGCGCGCAATCGCGCGAATGCCGCTTCCGCCGCCGCGGGGTCACGCCAGCCGGTGTGCAGCAGGTCGCCCTGTTCGCCCGAGGGACGGGCGCGCTCGGTGATGCGCACGATGACGCCGAGCACCGGCGCGTCGAGGATCCAGTCCTCGAGCATGGCGCGACACTGCTCGAACAGCGGTTCCAGCCTGGCGAGCGGGAAGGCGAGGGTGATGCGGCGCGAGGCCGACCGGGCCGGTGAGGCATCGAGCTTCAGCTCCACTTCCAGCGCCGCCACCGCCATCCCGTCGCTCGCCACCTGGGTGATCAGCCGGCCCAGTGCCGCGCGCACGAGGAAGAGCACCGGCTCGAGTGTCCCGGCAGGTGTGGGGAGTTCGGTGACGACGGTGTCGCCCGGTACGGGACGCGCAAGCGTAGGGCGGCGCTGGTCCTCTCCCCGCGCGAGGCGCCAGGCGGCCAGTCCGCCGGGACCGAAGCGTTGCTCCACATCGCCGGAATCGAGCGCAGCGAAGTGCCCTGCCGTGGTGAGGCCGAGCGAGGTGAGCGTGTCGCGCAGCTCGGCATCCATGGGAAGAAGGGCGAGCGGCGCCTGGGCCAGCATCGCCCTGTCGCCCCCGCGCGGCACGATGCGGCCGGCACCGCGCAGCCAGGTGGCGACGTAGGCCGCGATGCAACTCGAAGCCACGGCCACGCGAGCATCGGGATGCCAGCGTTGCGCGCGCGCGAGGAGTGACTGGATGAGGCGACCCTCCCCACCCATCCCCTCCAGGCCATGCGCACCGATCCACCAGAGACCGGGACGCGCCGGTGTGACCTGCGGGCTGAGGGCGAGGCATGACGCGGTCACCCGGTGCATGGCGCGCCCGACCGAACGGTCATCCCAGTGGCGCACTTCGAGCCCGGCGCAGATGGCGCGGGCCGCCGGGATGGTCATGCCATGCCGCACGCCGAGTGTCGCGGCCTGCGTAGTGGCGACGAGAACCCGTTCACCGAGGGAGAGCGCGAGGGCGCGCTCGTCCCAGTGTGCGGGCTCATCGACCGGGGATGCGTCCCCCGTTGCGCGCGCCCTTCCATCGCTTGTCGCCCCGGCCGACTGCCGGGCCGGTGGCTGGCCGTCCAGCCACACCGCGCCGATCGGGAACTTCGGGATGCGCATACAGGCGACGCGGTTGATAGATGGCACTGGGAACCTCGATAGTGGTACGAATGCCGCCGCGGAGAATGGTGAGCTCGGATGGTCGCCGCTGCCCACCGCCCCATCGGCGTTTCATCTCCATGCGCACGGCCCCGCCCACCTGCGACACCGACCCATCGCCGACCACGACGAACGCCGCATCCTTGTCCCGCGCGAGGCCGACGAGACGAATCGCCACCTGCCGCGTGAGTGTCGGCGCACTATCGAGCACCACCAGCGTGAAGGCGCCACTGCGCAGCAGCACGTCGGCACACCAGGCCCCGCGCGCCGGATCGCGCGGTCGCACTACCCGGAGGAAGTCGCAGTCGAGCGAAGCCCAGCCGGCAGGATCGAGGGTGCGCGACGCATCGATGCAGGCGACCCCCTGGCCACGACCCAGGGCAGCACCTACCAGCGCGCGAACCAGCGTTGCCGTGCCGGAACCCAGCGGACCGATCAGTTCGGTGAGCCGACCGCGGGGGAGCCCACCCCCCAGCGCCTGGTCGAGTTCCCTGAACCCGGTGGGGAGGGCATCGGCCACGGCCGGGGGAGGTGCGATGACCTGCTCGAGCTGGGAGCGAAGTTGTGCTAGCTGCATTCAACCATTTGTCGTTGAAGAGGTTACGGCATTTGATAAATCACCGAATAAATACCGAAGCTGATCTACGATACGCTGGGTGGGCGAAAGACGCCAGAGGCACAAAACACGACGGGCCGACGCAGAAACGTCGGCCCGCTGGCAGCGAAAAAATCGCCTGGCTTACTCGGAAACCACCTTCATCTGGTTGACCCAGTACGGCGTATCGCCGAAGCAGTCGGTCGGCACACCGCGATGCTCGGTATAGTGCAGCTGGACCTTCTGGCCCACCGCGTTGCTCAGGCTGCGCACGATCGATTCGTCGCGGACGGTGAAGTACCAGATCTGTGGAGCCACGCCGCCCACCACGTACAGGGCGAGTTCGCCCTCGTACGTCTTGCACATCCACCCCTTTCGCGAAAACTTCTGCAGCGTGCCGGCGCGCTCGCCGTCCGAATAGCTCCAGCTCACCACGAAGAACGTGTAGACCGCGAACAGGAGCAGGGGCACGATGATCAAGGTGGCGACAACGACAGGCCAGCGACGGCGCTTGGCCCTGGGAGCAGGCGCAGACTGCTCTGGTTCGGGTGCGGTCATAGGCTCGTGGAGAAGGGTAGAGCGAATCTACAGTCGGTTGTTCGCTTGTGCGAATCGTGGCGCTAGAACGTGAATCCTTCACCGAACACGATGGACCATCCGGCAGCGAACGGTGCCGACTCCACGCGATAGGCCACATCGAAACGGAACAGCACCGGATTGGCCGATCGGCTCGGACCGAAGCGCAGCCCCGCTCCGAAATCAGTGCCGGTGCGCGGTGATTCTCCCGCGTACCATGCGCCGCCGTAATCCACGAACGTGCCAAGTGCCATGCCCAGCAGCCCGCCAAGGTTCTCGACGAAGGTCCAGCGATATTCGGCGGCCACGAGAAAGCCGCGATTGCCGGTGAAGGCGTGGAGCGGATATGCCCGCGGCCCATACACGAGGCCCAGGTCGAACTGGCTCCCCGGCACGGGGTTCTTCTGCCAGCCGATGAACCCGCCCGCGATGATCGCGTTCATGCGGCTGGGCTGGATGACGAGATTGCCCTTGAACACCACTGAACCGGAATCCACACCCGAGCCGGTGAGGAGCCCGTTAGCGGCGCCACTGAGCTGCGCAAAGCCCGCCGGGAAGACGATGCCCGCCGAAGCGTTGAGCTGCATGCCGGCGCCGCCCTCCGCGTAACCAAAGGCTTCTGGGGCGGCGAGCAGCCCCACGCGGAGGCTCGGCCCGACAGCATAGTCTTCCGCGCGCCCGAAGCTCCGCACGTTCTCCACCACCGCGTAGCGCGCCTGCAGCATGCTCACGTAGGCTCCGACAGCCGCCTGCGTGGTGTCGACCCGCGGAACGGTGGCGGGACTGGGAAGGAACGAGTTGGACTGCAGCTGGGCGGTGGCACCCGCTCTCACATATCCCCTGGGCGAGGCCTTGAGTGCGCGCGCGCCGTCCAGCCGCACGAGGGTGAGCCGGCGCGAGAGGACCTCGACCGGCGTAAGGACGCCATTGGCGAAGACCAGCACGTCGCCATCGAAGTAGAGGGCGTCACCCCCGAGAGCCCAGCGGCTGGAGAGAGAGTAGAACGGACGCCCTACCTGGCCGGCGATGAAACGACCATCCGAGCGCTCCTCCAGGGACAGACCGACATTGACGCGACCGCCGAACATGCGCGGCTGCCGGAATGCGAAAAGCCAGGACGTGCGATCGGGATTGCTGCTGTAGCGGACCAGCCCGGTAGCGGCGAGTCCCAGCAGGTTGGTCTCGGCCACGCCGATCGCCACCGCCGACTGCCCGGCGGCGGTGGTGATGTCGAAGATCGGGAAGGTGCTCCAGCCGTCCTTCGTCACCACGCGCAGGGTGAGGCCGCTGTCGCTCCGCACGGTGTCGACGAGTACATAACGGAAGATTCCCAGCGCGCGGAGGTTGCGTGCCGTCTCGGCAGCCAGCGCCGAATCGTAGGGCATGCCTGGCTTCAGCAGCACTTCGCGCTCCACCACCTTCTCGCGCGTACGCACATGCAGCGCGTTCGCGGTGCTGGCGATGAACCCGGTCTCGTTCGTGTCGGCGATGTCCTCGCGAATGATCTGCAGGTACTGCACGACGGGAACACCGTCCTGCGGGTCGGGCGCCTGCGCTGCGGCGGGACTCACGAGGAGTGGAAGGGCCGCGAGGCACAGCCACCATCGCGGGATCACTCGTCCAGTTCCGCGATGAGCGTATCCAGGCTGGGGATGATCCGGTCCGGCGTGATACCGGCGCGGAGCGCTTCAGGCGCGGAGAATTTTCCCGTCTCCACCGCCCAGGCGATGAGGCCCGCCGCCTGCGCGCCGGCGACGTCGGAGTGCATGTCATCGCCGAGCATCAGCACGCGCGGGCGCTGGCCTTCCGGCAGTCGAAGGCCGGCCACCGCTGCATCGTACATCACCCGGCTGGGCTTGCCCGCGAGCAGCGCCGTGGCGCCGCTGGCGTATTCGAGCGCGGCCACGAACGGACCGGCATCGAGCACCAGCCGGTCCTGCCTCCGATACGCCCGGTCGCGCGAACAGGTGACAAGCTCCGCACCGGACCGCAGATACTCGAACGCCTCCTGCAGGAGCGCGTAGTCCCACTGCTCGCCGAGGTCGCCGAGCAGGATGGCGGTGGGGCGGCGATCGCCAGGCGCCGCGGTGCCTCCCTGCAGCGCGAAACCCTCGAGATCCTCCAGCACCGCCGCCGACAGGAAGGGCGCGACCACGTCGTGCCCTTGTGCGCGCAGGAGGGCTGCGCCCGCCAGCGGCGCGCTCACGATGTCGTCGTCGGAGACGATGATGCCCATCGCCGCGAGGCGCAGTACGAGGGTGCGCCGCGAACGGCTGGAGGTATTGGTGACGAAGCGGAACGGGATGCCCCGGGCCCGGAGCGCAGGGACCAGCCGCGTCGCCCCCGGCAGGGGCGCATCACCCGAGTACAGGGTGCCTTCGAGGTCGCAGAGGATGCCGGCGGGGCGCACGGCGGCGGCTCAGTACCGGCCGAGGTACCGCTCGATCTCCCAATGGCTGACGTAGGCGTTGAAGGACTCGATCTCCTTCTCCTTCGCCTCGATGAAGCGTTCGGTGATGTGCTCGCCCAGCGCGGCCTTCACCACGTCGTCCTTCTCGAGGTACTCGAGCGCCTCGTGCAGGTCGCGCGGGAGTTCGTCAATGCGGTACTTCCGCCGGTCACGGTAGGTCATGCGGAAGATGTTCCGGTGCACCGGCTCGCGGCACACCAGTTTTTGCTCGATACCGTCGAGTCCCGATGCAAGCTGCACTGCGAGGGCCAGGTACGGATTCGCCGCAGGATCGGGCATCCGGTTCTCGCACCGGGTACCGACACCCCGACGGTCGGGAATGCGCACCAGCGGCGAGCGGTTGCGCATCGACCAGGCGACGTTGACCGGCGCCTCGAAGCCCGGCACCAGGCGCTTGTAGCTGTTGACGAGCGGGTTGGTGATGGCACACGAACCGCGCGCGTGCTGCAGCATCCCCTCGATGTAGTGCAGGGCCACCGACGAGAGCTGATGTTCGGCGTCGGCATCGAAGAAGGCGTTCTCGCTGCCCCGGAAGAGCGACTGGTGCGTGTGCATGCCGCTGCCGGCCACGCCCTCGATCGGCTTCGGCATGAAGGAGGCGACGTACCCGTAGCGGTTGGCCACCTGCCGCACCACCAGCTTGAACGTGGCGAGGTTGTCGGCGGTGACCAGCGCGGCCGCATAGCGGAAGTCAATCTCATGCTGGCCCGGCGCCACCTCGTGGTGCGCCGCCTCCACCTCGAAGCCCATGAGCTCGAGGCAATCGACGATGACACGGCGGATCTCCTCACCCTTGTCCATCGGGCCGAGGTCGAAGTAGCCGGCGAGGTCGTGCGTGCTGGTGGTGGGCGCGCCGTCGGGCGCCTTCTCGAAGAGGAAAAACTCCGCCTCGCAGCCCGCCATCATCTCGAAGCCGAGCTTCCGGGCGCGGGCAATCTGGCGCTTCAGCGTGTGACGGGGACAGCCGTCAAAGGGAGCACCGTCCGGAGTGTGAATGTCGCAGATGAGCCGGGCCACCCGGCCGCCTTCTTCGTCGAACGGCAGCATGCGGAACGTGGTGGGATCGGGCTTGAGGAGCATGTCTGACTCCTCGATCCGCACAAAGCCCTCGATCGAGGACCCGTCGAACATGATCTCGCCGTCCAGCGCCTTCTCGAACTGGCTGGGCGGCACCTCGACATTCTTGTTGACGCCCAGGATGTCGGTGAACTGCAGCCGGAGGAAGTCGACACCGAAACGCTCGGCCAGCTCGCGGATATCACCCTTGCGGGCGCCGGTCAGGTCGGTCGGAAACTCTTCCAGGCTCGGCAGGTCACTGCGGCGCGCTCGTCCCAGTCCCATGGCCCCTCGCTGTCAGCGGGTCAGGCGAGGCTGTCGAGCAGCAGCCAGAGCTCCGCAGCGCTGAATTCGTTGAATCGGTTGACGATATCGGTGTCGGACAACTCGGAGAAGATCCACCCCGTGCTGCGCTGGACCTCGGACTGGCCCACGAAGTGAAGCCGCCCCTGGAGCGTGTTGTGGCGGAGACCGGTGCCCCGCGGATGCGGGCGGGTCTCGAGGTAGACAGTCCAGCGGGCGTCGCCCCGTGCTAGCTCTCCGAGAGAGCGGCCCAGCGGGGCGTCGGCCGGGAGAGGCTCAGGCGAGTTCCGCGATGGCTGCAATGGCCCTCCAGTCGTGCCCGGTCGCGAACGGCGATCGCTCTGTACCGTAATACGGTGCCATGGGAGCCGCCAGCGGTTACATTGCCCGCCCGTGCCCGGCTCTCCTCCCTTCCCCGCCTGCCCCGTCTGCGGCGCCGATTCCCCCGGTCGATTCTGCGACCGCTGTGGTGCCGCCGTCAGTCCGCGGAACTGCTCGTCCTGCAGCGCGCCGCTGTCGCCCATCGCGAAATTCTGCCATCGCTGCGGCAAGCCGGTCGGCGTCGCTACCGCTGCCGCCACCGGTGCCCGGCCGGTCGCGCCGGTGCGGGAGAGCCGGGTGCCATGGCTGGTCGCGGGATTCCTCGTGATCGGCGGGCTCACCTACATCGCGTACCTCGGCGTCAACCGGAACAACCCGCCGGAAGTGGCGCGCATGGCCAATGCGGGGAACGCGGCACCGGGGACGTCGTCTGCGGATGGTGGCGAGGCGGAAGCGGTCGCGCCCGCAGGCACGCCCCCGGACATCTCGACCATGTCGGCCACCGAGCGGTTCAATCGCCTCTTCGACCGCGTCATGCGCGCGGCGGCGGCGGGCGACACGGCGCAGTCGCGCCAGTTCACGCCGATGGCGATTCTCGCATACGGCATGCTGGATACGGTGACTGCTGACGCGCGCTATCACGCCGCGGTGCTTTACGCCGAGTCGGGCCAGGATGCGGCGGCGCTGGCGCTCGCCGACACCATCCTGGCCCAGAACCCGAACCATCTCTTCGGGTACCTGGTGCGCGGGGAGGTGGCTGATCGTCGCCATGACGCCGCCGCCGCGGCAGCGGCACGGAAGGCTTTCATGGCTCATTACCAGGCCGAGATCGGCCGGGCCGACCGCCCCGAGTACGGGGAGCACAAGCCCGTCATCGACGAGTACAGGAACAGCGTAAACAGTCAACAGTGAAGGGTGAACGGGCGCCTCCCGTTCGCCGTTTACTGTTCACCGTTCACGCTTCTGAGGAACCATGACCAAGACCATCCGTGTCGCCCACAGTCCCGATTCCGACGATGCGTTCATGTTCTACGCGCTCGCCGAAGGGAAGCTCGATACCGGCGACCTGCGTTATGTGCACGAGCTGCAGGACATCGAGTCGCTCAATCGGCGCGCGCTGAGCGCCGAGCTCGAGGTCACCGCGGTGTCGATTCATGCCTATGCCTACCTCGCCGACAAGTACGCGCTGCTGTCGAGCGGGTCCTCGATGGGCGACGGGTACGGTCCCCGGCTGGTGGCGAAGACTCCCGCCCCCGGCGATCCCCGAAGCGCGCATAAGAGGCAAGCGTGTCGGCATTCCCGGTACGCTCACAACGGCGTGCCTGGCGCTGCGGCTCTACCAGCCCGACACCGTGCAGGTGGTCATGCCGTTCGACACTATCGAGGATGCAGTGGCTCGCGGCGACGTGGATGTGGGGCTGCTGATTCACGAGGGACAGCTCACCTTCCAGGACCAGGGCCTGCACCTGTGGGAGGACATGGGGGCGTGGTGGCTGGGTGAAACCGGCCTTCCGCTCCCGCTTGGCGGCAACGTGGTACGGCGCGACCTCGGTTCGGTCACCATCAACCAGGTCGCGCGCGATCTCCGCGCGAGCATCGAATACGGGCTGGCACATCGCCGGCCCGCGCTCGACCACGCGAAGCAGTTCAACCGTGGCATCGGAGATGAGCGCACCGACACCTTCGTGGGGATGTACGTGAACGACTGGACGGTGGATTACGGCCCTCGGGGCCGGGCCGCGGTACAATTGCTGCTCGACCGGGCTGCGGAGGCGGGGATCATTCCCCGCCGGGTCGAGGTGGAGTTCGTGGACGGGAATACTTAGCTTCCGGTCGGTCAAGCACTTACGTCACCTGGAGTTCCTCGACGTGCCCCTGCCGCTCAGCGATGGCCAGTCCAGCATCCTCATCGTCGACGACGAAGAAGCAGTGCGCGCGGCGATAGCCCGCCATCTCAGGCTCCAGGGCCACACGATCCTCACGGCGAGCAGCGGCATCGAGGCGCTCGACGTCGTGCGCCGGGAAAAGATCTCGGCGATGCTCCTCGACACGCACCTTCCGGGCACCAGCGCCATCGAGCTCGTGCCCGCCCTGCTCGAACTCGAACCCAGCCTTGCCATCCTGATGCTCACCGCGGCCCACGACGCCACCACGGCGGCATTGTGCGTCCAGCGCGGGGCGATGGACTACGTCACCGAGCCGCTGGACCTCGATCACCTCACGCGCGCGGTGAGCCGCGCCCTTCAGCGGCGACACAAGGCGATGGAGGACACCCGTATCGAGCGCTGGCTCAGTGACGACGTGCACCTGAGGTCGGTGGAACTCCGGCGGGAGCAGGAGACACTGGAGCGGCTGTCGGTCGCGACGCTGGAGGCGCTGGTCAACGCGCTGGAGGCCAAGGATGCCTACCTGCGGGGTCACTCGGCGCGCGTGGCTGACCTCTCGGCCGGGGTCGCGGCGGAGCTGGGGATGTCGGATGAGGACGTAGAGATGATCCGGACGGCCGGCCGCCTGCATGACATCGGGAAGATCGGTATCCGGGAAGAGGTGCTGAACAAGCAGGGCCCACTCACCGACGATGAATACGCCCACGTGAAGCAGCACGTGCTCGTAGGCAGCCAGATCCTCGCCCCGCTCGTGCACCTCAGGGACATCATCAGCTTCGTGCGCAACCACCACGAGCGGTGGGACGGTTTCGGCTATCCAGACAAGCTGAAGGGCGAGGCCATCCCCCTCGGCGCGCGCATCGTGGGCGCAGTGGAGATCTTTGATGCTCTTACCACGTCACGCCCCTACCAGGAAAAGATGCCCCCGGAAACGGCGGTCGAGCGCATGCGCGACCTGATCGGCACCGTCGTGGACCGGCAGGTGCACGGCGCCCTCGACGCCGTGGTGCGGCGGCGGGCGGCCCTCACGTTCCTCGACGACGATTCATGACTCACTGATAGGCCATGCCGCGGAGCCGCGACACGCGCTCCCGAATCGGCGGATGCGACGCAAAGACATCCCCGAGAAATCCCGCCCGGTCCGATACCTTCCGCTCCGCTGGATCCACGATACAGAGATGCGCCGCGCCCTGGGTGATGGTGCGCGTCGGTGCCGGCTCATTCTCGAGCTTTTCCAGGGCTGACGCCAGGGCCATCGGGTTCCTGGTGAACTGTGACCCGGTGGCGTCGGCGAGGAACTCGCGCTTCCGGTTCACGGCCATCGCCAGCAGCCGGGACACGACGGGCGCGATGAGGAGGGTGAAGACCCACAGCACCAGCAGGACCAGTCCAAGGGGATTGCCCTTCTTGTCGCCTCCCGCGCAGCCACCGCTGCCCACACGGACCCCACCCCGCATCATGCGTCCCAGCCCATCCGACATCAGCGCAATCGCTCCGAGCATTGCCGCCAGCAGCGTCATGAGCCGCGTGTCCCAGTTGGCGATGTGGGCCATCTCGTGCGCCACGACGCCCTGCAGTTCTTCGCGATTGAGCCGCGCGAGGAGTCCCTCCGTAACCGCAATGCTCGCGTGCTGCGGATCCCGCCCGGTCGCAAAGGCGTTGGGATCGGGATCGGGCACCACCCAGATGCGGGGTCGGGGCTGGCCCGCCGCGATTGCCATTTCCTCCACGACATTGACGTACTGCTTCTGCGCCGGCGTGGCAGCCTCGACGACCTCCCACGCGCCGGTGGCCCACAGCACGCGATCGGCACCCTTTTCCCAGGCAAACCACGCGATGCCGCCGGCGACGAGCGTGGCAGCGATGCCAATGACCGGAATCAGGTGGTGATAGGCTTCGGGCCCGGTGTCCCGGGTCAGGAAATAGAAGGCCAGGTCGCCGCCGAAGCCGACCCAGCCGAAGAACATGATGAAGAGGGTGACCAGCCAGAATGATCGGCGCCGGTTGCGCTCCTGTTCCTCGAACAGGTTGCCGCGACCGGCGGTCACTGCGTCAGCTGGCCGGCCGGTTCAGTGAAAGATCGACGGTGGGAACCAGCCGCTCGCCGGCGTCGGTGATTTCCCACAACTCCGACGGCGTCGCCTTGGCGAGACCGGTGACCAGATTGGTGGGGAACTGCGCCTGCTTCGTGTTGTACTGCGTCGCGACGTCGTTATAGAGCTGCCGGGCGAAGCCGATCTTGTTCTCCGTGCTGCTGAGTTCTTCCTGCAGCTGCAGCACATTGGCCGAGCTCTTCAGGTCGGGATAGTTCTCGGCGAGCGCGAACAGCTTGCCCAGCGCCTGGGTCAGCTCGCCCTCGGCCCGGGCCGTCGCCGCTACGCCAGTGGCACCCACCGCCCGGGCCCGCGCCGAAATGACCGCCTCCAGCGTCGACTTCTCGAAATCCATCTGCCCCTTCACGGCATTGACCAGGTTGGGGATGAGGTCGTGGCGCCGCTTCAGCTGGACGTCGATCTGCTTCCAGGCATTGGCCACCTGGTTCTTCAGCGCGATGAGGCCGTTGTAGGCGCCGATGACCCAGAACGCCACCACGACGAGTACGACAAGCAGGGCAATGGTCAACGCGACTACTCGCCCGTGACCAGGCGCGCGAGCGCCTGGCGCACCGTGTCCGCGAGGGCGGCATCGCCACCGGCCGCGCGCAGCACGGGATGGTGCTCGTCGACAATGAGCTCCAGGCCGGGCGCCACGGGAACGCGACGGCAATTGCTGGCGCGCTCCTGGCCCGGTACCGGGCTCGAGAGCCACTGCTGCATGGCCCGGCCCACCTTGCCGCGCGCGTGTCCGGCGGGACGCAGGAGTGGCAGGCGTTCAGGCGACGGGAGGGCCGTGCCCAATGCAGCCGCGACACGCCGTTCGATGATATCGCCAGTCATCCCGGCAAACTCGGCTGACAGCGTATCGAGCGTGGCGCCTTCCATTTGCCGGAGCTTGATCGCCAGCACCTGCAGCAAGTGGCGGTAGCCGTAGACGGCGGCAGTACCGCGTCCCTCGGGCGCGCTCACCAGGCCGCGGGTAACGTAGAACCGGATCGTGCGCTCGGTGGGTCGCGCCCGGGCGGCGGCATTGAGTGGCACCACATCGGACGCTTCAAGCACCGCGGCAGCCACCGCGGCGAGGTCGCGCAGGCTCCACGGAGCCAGCGTGCGGTACTCACGCAACACAGTGAGCGGGTCGGCGGCCGGCGGCATGGCCGGCGTCACGAGTCCCGCCGTCATGCGATCACCATCCCGGTCGGTACGCACCGGCCGAGGTAATCTGGTGCGAGGCGCGGCAGCGGCGCAGGCAGCGAGTGAATCAGGGAAGGGCTCCGCAAGTGCGCAGTGAACGGGTGACAGCAGGAATGACGAAAAAACAGTATGCGCGCCCGCGCCGCGCGCGGCAAGACCACCGCGTCACAATGTGCCGGAATGCGTGCGGAAGGTGCCGTGGCGCAAACGCGTCCTCCCTACTATGGGTCATGTCACGCCGGGGACACACACTCATCGAACTCGTCATCGTGCTGGCGCTGCTGGGCATCCTGCTCGGGCTCGCCCTGCACCGCCTGGGTGCGTCGCTCGACGGCATTCACGCGGGGCAGGCGGCGGCGCGCATCGCGCTCGCGCATGGCCGGGCCCGCGCCACCGCCCTGAACGAGCAGCGGGTCGCTCGCGTGTTGCTCACGGGCGATTCACTGGTGGTGCTGGTGGGCGACACCGTGAGGTGGCGCGTGCCCGGTCCAGCCATGGACGGCGCCGGCCTTGCCACTGAGCCGGAGGAAACCAGCTATGCGCCGAATGGGCTCGCCATGGGCGCGGCGAACGCGCGCTACGTCGTGACGCGCGGGCTGGCGAGGGTGGAGGTCTTCGTGTCGAGGCTGGGGCGCGTGCGGATCGTCAGGAGCGCGACATGACGATGTGATACTTGCGCACCTTGTGCAGCAGCGTGGAACGGGAAATACCAAGGAGCAATGCCGCCTGGCGCTTGTTGCCACCGGTGTGATGCAGCACCTGTGCAATGTGCCGGCGCTCCGCATCCTGGAGCGAATCTGGTCCGACCGGCGTGGCGGGGTCGAGCACGGCCCGCAGTGCCGCGCCGTCCAGCTCCGGGGCATGCAAGTCCACCACCACCGCATCGAGGCCTGGTTCCGTGAGGGCTGCGGCGCCCACCGCGCCGCTCTCCACGCCGGCAGCGCGGTGTCCCGCCGCGACCAGCGCCGCGGTCAGCGCAGTGCGCCGCGCCGCGTCCGGCGATACGACAAGCACATGGAGGGCCATGCCTTGCAAGCTATCGCAGGCCGCCCTCCGCGACCATGCGTTCCAGCGGCGGGTGCCCTCGCGCAGGCGCACCGGCCCGCGCACTCGCATACAATCGTTCGAGGGCCTCGAGCTCGCGCTCCCAGTCCCGGGCCTTCGCGAATGCCCGGGCTGCCTGGCTCATCGCATGGCGCTGTTGCCGATCGATCACGAGCTCCTCGATCGCGGCTGCGAATGCCGCCGCATCACCGCCAGGAAGGGCGAGGCCATTGATCCCGGTACGGAGGTTCTCACGAACGCCACCCTCGTTCGCGGCGATCACCGGGAGTCCCGACGCCATCGCCTCGAGCACGACGAGTCCGCAGGTCTCGGTGCGTGACGGAAAGACGAACAGGTCCGCATCGGCGTAGAGGTCGGCGAGTGCGGGTCGGCCCAGGAATCCCCGGTGGATCGCGTACGGGAGCGCGTCACGGACGGCGGCGGCACGGGGCCCGTCGCCGGCCACTACGAAGCAGAGCGCGTCACCCAGCCGATCCTGAGCTCGCTGGAAACACGCGATCAATGTGTCCACGTCCTTTTCCACCGCCAGCCGGCTCACGTGCAGCACGACCACGCGGTGCGCGGCGCCCATGGCCTCCCGTCGCGCCCCAGAGCGCCGCTGGGGCGAAAACAGCATGCTGTCCACACCTCGCCCCCACACCACGGTCCGGGACAGTCCCAGCTCAGCCAGCTCGCTCCTCGTCGCTTCACTGGGCGTCTGCGTGATCGCGGCAGCGCCGTGAAAGCGGCGCAGATACGCGCGCACCGGCGCAACGGCCCAGCGACCCAGGTATCTGGCGGCGTAGCGGGGGAAATCGGTATGAAACGAGGTTACGAGCGGAATCCGGGAGGAAACGGCAAACCGGCGGCCGGCCGCGCCCAACGGCCCCTCTGTGACCACGTGCACCAGGTCGGGCCGGAATGCCTGCAGTGCCCTGCCGGTGCCGCGATCGAAAGGCAGGGCAAGCCTGGAGTGGGCGTAGCCCGGCATCACGACCGAGGGACGACGAACAATGTCCCGCGCATCATCCTCATCCCGCCCGTATCGCGGTGCGATCACCTGCACTGTGTGCCCGCGCTGCTGAAGCCCCTGATGCATCGTGGCGAGCACGGTGGTGACACCGTTCGTCTCCGGAAGCCACGTGTCGGTCACGAAGCTGATTCGCATGCGCGAAGCATCAGCGGAACGTCACGCGATCACGCAACGACGAGGTCACGGGCGAGAAACGGGGATAGCGAAAACGGAAACGGCCGCAGAGCCCGGAGCCCTGTCGGCCGTTCCCCATGCTGATTACCCGAAGTCGGAGCGTTGCCGCCGCCGTTCTTCTCCCGTCGGCCATCGGTGACTGATACGTCACTGTAGGGCTCGCGCGGGGCTTCGGCTTCCATCCCCAGACTGGATGGCCATCCTGCCTGGTTCATCAACACGAGCGCTGCGAGTCGGATTGGGTCGCGGACCAACCCTTCGCACTGCATCCCGAGGCGCCACATCGGGGCGGATGGAGCGCGCGACTGGCTCCACCTGTTCGAGCCGGAGTGATCACCGGAATCAATGGTCGCCCAGCCTTGTGAGCTCTGGCAACCTCCTCCGACGCGCCGCTCGAACCCGCCGACCACTTGCTTCCGGAACCGAGGTCCCGGTGCTCCAGTTGTCGGCGCGTGATCCTAAGCTACGGGATACCGGAAACGCCGCAAGTGCCTGATTTTCTTCGGCTTACGCCACCTCGGCATGTTCACTTTGTGGAGAGCTAACCCTCGTCCAGCACGGGACCTGCCGGTTCCGTCCACAGCATGTGGACGATGTTTACACCAGCCCGCCAAGACTGTCCACGTTGTCCACTCAGTCGAGCGGAGACTTTCCCGCATTGTTGAGCAGCGGCCGGAACTGGATGTTCATCGCCTTCGAGAAGGGCTTGAGCGACTGATCGAACTCCTGCAAACCCTGGAGAATCGGTTTTGCGCGTGCCGCTCCGTAGTCGCGCACTTCCTGGCCTTTCCCATTCGCCGCCATCGGGGTGTAGGTCTTGGTGCAGAGGTCGAGCGACTTCTTGAGCTTGTCCATCTCCTTCAGCATGTCCTTCCGCGCCTTGAGCTCACCTTCAGCGGTGAGCGGGGCGCTGGACAACTGCTTCTCTGACACGAGGCGCTGACGCTCCGCCGCGCCGCAGCGATCCACGATCGTGTTCGCTCTACTCTCCAGCACCGCCAACGATGTGGTTGAGACGTCCGCGCCCAGCCGGGAAAGAGCGCCCCCCGCCGCTGCCACGGAGTCGCGCAGCGTTGACACGGCGTTCCGTGCCTGCAGCTGGACCGGAGTAAGCTGTTCTGGCTTGTAGACTTGCGGCAGCGTGCCCCCTGCGGGCTGCTGCGGCACAGGCTGAGATTGACTGTGGAGCTGGGCGGTACCGAAGAGGCCGAGCAAACCTGCAGCGATCAACGCGCGCGTCATGAATTCCTGTCCGAAAAAGTGCCCGCCATGCCTTGGGGCATGGCGGGCACAATATAGCCGTTCCACCCATCCCTTACGGCACGCCCACCGCCGACCCGTCCACTTTCACTACCCAGAGCCCAGAGTTCATGTCAGGAACGTAGACGAGCCCGTTCCGGTATATCGCACCCCAGGTCAGGGGGGCATTCGGGACCTTGCCCTGCCCGTCCCCAGTGGCGACATGCGCGATCTCACGGCCTTGCTGCTGCAGGTCTCCGCGCAGCTCACCCGACACGTCAAGCACCCTCAGGCCGCCCTGATAGTCCCCGAGATACAGGGTGTCGGCGGCCACCCAGACGTTGTGCGCGCCACCATCCTTGGGCTCGTACCAGGCGACCAGCTTCGGCGCCGTCACGTCCGAGACGTCCACCACGTGCAGCCGTCCATAGGCGCGGCCGAGACCGACCGGACCGAGCGCCCCCACGGGCTTCGCTGAGAACACCTCGTCGCCGACGAAGACGTAGCGGCCGCTGCGCCACGCCGTGTGGGTTCCCCGGATGAAGCCGGGGCCGCCCACCGCCTCGACGTCACGATAGAGCGCATTCAGGTCGTACTTGAGTTGCGAAACCAGTTGCGGATTGTCCGGGCTGCCACCCTTCATCCCGTTGCCGACGTCGAGGATGACGAGACCGTCGTTCCAGTAGCTGAGATAGGCGAGACCATCCTGCACGTCGATATCGTGCAACATCCGGCCCGCCTCGGTGCGAGGCGTTTCCCATCGGGCAACCTGGGACGGATGATAGGGATCCCGGATATCGATGACCCGCATCGACCCCGTCGCGTCGTCGGTGAGGTAGACGTACCCCTTGTAGATGAACGTGCTGTGCACGCCGCCGGTCACCGTCTCGGTGAACTCGGCGACCTGCTTCGGATGTGCCGGATCCTCGAAGGAGAGGATGACGATGCCGTTCTTCCGCGAGCTCGCGCCTTCGCGAGTCATCACGCCAAACTTCCCGTCCTCCGTGGTCATGACGTCATTGATGGTCCGCGCGTCCACCATCACCGAGTCGGTGATGACCGGCTTGGCCGGATCGGTGAGGTCCATCGCATAGAGCCGGTCACCTAGCGTGGCGAGGTACCCGTGGCGACCATCGGGATGCAGCCAGAACTCGGTGGAGATGAACCCGGACACGGGCATGCGACCCACCACGGTGGTCGGCCGCGCCGCCTCGCGGGGACGGGCCGTGACCGTGGCCTCCGCGGTGCGGCCTGCGAAGGACGCGACGATGCGATAGGTGCCGGGTTCGCTCGCGACGAAGGCGCCGTCGGGATCAACCACGCCGCCGCCGGGACTCACCAGGAACTCCGGCATCACCTCGGGCACTGGCTTGCCCGCGGCGGTGCGCGCGCCGACGCGAAGCCGCACGACATCGCCAGTCCGCACCGCGGTGTCGCCGGGCGTGAGTGCCAGGGCGGCGGTCTGGTTCGCCTCGACCACGAGGGGGATCGCCTGGCTGGCACGGCCGGCGCGCGCAGTCACGGTGGCCCGTCCGGCGCGGACGGCCGTGATGCGCCCCCCAGGCGTCACCGACACCACGCCGGGCGCGTCCGACTCCCAGGCGATCGGGTCGTAGCGCCGGTCGTTGTTCGCGGCATAGGGCACCGCGGCGAGCGAGAGGGACTGTCCCACATAGAGGTGCTTAACGGTGGGCTCAACGGCAATTCGTGCCGCGGGCGGCGGCAGGATGGTGATGCGCGTGAATGTCGCGGTGGGCCTGCTGCCCGCCACGCTGGTGACGGCAGCGATCTTCATGGCACCGGTCGACCCGGCGGTGACCAGCCCGTCGTCGCTCACCCGTCCCTCGAAACCATGGCTCGCCTGGAACCACTTCGTGGTGGCGCCGGGGATCGTCTGTCCGCTGGAGTCGTAGGCCACCGCGCGGAGGCGGACCGTGTCGCCCGCCTGGACCGCGACGTCGCCGGGGTCCACCTGGACTCGGGCGATGGGTGACGCCGGCCTCACCGACGCGGGAGGTGGGGGTGCTGACGGGGGTGCCGCGGGCTGCTGCGCGGGTTGCTGCAGCGCGAAGATCAGGGCGAGCAACATGTGATTTCGGGACCGGGTGGGCGGCGCGGATGGACGGCTTTTCCGGCCTGGCGCTGGCCGTTCGGGCGCCAGACCCTCATAATGCAATCTACTTCCCCATCGAGCCCATAATGGTCGACCGCCGAACTTTCGTCCGTTCTCTTGCCGTGACTGCCCCGGCGTTCTCGCCCAAGGCGATCCGCTACCTGACTCAGGCCACCCGGTCGGGGCCCGGAGCGGGCACCCCCGATGACGAGGACTACTGGCAGGTCATCCAGCGATCGTTCGACTGCGACCGCACGATGATCAACCTGAACAACGGCGGCGTGAGCCCGTCGCCCACGGTCGTGCTCGACCAGATGATGCGCGACCTGCGCTTCTCCAATGAGCTGCCGGTGGAGCACATGTGGCGCACGCTCGAGCCGCGGGTCGAGTCGGTGCGCAGCGGGCTCGCAGCGCAGTTCGGCTGCGACCCGGAGGAGATGGCGATCACGCGCAACGCCTCGGAGGCCAACGAGACGATGATCCTCGGCCTCGACCTCAAGCGGGGCGACGAGGTGATCGTGACCGACCAGAACTACGGCCGCATGCTCACCACCTGGAACCAGCGTGCGCGCCGCGACGGCATCGTGGTGAAGACGATCAGCTTCGAGGTGCCGCCACCGTCGCACCAGTACGTCGTGGACCGCTTCGCGGCTGCCATCACGCCCCGCACACGCGCCATCGAGGTCACCCACATCACCAACCTCACCGGCCAGATCCTGCCGGTGCGCGACATCATTGCGATGGCGCGGCCGAAAGGAATCGCCGTGTTCGTGGACGGAGCCCATGCCTTCGCCCACTTCCCGTTCGACCGCGACTCGCTCGACTGCGACTACTACGGCACCAGCCTGCACAAGTGGCTGCTCGCGCCGATCGGCACTGGTTTCCTCTACGTGCGCCGCAGCCAGATCAACAGCCTCTGGCCGATGATGGCGGCCCCCGAGGAAATGAACGCCAACATCAGGAAGTACGAGGAGATCGGCACCCATCCCGCCGCGAACCACAACGCGATCAGCGTGGCACTCACCTTCCATCAGGCCATCGGCGCTGACCGGAAGGTGGCGCGGCTGCGGTACCTCCGCGACCGCTGGGCGGTGCCGCTCCAGGCCTCGAGCGACCGGGTAAAGGTGCTGACGCCGCTCAACTCGCCCGACAGCGCCGCGATCGGCTTCGTCACCATCGCCGGGCTCGATCCGGCCAAGCTGCAGGCCTGGCTGCTCAACCAGCAGCGCATCGTCACGACACTCATCGTTCACCCGCAGTTCAGCGGGCTCCGGATCACCCCCAACGTCTACACGACCACGGCGGAGATCGACACCTTCACGACCCAGGTCCTGACCGCCATGCGGACCGGGCTCACCTGAGCAAAGTGCAGCGATTTGCAGTGGGGGCACGGGCGCCCCGGCGGATTGACAAAAGCCATGGCGGCCGGAAGCTTAGGATATGCAGTGGTATGCCTCGACAGGTTTCTGGCTTTCAGCCGCGCCGACGGGCACACCGCCTGATCGGCGCGCTTCCATTTTGGGGCCGGCCATCCCGACCGGCCGCCGGACCGGAGCCTTGAGCTCCCCAAGATGAGGCCATTCCGATGGCGACGGGCAAGGTGAAGTGGTTCAACGATGCGAAGGGATTCGGGTTCATAGCGCAGGACGGCGGCAAGGACGTTTTCGTTCACCATACCGCGATTCAGATGGACGGCTTTCGCTCGCTGGCCGAAGGTGACCCGGTCGAGTTCGAGGTCGTCGAGGGGCCCAAGGGCCTGCAGGCCGCCAACGTCCGCAGAGCATGACCAGTCAGGGCCGGTGACCCGGGACGACTCGGGTCGCCGGCAGACCTCCCGCCCGGCCGGGGCGCATTCCTTGCACGCACTGTTCGCATCCTGTCTTCCGGGGTATCGCGTGACCCGTATTGTCCTCAAACTCGCCTTCCTGGTGCTCGCACCCGCGCCCCTCACGGCGCAGGCGGCGCCTGCCACCGATCCCCTGATCATTTTCGGGATCAAGGCCGGCGCGCCAGTTCGCGAAGTGGCGGACATCATCGCCGATCGCGACGGCGGGAATCTTCGTTGCGACCGGTCGAAGGTCGACCTGCGGGTCGAGGAATGCCGCGCTACCGTCAGCGTGCCTGAGGCAGCCGAGCCGCTCGAACTCTGGATGTCGGCGATCGACAGCGTCACCAGCATACTCACCTTTGCCGGCAATCTCGCCCCCGACGAGCTCGACCAGCTGCGCAGTTCGCTCGAGCGGCGTTACGGTCGCGTCGACGCGAAGGCACAGAATTCCCAGTGGATGATGCAGTGGGTGCGGAAGGGCACGATGATCCGACTCACCTGGCGTGCGCAGCAGGGCGCCAAGGCCACTTCGGTGGCGCTCATCGACGGCAACGTGCTCGATGCATGGACGGCGCGCCGCGGCACGCCGCAGAAGGCATCGGCGCCGGCCAAGAAGTCGGCGGCGAAGAAGCCACCCGCCACGAAGCCTCCCGCCGACACCGCGACGGTGCAGGGCGTCGAACCGGCGCCGGCGCGCTAACCGGCAAGCCGCACCAGGAAGCTCCCTTCGCTGTCCTCCAGTTCGAAGCTGAGCACTACCGTGCCCTCTTCCGCCATGCTCCTCAGCAGCGTGCGCACCCTCGTGCGCACCGGTGCGCCGCCCCCGGAGCGGCCGCGGCCGGTGATGAGCCGGACACTTGCGCCAGGCCGTGCCTTGCGCTGGGCGCGGAGGAAGCGCTCCGCACTGGCGGTGGCGTCGAGCACGGTCAAACCGTGCAGGTCGAAGACGGCTGCGGGTGTGGGTATTGCCATTCAGGGGACCGGGGAGTAGCCTCCGCGCTCAATGGTCATACTACCGCAGGTGAAGCGCGCGGTGCCGGTGCTGGCCCTCCTGCTGCTCGCCGGCCTCACCGGCTGCGGCCGCTCTGAACGCCCCATCTATATCGGCGTCGCCGGCGCCCTCTCTGATCCGATCGGCGAGCCCATGCGCCGCGCGGCGCAGCTCGCCATCGGCGAGATCAACGCGGCCGGAGGCGTGCGCGGGCGGCCGCTCGCCCTCATCGAGCGTGATGATTTCGCCAACCCCGACTCGGCCGTGCGTGTTGCCGAGGAATTGTACTCGTCCGAGGCGGTGGCAGTCGTCGGGCACCTCTTTTCCGGCACCACGCTCGCTGCCGCACCGATCTACAACGGCGGCAACCGTCCCCTCGTCGCCATCACGCCGTCGTCATCCGCGCCGGAAGTGAGCGATGCGGGACCCTACACCTTCCGCATGTGCCCCAGCGACCTCGCGCATGGTGCCGCGCTCGCACGCTGGGTGACGGACCGGCTGCAGTTCAAGCAGGGCGGCGTGTTCTATCTCGACGATGATTACGGCCGCGGGATCCGCCAGGCATTCACCGCGAACCTTGAGAACCGGGGCGGCAAGCTGGTGGGCATGGAGCCCTATCTGGGCACCACGCCCGAGGTGGGCCCCCAGCTCGAGCGGCTGGCCAAGCTGCAGCGGCCCCAGTTCCTCTTCGTGGCGGGCAACCGTCCCGATGCGGAGTCGATCCTGCGCGGCGCGCGTGCCCTCGGCGTGCAAGTGCCGATGCTGGGAGGCGACGGGCTCGAGGGGATCGAGGAAGCAGGGCCGCTGTCCGAGGGCACCTACGTGAGTGCCGCGTACCACCCGAGCCTCAACACGCCGGCCAACCGGAAATTCGTGGCGGCATACGCCGCGAAGTATCCTGATGCGCCGGTGCCGAACCAGCCGGCCGCTGCCACCTATGACGCGGTGTACCTCCTCGCGCGCGCCATCGAGGAAGGCGGCCCGAACCGCGAGAGCGTGCGGCGCGCGCTCGATCGCGTGGGCCATGGCGCCGCGCCGTTCGAGGGTGCCACTGGCAGGATTGCGTTCGATTCGCTGGGCGACGTGCCCGACAAGCAGGTCTACATCACGGTCGTGCGGAACGGAGCCGTGCTCCTGGCCGGGGGACTGTAATGCTGGGGAGCCTGCGGAGCCGCGTCCTTTCGGGCATGGGACTGCTGCTCGTGCTCGTGCTGGCCCTGGCCATGCTCGCCGTCAATACGATCAGCGCGCTGGACAAGCTGGTGAGCGGCCAGCTCGCCTCCATGCTCGAGATTGCCCAGGTGGGCGCCGGGCTCGTTTCCACGTCGAACAGCCAGATCCGCGCGGCCGACCAGTACCTGACCCATCCGTCGGATTCCCTCCGGCTGGCATTCCTGACGCACGGCGACTCCGCGTACTCCTACCAGCGCCGCTACCAGCAGCTCTCGTCGCTCGGCAACAACGACCGGATCGTGCTCAACCGCATCGCCGACGTGCAGGCCCGCATCGAGGTCGCATACGGTCGTGCCTTTGCCCTGACCGACCTCGGCCGGCCCGATGAAGCACGCGCTGCGGCGGAGCAGGCGCGCGCACCGGCCACCACGCTCACCGAGGACGTGCAGCGGCTCTCCGACTCGCAGTCCCGGTCGGCGCTCCGGGGCCAGCAGGAGCTGCAGCGCGAGACGAAGCAGCGCCGCACCATCCTGTGGCTCCTCTTCAGCGGCGCGCTCGCGTTCGGCCTGGGCACGGTCGTGATCGTGGTGCGCGCGATCGACCTGCCGCTCAAGAAGCTGGTAGGTGCTGCCGATCGCTTCGGGGCCGGCGACCTCCGGCCCCTCGACCTGGGCGACATGCCCACCGAGCTGGGCCGGCTGGCGCTCGCGCTCGACCGGATGCGGACCCGCCTCCGCGGACTGGTCGAGTCCGTGATCGGCGAGGCACGCTCGATCAGCTCCAATGCCAGTGATTTCTCGGCGATGAGCGAGGAACTCGCGGCGACGAGCGGCGAGATCTCGACTGCGATGGTGCGGGTGGCCGACAGCGCCGAGCGCCAGGCCAGCGGCATGCGTGCCGCCGACGTGCTGCTCGTGTCGCTCCGCGAGACGGCGGTGGGCAACACGGCCGCCGCGCGACGCGTGGTGGACGTGGGCGACCGGATCCGCCGGCTGGCCGAGTACCACCGCGGCGACGTCTCGGGCGCGGGCAGGGCACTGCTCGACGTGCGGGAAGTGGTACGCACCTCGACGGGACAGGTGCAGGCACTCGCGCGCACGTCGCGCGCCATTTCCGACTTCATCGAGCTGATCAAGCAGATCTCGTCCCAGACCAACCTGCTGGCGTTGAACGCCGCGATCGAGGCTGCGCGGGCGGGCGAGCACGGGCGGGGCTTCGCCGTCGTCGCCGAGGAGGTGCGGCGTCTCGCCGACTCGAGTGCACAGGCGGCCGAGGAGGTTGCCCGCACGGTCATGCAGATCCAGCAGCAGATGGCGGAAGTGGCGGCGACGATGGACGCCGGCTCGGCGAAGGTGTCGGGCGTGGAGTCCGTAGCTGGCGCCGCTGCCCATGCGCTCGAGGAGATCGTGGCGGCGGTGGAGGGGGTTCGGCTGGCGGCCGAGGATGTGGCGCGCGAGGCGACGAAGAACGAGGAGACCGTGACCGCCCTGGGCGAGCGCACGGCGGAAGCCGGATCGGCCGCCAACGAGAACGCCTCCGCCAGCGAGGAAGTCACCGCGGCGGCGGAAGAACAGAGTGCGTCGACGGAGGAGATGGCGGCGGCGGCGGCGGAACTGCTCCAGGCATCCAATCGCCTGGCCGCCCTTGTCACCGAGTTCCGGGTCTAAGGGCGGCCTCCGCGGGTCTAGCGCTTCCTGGCTGGCTTCGCCTTCTTGGCGGGCTTCACTGCCTTCACGCTCTTGGTGGCCTTGGCCTTCGCGACAGCCTTCGGCTTGGCCACTTTCTTGGCCGGCGGATGCGCCTTGTGCTGGGCCCGTTCCGCGGCCTTGTCGGCCCGCTTTTGCTCGGCCGCCTTGGCCTCCGCGAGCACCCGCTCACCCTCGTCGTTGCCGAGGAGGTTGCGGCGGATTGCGTACTTCACCATCTCGTCGGCGTCGGAATACTGGAATTCGCGAAGCCGAACACTGGCGCGGATCAGGTTGATGATCGCGTCAGCGACCGGGCTCCGAAGCACGTTCGCGATGCCCGGGAGAGTCTCCATCAGGGTCGTGATCTGCGACCCGCCAAGCTCAGTTGCCACACACACCTCCGCGCCACCGGGACGCTGGGAGAGTTACGCCGACACGACAGTGTCGGTTGGGCGGCAACGTATCATGAGCCGTATTCTGCGTCAAGCATTTGGAGTACTGCCGAAACGGCATGAATAGTATTATTGATTGCTACTACGTTATTTCCGATTACTGCCGCGATACTATTGCGTTAGTGTCACTTTACTGTCACGACTAGACCGTGTTTGATGGGTAGCGAACAGTGGACAACCGGGTACATTTGTGCCCGCGCGGCGCAGCTATGGACACTGTCACCACGCTGTTGGAGGACCTTCCGTGGGTCGCAGAGGAATCAAGGAATACCGGGCTCCCGAAGCATTGCTGCTCATTTCAGCTGATCGCGAGTTGCAACCGCTCGTCTGCCCGACATGCCAGACTACATCCGTCCAGCGTTCACCTCGTCGACCAGGAGATCCCGCGATCCCCTCTGGCCGGGTTACGCTGATGTGTGGCGAATGCGGTCGGACCGCGGTCTATATCGACCGGGTCCTGAATCGCGATTCGCTTCCCGAAGCACCTCGTCCCGTCCTGTAACCCCTTGATCGCAGTTGCCCGGGCGGCGCCACTCAGCCTCCCGGGTGGAAAGTCGTGTGTCCCGGATTCCTGACTCTCCGATCGAGGCGCGCCCGACCGCCAGCATGGCGGTCGTGCTCGCCGTCTTCCTGGACCTCGTCGGATTCGGGATCGTGGTGCCGCAGTTGCCGCTCGCGGCAGCGCGCTTCACCTCGAGCGGACTGGTGATCGGCGCCGTCGTCGCCACCGATTCGCTCCTCTCCTTCCTGCTGGCACCGGCGTGGGGCAGGCTCAGTGACCGGATCGGGCGCCGGCCCGTCCTCCTCATTGGCCTCGCGGGGAGTGCCATTGCGTACTCCGTCTTCGGCCTGGCGGGAAGCCTGGCGGTCCTCTTCCTCGCGCGCATCCTGTCCGGCAGCCTTGGCGCCACCGTGAACGTGGCTCAGGCGGCACTGGCCGATACCACTCCTCCAGAGCAGCGGGCCAGGGCCATGGGCCTCATCGGTGCTGCGTTCGGGCTCGCCTTCACCATCGGACCCGCGCTGGGCGGCATCGCCAGCAAGAGCGGCGAGTCCGCGCCAGGGCTGCTGGCCGCCGGCATCTGTTGCCTCAACTTCCTGATCGCAAGTGCGCTGCTTCGCGAGAGCCGGATCCGACGGACCCAGGATTGGGGCGCGCGGGCGCACGTGCCGCTTGCGGCGCTGCTCGTCACCTTCGCGGCAACCCTCGCGTTCACGGCGATGTACGTCGTGTTCCAGCAGTACGGCACGGAGGCGCTCGGCCTGACACGCGCCGGGATCAGCTATTCCTTCACCCTCGTCGGCCTCGTGAGCGTGCTGGTACAGGGCCGGCTCGTGAGAAGGCTGGCCCCGAAAGTCGGGGAATTACGACTCGTCATGTGGGGTGGGGCGCTCATGGCCGCAGGACTCGCGCTGCTGCCGCTCCTCGGCGGGCTGCCGATGCATGGCTCCGGCCAGGTTGCCGGCACCGGACTCTCGGTGGTGCTGCTCAGCGCGGGGTTCAGCCTGGTGGGACCCTGCGTCGCGGGTTTCGTGTCGCGCACGACGCCGCCGGATGACCAGGGCCGGGTGCTGGGGACGCTGCAGAGCATCGGATCAGCGGCGAGGATCGTGGGGCCGCCACTGCTTGGTGCCCTGGCGGACAAGGGCGGATTTGCGGCGGCTTTCGGGCTGTCGGCACTTGCCGCGGCGGCTGCGGGCATCCTCGCCGGGAAGTGGAAGCGCCAGGGCAACTGAGGGCGCCTCGCGGCGGCTTACTTCGGTCGGGTGAAGATCCTTCCCCAGCGGATGTCAGAGAAGAACGGGAGCGGGCGCCAGCTGTTGCCGTTGAAGCTGTAATAGATGAACATCGGAGTACCCCGCACATTGGTCCGTGGCAGGAACCCCCAGTAGCGCCCATCGTACGAGCTGTCCCGGTTGTCGCCCATCATGAAGAACGAGTCGGCCGGCACCACGATCGGCCCCCAGTTCTGCAGGTCGGGATGGTAGCCTTCGGGTGACCGGCCGGCGAGATGCGTCGATTGCCATGCACGCATGTGCTCACGCTGCTCGGGCTCGGCGAGTACCGACGGATTGGCGTGCACGGCGTACGGTTCATCGATGCGCTGACCGTTCCGGATCAGGATGCCGTTCTCCATCGCCAGCGTGTCACCCGGCACGCCGATGAGGCGCTTCACTACCTTGAGCCCGGGCTCCTCGACCGAATCGAACACGAGGATCTCGTTGCGGCGCGGTTCACGCACCGCCGGCAGTTTCTTGCCGGTGAGCGGTACCTCGGCCCCGTACAGCAGCTTGTTCACGAACAGGAAGTCGCCCACCAGCAGCGTGTTCTCCATGCTGCCCGAGGGGATGCGGAATGCCTCCAGCAGGAAGGTGCGCAGGAAGAACCAGACGACGAGCGCAACGCCGATGGACTTGGTCCACTCCCATAGCCATGAACCAGCCCCGCGCGGGCCGGTGGTCCTGGCGACGGGGGTGCCTGCCGGGGGCTTCACTGCAGCCGGTTGAGCCATCGATACTGTCACTCGCTTCCTGTCCCAGGTTCACTGCCTGCTCTCGCCCGGAAGATAACTACGGGCCGGACGGCGTCCCGGTGCCCAGTCACCCCTCGAGCGCCGCCAGCACCTCGGCGGCATGACCCTTCGGCTTCACCTTCTGGAAGACCTTCTCGATCTTCCCGTCGGTGCCGATGACGAACGTGGTGCGAAGGATCCCGTGATACTTGCGGCCGTACATCGACTTCTCGCCCCAGGCGCCGTACGTCTCCGCCACCGCGTGGTCCTCGTCGGCCAGGAGCGGGAATGGCAGCTGGTACTTCCCCTTGAACTTTCCGTGCGACGCCACGCCGTCGGGTGACACGCCGAGCACCACGGCGCCAGCGGCCTGGACCGCCTTCCAGCTGTCCCGGAACTCGCACGCCTGCGCGGTGCATCCGCTCGTGTCGTCCTTCGGATAGAAGTAGAGCACGACCTTACGCTTCCCCCTGAAATCATCGAGGGATATCGTCTCGCCGGTGTCGGATGGCAGCGAGAATTTCGGGGCTTTCTTCCCTTCTTCGAGCATTTTGACCTCGTTGAGTCAGTGCTGTTCCGTTGTCGCCGCGCGCACCGGCACGCGCACCCGGGCGATGGGATAGGGTGCGCGCAGCGTGAGCTGGCGGTCCACGAGGTTCCACGTCACCACACCATCCTCGGATGCCGGTTCGAGCAGGTAGCTGGCCAGCGTGCCGAAGGGCTGATCGGTGCGCACGATGTAGCTCCCCGCCGGTGCGGTAAACGGTGCTGCATCGAGCCACGCACCCTGGACCGTCACCGTGCGATGTCCCTCGAATGCATAGGGCTGCGCCGAGAGCGAGTCCAACCGGAAGCGCTCGGCCGTCCCCTGCCAGGGCCCAGTGAGCCGCTCCACTTCGATGCCCTGGCGAACCAGGAGCGAGGCAACGTCGGGGAGTGACGGCGGGATGACATATGCCACCGGCCGGGCTTCGCGGCGGGAAGCGGTGAAGCGCTCGTACACTGGCATCCGGATGGTGCGGAACTCTCCCGTACGCTTGCGCCGCGCGTACGGACCGTCGCCGTCGCCGTCTGGCGTTGTAATCTCCGCGATCACCGGCTGTTCTGTGGGTGGTGCCAGGACCGATCGGACCGCCACCGAATCGGGCCGCAGCCGTGCCGATTCCGCCACCAGTTGCTTGATGCGGCTCCGCTCCGCGGCAGCCAGGGTGAGGACCTCCTGCACGAACGCATAGGTCGACGTGATGCGCGCCGGGAAGGGATCGTTGCTGTACGCCTCACTCAGTACCGCCATCTGGCCGCGAAGACCGGTCCAGTTGGTGCCGAACCGCGGCCGGCTATCGTAGGTCTCCCAGCCAAGGATCAGTGAATCGGCCATCTGGTTTCGGAAGTTGCCATAGGGAAAGACTTCCAGGGCATGCCGGCTCTTCATGCGCTGCCGGATGGTGGGCAGGAAGTTGTCCCTGACGTAGGCATTTGCCGGGGTGTCGTTCGGGTTGAGGCCCGGTGCATACGTGAGGGCATACCCGTGATAGCTGCCGTTGGTCGTGTGGAGGTCGATGAAGAGATCGGGCTGCCACGCCTCGATCAGGGTGGCCGCGCCCTGCGTCTCCGGCGCTTCCAGCTTCACGTAGTCACGATTCAAGTCGAGGTTGAGGCCATCCGGTCGCCGCCCGACGCGCGCGGGACCATTCTGGCCCGGCCGGTTCACGCTGTCCGCGGCCCAGGCTTCGTTCCCATCGGGGTTGTAGATCGGCACGACCAGGATCACGAGGCTGTCCAGCAGCGGCCGGAGTGGTCCGAACGCGAGATCGCGCAGGATCATCTGCGCCGCTTCCTTCCCCTCGACCTCCCCCGCATGAATGTTGGCCTGCAGCCAGACCACGACACGACCTGATGCCTGGGCATCGGCCGGTCGCTGCACACCGGGCGCACCGGCAATGACGAAGGGGATCGACCGCCCTTCGGTGCTGGTGCCGAGCGTCCCGAAGCGGAAGGTCGAACCACGGCGCTCGAGCGAGTCGAGGAAGCTGGTGACATCGGCCCAGCTCGATGTTTCCCTGCCGCCGGTGCGCTCGGGGGTGGTTTGCTGCGCCGCCAGCGGGGCCGCAAGGAGCAGCGTGAGTGCGAGGGAACAGGAAGGCATCTTCATCTCACTGAGGCATCCTGATGATGGTGCTGACGGGGTCGGGCAATCGCGTATCGACGGTGAAGATGCTCTCCGGCACCAGGAACCGCCTGCTCGGGGCCGGGATGATGAGGGGGGCGACGTCACCGGGATCGCGATAGGTTGCGCCGAAGAGCGGATCCTCCATGACCTTCGCCGGCTCACCCGCCTCGATGAGGTGCCGGATCGTCACCGGTGCGGAGGTTCCCTTCGCCGCCGCAGCATCGATTGCCGCGCGCACCATGAGGTACCCCGTGACGTGCGGATCGAGGTCATTGCCCGAGAGCCGCACCCGCTTCTCCGCTTCGGCGAGGCCGACGATCGGCATCTTCGCGACGATCGGGGCAAGCACCAGGTCGGTCCAGGCCTCGGCGATGCCCTCCATGAGCCATGGGTTCACGCCAGGAAGGAGGATCTCACCGCTGTCCGGCGCGACCTGCACTGCCTGGTCGAAGCGCCATCCCTCGGAGAGAAGGTGTCCCCACTCGTGCAGCAGAGCGCCGAGCGCAAGCACGGGGACATAGCTCGGCTCGACTGCAATCGCCTCCTGCACCTCGAGGAACCCGTTCGTCGACTCACTGGCGCGCTGCCTCACCGTCACTACGCGAAGTGTCTCATCGGCCCGCGCCACCAGCAGCGTACCACTGGGGGGCCACTCGAGCAGGTGCAGCATGGCCAGCATCTCGGATGAACCGTGCCGGTCGAGCCATTGCTCACCGCTCCAGTTGAGCGGGGTCACCAGTCGGCTCGTACTGGTCGGCGACGCGCCGTAGCGGGGCACCGCCTGCGGGCTGCCGAAGAGTTGCGGCACGATGGCCGGAATGCCGCGGCCCCGGGCGGAATCGCCGGGCATGATGGTGAGCCAGGTGGCGCGCACGACTTCCGCAGGCGAGCGCAGCGCGCCATCCTGGGAGACCCAGCGGGCTCGAACGAGGAAAGCGAGCGCCTGGCGATGCCAGTCTTCGGCCTCGGGATACGCGGAAATCAGGATACCGAGTGAGCGGGCGGAAACGGGCGCCGTGCTGGCGGCTGCAGCCAGCATTCGCGTGAGGGCCGTGGAGTCGGCGACGCGCAGCAGGTTCAGTCGCTCCATCGCGTGCGGCACAGACGCGGTGGAACTGGTGTCGCCTATCAGGCCGGTCGCGAGCAATGCCGGCACCACGTCATCCCACTGCAGGCGGCGCGACCGGAGCCGGGCGATGTCGAGCGCGGCGCCGTGCAGGTCAAGGCGCCAGGCGCCGCCCGGACGGAACAGTGCGTCGAACTGGGCGCGCACGCTGTCTGACGCCAGCGCCGAACGCACCTGCTCAAGCACATGCTGCACCGCGACCAGCATCTCGGCGCGCTGGGTAAAGCCAAGGATGCGGGCAGGCCCCTCCGACTGAAGCTGCGCGCCGGTCAGGACCGGAAGTCCGCTCGCGCGTGCGAGGCGCTCGTACGTGGTGGCCAGTCCGGCGCGCGGTGCCTCCGCCGCGGCGGCGGCAACCATCGCGCCCGGCAGCACCGCCTGGTCACCACCGACGCCACCGACAATCTGGCGGAGACGGAACTGCGGCAGGACCGAATAGAACTCGATCGAGGGATCGAGGCGCTCGGCGGTCCACCGGCCATGCTGCTGACCATCGGTCGAAACGTCACCGCGGATGCGCCGGGCGCCGTCCATGGTGCGGCCGCTGAAGGCGGCCCCCCCATCACCCGGAATGGCGAACTCAAGCAGGCCCGCATCGTTCGTGCGGACCCGCGTCAGTGTCACCGGTGGACCATTGCGATTGGAGAAGGTGGCGCGACCGACGAGGGTGCCGGCCGAGTCGGCGAACACCAGCTCGCCAAACACCGGAGCCGGCGCGATATCATAAATATCGATTCGCCAGCGCCCGGCTATCTCCGCCTGCGCTGCTGCGCCAGCCCACGGGACGGTGGCCAGCAATGCGGCCAGGAAGGCGACCCGGGGCGCGGCCACTGGTGCTATTCCGTCACCGCCGGCTTGGTGCGCTCCACCACCTGGACCGTCACGGCCGCGCCCTCGGACATTTTCTCGATCCCGCCGACGACGACCTGGTCGCCTGCGTCCACACCGTCGAGCACCTCGACGAATCCGGGCGAGCGCACGCCGAGCGTCACCGGGCGTCGCGTTGCCTTGTCGTCCTTGATGACCCACACCACCGTCACGCCCTGCAGCGCGAGCACCGCCTCCTCCGGCACGACGATCGCCTGCGGGCGCTGCGCCGTGGCGAGCCGCACGTCCACGAACATGCCGGTCTGCAACTCGCGCTTCGGGTTGGGAACGAGCGCCTTGATGGTGATGGTTCGACCCGGCAGCTGGACTACCGGATCCACGAAGTCCACGGTGCCGGTGAAGGTCTTGTTGCGCATTGCCGCTACCTGGAACGCGATGGTCTGGTTGCGGTGCAACGCGGCGGCGTACCGCTCCGGCACCTGGAAGCTGACCCGCTCGGGGTTCACCGTCTGCAGCGCCGCGAGGCGGGTGGAAGTGGTGACGTAATCACCGAGGCTGACGAAGCGCTGGCCCACCACGCCGCCGAACGGCGCTCGCACCACGGTGCGATCGAGCCGCACCTTGAGCAGTGACAGGGAGGCGTCGGCGCTCCGAGCCGTGGCCTCGGCCCGCTCGAGGTCCGCCTGGGAGGACGCGCGCTGGCCGACGAGGTCCTGGGTGCGTTGCAGTGACTGTCTTGCGAGGTCGCGATCGGCTTCGGCCCGCGCCACTTCCGCCTGGAGTTCCGCATCATCGATGCGGAAGAGCGGCGTGCCCTTCCCCACTTCGGTGCCCTCGTGGAAGAGGATTTCGACGATACGCCCCTCCACGTCGGGTCGGAGCTCGATGGACTGCACCGCCTCGATCTGGCCGGTGGCCGCGATCGCGTCGGTCACGGTGTCGGTTCTCGCGACCGCCACTTCGACGGCGATCGCCGGGGCCGCGGGCGGCGCGGCCCCGCTCGCGGCCGCATTTGACGGCGTCTTCCTGCATGCCGCGCACACGACGAGCGCCGCCAGCGCCACCCGGATCTCCCGCCGACTCATCACTGGTTTCTCCCCACAAGGAACTCCTGCCCCGTGATCGCCTCGAGGCCCGCGAGTGACAGATATAGCGCATAGACCGACTGCACCGCCTCGGACTCGGCGCGCGTGAGCTGGAACTGGGCCTCGAGCAGGTCGAGGATGGTGTTGGCCCCGCTCTTGTACCGGAGCTCCTGGACCCGGAAAGTCTCCTGCGCCGCGACCAGCTGGAGCTGGGTGAGACTCACCGCCTCGCGCGAGATGCGATAGGCCTCAGCCGCCCGGGTCACGTCGCGCGAGGCCGCGTTTTCCAGGTCGGCACTCACGGCGCGCGCCACGTTCAGGTTGGTCTTCGCCTGCTGGATGGCAATCTCGCGCTGTCCCCGGTCCCAGAGCGGCCAGGTCACGAGGAACGACACCGAGCCGACACCCTTCCCACTCGGCGGGAACCTGCTGTCATACTCGGTGAAGCCGCCCGCGAGGTTGAGCGTCGGCAGGTACGCGCCCTTCTGGCCCTTGAGCGCGTAGGAGGCGGAGCGCTCGAGCGCCCGGGCCTCGCGATACTGCGGCGCCTGTTCCAGCGCGAGCTGGATGAGCTGCTCGTCGGTGTAGGCCAGATCGGGCGGCAGCATGGAGTCGCTGACCTGCGCGTCGACCGCAACGGGGCGCCCGATCCGCCGGCCGAGTTGCAACCTCGCCACCTTGAGCGCGAGGTCCTGCCGCAGTACTTCGAGGCGAGCCTGCGTCAGCTCGAGCACCTGCTGCAGCGAGTCCGTCTGGACCGCGGCGCCGGAAAGCACGCGTGCACGCGCGACCGTGAACTGCTCCTGGGCCCGCTCGAGCCGGCTGTGCGCGACGCGCGTCAGCTCCCGGCTCACGAGCACGTTGAGGAAGTCGTTCTCGGTATCGAACGCGGTCTGGAACCTCTGGCGCTCGGCGCTGGCCTGGCTCGCCTCGAGCTCAGCCTTGGTGAAGCCAAGATCGGTGATCTTCCTCACGCTGATCAATTCATAGACCGCGTTCGCGCGGAAGTTCACCGCATTACTGGTGGGCGCCCCGATGCCGATGTTGAAGAAGGCCGTAGAGTACCTGGTGGCATCCAGGCTCACCGCCAACGACGGGATGATGAACGCGAGCACCGCCGCGCGGCGTCCCCATTCCGCGTCGTCCACCCGGCCAGCGGCGCGCACATAGGCGGGATCGACGCCCGTGGCGAGGCGGATTGCCTCGCTCAGGGTGACATGGGGCAGCGTGGAATCGGGCGGCGCGATACGCACCGGGATTGGCACCTGCAGGAGCAGCGCCGCGGCGAGGGCGATCACTCGGCTTCCCCAGCCATCACCGGCACGGCAGCCGCGGCGGGCTGGGGATGAACCTTGTGTTTGCGCATTCCCTCAAAGAAGAGCCACACCGATGGCACCAGATAAAGTGTGAGGATGGTCGAGAAGAAAACGCCACCGGCAATCGAATACCCGAGGGGACGGCGGCTCGCGGAACCGGCTCCGAGGCCCATCGCGATGGGCATGGCGCCCATGATGGTGGATACCGAAGTCATCAGGATGGGACGCAGGCGGATGCGGCCGGCTTCGAGGATCGCGTCGCGCGGCGCGCCGCCGCGCTCCAGCAGCTGGTTGGCGTACTCCACCAGGAGAATCGAGTTCTTGGTGACCAGCCCGATCAGCAGGATCATCCCGATCTGGCTGTACAGGTTGATGGTCGAACCTGTCAGGTAGAGTGTGACCAGGGCCCCGGTGATTGCGAGCGGCACGGCCACGAGCACCGTGAGGGGGTGGATCATGGACTCGAACTGCGACGCGAGCACCATGAACACAACCAGCAGCGCGAGACCGAAGGCGAAATAGAGCGCGGCGCCACTCTCCGCCAGTTCACGGGATTCACCCGCCAGGCGCGTACTCGCCAGAGGCGGCAAGACCTCCGCCGCCACCCGGTTGAGGGAATCCAGCGCCTCGCCCAGCGTGAATCCCGGATCGAGGCCCGCGGTCAGCGTAAAGGACCGCACCCGGTCGAAGTGGTTGAGCCGCTGCGGGCCCACGCCTTCCTTCACATTGGTGACGGCGCTGAGCTGGACCAGCTGGCCGCCCCGTCCCGACACGTAGAGTCCCGCCACGTCGTTGGGCGTCGCGCGCTCCGCGGGATCGAGCTGCACCATCACGTCGTACAGCTTGTTGTTCTGGGTGAACGTGCTCACGCGGCGGCCACCAAGCAGCGTCTGCATGGTGCCCGCCACGTCGCCCACGCTCACGCCGAGGTCCTCGGCGCGATCCCGGTCGAATCCGACGGTGAGTTCCGGCTTGTTGACCCGAAGGTCGGTGTCCACGTTGCGCAGGCCCGGTATCTGCCGGGCCCGCTTCACGAGCGTGTCCATGGCCAGCGAGAGCTTGGCGAAGTCAGGGTGACGGACGACAAACTGCACCGGCTGGCCCGAACCCCCGAACGCCGGTGGGTTGTTGGCAAATACCATGACGCCGGGGATCGTCGCGAACTTGCCCTGCACCTCGGCGATGACTTCCTGCACCGTCCGCCGGGGGCCCTCATCGACCAGCCGCGTGAAGACCAGGCCACGACTGGTTGAACCGGTAAAGCCCCCCACCACGCTGAAGTAGCGATCGACATCCTGGGTCTTGCCGATGATCGCCTCCACCTGCTTCTGGTACTCGTCGGTGAACGAGAGGGTGGATCCTTCCGGTGCGATCAGGAAGGTGATGAAGAGGCCGCGATCCGCCTGGGGGACAAATTCGCGCTTCAGACTGAGAAACACCACGACCGCGAGCACTACCGAAGCGATCGCCGCCACCAGGGTGAGGAAGCCGTGCGCAAGCACCCAGCGAAGGGACCGGCCGTAACCAGTCGTGAGGCTGGTGAAGGCATTTTCGAACATGCGGAAGACCGGGCCGTGCTCCTTCGGCACCCGGAGGATTTTCGCGCAGAGCATCGGCGTCAGGGTGAGCGCCACGAAGCCGGACACAATGACGGAGCCCGCCACGGCGATGCCGAATTCGTTGAACAGGCGGCCGGTATTGCCCTTGAGGAAGGCCAGTGGCGTGAACACCGCGACCAGGGCAATGGTGGTGGCGATCACGGCGAACGCGATCTCGCGCGTGCCGTTCACCGCCGCCGTCTCGGCATCCTCGCCCAGCTCCTCCTGGTGCCGGAAGGCATTCTCCAGCACGATGATCGCGTCGTCGACCACGATGCCGATGGCCAGCGTCAGCGCGAGCAGCGTGAGGTTGTTGATGGAGAAACCGAGGAAGTACATGACCGCGAACGTGGACACGATCGATACCGGGATCGCGAGTCCCGGGATGATGGTGGAGCGCACGTTACGCAGGAACACGAAGATGATGATCACGACCAGGATCGCCGCGATGACCAGCGTCTCCTGTGCCTCGAGAATGGATCGCTTGACGAACGTGGAGCCGTCGTAGGCGACGTCGAGGCTGACACCGGGCGGCAGCGAAGCCGCAATGCGGGGCAGCGCATCGCGCACCGCGTCGGCCACGGTGATGAGGTTGGCCTTCGACTGGCGAACCACACCCAGTCCGACCGTGGGCGCGCCCTTGAAGCGAAGCGCGCTACGCTCATCCTCGGCGCCGAGCTCGACGTGACCCAGGTCCTTCAGCTTCACCAGCTGGCCGCCCTGGCTCGCCACCACCAGTTCGCCGAACTCGGCCGGCGTCTTGAGCTCGCCGAGGGAGCGCACCGTGAACTCGCGGCGGTTCGACTCGATCCGGCCGGCCGGTACCTCGACGTTGCGCGTGCGGATCGCCTGCTCGACATTCTGCACCGTGAGACCGCGCGCTGACAGCTGTGCTGTCGACAGCCAGACGCGCATCGCGTAGCGGCGCTCGCCCGCGATGAACACGCTTCCCACGCCCGGCACGGTCTGCAGCTGGCTCTTTACCAGCCGGTCGGCAAGGTCGGAAAGCTGGAGCAGGGAGTAGTTCTGCCCGTTGAGCGCGAGCCAGAAGAATGGCGAGGCGTCGGCTTCCTGCTTCGCGATGACCGGCTCCTCGATGTCGAGCGGGAGCCGCCCACGCACGCGTGAAACCTTGTCGCGAACGTCCTGTGCCGCATCGTCCACGTCGCGATCGAGCGTGAACTCCAGCGTGATGTTGCTGAACTGTTCCCCGCTCGAGCTGACCAGCGTGCGCAGGCCCGGAACGGTGCTCAGTTCCTCCTCGAGGATGTCGGTGACGGCCGACTCCATGACCTGGGGATTTGCGCCGGCGAGGAACGTCTGAACGGAGATGATCGGCGGGTCCACGTCGGGGTACTCGCGCACCGACAGCTGCCGGTACCCGATGACGCCGAACAGCACCAGCGCCGCGCTGAGCATGCTCGCCAGCACGGGACGCCGGATGGAAAGATCCGAGAGAATCATGGCAACTCAGGTGTCGAGGATGGGCGGCCGGTGGCCTCCGGCTGCCGATCGCCATACGGAGCGGGAGGGACCGCCGGTTTCACCGGTGCGACTAGATTCATTCGTCCAGTGCGTTTCCCGCCCGTCGGAGTACGGCCCATGGCCATCAAGCCTCACCTCGAAGCAGCACACCCAGCTCGCCTACCTCGAGACCCTGCCTCCCAAGTTCCAGAAGGCCACCGGGGTCATCGAGCTCCTTTCCACCGCCAAGGCGGACGACAGCGCGATCCGCGGCCTCTGCCGCATGCTCGACGAGGTGAAGGCGAACTCGCAGGCCCTGGGTCTGCCGGGGCTGGCCGATGCCGCCGGCATCATGGGTACGATGGCCCGGCGCGGCGGAGGGGTGCAGATGAAGGTGCGGGGGCTGCGAGAACTCCTGGGGACCCTGCGCATGAACTACGAGGGCGCACTCAAGAAAGCGACGACCCCAGAGCGGGACGAGCCCGCCGAGGAGATCTAGCTCGACCGCCTTACCCCGCCTTCCTGCCCAGCAGTTTGTCCACCAGCGGACCGGCCTGCAGCAGGATCATCGCGTTGACCAGCCCGCCAATGACCAGCGAGACGAAACCGAGCGCACCGATGATCGCGGCTGCGCCGATGCCTGCGAAAACCATCCCGAACGTGTTCATGGCGATCCCCGTGATTCGGTAGGCCGTAACGGTAGGGGCGGCGACACAGAAACGGTAGGGTCGTTTATCCCGCCGCCGACATCGGTTCCTGCAGCGCGCGCATCGCCTCCGAGCGCACCGGCTCCTCGGTCTCGCGCGCGATTCGCTCGAGCGTCGCGCGGATACCTTGCCCCTGGATCTGGGCCAGCGCGCGCACCACCTCGCTCCGCTGCTCCACCGAGCAGCCCTTCCCGGTCAGGAACGAGCGCTTCACCAGAGCCAGGCGCGCCAGCCCGGTGAGCGCGTCGGGAGTGCCGAGCAACGCCAGGCTCCGCACCGCGGCCCTCCACACCTGCGCGTCACGCTCGTGCTCAAGCAGTGACAGCAGCGGCATCGCGAACCCGAGCGCGCGGCGCCTCCCGATCGCATCGACCGCCGCGAAGCGGGTGGACGGCGACGGCGATGCGAGCGCGATACGCATGCTCTCCACCACCTCGCCCAGCGGAAACTCGGCGAGTGCCTGAATCACCGCAGCGCGGACCCGCTCATCCTGGTCGCCGAGGCGGCGCTTGAGCGGGTCGATCGCCGCCGGGTTCCGCAGCCGACCGACGAGTTCGGCCGCATGCCGGACCTCGTGCGCAGAACCGCCGAGCAAGTAGGGCAGCACGATGGGGTAGATCTCCGGCATCCCGCCCAGCACCTCGAAGAGGATACGGCGCGGACCTACCGATTCCGCCTCCATCAGCACCTTCAGCATCACCTCGGCGGCATCGAGTCCGCCCCAGCGCAGCACCGTTGCCGCGCGGCCGGCCTCGACCGGATCCGCCAGCGCAAGTCGCACGATGCCTTCGTAGGCGGCGTGAGTCAGCAGCCGCTTGACGAGTATCGACTGACGGCGGCGATCGTCGTACGGCACCGACGGAAGCGTCTGCAACTGCACGGAGGCGAGGTGCAGTGCCGTTCTCCAGTCGGATTCCCTGATCGCGCGCCCGAGCCGCTCGTGGACCTTCTGCACATCAGTCGCGACATGCTTTACGAGCACCAGTCGACGTTCGCCGGTGACCCGCCGCTCCGCCCGTCGACGCTCCTGGCCGCGATACCGAACGCCCCGCAGGAGGTCGCGACGATCGGCACCCAATCGCCGATCGCCTCCGTCGCGAGGCGGTGAAAAACTTTCGTCGCCACCATCCATCAATGTCAGGCCGTTCCAATTCGGAACGACCGCGCTGATCAACTCCGCACTGATATGGGGGCTGGAAACGACCGCCGCCGTGTCGTGGGACAGCGCGCGAGCCAGCCGGAGAAGCTCCTCCTCCTCCACGCCCGGACTGATGCTGATGACATCGACCTGGCGCGCGAGGAGCCGGCTCTTCAAGCTCAGAGGTTGTTCTTCCCCAGCGACTTCCACCCCCGCCTCGAGCCGGATCGGCTGGCTGTTCGCGATCGCCGTGCAGGTGTCCAGCGCGAGGTCCTGTGCAGCATCATTGGACGGGTCGACGCGCAGGAGCGCGACCAAATCCCCAAACCGCTGGGTGAACTGTTCGAGGGGCGAAATGGGCCAAGTCATAGACATAGATGTCTGCCAAGGTGCCACCGGATGGGCGCCGCCGCAACCCAATGCGGCTCGCGGTCAAATATCTGCGCCACCGGCTTTTACCCCAGTCCGGATCGGAACGGATCCTTCGAGCATCCGGTGAACTACCCAGTTGAAAGCAACGGCACGGCGCCGCTTGATTTGGGCAGTGCAAACCCCCATCGCGCTGGCCACCGCGCTCGAGCTCGACGCGGCGATCCTCCAGGCCGCCATCACCGGCTGCCTGGCGCTGCTCTGCGCATTCCTCTATCAGCGCTACGGCAAGAACTACTTCGCCTGGTACGCCACTGCCTGGACACTGTACGTGTTCCGCCTTGGCGCGATCATGGGTTTCCTTCTCACCCGCAACTGGACCTGGCTCTACTGGCACCAGGTGATCACCGGTTGGACGGCACTCGCCCTCCTCTGGGCGGCGCTCGTGTTCTCGCGCCAGGTTCGCTGGCGGGCCGTGTACCTGCTGGCGGCGCTCTTCCCGCTCCTGTGGGCGTACATCGCGATCTACCAGCTGGACAACTTTCTCCTCGCCGCCGGTCCCGCCGTCCTCTTCCTCAGCCTCGCCACGCTCTGGACCGGCTGGGTGTTCCTCCGCTACTGGAAGGCGGTCGGCTCGACCGGTGCCGGCATCCTGGCGCTGGCCTTCCTGCTGTGGAGCCTGCATCACCTCGACTATCCCTTCCTTCGCGCGCGCGGGGCCTGGGCACCGTGGGGGTACTACCTCGACATCGCCTTCGCGCTCGCGGTGGGCGCCGGCATCATGATCCTGGTTCTCGACGACCTTGGCCGCGGCCTCCGCGCCCTCACCGAACTATCGGGCGACCTGCAGCGGCGCGGACGGAGCGACGTGCTCACCGCGCTACTGGCGCGTCCGCTCACGTTGCCGGCCGTGCGGGGCAGCGCACTGTACCTGCGGGAGACGGGGCGCTTCGAGCGCGGCGCAGGACAGATCGCCGACTGGACGGGCCGACCGCCCGAGGACCGGGTCGCGGCGGCGCTTCAGGCGACAATCAGCACCGGCCGCCCTCAGGTCACCGATGACCGGCCGCTCATTCCGGGCGAACGCCGGGACGCAATCGCCTATGTTGCCGTCCTGCCGGTGTTCACCGGCACCGAGGCGTCAGGTGCGCTCGTGCTCACCGGCGATGCACGCGATCCCTTCACCGCGCTGGATGACGACTTCCTCCAGGCGCTGGGAAGGCAGGTGGGTGCCGCGCTCGCCAACGCCGACCTGCACGAGCGGCTGCAGGCCCGCACCGTGGAGCTCGCGCGCCTCTCGGCCCGCATGCTGGAACAGCATGAGGAGGAGCGCCGCCGGCTCTCGCGCGAGTTGCACGACGAGACGGCGCAGGTCTTTTCGGCGGTGAAGATGGAACTGGAACTGCTGCGGGGCCAGGTGCCTGACATCGCCGCACCGCGCCTGGAGCGTCTGCTGGGGCTGGTCGACAAGGGCATCCGCGGCATTCGCAGCGTCGTGAACGACCTGCGCCCGTCGTTGCTGGACGACCTCGGCCTGCTGCCCGCGCTCCGTTCGCTGGTCGCCGACTTCAGCGAACGCAGCGACATCCGCATCACGCTCGACGCACCGCCAGGACTGCCGCCGCTCTCGAAGGATGCCGAGCTCGCGGTGTTCCGGGCCCTCCAGGAGGCGCTGTCAAACGTCGTGCGGCATGCGAATGCGAAGACGGTGTCGGTGCAGATCGCCGTACGCGGGCGGGCGCTGGCGCTCGTCGTCGCCGACGATGGCAGCGGACCGCACACCACCGACACGGCGCTGCTCGAGCGCGAGGGACACATGGGATTGACTGGAATGCGCGAACGCCTGGCCGCCCTGGGTGGCAGCGTCCGCTTCGAGGGACAGCCGGGCGCTGGCGCGCGGGTGGAGGTACAGGTCCCACTCACCGCCGGGGAGGCCGCATGAGCGACGCCCCGATCCGGGTGCTCGTGGCGGACGATCACGCGATGGTGCGCGAGGGCATCCGCAGCGTGCTGGAGCGCGAGGGTTTCCAGGTGGTGGGCGAGGCGACGACGGGCACGGAAGTGCTGCCGCTCGCGGAATCGCAGCAGCCCGACGTGGCCGTGCTCGACATCTCGATGCCGGGAGAAACAGGACTCCAGGCTGCCGCGCGCCTCCGTCACGCGCTGCCGCACATACGCGTGCTGATCCTCAGCATGTACGACAACACCGAGTACGTCCTGGAGAGCGTGCGGGCCGGTGCGCACGGTTACCTCCTCAAGGATGGCGCTGCACAGGAACTCGCGAGCGCCATCCGCACCGTGCTGGGTGGCGAGGCCTATTTCAGCCCGGCCGTTGCCGCCCGCCTCTCCGAGGCCGTTCGCGGCGACATCGCCCGCGAGCAGCGCAACAGCAACCTGGACCTGCTCACGGGCCGCGAACGCGAGGTGCTCGCCGGCATCGCCCGCGGCCTCACGAACAAGGAGATCGCAGGCGAGCTCGGCATTTCCCACCGCACCGTCGAGACCCACCGTGAGAGCCTCATGAAGAAGCTCGGCATTCGCACGGTGGCCGGCCTCACGAAGTTCGCCCTCGAGACGAAGCTCGTTGAGGGCTGAGCGACCTACTTCGTGCGGATGTCGATCTGGCGGGGTCGGGCGCGCTCCACCTTGGGCAGCGTGACCGTCAGCAGACCATCGGCATAACTCGCCTCGATACGATCCGCGTCGACAGTGCCGGGCAGTGCAAACGTGCGCTCGAACGCCCCGTAGGTACGCTCGTAGCGATGCACCCGCTCCGTCTTCTCCTCCGCAACCTGGCGCTTCTCGCCGCGCATGGTCAGCGTCTGGCTCTCGAGCGAGATCTTGACGTCTTCCGCCTTCACGCCCGGCAGCTCAGCCACGATCTTCACGGCATCCTTGTCCTCGAACACGTCGACCGCAGGGGTCCAGGCCGCGGTGAGCGTACCGCTCTCGCTGCCGAAGGGAAAGCCGCCGATCGCCTCGTCCAGGAACGAGTTGAGGCGACGAAGATTCTGGAACGCGTCGACTGGACGCGAGGTCAATCCGTACCGCATGGTGCCCTCCGTGGTATGAGTACTCATGCCAGCCCGCGTGGCTGGCGCTCACCCGTGGAATTTTCAACCGACGTGCCGTGGAGTTCGGTCTTTTCGGCAGGTGACCCGCACGGACGGACGCCTCATCGACGGTCGCCCTGTCAATTCGACCGACGTAGGTTGTGACAATACGCTTGTGTGCCGAGGCAACATGAAACGCCTGGTAATCGTCGGGGTGGGAGCAACACAGCTGAGCCTGCTTGAAGGGCTGGCGGCCGGCCACGTAAGGGCCGTCGAGCCCGTGCTCATCAGTGCCGCCTCCACCTACGTCCACGACGGCATGCAGCCCGGATGGCTCGCTGGCCGGCACGACGAAGAGGCGATGTCCATCGACCTTGGGCGCCTGGCCACTCGAGCCGGCTGCCGCTACATCGAAGCGGACATCCGGCGCATCGACGCCGGCAGCCGGACCATCGAACTCAGTGACGGTCGCACGGAGAGGTGGGAGGCGCTGTCGCTCTCGCGCAGCACGGTTCCCAGCGATGCGCGCCTCACCGGAGCCGTCGAATTCACCATACCGATCGGGCCTATGGCGCGTGCGCGCGAGATCATCCCGGCGATTGAGCGCGCGCAGCGGGCGTTCGACAAGCGGGAAATCAGGATAGCCGTGCTTGGTGCCGGCGGCCGCGGCTTCGAGACCGCCTGTGGATTGCGAGCCCGGCTCCGACGGGACGGCACCTCGGCCACAATCATGCTGGTCGATGGAGAACCCCACCTGCTGCCGGCCTTCCATCCGGGTGCGCGGCCGCTGGCGGCGCGGGTGCTCCGGCGACTCAACATCGGTTCCGCGCTCGGTGCTCGCGTGGCCGACCTCTCGCGGCGCGGATTGCGACTCAACTCAGGCGCGATCATTCCCGCCGACGTCGTGATCTGGACCATCGGCCATGCACCAGCGCCCGGACTCACCGGTTCAGGGTTCACACTGGATGAAGGGGGGTTTGTGCAGTGCGACGAGACGCTGCGCAGCGTCTCGCATCCCGACGTGTTCGTCGCCGGCGAGTCGGCCGACATGGGCACGGCCCTGACGGACAACGTGGCGGCGTTCTGCAGCGATGCGCCATCACCACGGTTCCGGCGCTACCACCCACCGACGCGACGGCTGACGCTGCTCGACTGCGGCGACGGCTCAGCCCTGCTGTCCTATGGTGGGCTTTCACGTGAGGGCCGCCTGGCGATGCGGCTCAAGGAAAGCCTCGATCGCCGCTTCATGAGTCGCTTTCAGAGGCTCGCCGGCACCACGTAGATCTCCCCGCCTGCGGCTCGGAACTCCGCCGCCTTGTCCGCCATGCCCTGCTCCATGTCCTGCCGCCTCGCCTCGTCCCGCAACTCGTGGGTCAGCTTCATGGAACAGAACTTCGGTCCACACATGGAGCAGAAGTGCGCCACCTTGGCGCCGTCCGCCGGGAGCGTCTCGTCATGGAAGGCGCGCGCGGTCACCGGATCCAGCGCCAGGTTGAACTGGTCCTCCCAGCGGAACTCGAACCGCGCCTTCGAGATGGCGTCGTCCCACTGGCGCGCGCGGGGGTGACCCTTCGCCAGGTCGGCCGCGTGGGCCGCAATCTTGTAGGTGATGACGCCGGTCTTCACGTCGTCCCGGTTGGGCAGGCCGAGGTGTTCCTTCGGCGTCACATAGCAGAGCATGGCCGTGCCGTACCAGCCGATCATGGCCGCCCCGATGGCGCTGGTGATGTGATCGTAGCCCGGCGCGATGTCGGTGGTGAGCGGCCCGAGCGTGTAGAAAGGAGCTTCGGCACACCACTCGAGCTGCTTCTCCATGTTTTCCTTGATGAGATGCATGGGCACATGGCCCGGCCCCTCGTTCATCACCTGCACGTCGTATTCCCAGGCGATCTTCGTGAGCTCGCCCTGCACTCGCAGCTCAGCGAACTGCGCTTCGTCGTTTGCGTCGGCGATGCTGCCCGGGCGGAGCCCGTCGCCCAGTGAGAACGACACGTCGTACGCCCGCATGATCTCGCAGATCTCGCGGAACTGCGTGTAGAGGAAGCTCTGCTTGTGGTGCGCCAGGCACCATTTCGCGATGATGGAGCCGCCCCGGGACACGATTCCGGTGACGCGACGCGCGGTCATCGGCACATACTCGAGCAGTACGCCGGCGTGAACCGTGAAGTAATCGACTCCCTGTTCTGCCTGCTCGATCAGGGTGTCGCGATAGACCTCCCAGGTGAGGTCCTCGGCCACGCCGCCCACCTTCTCCAGCGCCTGGTAGATGGGAACAGTGCCGATCGGCACCGCCGAGTTGCGGATGATCCACTGCCGCGTCTCGTGGATGTTCCGGCCGGTCGACAGGTCCATCACGGTGTCCGCGCCCCAGAGCGTCGCCCAGCGGAGCTTCTCGACTTCCTCTTCGATCGTGCTGGTCACCGCCGAATTGCCGATGTTGGCGTTGATCTTCACGTGGAAGTTCCGGCCGATGATCATCGGCTCGAGTTCCGGATGATTGATGTTCGCGGGAATGATGGCGCGACCGCGCGCGACCTCGCTGCGGACAAAGTCGGCCGGCAGCCCTTCGCGAAGGCCCACGAACTCCATCTCCGGCGTCACCTCGCCGCGTCGGGCGTAGTGGAGCTGGGTAACGGGTCCGCTGCCGCGATAGGCCGCGCGCTCGAGCGAGGCGGGAATGAGTTCGGTCGGGGCACGCGGCGCCACCCGGTGCACGTCCCGCTCGAGCAGCCAGGGCTGGCGCAGCGGGGGAAGCCCCTGACGTACGTCCACGCCCTGCGGCCCACTCGGGTCGTACACCCGGAGGGGTGCTTCCCCGCCCGACAGCACGATCTCGCGCATCGGGACGCGAATGCCACGAGGCCCGTCGACGTATGCCTTCCGCGATCCGGGAAAGGCGTTTGCGAAGGTGTCGCTGGTCAGGCTGGTGGTGGGGGCGGACATGGGTTCCTCCATCGCTGGTGCGACGAAGGTAGGCGGGATGGGGAATTCCCTGCGCCGCCTCCCTCCGCCGGTATAAACCGGATCAGGTTCCAAGGGACTGTCTCAACCCCGCAGAACACGGCGGGGTACCCCTGGCGGTCAGATGGAAGATGGGCCGGACTGGTGCGGGCTGCAACGGCAGGATGTCGCAATCCTGCCGGGGCCCGGCGGCTTAGTGGTTGTCAGGCCGCCACTTGAGGCGTGAGGGACCCACGCTTGAGCCCGGCATGTCTTGCTGTCGGCATCGTCTGGCTCGGCTGATGCATAAGACTGAGACCAGACCAACCACAATGGACAAGCAGATGTCGGCAGCACTGGTACTCATTCTCGGGATATTCGGCGGGGTTCTCGCCGCATACGGGCGCCGCAGCACAGCACCTGTGCCGGTGCACATCTGCACCGGCCGGAACCGGAACCCGGGACGAAGGGTTTGATGTAGATAAGGGATCGAAGCAAGCAGCGAATGGCACCAGCCCCTCGCCCCCGCGCCTCGATCTCTCGACGCCGCGGGGGCGAGGGCGTTGGCGACCCTGCGTCGCCGGCCAGGAAGGACGGGTGGCATGTCGGTGCGCAGCGGTCTGATGCTCCTCCTCGCGCTCGGAAGCGTGCCGCGAGGGCTGCGCGCGCAGGAACCGCAGATGACGGATGTGACACTGCTGCCCACGGACACGCTCACCGACGTGGCGGTGACACGCCGAGAGTATGGTCATCCGGTCATCTACTTCAATCCCGCACTGATCGAACGAGTCGGTCCCCTGCTGCGCGACTTCTTCATCGCGCATGAGTATGGGCATGTCTTCTACGATCACATGGGCGGCGCGCTCGCCGGGATCGGCTCGAACGTGGCCGAGGTGCGCCAGCGACAGGAACTCGAGGCCGACTGCTACGCCGCGGCGCGCCTGGCAGCCACCAATCGCGCGTCGGTCGAGGCCGCAGTGCAGTTCTTCACGCGGATGGGTCTCTTCAGCCATGATCGCTACCACCCATCCGGCTCCAGCCGGGCGGCAAACCTCCTTGCCTGCATGCCGGCAACCCAGGTCGACCCCGACCGCGTGGCACCGATCCCGTCACGGGGCGTGGGCGAGGCCGATGCCACCACCATCGAGCTCGGGCCCGATGCCGCCGCCCGCCTGCGCGGCCTCGTGCGGATCAAGATCGACGGCCGTGTGGTGGGCACCATCTCCACGCTCGGGCCGACCACGCCGGTGATCGTGAAGCGACTGCGGCAGGGACCGCACCGCTACGAACTCACGATAGAGCTGTACAGCCTCGATGAACTGCTCCAGATCAACCCGTCGGGCGTCGCTCACGGCGACGGCATCGTCGAGTTCGAGCCGGCCGGAAGGTTGGAGATCAACTGGCTGGGCGACGAGCCGCCATCACTCCTCCCCGTGAAGGGAGCACCTCGAAGGGCCGTTCCCTAGGGTCTGGACCTCGCCGCACTTGCGCGCAATATTGCCTCAGCTTGTTTGCTCTCCTCAACTCCGGTACACACTTGCCGACGAAACTATTCGCCTGCGCCACCGCAGGCGCAGTGGCCTGGCTCGGTGGCGTGTCTCCCCTCCTGGCGCAGGGTCCGCAGGCCTTCACGTTTCCCGATACTGCGACAGTCATTGGTCTGTCGCCGCAGGCGAAGCACCTTCGATTCGTCGAGGCCTCGCCCACGCCCGTGGCGAGGTTTGAAGGGGCTGACACGCTCCCCTGTCCGCAGTGCAATCCGAAGAAGCACTTCTGGGTGGCGTTCGCAGAAGTGATGGCGGTGAACATCATCCCCAACCTCGTGAGCCGGTCAAAAGACGCCGAGTGGGCAAAGTTTTCCCTCAAGAGCTGGGGCGACAATCTCACGCTGCCGTGGCAGTGGGATAACAACGCCTTCCTCAACAACCAGTTTTCGCACCCGTATCACGGCGCGATGTACTTCAACTCGGCGCGCACCAACGGGTACAACTTCTGGCAATCGGCGCCATGGGCGTTCGCCGGCAGCCTCACATGGGAACTGTTTGGTGAGGTCTGGGCGCCGGCGCCCAACGACCTGGCCAATACGACCCTGGGCGGCATCACCCTGGGCGAAATGCTGTATCGCGTGTCGTCCTTGACGCTGGCGAACGAGGCAACGGGTTTCCAGCGCGTCGTGCGCGAGGTGACGGCGGGCCTGCTCAACCCGGTGCGTGAGTTCAACCGGGTGGTGCGTGGCGAGGCGTGGAAGGTGTCGCGCACGCCCCCGGAGTGGCGGCAGTCCACGATCTTCAGTTCGGTCGATGTCGGGTACCGGCGGCTCACCGTCACTGGGGAATCCGTCGACGAAGCCGTGGAAGGCGTGTTCGTCACGGCAGATGTGGTGTATGGAGATCCCCTGCTCGACCTGTCCAAGAAGCCCTTTTCGTTCTTTCGCGCCGAGGTGACGCTGGCGAGCAACAATGCCCCCGCCCGACGCCTTACCTCGCTGGAGGTTCGTGGCGGTCTCGGCGCCAGGAAGCTCGGCAACGGCGGGCTCAACCAGCTTGCCGCCTTCATGAGCTATGACTACGTATCGAACCCGGTCATCGAGTTCGGTGGCCAGGGATTCTATGTCGGCCCGGTGATCGGCCACCGCCCTTCAAGTGGGCCCAGGATCCGGGCCGAGTTTCTGGGCCAGTTCATGCCGGTGGCAGCGGTGCAGTCAGACTTTTACCTCACCGCAGAGGGCCGGGACTATGACTACGGCATCGGACTTGGCGGCCTGGCCGACGCGAATCTCACCTGGCCCGGCCTCGCACTGATCGGCGTCTATGGACGCTATGTGTTTGAGCCCATCATCAGCGGTTTCCCGGGGAATCACCAGCTGTTCTTCACCGGGGCCACGGGCCGGATCTACTGGAAGGGCCGCATCGGCCTCGGGGCCGACTTCAACGTGCTCCGGCGCTGGAGCAACTACTACGATCGTGCCGAGGTGAGCCGGAAGAACAACGAGTTGCGGCTCTACCTAACCACCTCCATCCCACAGTGGAGGGACTGATCATGCGCCGACTGCGGCTGCTGCTCCTGCTGGCCATCGCCGGTACCGCCGGATGCGCGGATTCCGTGATCACCGTCATCCAGCCGGAGAACGACAGGACCATTACGATGTCCGGGGATTCGATCTCCTACATCGTCACGGACATGGAGAACGTGACGCAGACCGACACCTTCACCTGGAACAACCCGGCCGAGCGCCTCACTGTGGTCCACCAGTCATTCCTGCCGCACGGGTATGGCCTGCTGGTCATCTTCGATGCGGTCGGCACCGTGGTCGACTCGACACTGCTGGAGTACCAGCTCACCACGTACAGCCTAGCGGGAGTGCCGGGTACGTGGACGGTTCTCCTCATCTATAGCAGCGCCTGGGGGCGCGCACAGTTCACACTGGTGCCGCTCGTGGGCGATCCGCCGCCGGCTGAGGCCCGAGTGCCATCCGTCGTGGAGATGCCTGCTGCCGACAGGCGACCTACGTCAGGAGCGGGAGCTCTCGCGGCCTGGGCGAAAGAAGCGGACGAGAAACGTCGAGGGCGATGACTGCTGCATCGCGTGCTCAAAACCCTGGGCCCTCATGACGGCATAGAGAGGGACTGGCTCGAACGGTGCAGTGAGTTCGAGAATGCCATCCGGCGGGAGGGCCGTGACCGCCGCCATGATGACATCGAAAGGTTCCTCCCCCGCCGCGAGCAGCGGCCGGACATCGAGCGATACGACGGGAACATCGTCGCCGGTGCTCATGCGGCTCGAGCCCCCGGAGTGCCGGCGCGACCAACCGCAGGTATTGCTGCGCCGCGGTGATGCTTCCCAGTGCGAAGACCGCCGCGCCCGCCACGGCTACGCGTGTCCACCCCGCCCCTGTCCCACCAGCCATGACAACAGTGCCAATCGATCCACGCCGACGTCGATGAGGCCGGTGCTCCACCTGGGCAGCAGGTCGGCGGCCTTGGGCCCGGTCACCTTGACTCCCGCCCGCGGGCTGAAGCGCTCGAGCCAGGTGAGGAAGGGCAACACCCGGCCGTAGACCGCGCCGATCACGAGCGTGATCGAGCCGACGATCAGCAGGATTCCATAGACCGCGATCACGCGCGGCCCGGGCCACCACAGTGACGCCAATCCCCCCGACCAGTGCGGCCGCGAGGAGCAGGAACGCCCCGACCAGCTGCTGCAGCGGATGGTCGAGTGTGCGCCGCGCCCTCGATCGCACCCAGCGCATGGCCTGCACGAGGAAGAGTCCGCCACCCATCGCCATGAGCGTGCCACCGGCCGGCACCAGGACGTGCACGGTGCCAAGCCATCCAGCCACCTGCATCACCACGCCGGCCATGGTCAGCGGACCGCACCAGCTACCGGGCCAGTCCGACGTGTTCCGGTTCATGAGGAACATGGGGAAGAGGCGGCTTCCGAGCCCCATCACGAGCACGCCGCCAAAGCCCACTACGGCGAGCTGCACGTGCGCCGCGACGAGCGGTTCGCGCGGCACCATCCACCAGCCGAGCGCATTGCCGATTCGCACGCCGGCGAGGGCCAGCGTGAGCCATAGCGCGGCATAGGCAGCCGTCACATGGACCGCGATCCCGCGCGCGCGTGGCGCGCGCACGATGCGGCCTCCGATATTCCAGCTCCAGAGCCCCAACGCCATGGCGACGAAAGCCCAGCCGGCCCCGATCCATGCCGGCCACCACATTCCGAGACCGGTGACCAGCATCGCCGTGCCCAGCGTGTGAAGCATCAGCACTGGCGCCGCCAGTCGAAGGCTCCTGGGCCGGACACCGAGCACGACAGGAGCAAGCTGGTACAGTGCGCCGTAGGCAGACGTCAGCAGCCACCCGAGCGTGAAGGCGTGCACCGTCGCCGCGACGCCGGGCGACAGCCACGCGCCGCGTGCAAGGGACGGCGACATCAGCACCAGCCCGACACTGCCGGTCACCAGCCACCCAGTGCCACGAGGAAGTGGGATGCCGGCACGCGAAACGGCGGAAGATCTTCGCCGGCGGCGGCGCCAGTGACGGGCGGGGCGAGGGGGAGCGGACGGGCCGCGGTGGCGACCATGCTCAGAAATCCTTCCGGTTGAAGCCGCGGAGCCCGGCCACGAAAGGAAGCCCGGTCCACATGAGGAGTGCGGCCCCCGCCGCTGCGATGCCCAGGGGCGTGCCGAAGAAGCGGCCAAACACCGCTCCGGTGTAGCCCATCAGCGCCGCGGCATCGAGCGTGAGCAGCAGCAGCACCCGCGCGAGGTCGACCGGGTTGAGCACCGTGAGGCCGAGGAGCACCGGCTCGAGCGGATAGTCCCGGAAAGCCATCGCGACGAGGAGGATCACCCCGTCGTACAGCACGGTGCAGCAGAACCAGATGAGCAGGGCGAAGCCGAGGCCCTTGGCGCGGTCCTCGAACCGGACGCCGGCGAGGAACGCCACCGAGGTGAAAACGAAGGTGAGGAGGACTCCCGAGACCAGCAGCATCACCGTCGGGCGCAGGAGACCGGCGCCGCCATGCAGGACCGCCGGGATCGCCACCCCCGCCGCAAACGCGAGCGCGAGCGGAAGCGCCAGGCCGAAGTAGAGCCCGGTGAAGAGGGAAGGTCGGCTGACTGGCTGTGCCAGCAGGAGCTCGATGAACTCGCGCGAGTTGGAGAAGTACAGTGTCCCGAACACCACGCTCACGAGCGGGATCACGATGAGGACCACGTTCATGAGGCTTGCCGCCACGCGCGGGCCGCCACCGCCGAACCGGAAGAGGGCGTCCGTCAGGAAGAGGAAGAGCAGCCCGTAGCCCAGCACCCACCAGTTGCGCCGGAGGTTGCTGAGGCTGTAGCCCACGACCATCCGCGCCGCGTTCACGCCACCTCCCGCATGAGGTGCGCGATGGCATGCTCGACCCCACGCTGCCCGGTGCGCAGCCGCAGTTCGTCGAGCGACCCGCGGAACCGGACCCGCCCATCGACGAGGTAGACGAGCGCGTCCGCCAGTTCCTCGACTTCAGCCATCACGTGTGACGTCAGCAGCACCGCCGCACCGGACGTTGCGCGCTGCCGCACCAGCTCCTTCAAGTGGCTGCTGGTGAGCGGATCGAGCCCGGCGGTCGGCTCGTCGAGGATCAGCACCGGCGCCTCGTGCCGCAGGGCGACGATGGCGCTGAGCTTCTGGCGGGTCCCGCCCGAAAGCATGCGCACCGGGCGTGCGAGTGTCTCCGCGGAGAGGCCGAGCGCTTCGCGCAGGACGCCGTCATGGCGCACCTCCCCGCCGCGCAGCTCGGCGAGCAGCGCCAGGACTTCCTCGCCGGTGAGGTTGTCGGGAAAACGTGCGGCCTGCGGCATGTAGCCGATGAAGCGACGATAGTGCGGGTCGCTGCCGACCGTCTCGCCGAGTACCTCGATGGTACCCCCGCTCGGTCGCACGAGGCCGAGGATGCACTTGATCAGCGTGGACTTTCCCGCGGCGTTGGGCCCCACGACGGCGGTGACCTGGCCGGCATCGAGTGCGAGGTCGACGCCTTCCAGCACGTGAAGGCGGCCGAAGTGCTTCCGTAGTCCGGACACGACGAGGGGCGCGCTCACGGCGACTGCCCTCAGCCGCGGGCGATGATCGACAAGGGTCGCGGGCGTCAGCACCGGCAATCACGCGCTCCGCCGCCTCCAGCAGGTCGACCATGAAGCTGCGCATGAGGATGAGTGCCGGCTCGTTCTGCTGCACGATCAGGGAGAACAGGCGGACCGGGGCATAGGGCACGTCGCCGTAACCGTTGCGATCAAGGTCATAGCCCTGGTAGTGGTCCCAGGAGTTGGCGTCGAAGACGCTCGCGTTCGAGCGGCTGTTCGTCGCCACGTCGAACGAGTTGCCCGAGAACGTGTTGTCCTCGAAGCGGTTGCCCTCCGCATTCGCCATCAGCTTGATCGCCCAGCCATTCCGGTCGAAGACGTTGCCCCGAATGAGCAGGCGGCTCGACCCCTCCAGGAACAGCGCCGTCGAGTTCCCCGTGAAGCGGTTGCCCGCGAGCTGGCCATCGGTGATGTCCTTGAGCAGCAGCCCATAGGCGCCGGCACCCCAGTTGTCCTCGAAGGCGTTGCCCGTCATGTCGACGTGCTTCGAGTACATGACGGCAATGCCCGCCCCGTTGCGGCGGAAACGGTTGTCGCGGTAGGCACAGCTGTCGGAGAACATGAAGTGCAGGCCGTAGCGGAAATTGGCCTCGCTCTCATTGCTTGACACCTCGACCTGGCGCGCAAACTCGAGGTAGATCCCGTCGCGGTACCGTGTGATGGCGTTGTCCGCGATCAGTGTCCGCGATGAATTCCACAGGTGAATGGCGTTTCCTGAGCCGGACTCGCTCGTCCCGCCGCCCGTGAATCGATTCCCGGTGATCCGGCAGCCCGCGGACTCCTGAAGGTAGATCCCGAAGAACGTCGCCTCGAAGCGGCTGTCCTCGACGGCGCAGCCCTCGACTTCGATGAACCGGATGGCTGCGCGGTCGTCTATGAAGCTGGTGCGCACGTTTCGGAAGACCAGCCCGCGGATCCGCACGCTGTCGGACGTCACCCGCATGAGCTCGTGCCCGCCCGCGCCCTGGAGCACCGGCCACCCCTCGCCCTCGATGGCGACCCGGTGTGTCACCACGAGCGGTTCATCCAGCAGCCATGTCCCCGCCGTGATCACGATTCGATCGCCGTCCCGCGCCTGTTGCAGCGCGGCGGCAACGCTCGTGACGGGACCGGTGGTTCGGACGACGATGGCCTGCTGCCCCGGGAGGGCCGTGACGACGGCGAGCATGCACGCGACGACGAGGGCGATGCGGCGGCTGATCACGATGCCCTCAGTGCGCCGGAATCCGTTCCAGCACCTGCGGCCAGTCGAGCCGTCCGCCACCCACCGCGGCCCGAATGCTGTCGGCCACCTGCGGGTGTGCGAGCGCCACGAGGCCGCTGCCCATCGGCGTATGGAACATTTCGCTCCGCACGAAGGACAGGTCGCCTGCCGGCACCCATTCGGCCGGGGCGAGATAGTCGTGCGCCCAGGTCGACTGCGCCGCGCCCGGCGCCACGGCGCCGGAGGCCAGGTATGCTCCGAGGCAACCGATGTCGTCGAAGACGAGGACCTTGCCGGTGCTGGTCACGAGTTCAGCCGCATAGCGCGGATCGGCGACGGTCATGTGACAATGCGCGCATTGGTCGGTGCCATACACGATCGGCCTCGGTGCCGGCGCGGCACAGGCCAGCATCGTCGCGACTCCGGCGAGCAGACCGAGCCTGGAGGTCATGCCACCATGCCTCCGGGCAGGCCGGTCGCTTCCAGCGGCGCCGCGCGACGGCGCCCGGCGGACCGTCCCGCGCGCCACTCCATCACCGCGATGGCGGCGATGACCGCACGGCGGCGATCGCGGCCCACCCGCCCACGTCCGGCCACGATGTCGCGTGGAAGTTGAGCAGCTGCTTGCCCCCGATGAGCGGGGGCTGATAGCTCATGCCGGGAATCCGGATCGCGGCGGTGGGGTCGAGGTCGTGACCGTAGTCGTACTCCCACCGCCAGAAGTCGTAGAGCCCGGCAAGCGCCACGATGAGGAAGCCGCCGAGGTACAGGTACAGCAGCGTCCGCCGACCAAGAGTCGCCACCAGCAGCCCGCCCAGCACCAGCCCGACGACGATGACCGGCATGTAGCGCAGCTCGGGGATCTGGTCGGGCTCGATGGCCTTCATCCCGATGTAGTGATTGAGCCCGTTGATGCTGTTGAGGCCGTTCGGCGTGGCACCCCGGATCTGGTTGATCCAGATCCGGAGCCCAAGCCCCTCGGGATACTGCGGCGCCTTGAGGTCCACGCGCCACATCGGTGCGACGAAGAGAATCGCCAGCGCCAGCGCCGCCATGGCCACTCCGATGCGGGATGTCGTCCTCATGTTTCCGTCGGCGAGTCTCACTTCGGCGCGTTGTAGGCGATGGCCGGCTGCGCGCCACCCCTGGGCGACACCCTGATGTAGCCCTGCATCTCCTGGTGCAGCGCCGAGCAGAAGTCGGTGCAGTAGAACGGGAAGACGCCGACCCGCTCCGGCACCCAGACGATGGTGCGTGTCTGGCCCGGCATGACGAGGAGCTCGGAGTTGTGCGCGCCGGTCACGGCGAAGCCGTGCGGAACATCCCAATCCTGTTCGAGGTTGGTGATGTGGAAGTAGACCGAGTCACCCACCTGGATTCCCTCGATGTTGTCGGGAACGAAGTGGCTGCGGATGGCCGTCATCGAGATGTCGACCCGGTTGCCCTTCCGGATGACCTTGGCGTCGCGCTCGCTCTTGCTGCCGAACGGGTCGCGGTTGGCCGCGATGTCGTAGGTGCGCACCTGGTTGTCCTTCACCAGCTGGCCGGGATGCCCTGGGCGTAGTGCGGCTCGCCGACCGTCGGGAAATCGAGCAGGAGCTTCATCTTGTCGCCGCTGATGTCGATCAGCTGCGCGGCCTGGTTGAGTTCCGGTCCGGTGGGGAGGTAGCGGTCCTTCGTGATCTTGTTCATCGCCAGCAGGTACTTGCCCCACGGCTTCCGCGAGTCGCCGCCCGGGATCATGATGTGGCCGAGCGAGTAGTAGGTCGGGATCGGTCGAGCACGGCGCAAGTCGCTGACGCGCCACTTCACCACCTCGGACGACAGGAACATCGAGGTGTATGCGTTGCCCTTGTCGTCGAACTCGGTGTGCAGCGGGCCGAGGCCCGGTTCCTTCACCTCGCAGCTGATGATGTCGTCGTACTTGAGCACCGGGATGCCCGAGACGTCGCCCTCGAACGACTTGTTCTCGATGGCCTTCATCATCTTCGCGAACGAGTGCACCGGAATCACGGAGGCGAGCTTGCCACCGGCGGCGATGAACTCGCCACTGGGGTTCACGTCCACGCCATGCGGGGACTTCGGCGTGGGCAGGTAGTAGACCATCCCCGGACAGGTCGACGGGGTCAGCATCTTCGTGGACGTGAGCACCTCGGACGTCGCGACCTGGTTCTCGCCCATCACGTTGTGGTAGTACCGGCCCGGCGTCACCACCGCCTTGCCGTCTGCCACGCACTTCTCGGCCTGCTTCCAGTTGATCGCCGCGATGAAGTCCTTGTCGCGCTGCGAGGCGTTCTTCTCCAGCAGGGTGTTCGCCTGCTCCGAGTTGTAGACGTGAAGAACGACCAGCCGTGGGACGGACCCTTGCCCGAATGCGAGAGGTCGTAGTCGAAGCCCGGCATCATGATCTGGAAGGCGATCGACATGTGGCCGGTGGCCGAATCCACCTTGATGAAGGTCAGCGTGCCGGAGAACCGGCTCCTTGTACTCGCTGATCGGGAACGTCGGCCTGCGGGATCGGCACGCTGAAGCGCGTGCCCGCCACGGTGTACTCGGTGTTCTGGGTGACGAACGGTGACGAGTGGTTGCCCGCCGAGTTGGGGATCTCGATGATCTCCTCGGTATCGAACGACTTGAGGCTGATGCGCGCCACCCGCGGCGTGTTGTTCGCGTTGACGAACACCCAGCGCCCGTCGGGCACGCCGTCGGTCTGGGAGAGCTCGGGGTGATGGGCATCGTCCCAGGGGATGAAGCCGTAGCTGGTCATCAGCATCGGCTTGGTCTGCTCGCTGTAGCCCCAGCCCTTTTCCGGGTACTGGGAGAACACCGGGATGTCGCGCAGCATCCGGCCCGATGGCAGCGCGTAGACGGGCATGTTGCCGCTGAAGCCGCCGGAGACGAAGGCATAGAACTCGTCGTACTGTCCCGGCGCGACGTAAACCTTTTCTGCGGCGTCTCCCGTGCCCCCTGCCGCCTGGGTTGAAGGGCTCCGGCCGCAGCTCGCGGCCAGGATGGTGGCGACGGCCGCGCACGCGACCAGTGTGCCGGTGAGGCGAATGCGGTGGCGGGTGGACATGGGTTGCTCTCCTGAAAGGTTCGGGGCACTCACGAGCCGGACGCGGGCTGGGTGCGGAGGTACTCGACGATGGCGCGGGCGTCCGGCGGCGCGAGCTGCTGGTTCGGCATCTGGGTCATGTATTCGCCGAGGAGTTTCTTGACGTCGGGATGCCGGGTGTACATCCCCTCGGGATTGAGCGCCATGTTCATCACGAAGGTCGGGCCGAGCCGGTCGACGATCCCGCCGAGCGGTGGACCCACGTACTTCTCGTCCATCTTGTGGCAGGCACTGCACTTCTGCGTGAACAGCTTCTCGCCCTTTTCGGCGAGCTCGTGATCGGGCGCGCCGAGCACCACGACCTCGGTGATCGGCCCGATCCCGTTCTTGAGCTGGAACTCGGTGAGGCCGCTCGGATCTGCGGACGCGCGGGAACGGCTGCGGTCGCGCCGCCATCCGCGGTCCGGCCGGGACGGTCGCCGGCGCAGCCGGCAAGCAGGATGAGGCCGACCAGGGCGGGATGGCGCCAGACAGGGACTGACATTCGGGTTTCGCTCCATCGGTACGCGGGTCCTGCGGGGGTGCAGTCGCACCCCTCTGTTGCGGGCAGGCCCGACTTCCGTTAGAATATCATATCATCATGATGATGTCAAGATATTAAATTGCGCACTGCACTCAGCGGGCCCCTCGGGCCCATTCCCGGAGTCACGATGCTGTCCCAGACGGCAGAGTATGCCCTGCGCACGGTGCTGTTCATCGCCGGCCATGCCGACGACGGGCCGGCGCGCGCCGAGGAAATGGCTGCATCGTTGCGGATCCCGCGCAACTACCTCTCGAAGACGCTGCACCGACTGGCGCAGGCCGGTGTGCTGACTTCGACGCGGGGCCGGGGCGGCGGCTTCCTGCTGGCGCGAAAGCCGGAGGAGATTCTCGCTGCTGGCCGTGGTCGGGTTGTTCGACCAGATCGAGCCGCGTCGCCAGTGCCTGCTCGGCCGCCCGGTCTGCAGCGACCAGCATGCGTGCGAGGCACACGGGCAGTGGAAGGACGTCAGCGAACGGGTCGCGCGGTTCTTTTCGGAAACAAGCGTGGCCGACCTTGGTCGGGATCGGGAGAGCCGGCCCCGAGTGCGGCGAGGTGCGCCAGCCCGTCGGCCGCGCTGAAGAGCGGTTCGAACGGGTGCCGATACGAAGTGCCTGGGCGCGCGTGAAGTAGGCGGTTTAGGGAGAGACGTTGACCTTGCGGCGGAATCCTTAATTGATCGATTAATTAGGACCGATGCCGACCCCGCCGCCCCGTGACTCTAATCGCAGACTCCGTCAGCAGCACCACCGCGGCCCGCGACACCCTGCTCGACGCTGCCGAACGTCGCTTCGCCCGACAGGGGTTCGCCGCAACCACCATCAAGGACATCGCCGCTGAGGCGCAGCTGCAACAGCGCCCTGCTCTACTACTACTTCGCCAACAAGGAGGACCTCTACCACGCCGTCCTCCGCCGGCGCATCACCGGCCTCGCCGCCGAGTGGGCCCGGCACTCATGGCCCCGGTGCCACCGGCCGAGGCGATCCGCCGTTTCGTCCAGGCGTACGTCGGGATTCCTCCTGCTCCATCCCGAGCTTCCCATCCTCATGCAGCGCGAGGTCCTCGACCACGCCGCCGCCCACGCACTGCCGGAGATCAAGGCCAATGCCGGCGCGCTCTTCCAGCGGTTCGCCGGGATCATCCGGGCCGGCCAGGAGTCGGGCGACTTCCGGCACGACATCGATCCAGTCCACGCCGTCGTCTCCATCGTCGGACAGGTGATCTACGCCTTCATGGCGCAGCCGATCATCCAGGGCGTGCTGCTCCAGCGCGGCACGACCGGCCCGGACGCCGTCTGGTTGCGGGAGTTCGGCGTGCATGCCGCGGAGTTCTCACTCGCGCGCGCTCGCGCCTCGTCCCGTGCCCTCCCGGAAGAGGGCTTCCTGATGCGCCGGCCACGTCGTCGCATTCACCGTCATGGTGCTGGCCGCGTGCAGCCGGCAGCCATCCACCGGCATCATCGCCCATGGCACCATCGAGGTCATCGAGACCGACGTAAGCCCGATGGCAACGGCCCGGCTGCTGCGCATACCGGTGGAAGAGGGCGATGCGGTGCAGGCCCGGCGACACGCTTGCCATCCTCACACAGGCCACGCTCGCCGCGACACTCGACGGACAGCGTGCCCGGCTCGCCGCCGCCGAAGCGGCCTTGCGCGACCTCGAGCGCGGCGCGCGGCCGGAAGAAGTCGCAGCCGCCGAGGCGGAACTGTCGGGCGCCGAGTCGGATGTGGCGCGCACGACGCGCGACCTGGAGCGCGCCCGTGCCCTCGTGGGCGGCCAGGCCATCAGCCAGCAGGCGGTGGACAACGCGAGCGACGCCGTCGCCACCGCGGTGAGCCGGCGCGATGCCGCCCGCGAGCGACTGGCACTGCTCCGTGCCGGGTCGCGCCCCGAACGGGTCCGCCAGGCACGAGCCGACGTATCGACTGCCCGTGCCGCACTCGCCGCCGCAGAAGCGAATGCCACCGACCTCGTACTCCTCTCGCCGGTGCAGGGCGTCGTGTTCGAGCGCTATGCCCAGGCGGGCGAGGTGCTCACGCCCGGCTCGCCGGCGCTCACTGTGGGCGAGGTCTCTCGCCCATGGGTGCGTGTCTTCCTCGCCGCGCGCGACGTGGCGCGCATCAAGCTCGGCCAGTCGGCCGTCGTCACGCTCGACGGCGTGCCCGGGCGGCAATACCCTGGCGTCGTCACCGTCATCAACCCTCGTGCCGAGTTCACGCCCCGCGCCGCGCTGACCGAGGAAGAGCGGGAAGACCTGATGTTCGGCGTGCGCATCGACGTGCAGGACTCGACCGGCGCCGTGAAGCCGGGCCTCCCCGCCACGGCGGTGCTCGAGCCCGCGGCATCACCGTGAACGACGGCATCGTCATCGAGACGCATGCTTCTCCGGAAGGTCTTCGGCGCGCGCGTGGCGCTCGAGGGGCTCAACCTCGTCGTCCACCGGGGTGAGATCTTCGGCCTGCTCGGCGCCAATGGCTCCGGCAAGACGACCACGATCCGGATGCTGTGCGGCCTGCTGGCACCGACCTCGGGCGACGCGCGCGTGGTGGGGTACGACGTGGTTCGCGAGCCGGAGAAGGTGCGGCAGCGCATCGGCTACATGTCGCAGCGGTTCGGGCTCTACGAGGACCTGACCGTGATGGAGAACCTGCGCTTCTACTCCGGCGTGTACGGCCTCCGGGGAAACGAGGCAAGGGTCCGTATCGCCGAACTGCTCGAGGAACTCGACTTCGGGTCGAGGAGCCGCCAGATGGCGGGCACGCTGAGCGGCGGCTGGAAGCAGCGGCTGGCGCTTGCCTGCGCCACCGCGCACAAGCCCGACCTGCTCTTCCTCGACGAACCCACCGCCGGCGTCGATCCCGCCTCGCGCCGGCGCTTCTGGAGACCGATCGGGGCATTCGCGGCGCGCGGCACCGCCATCCTGGTCACCACCCACTACATGGATGAGGCCGCGCGCTGCGAGCGGCTCGCCTTCCTCTCGCGGGGCGCCTGATCGCCGACGGCACGCCCGACGAGATCACGGCGCATTTCGGCCAGCCGACGCTGGAGCAGGTCTTCATCGCGCTGCAGGCCCGGGCCGAAGACGACGCGGAGGCGGCGTGACCCTCGCGCACCGCATCCTGGTGTCGCCGTTCTGGCCGATGCTCCGGAAGGAGTTCGTGCAGATGCGGCGGGATCGGCTCACGCTGGGCCTGATGATCGGCGTGCCGGCGATCCAGCTCATGCTCTTCGGCTTCGCGATCCAGACCGAGGTGCGCAACCTGCCCACCCTCGTGCTGGACGAGTCGCGCTCGAGTGAGAGCCGCGCATTGGTCGACGCGATCGAGAACACCGGCAACTTCCGCTGCGCGGCACCGCCGCGAGCCGCGAGGAGATTCACCGCCGCATCGTCGAACGGACGAGGTCGCCGCCGCCGTGGTCATCCCGCCGGGCTACCGCGACGACATCCAGCACGGCCGGACCGCGCACCGCGCAGGTCATCGTCGACGCCGCCGATCCGCTTGCCTCGAGCGCGGCGATCGGCGGCGCGAGCCAGGCCGGGAACGCGCGGTCGCGAGGCGCTCCTCGGACAGAACCGCAAGGTGGAGCCCGCCGGTGCGACATCAGCGTGCGGCCGTGGTTCAATCCGACCTTGCGGAGCTCGGTCTACATCGTGCCCGGCATCATCGGGGTGCTGCTCTCGATGACCATGGTGGTGATCACGAGCGTTGCGGTGGTGCGGGAGCGAGAGCGCGGTACGCTGGAACAGCTGATCGTGACGCCGATCAGCCGCACCGGATTGCTGCTGGGGAAGATCGTGCCGTTCGTGCTGGTGGGTTACGTGCAGATCAGCATCATCCTGCTGCTCGGGCGGCTGGTGTTCCACGTGCCGATGCTGGGCAGCCTCCCGCTGCTCTACGCGGTCGCGCTGCCGTTCATCTTTGCCAGCCTCGCCATCGGGATCCTGCTCTCGACCATGGTCCAGACCCAGGCGCAGGCGATGCAGATGGGATTCCTCTTCCTGCTGCCGAACATCCTCCTCTCCGGGTTCATGTTCCCCCGCGAGGCGATGCCCGAGGCGGCGCAGTGGCTCGGCGCGGCGCTGCCGCTCACGTATTTCCTGCAGGTGCTGCGCGGCGTGCTGCTCAAGGCCGCGGGCCCCGAGGCGGTGTGGCGCCAGGCGCTGGTGCTGACCGGCTTTGCGTTCGGGGTGGCGGCAATCGCGGTGGGACGCTTCAGGAAGAATCTGGAATAGCCCCCCTCTTTCAGGGTGAGAGGCGCTCGATGCGCCAGGCGTCACCGGTGCGGCGGTAGCGCACCCGGTCGTGGAGGCGGCTCTCGCGGCCCTGCCAGAACTCGAACTCCGACGGGATGACCCGGTAGCCGCCCCAGTGTTCCGGTAGCGGCACGTCGCCGACGCCATAGCGGCTCGTCACCTCGCGCACCGCCTGCTCGAGCGGCTCGCGGCTGGCCAGGACGGCGCTCTGGTGTGATGCCCACGCACCGATCTGGCTGCCGTGCGGACGCGAGTGGAAGTACGCCTCCGATTCCTCCCGGGTCACCTTCCGCACCGTGCCCGAGATCCGTATCTGGCGCTCGAGGTCGGGCCAGTGAAAGACGAGCGCCGCCCGTGGATTGTCGGCCAGGTCGCGGCCCTTCCGGCTGCGATAGTCGGTGAAGAACGTCAGGCCGCTTCCGTCGTATCCCTGGAGCAGGACGATCCGTGCCGACGGCACACCATCGGCGGATGCCGTTGCCAGTGTCATCGCGTGTGGCTCGAGGATCTCGGCGCGAAGCGCCTGCTCGAACCATTTCCCGAACTCGTGCACCGGATCGAGTGCCACATCCCTCACGTCGAGGCTCGCCAGCCGGTACTCCCTGCGCAGATCCGCGATCGACATCGCACCCCCGTCTCGAAGACACCTGCAATGTATCGTCGCGTTGACGCTGCCCGGCACCCCGACCTACACTCCGGCAGACTCCCGAATGGCAACTACCCTTCCGGCTCCCGGCCGGCTCCTCCGCGACGCCTGGCGTCGCCTTGCTCCGCTTCCAGGCGGGCGCCTCCTGTTCAGCCTGATGCTCGGCCGAATGGCACCTTACACCGGCGCGCTGGGTGCGCGGGTCGAGGAGCTCGCACCGGGGTACGCACGCATCAGGCTGCGCGATCGCCGCGGGGTGCGCAATCACCTCGGCTCGGTCCACGCCGTGGCGCTCGCCAACCTCGCCGAGGTGACCAGCGGGCTCGCGATGCTGATGAGCCTGCCCGACGATGCACGGGGCATCGTGGTACACCTCGGCATGGAGTACCTGAAGAAGGCGCGGGGCACGCTCACCGCGGAGTGCCGCTGCTCCCCTCCCTCGGGACGGGAAGAAACGGTCACCGTGACGGCGGACGTGATGAACACGGCGCGCGAGGTCGTGGCGCGCGCCGAAGTGCGCTGGCTCGATTCGCCCGCTCGAGACCCCCACGCGTGCCTGAGACTGCGCTCACCCGGGACGCCGGGATCCGGGTCCCGCTCATCTGCGGCGCGATGTACCCCTGCAGCAACCCCGAACTTGTCGCCGCCGTGTCCGAGGCCGGCGGGATCGGCATCGTGCAGCCGATGTCGCTCGTGTACGTCCACGGCCATGACTTCCCCGCCGGGCTGGCGCTCATTCGCTCGCTCACCGCGAGGCCGATGGGCATGAACGTGATGATCGAGACGTCTTCCAAGCTGTACATGCGCCGCATGCGCGAGCTGGGTGGAGCAGTCGATCGAGGGCGGCGATGCGCTTCTTCGTCACCTCGCTCGGCAACCCGCGCTGGGTGGCGGAGCTCGTGCACGCGGCGGGTGGGCATCGTCTATCATGACGTGACCGAGGAGAAGTGGGCGCGGAAGGCGCTCGACAGCGGCGTCGACGGCCTCGATCGCGGTGAACAGCCGCGCCGGCGGACACGCCGGCGGGCTGCCGGCCGGAGCCGCTGCTCGAGATGCTGCGACCCCTGGTCGCCCGGTCGTCGCGGCCGGCGGCGTCGGCGACGAGCGCGAGTTCGTGCGCCTGCTGGAGCTGGGCTACGACGGGGTGCAGATGGGTACGCGCTTCATCGCCACCGCCGAGTGCCGCGCGCACCACGAGCTACAAGGAGGCGCTCGTCGCAGGCCACCGGAGAGCGACATCGTGCTCACCGAGCGCGTCACCGGCGTACCGCTCGCGGTGATCAACACGCCGTACGTGCAGCGCATCGGCACTCGCGCGGGACCGCTCGCGCGCAGGATGCTCGAAGGGCCGCCGCACCAAGCACCTGGATGCGCACGATCTACGCGGTGCGCTCGGCGATGCGCCTGAAGCAGGCATCACTTCACGGCGGCTCGTCGAGCGACTACTGGCAGGCGGGCAAGAGCGTGGACGGAATCCAGGCCATCGAATCGGCAGCCGACATCGTGCGCCGCTACGGCGCGGCGGCCGGCTTTTGAACCGGCTCACTGATCCTACCGCGCGCCTGGTGATCGCGCACCGGGGGGCGTCGGCGGAGCAGCCGGAGAACACGATGGCCGCGTTCCGGCGGGCGGTGGAACTGGGCGCCGACGCCATCGAGCTCGACGTCCGGCTGTCGCGCGATGGTGTACCGATGGTAGTCCACGACGCGACCCTCGACCGCACCACCTCGGCGACCGGACCAGTCTCGGCACGTACCGCGGACGAGCTGGCGAGGCTCGCAGGGTCGGCAGCTCGACCGGCGTGCCACGGCTCGAGGAGGTGCTCCGCGAAGTTACTGCTGCCGGTCCTGCTCGAAGTGAAGGAGCCTGGCGCGCAGGAGGCCGTTGCCGGTGTGCTGCTCGGGCTGGAGGCGGCCGACCGCGTGGTCGTCGCGTCGGCGCACGATGAGGCCCTCGATGCTTTCCGGCAGGCGCCCTTCCTCGTGGGCGCGTCCGCCCGGGATATCCTGCGGCTCTGGCTGGCTCCCCTGCGAGGACTGCCGGAGTTGCGATGCGTCGCCTACAGCGTTCCCTGGCGGCACCGGGGCGTGCTGCCGGTGCCGACACAGCGTTCGTGGCGGATGCGCATGTGCTCGGGGCGAGCGTGCATGTCTGGACAGTAGATGAGCCGGCACTGGCGTGCCGGCTCTGGAAGCGCGGCGTGAGCGGGATCGTGACGAACGATCCCGGGCGCCTCGTGTCGGCGCGCCCGGGCCCTGCCGGAGCCTAGCCTTGGGCGTTTGTGCACACGCCATCGACGAGGATCTGGCCCTCGGGGCACTGGACCTCATCGCTGCCACACGCGCTGAGCACCATCGGCAGGGCCGAGGCGGCGAGCAGCGCCATCAACACGAGCATGCGCCGTGACCACGGGTAGCGTGGGTCGCCCACGACATTACGCAATCCGCCCCGGATCACTGGAAACCCCTCACCCCCCGGCATGGCGCTATGGCCAGATCGTCATCCGGTGGGCGGGGACGGCCGTGAACTGTTCGGTGTGGCTTGTCCACCGTGCGAGGCGCAACACTGACCTGGAACGCCGGAGACTGGTAACCCGCCGGCCGCTGCGCCGCCGGCATCGCCACTGCGTTGCCATCACGCAGGGCGTAGTAGTGGGGTGAGGCGATCTCGACCCCGGCAGCGAAGAAGGCGTCCTGGATGCGGCGGTGCAGCTCGTCGAGGATCCAGTACATCCGCTCGGGCCTGGTGGTGGAGACGTTGAGCTCGTAGGTCACATAGAAGTCGTTGAGTGCGCGCTGCCACACGAACGGCTCGGGGAAGCTGAGCACCTCCGGGGTTTCCAGGGCCGCCTTGATGAGGAGTTCGTGGACGGTGCGCCACGGTGCGTCGTAGCCGATGGTGACGCCGGTATGAAGGAGGGTCTGCGCCTCCAGCCCGCGCCGGGTGTAGTTCGTCACCGACGAGTTGAGCACGACGCTGCTCGGGATGGTCACGATCTGGTTGCGATCGGTGCGGATCCTGAGGGCCAGGAAGGTCTGCTCCTGCACGTCACCGAGGGTCTCGCCGATCTGGACCCGGTCACCCGGTCTTGCAGGCGCGCGTATAGGTGAGGAACACGCCCGACACAAGGTTGCCCACCGCGCCCGATGAGCCGAATGCGAGCAGGAAGCCGCCGAAGATCGACAGCCCCTTGAAGGCAGTCGAGTCGTACGCCGGGAGCAGCGGGAACATTATCGCGAGCGTCAGGCCGACGGCCAGCACGCGCACCACCCGATAGGTGGGATTGGCCCATTCGCGGTCGAACCCCGGGATACTGAGCGTGCCAGCCTGCACAGCCTTGAATACCTGTCGAACGGTCCAGAGAAGCAATCGCGCGACGGCGACGATCAGGATGATGGTGAGGAGGTTCGGGAAGGTAGTCCCACACCGCCGTGAGCATGTTCCGGAACGGGATCCAGACATAGTCGCGCACCCGTTCGCCAAGGGCACGCGTGGCATCGTTCCAGCCGAGTACACGCCAGACATAGATGTCGATCATGACCGCCACGCTGATCCAGAAGAGGATCCACACGAGCCGGTCGAGAATCCGGGCCATGCGGGCTGCAGGGATCAATTCGACGTTGCCGATGCGGACGGCGGCGAACGGGCCCTCGCGCGAGGCGACCTTCCTGCGGATCCGGCGTGCGGCGCGGCTGAGTCCCCATATGATCAGCACCAGCGCCGTCGTCGCGAGCAGAAGGCGCGGCAGCGCATGGATGAGGAACTGGGGCAGGGATGCCGCGGTCGACCCAACGGAATCGGGCACGACCGGGGTAGCAACCTGAAGGCCTGAATGAATCACGCGTGGACCGTGTAGGAGGGTTGGTAGATGTAGCTTTCGGCCGAGGCGGGGCGCAAGGGCAAGCGCGCTTCCACTACCACTCACCACGGAGTCCTGATGTATCCGGCTGTCGTCGCCTGGCTTCACGCCGGTCCACTTCCGTGGCTCGCCTTGCTGGTGCCGAAGCCCGGCATCCTCTACGCCGTGGTGCTCCTCGCGTGCGGCGCGGTCTTCGTGCATCGTGTCACCAAGGTCGGGATCGGACAGGACCAGGCACTCGAGGCACTGCTTTCCGCGGCGGTCGGGGCGTTGGTCGGGGACCCGCGCGTTCTACCTCGTTACGCGCACCCGTTTCTGGGAAATGAGCCCGGCGCAGCTGGTCGATGGCCGGCAGGGTACGGCGTCCTGGGGCGCCTACCTCGGCGCTTTCCTGGGGCTGATCCTGTATGCGCAGTGGCGCAAGTACCGCGTGTTGACCCTGACCGATGCGGCGACGAGCGCGGGGCCCCTGGCGTGCGTCATCGGCCGCTGGAACTGCCTGCTGGCAGGCGATGACTTCGGCCGGGTGACTACCTGGTGGTGGGGAATTCGCTATCCGGCGGGCTCACTGCCCTGGAATGCGCATCGGCGAAGCGGGCTCATCGGTCCTGAGGCGACCTGGTCGCTGCCGGTCCATCCCAACCAGATCGTGCAGAGCCTCGTGTCGCTGGCAGTGTTCATCATCGTATCGGCGTACTGGTACCGGAACCGGCAGTTCCCCGGCCGCACGACGTCGATCGTTCCTCGTGCTCTACGGTGCCGCGCGCTTCGTCGTGGAATTCCTTCGCGACCCGGCCGCGGGCGGCGCCGACGGGCTGCTGTCACATTCCCAGTACATGTGCCTCGCGTTCATCGTCAGCGGTGCCGTGCTCTGGTGGTGGCAGCGCCGCGCCTCCGCTACTCAGCCTGCTCACGGCCCGGCGTGACGCCGGCACCGGCGGGCACCGTCCCCGGATGCCGCTTGCGACTGAACCAGTGCGCCAGGCCTTCCCTCCAGTCGTAGAAGATCTCGTAAACCGTCGGTATCACCAGCAGCGTCAGCAGTGTCGAGGTGAGCACGCCACCGATGACGGCCACACCCAGCGGCTGGCGGAACTGTGCGCCTTCGCCGCGTCCGAGCGCCACCGGGATCATGCCGGCGATCAGTGCGAAGGTCGTCATCAGGATCGGGCGGAGCCGGATGGCCCCCGCCTCGATCAGCGCATCGCGTATCGACTGGCCCTTCTCATGGCTCCACTTGGCGAAATCGATGAGCAGGATCGCGTTCTTCGCCACGATACCCATCAGCAGGATGACGCCGATGAGGCTCATGATATTGATCGTGAGCCCGCTGACGGCCAGCGCCAGCATGACGCCCACCAGCGAGAGCGGCAGCGACATCAGGATCGCCATCGGATCGAGGAACGACCCGAACTGCATCACCAGGATGAGGTACATCAGCAGCACCGCAACGCCCAGCGCGAGGAAGATGTTGCCGTGAAGACCTCGGTCTGGTTCTCGGCGTCGCCGCCCACGGAGAAGGTGATTCCCGGGCGGCAAGCTGCAGCGTCTTCAGGACCCGCTGCACATCGGCCATGACCTCGTCGGAGGAGCGGCCCTGCACGTTCCACTCGACGTTGACCACCAGGTCGCGATCGAGGTGGTTGATCACGGCGGGCCCGATGTCCGGCTTGACCCGCGCCACCTGGCCCAGCGGCACCGTTCGCGGTGCCCCGCCGGTGCCGCCCGGCACCAGCAGCGGAAGCTGGCGAAGGTCCTCGGCGCGCTGCCGTGCCTCCGGCGCGAGTCGTACCACGACGTCGCGCGTCTCACCGCTCGGATCCACCCAGTCACCGGCATCGATGCCGGCGAACGCAGGGCGGAGCGACTGCGCCACCTGGCCTACCGTCAGGCCGAGGGAACCGGCGAGCCCGCGGTCGAGATCGACGGTCAGTTCCGGCCGTTGTCCCTTGCTCGAAAGCGCGATATCCACCGCACCCTTCGTCTGCTCCACCACCGTCCGCAACTGATCCGCCGCGGCGTTGATCGAGGCCAGGTCGGGACCCTTGATCTGCAGCATCAGCTGCTTGCGCCCGCCACCGAAGTCGCTGGTCTGCACCGCCAGCTTCACGCCGCCCAGCTGCGACAGCCGGCCCCGGAGCTCGGCGGCGATGTCCTCAGCGTTGAGGCGCCGCTCGTTCTTCGGCGTGAGCCGCACGTACATGTGTCCCACGTCGACCGCACTGGACGTGGGGTCGCCGAGCGTCACGTAGGTATAGCGCACGTCCGGACGCTCGCGGATCTGACGGTCGGCTTCGAGCGCCTTTGCCCTGGTGTAGGCCAGGTTGGATCCGGGCGGGGTCTCGATCGTGATGTTGAACTCCGACCGGTCGTCGAGCGGGAAGAAGCCGCCGCCCACCTTGTACCACTCGGGCACGACCTTCATGCCGGCCATGACCAGGATGCCGACAAGGGCCCCGCCGATTCGCACCAGCAGGGGACGTGAGCCGGAGAGCGCCAGCACGATGACGAACGCGCCGAGCACGACCGCGCCGAAGGCGAGCATGCCCCGGTCCTGGAGGGCGTACGCCCCAACGAGCGCGCTGAAGGCGACGACTACCATCGCGGCCCGGTTGTCGAGCGCCCACGCGATCACGCCCTTGTAGCGCTCTGCGAGGCGGGCGAACCACGCATTGAAACTGTCGAGCTTCCGCGTGACCCACTTGCGCTTCTCTGCCGGAACGTGCGGATCGGCCCAGTAGGCCGACAGCATCGGGTCGAGCGAGAAGCTGACGAAGAGCGACACCAGCACCGAGCAGGCCATGGTGAGCGCAAACGGCTTGAACCACTGCCCGCCAACGCCCGACATGAACGCAATGGGCAGGAACACGGCGAGAATGGAGAACGTGGTCGCTGTGACGGCCAGTCCGATCTCGTCGGTACCCTCGAGCGAAGCGGTGTAGTGGTCTTTCCCCATTTCGACGTGTCGCACAATGTTCTCGCGCACCACGATGGCATCGTCGATCAGGATGCCGATGGCCAGCGAGAGGCCAAGCAGCGACATCGTCTCCAGCTTGAGCCCGAACGCCCAGACCGCGATGAATGACGCGAGCACGCTTACCGGCAGCGCCAGGCCGGTGATGACGGTCGATCGCCACGAGTTCAGGAAAAGGAACACGACGAGCACAGTGAGGAAGGCACCCTCGACCAGCGTCTCCTGCACGTTGCGGACGGCGGCCGCGACCCGGGTGCCGGAGTTCTTCACGACGTTGATGGTGGTGCCGGCAGGGAGCGTCTTCTCGAGCTTCTGCACCCGGGCCAGCAGCTTGGCCGACACATCGGTGGTGCTGTAGCCCTTCGACTTCTTGATGTCGATGCCGACGGCCTCGGTACCGTTGAAGAGCGCCAGGGTGCGCTGTTCCTCGGTGCCATCGCGCACCTCGGCCACCTGGCCGAGCCGGATCAGTGTGCCGTTCCGCTCCGCCACCACCAGCTGGGCGAAGTCCGCCGGTCCCTCGAGGCGCCCGCGCAGCCGGATGGCCCGCTCATCAAACTGGCCCTGCACCCGTCCCACCGGCGCGGCGAGGTTCTGCGCCTCGAGCGCCTGCACCACCTGCGCCACGCTCACGCCCGCAGCCTGCAATGCCGCCGGCCTGAGCTCCACCGTCATCTCGCGTTCCTGTTTGCCGGTCACGGTCACTTCCGCCACGCCGGGAATCGAGCGCAGCTCCCGGGTGATGCCCAGGATCTGCCAGGCGGGTGAGCTCGGCCGGGGTGAGATTCTTCGACGAGATCGCCAGCGACACGATGGGCCGGTCGGTGTCGTTGAGCTTCTTGATGATCGGCTCTTCCATCTCGGTCGGCAGGTCGGCACGGATCCCGGAGATGGCGTCGCGGATGTCCTGCGTCGCCTCGGGAAGCGGCTTCTCGAAGATGAACTCGATCATGATGACCGCAAATCCATCCTCCGCCCGGCCCATGACCTTCTTCACCCCGCTGATCGAGGCGATCGCCTCCTCGATCGGGTTGAGGATCTCGGTCTCCACCGTCTCCGGCGATGCGCCGGGATAGGGCACGGCGACCGAGACGTAGGGCGGGGCCACATCGGGGAACTCGTCCGTCTGCAGCTTGAACAGCGCGATGATCCCGCCGACCACCAGCGCGAGCATGCTCACGACGGTGATGACGGGACGCTTGATCGCGAAATCGGAGATGAACATCGGCCGCTCCTACTGCGCCGTCGAGGCGGTGGTGCGCTCGGCGGTCACCTGGACCCTTGCGGGCGTGCCCTCCGGAAGGCCGCGCGAACTGCCGAGGATGATGGTGTCGCCCGGGGCGAGGCCCTTCGTGACCTCGACCAGTTCCGTCACGGCGTCCTCCAGGCCCAGTGCCACTTCCACCTGCTTGAGCCGGCCACTGTCGAGCTGTACCACCACCGGTCGCACGCCTTTGAGGTCGAGTGCCGCCTTCGGGATCGTGAGTCCCTTGCGCGAAGAGGAAACCACCCGCCCCTCGGCGAAGAGTCCGACCACCAGCTGCTGGCGCGGGTTCGGTACCGCGACCAGGATCTTCACCTGACGCGTGGCCGGATCGACCGAGGGATAGATGCGCGTGACACGTCCGGTGAGCCGCTCGTCGCGGAATCCGCTCACGGTGAATTGCACCGGCGTGCCTACCTTGAGGCCCTGGAGCGCCTCGGCCGGCACCTGGGCCTCGAGCCGCAGGCTCGATGGGTCGACGATGGTGAAGAGCTCGGTCCCGTCTTTCACTACGTCGCCCACGCTCGCGGTCTGCTCGCTCACGATACCGGCAAAGGGCGCGCGTATCGTGGCACGGTCCAGCGAACGACGTGCGACAACCTGCCGCGCGTTGGCCTCGGCGAGTGCCGCTTCCGACTGTGAAACGGCGAGCGAGTCCGCCTCCACCACGCGCGTCGAGACCGCGCCGGCTTCCGCAAGCCGCTTGTCCCGTTCGAGGTTGCGCTGCTGCAGCCGCAGGTCGTTCTGGAGGCTCCGCACCAGGGCATCGGTGAAGGTCGCCTGCTCCCGCGCGGTCTGCGGCTCGATCTGCGCCAGCATCTGGCCCTGCTTCACCGCCTGTCCCGGCTCGGCGTAGACCTGCAGCACCGAACCGCCCAGCTCGGCGCGCACGCGCGCTTCGCGCTCCGCACCAAGCGACCCTGAGATGGGTGGGCCGTCCACCAGGGTTGTTTCGGCAACCACCGTGATGTTCTCCGGCCCGATGACCACGGGTGCCATCGTCTCGGTGGCGTCGGCGGCCTTCGGGGCCCGGCATGCCGTGATAGCCACGCCTGCTGCCGCTGCCACGACGAGGATTGCTGAGACACTGCGTACGGTCATCGGACTCTTCCTTGCAATTGCCATGAGTGAAGTCATTTCGTGTTCAGCGACCGGTGCTCGTCACGGCGCCATTGAAGTTCTGCGCCGCTGTGCCAACCGAGGTCACCGTGGAGGTGGTCGTCGCCGTCAGGTCGGCAGTCCCGAGGGGCAGGAACGGCAGCAACGTGAGGCGGAGGCGTGCCACCTGGAGGTCGCGCGCGGCCTGCGCCTGGTTGGCACGCGCCTGCTCCAGCTGGAGACGCACATCCTGCAGTTCCGTCTGGGTCGACAGCCCCTCCCGGTACCGCAGCTCGGCGATCTCGTTTGCACGGGTCGCCTGCTCCACGACGCTGGCGGTTGCGCGCCCGTTGTCCTCCGCCTCCCTGAGGCGTGCGTAGATCGTTTCGTTGTCGAGCGCCGCCTGTTCCTGGGTCAGCTTCGCCTGGAGACGCGAGGCATCGAGGTTGGCCGCCGTCTGTTTCTTCTGGCCCAGGATCCGGCCGGAGGTGAAGATCGGCCAGTTGAGCACGGCGATCAGGTTCCAGTCATTCGCGAACTCGTCGGGCGCGGGGATGAAGTCCCCGCTGAACCCGGCGCGGTTGTAGTTCATGGTCGTGGACATGGTCGGGATCCACTGCCGACCGGCAGCGGCGTTCAGCTTCTCGTTCTGCTGCACGGCCTCCTGTGCCGTGCGCACTACCGCACGCGCTGCGGCCGCGGTGTCGACGCCCTGCAGCATCGTATCGACGTCCGCCGGCAGCGTTCCCGGGTTCTCGCGGTCGTCGAGTGGTGTCTCGAGGACGATCTCGGTCGTGAGCGGAATGTCGAGGAGCTGCTTGAGCCGGGTCGCGGCAATGTCGCGGTTGGCCCGCGCCCGCGTCACCACCGGGATCTGGTTGTCGCGCGCCACGCGCGAACGGAGCTGCTCGAACTCGGACTGGGTGCCGACGTCCCGGCCGAGCGTGACGTCCTTCAGGGTGCGTTCGGCCTGCACCAGCGTGAACTCGGTGATGGTCACGAGCCGCGCGGTCAGGGCCGCGTCATAGTACGCGCTCGCTACCGTGAGGATCGTGAGGGACTGCTGCTGCGTAAGCTGCAGCTCGGTCACCCGCGTCGCGGCCCTGCTCGCCGAGAGCCGTGCCCACTGGCTCAGGTTGAACAGCGAGATGCTGGCACTTCCCCCTAGACGCCACTGGTTCGTGGACGTGAACGGGTTTGACCCGGTTGGGTCCGGGGGAAAGAGGCTCTGGTACGGATTCTCGAAGACGTAGGTGTATTGCGGGCCCAGGTTGATCTGGGGCAGCAGCGCCGAGCGAGTCTCCGTCACCGCGCCCTTCGCCCGTCGCACCCCGGCCTGGGCGATGCCTATCTGCTCGCTGGCCGGTTCCGCCTGCGCGAGCGCATCGGTCAGTGTGAGGCGGACGGTATCCCGGGGCGGGGCCTTCAGCACCGCGTTCGGGATCGAATCCTGTGCCGCTGCCGCCTGTACGCCAACCGCCAGGTAAAGCGCCAACGCGACGACGAATGTCCTCATGACCGAGCTCCTTCAGTGATGCCAGCAGGAGTGCGCGCCCCGACGGCGCGCAACAGGACTTCGACAAAGAGGCGCGTGCACGCTTCGGCTGCCGGCAGTTCCGGCACCAGGTCGCGCCACAAGGCATGGCTCAGGAGGGCGTGTACCAGCATCGCGGCGCTCGCCTCGAGGAGCATCGGGTCGCCGATATGCACGATGCCCCGCTCCTCGAGCTGCCGGAGGTACCCGATGAGCTGGTCGAACTCCGCCGTCGTCGTCTCGTCACAGATCGACGGCGCGATCTCGGGGCGCTCCACAATGTCCCCCAGCACCTGGCGGATCAGGTTCTTCTGCCGGTAGAAGCGCTGGAACACGGCAAGCGCCCAGCGATGCAACTCGGCGATCGGGTCTGCCGGGTTGGGATCGAGCAGCTCCCGGCTCTGTCGGTCGGCCCGCTCGATCGCCTCCCGCAGGAGCGCGTCCTTGGAGCCGAAATGCCGGAACAACGTGACCTCATTGAGGTCCGCTTCCTGGGCAATCCGCCGCGTTGTCGTTCCCCGGTAGCCCGTTTCGGCGTACACACGAGCGGCTACCTCAAGCAGTTTTTCCCGCGCATCGATGCTCATGGGCGCCTACGATACCTCGAATCCGTGAGAATGCAAGTACCTACTTACAATTGAACTCTCGACACACGCCGCGCTGATCCGTAAGTGGTTTACTAGCAGATAGTTACAAAAAAGGGCGACCGGCCGGCCGCCCGTGGAGTACAGCGAGGTGTGTTCCTAACGCTCGATCGGGAGTCCCACTCCATTGCCCCACTCGGTCCAGCTGCCGTCGTAGTTGCGCACCTGGTTGAAGCCGAGGAGGTAGGTCAGCGCGAACCAGGTGTGCGAAGACCGCTCGCCGATTCGGCAGTAGACGATCGTCTCCCCTTCAGGAACAATCCCATTCTCCTCCTGATAGATCGTTCGCAGTTCGCTCGCCGGACGAAAGCAGTGCGTGGCCGGATCGACTGCACGCGCCCAGGGAATGCTGCGGGCACCGGGAATGTGCCCGCCCCTCAGGGCTCCCTCGTTGGGATAATCCGCCATGTGCAGGCGCTCGCCCCGGTACTCCTCGGGACTCCGCACGTCCACCAGGCGACGCCCTGCATCGACATGCTTGAGGACCTCGTTTCGGAAGGCGCGAATGGGTGCGTCATTCCTGGCCGGCACAGTGATGTTGCCCGGCGGATAGCTCGACGCGTCGGTGACGAGCGGCCGGCCCTCCTCCGCCCACCGCAGCCGCCCGCCGTCCATCAGGCGAAGATTGCCGAGGCCGAAGAGCCGCAGCACCCAGAAGGAGTATGCGGCCCACCAGTTGTTCTTGTCCCCGTAGAGAACGACCGTGGTGTCGCTCGAGATCCCCTTGGAGCGAAGCAGCGTCTCCATGGAATCGCGCGACACATAGTCCCTTCGCAGGGGGTCGTTGAGGTCGGTAACCCAGTCGATTTTCACCGCGCCCGGGATATGTCCTGTCTCGTAGAGCAGCAGGTCTTCGTCGGACTCGACGATACGGACCTTGGGGTCGTCGAGGTGCGCCGCCACCCATTCCGTCGATACCAGCACCTCCGGATGGGCGTATCCCCGCTTGGCGACGGGAGTCACTGCGGGCAACTGGCTGTGTTCCGCCATAAAACGCCTCCAGAAAGAACTGCGAATAGATTAGTCGGTGATCGTTTCCAATGTGTACGGTGCCACCTGCCGTGTCAACGCGATGCGGTGCTGGGTGTATCTTGGTAGGAGAACCTCGCACCGATTCCACGTTGCCATCGAGGGTGAACGTGACCAGTCCAGCTCGTTCAAGCACGGCGCGAGTCGCCGTCAGCCTGTTGGTGATTGCCGCGTGCAAGGGCGGAAGCGGTCCTCCGGCCGCACCTCCGCCGACCGTAGGAACCCTGACCGTCGCGCCGCAAAAGGTGCCGGCGGTTTTCGAGTTTACGGCCGAAGCGCAGGCGTCACACCAGGTCGAGGTGCGATCGCTGGTGCAGGGGACCATCCTGGAGCGCTACTTCGTCGAGGGCTCGGACGTGACGAAGGGTCAGCGACTCTTCCTCATCGACCCGGCGATTTACGAGGCAGACTCGCGCACCTCGGCTGCGAGCGAGGAGATGGCCAAGGCCACCTACGAGCAGGCGAAGCGGGACCTCGCCCGCGGCGAGGCGCTCTACAAGGGGGGGGCCATCAGCCAGCGTGAGTACGACGTGCTGCTGACCCGCGCCCAGACGGCACAGGCAGACCTCGCGGGCAGCGCGGCGTCCCTTGAGAAGGCCAACGTCGACCTGCGTCGCACGACGATCAAGGCGGAGATTGCCGGCCGGATCGGGCGGGCCAACCTGCTGACTGGCGCGCAGGTGCCGGGATCCTCCGTACTCCTCGCGACGATCGACCAGATCAATCCCATCTACGTGGACCTCGCGATCTCGGACAACGAGCGTCTCAAGTACGAGGACGATGTCCGGAACGGCCGCATCACCCTCCCGCAGCGCGGCAGCTATCGCGTCCAACTGGTGCTTTCCGACGGCACCACGTTTGAGCAGGAAGGCCGCATCAACTTCGCCGACCTGCGCATCGACAGCGAAACCGGGTCGCTGCGGCTCCGAACGGTGTTTCCCAATCCGCGCCGGCGCATCCTTCCCGGCCAGTTCGTGCGCGCACGCCTCCTCGGCGCCACCCGCAATAACGCGATCCTCGTTCCGCAGACCGCGGTCCAGCAGGCCCTCGGCAGGCAGTTCGTGTACGTGGTCGTCGGCGATACTGCGAGGGCCCGCGATGTGATGGCGGGCACTTGGGTTGGCAGTGACTGGATCATCGAGGGCGGACTCAATCCCGGTGACCGCGTGATCGTGGACAACATCCAGCGGGTTCGCGCCGGCTCCCCGGTAGTGGCAAAGGAATGGAAAAAGGATTCGGCCGGCACGGTGGAGAAGGCGGCGCCAGCGGAGGCCGTCGCGAAGTGAGCCAGCCCTCGGCCAGTCCCTACGTTGCGAAAAATTTCTTCATCCGGCGGCCGATCCTGTCGTCGGTGATTTCGATCGTCATCGTGCTGCTCGGGGCCTTCTCCATGAAGGGCCTGCCGATCGCCATCTATCCCCTGATCACGCCGCCGAGCGTGAGCGTCACGGCCGTCTACCCGGGGGCCACGGCCAGCGACGTCGCGGAGGCGGTGGCGGCGCCCATCGAGCAGCAACTGCCCGGCATCCAGGACTTGCTGTACTACACGTCGGCCAACGCCAGCGACGGCACGATGAACCTCTCGGTGTTCTTCAACATCGAGCGGAACCAGGACCTCGCCGCCGTGGACGTCCAGAACCAGGTGAAGCTCGCCGAGCCGCAGCTGCCGCAGGAGGTCAGGCAGAACGGCCTCACGGTGAAGAAGGCGCAGAAGGACATCCTGCTGATGGTGGCCGTCCGGTCCGACGATCCCCGGTACGACGCCGAATACCTGTCCAACTTTCTCAAGATCAACGTCGAGGACGAGCTCAAGAAGCTGAATGGCGTGGGTGACGCCACGGTGTACGGCCAGCTCGAGTTCTCGATGCTCATCTCGCTCGATCCGTACCGGATGGCACAGCTGGAGGTCTCCGTGCCCGAGATCGTGGCTGCCGTGCGGGAGCAGAACACCACCAACCCCGGCGGCCGGGTGGGACGCGAACCCGCCCCGCCGGGCACCGACCTTACCCTGTCGGTCACCACCAAGGGGCGCCTCACCGACCCGAAGGAGTACGAGCAAGATCATCATCCGGGCCAACAAGGACGGCAGCGTGCTCCGCGTCGGCGACATCGGCTCGGTGCGCCTGGGCGCCCGGAACTACGACCTCTCGGTCGCCTCAACGGCAAGGCCACCGCCATCTCCTGGTGTACCTTCGCTCAGGGGCCAACGCGCTCGACGTCCGGGAGGCCATCGCGCACCGGCTCACGAGCTCGGCCGCGGGTTCCCGCCGGGCGTGACCGCCGACATCGTCTACGACACGACGCCGTTCGTCGAGGCCTCCATCGAGGAAGTGCTGCACACGCTGGTCGAGGCGATGGTGCTGGTGTTCCTGGTCGTATTCATCTTCCTGCAGAGCTGGCGCGCCACCCTCATTCCGGCGCCTAGCCGTCCCGGTGTCGATCATCGGCACCTTCTTCGGCATGCAGATGTTCGGCTTCTCGATCAACTCGATCACGCTCTTCGGCCTCGTGCTGGCCATCGGCATCGTGGTGGACGATGCCATCGTGGTGGTGGAGAACGTCGAGCGGATCATGGCCGAGCGGCACGTGAGCCCGGCGCAGGCTCGGACGAGGCGATGGCGGAAGTGAGCGGCGCGCTGATCGCCATCGTGCTCGTGCTCTGCGCCGTCTTCGTGCCGGTTGGGTTCATGGGCGGGCTGACCGGCCGCCTCTACAAGCAGTTCGCGCTCACGATCGCGGTGTCCGTCATCATCTCCGGCGTCGTGGCGCTGACACTGACACCGGCCCTCTGCGCCGTGCTCCTCAAGCCGCACGTGCCCGGGCACAAGAAGTGGGCGCCGTTCGAGTGGTTCAACCGCGCCTTCGACCGGGTGACCGGTGGCTATGCCGGCATCGTAACGCTTGGCCTGGGCGTGCCCAAGACCATGCTCGCCATGTTCGCGGTCATGGTGGCGCTCGCGCTCGTTCTGTTCAGTCGGACGCCGACCGCCTTCCTCCCCTCCGAGGACAAAGGGTACTTCGTCGGCTTCGTCTCTCTGCCCGACGCGGCCTCGCTGCAGCGCACCGACAAGGTGGTGCAGCGAGGTGGAGGAAGCGCTGCTGAAAGACCCGGCGGTCGCGAACGTCGTGACGCTCGAGGGGCTCGACTTCATTTCCAACGCGAACCAGACCAACACCGCCACCATGTTCATCACCCTGAAGCCCTGGGGTGAACGGAAAGCCGATTCGCTGCAGCTTCCCGCGGTCATCGCTCGCGCCAATCGGATGTTCGCGGGCATCAGCGAGGCCCAGGGCTTCGCCTTCAACATGCCGGAGATCCCGGGCCTTGGCGTCACCGCCGGCCTGGAGATGTACATCCAGAATCGCGGTGTCGGGAACTATCAGCAGTTCATCCAGGTGGGCGCGGGAGTTCCTGAAGCAGCTGAACGGGACCGGCGCGGTGCGTGCACGCACCGGAGTCCGCCCCGATGTGCCGGCAGTATCACCTCGACGTGGACCGGGAGAAGGCGAAGTCGCTTGGCCTCAACCTGAGCGACGTCTTCCAGACGCTGCAGGCGATGCTCAGCACGTACTACATCAACGACTTCAACCTTTTCGGCAAGACGTACAGAGTGCAGGCCGAGGCCAAGCCCCAGTTCCGCACCGGACCGCAGGATATCGGCAAGTTGTACGTATTGAGTGACCGGGGGGCCATGGTGCCGGTCGCGGCGTTCACCCAGGGTCGCATGCAGGGCGGCCCCGCACTGGTGACAAGGTTCAACGGCTTCACCGCCGCCCAGGTGAACGGCGAGCCGGGCGCCGGGAAAAGCTCCGGCGAAATGCTCGCTACGGCGGACCGCGTCGGGCAGGAGTTCGCCGCCCGCGGCCTCGGCACGGCCTATGGCGGCCAGTCCCTGCAGGAGAAGCTGGCCAGTGGCGGGACGGCCATGATCTTCGTCCTCGGCATCGTGCTGGTCTTCCTGATCCTCGCCGCACAGTACGAAAGCTGGTCTCTGCCCGTCGCCGTGCTCCTCGTGGTGCCCTTCGGCCTCCTGGGGGCGCTGCTCGCGATCTTGTTGCGCGGCATTCCCAACGACCTCTACTTCACCATCGGCCTCGTCACGGTGGTGGGACTTGCGGCGAAGAACGCCATTCTCATCGTCGAGTTTGCCAACGTGCTGAACGGGAAGGGGCAGCCATTCAGGATGCTGCCATCCAGGCGGCCAAGGAACGCTTCCGTCCCATCCTCATGACGAGCTTCGCCTTCATCCTCGGCGTGGTACCGCTGGTTATCGCGACTGGTGCCGGCGCCGGGAGCCGCAACTCGCTCGGGACGGGCGTCTTCGGCGGAATGCTGGCCGCTACGGTCCTGGGCGTCTTCTTCACGCCCGTCTTCTACCTTGTAGTCTCGGCGCTGGCGAACCGCGTGGGTGGAAAGCGCGCTCCGAAGGCGGCATCGCACGAGAACTGAGGTGCGTCTGATAGCAGGTTTTCACGGCCTTGCATTGTCACTGTGGACGGTGAACCATTGATGAGGGAGCTTCCGGTATCTCCGCACCGCGGCAAGGCCACCAACATTCCGTGAAGCACGCAAACGGGTGAACGGCACCGGTTCTGGATTGTGCTGGCGTCTTTGCTGCCCGGAGAGGATACAATGGACATGAGGCCAAACGACCTCGACGCCCGATCCTGCACAGGTATGGGGCGGCCGGCGTTCCTGATGCTCGGCGCGGTGGCCTTCCTGGCCAGCGCTCCGTCGGTTCTCGCGCAGGCGGAATCGGGCGGATCGATGAAGCCGATACCGGCCCCGACGATCCCCTCCTCCGTGCCGGTCGCCCAGACGCCGACGCAATCCGCAGCCGCTACGCCGGCGAAATCGGCCTCAGCTGACACCGGGGCGACGATCCCTGCCGCTCAGCTCGACGCGCTGGTTGCCCCGATCGCGCTGTATCCCGATCCGCTCCTCGCGCAGACCCTGGTCGCGTCCACCTACCCGCTCGAGATCATCCAGCTGCAGCAGTGGATGGCGAAGCATCCCGGCCTCAAGGACAAGGCACTCGCCGATTCGGTCGCGAAGCAGCCCTGGGACCCGAGCGTCCAGTCGATGGCCGCGGTACCCGAAGTGGTGAAGCGGCTGTCCGACGACATCCAGTGGGCCACCGAGCTCGGCAATGCATTCCTGGCGCAGCAGGCCGACGTAATGGACGCGGTGCAGCGGATGCGGAAGAAGGCGAAGGACAAGGGCGCCCTCACATCGAACGAGCAGCAGAAGGTCGATACGCAGGTCGTCGCAGAGAAGACGGTGATCGTCGTACAGCCGACGAACCCCGAGGTCATCTACGTGCCGACGTACAGCCCGGCCGTGGTCTACGGCCCGCCGGTACTATCCCTATCCTCCGATCTACTACCCGCCCTATCCACCGGGCGCGGCACTGGTCTCCTTCACGGTCGGCATGATGTGGGGAGCGGCCATCTGGGGTGGGTCCTGCTGTTACGCCGGCTGGGGCGGCGGCGACATCTACATCAACAACAGCAACAACTTCAACCGGGTCGGTGGCGCCGGTGGTGTGGGTGGCGTCGGAGGTGTTGGTGGCGTCGGAGGTGTTGGTGGCGTTGGAGGCGTCGGAGGCGTCGGTGGCGTCGGAGGTGTGGGTGGTGCTGGTGGCGTGGGTGGCCCTGGTGGCGCCGGTGGCGTCGGCGGCCCCGGCAAGCCCGGTGGCGTCGGTGGCGCCGGCGGCGGCAACTGGCAGCACAACCCGCAGCATCGGGGCGGAGCGCCATACCCAAATCAGCGAACCTCGGATCGCTACGGCGGTTCCGATCGCGGGGCAGGCGCGGCGAACCGGCAGGGAGGCGCTGGACAGGGTCAGCGGGCTGGGGGCGGCGGTGGTGGCGGTGCGGGCCAGCGCGGGCCGGGCGCCAGCACTCAGCCGGCCGGTGGTGCAGGACAGCGAGGGCCGGGCGCAGGCGGGGGCGCCGGGCAACGCCCCGGCGCCAGCACGCAGCCGGCCGGTGGCACGCGCAGTGACCAGATCGGCGGCCGGGATGTTCCGAGCTCACGCGGTGGACAGAGCGGCTTCAGCGGTGGGCAGGGTGGTTACAGTGGGTCGAGTGCGCGGTCGAACAGTTCGCGCGGAGCGTCGAGCATGGGTGGGTCGCGGGGTGGGGGTGGCGGGCGGGCCGGCGGCGGTGGCGGTCGTGGCGGCGGAGGGCGGCGATGAGCACCGCGACCATGCGTAAGGCGCACCCGATTGCCGGCGTGATGGTGCTTTGCGCCGTCATCAGCGGCTGCGGCGACCGGAAGAGTCAGGCGACGCCGCCGGAGCGGCAGTTCGCCACTGCCGAGGAAGCGGCGGCGGCACTCGTAGCGGCTGCGGAACAGTTCAACGTTTCCGGAGTTGAAAGCGATCCTGGGACCTGACGGTGAGGTGCTGGTGGCGTCCGCAGATACGGTGGCAGACCGCAACCACGCCACGGCCTTCGCGGCAGAAGCGCACGCTCAGCAGCGGCTGGAATTCGACTCCGCGAGGACGTCCGCCGTCATCTCGGTCGGCGCCGAGGACTGGCCAATGCCGATCCCGATCATCGAGCAGGGCGGCAAGTGGTACTTCGATGCGCTGGCGGGAAAGGAAGAGATTCTCCGCCGCCGAGTCGGGCAGAACGAACTCGATGCCATCGCGGTCTGTCGCGGCTACGTCGAGGCACAACGTGAGTATGCGCGCACCCGGCACGACGGTGTCCTCGTCAACCAGTATGCGCAGCGTGTCATCAGCACGCCAGGCAAGCAGGACGGCCTCGCATGGCATGCCGCCGACGGCACCTGGCAGGGCCCCGTGGGCGAGGAGCATCGCCCGCTTCATCGCCGAGGGCTATTCGGACAGAGCCAGCCGTTCCACGGCTACTTCTTCAAGGTCCTCAAGGGCCAGGGCCCGGACGCCCCGCTGGGCGCGATGGACTTCATGGTGGAGGGCGCGATGATCGGCGGCTTCGCACTCGTCGCTGCGCCGGCGGAGTACGGGGTGACCGGCATCCAGACCTTCATCGTGAGCTGGGAGGGCGTCGTGTACCAGAAGGACCTGGGCGAGAAGACTCTCGAGACCTTCAGGACGATGGAGCGCTACAACCCCGACTCCACCTGGGAGGCAGTGCGGGACCAGTAGCCTGCGCTGCCTCGGCGAACCGGATCGTGGTGCTGGCAGGCATGACCCGATCGATGCCGCTGGTCATGGCCGCGCGTAAGCCTCACGGCTCGGTTCCCGGCGTGCGAGCGCGGCTTGCCTCAGCCCCGGGAAGTCGACGCGACCGATGCCTCGTTGACCCATGCCTGAAGCAGCGTCCAGCACACGGCGAGAACCACGGGCCCGATGAAGATGCCGATGAGTCCGAAGGTGAGCATGCCGCCGACAACGCCAACGAACACGAGGAGCAGTGGCAGCTTGGCGCCGCGCGTGATCAGGATCGGCTTGATCACGTTGTCCATCGAGACCAGGCCGATCGACACGAGCCCGAGCACCACGGCCGCCGTCGTCTGGTGCGTCCAGTAGAGCCACGCCACCGCCCCAACCAGGATAAAGAGCGGCCCGATCTGCGCCAGGCAGAGCACGAGTGCCAGGCCTCCGAGGATCGCCGCCCCGGGGATACCGGCCACAGCGAGCGCGATGCCTGTCAGCAGCGCCTGCAGGACCGCAGTCACCACGACCCCCAGCGCCACCGCCCGTGCCGAGCTGCCGGCCAGGAGCACGAGCGCCTCCGCTCCATCGCCGCCCAGCCGGTTGAAGAAGGCACGCACGCCGCCCGCGACCTTTTCCCCATTGAAGTACATCAACGCAGTGATCAAGGTGGTGAGGATCACCTGGAGAACCAGCTGCAACAGTCCCCCCGCGCTACCGACCAGCCACCGGGTGGCCACCCTCAGGGCCGGCTCCAGCCGCTCCCGGACGGCTGCCGCGTCGAGCGCGGCGACCGTGGTCCACTCAGCGGCCGCGCGGCGACCCACAAGCGGGATGGACTCCAGCCACGCTGGTGCGGGTGGCAGCCCGTTCGCCGAAACATCGCGCGCCAGGTCCGCGGCATCGCCCGCATGCTGAACGATGGTCCCGACAACCATCAGTAGCGGAATGAAGAATCCCACCGCCAGGATCAGTGTGAGGACCGTCGTGGCCGCCCAGCGGCGTCCACCCAGCATCGCCTGAAGGCGCAGCAGCACGGGCCAGGTCGCCACCGCGATGGTGCCGGCCCAGAGGATGGCCGGAAGGAACGGCGCCATGATCCAAACGCTCACCGCGGCAATGGTCGCGACGCCCAGGACCACGGCAAGGCGGCGGATCAGTTCATCGTAGGATCCATTGGGCGAGGGTGCGGTCATGCAACTCCTCCTGGGTGCTAGTAGGCCTTCAACCCCGCCTTGCGCAGCACTTCACAAGCACGCTCGATCACCTCCGCCGTCGGCGGCTGTACGTCTCCGAGAGTATACGCGAGCCCGAGCCGCTCCCACTTGAAGCGTCCCATCTGGTGGAAGGGCAGGACCTCGACCCGCTCCACGTTGCCGAGCCCGGCGGCGAACTCCGCCGTCCGGGCGAGGTCTTCCATGTCGTCGGTCAACCCCGGCACCAGCACGAAGCGGATCCAGATCGGCTGGCGTCGATCGGCGAGCCGGCGGGCGAAATCCAGCGTCGGCGTGACGTCCATCCCGGTGAGAGCCTTGTGGCGCACAGGGTCCCATGTCTTGATGCCGAGCATGACCAGATCGATGGTGTCGAGCTCGGCGTCACTGAGCTTGTCGCCGTAGTAGCCGTTGGTCTCGATGGTGGTGTGGATCCCCATCTTCCTCACCGCCGCGAGGAGCTTGGCCGCGAAGCGGTGCTGCATCAGCGGATCCCCGCCGCTCAGGGTGAAGCCGCCCTTCATGACCTTGAGACCCTCGCGGTACTTCCCGACTTCCTCCGCCGCTCTCGCCACCGACACCGGCATGCCGTTGCTCAGCGTCCAGGTGTCGGGATTGTGGCAATACCGGCAGCGCCACATGCAGCCGGTGGTCCACGCCACCACGCGCACACCGGGGCCGTCCACGGCGGAGCCGGTGGTGAACGAGTGCACGAATCCCATGTCGCCGGTCGCAAGCGCCTCTCGCACGGTCTGCTCCGGCACATCGTCGCCCAGGTGGACCCTGAGCTCGAACGGGCTCTTTGCCTCCAGGCCGACCGTCTGGTGTTCAGGCATCGGCGGCACCGTGGAAGGTGCGGTTGATGACGTCCATCTGCTGTTCCCGCGTGAGCCGCACGAAGTTCACCGCGTATCCCGAGACCCGGATCGTCAGGCTCGGGTACTTCTCCGGGTGGTCCATCGCGTCGATCAGCGTATCCCGGTTGAGGACGTTGATGTTCATGTGATAGCCGGTGGCGCTGAAGAAGGCATCCAGGATCGACACGAGGTTGGTGACCCGGTCCTCCGCCACCCGACCCAGTCCCTCCGGTACCAGCGTGGTCGTGAGCGAGATGCCGTCGGCCGCGTCGCGATAGGGGATCTTGGCCACCGATGCCGCCGATGCATGGATGCCGTGGCTGTCCCGCCCGTGCATCGGGTTGGCGCCCGGCGCGAACGGCTCACCCTGTCGCCGTCCGTCGGGCGTGTTTCCCGTTGCCTTCCCATACACCACGTTCGAGGTGATCGTGAGGATCGACTGGGTGTGAACCGCATTCCGGTAGGTGGGATACTTCCGGAGCTTGGTCATGAAGGTGCTGACCACCCAGGTCGCGATCTGGTCCACCCGGTTGTCGTTGTTGCCGAACAGCGGGTACTCGCCCTCGGTCTCGTAGTCCGTGATGAGCCCGGTCTTGTCGCGAATCACCTTCACCTTCGCGAACTTGATCGCGGAAAGGCTGTCGGCCACCACCGAGAGCCCGGCCATGCCGAACGCCATCGTCCGGAGCGGGGCATGGTCGTGGAGCGCCATCTCGAGCCGCTCGTAGGCGTACTTGTCGTGCATGTAGTGGATGACGTTCATCGCGTTGACATACACGCCCGCGAGCCAGTCCATCATCGCCTCGAGCCGGGTCGCCACGTCATCGAGCTCGAGGTAGTCGCCCGCGACCGGCGCGGAAGCCGGGCCCACCTGCTCACCGCTGATCTCGTCCCGGCCGCCATTGATGGCGTACAGCAGGCACTTGGCCATGTTGGCCCGCGCGCCGAAGAACTGCATCTGCTTTCCCACCAGCATCGGTGACACGCAGCAGGCGATGGCCCCATCATCGCCCCAGGTGCGTCGCATGATCTCGTCGCTCTCGAACTGGAGGGAGCTGGTGTCGATCGCGACCTTCGACGCATACCGCCGGAATCCCTCGGGGAGCCGGGGCGAGTACCAGATCGTCAGGTTGGGCTCGGGCGCCGGCCCCAGGTTGTAGAGCGTGTGCAGCATCCGGAAGCTCGACTTCGTCACCAGCGACCGGCCGTCGTCGCCCATGCCGCCGATGGACTCGGTGACCCAGGTGGGATCGCCGGCGAACAGCTCGTCGTATTCCGGCGTGCGGAGGAAGCGCACGATGCGAAGCTTGATGACGAAATCGTCGATGATCTCCTGGGCCTGCTCCTCGGTGAGCACGCCCGCCTGGAGGTCGCGCTCGAAGTAGATATCGAGGAAGGTGGAGCAGCGGCCCAGCGACATCGCCGCGCCGTTCTGCTCCTTCACAGCCGCCAGGTAGCCGAAGTAGAGCCACTGTACCGCCTCGCGGGCGGTGCGCGCGGGCTTCGAGATGTCGGACCCGTAGCTGGCAGCCATCTTCTTCATTTCATCGAGCGCACGAAGCTGCTCGGACAGCTCCTCGCGATCGCGGATGATGTCCTCGGTCGAGGGTTCGGGATCCAGGGCCGCCTTCTCCTGCTTCTTGTGCTCGATCAGCCGATCCGCACCGTAGAGTGCCACGCGCCGGTAATCACCGATGATCCGGCCGCGGCCGTACGCATCGGGCAACCCGGTGAGGACGTGCGAGCTCCGGCACCGGCGGATGTCGGCGGTGTAGGCGTCGAACACTCCCTCGTTGTGGGTCTTTCGGTACTTGGTGAACGCCTCGACCAGGTGGGGGTCGGCGGTGTACCCGTAGGCCTTGAAGGCACTGAGCACCATGCGAAACCCGCCGTTCGGCATGATGGCGCGCTTGAGCGGTGCCTCGGTCTGCAACCCGACGATGACCTCGTTGTCCTTGTCGATGTAGCCCGGAGCATGTGCCGTGATCGAGCTCGGAATCTGGGAGATGTCGAGCACGCCCTTCTTCCGCTCCTCGACGAACAGCTGCGTCAGCTTCTCCCAGATCTTCTTCGTGCGGGCAGTCGCTGGCGCGAGGAAGGATTCGTCCCCGTCATACGGCGTGTAGTTCAGCTGGATGAAGGCGCGGACGTTGATCTCCCGCTGCCAGAGCGCTCCCTTGAATCCCTCCCACGGCGACTCGGTCGCGGCGGCCTTCTCCTGCTTCGTTGCGGTGGCGGTCATGTCGGACTCCAGGTGATGCGCGCCGTCAGGCGCGCCGGCCGGTCAGGCCGAGCAGGGCGCCCGTGTGCCGGGCGATCATCAGTTCTTCGTTGGTTGGAACCACCCAGGCCGATACACGGCTGGTCGCGGCGGAAATCCTCGGTCCACGCCCTGCGTTGGCGGCGGGATCGAGCACCACGCCCAGCCATGCGGAGGCTTCGCAGATCCGGCGGCGGATCTCGGCGGAGTGTTCCCCAATGCCGGCGGTGAACACCAGCGCGTCGACCCCGCCCAGCACCGCCGCGAGCGCACCCACCTGCTTCGCGGCCTGGTAGACGAAGTAGTCCACCGCCAGCCGCGCCGCCGGATCGGAATTATCGATCAGGTCCCGCATGTCGTTGCTGATGCCCGAAATGCCCAGCAGGCCGGATTCCTTGTACAGCACCTTTTCCACCTGGGCCGCGGAGAAGCCCAGCGTCTGCACGAGATGGAGGATCACGCCCGGATCCACCGAGCCCGGCCGCGTGCCCATACAGAGACCATCGAGCGCGGTGAACCCGAGGGAGCTGTCCACGCTCTTGCGACCCTTCAGCGCACAGAGGCTGGCCCCGCTGCCGAGGTGGGCGACGATCACGCGGCCCTCGGCGATGCTGGGTGCCACGTCGGGCAGCACCGATGCGATGTACTCGTACGAAAGGCCGTGGAAACCGTAGCGTTGCACCCCTCCGTCACGAATCGCTTTCGGCAGCGGCACCAGTTCTGCCACGGCCGGCTGGCCCCGGTGGAAGCTGGTGTCGAAACAGGCCACCTGCGGCACGCCGGGCAGCTGATCGCTCACGGTCTCGATGGCGGCGAGGTTGTACGGCTGGTGGAGCGGCGCCAGCGGGATCAGCGCGCGCAGTTCCTCGAGTACCCCCGGTGTTACCACACAGGGACCTGCGTGCTTCGGGCCGCCGTGTACCACGCGATGGCCCACGCCCAGCACGCGCGAACCGCCATAGTTGCTGCGTAGCCATCCCGCGAGCACACCGAGCGCGGCGCGCCCGTCCTTCACCGCCGAATCAAGTTTCTCCTCGGTCATCGAGGCTCCCGCCTGGTCCTTCGCGGTGAGGCGAGGCGAAGTCCCGATGCCGTCTATCTGTCCGCGCGACTCGAGCCGCCACCCCGCGTCGCCAGGGCGGCAGTAGACGCAGAACTTCAGGCTCGATGAGCCGGCGTTGAGCACCAGGGCGTAGTCGTCCACCGCGCGCGTCACCTGGTCACTTCGCCGGCTGCCGCCGGGCATGGGCCGCGAGGACGGCAACGGCACAGCTGGCGATGCGCGACCGGAGGCTGTCGGCGCGACTGGTGAGGATGACCGGGACTCGCGCCCCCAGCACCATGCCGGCGCTGTCGGCGTTGGCCAGGAAACTCAGCTGCTTCGCCATCATGTTGCCGGCCTCGAGATCGGGTGCCAGCAGGATGTCGGGATCGCCCGCCACTTCCGAAACGATGCCCTTGATCTTCGCGGCGTCACGGCTGATGGCGTTGTCGAATGCCAGCGGCCCATCCAGCAAGCCGCCCTTGATCTGCCCGCGATCAGCCATCTTGCAGAGGGCGGCGGCATCGAGCGTCGCGGGCATCTTCGAGTTCACCGTCTCGACCGCGGCGAGGATCGCCACCTTCGGCCGTTCCACGCCGAACGAGCGCGCCAGGTCGATGGCGTTCTGCACGATGTCCACCTTGTCCTCGAGTGTCGGCGCGATGTTGATGGCCGCGTCGGTAACGATGAGAACCTTGTGATAGGTGGGTACATCCATCAGGAAGACATGGCTCAGGCGCCGGCCCGTGCGCAGCCCGGTCTCCTTCGCGATGACCGCGCTCAGCACTTCGTCGGAGTGGAGGCTTCCCTTCATCACGAGCTCCGCCCTGCCCTCGCGCACCAGCGCCACTGCCCTTGCGGCCGCCGCGCGGCTGTCGGTGACGTCCACGATCTCGGCGCCGCCGAGATCGATGCCCTTCGACCTGGCAACCTCCGTGATGGTGGCCGATGGTCCAACGAGGATCGGCGTGATCAGGCCCTGCTTCGCTGCGTCGATGGCACCGGAGAGGGACGTTTCGTCACAGGGCCAGGCGACTGCCGTCGCGATCGGGGCGAGACCGCGGCAACGCTCCAGCAACTGCTCGTACTTACCAGTTCCGGGCTGAGTCATTGTCAGGTTTCCGCGGGAACGAGGACAGGCCGCCGTACGGCCGGCCCCGTTTCCTTGAGCAGCAGCGTGAGAAGGATGGCGACTGCAACGCCATACAGGAGCGGCGAAAACGTCGCCTGCCAGGCAGTGTGCGTCCGTGCGCCGGTCTCCTCACCGATGCTGAAGAGTCGGCGGGCGAACACGGGCCCAAGCAGCGCGCTGAAGGTGAAGTTGATGAAGTTGATGACACCGGTCGAGGTACCGGTCACTTTCGGCGGATTGGCCTCCTTTATTACGGTGTAGGGAAGCATCGCGGCGCCGGATGCCACGCCGGCCACAAGGCCCACTACGTAAGGTGGCAATGCACTCGCCGGACCGTAGAGAATCCAGGTCAGGCACGCAAGCAGCACCAGCGCGGCACCGATGATGACCGGCTTGCGCCGGCCGATGCGGTCGGACAGGAACCCGAGGAGCGGACAGCCAATGATCCAGCCGAATGGGACACTCGCCGAGCGCAGTACAGCCTCGGCGTACTCGAGTCCGTGCGCTTCCTGCAGGTAGCGCACGCCCCAGACCATGTCGAAGATCGTGGTGGGAATGAACATCAGTCCGGCGATGACCCCGCAGAGGATCGACTGCGGATTGCGGAAAACCAGCCCCAGCGCATCGACCGCTTCCTTGAACCAGGCCGGGTTCTTCCCCGTCACGGCTCGACTCGGGAGCATTAAAAGGAGCAGGGCTGCGATCGCCAGGCCGGCAATGCCCATCCCAGACCAGAAATGGTTCCAGGCGACGCCCGCCGCGATCAGCGGACCAACCACGAACTGCCCGGCGGAGCCACCGGCCATGCCGAACATCTGGGTGGCGCCAATGAGGGTCGCGGCGCGGGACGCGGGGAAGTTGGTGGTGGCGATGTACGCCGCGCCCACCAGCGCGAAGACGCCTCCGGCGCCCTGCAGGAAGCGTCCCGCGCTGGCCAGCACCGGATCGCCGGACGCGAACAGCAGCGCGCCAACGCCGACGGCCGCGGCACCAATCGGTACGACCTTCCGCGGCCCGAGCTGGTCCATGGCTACGCCCGCGACCAGGCTGAAAGGCGAATAGCCGTAATAAAAGAGCCCGACCAGCGAGGCGACGGCGGCGGTGCTGAGCCCGAACGCTTCGGACAGCTGCGGCATCATCACCGCGGGCGCCGACCGCATGACGTACTGGTAGAAGTAGTAGGCAGCAGTGACCAGCCAGGCGATCATGATCGCCCGGCCAGCACCGCCCTTCGCCTCACTCGCCACCACTTCCCCCCGGGCTCAGCAGAGCACGAGCGACACCGCGAGCCCGCCCTCCGAAGTCTCCTTGTACTTGGCGTTCATCTCCTTGGCCGTGAGGGCCATGGCCGAGACCGTAGTATCGAAGTCGACGCGGCGGTCCGCCGGGATCTCGTTGCTGGCGATCATGAAGCCGGTCCATGACTTGACCGCCCCGTAGGCGCAGCGCTCGATGCAGGGGATCTGTACGTAGCCGGCGACGGGATCGCAGGTGAGGCCGAGATGGTGCTCCAGCGCCGACTCGGCGGAGTTGGCGATGACCTGATGGTCGAAGTCGCTCGCCTGGGTAATCAACGCTGCGCCCATGGCGGATGCAGTGCCGATTTCCGCCTGGCAGCCGCCCTCGGCGCCAGCCAGGGTCGCGTGGTGCTTGACGAGATAGCCGATCACGGCGGCAGCGAGGAGGCCATCGCGGATCTTCTGCTGTGGCAGCTTGCGACCGCCCTCTCCCAGGACGTACACCAGGGCCGGCATGACGCCGGCCGAGCCACCGGTCGGGGCGGTGACGACCAGGTGGCCGCGAGCATTCTCCTCGGAACCGGCCAGGGCATAGGCGGCGACGATGCCGACGCCGCGCTGCCCGGCGTACTTGTCATCCATGGCCCGCTTGTAGACCTCGCCGGCCTTGGTCTTGAGCTTGATCGGCCCGGGAAGCGTACTCGTCGGGGCGGCCAGCCCGGACTTCACGATGTTCACCATCGCGGTGGAGATCTTGTCGAGGAACGCGTTGACCTCCGCCTCGGTCTTGCCCGAAACCGACACCTCATTGGCCATCGCGATCTGCGCGATGGTCAGCTTGTTCTTCACCGCGTGCTCCTGCAGGTCCTTCATCGTGGCATACGGGTACTTCGGCTGGCCCTTCTTGGGCGGCTCGTAGCCCTTCCACTCGATGAACCCGCCGCCGACGGAGTAGTACTCCAGCTCGTAGAGAACCTGGTCCCCGGCCAGCAACTGGCAGGTCATCGTGTTGGGGTGCGGGAAGTCGCCCTTCGTCGCGCCGTAGATGACATCCTTGAGCGACACGTTGAAGGTGCTGCTTCCGAGCGTCACCGGGTAGGTCTGGTCGGGGTTGGCGGCAATCTCATCGAGGAAGAGCGGATTGATGGTCGCGGGTTCCTTGCCGATGATGCCCGCCAGCGTCGCGCGCTCGGTACCGTGACCCTTGCCCGTGGCGCTGAGGCTGCCGTACAGCGTCACCTTGAGCGCAGTGGCCTTCGCCAGCTGGTCCGCCGGCAGCTTGGTGCAGCGCTCGTAGAAATTGTAGGTGATCCGCATCGGGCCCGATCGTGTGCGAGCTCGATGGCCCGGGTCCCACCTTGTAGAACTCCTCCACCGTGGTCATCACCGGTCCCTTGGACCTCCGCACCACGTCGAGGCTGTCCGAGATGCTGACCTTCGGTGGAGTGGGCGGCGCGGAGGCCGCCTGCTCGGCCGTCTCCTTCGGGGTCAGCGGCTTGCACCCCGACAGCACCGTGACGGCGCCGATCATGGCCGTTCGCATCATGAAGCTTCGGCGGTCGATACCTGCAGGCGTCTCGTCCGGTATCCGGTCGAGGTCTTCGGGTGAACTCCCGTTGTCGTCGTGGCTTGTCATTTTGCTTTCTCCTAACACGCATGAAGGGGACGTGGCCTGTTGAAAAACGGGCTCACTTCCCCCCGATTGACGCGGCGAAGTTGTACTTGCCGGACACCTGGAGCCGGAATCCGCCGGTGTCCCAGCCATCACTGAAATTCGTGCGATGGATGTACTGCAGCTCGGGCCCGAACATCATGCCCGGGACCGGATAGAAGAGGAGGTTGACGAGGGCGTACTGCCCCTGGTGGAAAGCAGTTGGAGCCTGGCCGTCGGAGTTGTCGATGCTGATCATCGACCATCCGATCGTGCTCGACCACTTCTCGCTCCAGGTACGGTCGTAGAACGCCACGAGTCCGTACACCGGGAGGCGCCGAGCCGACGAAAGGCCGGAGCGGGTCGGAGAAGTTGATCTCGATCCCGATGTCCACGGGCGCGTCGTTCATGTAGTTCTCGACGCCCGACGCCGTACATCGCCGACGAGGCGCAGCACCCCCTTGGATCCGGTCTTGACGTTCGAGCTCAGATTGAGGCCCCAGCCGACCGCATCCCCATTCACGTCCAGGGGCTGGTTGCCGAGGTCGTCCCAATTGATGTAGCGCAGCATGCCGGCGAGACGGAGATAGCCCCAGTCATGGCCGCCCCATTTGAACGCCGCCGAAAAATCGGGCACCGGAAAACGGGCGACGACATCCGTCAGCTCGATCCGGTCAGCGTAGCTTCCCTGGTCACCACTGGCACCCGGGCGCTCGAGCGCGAACTCCAGCACGTTGTCGCCCTGGATCGGCGTCCAGCGGAACTGCACGTTCCGGAAAAACACCATGCCGTTGGGACCCCAGTAATCAAGCTCGTTCGGGAAAATGTCCAGGTCCATGAACGGGCTCTACGGTCTGTCCCATAAGGAACTGCCCCAGCTCGATGTATGCATTGCGCAGGCGCAGCGTAGTCTGCCCGGCGTCAACGCCCACCCCGAAGAAATCGAAGTCAATCACGGCCTTGGCCTCGCCCAGCTTGGTAGGGGCATGGGCCTCGAGCTCCGAACCGCGTTTGCTTCACGCCGAAGAAGAACTGGCCGGGCTGCCCGAATTCGTCCTCGAAAGCCGGCAGCTGGGTGGGACGCGCCGCGCCAAGCCAATCACCCTTGATGCCCGTGTGGTCGAAGATGGCGTCGACCATGACGAACCCGTAGAAGTCCAGACCCGCCTTGGGCTTAGCCTCCTCGTCCTGGGCAGCGGCGCGCATCAGCGGTGCAAGCGACAAGATTGCGACCCACGACCAGATTGCGCATGAACGCATTCTCGAGCTCATCGATCTGCGCCTCTTATATGCGGCTGTCTCAGCCCTTGAACACACGCTGTCGCACGGACCTTCATTTCGAGCTGGAACCCACGCGCAGGGGCTGCTCCGGGAGTGACCTGCCTCAGGACAACCTGGGATCAGACCGATGAGAGCTTGGTGAAGCAACGGTGAAATGAGCCACCTGTCAAAGCTACCCCGAAGCGGATGTCCTAGGTAATGAGGAGTGGTGACCCACTGCCCCGGCGAAACGAGTGCCGACGCGGTCGCCTGATCTCATCCTCCGAGTGCAATAGTAATGACGACGAGCACAGCACCCAGCAACACCATCGCGAGTCCGCTGAGCCATGGGCGGTACTCCGCCACGCGTCCGAACGCGTAGCCGGTGACGAACAGCAGGGCGATGGCGATCGCGTTGGAGACGCGCATTGCCCGGAGGACGTTATGCATGAAGAGGAACGGCAGCGCCACCGGCAGCGTCATGACGAACACCCAGAGAAATACTGCCAATGCCCCCAGCCAATCCCGCCTGCCAAGCGTCGGATTCGGTGGCGGCGGCGGCAACTGCACCAGCTTCTGGCGCATGGGTTCGTACTCGGCGGGGCCCAGCGTCTCGGCCATCAGCGGCGGCAGCACCGATGCGATCGCGTGATACCCTTCCTCGGCGGCAGATGCCCGGTGCAGGCGCCGCAGCGCACGGATGGCCTGCCCCTGTTCGCCGAGGCGATTCATGAGATAGAAGATGCCGTCGATGATGCCCCAGGCGATGTTGCACCCCAGGGCACCGATCAGCATCGTGCGCACATCGTCGCGACCCGGCTGGGCCACGCTGAGAGAGCCGGTGAAAGTGAGCACCATGATGAGTCCGAAGAGCGCTTCAGAAATGCGCTCAGTCGGCTCGAGCACACGCCCCTTCACGGGACCTCGGGCGGCAGGAGGTAGAGCAGCCTGAGCAGCGGGGTGTGACGAATTTCCTTGAGCAGGGAGCGCATTCAAGTCCTCCGTCAAGGAAGGTGTCGCGGCAAGGACAATTATGCCCGGTATTGCGGCGTTCGTGAAGGCATGCTCACGAAAGACGGGGAGCGGCCTGGGCCGCTCCCCGTCTTCCGTTCAGTCTCTTCGCGGTGCCTAGCCTTCCTCCTTCACAACCACGGCAAGCAGGTCCTGCTGCGAGTGGGCCCCACCCAGCAGCTCGACCGCCTTGTGCAGCTGTGGATCCTCTGGTGCCCACCGACGGAAGGCCGCCGAGTCGCCGAAGGCGGCCCGGCTAAGGCGCTGCTCGAGCAGCCGGTCGATGAGAGCCCGGCTCGAGTCGTACTGGGCCCGGGATACCTCCACGCCTGACCGGGTGAGGCGCTGGTAGAGCGTGTCCCGCCAGGCCGGCTGTACGGTGAAGTCGTAGTGCAGCTTCGGCTTCAGTTCCTTCGTCATCTGCGCCAGCGTCGTATTCGACTCGCGCGCCTTGGCGGATAGGGAGTGCTGCACTGCCTGCTCGACGCTCGTGAGGGTGTCTGAGCCGACCACCACGTCGGGCACGATGCCGCCGCCGCCCAGGATGACCCGGCCATTGTCAGAGCGGAACGCGGGGCGCGTCGTGTCGGCGGGCGGCAGCGAGTCGTTCTTCGGCGCGCGTTCCCGCTGGATCGACCGGCCGCTCGGCGTATACCATTTCGCGTTCGTCAGCTTGAGCATCCAGCCTCCATCGAGCGGGTAGAGCGTCTGCACGACGCCTTTGCCATAGGAGGTGGTGCCAAGCAGGACGGCGCGGTCATGGTCCTGGAGCGCGCCGGCTACGATCTCGGCTGCTGACGCCGTGTTGCTGTCGGTAAGGACCACCAGCGGGATGTCGGGCGCCACTGGCACCGCGGCGGTCCGCCGCTCGTCGGCCGGACGGCTCCGGTACTTCACCGTCACGACGTCCTGGCCGGGCGGTAGGAACAGGTTGGTGACCCGCACCGACTGCTCCACGTCACCGCCGGGATTGCCGCGCAGGTCGAGCACCAGCCCCCGCGCGCCCTGGTTGAGCAGGCGGGTCACGGCCCGGCCGAGTTCCTCGCTGGCCACGTCGTTGAAGCGCTGCAGCGATACGTAGCCGATATCGCCGTCGAGCACGATCGCGATCGGCACGCTGGGCACGTGAACGGTGGCCCGGACGAGCTGGTACTCGAGGGGCTTGGGGACGCCCTCGCGGGACAGGGTCAGGGCAACCGGCGTACCCGGTACCCCCAGCAGGCGGCGGGACACCTGGTCGAGCTTGAAGCCCTTCACCGCTTCACCGTTCACCTCGAGGATCCGGTCGCCCGACACGATGCCGGCCTGCTCGCCGGGGGTGTTGGCAAAGACCTTGGTCACGACGATAAGGCCGTCCTGGTCCTCGATGAGGAGGCCGACGCCACCGTAGGAGTTACCAAGGCTTTCACGGGAGAAGCGGGCGAGCTCCTCAGGCGAGAAGAGGGCCGCGTAGGGGTCGTCGATCTGGTGGACGAGCCCGCGGGCTGCCCGCTCATAGATCTCGTCCTGGGAGATCGAGTCGATGGCCTCCCGTTGCAGCCGTGCCATAACCTGGTCCAACAGTCTGGCCCCATCGCGTTGCGGCGCACCAGCGGAGAGCAGCGACATTGCGGTCAGGGCTACGACCGGAACCACCAGTAAACTCAGCCACTTCTTCTGCATCTGTCCTCCTGTGGCGCCGGGCGCCGCGATCGTCTACTTGCCTTGGCCGCAACCTTCGCGCCGTTCTGTATCGGAGAGGGCGATGATTTTCCAGCCCTCAGGCAGCTTTGCGAGATGGAACGCATCCACGCCGCAGTGACTGAATTTTTCGCCTAGCCAGAATTCATACGGGGCCCACACGGCGGCCAGCGAGGCGTCGAACTGCATCGACATGGCGGTGACCCGTTCGTCCCAGGTTGGGCCCGTGGCCTTTGCCACGACCGCCGCAAACTCATCGGCCCCGATGGGGTCGATCATCAGGGTCCCCTTCCGGGTTCCGGCCGACACCAGGCGGGTTCCAGGGGCAAAGGTGCCCGAAATCATGGCCGAGTCCCGGGCGCGCATCCCATCGAACAGGCGAGTGATGACCGCGCGGATCGCAGCCTCGTCCGCGGCATTCTGGCCCGCAGCCTGCGCATGGGCACCGGTGGCACCAATGCAAAGCGCCGCCACGGCGGCAAGAACCGGCAGTCGCATCCGCATGGTCACTTCCCCTTCTTTCCGGACTTCATGGCCTTCTCGATATCGTCGGGTGATCGCGGAGCCTTGCTGGACAGCAGGTCGTGCCCAGTGGCGGTGACCAGAACGTCGTCCTCGATGCGGACGCCCAGCTGTTCGTCCGGTATATAAATGCCCGGTTCCACCGTCAGCACCATGCCGGGGGCGAAAGGCGTGGTGTAGTCGCCTACGTCGTGGACGTCCATGCCGAGCCAGTGGGACAGGCCGTGGATGTAGTAGGTATCGCATGTCACGCTGCCGCAGAGCGCACCTGAATGCGCCTTCATGTATTCCCTGGCGATCTGGTTGAGCCGCCCCACGGTCATCCCGGGCCGCACCGAATCGATGCCCACCTGCTGCGTGGCCAGCACCAGTTCATAGATCTGCCGCTGCCGCGGAGTGAACTTCCCATCGATCGGGACGGTGCGCGTCACGTCCGCTGAGTAGTAGCCGTACTCCCCGCCCACGTCCATGACCACGAGGTCCCCGGCCGCGATGGTGCGCCGGTTCTTGTCGTAGTGCAGCGTGGTGGAGTTCGGGCCCGACCCGACGATGCTCGGGAAGCCAAGTCGCTCCGCCCCTCGGCTCCGGAACCCGTTCTCGATCAGTCCCTCGATCTGGTATTCCGTCATGCCCGGCTTGATGACATGCATGGCATCGACCAGCGACTCCGCCGTGAGATCAATCGCCGCGCGCATACGGCGGATTTCATCCTCGTCCTTGATGAGCCTGAGCTGGGCCACCACGGCGTTGAGGTTGACCGCCGGCGGCATGAGCTCATCGCGCTCGCCGCTGAAAACGAGGCCGGTGAGGTAGGTGTCTTCCCGTGCCCGCCGGCTCCGGTCGACGAAAAGCGAGCCGCCCCGACGCGACCAGGTGCGCTGCTGGAGCAGGTTCCTGATCTCGGATTCGGCACTGTCGGCGCTGCGCACGTCGCTAATGCCGGTGAGTGCCGACGCTTCCGCGCCCGGTCCGAGGGTCGGGCCGGTCCAGCGTTCCGACTGCGGGTCACGCGGCGGGACGTAAAGCGTCACCCGAGTCGCCTTCCCCGAGTCGGCTGTGACCAGCAGCCAGGAGTCCTTCGACTCGATGCCCGTCAGGTAAAAGAAATCGTTCACCTCGCGATAGTCGGAGTCCTGCGGGTAGTCGCCCTCGACATCGCGTTCCTTCGACGAGCGGACTACGGCGATGCCACTGACCATGGCCCTCGCGAGGCCATCGCGGCGCGCGGTGAGCCGTTCAACTGGAACCGGTCCGGCCGGTGAATTGACCTGGGCTGCAATAGACGAGGCGCAACAAAAGGCGAAGGCGGTGAGTAGGACGCCCTGACGGATCAAGCGATTGCTCCTGAAGGTCGTGCGGGTGACGAGGCGGAAAAGAGGAACGGGGCAGTTCCCCGAACGTATAACACTGAAACGTGCAGCACGAAATCAGGTGCCGTCAACAGGACTCAGTACGGGAGGCGCACCGGGGATTGTTTCTGCTCGAGGGTATCTTCTTGATCGCAAAGTCTGGAGGTCGCGAATGCGCTGGACGCCGGGTGGGAGGAGCGAGAACCTCGAGGATCGTCGCGGCGCGTCGGGTGGTGGCTTCGGCGGCTTCGGCGGTGGACGGGGCCTTGGCCTCGGGGGGATCGTCATCCTCCTGGTGTTGAGCCTTATTTTCAAGCAGGACTTTCTCAGCCTGGCAACTGGTGGAGGTGCGGCACCCTCCTCGGCCCCTGCGCCGATCAACGATCCGGCGGAGGAGAAATCGGTCCAATTCCTGTCGTTCGTCCTGGATGATGCCCAGGATACGGTCTGGGCGGCGCTGCTGCCCCAGACGATGAATACCCGTTACAGCGATGCGCGCCTGGTACTGTTCCGCGACGTGGTACAGTCGGCTTGCGGCACCGCCCAGGCAGCCAGCGGACCCTTCTATTGTCCGGGCGACCAAAGGGTCTACGTGGACCTTGCCTTCTGGGACCAGCTGGGACAGATGGGCGCTTCGGGTGAGTTCGCCCAGGCCTACGTGCTCGCGCACGAGCTCGGACACCATGTGCAGACACTGCTCGGCACCTCGCAGCAGGTGACCCAGCTGCAGCAGTCCCGGCCCGAGGTGGCGAACCAGGCATCGGTGCTCCTCGAGCTCCAAGCCGATTGCTACGCAGGAGTCTGGGGTCACTCAGCGGCCCAGCGAGGGAAGCTCGATCCGGGCGAAGCCGAGCAGGGATTGCGGGCCGCTGCCGCAGTCGGCGATGACCATCTCCAGAAGATGTCGACCGGGCGGGTAAGCCCCGAGTCGTTCACGCATGGCAGCTCCGAGCAACGCATGAACTGGTTCCGCCGCGGCTTCGAGTCCGGCGACCCTCGTCAGTGCGATACATTCTCTCGTACCCAGTGACTGCCCCAGGGAGACTCCACATGATGTTTATCCGGCGCAGCAGCTTCGCGCTGTTCGTCCTGCTCGCCGCCCTCACCGCGTCGGCCTTCGCCCAGTCGTCCGGCAAGGCGAAGCCAAAAGGCGGCGACCCGATCGTGCAGGACCGCCCGCTCTCTGAGTGGATCGCCGACCTGGGCGGTGACGCGCCGTATACCCGGGTGTCGGCGGCCTATGCCGTAGGTTCGGCGGGGCCCGCTGCGAAGGCGGCGGTACCGGCCCTCATCGAGAACCTGGGCAGCGAGAACGCCACTGTGCGCTACGCCAGCACGCTGGCACTCGGTGAAATCGGTCCCGATGCGGCGGCGGCGGTTCCGGCCCTGCAGAAGGAGCTCGACGACCGGAACGATGACGTGGCCCACATGGCCCGGAAGTCGATCAAACTCATCACCGGGGAAGCAGTGGAATAGGCCCTCCGGGGAGGCGTGGTCCTCCCCTTGCGCTTTATCCGTCCATCTGCAATAATGGATGGATATGGGAACCTTACTTCTGCCCCAGTTGGACCTGTTTGCGGATCCTGTCCGCGCCCGCCTGCTGCTCCTGCTGGAACCGCGGGAGCTGAGCGTGGGCGACCTGGGCGAAATCCTGCAGCTCCCACAGCCTACCATGTCTCGTCACCTCAAGGCTTTAGCCGATCAGGGCTGGGTGACGTCGCGGGCCGAAGGCACCAGTCGGCTTTACCGTGCCAACACCAGGGCGCAGGCCGAGGCGCTGGGGGATTTGTGGCGGCTGGTGCGAGCCGAAGTCGAGGGAACGGCCGAGGTCCGTCGGGACCAGGAGCGGGTGCGTCACGTGCTGGCCCAGCGTCAGGCCCGAGAGGGGTTCTTCGAGGGTGCGGCCGGGGAGTGGGACGAGCTGCGCACAGAACTCTTCGCCCCACGGTTCGAGTTGCTCGGCTTGCTCGGGTTGATGGAGCCGTCCTGGGTGGTCGGCGATCTGGGATGCGGCACCGGTCACTTCGCGCTGGCGGCATCGCCATTCGTGGAGACCGTGATCGCGGTCGATGGATCGAATGCGATGCTCGACGTGGCCCGCACCCGTCTCGCGGAGCGAACCAACGTCGAGCTGCGCCAGGGTGACCTCGCCTCGCTGCCGATCGCCGATGGGACGCTCGACGTGGCCGTCCTCAACCTGGTGCTCCCGTATGCCGGGGATCCGGGCCAGGTGATTCGTGAGGCCGCGCGCGTCCTCAAGCCGGGCGGACGGGTTCTCGTAGTGGACCTGCAGCCGCACGAGCAGGTGGAGCTGCGGCAGCGGTTCGGCCAGCAGTGGCAGGGATTCTCCGCAGCGACGCTGCGGGAGTGGTTCGACCAGGCACAACTCACGGCGGTGCGGCAGGTGGCGTTGCCAGCGGAACCGCACGCCCGGGGGCCGCTGCTCTTCACCGCCGTGGCATTCAAGTCTTCGCCCGATGGGGCGCCAACAAGGAGCGTATCGTGACTGCAGTAGCGAGTGAGCGGAAGGTCCCGTCGACTGCCGACCGGCCCGCGTTCAAGGTGAAGGATCTCGGCCTGGCCGAGTGGGGCCGCAAGGAAATCCGCCTCGCCGAGTACGAGATGCCGGGACTGATGGCGCTGCGTGCCGAGTACAAGGGGAAGAATCCGCTGAAGGGCGCGCGCATCATGGGCTCGCTGCACATGACGGTGCAGACCGCCGTGCTGATCGAGACGCTGGTGGACCTCGGCGCCGACGTGCGCTGGGTGTCGTGCAATATCTTCTCCACCCAGGATCATGCGGCCGCCGGTGTCGCGGTGGGCCCGACGGGTACGATCGAGAAGCCCAAGGGGATCGCGGTCTTCGCGTGGAAGGGCGAGACGCTCGAGGAGTACTGGTGGTGCACCGAGCAGGCGCTCATGTGGCCCGATGGCGGCGGCCCGAACCTCCTGCTGGATGACGGTGGCGATGCGACGCTCCTGGTGCACAAGGGCGCCGAGTTCGAGAAGGCGGGCAAGGTGCCGGCTTTCAACGCCGACAAGGATCCCGAGGAGTGGGGCGTGATCCTCGACCTGCTGCGCGCCGAACAGAAGAACAACCCGGGCCGCTGGACCAAGGTCGTGTCGGCGATCCGCGGCGTCTCCGAGGAGACGACGACCGGCGTGCACCGGCTCTACGAGATGATGCAGGCCGGTACCCTCGCGTTCCCGGCGATCAACGTGAACGACTCGGTGACGAAGTCGAAGTTCGACAATCTGTACGGCTGCCGTCACTCGCTCATCGACGGCATCCTGCGCGCGAGCGACGTGATGCTGGCGGGCAAGGTCGCCGTGGTGCTGGGCTATGGTGACGTGGGCAAGGGCTGCTGCCAGGCGCTCAAGGGCCAGGGCGCTCGGGTGGTGGTGGCCGAGATCGACCCGATCTGCGCGCTTCAGGCGGCGATGGAGGGTTACCAGGTCACGACGCTGGAGGAGGTCGTGGCGACCGCCGACATCTTCATCACCGCGACGGGCAACAAGGACATCATCACCGTCGACCACATGCGGCGCATGAAGGACAAGGCGATCGTGGGCAACATCGGCCACTTCGACAACGAGATCGACATGGCCGGGCTCAAGAAGGCGGGGATCACGCGGAACAACATCAAGCCGCAGTATGACGAGTTCGTGTTCCCCGACGGCCACGGCGTACTCATCCTGGCCGAGGGGCGCCTGCTTAACCTGGGCTGTGCCACGGGCCACCCGAGCTTCGTCATGTCGGCCAGCTTCACCAACCAGGTAATGGCGCAGATCGAGTTGCACACGAACAATGCGAAGTATGAGAAGAAGGTGTACACGCTGCCGAAACACCTGGACGAGAAGGTGGCGCGCCTCCATCTCGACAAGCTCGGCGTCAAGCTGACGAAGCTCTCGAAGGACCAGGCGGACTACATCGGCGTACCGGTGGACGGTCCGTACAAGCCGGAGCACTACCGGTACTAGGCGTGAACAGGGCCGTCGCGCTATTGATGCTGATTGCGGCGGTGGGCACCCCGGTGCCTGCCGCCGCTCAGCATGTGCCGAAGCCGAGGCGGGATGCCGCGCTCGAGGCGAAGCTGCAGAAGCTGGTGGACCCGTTCCGCGGCACCGTCGGCATCTACGTCCAGAACCTGAAGACCGGCCGCTACGCCGCGATCCGGGCCGATGAGCTGTTCCCCACCGCGAGCATGATCAAGGTGCCGATCATGATCACGCCTCTTCCAGCAGGTCCAGGACGGCAAGCTGGGATGGCTGGACACCCTGACCTACCGCGACTCGCTGCTCTACGCCGGGGAGGACGACCTGCTTGGCAAGCTCCGCGACAGCACGCCGGTCCCGCTGGCCCAGGTAGCGATGCTCATGATCACCACGAGCGACAACACTGCGGCTCTCTGGCTGCAGAAGCTCGTCGGCACCGGCGCTGCCATCAACGCGTGGCTGGCGGAACACGGGTTGGATTCCACCCGCGTCAATTCGCGCACCCCGGGACGGGCGGACGCACGCACGATGTTCGGGTGGGGACAGACGACGCCGCGCGAGATGGCGGAGCTGCTGGTCATGATCCGGGAACAGCGCGCAGTGAGCCCCGCCGCCGACCAGGAGATGTACCGGATGCTCACGCGCATCTACTGGAATGGTGAGGCACTGTCGCAGGTGCCGCCCTGGGTGCAGGCGGCGTCGAAGCAGGGTGCCGTCGATCACTCGCGTTCCGAGGTGGTGCTCGTGAACGCGCCGTCCGGCGACTACGTGTTTTCGGTGATCACGAAGGGGCAGGCTGACTCGTCGTACGCGAACGACAACGAGGGGTACGCCCTGTTGCGGAAGGTCTCGGCGCTCCTCTGGTCCAGCTTCGAGCCGGGACATCCCTGGACGCCGGCCCCGGACGCCGCGCGCTTCAAGCCGTAGGAGTCTCCTCCGGCATGGGCAGGCGCGCCGGAATGCTGCCACGCACCAGCGCGCAGAAGACCCGCGTGATCTCGGCGTCCACCTCGCTGCCTGCACGCGATTCGAGGTAACTGAGCGCCTTCTCCGGCTCCCAGGCATCGCGATAGGGCCGGTTGGTGCAGAGCGCATCGTAGATGTCGCACACGTGCACGATACGGCTGGCGTAATGACAGTTGCGGGTGAAGCGGAACGTGGGATAGCCCCCGCCGTCGATGCAGACATGATGTTCATAGGCCACCACGGCAGCCACGCCGAGGCCACGCTCACGCGACAGCACCATGCGGGCACCTTCCACCGGATGCTGCTGGATGACCGTGCGCTCCTCCTCGGAGAGCTTGCCCGGTTTCGTCAGGATCTCCTTCGGGATCCTGATCTTGCCAAGGTCGTGCAGCAGGCCCGCCACGCCGAAGCTTCGCACTTCGTCGCGCCCGAGCCCCAGCTGCTCCGCCAGTCCCATGGCGAGCACCGACACGTTGCAGGCGTGCGTGGTGGTGTACTGGTCGAACCGCTTGAGGTCGAGCAGCGGGAGGAGCATGCGATGCTCCATCTGCATTGCGACCGACAGTGAACGCACGACGGCCTCCACCTCGCCCATCGGCAGCCGGTCGGTCATCGACACTTCGTCGTGGATCCAGTCCACGGTCGCCGCTTCGTCCTGCAGCGACAGGGAACTCGCGACTCCCGCGAGCATCGCGAGCCCGGTGCCGTTCGCGCCGCTGCTGCCGTCACCTCCATCACGGACCAGCAGCGGGCCGAACCGGATCGACGACGACGCCATCTGGCGCGCTTCGGCCGACGAATCGGGCCGGCCGTTGAGCTTCCGCCAGATGTCATCGACGAAGCGGTCGTACTCGTCGCTCGTAACGCCGGGGTCGATTTCAATGCGCTCCACCCCGATACCCGCGAGGCGCGGGGCCCAGTCCCAGATCCCGATGTCGCTGAGTGCGCGATCGCCGACCACGGTCTCGGTGTTGACGAAGGAGACCTCGAACCGCTCCTGTCCCTCCAGCAACCGCCGCAGCCTCTCGTAGGAGTTGTCCAGTGCCCGTTCGCGCGCCGGGTGCCCCTCCGCGTAGAGGTTCATCGTGGCAAGGCACTGCCCGAGCGAAATGAGGAACCCGCTGGCGCTCACGACGTCTCCCGCCCCGCCGCTGCCGCCGCCAGCTCGGGGTCCCCGCTCTCCTGGGCCAGCTTCAGGGCATATGCGGCCTGCGGATAGCTGCGCCACTTCCGGGCCAGCACCTCGAGCGCCGCGATCATCTCCGGCGACTTGGGCGTGAGGCGCGGTCCCCGGAAGAGCGTGCGCTTGGTCAGCACCTTGTCGAAGAGCCAGTCACGCGTCGCGGGGGTCGGCGCCTGTGCCAGCAGTCGGATCCCCCTGAGCCGCAGGTCCGCTGGACGTGCCGGGTGGTTGATGAGAACCATGAGCCGCGTCACCGCCTGGCGCGGCAGCCCGCCTGCCGCGGCGTCGAGCCCGAGCTTCACCACCCGCGGATCGGTATCGGCAAGCGCCAGGTGGATGGCCTCCTCGCGCTCCTTCGCCTGGCGCACCATCACGCTCAGGGCCTGGAAGCGCACCGTCACCTCGGGATGCTCGGCGTATGCACGCGCCTCGAAACCGGCGGGCAGCGTCTTGAGCCGCGCGAGCAGGGCGAGGACGTTGCGCTGCACGTACCAGGGGACGCGGGGCAGCCGATCGGCGAGCAGAGGCGCGATCTGCCCACCCATCGCCGCCAGGCGCTCCAGGATCAGCCGGCGGGTGCCCTGTGACTCCGAGATCGCGAGCGCGTCGAGGAGGCCTGCTGCAGCCCCGGGACCGGTCTCATCGAGCAGGCGCTGGCTGCCGACGGCGTCGATCGGTTCCTCCAGCAGCACGCGCCGCAGGACCTCGGGCGATTCCAGGTGACGCCGCGCGAGCGCCACGGTGTCGGGCGCATCGTCCGCAGTCGCGAGCAGGTCGAGGAGTGGCGTCAGCTCCCGCGCCTCGAGCATCAGCTCGATCGCTTCCAGCACATGGTCGCCCGAGGCGTTGGTCTCGATCGCGATCTGCATCAGCCGGAGCCCCTCGCCCGCGAGCGGCACCGTGCCTTCCACCTTCGACACCTCGAACTGGCTGAGCTGGTCGAGGAGGCGGGTGTGCTCGAGCGGATTGGGATCCTCGAGCGTCCAGTTGTCCACGATCTCCCGCGCAGCGTCGCGGAGTTCGCTGTCTCCCTGCGCGCCGCCCTCCTCCGATGTCCTTGCCTGGCCGGCAAGCTTCCGCAGCATGCGCACCATGAAGTGCGAGATGTTCTGCTCGCTCGAATCGCCGGCGGCCTTCAGCAGCTCCACCACCGCATCCACCGGCAGCACATCCACCGCCTCGGTCATGAGGATCCGGCGCTCTTCCCGGTTCTGGCCCGCGAACAACCAGCCCAGTGCCTCCGGCGAGAGCTGCGACATCAGCGTGCGCACCTGGTCCTCGAGGGCCTGCCGTTCGACGCCCTGCGCGTTCTTGGCATAGCGACCGAGCCGCAGCAGCATCTCGCCCACGTCGCGCGAATTCCGGCGTTCGCGGGCATACGAGTTGATGCGGTCCGCGAGCCGGGCAGGACTGGCCTCTGACTCGGGCACGGATTCGGCGTTCCCTCCCCGGTCGAGCGTCGCGACGGCGAGCATGTGCCAGAGCTTCTGGCCCGCGCCATCCGCGGGCGGCTCCCCACCTTCATTCCCGGCCAGGGCGAGGCGCCGGAAGGCCGGCGGCATGATGTCGATGTGGGGCCACGTCGGGAGCGGCTCTCCGTGCCCATGCAGCCGCTCGCGGAACTGGGTCGGGTCGGCGCTGAGGTGGTGCAATGCCTCGCTCAGTTCATCGGCGGTTACCCCCCGGCGCAACATGATGCCGCCGACCTCGCGCCGGTGCAGCCGCTCGGCGAGTTCCTTCACCACGGCGTTGGAGCTGTCGGTGGGCACACCATCCACGAGGAGCGTGCGGCGCGCGACGCCGATGCCCAGCGCGGCGCGCTCGCTGAAGAGCGCCTCAGTCGATAGCGCGAGTGCCGAGTCGGCCGATACCAGCGCCGGGTGACCGGGGGGATATGTGCCGTGCTTGTGGAGCGCGATGGAGACGCGCACGAGGAAGGTGTTGATCGCGTCAGATGCCGGCGGGCGCTCGGCCGTCGCAGGCACACCCGTCATGCGGCGCGACGCTGGAGTGCCACGGACGCCATTACGACGATGGGCATGACCCTCAAACTATGTTGGTGCTCCCCGCGAAGAAAGCGACCACGGTCCTAGGCGTGCGGCGCATCGGAACGGCGGAGAGCCGGCGGGTGTCGCGCGGGGCCGGGGAAACAGAGGATGGCCCCGATGGTCAGCAGCAGGATGCAACCGATGATCGCGTAGGTAACCAGGGTCGCGGCAAGTCTCGCGTAGGGCATGGAACCCTCCCGAAGGGGGTACCCAGCCAATATGCGGGCTCCCGTGAAGGCCCGCTACATGCACATGTCGCTACAGGGTCCGGCGAAGGGCGACACCCCGTCGCCCGGCATACGCGGCCACCGCTGCGAGCGGCACGCAGGCCAGCGCGAGCCACGGCTGCTGGCGCTGCCAGGCGAGTACACCGATTTCAACGGCACCGAGCGCGCAGAGAATCGTCGCGGTGCGCCACAGCCGGTAGAGCCGCATCCGCTGTCCACGCTCTTCGTTCATCGCTGGGGCCAGCTCTGGTTGCTCCGGTCCGCATCGGGGAATCGCTGCGTCGGGTCGATCTCCAGGCGGGTGAAGTCTTCGGGGACCGCCATTCGCACGGCCACCTTCTTCTCACCCTGGAACCACACGTCCACCGGAACGGTGAGGTTCGTGGTGTCGCCACTCGCGCCACGCGCCACGAGGAGCACAGGCATCGGCGCCCTTCCCTTGTTCTCCACCGTGATCACCAGCGTGTCACTGTTCGCCCGGACCACGCCGTCGATGGCCTGGTCAAGCTTCCAGGTTTCGTAGTACCAGGTGCGCCAGAACCAGTCGAGGTCCTGGCCCGAGACCTCATTCATGGTGTCCCAGAAATCATTCGGCATCGGGTGCCTGCCGTTCCAGCGCTTTCCATACTCGCGGATACCCCGCAGCACGGTCGAGTCGCCGATGACTCCGCCCAGTGCCACGAGGACGGTGGCTGGCTTGAAGTAGCTCGCGATACCGTAGGCGTTGTAGTCGGGGTACTTGTCGCCGTACCGCATCATCTCGGTTTCCTTGCCATAGCGCACGGCGCCGACGTAATTGCGCCGGTTCTCGCCCACGTCATCGGCGTCGGGAAACTGCGCATCGATGGCGATCGACTGGAAGTACTGCGCCATGCCCTCATCCATCCAGGCGTAGCGCTTCTCGTCCGAGCCCACCTGCATCGGGAACCACATGTGGGCGATCTCGTGTGCCTCCACGTCGAACAGGGTACGCTCGTTCCAGTCGCCCCCGATGCACGTCATCATCGGGTACTCCATGCCGCCGCAGCTCGACGGCCCATCCACCACCGTCATGTGCGGGTAGGGATAGGGCCAGAGCACCTTTGAGAAGATCGTGATCGCGCGCGATGCGTAGGTCGCGCTCTCGCCCCAGCCCGACCGCCGTGCATCGGTGCGGTAGAAGCTGTAGATCATGGTCGTGTCGGGCACGCCGCTGCCCTCCCGCGCGCCCACCGCCGCCGTCGTCGCGTCCCAGAGATACAGGTTGGATGTGGCCCAGGTGACGTCGCGGACGTTCTCCGCCTTGAAGCGCCAGGTGAGCTTCCCGTCCTTCCCCTTCTGCGTGGCCTTGCCGGCACCGCGGCCGTTGTCGGGCACGATGCTCACCACGCTGCCACCGGCGCGCGCGCGCGCCAGCCTCGCCCGCGTGGAATCGCTCAGCACCTCCTCGGGGTTCTGCAACGTGCCCGTGGAGCCGACCAGCCATCCCTCCGGCACCGTCAGGGCCACGTCGTAGTCCCCGTAGCCCATGTAGAACTCGGCGTTGCCAAGGTACTGGTCGATCTGCCAGCCGTTCACGTCATCGTACACGGCGACCTGTGGATACCAGTAGCTGAGGACATAGGTCTCGCGATCCTGCCCACCCCGCGGGCCGTCGGGCGGAATGCGCAGGTTCCAGCCGAACTCGAGTTCCACGCTGGCGCCCGGGAGGAGCGGTTTCGGCAGCCTCAGTGCCATCACCGTTCCAGTCACCGTCCAGCCGGCGCCGAGTGCACTCGAGTCGAGTGCCCGGCCCTCCACGGCAACCTTGGTGAAGATGATCCCGCCGAGCGACGCAAGCACCGGCGTATTCCGCTTCGCCTCGGGCGCGAAGAGGTTTCCGTACGCCTGGATGTAGATCGTCGGCAGGGTGTCGGGCGAGTTGTTGTGATAGGTGATGGTACCGCGTCCGTTGAGCCGCTTGCTCACCTGGTTGAGCTCAGCCTCGAGGTGGTACTCCGCCCGCTGCTGCCAGTACGCCGGGCCGGGCTCGCCGGTACGGGTGCGGGTGCCCCGCACGATCGCCGTGTCGAACGGCGCCCACGTCGGCAGAGCATACGCGCGGGTGCTCTCGGCGCGGGTCGCCGACTGGTGCGCGGCCTTGGGCGGCGCGGTTGGCGTGGCCGGGGCGGCGGGCGCGGACTTGGGGACAGGACCCGCAACGGACGATGCCGGCGCGGTGCTGCAAGCGGCCCAGGACAGGCCGCCAAGCAACGCAAGACCGGAGCGAAAACGAGTGAGTGGGAGACGCTGGTGCATGGGCTCGTGAGCGAGGCTCGACAACAGGACAACCCCCTGCGGGGCAACGGGATAGCGATTGGAAGGAACCACGGTCCGGACCTTTATGGTAACCACTCGCCCTGCGGCCGGTCAGGGGAGACGTTCCGGCAACGGCTCGGTTGCACCTCGCATTGGCGCTGGCGGCCGCGTGGCCGAGATGCGCTCCTGTGCGAGACGCCAGGCACGCAGCAGCGACGCGATGCCGACCCAGGCCGCGAGCGCGGCGAGTGGGATGGTCAGCACCCGGGGCCAGAGCACAGCCACGACGGCGACCACGCAGAGGAGGATTCCGGCGCCCAGCATGAGGTGGCTCTCCGCAGGCCCCAGCTCGCGACGGCTGGTGAGTGCGGCGCCCACCGAGTTGGCCCAGCGGACCGCGCTCGTGGCGGCGCGACTCGAACTGCCGTCGCGCAGGCGACGACGGCGATGGCTGCGCTCGCCCTCGGGATGCCCGATGCGCCGAACCCTCGACCGCTTCGACAGCACGATCTCGGTGGCCTTCGAGAGATCCTCGACATACATGGCTTCCATCTCCCGGGCGAAGCCGGCGTCCTCCACCGCCACATCCAGTTCGTAGTTCCCCATCCAGCTCTGCAGGTTGAGGTTGGTCGAACCCACCCTCGCCCACAGGCCGTCGACCACCGCCGTCTTCGCATGCAGCATCGTGCCATTCCACTCGAACACCCGCACGCCGGCCTCGAGCAGCGGACGATATCCCGAGCGCGACAGCGGACTCACGAGCGGCACGTCACTGCCGCCCGGCACGAGGAGCCGCACGTCCACCCCGTCGCGCGCCGCCTCGCAGAGCGCCTGGACATAGGTGGGAATCCCGACGAAGTAGGCGTCGGTGAGCCAGAGCGTCTTCCGCGCGATCGATGACATCACCAGGTCGAGGCGATACACCGCGGTGGTGGCGGGCGCCGTCGGGATAACACGAAGCGCCACGTCACCGCGGGGCTCCATCGACGCCGGCGGCGTGAACTCGCCCGCGGGGATCGGGTCACCGGTCGCCGCCCACACTTCGGCGAACGCGGACTCGAGGTCAGCCAGCGCCGGCCCCTCGAACTGCACGCCGGTATCCCGCCAGGGATCGATGCCCTTCGCGGGATCACCTTCCCACCGGGCGCTCAGGCAAAGCCCGGTGACAAAGCCGATGCGCCCGTCCACGGCGAGCATCTTCCGGTGATCGCGGCTCAGCCAGCCGAATGGACTGTCGATCTTCGGCGGGTTGTAGCAGCGGACCTCCACACCGGCCTCGCGCAGGCCGCGATAGTAGCGAGCCCCCGATTCCCTCCAGCAGCCGATCCAGTCATACAGCAGGCGGACCTTCACCCCGGCGCGCGCCTTCGCCGCGAGCGCATCGGCAAAGCGGCGGCCGGTCTCATCGTCGGAAATGATGTAGCACTCGAAGTAGATGAGCCGCTCCGCCGAATCGATCGCCTCCAGCCATGCCGGAAAATTCTCGGCGGCATCCGCCAGGATGCTCACGCGGTTGCCCTCGACCAGCGGCGCACCGGCCGCCCGGGACAGCTGCTGGGCCGCGAACGCGCGCAGGGACGCAGATGGCGTTCGCATGGTGACCGACGTCACGGTCTGGCCTCCTGATGGTGTGGGCCCATTCCCGTCATACCCCTCCCGATCCAGCCCTCCCGCGTCGCAATCGACCAGAGGCCCACGAGCAGCATTCCGAAGGCCAGGATCCGGCGGGGCCAGAGTCCCTGGCGCAGCAGCCGCGCGAGTCCGGCTGCCAGCGTTGCCAGCGCCGGGATGGTGCCCAGCCCGAAGAGCACCATCGCGAGTGCGCCCAGAGGGACACTGCCGAGCGCCACCGGCAGGGCCAGCGCCGCATAGACGAGTCCGCACGGCAGGAGGCCGTTGGCAATGCCGAAGAGGAACCGCGACGCCGGGGCGTCACGCGCCACGAGCCGGGTCATCACCCCACCGACGCCGGGTAAGGAGAGTCGCGGCTCCGGAAGCAGCCCTGCCAGCGCACCGGCGAACCAGATGAGCAGCACCACCGACAGCAGGGCGGATAGCCACGGCGGACCCGGCAGCGCCTGGCCCACCAGTGCCGCAAGCGCGCCCAGCATGGCATAGGTGGTGAGCCGCCCGATGTGCCACGCTGCTGCGCCGGCGGGTGCACGCCCGCAGGCGGCCGCGAAACCGCCGCACATGGCGACGCAGTGCGGGCTTCCGATGAGGCCAGCCAGGAACGCACCCGCCAGCAGTGACGTCAGGGTCCAGTACCTGCGTATGAGGAAGACTTCATGAACTCTTGAAACAGACCACAGGTCTCGTTACTAGGGTTATCCGCGACCACAATTCATCATACCCTCTCCGGCGGTTCAATCGTGGCCATTGCTTCCGGGTCGGCGTCGCCCATCGAATACGACGACGCCATCGTCAGGCTGTTCTTCATTGCCACCGTAACCTGGGCCGTCGTGGGCATGCTGGTCGGCGTCTTCATCGCCCTCGAGCTTGCCTGGTGGCCGGCGAATATGGGCATCGCGCAGCTTACGTTCGGCCGGCTGAGGCCGCTCCATACCAACGCCGTCATCTTCGCCTTCTGCGGCAACATCTGCTTCACCGGCATCTACTACTCGATGCAGCGCCTCCTCAAGGTGCGCATGTGGAACGATACGCTATCCCGCCTCCACTTCTGGGGCTGGCAGCTCATCATCGTCTCCGCCGCGCTTACGCTCCCATTCGGACTCACCCAGACCCACGAGTATGCCGAGCTCATCTGGCCGATCGACTGGGCGATCACCCTGGTATGGGTGATCTTCGCGATCAACTTCTTCGGCACCATCGCAACGCGAAGGGTGGACCACCTTTACGTCGCGATCTGGTTCTACATGTCGTTCGTGATCACGATTGCCGTGCTGCACATCGTGAACAACATCCAGATTCCGGCGACCCTCACCCGTTCCTATCCCGTTTTCGGCGGGTTGACCGACGCGCTGGTGCAGTGGTGGTACGGTCACAACGCGGTGGCGTTCTTCCTCACCACGCCGTTCCTGGGGCTCATGTACTACTTCCTGCCCAGGGCGGCGGAACGGCCGATCTACAGCTACCGGCTCTCGATCATCCACTTCTGGTCGCTGGTCTTCCTCTACATCTGGGCCGGGCCCCACCACCTCCTGTATTCCGCGGTACCCGAGTGGGCGCAGACGCTGGGCATGGTGTTCAGCATCATGCTGCTGGCACCATCGTGGGGCGGCATGATCAACGGCCTGCTCACACTGCGCGGCGCCTGGGACCGCGTGCGCACCGACCCGATCCTCAAGTTCATGGTCGTCGCGATCAGCTTCTACGGCATGGCCACCTTCGAGGGCCCGCTCCTTTCCATTCGCGCCGTGAACGGCTTAGGGCACTTCACCAACTGGATCATCGGGCACGTGCACAGCGGCGCCCTTGGATGGAATGGCATGCTGTCATTCGCCATCCTCTACTGGCTCTTCCCCCGGCTCTTCGGCCGGCCCCTGCAGAAGCCCGAGTGGGTCACGACTCACTTCTGGATCGCAACCACGGGCATCGTGCTCTACACCGTGTCGATGTGGGCAGGCGGGCTGACGGAGGGCCTCTTCTGGCGGGCCATCGATCCTGCCAGCGGCCAGTTGCGTTACCCGGTCTGGGCCTACGTGGTGGAGAAGCTCGCGCCGTTCTACTGGATGCGGCTGGCCGGCGGCACGCTGTTCCTCGCGGGCGTCATCCTGATGGCCATCAACTTCATCATCTCGTCGCGCGCCGCGCAGGCCACGACACCCGCTACCGGCGACGTGATGCCGGCTCGCGCCTGACCTGGAGAGCATCCCTCGTGACCGATCAGCAAGGACGGGTTTCACCGCCGGATCATCGAGGCCAGGGGCGGCACCATGGCCATCCTCACCGCGATCGCGATCTCGATCGGCGGGCTGATCGAGATCGTCCCGATGTTCAGCGCGAAGCTCGGACCGGAGCACCTGGCCGGCGTGACGCCGCTGTCGCCGCTGGAAGCGGCCGGGCGGGACATCTACATCCGCGAAGGTTGCTGTCACCTGCCACTCGCAGATGATCCGGCCCACCCGGGCCGAGATGCTGCGCTATGGCGAGTGGACCCGGGCCGGTGAGTATGAATATGAGCATCCTTTCCTGCTTGGCTCCCGGCGCATCGGCCCCGACCTGCAGCGGGTCGGAGGCAAGTATCCCGATGCCTGGCACTACCAGCACATGAAGGACCCGCGCAGCACGTCCCCCGGCAGCATCATGCCGAACTATCCGTGGCTGTATGGTGCCCGGGTCGATCCGCGCGAAGTCGCGGCGACGGTGCGCACGCTGCGCAAGGTCGGCGTGCCATATGACGACGCGGCCATCGCGGCGATTCCGGAGCAGATGCGCACCGAGGGAGGCGCGATCGTCGCGAGCCTCCGTACCGGCGGCTTCACGGCTGAGCCGGACGAAGAGATCGTGGCACTGATTGCCTACCTGCAGCGGCTCGGCAAGGACGGCAGCGCCGCGATTGCAGCGGGTGCCACGAAGGCGCCGGGTGCCTTGAAGGCGCCGGCGCCATGAACCCGCTCATCCGGGAGGCGGTGGCGAGCGTCCAGGGCGGATGGCTGCTCGGCGTCATGACCCTGGTGTTCTTCGTGTGCTTCGCAGGCTGGATCGCCTGGGCATGGGCGCCGCGGAACCGCGAGCGCCTGGAGGAGGCCGCCCGGCAGCCCTTCATGGATGGAGGCGAGCAGTGAGCAAGAAGAAGGAGCTTGATCGCATTCTCGGCCACGGGGCGGAGAGCGACGGCATCGAGGAGTACGACAACCCGATGCCCAACTGGTGGGTCGGCATGTTCTACCTCACGATCATCTGGGCGGTCGCCTACGTGGCGTACTACCACTTCATCGGCAGGGAGTCATACGTGAAGTCACTTGCCGCCCAGGTGGCAGAGGCGGAGGCGCGGTGGCCGAAGTCGAGCCAGCTGGCCACCGTGGAGGAGACACCGGCGGCGATTGCGGCCGGCGAGGCGGTCTACAAGGCGAACTGCGTGGCCTGCCATGGTGCCGAGCTGCAGGGCGGCATCGGCCCGAACCTGGTGGACAGCACCTGGATCCACGGCGAGAAGCCGGAAGAGGTCGTGGCCACCATCACGAACGGCGTCGCGGCCAAGGGCATGCCCACATGGGGCCCGATCCTCGGCAACGAGAAGATCGGTCAGGTCGCCGCCTACATCATCTCGAAGCGGTGACCAGCCTGCTGGCGAAGCTCGGCTTCGCCGAGGGAGTACGCGCCTGGGTCTATCCCCAGTCGATCGGTGGCCGCTTCCAGCGCCTCCACCGCGTCAGTGGGTGGATCCTCCTTGCGATACTGCTGGGCGTGCCGTGGCTCAGGATCGGTGGCGCGCCGCTGCTCCAGGCGAACATCCCGGAGCGGCGGCTCTATGCATTCGGCGCCATCTACACCGCGTCGGATACGGTGCTGATCCTCATCCTGCTGCTGGCGCTCGCCTTCGCCCTTTTCTTCTTCACCTCACTCTTCGGGCGACTCTGGTGCGGCTACGCCTGTCCCCAGACGGTGTTCCTCGAGGAACTCATCCGTCCCATCGAGAAGTTCTTCGAGGGCGACCGGAACCCGCGCATGAAGCGCGACGCCGGGCCGCTCACGACGGACCGCGTGCTACGGCGGCTCGGCAAGTGGTCCGTATTTGCCGTGGTGGCCCTGGTCGGGGCCACATCGTTCGTCGGATACTTCGGCGACCCGCGCGCCCTCTGGACCGGGCACGCCGGCAGTACCAGCTACGCCTTTGCCGGCATCATGGCGACGATCGCGTTCCTCGACTTCGCATGGTTCCGCGAGCAGTTCTGCATCTACCTGTGCCCCTATGCCCGGTTCCAGGGCGTGATGACCGACGATCATACCCTGCAGATCACCTATGAAACGAGCCGGGGCGAGCCCCGGGGCGGCGCGGATGCGAAGGTCGACGGCCGTTGCGTCGCGTGCAACCTCTGCGTCAACGTCTGCCCCACCGGTATCGACATCAGGGACGGGTACCAGCTCGAGTGCATCGGTTGCGCGCGCTGCATCGATGCGTGTGATCATGTCATGGAGAAGCTCGGGCACAAGGGACTCATCGTATACACCACCGAGGCGGAGACCCGGGGCGAGACCCGCAGCCTGCTGCGTCCCCGGCCGGTCATCTACGGCGGCCTCATCACGGCGCTCGTCGTCGCTGCCGTGATCGTGCTCACCACCCACGTGGCGTTCGAGGCGGAAGTCTCCCGCAGCCCCGGCTCCACCTTCGTGCGCGACGACGACGGCACGATCCGGAACACCTACCTGCTGAGCATCGGGAACAACGACCCGCGCCCGGAGCCGGCCACGTATACCGTCTCGCTCGAGGGACTTGCGGGTGCCATAGTCATGGCACCTGCGATCGTCCTGGGCAGCACCGAGGACCGGACGGTGCCAGTCGTGGTCCGGATGCCGCGCGATGAGGGCCCGGCGCGCAGCATTCCCTTCCAGCTGCGCATCGCGGCCGGCCGTGAGGAGCGCGTACTGCAGGCGACCTTCATGACACCGGGCCGGGGCGCCGGCGGGGACGAGCATGGGAAGTGAACGACGGTGGCCGATCGGGCTTTTGATTGCCTTCGCCGTGATGATTCTGGTGAATGGCCTGTTCGTGTGGGTCGCCCTGAACGGACGGGATCCCGTGGCAGAGTCGTACACGACGGAGCCAAGGTGAGCATCGGCAACTGCGTCCATTGCGGCACGGCGCTCGAGGTGCGTGAGGAGCGATTCTGCTGCAGCGGCTGCGAAATGGCGTTCGCCATCATCCAGGGCGCCGGGCTGGGGCGGTACTACGACGAGCGTGAGGCGTGCGCCCCGCGGCCGGCCGGGGCCGCGACGGGATGGATGACAGTTCCGGTCACGCGCGGCACCGGCGGCATGGAGGAGGTCCGGATACAGGTCGACGGGCTCCGGTGTGCCTCATGTGTGTGGGTCATCGAGCAGGTGCTGGAGCGCACGCCGGGCGTCGAACAGGTGATGGTGAGCTACGCCACGGGACGGGCGTCGATCCGCTGGAACCCGCGCCGCATCGACCTCACCGCAGTGGCCGGCCGGATTGCGGCCCTCGGGTATCGGCCGCGTGCCCTCGGCGAGGAAGCCGTCCCCGATCGCGACCTCATGATGCGGCTCGGCGTCGCCGCCTTCTGCGCCATGAACCTGATGATGCTCTATGCCTCGCTCTATACCGGATGGTTCGACGTCATGGATCCGCGCTTCGCCGCGCTGTTCCGCTGGCTGTCGCTGCTGCTGGCCACGCCGGTAGCGTTCTGGTGCGCGGCACCCTTCTTCGCCGGGGCAGTGTCGGGGCTTCGCCGGTACGTCCTGCACATGGACCTCCCCATCGCACTCGGCGTCGCGATCCTGTATGGGCACGGCGTCATCACGACGATCACCGGTCACGAGGGATATCTCGACTCGCTCGGCATGCTGGTGGCGCTGCTCCTGGCGGGGCGGATGCTCGAGAGCCGCGGGCGGCGGCGCGCGGTAGAGGCGGCGATGTCCCTGGCGGCCACCGCGCCGCGTACGGCGCGCCGCCAGCGCGGCGAGCAGCTCGAGACGGTGGACGCCTCGGCGCTCCGCGCCGGTGACCACATCGATCTGGGAAGTGGGGAGGAGTTCGCCGCTGATGGCGTGGTCACCGAGGGCGCCGGCCAGGTGCGCATGGCCCTCCTGACCGGGGAGTCCGAACCGGTGGCCGTGGGACCAGGGCATCGCGTAGTGGCGGGCTCGATTCTCCTCGATGGCGCACTCACCGTGCGCGTAGAGGCCGTCGGCGGCGAAACGATGCTGAGCCGGATGGCGGCACAGCTCGAGCAGGCCGCCGATCGCGGCATGCGTCCCACCGCCGCTGACCGCATCGCACCGTGGTTCACCGGGGCGACGCTTGTGGTTGCCGTCATCACCTGTGCGGGGTGGTGGCTCACCCGCGGCGCCGATGTTGCCCTCACCCGCACCGTCGCAGTGCTGGTGGTGGCGTGCCCCTGCGCGCTCGCGTTGTCCCAGCCACTCGCCGCGGCAGCGGGCCTCGGCGCGGCGGCACGACGCGGTCTCCTGTTCCGATCCGCCGATGCGCTGCTCGATCTCGTCGACATCGACGTGGTTGCGTTCGACAAGACCGGCACCGTCACCGCCGGCAATGTCTCGGTGCTCGACGCCGACGACGGCGCGCTCCGCATCGCGGCCGGCCTCGAGCGCTACAGCATGCATCCCATCGCGCGGGCGATCGTGGAAGAGGCAGTGAACCGCGACATCGCTCTGCCCAGGGGTGAGGACGTGCAGGAGGAAGTGAGCTTCGGAATCCGCGGACGGGTGGATGGCGTGCAGTGGCAGCTCGCCTCGGGTGGGCCGGGTTCCCTGTTGCTCAGCGACGAGGGATGGACGTGAGCATCGCATCACGCTTGGCGACGTGATCCGGCCCGACGCCGCCAGGACGGTGCGGGAGCTCGGCGCCGACGGGCTCGATGTGGCACTGCTCACCGGGGATCATGCCGAGGTGGCGGGTCGCATCGCGGCCGCCGCGGGCATCGGCACCGTGCACGCCCGGTGCAACCCGGAACAGAAGGCGGCCTGGATTGCCGACCGGCAGCGCACCGGTCAGCGGGTGCTCTTCGCGGGCGATGGGCTGAATGACGGACCGGCGCTCGCACAGGCCGACGTGGGTATTGCGATGGGCAGCGGTGCGGCAAGCAGCGTACTGGTGGCCGACGGTGTCATTGCACGGCCGTCGCTGGCGCCGATCCTGGCGGCGAGGCGCGTCGCGCGAAGCTGCCGGCAGATCATCCGCAGCAACCAGCGCCGGTCCCTGGCCTACAACGCGGTGGCGGTATCGGCCGCGGCGGCGGGCTTCATCAATCCGCTGGTCGCGGCCCTGCTCATGCCGTTGTCCAGCGGGCTCGTCATCTGGGGCGCGCTCCGGGTGGAGCGCCTCGTGCGGCAGGGCGACCTGTGAAGGCGATCATCTTCCTGCTCCCCATCGCCCTGGTGCTCGGCGGTATCTTCGCCGCGCTGTTCCTCCGCGCGGTGAAGAAGGGCCAGTTCGATGACCTCGATGACCCGCCGCAGCGCATGCTGCAGGAGCGCGACTGATCCTGCGACGCTGAAACGAACCGACGCACGCCTCCGTCCGGGTCTGGACCCCATTCACCGGAACCGGAATGCCCGCATCGAGACGACCATGCCTCGCGCTCCTGCTGCTGGTCACTGCCGTATCCACGCGCACTCGCGCACAGTCCGTCATGCAGATCACCACGACGCCGCTTCGCCCCGGAATCTGGGTCCTGTCAGGATTCGCCAACGGCAACATCCTCGTGCACGATGACGGCACCGACATCCTCCTGGTCGACGCGCAGAGTGACCGCCGGGTAAGCCTCGCCGATTCGTCGCTTCGCGTGCTCTCGACGCGTCCGGTCAGGACCGTGGTGACGACTCACTATCACGACGATCACATCGGCGGCAATCCGCACTGGAAGGCGCAGGGTGCCCGGCTGGTGGCGCAGTGCAACGTCGCCGTGCAGGCGAGGAAGGACACCACCATCACCGAGTGGCGGGACTGGCATCGCACGCCGGCGCCGGCTGACGCCCTCCCCACCGATTGCTTCACCGACTCGCTCGCGATCGCGCGCAATGGCGAGCAGGTCCTGCTGCACCACGTACCCATGGCCCACACCGATGGGGACCTGATCATCTGGCTCCCGAAGGCCAACGTCCTGCACATGGGCGACGTGCTGGAGCTCGGTGCCCCGCCGTTCATCGACTACTGGACCGGCGGAAGCTGGACCGGCATGCTCGCCGCAGTCGATGCCGGCCTCGCAATCGCGAATGACCAGACGATCATCGTGCCCGGCCACGGCCCGACGACCAACCGGGCCGGCATGGTGGCCTATCGCGCCATGCTGCAGGATGTAGGAGAGAGTGTGCGTGCCGCCGTGCAGCGGGGAGAATCGATGGCGGCGATCGTGGCAGCGCGGCCGGCAGCGGAGTACGAGGCTTCCTTCGGCGGCCGGTCCCGCGCAGACCAGTTCGTGCAACTGCTCGTGGTGGGCTTCGCCCGTCAGGGTGCGGTGAGGTAGCGTTCCTCGATCACGCGACGATGGTGGATCTCGTGACCGGCGATGATCCAGGCGGACGCGCGCACGCTCAACGGATGCTCGCTCGCAATGCCCCTTCGCTCCCACGCCTCCGGGGGCAGAACCTTGAGCAGTGCCAGCGTGGCGGCGCGCACCGCGACGAACTCGTTCAGCAACCACGCGAGGGGCACGCGATCGGACTCCTGCGCCGGCGCGTAACTGTTCTCGTCGAAGCCCGGCAGTGGCCCTGTGTCCCCGCGCGCGAACGTGAGAAGCCGGTAGGTGAAGATCCGCTCCGTGTCGGACAAGTGGCCTATCACTTCCTTGAGGCTCCACTTCCCGTCCGCGTACCGGTACCCGCCGCGCGCCTCGCTCACCGGCTCAAGCAACTTCCTGGTGGTGCCGATCCCAGACTCCAGCACAGTGATGACGTCACCATCGGGCACCCGGTCGATGTAGGTGCCGAAGTAGGGCTTGAATTCCCCGGGCGCAGGACGGGTAGCGGAATGGATGGGCATGCAGCCAATCTATGGGGGCTCGAAGGTCAGTCAATCGGCCGGGCAGTGGCCTTACGCGGCAAGGAGGAACCCATGCACATCAGCAAGGTCGTACCGATCATTCCCGTGGACGCGATCGAGCCCTGTCTCCCCTTCTGGACCGACCGGCTCGGCTTCGCGCTCACGGTACAGGTCCCGCACGAGGACAGGCTCGGCTTCGTGATCCTGGTGAAGGATGGCGTCGAGGTGATGTACCAGTCGCGCGCGAGCATGGACGCCGACGTTCCCGGTGTCGCAGGGCACGGCCAGGGCATCGCGCTGTACATCGATGTGGACGACATCAACGCCGTCGAGCGCGTGATGGCCGGTTTTGACATCGTCGTGCCGCGGCGCACCACATTCTATGGGGCCGAGGAGATCTTCGTCCGGGCCCCGTGTGGCACCGTGGTGGGATTTGCCCGGCCCGGCGCCGAGGCCTGAGCTCAGCCCGGACCAGCCAGCGCGGTGCGGGCGTCGAGGAGGGCCCGGTCGTAGGCGGCTTCGAGTCCCGGGTTGCAACCGCGACACCCGTGGATGACGCGCTCGGTCCAGTCGAGGTAATCGCGCCGGCGCTCCACGCTCCATCCGTGCGGCGCGTCGTTGACCAGGTCGCGCACGTTGCACAGCTTGTCGGCCAGGCGCACGAGACGTGCGCGCGGCGAGAGTGAACCGGCGCGTTCCACCTGCAGCCGCTTCCGTTCCGCCGAGCTCAGTGCCTTGTCATCGGTCACCTCCAGCACCAGCCCCGCGATGTCGGACCCGAACCGCCCGGCAATCTCGTCCACCGTGGTCGCAGTGTCCTCGATGGTATCGTGAAGCACCGCGGCGATCAGCACCTTGATGTCGCGCACGCCGCCCTCGTGCGCGAGCACACGAGCCACCTCGATCGGGTGATTGATGTAGGGACTGGCCGCAGCACCTTTCCGGCGCTGCAGGCGGTGCTTGTCAGCGGAGAATGCGAGCGCGTCGAAAAGCGGCAGGAGCTCATCGCCGGCCCCGCTCACGGGGCGGTCGCCTTCCCGGACACGGGACGGGCCGCTGCCACACCTGCGGGATCGGCGTCCACCAGCATCGCGAAGAGTGCAATGGCGCGGCTCGCGGCGAGGAAGAACTCCCGGTCGATCCGGACGACATCATCGGTCGGGCGGTGATAGTCGGGATGGTCCTCGACGCCGAAATAGACGAACGGGATCCCAATCGCGTTGAATGCACCCTGGTCGGACTGCGTGGTCCAGTCCTCCGCGCCGGACCAGCCCCTGTCGTGCCCCAGCATCAGCGCCACTTGCGCACTGCAGGCCGTCCGCGCCAGGTAGGGCACGAGCTCAGGGTAGCGTTTCGGCCCCACCGCGAACAGCTGCTGCTTCGTGCTCCGGCTCACCATGTCGAGGTTGATGTCGATGAGGATCGAGTCCAGGCTCACCGGACGGTCGGTCACGAATGCGGCAGCGCCGAGCAGGCCTTCCTCCTCGCCGTCCAGCGCAACGAACATCAGGGTGTTCTCGGGCGGGTGCTGCCTGAACCACACCGCCATCGCCAGGAGGGCGGCCGTCCCCGAAGCGTTGTCATCAGCGCCGTTGTAGACCGCACCATTCCTCGCGCCGAGGTGATCGTAATGCGCCGTCACCAGGATGATGCGCCCGGGGCGGCTCCGTCCTGGGATGAGGCCCACGACGTTGGCGGCTTCCCCCGGCGAGCCCGCTGGCGCGGGGAAGGGCTCGAGCCATCCGGTCGAAAGCGTGTCGAGCCCGATTGCCCTGAACCGCGCTTGCACGAAGGTGCGCGCACGGGCACCACCTGCTGTGCCGACCTTTCGACCCTCCATGGAGTCATCGGCGAGCGCCGCGAGATCAGCCATGAGCTGGGCGGAGTCGACGCCCGGCAGCGCTACCGGCGAACCGGCGCACGCCACCCGGACCGGCACCTGTGCCGCCGCCGGGGCCGCGAGGAGGCAGAGGAGGACGAGGGCTCGCCGCGTCACGGCACGGGGTTCGATGTCGTGTTGATGAACCGGAGCCTGCCATCCACTTCGATGTGGAACTGCTTGATGCAGGTGTGACTCTCGATGACCCGCTTCCATCGTAAGACGCTGTCATTTCCGCCCCCGAAGGCAAAGGCCGCGGTCCGCCAGAAATGCACACTTGCAGGACAATGAATGTCATTATGGCGACAGATTAGGCCTGCCGAACAATTCCGCTACACGAGCGTATTACTCGTATGTTACATTGCAGCATTGTCATGCACATCCGTCCCGTGCCGACAGCGCGCGGCACGCAGCCTGCAAAGTCGCCGACCGTGATCCAGCCCTGGCAACGCCTTGTCGCCCTCGCCGCCCTCGTCGCACTCACGGCCTGTGCGAAGACCATCAACTATACCGACCCGGTAGGCCCCCGCTATGCCGGCGTCACCGAGGTGGAGCCGCAGCCCGAGTGGAACGGTCCGCACGCCGTGGCCGCCGCCACGACTGCGGTCCCCACGCCGGACTCGCTGCGCGTGGTCACGTTCAATGTGCACTATTCCCAGCAGATGGATCTCGTGACCCAGCTGCTGGACACCTCGCCGATGCTCCGCGGGGCCGACATCATCGTGCTGGAGGAGATGAACGAGGATGCCGCCGCGAGCACCGCGGAGGCACTCGGCATGAACTACGTTTATTACCCGGCGCTCCTGCACCCCGTGCCGAAGAAGGACTTCGGCAATGCGATCCTCTCACGGTGGCCGATCGTCGACGACGAAAAGCTGATCCTGCCCAGCAAGTCGATGACGCGTGGTGGACAGCGTGTGGCGGTGGCAGCCACGGTGGTAGTGGGCACGGAGCGCGTCCGTGTCTTCGCGGTGCACCTGTCGACGATCCTCGAGGTCTGGTTTACCGGACAGACCTACCAGATCCAGTCGATACTGGCGTCCGCCGAGGGCTACGACCGGGTCGTCGTCGCGGGCGACATGAACAGCCACGACCTGGTCGGCACGCTCTTCACCAATGCCGGGTATTTCTGGCCCAGCCGCAACACCGGCCCTACCACCCACAAGCTCTTCGCGGTCGATCACGTCTTCAGTCGCGGGTTCACGGTCGGTGGCAGCGCTGCGGTGCACGATAACCTCGGCGCCAGTGATCACCTGCCCGTCTGGGCATCACTCGCCTTCAAGCAGGAACAGCAGACCGCCCAGAAATGAAGCAGCCGACCCGCGCGGGTCGGCTGCAGTTGGCGAAGCGGCATTGAATTGCCCAGCGCTCAGGTCACGCCCTCCTGAATTCCGAAGACCGTAGCCGCAACGGCGCCGCCGATCAGCGGACCGACGTAGTAGATCCAGATCGTCCCCCAGCTGCCGCCACCGAACATTGCATTGATGACATTCGGTCCGGTTCCCACCGCCGGGTTGAAGGCGCCCCCGGAGATCGGGCCGCCGGCGAAGGCCGCGACCATGAGCGTGAATCCGATAGCCAGCCCGTAGAAGGAATTCCCCTTCGTCTTGTCGGAGCAGGCCACGTTGAGCACCGTGAGCGCGAGGGCGAAGGTGAAGAGCGCTTCCACCAGGATCGCAGTGGTGACGCTGACACCGTCGCCCGGGGCGACGGCGATCGTCTTGCCGAGCACGAGGTACGCGACCCATGCCGCCGCCGTGGCACCAAGCAACTGCGAGATGACGTAGGGCACGAAGTCGGCCGAGGGAAACTTCTTCCGCAGGAACAACGCCAGGGACACCGCAGGGTTGTAGTGCGCACCCGAAATGTGGCCACCCATGTAGACCATGATCATGAGCGCCGAGCCGATGGCGAGCGCCGGGATCGGCCGGTCACCGGGGGTCACGGTGAGACATACGGTGAGGGTGAGGAAAAATGTCCCGATGAACTCCGTCAGATATTTCTGCAAAGCAGCCTCCTTCCAAGGGTGAAGTGCGCCCGCAACTCAGGCGGTCTTGCCCACGAGCAGCTTGCCAACGAATCCGCCGATGGCGCCGGCCACCGCGGTCGACCCGGTCGCGATACCGACGGTGGCGCCGGGCACGTCACCCAGTGCCATGGAGACGACCGACCCGATGAGGCCGCCAATTCCGCCGGCCGCAGCGCCACCGGCTGCCAGTGCTCCGCCAGTGGCGGCCTTGTTCATCATTCCGAAGAGGAGCCCGGCAACTCCGCCGAGCCCGGTGCCCAGCACTGGAAAGAGCTGGGCCAGCTGCGGCATGAAGTGCCCACCAACCACCATCAGCACCTGCAGCACCGTGCTGATCGTCGTCGCCTTAAGAAGTGGATTTCCCGTGGTCGCACTATTGGCCATGGTGAGCTCCCTTTGGGTTGGAACGGCGGATACCGGCCCAGCGATAGCGCGCGAGCGGCACCCTTCCCCGCGCGTTGAACGTCACGCCCTCGGCCTCGAGTCGGATACGCTGCTCCAACTCGAAGCCGGGCACCGCGCGACGGCTGATGGCGCCCACCGCGTTCACTACGCGGTGCCAGGGCAGCGCGCTCGCGCCGCTCAGCACGTGCAGGGCATAGCCTACCTGTCGCGCATGTCCCGGAAGTCCTGCCAGCTCAGCCACCTGCCCGTAGGTCGCGACGCGGCCGCGGGGAATGCGCCGCACCACGGCGTAGATCCTCTCGTAGCTTGACCCCGGAGAGCCCGCCAGGTTTCAACCGCCCGAACGGGACGCCGGGTTCTTCGTCCCGACCTCATCGGCGGGACGAAAGCGCAGCGCCGACCAAGTGTCGTTGACCGCCACCTGTGCCACGGTATCGAATCCCGCCTGCTTCACGAGGTCCCAGCCGTGGTCGCGGGTGATGTCGCTCTCCATGCCACCACCTTGCTTCGGGTAGGAGATCCAGAAGATCGCCATCGGCTTCACCGCAGCGAGGGCCGCCGGCCCAAGCGTCGCGAGCTCGGCCTGGTTCGCCACGAAGAGGTGAACGAAGTCGTATCGGCCGGATGGCTTGGTGTTCACGGTAATGTCGGGCGGCAGCGGTCCCAGAAGGGTGCGATAGCCCTTGGGCGCATTCAGGATGAGGGCCCGCAGCTGGCCCTTGAGCCCGAGCTTTTCCGTGAGCGGTCGGTCGGTCATATGGTTGGGGCAACTCCACGACGGGGAGGCGTAACTTGGGCATTCGGCGCGTGATACGCTAATGCACGCCCCCCTCATCCGTAAGGGCAGTCAGGCCGGGCGGGCGCTCGCCAGTTCCGGAATCGGCACCGCCCTGATAGCCCCGCCACCGGCGAGCAGGCGCCGGTGCGAATCGATCTGCCCGAGATGGTAGGCCAGGTGACTGGTGAGGTGAATGAGAAAGTCCCCCGTCGTGAGGTGGACGCCTCCCACGACCTCCGGGAATTCGCGATCGAGCTCCGCCTCCGGCAGTGACGCGAGTGTGGCCCGGACGATGGCACGAGTCTCCTCGATGGCGGCGATGAGGTCGGCGCGGGTCCGGTCCCGCCGGGCGAACTCCGCTGGCCGGTCCCGCATCGTAACCGGTGCCGCCCAGCCGGGCACCGAGGTAGTACTGGAGGTTCCCTACCAGGTGCGCGGCGAGCGCTCCCGGAGGGTTGGCAATGCCAGGGGCCAGGAGCCAGAGATCCCGTTCGTCACTGTAGGCCTCGAGCTGGGCGCGCAGGGTCCGCAGGTCCCGCTCGATGATCGCCGCGATCGACGCCACCACTGCATTCATGCTCGTACGCTCCTCGATTCGGGTGACTTGCGCCGGGCGAAATTGAGTCCCGGCCAGGTTGCATCGATCGCTGCCACCCGTCGGGCGCCCCCCGCCAGGAGGCCACCCTCATGTATCGGCCGTAGGGCCATACACCGAGGGAAGCGGGACGTCGCACAGCCGCAGGTACACCGTCAGCTGGCCGCGGTGATGGATCATGTGACTGAGCGCCATCGAGCGGATCACCGCCGCGCGCGGCAGCGTGAAGATCGTGGCACCGGCGCGCTTGAGCGTCCACGGGACCATCAGGTCGGCGTCGGTGGCGGCGGCGATGTGCGTGCGTGCCGCGGCGACATTGGCATCGAACCGTTGAAGGACGTCGGCGACCGACTCGAATCCCGGGGGCGCGAACGCGGGTCCACCTGGAGGGGCGGTATCGAGCTCCGTCCCCGTCAGGGCCATGGTGGCCCACACCGGAATGTTGGCGAGAGTGCGCCCCCAGTTGACCCAGCATCGTTGACTTCGGGTGGGGTCGGAACGATGCCTTCGCATCGGGGATGCGCTCGAGCACGGTGCGGGTGGTCTTCATTTCGTGGTCGAACTCAGGCAGCAGTGCCTGGGCGATGGGCATGGCTCTCTCCGTGAAGATCGGCAATTCGTGCCTGCTGGCTGCCGGGGTGCGCGAGCGGACCCGGGCCTCGCCATATTAGGCGCGTGACTATTCTCTCCATGTCCGACGTCGCCGTGGAGTTCGGCGCTACCACGCTGCTCCGGGACGTCACCTTCACGGTCGCCGCCGGCGAGCGCTGGGGCATCGTCGGCCGCAACGGCGTCCGGCAAGACCACGCTGTTCCGCCTTCGCGGGCGAGCTCTGAGCCGACCCGCGGCGCCATCGCCAGGCAAGCAAGCCTCCGCATCGCGATGCTCGACCAGCACCGTGACTTCGGCGCGGCCGCGAGCGGTCTGGGACGCGGCGGCGACCGGGATACGCGAAGTCATTGCCCTGGAGCCGAGCATCGCGCGGCAGGGCGAACGGCTCGCCGAGCTCGGCGAACGGTCACCGAGGCCGACCTCGACTCGATACGGTCGCGACCAGGAGCGATTCGCGCATCTCGGTGGCTACGAGTTTCACTCCCGGGTTGACAAGGTGTTGCAGGGGCTTGGCTTCGACGCCGCGGAGTCGAGGACCCGTCGCCCTCGCCGGGCTTGAGCGGCGGCGAGCGGGCCGCTGGGTCTCGCCGCGCAGCTCGCCGCCCCGGCCGACCTGGTGCTGCTCGACGAGCCCACCAACCATCTGGATCTCGAGACCATCGAGTGGCTGAGGCGTACCTCGGCGAGTTCGGCGAAACCGTGCTGGTGATCAGCCACGATCGCGCCTTCCTCGACGACAGCGTCGATCACGTCCTGCACGTGTCGAACGACTACCGCGATCGCCGTACCGTGGGGGTTATACCGCAGTTCGTCACCCGAAGGCGGAGGGAGATGGCGCTCGCGCCGAGCGCCGGTGGCCCAGCAGCGCAAGAACATCGCGAAGGAAGAGGACTACATCCGCCGCAACATCGCGGGCCGGATGAGCGACCAGGCCAAGGGCCGGCGGAGGCGAAGCTTGATCGCCTGCCGCGCCTCTCGCCACCGCCGGGCGAGGCCGAGGCCATGTCGCTCACGCTCGAGATCGACGAGCGCGGCGGCGACCAGGCGCTGGTGGCCGACAAGATCAACGTGAAGGTCGGCGAGCGCACCCTGGTGAAGGACTTCTCCGCGGTGGCGCGGCGGAGCGACGTCATCGCGCTGGTCGGGCCCAATGGCGCCGGCAAGACCACCCTGTCTCGCCACGCTCCTGGGCGACCGCACGCCCGCCCGCGGCGAGGCCGAGCTCGGCGGCACGGTCACCGCCGCGTGGTTCCGCCAGGACCTGGCCCAGGTGCCGAAGGACAAGACGCATCTATGAATGCATCGCCGACTGAGCGCCCGAATGGGGACCGGGGGCCGATCCAGGGACTACTCGGCGCCTTCGGCTTCTCCGGCGACGAGGTGCAGCGCAACACCACGCGTGCTCTCGGGGGGCGAGCGGGCCCGCATGGCGCTCGCGCTCATGACACTCGCGCACGCCAACCTGCTGGTGCTCGACGAGCCCACCAACCATCTCGACGTCGAGTAGATCGAGGCGCTGGAGGACGCGCTCGAGGAATACGAGGGGACCGTGATCCTGGTGAGCCACGACCGCGCGTTCCTGCGCGAGCTCTCCACCCGGGTGTGGGCGTTCGACGGCACCCACCTCGAGGACTACGGCGGGCCCTTCGTCGAGTGGGAGCAGCACGCCGCCGAGCGTGCGGCGAGGCGCACTGCCGCCCAGGCGGTGGAAGCGGCGGCGGTGCGAAAGGCCGCCAGGGCGGAGGCGGCGAAGGCGCCCGAACGGAACACCGATTCACTGCGGCGCACCGCAGAGCGCGACGCCGCGGCTCGCGAGAAGGACGTGCACCGGCTCGAGGCGAAGATCAGTGAGCTGGAGGCATTGCTCGCCGACCCGGCGCTCTACGGCGGCGGGGCTGACGGCACGAAGAAGGCGAAGAAGATCGACTCGGAGCTCAGGGAAGCCCGGCGCGAACACGACGATGCGCTCAACCGCTGGACCGCCGCCGTCGAGGCGCTGAGCGCCCTGGCCGGCTCGTAGCCAAGGCGACTATTTCAGGTTGATCAGCCGTTCCTGTACGACCTGGTACGCGGTGGGCTCGATCGCGAGCGGGCCGGTCAGCGGGCTGTCGAGACCCGCCATGACGAATACCACCAGGCCGATGAACGTCGCCAGGAACGCCGTGAGCGTCACCTGCACTCCGGTGTTGATCTTCAGCAGGTAGGTCACGCCGACGCTCAGGGCGGCGCCGATCAGCATGATGCCCCACATGACCGGCGGCAACGCCCCACCGATCGAGCCGATGCGCTTCCGCCGGAGCTCGATCATGCGGTTGAACTGGCTCATGGTCTCGGCGTAGCGCACCTGGTCGCCCAGCGTCTCCGGGTTGAAGGCAAAGAGCCGATCGGCGAATGCATTCACCCTGCGCGTCGCTTCGTCGAGCACCAGCCCGCGGCGCTGGGCCGGCCAGGTCTCCTCGATGAGAAAAGCGTTGTACTCCCGCAGTTGCTGCTGCAGTTCCCCCCGTGCCGGCTCGGGCAGGCTCGTCACGTTGCGGTAGAGCGCCCCGATCGATGATGCTTCCTGCGATACCAGATCCTGCACCGACGCATAGTTGCCCCACACTGCCACCGACATCAGGCCCGCCATGAGGCTGTAGAACACGCCGATCGCCGACGCGAAGAAGATGATGTCGTTGTTCATCTCCTCGTTCAGGAAGAGTCGACCGCGGGACGCGCGACGGAAGAACAGCAGGCCGAGCACGGACGTGACCACAAACGCACCGATGATCGCGACGGCAATGAGCCACGTGGGCAGGTTGTGGTAGAGCCAGCTCATGTCAGGTGCTGTCCCCGGCTGCGGGTGAAGAACGGCGTGGTGGATACACCTCGCAATGCATGTTGCTCTCGCTGTAGACGAGGCAGAAGGCGCCTTGTCCACCCCAGCGCGTGGTCCACGCCGACATCACGCGCGCGGTCCTCCGGGCTGAAGCGCGAGGCCGGGGCGGCGGCGTCAGTGGAACGCACGTGGGAGTGCACCGTGCCAATCCATTCAGGCGGTGCGCAGGTGGCGAGCGAGATCTGGGCGGATGCGTTGAGCGAATCGGAGGGTTCGTTTACCGGCTTGATGCGGGTCACGACGACGCTGTCGGGTCCGACGGTCCCGCCAAGGCAGGCGACCTGCTCCCGTCGCATGGTGAGGCTGGTGGCCCAGAGTTCCTGCAGGGCGAGCTTGGCTTGCGGTCCCATGACCCACGCCTGCTGCTGTGCGGTGAGCGACCGCACAGGCAGGCAAAACAGGATCGCGACGAGCGCGCGGCGTTCAGCCGCCGCGATGCCCACCGCCGCCCCGCCGGGGCGAGCCGCCACGCGACACGCCCCCACTGCTGCTCCCGCCTCCGCCGCTGCCGCCACGCCCACCACCGCCGCCCGGGCGTCCACCACCACTCCGGCCGCCCCCGCCGGGCGCACCGCCGGAAGCACGGCGGGCCTCCTTGGCCTTGGACCGCGCACGATCCTCCGCCTTCTTCGCGCGGATCGCCGCGATCCGCTCGGCGATGGGGATTTCCAGCTGGCCCTCCGGCTTTGCGGTGTAGTCGAAGTCGGGCACCGTCACGCGCGGCAGCCGCTTGCCCACGGCGCGCTCGATGCTGCGCAGTTCGCCCTCTTCCTGCGGCGACACGAAGGTGAAGGCATCGCCGGTCGGCTCGGCGCGCGCGGTCCGGCCGACGCGATGGATGTAGTCCTCCGGCGCCGAGCGGCACGTCGAAGTTCACCACGTGGCCCAGCTCCTCGACGTCGATCCCGCGCGCCGCGATGTCCGTCGCCACCAGCACGCGGTAGCTTGCCGTCCTTGAAGCCGGCGAGGGCCTCGGTGCGCTGCGCCTGCGAGCGGTTGCCGTGGATGCGCTCCGCCTTGATGCCGTGCTTGCACCAGGTAGTCGGCGAGGCGGTCGGCGCGGTGCTTGGTGCGGGTGAACACGAGCGCCTCCTTCATCTCGCCGCGCTTGAGCAGCGCCACGAAGAGCGCGCGACTTCAGTTCCTGCGCCACCGGGTACACCGCCTGGGTGATGCCCACCGCCGGCGCCGGCCTGGCGCTCGAGATTGATGGTGACCGGGTGCTTGCAGCATCTCGCGGGCGAGCAGTCCGATCGGCGCCGGCATCGTGGCGCTGAAGAAGAGCGTCTGCCGCTTCGCCGGCAGGTGACGCAGGATGCTGCGGATGTCGGGCAGGAAGCCCATGTCGAGCATGCGGTCGGCTTCGTCGAGCACGAGGTACTCGAGCCCGGCGAGCCTGGCATAGGGCTGGCGGAAGTGGTCGAGCAGCCGGCCCGGCGTCGCGATGATCACGTCGACGCCGCTCCGGAACGCATGCTCCTGCGGCCCCATGCCGACGCCGCCGAAGACCGGGGCGCCGGTGATCGGCGTGTGCACCGCGAGATCGTTCAGGTCCTCGTGGATCTGCGCCGCCAGCTCGCGCGTGGGCGTGAGGACCAGCGCGCGGGTCGTGCCGCGCGGGCGGTCGATCAGCTGGTGGAGGATCGGGAGCATGAACGCCGCCGTCTTCCCGCTGCCGGTCATGGCGCAGGCGAGGATGTCGCGGCCTTCGAGGGCGGGCGGAATGGCGGCTTCCTGGATCGGGCGTCGGGCGGGTGAAGCCGAGCTCCTTGACCCCCTTGAGGAGGCTGGGGTGAAGCTTGAGGCTACTGAAAGGCACGATGGATCCTTATCGGGTGAAAACGGGCCGGCGATCGGACATTCCGGCGCCGCTGCTCGCGGGTAAAGTCGCTGGTTCGGGTCCCTTTCGCGAGGGCCGGGCCCCCGTGAGCGCATCTATGTCTGGCGCAGCTCCGCGGCGCACAATGCAGCCGCCAGGCGCCGCGGAGCGTCGCCGTCCAGCGTGAAGAACAGGTCCGGCTCGATCAGCTCCAGTTCCATGAGCACGGGACCCCGCGCCGTGTCGACCAGGTCCACGCGCGCATAGGTCCACGGGCGCTGGATCGTCGCGAGCACCGACGCGCCAAAGCCCCGCAGCGAAGCCGGCGCGTCGACCGGGCCGACGCTGCCACCGAACTCGTGCTGCACCCGGAAGTCGCCCGGCGAGGGCCGCTTCTCCACCGCGTGACTGAAGCTCCCGTCGATGAACATGAGGGACATCTCTCCCGCCGACTGGATCTCCGGCACGAACGCCTGCAGGAGTGCCCCGGAGCGGCTCAGCGCGCGCTGCTCCTCGCGGTCGAGGGTGGTGGCTGCCGTCACCAGGTGCGTTCCGTACGCCGTCGCCGAGATGCGTGGCTTGAGGACGGCCTGGCCCCACCCCGCGCTCGCGAGCATCCCGGGCAGGTCGAGGGGTTCACCCGGCAGGATCCACCGCGTCTCCGGAATCGTGATGCCGCGCGCCTCGAGCCAGCCGAGGTACTCCTTGTCCATGTTCCAGAGGACCGTCTCGGCGGGATTGACGAGGCGGACATGCCGCGCATGCAGGGCTCTGATCCATTCGCGGAACTCGTCGCTTCGTTTGTGATAGTCCCAGGTGGAGCGAAGGCAGACGGTGACACCGTCGAGATCCGCCGGCATGATCTCATCCCACGGTGCCGCCGCCACGGTCGCGCCTTCCGACCGGAGATGCAGCGCGAGCAGTTCGTCCGATTCAGTCAGTGCGCGATGCTGCCGGCAGGTTGCGAGCATGACACTGCTCACGTCATGCCTCCGTCTTCACGCCCGCGGCACCGACAGCGTGCCCCGGAGCCCGGCGAGCAGGAACACCACACCCACCAGCTGCACCAGGTGATAGAGCCCGTTGTGGTTGAATTCCCAGATGACGTGCGCCGAGAGCGTGCTCGCCTGCAATGCGCCACCGGCAAGGCTCAGCAGCAGTCCGGTCAGCACGAGGCCCGCGCCTCGTTTGTGCTGCAGGGCGAGACGCGCGTACACCGCGAGTGCAAAGAGGAGCGCCAGCGCCTCGAAGAGGACGAACACCACGAACTTTCCGCCCGAGAGCCGGGTAAGGAGGTAGAACGCCACCACCAGCGCCAGGAGTGGCGGGAGCGACCGGCGTGCTGCTGCGTCGCCGCGCCAGTCGCCAATGGCACCCGCGCTGAAGCAGGCAAGCGCCGAGCCGAGCGTGAGGTAGAGCGGCTGCCAGAGAAGCTCCCGCGTGCCTGGGGTGAGGTCGAAGCCGTGGACGAACGCACCCATGGCCCCAGCCAGCGCGAAGAGCGAGAGGCCCCACAGCCAGATCCGTCGGCGTGGCGACGGCGGGGCCGCCCGCCACAGCCACGCGATGCCGGCCACCACCACGACCGTAAGCACCGCATCGGTGACGGCGGTCGTGAGTTCGGCTTCGACCCCGGTGAGACGCAACTGCATCGGCTCAGCCGCCGGCACGCTTCACGTTCCACCCACGCTTCTGCAGCTCCTCCACCACCAGGTCGCGATGATCGCCCTGGATCTCGATGACACCGTCCTTGAGCGTGCCGCCCGAGCCGCAACGCTTCTTGAGGAGGGTGGCCAGCGCCTGCATCTCCTCGTGCGCCAGCGGCACGCCGGTGATGATCGTGACGCCCTTGCCCTTCCGTCCCTTCGTTTCCCGCCCCACGCGAACGTTGCCATCCCCGACGGGAGCCTTTGCCTGCTTGCAGGCGCAGTAGGTGAGAGGCTTGCCGCACGACGGGCACATCCGGCCCAGCTCGGTGGAATAGACGATACCGCCCCGGCCCGGCGGTGGTCGCCTCACCGGTCCACCTCCAGCAGGATGCTGCAGCAGGTCACAGCGCCCTCGGCCTTCGCGAGCTCGGACACGTCCACCACATGCACCTCGACGCCGCGTCCTTCCAGCACCTTCCGCGTCCGGGGAAACGCCGAGCCCGTGAGCACGGCCCGGCCCACGCGCACGACGTTCGCGCCGAACGGCTCGTGCGGATCAACCGCGATCACGTCGAGCCCGTTGAAGAGGGCGGGCGAGATCCATGCGGGATTGAGCAGAAGCGCCTCATCCGACACCGCAGTCACGGCAGTCTTGAGGTGAAGACAGCCGGTTGGTCGCACCGCGCGCACTTCGTAACCGAATGGCGCGAGGTGTCCCCGCAGCTGTGCGATCCCCTCGTCGTTGGTGCGGCCCGACCGCCCCACGTAGAGCACCCGGCCGACGCGAAGCACGTCACCGCCATCGAGTATCCCGGGCGACGTGATCACCGCGAGCGGGCGGTAGCGACGCAGCGTCTCCGCCACCCCCTCGACCTCCGGGCGGCGCGACTCGGCGCCGGGCCGCGTCATCACCGCGAGCTCATCCACCACCACCACGGTGTCCTCGATGAACACCGAGTCGGGCAGCGCGGGCGCGGGGGCGACATGCTCCACCCGGCAGCCCAGTCGCTCGAGCGCCTGTTCGTAGTGATAGTGCTGGCTGGCGGCAACGGCAGGGTCGATCGGCACGCGCGCGAGGTGGGTCAGCTCGCAGGATGCCATGGCCGGGCTCACGCCGCGGGTCAATGCGAGGATCATTGAGCGCCGTCTGAGCAGCCGCGCGACGCTGGTTTCGCAGCCGATGCCGGCGGGAGGAGACGGTTCACCACCGGCTCGAGGCCGCTCATCACGCCGGTGAAGCCTTCCCACCGGCGCACGACGATGCCGTTCTCCGCGACCAGCAGGATCGTGGGAACCGACGTCACCGTATAGAGCTCGGTGATATGGCCATCGGGATCTCGCACGTCGAGCGTCACCGACGCGCTGTCGGCGTCGAGCCACCGGCGGATCGAATCTACCGGCTCGCGCATGTTGATCGTCACCACGCGTACGCCCCGGGCGGCATAGCTGCGGGCCAGTGCCTCCATCCAGGGATGAAGGGTTTCGCACGGCTTGCACCAGGTGGCCCAGAAACTGAGGATCGTGAGGGGAACCGGCTCGCGCGCCGCGAAGTGCCATGGAGGCGCGGTGCTGTCGGCGACGTAGGGCGCGGAGAAGTCCGGTGCCGTGGCGCCAATGTCCTGGGCGAGAAGTGGCATCGGAGCCGTGGCCAAGGCGGCAACCAGCAGCAGCGACCGGCGCGCGGACGCGCGCCGCATGGCGTTCACGCGGCCGGTGTCGCCCGCGTGGCGGCGCGAGCGAATAGAGCCGACGGGATCCCGACGCCCACCATGTGGATGAACAGTCCGTTCAGCACCACCGGCAGTGACGGCAAGGCGCGCACGGCATGGATCGCGGACGACGGGACCACGACAAGCGTCATGATGAAGTACACGGCGATACCATAGAGCGGGCCGGTGACAAGTGGGTACCTGGTCAGGATCGGCACTTTCCGGCTCACCAGGTAGAACACCAGCACCACCATGAACGCGATGAAGAAGTGCAGCAGCAGGCCCAGCGCCGCGGTGCCGAGGCCACCTTCTGCCGCAGCCTCCCGGCCCAGCACGCCCGATGCGATCGCCTGGAGAATGCGAAGCGGCGGCACGCCGCGGAAGCCGAAGAAGACGAAGGCATCGAAAATGTCGAGCACGCCGACGGTCAGCGCCCCGAGAAGAAGTGCGCGCCTGGGGCTCATCGTTTCGATCACTGACAGCTCCTCATGGTCAAGATGGTCATGGACTGGCTCACGCCTCGACCGCGAACAGGTGCGTGTCCTGGCCGGGTGAAAGGCTGAGCGTCCCCTCATAGTGCAAGCCGAGCTTCTCCAGCAGTGCTCTCGACCCGGCATTGTCGGGCGAGGTGATAGCCACGATGCGCCTGAGCCCGAAAACCTCTCGTCCGTGGGCCAGGACCGCAGAGGCCGCCTCGAAAGCGTATCCATTCGACCAGAACGCGGGCCGATAGGCATAGCCGACATCCACGTCGGGGAGGCTGTCGCGCTTCAGCAGCCCGCACATCCCGATCGGCGTCCCGCTCTCCTTGAGCAGGACCAGGTACAGGCCGAAGCCGAAACGCTGGTAGCTCGCCACCGGGCCGGTGAGAATGTAGTTGCGGGCATCCTCGAGGCTCCGGACGCCCTTGTCCCCGATGTACTGGAGGAACGAGGGCTCGTTGAGCAGCTCGAAAATGAACGGCGCGTCGTCGGTGGTGACCCAGCGGAGCACGAGGCGTGAGGTCTCGAGTACCTGCATCGGTCAGCTGCAGCCCTCGACGTACTCCACCGCGGGCAGGACGCCGGCGCGGAAGGAGCGGACCATATGGCTGTCCACCGTGAAGATGAGCCGGTGAACGGAGTCGTCGCCGACGCTGAGGTAGCGCCAGCCTTCCTCCCACCGGTACTTGTGCGGCGATACCTGCAGCGAGGGCCCGATGGCGACGACCACCGATTCCACGGGGCTGCCCACGCCGAGATTGCTCACCGTCGTAATGCCGGCGCTGTCCACATCGGCTCGCACCACGAGGCCGTTCTCCAGCATCAGCCTGAGCCCCGCCGGCGCCCCCGGTGGAATCCAGTAGCGGCATGCCGAGTCCGTCGGTGCCGCATTCGCGGCGGCGGCACCCACTGCCGCCGATGCCTCGGTCGCCTTCATGCCGAATCGCACCGGGCCTGCGGCTTCGAGCGTGACGCCCCAGGTTTGGGTAGCCGCGGCGGCTGGCGCACTTCCGGCCGTGTCGGCGCCCCGCGATTGACAGGCACATGCCACCACCGACGCCGCCCCGGCGAGGACGCGAACTGCCCTGGTGCTGAGCGGGATCGTCGAGGTCATGAAAGCCGTTCCATTTCGCGCATGAGATGAGTGCATGCGAACAGGAACCTAAGGGCGGAGCCACCCCGGCACATGGTGACCCGGTCGAAGCCGCTCACCGTGCCCTTTTCTCCTGCGCCGAGATCTCGATCAGCGCCGTGAGTCGTTTCCGCCTGGTCTCTTCCCTCTTGGCACTCACGATACGATAGATCATGACGCGCTGATACCAGGGCGCCTGCGCGCTGAAGAAGGCCCACGCTTTCCGGTTGGATCGGAACTCCTTTTCCTGCGCCGGTGTCAGCGTCGCCGACTGCCGCTGCTCGTACGCGTAGATGCTCGACTTGTCGTCCGAGCGGCGCTCGAAGGCCGCGCGCCCCGCCTGAGTCACCAGTCCCTGTTCGAGCAGGACCTTCATGCGCGCAATGTTGATGCTGCTCCAGATGCTCCGCGGCCGGCGCGGCGTGAAGCGAATGGTGTAGCTCGTTTCGTCGATCCGGCGGCGCACGCCATCGATCCACCCGTGGCACAGGGCCTCATCCACCGACTCGGGCCAGGTGATGCTCGCCTTGCCCGAATCCTTCTTGTGAAAGCCGACCAGCAGTTCATCGGCCGTGAGATGGTTCTTCGCAAGCCATGCGCGAAAGAGCGCCGGCGTGGCGAAGAATTTCGGCTTTACCGGTGCCATGCGAGGGGAATGTCGGAATCGAGGCTGCCATCGGGAGCCCGGATGCGCCCCGTGAGCCGGCCCTCGCGCTTGAATCCCACACCCTCGTAGAGACGCAGGGCCCGGTGATTGGTTTCTGCTGTGATGAGCTCCACCCGGGTGATGTCGGGATGGTCAGTCCTCACGAGCGCGAGCAGGCGTTCGAAGAGCTTCCGGCCAACGCCACGTCCCTGGGCATCCGGATGGACCGCGACCGTGAGCTCGCCCAGCACATGCCGGAAGATCCCGAGCTCGCTCCGGTAGGTGTGCAGCTCGGCCGCCAGGCCGGGCAGGCCCTCGAGCTCGGCGACCAGGATGATGCCGCGGTCGAGGCTGTCCGAGACGAAGCCCTCGACGTACTCGCTGGTCACCTCTTCCGGTGCGCGCGCAATGCCTCCCGGCGTCGCCGCCACCTTCCGGTACAGCACCAGAATGGCTGCCACATCATCGCGCCGGCCGTGCCGGATCGTCAGGGGACTCGTCACGGCAGCAATTATGTCGCACCGCCGGGACCGGGACCAGCCTCGTTCAGGACGCCGCTCCTCCGCACCGCGGCGCCGCAACCGGCCCACACCAGGACACCCAGCACCAGCACGATCACGAGTTGCCTGGTCTCGGTCCATGGCCGCATCGCCAGCAGCCCGAGGCACGTCAGCACGGCGATACCCGCCACCAGGTTTCCGGCGGGAACGCGAAATGTGGCCGGCGCGTCGCCCGGCCGGCGGCGGAGCACCGGCAGCGTGGCACAGGTGACGAGGTAGATGATGACGCGGAGCCCCACGGTGATGGTGAGCGCCGAGGTGAAGGTCGTGGCCAACGTGAACAGCAGCATGCACAGAGCCGACAGCATGAGGCCGATCCATGGCGTGCGGTACACCGGGTGCACCGCTGCGATCGCCGCAGGCAGCTGATGACGCTCCGCCATCGCGAACGGCATCCGGCCCGCGGCGAGCAGGATCGCATGCGACACGCCGAGCGTCGAGATCAGCGCACCCGTCACCATCACCGTCGCCCCCGCGCGCCCGAACACCTGTTCCGCCGCGTCGGCGAGCGGTCGCGCCGAGATGGCCAGGCCCGGCAAGTGTCCCGATGGCCACGACCTGAACGCCGACATAGATGATCGCCACGACAAGGAGCCCGGCGAGCAGCGCGAAGGGGATCGTTCGCGACGGGTTGTCGATCTCGCCACTCGGCACACCCAGCACCTCGAAGCCGCTGAAGGCGTACACCGCGACGAGCACCGCACCCGACAGAGCGGCGGCGGTGGGTGGCACTGCAGCGACGAAGCGGGCGGACGTCGATGTAGAGGGCGCCCACGATCACGAACAGTGCGAGCGGCAGCAGCTTGGCCAGTGTGAGGATGTTGTTGATCGTGGCCGCCCGGCGCACGCCGAGCACGTTCACGACGGTGAGCAGGGCCGCTACCGTCGTCACGATGGCGGCGCGCGGCAATCCCGAGGTAGCGCCGGGCATGAACCAGCCGACGTAGTTCACGAACAGGTTGATGACGGCGGCAAACCCGCCCAGCTGCGTCACCCACATGAGCCAGCCTACCTCGAAGCCCACCAAGGGACCGAAGGTGCGGTAGGCGTACAGGTAGGGCCCACCGGTGTCACGATAGGCGCTGCCCACCTCCGCGAAGCAGAGGGTAATGAGCGAAACCGCCAGCGCCGCCAGCAGGAATGCGGCGACACTGAATACGCCGACGCTTGCATACAGCACGGCCGGGATCCCGAAGATCCCGGCACCGATGACACGGTTGATGGCAAACAGGGTCAGGTCACGCCGGCCAAGGGCGCGGTCGAGCGCGCCTGATCTGGACGGCACTACGGCAGCTGCTTGCGGTAGGCGTGCTGGGTCTTGAGCCTCACGAATCCCAGGCGTTCATAGAAGGGATGCGACTCGGCGCGAACGATGTTGCTGCGCACGGTGAGCAGGCCGAGGCCGCGCTCGGCTGCCCATTCCTCGACGGCGAGGACGAGCTGACGGCCTACCCCCCGCCCCCGAGCCTCCGGGGCGACCACCAGCCCGAGGATCTCGCAGCGGCGCCCGGAATCGAGGAGTTCCTGCTCCGCCGCATGCACCCAGCCCATGACCGGCGGCAGCTGATCCGCGACGAGCACGAGGTCGCCAGTCCTGGGACGCAGCCGCTTCAGGCGCTCCCGGATTGCCGCGATGCTGTTCGGGTACCCAAGGACCCCGCTCAGCTCCGCGATGCGGGGTGCATCGCGCAGGAGTGGCATCGCGGATGATCAGGGCTTCTTCTTCCCCTCGCCCTGGTCCAGGATGCCGGTCTTCGCGACCATCTGCGCCGCCAGCACCGTCTGGATCACGCTGGTGATGTTGTTGCTCGTCGTCTCCGGCGCACCGGCCTCGCCGCTCGAGATCGTCACCATTTTCGCCTCCGCCAGGGCCTCTGCGATCGCGGGCGCGATCTGCGGCAGCATCTCGATCTGCCGGTAGCGGAAGTACGCCTCGCCGCCGGCCTGGATCGCCTGGTTCACCTTCTGGATGCTCTCCGCGGTGGCATCCGCGACCCGGCGGATGCGAATGGCCTCGGCGTCGGCCGAGGCTTCCGCCTCCAGGCGCACCCTTGCCGCATCGGCCCGGGCCTGCGCGATCTGCGTGGCGTCGAGCTCGGCCATGCGCTGGAGGCCGGCCGCCTCCTGCCGCTTCGCCTCGGCCTGGGCGATGAGCGCGGCGTTCGACGCCTTGGTCTGCTCCAGTTCCCGCTGCTTGTCGCTGATCGCGCGTTCGGCATCGAGTTGCGCCTCCTTGGAGCGCCGCGCCTGGATCGCCGACACGATCTCGGCGTTGGCCTGTGCCTCGGCCGCGGACTGGCGGCGCCGCGCCTCCGCCACCTCCGAGCGCACGATCTTGATGTTGAGCGAGTTGAAGATCAGCCCGAGGTCGGTGAGCTCGCGCGAGCACGCCTTCCGGATGATCACCGCCAGCGGATCGTCCTCGTCCTCGGTGCCGGGATCGTTGGCGTGCGCCACCACCGCCGCCGCGGTGCGTGGCGCGGGCAGGTTTCCACTGCCGTCGGGCATGAGCGAGCGCGACGCCGACGGCGTCGACCGGGCCGAGAAGAGCTGGTCGTGCGTCAGCAGGTTGATGGCACGGCGGCCGGAGCTCGACAGCAGGTCGGTGAGGGTGTTGATCTGGTCGGCCTCGTGCTTGGAGAAGAAGCGGTTGGCGGCCGTCTTGATGAGCACGTCGGTGTCGCCGACCGACACGATCGCGCTGGCGAGCACCTGCACCTTGATCGGGCGCGGCACCCCATCCTCGTCGATGTCGGCGGTCTGGTCGGTGATGTCGAGGTCCACGTTGATCACCTTGCTCGACAGCGTCGTGCCGATGGTGAGCAGGGGGATCTCCTTCGACTTGCCGGGACCGCGGTAGATCACCGTGCCGCCGGTGAGCCAGCTCACCATGCGGATCGTGCCGGCCTCCACGTTGCGCAGGAAGCTGGCAACGATGAGAGGCACCGCCACGAGGACGAAGACGACGACACCGGCAATCAGCAACCCGCTCGAGAACCATTCCGTTGGCATCTACCGCTCCTGTTGAACCACGAGGGTACTCACCCGCTCGACAACGACACCGTGCACCGGTTGCGCGCGACGTCCACCTCCTCGATGCGGAGCCTCGCGCCGGCGCGCACCGAAACGCCCAGCGCCCGGTCGGTCGGGCTGCAGGGTGCCGAGCAGCTGCACCACCTGGCCATCGACCTCCACCGACACCATCCCCTGCCCGTTCCGGTCGAAGGTGCTGGTGGCGGTGGCCTCCGAGGTCACGGCGCTTTCCAGCGTCTGGGCCGGGCTCGACTCGAAGCGCATCACGAGTTTCCAGAGGGGCCCGACCAGGAGCCGCTCGAACAGGATCGCGCCGGCGATGGCGCCCGCAAGCAGCAGCGGCCCCTGCAGGAAGGACCGCAGCACCACGCCCGCGGTACCGAAACCGAGGCAAAGGCTGAACCAGGTGCGCGGAGACACCAGGGCCAGCAGGGTCGACGACCCGTGGTCCTTCGTGTGCCCGGCATGGGAATGGGAGGCGTGATGGGCGTGGCCCGCATCGTGACCATGCGAGTGGCCCGCATGCCCGTGCGCACCGTGGGCGGACGACCCGTCGTGACCGTGATGGGCCAGTCCGCTCACGGCCATGGCGGCGAGCCCGACGCCGCCGAGCGCGAGGCTGGTCAGGTAGAGGTCCATCAGTTGGCCCGGGGTGTATTCATCTGCTCCGGAACGATACATGACATTCCGGGGCCGTGACGGCGGGTACTTGACTGAACGGTCAACAATGACTAGACTGTTGGAATCATGGCTCGCCCCAAGGAATTCGACATCGATGTGGTGCTCGACCGCGCCACCGAGCTCTTCTGGACGAAGGGTTACGAGGAAACCTCCATGCGCGACCTGGAGGAAGGCCTTGGCGTCGGACGGCAGAGCCTCTACAGCACGTTCGGCGACAAGCGCGACCTCTTCCTGGCGGCGCTCGATCGCTACGCCGCGCTCCAGCAGGAGCGCATCGAACCGCTCCTCGCGCCGGATGCCGGCCTGGCAGCAATCCGGGCGTACTTCGCCAGGGTGTTCAGCCCGGCGGCCTGCAGCGAGCCGCGCCGCTCCTGCATGATGCTCAACAGTGTCGTGGAATTCGGGCAGGCGGATGCTGAAGTGGCCCGCCGCTATGTCGCCAACCAGGAGCATATCGTGGGCGCGTTCCGGCATGCGCTCAGTGGCGCGGTGCGAAAGGGCGAGTTGCCCGCGAGCATCGACCAGAATGCCCTGGCGCTTTTCCTCCTGAGCCAGATGTACGGCCTGGTGGTGCTGTCGAAGGGCGGCGCGACTCCCGCGACGCTCGAGCGTGTCGTTGCGACGGCGCTGTCCGCGCTCGGTGGGTAGGTCCTTTTTCTTGTCCAATTCTTGAACGTTCGGTCAACAATCAGAAGTGAGGATAGCCAGATGAGTGCACAGAAGATTGCAGGCAGCGTGGCCCTGGTCACCGGCGCCAACCGTGGTATCGGAAGGGCAATCACCGAGGCCCTGCTCGCCGCCGGCGCGGCGAAGGTCTATGCCGCGGCACGGAACACCTCCGGCCTCGCAAAGCTCAGGCAGCAGCACGGCGCCCGGGTGGAGTTGCTCACGCTGGACGTGACGAACAGCGACCAGGTCGCCGCGGCGGCAGCCGCGGCCGGCGACGTCACCCTGCTCATCAACAACGCCGGCGTCGTCTCCGCGCCACTCAATGCATCCATCGCGGATGCAGGTCACTTCGAGGCGGGCCGGCAGGAGATGGAAGTGAACTACTTCGGCGTGCTGCGCCTGGTGCAGGCGTTCGCGCCGGTGCTGGCGAGGAATGGCGGCGGGGCGATCGGGAACGTGGGATCGGTGGTCGGGTTGAGCAACTTCCCGATGTTCGCCTCCTACAGCGTCTCCAAGGCGGCGGTGCGCTCGCTTACCCAGGCGCTCCGCGTCCAGCTCGCGGAGCAGGGCACGCAGGTGTTCGGCATCTATCCGGGACCGGTGGATACCGACATGGCCGCCGAGCTTCCCCTGGAGAAGGCCACCACGGCGAGTGTTGCCACCGCGATCCTGGCCGGCATCGAGAAGGGAACTCTGGAGATCTACCCCGATCCGTTCGCGGAGCAGTTCGGTCAGCAGTTCGAGGCGAGCCCGTTGGGCGTCGAACGCCACATCGCGGGCATGGCCGTTCCGCAGGCAGCGTGAATTCGCGCGCCGTCCCGGGGCTCATGCCCCGGGACGGCGTCAGTCCTTCTTCACCGTGATGTGGCGGGCTACGCGCCGCTCCGGAAGTACGAACAGCGTTCCCGTCAGCGTCTTTCGGTCCAGCTGAAATGACCACAGGAGGTGGTAGCGCGCATTGCTCCAGTCGGCGGCCCAGGCCTTCGTCACCGCGTCGTATCCCAGCGCGAGCGTGCCCATCGGCTCCGGCTTGCCGTCCACGACCTTCCGGGCATCGAGTGCCACGCTGTCCGTGCGTCCCGGCACGGCGGTGACATAGTAGATCACCTGCTCATCGTTGCAGGCACTGTTCCAGGCTTCCTTCACGCAAGTCGACGTGCCGCGCCATGTGCCGAGGATTTCGCTGGCCTGGGCATGCAGCGGCCGCGCCCCCAGCGCCACGAACATCACTGCCCACCTGATCGGCAGCATCGTCAGCTCGCCAGCTTCATGAGGCCCAGCGTCACGAGCAGCGGGATGATCACCGCCACGATGGCCTCCCCCGCGATGAACCCCGACGCGATCGCGATCGAATAGCGCTGGTGCGACTCGGGCCTCGTCCGCTCCCATGCCCAGTCGGCGAGTGCGCCAAGGAAGATCGTGGTCACGGCACTGATGGGGATGAGCACCCCGATGCCCATGCCCGTCGGTGACGGCACGAACGGCCGCCACGACTTCTTCTGCTCCAGCAGCGTGAAGACCAGCCCGAACAATGCCCCGATGCTGAACGACCACTTCATCCACGCCAGCCGTGCGATCGCCTCCGGCGCGAGGGAGGGGCCGGTGAGTTGCTGGGTCACGATCTTGGCAAACCCCACCCAGCGCTGCGACGTGGGGCTGCTCAGCTGCGCATGCTCGCCCACGATGCCATAGGTGTCGCGCAGGATCGGGTACATGAACGCGAGGGCCAGGGCACCGACCGGCACCGCCAGCAGCTGCATATAGGTGAGGATCTTCGGCGTCGAGCCGATCATGCTGCCCGCCTTGAAGTCCTGCATCAATCCTTCCGATTCAGCCGCCACCGCGCTCGTGGTGGCACTCGATACCATGCTCGCGCTCAGGTTGCCGGGCGCCACCACCCCGAACAACGCCTGCGTCAGGTTGGCCATGGTCGAGATCGGGCCCCAGTTCGTCTCGCCAAGCACCCGGAGCGCCACCAGTCCCAGCGGGATCGCGAGCAGGATGCCGAGGATCGACTGCCACGGCGGTGTGCCGAAGAAGGCGCGCTGCACCACCACGAGCACCGCACTGGCGATGAGGCTCCCGACGCCGACCCAGCGCAGTGACAGGTCGCCGCTCAGGTCGGCTCCCTTCGACAGGCTCTCGAAGGTGCGGAGCAAGACCCGCCAGCGCAGCAGCAGTGTCGAGATGCCGCCGGCGATGAGCATGCCCACCCCGGGCCACATCACCAGCAGCAGGATGTCCACCCGTCGCGACGACTCCGTAATCAGCCCATGATCGAGCAGCCACACCGGCCCGATGATCCACGCGATGAGCCCGCCCAACAGCATGCTCGCAGTGATGCGGAGGCCGATGATGATGCCCGAGCCGATGTTGAGCAGCGAGATGCCGAACCCGAGCCCCACTACCGGCGACCAGGTGTTGACGCGGAACGCGACCAGCTCGGCGACCCACCGCACCTGCGTGGCGAGGAAGAGCGCACCCGACGAGATCATCGAACCTATCATGGCGAAGGCCGAGCGCTTCGACTGCTCGTCGCGCGCGTCCAGCATGATGAGGGTCTCGCCGGCGGCCAGACCGTCGGGGAACGGGAGCTTCTCGTCGTCGATGAAGTGCTTCCGGAGCGGGATCGCGAGCAGCACGCCCAGGATGCCAGCGGTCGAGAGCCAGATCCAGGTCTGCAGCCGGGTGATGTGCACGGTGAACCCGCTGCCGGGCTCGGCCGCGAGCATGTCGAACGCCGCCAGCAGCCAGCAGAGGAACGCGATCTGTCCCGCGGCGGTGCCCGCCGTCTGGACGATGTTGTTCTCCCAGCGGTTGTAGTTCTTGGAAAAGATGCCGAGCGCGATGAAGCCGAAGAAGGCGGAGACGACGGAGATATTGGGGCCGAAGCCGAACTTGAGCACGACGTACGGATAGGAGGCACCGATGACCAGGGCTACCAGCAGGCCGACCGCGACCGATCGTGGGGTGAACTCCCGGATATGGGCCGGCTTCTGCGGGGCAGGATCGGTCACGAGGATCTCCTTGATGTGAAAATGGCCTGCCGGGCATCAGCACCCGGCAGGCCATTGCTACCTGGATTTCGCGTAGTTCACCAGTCTCATCGCATCAGTTCAGGGCCGCGAGGTCCTTCACCGAGGTGACCAGCGTCCGCACCTTGGCCGGGTCCTTGGCGCCTGCGGCTTCGGCCTCAAGCGACTTTGCCAACTTCAGGAGGGCATCCTTCTGCGCCTGGCCTACCAGGAGCTTGGAGCTTGCGAGGGCCTTCCGAGCCTCATCTACCCTGCTCGAGGACAAGCCGCCGGACCGCGCAAGCTGATCGAGGTACGCCCCCGACAGGGGATAGCTCGGCGTCCAGACGATCTTCGGCTGGTCCTGCGCGTTGAAGTAGTCGAGGTGCACCGACTTCGCCGCGTCGATCTCGTTCTGGGAGATCCACGCGCTCGGCGTGAGCTCGAAGATGTCGAGCCCGCGACCGATCTCGGAGCTGAACATGTAGCCGTTATACCAGTAGATCGACCACGAGCCGGCGTTGCCCATCTTGGTGGAATCCACCGGGCCGCGATCGAAGAAGCCGATCTCGGTCGGGTGCTTCGGGTCGGTCCAGTCGAACACCGAGATGCCGCCCTGGTACCACGCCTGCACCATCACGTCGCGGCCAGGGATCGGGATCAGCGAGCCGTTGTGGGCCACGCAGTTTTCGAACTTCGTCTGTGCCGCCGGCAGCTTGTAGTAGCTCTGGAACACCATCTTGCCGTCGACCAGCGTGAAGATCGCGTCGGCGCCCCACTCCGGCTTGTCGGTGGTGCGGCACTTCGGCTGGCCGCCGCCGCCCCACTCGTCGGAGAAGAGGAGCTTGGTGCCGTCGTTGTTGAACGTGGCCGAGTGCCAGTACGAGAAGTTCGAGTCGGCCACCGCGCCGATACGCTTCGGGTTCTGAACGTCCTTGATGTCGAGCAGCAGGCCGTAACCACCGCACGCGCCGCCGCCCAGGCCGATCGCGGGATACACGGTGATGTCATGGCACTGGGTCGGGCCCGGACGGACCGCGCCAGGGGTCGGGGGCGGGCCGAAGCGCGCCGTGATCATCGCCGGCAGCGCCGTGCGGAGGGCCGCACTGTCGGCCGCGTTCGGCTTGGTGCCGCCGTGCGACTTGGCGATGCTGTCCAGCATCGGGTCGATCATCTGCGACGGCAGGACGTATTCCTGGCCCTGGATTTCAGCCGTGTATCCGCCCTTCGCGCGGGCCTCGGCGGCTGCCTTCTTCGACTCGGCTATGTCGACCGGGTTCTCGCCATGCACCGGCGGCGCCACCAGGTCCTGGAAGATGCGGGGCGAGGTCACGATCTTCGCCTCCTCCGGGTGCGCCAGCGGCACCTTGATCACCTCGATGCGGAACAGCGACGAGTTCGGGTCCTTGTCCGGGGCGAGCTTGGAGCAGCCGGGGAGCTCGCTCGGCGACCGGACGCCCGCGGAACCCGACACGTAGATGTAGACGTTCTCGGCGTCCTTCGGGTCGACCACCACCGTGTGGGTGTGCGAGCCGCGGCAGGTCTGCACGTTCGCGATGTACTTCGGGTTCGCGATGTCGGTGGCGTCGAAGATCCGGATGCCGCGGAGGCGGTCGGCGCTCACCGTGTCGCCCACGCCCTGCGCCCCGCAGTCGATGCGGCCCGAGTTCCCCTCACCGGACACGAAGAGCAGGTTCTTGTACACCGACACGTCGCTCTGCGACGCCGGGCAGAGGAACCCGAGTGTCAGGGTCGGCTTGGCCGGGTTGGAGACATCCCACACCTGGAAGCCGTTGTAGTTGCCCTGGATCGCGTAGTTGCGGAGGAAGGACAGGTCGGAGTTGGTGACGCCGGCGAACTTCTCCGAGGGCGGCGTGGTCGACACCAGCTTCACGTTCCAGGCGGCCTGGCCGGCGTCCCACATGCCGGCCTTGAGGCCTACCCGCGGGTCGGGCTTGGGGGCCACCGACGACATCCCGGAGCCACCGGGGCTCGTGGACTTCGAACAGGCCGCGAGGGCGAGCAGGCCGAGCACGAACGCCCGGCCGCGAATAACACTTGCAGGTGCCATTTGTGATTCCTGTGGGGGGACGGAGACCGCTGGACGGACAGTTGACGAGTGAAGTTTCATTGGCCGCTCCCGGCGGGCGGAAGCGCGGCCAGCATTTTCTGCATGCGGTCGATCTCGGTGGTCTGGTCGGCGTACACGTCGGAAGCGAAGCGGAAGGACCGCTCCTCCTCCCCCGCGCCCTGGGTACCGAACAGCTTGTCCACCATCACGATGGCGCCCTTGTGGTGCTGGATCATGAAGGTGAGGAAGAGCCGGTCGAAATCGGGACCCCGGGCGGCATCGAGCTGCTCGAGCTGGGCCTGGCTCAGCATCCCCGGCATGCTCCCGTGATCCATGTCACTCATGTCCATGCCGCTCATGTAGTGGGCCTTCCCCTCCGGCACCGGCTGGCCGAAGTCGGACAGCCAGCGCTTCATCAGGTCGATTTCGTCGCCCTGGCCCGCCACGATGCGCTCGCACAGGGTGAGAATCGACGGGCTCGCCCCGTGGGTCGGGGCCCAGCCGGCGATGAGGACCGCCTGCGCATGGTGACCGATCATCCCGGTCATGAACTGCGCGTCGGCGGGGTTATATGGAGGATGGGTATTGCTGGCCACCGCCTGGGCGGCGGCGGGGGCGCCCCGGCCGGCCGCGATGGCCAGGCACACGAGGGCTGCCCTGAGGAGGTTCCGGGAGGCTGTTTTCATACGAACCCAATGTAACTCGTGAACTTGGCGCCGTAAAAAGGACCAGTTTCCGGCCATGTCGATCAGGCCCGGTGCCGTTCGTCGTGATGGTAGAGCCCGAACAATCGGGCCCTCCACTCAAACCCCGATGGAGCGTACACGATGCGATTCATGGTGCTGGTCAAGGCGAACAAGGACTCCGAGGCAGGCGTCCTTCCCGACGAGCAGGAGCTGGTCGAAATGGGGAAGTTCAACGAGGAACTGGTAAAGGCTGGCGTCATGCTCGCCGGCGAAGGACTGCAGTCGAGCGCCAAGGGCAAGCGCATCAAGTTCACGCCCGGCGGCAAGACCACGATTACCGACGGTCCCTTCGCCGAGACGAAGGAACTCCTCGCCGGCTTCTGGATGGTGGAAATGAAGTCGATGGACGAAGTGGTGGCGTGGTTCAAGCGCTGTCCGCCCTCTGTGGGCGAAATCGAGATCCGGCAGGTCTTCGACTCTGCCGACTTCGAGCCGGTCATCAAGACCGACGCCGGCCGCGCCGTGCTGGAGGCCGAGGACGAGTTCCGGAAGCGCAGCGGGAAGGGTGCCTGAGCCATGCGCGTCATGAGCATGCACAAGACCGACGCCGCCACCGAGGCGGGCGCATTGCCCACGCCGGAGCTGATGGCCGGCATGGGCCCCCTGATGGACGACATGGCGAAGGCCGGCATCCTCGAGGCGGGGGAAGGGCTGCGCCCCAGTTCCACCGGCGTGCGGCTGAATTTCTCCGGCGGGCGGCGCACCGTGACGAAGGGGCCCTTCAAGGGGCACAACGAGATGATCGCCGGCTTCTGCATGGTGCGCACCCGCACCATCGAGGAAGCCATCGACTGGGCCACGCGCTTCGCCGGCATCATCGGCGACACCGAGATCGACATTCGCCCGGTGTGCGAGATGTGGGACCTGGGCTTCGGCCAGAAGCCGGCCGACGACCCGACCACCCGCTTCATGCTGACGCACAAGATCGACGCGAAGTCGGAAGCCGGCGTGCCGCACACGCCAGCGATGCAGGCGAGCATGCAGCAGCTCGTCGCCGACATGACCGCCGCCGGCGTGTTCATCCAGAGCGGCGGCCTCGAGCCGAGCACGAAGGCGACCAGGCTTCACTACACCGGGAACAAGCGCACCATCACCGACGGTCCCTTCGCCGAGTCGAAGGAACTGATCGCGGGATACGTGATCCTGGACGTGAAGTCGATCGACGAGGCGATCCACTGGTCCGACCGCTTCGCCAAGCTCATCGGGGATGTCGAGATCGACATCCGGCGCCTGTGGTGAAGAATCCGTGGCCCGGGCGTGTGCTCACCGCCGTGCCGGTGCTCTTCCTGGCGTTCGACGTGACCATCAAGCTGATGAAGATCCAGCCGGTGGTCGATTCCTTCACCCAGCTCGGCATTCCGGTCGAGCTGGCGCGGGTGGTCGGGACAGTCGAACTCATCTGTCTCGTGCTCTACTGCATCCCGCGAACGGCGGTGCTCGGCGCCACGCTGCTCACCGGCTACCTCGGTGGCGCCGTGCTGACGCACCTTCGCATCGGCAGCCCGCTGCTGAGCCACACGCTCTTCCCCATTTACATAGGCATCATGCTGTGGGGCGCGCTCTGGCTCCGTGACCTGCGGGTGCGCGTACTGATTCCGCTCCGCGCATAGCGCCGCCGCAGCCTTGCACCGGTGGTGGTGCGTGCCCTGATTGGTAGCCGTGACCACCACCGAGACCCATCGCGCCATCAATGCCGTCTGGCGCATCGAATCGGCGAAGCTGATCGCCGGCCTCACCCGCATGGTGGGTGATGTCGGCATCGCCGAGGACCTCGCACAGGACGCACTCCTGATCGCGCTCGAGCGCTGGCCCGAGTCCGGCGTCCCCGACAATCCCGGCGCCTGGCTCATGACTACTGCCAAGCGCCGAGCCATCGACCTGCTTCGCCGAGACAAGCTGCTCGACCGGAAGCACGAGCAGCTGGGCCACGAACTCGCGGCCGAGCAGGAGCGCGCCGTGCCCGACCTCGATGCCTCCCTCGACGACCATGTCGGCGACGACCTGCTCCGCCTCATGTTCATCTCCTGCCATCCGGTGCTCTCCACCGAGGCGCGCGTGGCACTCACGCTCCGGCTCCTCGGCGGGCTCACCACCGACGAGATCGCCCGGGCGTTTCTCGTTCCCATCGCGACCATCGCCCAGCGCATCGTGCGCGCGAAGCGCACCCTGACCGACGCGAAGGTCCCCTTCGAGGTGCCCCGCGGCGCCGAGCTCGAGGCCCGGCTCGCTTCGGTGCTGGAAGTGCTCTACCTGGTATTCAACGAGGGCTACTCCGCCACGGCGGGTGACGACTGGATGCGGCCGGCGCTGTGCGAAGATGCGCTGCGGCTGGGACGGGTGCTGGCGGAGCTCGCACCGGGCGAGCCGGAGGTACATGGGCTCGTGGCCCTGATGGAAATCCAGGCGTCGCGCACCCGTGCCCGGGTGAATGCCTCGGGCGAGCCGATCCTCCTGCTCGACCAGGATCGCACGAAGTGGGATCGTGTGCTCATCGGGCGCGGGCTCGCGGCACTCGACCGGGCTGCAGCGCTCGGCGGTGCGCAGGGGCCCTACGCCGTGCAGGCGGCGATCGCGGCGTGTCATGCCAGGGCGCATGTGGCCGACGCGACCGACTGGCCCCGCATCGCGGCACTCTACGAGGCACTGGCGCGCCTCAATCCTTCACCGGTGGTGGAGCTCAACCGCGCCGTGGCGGTCTCGATGGCGTTCGGCCCGGCCGCAGGTCTGGCGCTGGTGGACGCGCTCATGTCGGAGCCGTCACTCACCGGCTATCACCTGCTGCCGAGCGTACGCGGCGACCTGCTGATGAAGCTCGGCCGGAAGGAGGAGGCAAGGGCCGAATTCGAGCGCGCGGCGGCACTCACGAAGAACGCGCGCGAGCAGATCCTCCTGCTCGCGCGCGCCACCGCCTGCATGCCGGCCGGGAGCTAGCGCTTCAGCTGCGATACGTAGTCGCCGAGGCGGCCCAGGTACTGAGAGGCACGCCCCGGCTTGACGGATTGCCGCGTGATGCGTATATAACCTTATGGTTATGCACACACGCGGCATTCGCATGACGCCGGCACGGCTCGATGCCACCTTCGCGGCGCTCGCCGATCCCACCCGCCGTGCCATCATCGCCCGGCTCGCATCGGGCGAGGCCTCGGTGAACGAGCTCGCCGAGCCGTTCGCGATGAGCCAGCCGGCGATCTCGAAGCACCTCAAGGTGCTGGAACGCGCCGGACTCATCTCGAGGAGCCGTGATGCGCAGCGGCGCCCCCGCAAGCTCGAGCCGAAGCCGCTCGCCGAGGCAACGGCGTGGCTCGAGAAGTACCGCCGGTTCTGGGAAGGATCGTTCCAGAACCTCGATGCTCTGCTCGACGAACTGAAGGCGGCAGGAAAGCAGCACGGACGCCCCAAGCGATAGGAGACTGTGCCATGAGCTTCACCGGAACGCTGCAGGTCACCACCCAGGGCGATCGCGAGGTCAGGCTGGTGCGCGAGTTCGACGCACCCCGTCACCTCGTCTGGGATTGCTTCACGAAGCCAGAACTCGTGCGGCGCTGGCTCTTCGGGCCCGACGGCTGGTCTTTCCTGGTGTGCGACATCGACTTCAGAGTGGGCGGCACTTACCGCTTCGTGTGGCACAACCCCGCCGTCGGCGCCGAAATGGGCATGAAGGGCATTTATCGCGAGATCATTCCGCACGAGCGGATAGCCGACGCGCAGGTGTTCGACCAGGACTGGACCGGGGGTGAGGCCATCAGCACAGTGATATTCACCGAGCGGAACGGTCGTACCACGGTGGACAACACGATGCTCTACTCCTCGCGAGAGGCGCGCGATGCCGTGCTCGAGTCGGGAATGAAGGAGGGGATGGCGCTGGGATACGACCGGCTCGAGCAGCTCCTGGCGACGCTGCCGGCAGGAGGTGCCGCGTGACCACCGAACCTCGCCGCCTCGGGCGGAGCATCTGGGCCGTCGTGGCCGGCCTTCTCGTGGTCGTCGTGCTCTCGCTCGCCACCGACCAGTTGCTCCACGTGCTCAACGTCTATCCGCCGTGGGGTCAGCCGATGTACGACACCGGGGACAACGTGCTGGCCCTCTCCTATCGGCTCGTCTACACCGTGCTCGGCTACTACGTCACCGCGAGGCTGGCGCCGTACCTGCCGATGCGGCACCTCTGGATCCTGGCCGGCATCGGGCTCGTGCTCGGTGTGGTCGGTGCCGTGAGCACCATCCCCATGAAGATGGGGCCGGCCTGGTATCCCATCGCGATCGCCGCGACGGCGCTGCCCTGCGCCTGGGTTGCCGCGGCGATCTACCGCGCGCGCGGTGAAATGAAAGGACCATGATCATGCAGAAGATCACCCCGTTCCTCTGGTTCGACGGCAAGGCGGAAGACGCCGCGAACTTCTATGTCGGCATCTTCCGGAACTCGCGGGTGCTGACCGTCAACCGGCAGGGCAAGGATGGACCCGCCTTCTCGGTCACTTTCAACCTGGACGGGCAGGACTTCTTCGCGCTCAACGGTGGCCCCATGTTCCAGTTCACCCCGGCGATCTCGTTCTTCATCACCTGCGAGACCCAGGCCGAGGTGGACGAGCTCTGGGGCAAGCTGAGCGAGAACGGGGTACAGGATCGGTGCGGCTGGCTGAGGGACAAGTACGGCATCTCCTGGCAAGTCGTGCCCTCGCTGCTCCCCCGACTGCTCGGCGACACGGACCCGAAGAAGGCCCAGGCCGCGATGAGCGCGATGCTCACGATGAGCAGGATCGACATGGCGGCATTGCAGAAGGCATACGATGAGGCTTGACGATGGCGCCTAAGAAGACCCCGGAGGTTGTGCGGCCCCTCAAGGAGCGTGTGGATGACGCCATCGCATGGCTGAGGAGCCATGCGACGAAGGCGACGCGCGACGGGATGGCTCGCTACAACGTCCCCTCCGAGAAGGCGTTCGGCGTCTCGATGAAGAACATCCAGCTCCTCGCGAAGCAGCTCGGCCGCGACCACGCACTGGCGGCTGCCCTCTGGGAAACCGGGTGGTACGAGGCACGCATGCTCACTGCCTACGTCGATGAACCGGAGCGGGTCACCTCGGCGCAGATGGACCGTTGGAGCCGGCAGTTCGACAACTGGGCCATCTGTGATACACTCGCCTTCGCGCTGTGGGACCGCACACCGCATGCGTGGACCAAGGTGGAGCAGTGGGCCGGGCGGCGGGAGGAATTCATCAAGCGCACCGCGTTCGCCCTGCTGTGGAGCCTCTCGGTGCACGACAAGGCGGCGACCGACAAGCAGTTCCTCCATGGCCTCGCGCTCATCGAGCAGGCGGCGGCCGATGACCGCAACTTCGTCATGAAGGCGGTAAACATGGCGCTCCGGGCCATCGGCAAGCGCAACGCAGCACTGAACGGTGCCGCAGCGAAGACGGCGACGCGCCTCGCTCAGTCGAGCGATGCGTCAGCGAAATGGGTGGGGAAGCATGCTCTGCGGGAAATTACGAGTGCGGCAGTGCAACGGCGCGTCGCACGCTGACGCCCGACCCGTCGGCGAGGAAGGCCGAGGCAGGCTTCTCCAGGAATGACGCAATCGCGTCTCCGTAGAGTGCGTGCAGATCGGCATCGACCACGACGTCGACCGCCGGTGTCACTCCCCACCGCGGATGCTCGACCCGGTACTCCACGGTGGATCCGTCCCGCTGCCGGGTGTATCCCCAGTAGTGCTCCGTGATGAACTCCTCTGACGAACCCGCTGCCGGCAGGGTGAAGCGGTCGCCCGCGGTGCCGCCGCAGCTGTTCCAGCGTCCATTCAGCCGCCATGCGTACTGGGTCCTGAGCGGTGGACCGCTCGTGATCGTGCTACGCATGGGAAGCGCCGTGTACGGCTCGTTGTAGACAGCCCGCGCGAGCAGCGCGATCGCCGCCCTCGGCACGAGTTCCCTCAGGAAGACCACGCCACGCCGTATCTCACCAGCTGTCTCCCGGCGCACATAAAAGCGCAGGTTGACCTCGTCGAAGTCGCGGTGAAACGGCACGGGCACTCCCAGCACGCGCGTATCGAGGAAGCGGAAGCCCACGAGGCTCACCCAGGTGCGATCGTCGTGAGTGTCCAGGGTGGTCCCGCGCGGCAACAGGGGCTGCAGCAGCGCTGGATCCATCTCGTAGTTGAGCAAGAGGAGATGGCGCCAGGCAGCAGTCAGGAAGATGTCCGATATCGGCAGGATCAGAGGCCCAGGACGGAGATCACTTCGGCCCCGACGTATTCCCGTTCCAGCCAGCTGGCCAGCTGGTCCGCGAGTCCCGCCACCGCCTTGTGTTCCTCACTGCCGCCCCGGCCGATCTTCTCGAATGCATCGGTGGCACTCGGCGTCAGCGGTGCAACCAGCGTTTCCCCCCGGATCGCGCGCACAACTCCCGTCAGCTCGGCGATCACCTGGGCTCCGGCGATCCGGGGCAATTCCATGAACGAGTAGTAGTCATAGTCCGGCGTGTGACGCCGGAAGATCGGCTCCACGAACCCGAACGCCTCCTCCGTGAGGAAGACAGAGTCGTTGCACCAGCACTTGTCGCGATACGGCCCCGGGTAGAGCTCGATGTAGACCGTGTGGTGCAGCTCGGAAAGCTGCGTGATCAGGTGGATGCGGTCACGGAGGGCACGTTCCATGGGCTACCCCAGGTTCTCCTGAATGAACCGCGGGCTCAGATGAACATCGAGCTGAACCAGCGGGGCATCACCGATGCACGTGAAGCCATGGATCTCGCCTGCCTTGATCACGAGGATGTCTCCCGCCCCGGCCTCGAACTCCTGCCCGTTCACCGTCCAGAGACCCCGACCCTCGCGCACGAACTGCACTTCGTCGTAGGGGTGGCGATGCGGCCCCGGCCCGCGACCTGGAAGAGCGCTGAGCAGGAAGACGGAGATCGTCACGTCTCCCCGGTCCGCCCCGACAAACTGGTATGAGCTCCCGACGAACGGCAGGTCCTCCTGTCGAACACGATACATTCTGTTCTCTCCCTTCCTGGACACGCCCTGATGGAACGCGAGGCTTATTGCTACCTGCTTTGGGCGTGGGTCGGCGTCGCCGCTTGCGTATTCATCGCACTCCAGTTCCTCACGGCGCCATACGGACGACATGCCCGCGCGGGATGGGGCCCGACCATTCACCGCACCACCGGCTGGGTCATCATGGAATCGCCGGCGGTGCTCGTCTTCGTTACCTGCTTTCTCGTGTCCGACCGGCGGCGCGATCCCGTCGCGATCGCCTACCTGCTGCTCTGGCTCCTGCATTACGTCTACCGCGCCTTCATCTATCCGTTCCGCCTGCGGGGTGGCCAGTTACGCATGCCCCTGAGCGTAGTGGCGATGGCGTTCAGCTTCAACGTGATGAACGGATACCTGCAGGGGCGCGGCCTCTTCACCCTCGGGCCTGCGCGGGGCGTGGAGTGGTTCAGCGATCCGCGCTTCGTCACTGGTGTTTTGCTCTTCCTGGCCGGATATGCCGCCAACCAGCACTCGGACATCATCCTGCGGGCGCTCCGCGCCCCGGGCGAGAGCGGCTACCGTATCCCGTTTGGTGGTGGGTTCCGTTTCGTCTCCTGTCCCAACTATTCGGGCGAACTCGTCGAGTGGCTCGGCTGGGCAATGCTCACATGGTCGCCGGCCGGGCTGGTCTTCTTCCTGTGGACAGCGGCCAACCTGGTCCCGCGGGCGCGGTCCCATCATCGCTGGTACCACGACGCGATTCCCCGACTATCCACGGGATCGGAAGGCCGTCATTCCCTGGCTCTACTGAGTCGCCTGGCTGATCGTGCGTCGGCGCGGTTTGGCCGTACTTGACATATTCCTATATGGGCATATCTTGAGGTCATGGCAAGAGCAGCGACCACCTCGGATGTGTTCAACGCCGTCGCCGAGCCGAGGCGGCGGCAGATCCTGACCCTGCTCCAGAGCCGGGAGCGGTCAGTCAACGACCTCGCCCGTTCACTCCGGGTACAGCAGCCGCAGGCTTCCAAGCATCTTCGGGTCCTCAAGGAGGTGGGCCTGGTCAAGGTGCGCGGCGCAGGTCAGCAGCGGCTCTATGCACTCAATGGCGAGGGGCTCCAGCCGATTCACGACTGGGTCATGAGTTTCGCCCAATTCCGGTCGGAGAGCTTCGAGCGCCTCGACCAGTACCTCAAGGACCTCCAGGGAAGGAAAAAAGGAACATGATGATCGAGACCATAGGTGCCATGACGATGTCGATTCCTTCCGACCGGGAAATCGTCCTGACCCGCGACTTCGAGGCGCCACGCAGCCTGGTGTTCGAAATGTTCGTCAAGCCGGAACACCTCCGGCGCTGGTGGGGGCTCCGAGGCTCGACCCTCACCGTGTGCGACGTGGACCTGAGGCCAGGTGGTGCGTGGCGCTACGTCACCCGTGGCGCCAGCGGGCACGAGAATCCGTTCAAGGGGACCTACAAGGAGATCACGCCGCCGGAGCGCCTGGTCTACACCCTCGTATACGACGTGGAGGGAGCGCGGGAGCATCCTGGCCTGGTCACCGACGTGTTCACCGAGAAGGCGGGTGTGACGACGCTGGTGGAGAACATGCTCTTCCCGTCGAAGGAGGCGCGCGACGGGTTGCTGCAGTCGGACATGAAGCGCGGGGCGGCAGAGACTTTCGACCGTCTCGCCGAGCTCCTCGCCACCATGACGGTGGCGAGGACGTAGCGGCGGCTAGTTCTTGGCCCAGGACCAGCCGGTGATCTTCCAGCCGGCTGGTCCCTTCTTCAGGGCGAAGGTGAAGAGCGAGTCCTTCTCCCGCACCTCCTTTCCCGCCTTCTTGAAGCTGTAGTCCGAGGGAATCACCACGTAGGCGTACGCCCCGTCGATGTCGAGGTGCTTCGGCTTGCTGAGCGTGACGACGCCATCCGTAATCGCGTTCTTCTTCGCGTCGACGTCGTAATCCTTCATCCATGTCAGGCAGGCCCCGGTCCCATGCCACTCATGCGGGGCGAATTCGTCGATGATCGACGTCTCCTCCGCGCACGCCGCCGCAGCCCCCTTGGTGTCCCCCTTGTTGAATCCGTCCACGAACTGGTTGATGGTGGCCATGACGTCGGCCTTGTCATCGGCGGTAGTGGGTGCCGTTGTCGCGGCCGCGAACGCCAGGGCTACGAAAAGCTTGATCATTGCTGCTTGCTCCAGTCAAGGGCTGGTCATGTCGCACGGGGTGACTGCTGCTCGAGCCGAATGCGCAATGCCCCAAGAAGGCCTATCGCTTCGGGTCTGCTGCACTTCAGTGCCGGGTCCATGCGCGGGTCCGCGATGATAACCCCCCGCGCGTCGGTAGCTCGTGCCCCATGACCCGGGAGCTGGTCCCACGCACGGTGAAGGTGAAAGACGGATGCCGTGTAGAGGCGTGCGTCGAGCGCACGGCACGCTTCCGTCACCTCGGCACGGAGTGCCTCCGGGCATCGTGCGAGCGCGGCGTCGCCCAGGAACACACGCAGGTTGGGAGAGCCCGAGGCCGGCTGAATGTCCGCCCCCCTCGTGCGCAGTTCCAGACGCACCGCCTCTTCGATGGCCGCGAGTGCCGCACGGATGCGTGCGGCCGAGTCAGGGCCAACCCGGGACGAACCAGGGTTTCGGGAGAGAACTTCCTGCTCGGCCCGAAGCGGTCCAGCTGCAGTGAGTCCGGCGGCCAGACCCAAATCAGCCAGCGTAGTGTGCAACTCGCTCAGGAGGGCAATCGCGCCGCGCCGCCCGCGGACTGCCGTCCTGGCCTCGATCCGTCCAAGCGCACAGAAGGCGTAGCCTAGGACATACGCCGGCGTCAGTGAGAAATCGTCGTGGAGATGGAATTCCGGGCGAGGCTCAGGCACTGGGTATCTCCTTCCTGGTAGAAGGTACGTACCGAGGCAGTGTCCCCCACTATTCGTGCCGCCCGGACAGCACCTGCCACGCTGTTGCACCGCCTGGGATAGACCGTCAGCGAGCGGCGATAGGCCCCGAGCGCCTCGGCCGGTTTTCTTTGCAGCATAAGGAGATCGCCCAGCAGTTCGCTGGCCGGGAGCGTCGGTCCCGGCGTTACCGCATGCTTCGGCGTCGACGCTTCGAGCTCTACCGCCCGTTCCATCAGCCCGATGGCTGCCGTCGGCCTCCCTTGCTGCTGGGCAATCCACGACGCGAGTTCCAGGTGCAGCATCCGGATGTTCCGGGCAAACAGCTCCTCGCCCGCCCGTGTCATTCCGCTGTCGAGCTGCGCGATGCGCGCCGCCGCAGCGCGCGCTTCGGCGAGTCTGCCCAGGTGAGCGGCGCCGAGGCCCTGCGCGAACTGGGAAATCGCCTCCGGCCAGGCGAAGCGATCCCAGTCGAGGGATGGCGGCAGGCGTGGAACGATGGCGACCGCCTCCGCCCAGTCGCGTCGCTCGAGCGCAAAACGGGCCTGCGTCGATGAGAGATGGAAGGCAGTCTTGAAGCTGGGCTCCAACCGTGCGGTTGTCCGCAGCCGTCGCAGCTGGGCTCCGGCGCTGTCGTCCAGGCCCTTCTGGAGATATGCGTACACCAGGTACTCGATCGCGTGCGGAAACTCGTCCCATACAAACTGTCCCTCGTCGCCGGCGGGATACTGCAATGCCGCATCAGCCGCCAGCCGATTTCCCCGGATCACCCCATCCCAGTCCCCGAGCCTGGTGTAGATGTGCGTCGGCATGTGGAGCGCATGGGGATTGTGAGGCGCGATCCCCTCGTACTTCCGCGTCACGTCCAGTGATTGCTGTTCCCGGCCTGGTGCATCGTTAGCGTGCACGAGATAGTGCATCGCGCCGGGATGATCGGGGTTCTCCCGGTACACAGCCAGCAACAGCTCGGCCGCCTCGCGGGAACTTTCTGGAGCGTCGGTACTCGAGGGCGCGGCAGCCAGCAGTGCCAGCGCGTAGAACACCGTCGCCTCGGCGTCCTGCGGAAAGGCCTCGTGAATCAGGCCGCTCGCTTCCTTCCAGCGGCTGATGCGCTGCCAGTAATCGGGCGAAGCCGGATCGAGGAAGAACGCCGTCGTCGCGGCGACAAAGAGCGACTCGCGTCGTGTCGGCGGAACCAGGGCCTGGGCCTGCGTCATCGCGTTCCAACCGCGGGCGCGCGCCGCCGAGTCGGGCCGGGTGGGCCAGAGCGGCTGGAAGAGCGTCATGGCGATGCCCCATTGCGCCATGGCGCACTTCGGATCCGTCGCGGCGACCTGCTGGAAGGCCAGGCGAGCCTGGGGATACGTCATGTGGTGCAGGAGAGTCACGGCCTCGTTGAACTCGCGTTGGGCCGCAGGGGAGCAGGAGACGGGGAAGTTCACCGCGCCCACGTGCCCGGCATGCGACTTCACCGGATCCTTGTCCTCGTCCCGGCATCCCGCGAGCAGCACCACGCTGAAGCCGGCGGCGAAGCACCAGGATTTCATGGCGCCGCGAGTTGGCGCTTGTACTCGGCTTCATCGAAGTGTCCCACTGACGATGCGATCAGGCCGTCAGCATCGATGGTCCACTCCTCGTAGCCCGAAATGCGAGCCGGCTTCCCGGTGCCGCCGGGGCCGGTGTTCGTGCCGGTCAGCGTCCAGTGATAGACGGCATGGTTTCCGTCGACACTCAGCGAGTCCATCACCACAACCAGGTCGGGGAACGCTGTCATGAATCCCTGTGCCGTGGCGGCGATCGCCGGCCGGCCCACGGAGGGCGTCCCGTTGTTGATGCGCAGCGAGCCGCTCTCGGAGAAGAATGACGCGACACTGGCCGCGTCCTGGCTGTGCCAGGCGGCGGTGTACCGAGTGGCGAAGTCCCTCAGCCTGGTGGGGTCTACCGGAGCGGCCTTCGGGCTGCAGCTGGCCAGGTGGATCATCGAGAGCGCGGCGGCGAGTGCCGGACGAAGGTCGCGCATCTTTCAGCCGGGTGGAGGAGGATCGACCCGGCGCGTCTCGGCCTGCTGTGACAGTACCCGCTCCGCAAAGTCGAGGCGCTCGTACGCCTCGGCCAGTTCCTGCCTCAGGGTATTCACTTCGAAGCTCGAGCGCTTCCATGTCTGCCTGCAGTTCTTCCTGTCCGTCGGGGCGGCGGCGCAGGCGCTGGGCCCACAACCCGAACGCGACGCCGAGCGCCGCATGCACCGTGGCGTGCCAGGGGCTCCGCCTGCTGCGCCGCGAACCATGCGGCGCCGACATTGACCACGGTAAGGATGGCGGAGATCGGGAACCAGATCGCAGGCTTGAATCTCATCGCAAGCTCCTGTGGCGTGCGCGCGGTCAGGAATCGGGTGGATGCGTGCCGCCATCCAAAGATACGGGTTTCGGGCTGCCCTGCCGCCAGTCGAAGATGACCAGGCCGATCAGGAGCGCCAATAATCCATAGAGGCCGATTTCCCCGCGCGACGCGAAGCGAATGACGCCGAGCACGAGCAGGATCACTCCAGCCGCGGTGAGCCAGGCAAGCTGCGGGAAATACGCCGGCAGCCGATCCCGGCCCGGTGCAGCGGCGCGATCGCCGACCAGGACCGCCAGCTTCGGCAAGTCGTAGGCGATGAGGATCAGGGTCAGCAACAGGAACACGGCGACGACATACGGCGTGCCTTGCCACTCGAGTGCATAGGTGATGACGATGATGCTGACGAGCATGGGCACGAGCATCAGCGCGCCAATCGTCGCATAGCGCCGTGTGAGAAGCAGCAGGCCGATGCCGACCTCGGAGACCGCGATGAAGCGGGCATAGAGCGCGAGCCCATGCGGAGCGAGCGTATGCTCGAGGTCGACCGGACCCATCGTATTAGGAAAGCCAGGTACGAGCTTGGCGAGTCCGGAGATCAGGAACAGCAGGCCGAGAAACCAGCGCAGCCCGTAGATGAGGAATGGCGGACGAATATGCGGGTTGAGCCGGCGCCAGGCGAACGCCGCGGGCAGGAAGAGCAGCAGCATGAGCCCGGGAGGCGACAGCAGCAGCATTCGCATGACCCGACTCAGGTCCATGGACGAGCCCATGTCAGGGCGACGGCAGCAAGAACGGCGATCTCCAGCGCCGCGGCGGCCATCAGCGCGAGCCGCGCACGACGAACCGGCGCAAGAATCCCGGCCAGGAGGAAGGCCAATGCGCAGAGCGGCGCCAATAGAAGCCGAAGCGTGGCGTAGGCCGGCCATGCCCGCTGCGGGGCACCGGGCCCCGGAAACGTGTCGCCGAGGTGGATAAGCAACGCCGCGACGCTGGTGGCGGCGAGAATGAGTGCCGCAATGGCGAGCGGCATCCAGAAACCGGGTCGCGATCGAAGGAGGAAGAGCGCCGCCACAGTGGGCGGCACGGCCGCCAGTGCGAACACCGCCAGGAATGCAAGCATGTCCCCGAAGGCGAACATTCCGGCGGAAGCATCACGGGCTGGTCCGCTCGTCAGGCCGATGTAGATGCGCACGGCGAGAAAGGCGACCAGAATGGCGGCAGCGTAGCCGGCGAGGATCAGGCCGACCCTGGCGCCTGGTCGCGGCGTCACAGCGACCGCGTCATGAAGATGCTGAATGGATTCTCGAAGTAACCGTCGAACGGGCCGCAGCGGGCGAAGCCCGCACTTTCGTACAGGCGAATCGCCGGGACAAAGGCCTCGCTCGACCCGGTCTCGAGCCAGAGGCTATCCAGTCTCCTTGACCTTGCCTCGTGCACGAGGTGCTCGAGCAGCGCCCGGCCCACTCCGCGGCCGAGGAACTCGTCCGCGACGCGCATCGACTTTAGCTCCCCCCGCCGTCCATCCAGCTGCTTCAGGGCTCCGCATCCTGCGATCTCATCGCCGACCCAGACCGACCAGAACGTCACGCCCGGCTGGCCGAGCGCATCGACGTCCAGCGCAAACACACCATCTACCGGGGAGTTTGCCCTCATGCCGGCGAGGTGACGCGCGACGAGACGGCGGGTCGGCTCACCGGAGAGGTCGTCGACCCGGAACTCGAGGATCCAGTCGCGGGGGTGCATGTGCCTGAGAGCCGTCGAGACGATCCTACCAGCAGGTGTAGGGAAAGTACTCCAGGTCGAGTGGCTGCTCGAGACGTGCTTCCAGTGCAAGCATGTCCGTTCGACCCTCCGGTATGCCGCTCTGCCCCGTCCCGTCGGCATTGATCGTGGCGGTCACGGTCTTGGAGATCACCTTCGTAGCCCTGGTCCGGAGGACCTGCCGTCCGTCTGCCGAGATGCTGAAGCGGGCGTAATCAGCATTCCCCTCGCCGATGATCTTGAAGAGGGTGCCGAGCGCGCCCGTGAGCGGCCGGCCCGAGATTCCCTCGATATCATCGAGCACCACCATGTCGCTGAACACCAGGAACCGGAACGTCATCAGTTGATGATTGGTGACCTTCAGTTCCGGTACCGAGAGCGTGTCCTCGAAGGAGAACTTGCGGAGATTGTCCGGGCGATCGGGCCAGGCCAGCTTCACATTCGCCGCGATCAGCGGTACGGACCCGTTCTTGACCTTCTTGATGACACTGTTCGGGGGCCCGTAGAGCACTTCGATACTCTGTCCGTATTCGTAGGCCAGGCGCCGCCCGATGGGAGCCTTGTCACCCTCTCCCTCGCCCAGGCCAGCTGCGTACAGGTACTCCCACCAGAGCGCGTCATATGGAATGAAGAGCATGCCGCCACCGGGCCGCTCCTTCAGCGCGCGCTCGATCAGGCTCTGGAATACCGCGGACTGGAACCGCAGCGAGTTGGTGGTGGCGAGAATCGAATAGGCACCGCCCGGGGTGAGGAGGGCCTGGTGCATTGCATCGCGAAGGGCGGACGCGGTGGTCGTGTCGCTGGGACACGACTGCGCTGTCATTGGCCGAGTGGCAGGACCCAACGCGATGCCCACGCCGACGGGCAGGAGCAGCCGGCACAGCCGCGCACGGAAACCTGGGCGGACTCCGCGGGCCCCGACTGCGGGAACGCGACCGGACTTGCAGACCATGGGGACCAGGCCTGCGACGAGGGGGACTGAGCGCGCGATACGCTTCCAGGCCGTGAGGCTTGGTGTCACCGGCTCCTCATGTCTCGACACGGTGAACGATCGCACAGCTCGGGGGGGGGAGCGCCAGCACAACACAGCGCCCTCAAGATGATACATGCCGCGTACCCATTCCCGCTTGCCCAAGGTGATTTGTATTGTAAAGTACATTGTGACTCAGAGATGGCGCCGTCATGCAACGTTTCCGTGTAAGGAGGATCCGTGATGAGAACCTGGCTCAGGCGCACCCGCGGCGCGATCGGCATGGGCCTGACCTGGGCAGCCGCCTGGGCGATCGTCGGGTTGCTGATCGGGGTCGCCAGCAACCTGCTGCCCGGTCGGCAGTGGGATTTCTTCTTTCATGTCTTTGATGCCCCGTTACCGGCGCTGGCGATCCCGGGGTTCGTTGGCGGTGTGTTTTTTTCCGTTGTGCTGGGGATTGTGGAACGCCGTCGCAGCTTCGCAGAGTTATCGCTTCCCCGATTCGCCGCGTGGGGGGCTATGGGGGGCTTGCTGCTGAGCCTGCTTCCGGCTGCGTTGGTTGCCGTGGGGCTGGTGAGTATGGCGGATGGGGGGGCCGGCCTGTGGCAACTCACTGCGCTAATAGCCGGCCCCCTGACTCTCCTGAGCGCGATCTCCGCCTCCGGCTCACTACTGCTGGCGAGAAAGGCAGATCGCCGGGCACTGCGGGAGGGCAACTGACGCGCCGGCAGCGGTTCCTCTATCCGTCGGCGGTCGCTCTGGAAGCAGCCACTCGCCAGCCGCCGCGCAGTGGTACTGAACCGCACGCAGGGTCTCCATCACGGGCCACCCCGGCGATCTCTGCCTCGAGCACGGCGTCACTCGAGCGCGCCTCACGAATCAGCGTCCAGGTAATTCCGGCAAGCGGCACCTTCGCACGTCGCGTCCAGCATGAGGCTGCGTCCCCCGCGAGGGTGCCGGAATTGACATATACGAACCGGGCATGTGGCGGGCCCTGTGTACAAGGTCCCAGGAAGTTCGGAGAGCCGTCCTCTCGTTGGCCGACGCGAACTGAAAGCTCGAACTCGGTGGACGAGGGCAGGCGGAGAGCCTCCGGCACCAGGCTATCCCTCCCACGCTGCACCTGAAAGCGCACGTTGGGCGGCGGGTTGTGGACCCGAATTCGAATTCGAACCTCATCACTCGCACTGTTCGCCATGGCCTGGCCCCTGTGCTGGCGTCTGGCTGGCGGAGTCCGCTCAGGTTGCGGCCCGAAGTCGCTTGCTTCCGAGCAGCAATGCAAACCGGCCGCTGTATGCTTATGAATGAGCCAGAAGCCCGTCCCTGCGTCAGCGTCCCCAACGATCGCGCCCTCGACAGCTATCGCAAGCTGGCGTACGCCTTCGACGAACTCTTCCGCATCCCCGGCACCAGTTTCCGCTTCGGGCTGGACGCTATCATCGGGCTCATCCCGGGAGTGGGCGACATCGCGGTCAGCACGCTCGGCGGTTACGCCCTCTTGCTCGCGTTCAAGCTGCGCGCCCCCGCGTCGGTGCTGGCACGCATGCTGATGAACATCGGCGTCGACACGGTGTTCGGTGCCGTACCGCTGATTGGCGACCTGTTCGATGCGACCTGGAAGGCGAACACGAAGAACCGTCAGGTGCTGGAAGCGTGGCTCGCCGATCCCGCGCGCGCCGAACGGCGGAGCAAGTGGGCCATCGCAATCTTCGGCCTGCTCTTCATCGCACTCACCGCGGCCTCGCTCTGGCTGGCGTGGTGGGTGATCACGACCCTTATCGCCGTCCTGCGGCACTAGGGAGTGGCGGGAGGCCCGCTGCCGCCCACGGCAGTTCTACGATGCGGCGGGGTGTCCCGGACTGTAGGCAGGCGGGTGCGCTGCAGGCGGGAATCGTCCCCGCCTGCGGCGCATCTCACCGCATTCTCACGGCATCGGGAGTGGCTTCAGAATCGCAAATGCCGCCCCCGCTGGATCCCGCAGCACGGCGAAGCGTCCGGTGCCGGGAATATCCATCGGCTTCATCACGACGGTCGCGCCGAGCGTGGTCGCGAGCGCCGCACTCCCGTCACAGTCGCTCACCGCGAAGTACGGCAGCCAGTTGGGCGGCTCCGGGCTGTCGGGTGGGGCCTGCATTCCGCCACCCACGCCCTGGGCCTGCCCCTCCCGCTCGAAGATGGTGTAGTCCATTCCCGGCATGTTCATCACCTTGGTGTTCCAGTCGAACAGCTTGGAATAGAATTTTGCCCCGGCCTCGATGTCGGTTGTCGAGAGCTCATTCCACACCAGCGCTCCCGGCTCTCCCCGCTTCCCGATGCCGTCGTTGTCTCCCGCCTGCCACACGGCGAAGTGGGCACCCTGCGGATCCTTGAACAGCGCCATGCGGCCGTGCGTGCCCACGTCGAACGGTTGTGTGACCACCGTGCCTCCGAGCGATGTCACCTTCGCCGCCGCGTCGTCGGCGCTCGCCACCGCGACGTAGGAAAGCCAGTGCGGGGGCACGCCCATCTTGAGCTGGTCATCCATCAGCTGGTACATCGCCGCCACGTCCAGGCCGCCCACCTGGAACATGTAGTAGGTGAACTCTGGCCCCATCGGCGCTTCCCTCAGGTCCCACCCGAAGAGCTTGGTGTAGAATTCCTTCGCGCCCGGGCCGTCGGTTGTGCCGAGTTCGATCCAGGCGAATGTGCCGGGGGGATTCATCGTGGTGACCGTCATGCCGACCTCCTGCGTGCCGCGTTGCCGTTGGGAAGGACTGGTGGGTATCCTGTCGCTACGAGACCGGCCCACCGCCGGTGTCAGGACAGGGTTCCCTGCCCGCAACTTCTCCAGTATTACTCCCGTACCGGAATGTGCAACCACCCTCACGTCACGATCCTGTTTCCAAGGCCCTACCCATGCCACGATCCATCCGACTGACACTGTTACTCGCCGTCCTCGCGTCCACATCGCTCAGCGCGCAGTCCGACAAGCGGCCCGAGGGCTGGCAGGTACGACTCGACAAACCCGGGCCGGACAGCACCAAGGTGGTCTTCTCGACGATGGCACCCGGCTGGCACGTCACCACCGGTCCTGCCGTGATTCTGTGGAACCCCGCCACCACCGCGAAGGGCGCCTACAAGGCGGAAACGAACATCCACCTCTTCAAGCCGGCGAGCGAGCATGCCGAGGCGTTCGGCCTGTTCGTGGGCGGTGCCAACCTCGATGCGGAGAACGAGTCGTACACCTACTTCATGATCCGGAACGACGGGCAGTACCTGGTGAAGCAGCGCGCAGGGAAGGAAACGAAGGACGTGATTCCATGGACGAAGAGTCCCGCCATCAAGCTCTTCGAGGCAATACCTCGGAGAGTGCCGCCAACGTGCTGACGGTGGTGGCCACGCCCGACCACGGTGGACTTCCTCATCAACGGCACCAAGGTGGCGAGCAAGCCCCGCGCCGACGTGACGGCCGATGGGATCGTGGGGCTGCGGGTGAACCACAACCTGAACCTGCACGTGGCGAAGCTCGAGGTGACGCCTTCGAAGTAGATTTGTCGCGGCCCGTAAACATGGAGAACGAATGCGCCGACTGGGACGCTGGATCCTTGGATTCCTGCTGGTCATCGTCGGCGCACTCGCCGCACTCTACGGCTACACGTCGTACCGGTTCGCCCAGGGGTACGACATTGCGAGCCGGAACCTCACCCTCCCCACTGACAGCGCGTCGCTCGAGCGCGGTCACCGTCTTGCCACCACGCTCGGCAAGTGCGGCCTCTGCCACGAACCCGACATGGGCGGCCGGGTCTTCGTCGATGGCATGCCCTTCGCCTACCTGGAAACCCCGAACCTCACCGGTGGCGCGGGCAGCCCCGTGGCCAGCTGGTCACCTGCCCAGTGGGACCAGTCCATCCGCCACGGCGTGGGACCCGACCAGCGTTCGCTCGTCATCATGCCGAGTGATTCCTACCAGTTCCTCACGGACGAGGACGCTGCGGCACTGATCGCGTACCTCAAGACGCTGCCGAAGGTGGATCGCGAGCATCGCCCCCGGCAGCTCGGCCCCATCGCACGCGCGCTCTACGCCGCAGGCAAGCTGCCGATCTTCGAGGGCGCCAAAGTGAAGCACGACAGCGTGGGCATCCGGCCACGGATGAGCGAGGGCGAATACCTCGCCCGCACCACCGGCTGCTATGGCTGTCACGGTCCGGAGCTCAAGGGGGGTCGGCTTCCGGGCGAGCCGGCAGACATGATCCCGGCGGGCAACATCAGCACCAGCGGCATGATCAACTGGACACTCGCAGACTTCACCACCGCGCTCCGCACCGGGAAGCGGCCCGATGGCAGCACCCTGAAAGATCGGATGCCCTGGAAGGAAACGGCGGAAATGACCGACGGGGAGATCGAGGCGCTCTGGGTCTATCTCCGGAGCACCGGCACGGCAGGCGGCAGCAGCTAGACCACGCGGAGCTTCAGCGCCCGCGCCGGAAGAGTGCGGCGCTTCGGGAACGGAGATCATCACCGAAGGCATCGACCGCGGACGGGCGGGTCATCGAACCACCACGGTGCCCTGCATGAAGGGATGCGGCGTGCAGTGGAAGGCGAACGTGCCCGCCTGGCTGAATGTGAACGTGAAGGAGTCACCAGTGCTCAAGAGGGGCGAGTCCCACTCGCCCTGGTCGGCCGTACTGGTATGCACCTGAAAACCGTCGTTGAGCCACGTCACTGTGGTTCCCGCGTCCACGCAGGTGGGCCCGGGATGGAAGGCGAAGTCGACGATGCGGATGATGGGTGAGCCCTGGGCGGTCGAGTCGGGCGCAGCCACGCACTCGCCGTTGGGCGGTGCCTGTACGTGTTCCGAGAAGCATCCGGCGAGACCCCCGACAGCGGCGCTGGCCAGGATGGCGTAGAGGAGAGAGGCCTCGGTAGACATGGTCATTTGACCACGACCGTCCCTTTCATGAAGGGGTGTGGTGTGCAGGAGTAGGTGAAGGTGCCGGCTTGATTGAAGGTGTGGCTCCAGCTGCTGCCCGGCTCGATCATCCCGGAGTCGAAGCTCTTGTCCGTGGCCGTCACCGTGTGGGCCAGCTGATCTTCGTTCTTCCAGGTGACGGTGGTTCCCACCGCAATCTCGATCTGAGGCTGGACGAACGACATCCCCTTGATCACGGTACTGAATACCGGACCGGTGACCGCCGCCGCAGCCGGGGCCGCTGGCTTTGGCTTGTGACCAAACCAGCGCGACAGCGTGAGTGGTATGGTGAACTCGAACCCGTAGAGCACCTGGTCGCCGCCCCGGGACGCGCCCTGGAGCGTCGAGGTCACAGCGTTCGAGGCAAAGAGGGACAGGGAGTGCGGTGTGGTCGGAATGCCAATTGCGATGCCCGCGCTCCACGCCGGGTGCTGGTCGGGGGGCAGGCTGGTAAGGGAGGCATAGTCGCCCTGGACGGCGAGCCAGTGCAGCAGCCTGATGGTGGCACCGCCACCCAGGACCAGATCCGCGCCGCTTGAGGTCGGGTACGGATCGCTCAGGACCCGGGCGACGCCTATCAGCCGGACAGGGCCGAACGCGCGGGCAATCGATACCTCGCCATCCACGCCATCCGCCGCATTGTTATAGGCGATCTCAGCCCCGACATCGATCGGCGCACCAGTCTCCTGCGACACTGGATGCCAGCGCGCAAAAAACTCCCACTCGTTGGGGTACCCGACTGCCAACAGAGAATTGGTCGAGTACGTGAAGCCGACCATGGTGTGCACTGGCAACCCTGCGGCCATCACGAAGGTCGGATAGTTTGTCACTTTCCGCTCCGGGGGAGGGCTCGCATCGAACCGGTGCTGAAAGTTGAACTGGATCACGCCCCATCGCACCACCCAATCACCTGATATGTTTGGGGGCCGGTCGAGGACGGACTGGCCTGCCAGGCCGGCGGGGACCATGGCAGTGGCGATGACAGCGGCCGCCACCATGCGCAGCGGTGTGATCACGCGCGTTCTCCGGCTGAAGAAAGAACGAATAAGAGCGTGAGGTCCTTGGGGCCCGGCGGCACCAGCCGCGTAAACACTACATTATGCGTCGCCCCGGAGAATTGCCACAAGACACTCGCTCCCGGGGCCATCGTGAGGTCTTCCGGGTGAACGTGTTGCCCGCCGTCGCGATCGTGACCGGGTCGCTAGACGACCCGGAGCTTCCAGCCTCCGCGCCGGAAGATCGCGGCGCTCGCGAGTGCCAGGGTGCAGAAGGCCACGGTGATGGCGATGAACACGCCCCGTGGCCCGAAGCCCGCGACATGCGCCAGCGCCCACGCCAGCGGAATTTCCCAGAGCCAGAAACAGAGCAGGTTGAGCCAGGTAGGCGTCCAGGTGTCGCCCGCGCCGTTGAACGACTGCGTCAGCACCATCCCGTACGCGTAGAGGGGGAACCCGAGGCTCACGATCCGGAGGCATGAGACCGCGTAGGTGACGACCGCGGCCTCCCGCGTGAACAGCTCCACCAGGAGGTTCGCTCCCAGAAAGAAGACCACGCCCACGATGGTGAGGAACACCGCGTTGTAGTTTGCCGCCGTCCACACCGCCTGCTCCGCGCGGTCGGGCTTCTTCGCTCCCAGTCCCTGCCCTACCATCGTTGCTGCCGCGTTGCTGAGTCCCCAGGACGGAAGGAGCGCGAAGATGACGACCCGGATCGCTATGGTGTAACCGGCGAGCGCCGCGCTGCCGAACGTCGACAGGATCCGCACCAGCCCGATCCAGCTCACCATCCCGACAATCATCTGGAAGGTGCCCACCGCCGACAGCCGAATCAGCGCCCACATCAGCTTGAAGTCCGCGACTACATGCCTCCGCGCCACGCCGAGCCGGCCGGTGCCGCTGGCCAGCACGGCGAGCTGGATGAGCACACCCGACCCGCGCGCGATGGTGGTCGCCACCGCCGCACCGGTCACCCCCAGCTCGGGAAACGGACCCCACCCGAAGATGAGGAAGGGATCGAGCAGCAGGTTGATCGCGTTCGCGGTCCAGAGAACGCGCATTGCGATCGTCGCGTCGCCCGCGCCCCGGAACGCCGCATTGATGAGGAAGAGCAGTATGACAGTCGCGTCGCCGCCCAGGATGATGCGTGCGTACCCTGTGCCCGCCGCGATCACCTCGGGCGTCGCACCCATCAGGCCGAGCAGGTGCGGTGCGAAGAGGAACCCGCTGGTGCCGAGCACGGTGGCCACGGCGAGGCCGAGCAGGATCGCCTGCACCGTCACGCGCGCCGCGGCGTCCTGGTTCTTCTCGCCAATGCGGCGCGATACCATCGCCGTGACGCCGATGCTCAGCCCCATGGCCAGTGCGTAGATGACGGAGAGCACCGACTCGGTGAGGCCCACGCTCGCCACCGAGTCGGCACCGAGCTTCGCGATCCAGAAGATGTTGACCACCGCGAAGAGCGACTCCATGACCATCTCGAGCACCATTGGCACCGCGAGCAGGATGATCGCGCGGCGGAGTGGGCCCTCGGTGTAGTCGGTGTTGGTGCCGCGGAGGGCGGCCTTGATCTCGGAAAGGAGCGGCGCAGTCATGAGGAAACGGTAAGGGGTGAGGGGAAAGGGGTGAGGGCATCGGTGTACCCCTTCACTCCTCACCCCTCACCCCTCGTCTGCGTCACACGGTTGGATAGGCCTTGTCGAGGTCCTCGAACATCCGCTTCGCGTAGTCGAACCCGGCGATGGCCTCGCTCACCACCTCGTCCTGCTCCTTCGGTGTGAGCGCCAGTGCGGTGAGGGCGGCGCGGTAGGCGTTCTTCCGGGCGTTCACATCGCCGACATCCCTGAAGTTGTAGAAGTTGGTGCCCGCGTCGCCCGCCTCGTACGTCTTGGCGACGCTGCGCCCCATCATCTGGCCACCCGAGAGGTCGCCGAGGTAGCGGACGTAGGCGTGCGCCACCAGGCCCCGCGGCTTCGTCTTGCCCAGCGCCGTCAGGTGATCGGCATAGTCCGACGCCGACTTCACCACCGGAATCGACTTCCAGTCCTTGCCGGCGAAGAACTCGAGATCCTGCTCCAGTGACGCTGCGCGGTTGAGGGCAGGATCGTACACCATCCCGACCACCGCGTCGTCCTTGTGCGCACCCATGGCCGCCTCGAGCGCCACGTAGACCGGATGCAGTGCCCGGATGAGTCCCACATACCCATCGCGAGGCAGCGTGCCCTTGAACAGGTGCTTCACGAAGGCGGTGCGTTCGGCGGCAGTGTGCGCGGCGCCGGTGGCTTCACGAAGGCGACCCGCCAAGCCTTCCGGAGCAGTTGTTTCGGACATCGTTACCCCTCTCAGGTGGGCCGCAAATTTACCGACGCGGTGTCCGGTAACCAAGCGTGGTCAGCTGGCCACCAGGTGGACTGGAATTCCGCCGTTGTTGGTGCGCCAGATCTCGTGCAGCGTCACGCCCACCTGTCCCTCGAGCCTCGGATTGGCGCCGAGCAGCGCCACCCGCCACCCCGGGAGCCGCGCGCGGGAGACATTGCCGAGCTGGGCGTAGAGATTCCGCAGCGGCTTTTCCTCGCCAATGCGGGCACCGTATGGAGGATTGGTCAGCAGGAGCCCTGTGCCCGGTAACGGGTCCATCGCGGAAAGCGCCACGTTCCGGAACTGCGTGTTCCCCGCAACGCCGGCGCGCGCTGCGTTCGCCCGGGATGCCTCGATGGCACCCGCATCCCGATCACTGCCGACGATCACCGGCGCACCGGGTAGGATCCGCGCTTCCGCGTCGGCGCGGACCTGTTTCCACAGGCTGGCGTCGAAGTGGGGCCACGCTTCGAAGGCGAACCGCCGATGCAGTCCCGGCGGGATCCTTCTCGCGAGCAGCGCCGCCTCGATCGGGATGGTGCCCGAGCCACAGAACGGATCGACCAGCGGAACGGTGCCGTCCCAGCCGCACCCGAGCAGCATCGCCGCCGCGAGCGTTTCCCGGAGCGGCGCCTTCGCCGTTTCCAGTCGATAGCCCCGCCGATGGAGCAGGTCTCCTGAGGCATCGGCGGAGATGACGAACCGGTCGCGCACCGCCCGGACCTGGAAGCGCGCGACGCGCGAGGGATCGACCTCCTCCGCCTTGCACCTTGCACCGATCACCCGCGCCAGCCGCTCGGCGATGCCGCGATTGTGGTACAGCTTCGACTTGCGGCTGGTCACCTCGAACTCCGGCACCATTTCCGGGCCCAGGACTGTGCCCCACGGAATCTTCTTCGCGTGGCGCTCGAGCTCGAACCAGGTACGAGCCTCGAACTGGGCTACCCGCTTGAGGACCCGGCTCGCCGTCCGGAGCTCGAGATTGGCCCGGTAGATGAGCGCTGCATCGGCCCGGAAGGAAACGCCGCCAGGCTCGGTCTCATCGATGGATGCGCCGAGGGCCAGCAGCTCCGCCGCGGTGACCGCCTCGATCCCGGGGGCCGTGATGACAAAGCAGTCGGCCGGTTCAGCCATCGACGCCATATGTTCCCCCGGCGTCAGGCAGCATTGCGCGTTCCCGGCGTCGCTGAAGGACAATCTGCCATACGAGGTAACCCACGATGAGCAGGTTGCCGAGGAACACCAGAAGATGCAGCATGGTGAGGCGGTGGATGAGCAGTCGGACCTCGAACGGCAGGTAAAGGCCCCCGACGAGGGCACCGAGCCACGGCCCCCAGGACCGGCGATACCATAGTCCGTACGCTTCGACCAGTCGCATCACGGCATAGACGAATGCAAAACGTGCCAGGAAGAGGATGCGGTGATCGTCCACCCTTCCGCTGGCCTCGAGGAGTACCCGCGGAAGGTGGCTGGCCGGATTGAGGTGGGCTTCGCGCACCAGCGCCTGCGCGATCGCCGCGACATCATGATGGACCAGTCCGAGCAGGCCGAGGCCGGCAAGCAGCACCAGGACGCCCTTGGCGCCTTCGATCAGCGCGATGCTGCGGAAAGCCGTAGCCGGTTGCATGACGGCGGGGAAGTTAGACTCGAAGGGACTTTCGCGGGGACAGCGTGCCTGAACTGCCGGATATCGTGGTATACATCGAGCGACTCACCCCGCTCATCCTGGGTCAGCCAGTGCTGCAGATACACCTCGGCAGCCCGTTCGTTCTGCGCACAGTCGAACCGCCGATCGGCGCAATCCAGGGGAGGACGATTGCTGGAATCCGGCGCCTTGGCAAGCGAATCGTGCTCGGCGTGGAGGGCGACATCTTCGTCGTCATCCACCTCATGATTGCGGGGCGACTGCGATGGCGGCCTTCCGGCAAGAAACTCAGGGGCAAGATGCTGCTCGCCGAGTTTGCTTTCCCCGATGGCACGCTCTACTTCACCGAGGCGGGCTCGAAACGCCGGGCCTCCATGCATGTCGTGCAGGGCGAGGCGGCACTCGCGGCGTTCGAGCGCGGGGGACTCGAGGTGATGAACGCCAGTCTCGCCGAATTCAGCGCCCGGCTCCGCTGCGAGAACCACACGCTCAAGCGTTCACTCACCGATCCCCGGCTCATGAGCGGCATCGGAAACGCCTACTCCGACGAGATCCTGCATCGCGCGAAGCTCTCTCCGCTCATGCTGAGTTCGCGCATCAGCGACGAGCAGCTGTCCCAGCTGTTTGACGCTACCCGCAGTGTCCTCGCTGAGTGGACGGACCGGCTCCGTGCCGAGGCCGGCGATACCTTCCCCGAAAAGGTCACCGCCTTCCATGCGGAGATGGCGGTGCATGGGCGCTTCAGGCAGCCGTGCCCGGCATGCGGCGCGCCGGTGCAGCGCATCCGCTACGCCGAGAACGAGACGAATTATTGTGCGCGGTGCCAGACTGGAGGACGCGTGCTGGCCGACCGAAGCCTGTCCCGCCTGCTCAAGGACGACTGGCCCCGCAACATCGACGAGTGGGAAGCATGACGGAGCCGATCACAGCCCTCATCCAGGCCCATCGCCGGGGCGACCCCGACGCGGTCGATCGGCTGTATCCGCTGGTGCAGTCTGAACTTCGGCGGGGAGCTGCGGCGCTGCTTCGCCGGGAGCGCGACGCCCAGTCGGTGCAGGCCACGGAGCTCGTCAACGACGCACTGCTCCGCCTGCTCGGCGCCACTCCCGACTGGCAGGACAGGGCCCACTTCCTGGCCGTGGCGTCGCGCGCGATGCGCCAGATCCTGGTGGACCGCGCCCGTCGACGGCAGGCGCAGCGCCGGGGCGGCGGGTGGCAGCAGACGACACTTGGCGATGCCGCATCGCCCCAGCCGGTATCGCCGGAGGAACTGATAGCGCTCGACGAGGCGCTCGACCGGCTCGGCGCATTCGACCGGCGCCTGCGCGACGTGGTGGAGTATCGCTACTTCGGTGGACTCACCGACGCCGAAGTGGCGGAGGCGCTTGGCGTCACCGAGCGCACGGTGCAGCGCGACTGGAAACGGGCCCGCGCGCTGCTGCACGCTGATCTGTACCCTGACGGTTCCGCGGACCCGGACACATGAACAACGAAGCGCGCCAGCGCGCGCTCGAGATCTTCGAGCAGGCCAGCGAGCGAGGCGGAGCCGAGCGGGCACGCTGGCTCGACGAAGCCTGCGGCGGGGATGCGGAACTGCGGGAACTGGTGGAGCGACTGCTGCGCGCCGATGAACAGGAGGGATTGCTCGACCGTGCACCCGTTCCCGGCGACGACGACATCGCCGGACAGCTCGGCCGGGCGCTGGGCGACCGGTACGTCATCCACGAGTTGATTGGCCGCGGCGGATCCGCCGCGGTGTTCCTGGCGGAAGAGCGGAAGCATTCGCGCCGCGTGGTGCTCAAGGTGCTCGACCCCGAGGTGGCCGAGCTGTGGGGGGCCGACCGCTTCCAGAGGGAAGTGCAGATCGCCGCCCGCCTTGCGCACCCGCACATCGTGGGCCTCATCGATTCCGGCGAGGCCGATGGCCTCCTCTACTATGTCATGCCGTTCGTCGACAAGGGCGAGACGCTTCGCGCCCGGCTCGATCGTACCGGCCCGCTCCCCTATGCCGACGCTCTGCCGCTGCTGCGTGACATCGCCGATGCGCTGGCCCACGCGCATGCCGCCGGTGTGGTGCACCGCGACCTCAAGCCGGCCAATGTGCTCTGCGTCGGCGCACACGCCTTCCTCATGGATTTCGGCGTGGCCAAGCTGGTGCGGCAGGCACACCCGGGAGGCAAGACCACCGGCGTCGGCATGGTCGTCGGCACGCCGGCGTACATGGCACCGGAACAGCGCGCCGCGGTGCAGCACCTCGATCACAAGGTGGACCTCTATGCGTGGGGCGTGCTCGCCGCCGAGGCACTGAGCGGCAAGTCGCCGAGGGACCTGAAGGACATCACACTGCGTGAACTCGGCGATGCACCGCCCGCCGTGGTGCAGCTCGTGTCCGACTGCCTGGCGAAGGAGCCCGCCGCGCGGCCGGCCGATGCCGGTACCCTGCTGCGACGACTGGATGAGGCGACGCCGCGTCATCGGCATGTCCTGGAAGGTGGCTGTCGCGGCGATCGTCGCCGCGATGGCGGTGCTTGTCGTCGGCTCGGTGGTGCGGAGGCCGGTCGCGTCGAGTACGCTGCTGGGCGTGCCGCTGGCGGTGGCGCCGCTGCAGAACGAAACCGGCGATTCCACGCTTGCCACCTGGGGGCGCATGGCAGGAGACTGGCTCACCCAGGGCCTGCAGGAATCGGGACTCGCTACGGTGATCAGCTGGCACGCGGCGCTCGATGCCTCCACGCTGCCCGAAGGCGAGACGAGCAAGAACCTGGTTACGCGGCTGAATCGCAGGACCGGCGCGCAATCGGTCGTCACTGGCGCCTACTATCTCGTCGGCGACTCGCTCCAGTTCCAGCACCCAGGTCAGCAATGCCGTCACGGGCGAGGTGCTGACGGTCGTCGCCCCGGTGACCGCCTCGCGCGCCACGCCGCAGGCAGCCTTTCCGCTTCTCCGCGAACGTGTGCTGGGCGCCGTGGCTGTACTGGCCGACGAGGCCATCCCGGCCGCCGGTGGCATTCGACAGCGACCGCCCACCTATGAGGCCTACCGGGCATTCGAGCAGGCATCAACCCGTTTCCAGGCCCAGGACTATTCCGGCGCCATCCCGCTGCTCGTGCGGTCACATGAGCTGGACACCACCTTCATGGTTCCGCTGCTGACGCTGGTGAGCGCCCTGTGGAACGAGGGGGAGTACGACAGTATCACCACCGTGCTCGGAGTGTTGCGCGCGAATGAGGCGGTGCTCAGCCCCTATCAGCGATTGCAGGTCGAGCAGTACGATGCGCTATCACGCAGCGACATCCAGCAGGCGTATGATGCGCTGACGCGGGCGGCCAGACTGGTGCCCGATTCGCGCGCAGGATACAACGTTGCCCTGCTGGCGTTGAGCCTCGATCGGCCCGCCGAGGCGCTTGCCGCGCTCGAGGCGCTCGAACCGGAGTGGGGGGCGCTGGGGAACTGGTCCTCATACTGGAGTCAGCTGGCCCATGCGCTCCACCTCCTGGGCGAACACGGCCGCGAGCGAGAGGCTGCGCGCACGCTGATCCGCCGATTCCCCGACCGTCGGGTCGGACTCGTGCTCGAGGTGCGTGCGCTCGCTGCGCAGGGCGACACTCTGGAAATCGACCGCCTGCTCGCCGCGGCGGAGCCGCTGCCCGCCTCCACCTACTGGTCGCAGGGTGCCGCGATGGTCACCACGGGTGAGGAACTGATGGCACACGGTTTCGTGCCCACCGGCGAGCGCTACCTGCAGAGAAGCGTGGCGTGGCTCGAGGCCCAGCTGCAGCTTGATCCTTCACAGCGAGCCCATCGCTACTGGCTGGGTTCGGCGTACTACGACCTGGGGCGCTGGAGCGACGCGAGTCGCACCTTCGAGGCACTGGAGCGCGAGTTCCCCGACCGGCGCGACTACCACGCTCTTGCCGTCATCGCGGCCGCCCGCGTGCGTGGTCAATCGACGGCGGCCGAACTGGGCGATCCCCGGCCCTGGGGCCGGGGTGGCAATGCCTTCCAGCGCGGCCGCATCGCCGCCGCGTCCGGCGATCACGCGCGGGCGCAGGCATTGTTCACTGAGGCCGTTGGCATTGGTATTGAGGGACTGCCGTGGCTCCACGCCACCGCGGTGCGCGACCTGCTGGACCTCGGTCCCGACGTCTCCCGGCTGCCCGCTGGGCTGCGCATCGTCCCGGCGGGAGCGACGCCCGGCAGCTAGCGCATGTCGCCTCCCGGCGGAATTCTGCGCATTCCCTCGTGAAGGGTTCCGTGCGGGGCCCGCGGTAAGGAGGCAGTCATGCTCGAGATCCGGGAAAATCGTCAGGACAACACGGTCCAGCTCGGCCCTCTTCGCATCGAGGGATGGGTGGCGCCGGCGAGTTGCGTCGCCTGCCACGGCCGGCTGGTGCACTACGCCGTGTTCGATGCCCTCTTCTGCCCCAGCTGCAACCAGTGGACGGCCCGGCAGTGCGCCATGCCCGACTGCTATTTCTGCTCCATCATGCCGGAACGGCCGCTGATCAGGGATCCCCAGGGGCGGTTCCGCAGCTCGGGCACCTGGTCGCGAGCGATGCTGCTGCTCGGGATGGCGCTGGGCGGCTGCAGCAAGCCGGCCGACGTTCCGAAGCCAACCGAGGCCATCATCGAGGGTCTCGGCAATCATCACATGGCCGTCACGGCCACACCCGAGGCGCAGCGGCTGTTCGACCAGGGGCTGCGCCTGGCGTACGGCTTCAACCACCCGGAGGCGGAGCGGTCGTTCCGCGCCGCGGCAGCGCTCGACCCGTCGTGTGCCATGTGCTGGTGGGGTACCGCGCTGGTCCTCGGTCCCAACATCAACCTTCCGATGGATCCCGCAGCGGGAGCCCCGGCGTGGGAGGCGCTCTCGAAGGCACGCGCCGGCGCCGCGAAGGTCTCCGACCGCGAACGGGCATACATCGAGGCCCTCACCGCGCGCTACTCCGACCCCGCGCCCGCGAATCGTGCGCCGCTCGACAGCGCCTACTCCCGTGCCATGGCCCAGGTGGCGCAGCAGCTCCCCGGCGACCTCGACGCACAGGTACTGTACGCCGAGTCGCTGATGGACCTGAGTCCCTGGAACTACTGGGATGCCAAGGGCCAGCCCAATCCGGGGCTGGAACAACTGGTGCCGATCCTCGAACAGGCCATCCGCGCCGACTCGATGCACCCCGGCGCGTGCCATTACTACATCCATGCCGTCGAGAAGGTGAAGCCGGCGCTCGCCGTACCCTGTGCCGAGCGACTTGCATCGCTCATGCCGGCGGCCGGACACCTGGTGCACATGCCGGCACACATCTATGCCCGCGTGGGTCGCTACAACGACGCTGTCGACGCCAATGTCCACGCGGTGCACGCCGATCAGGCGTTCATCAGCGACCGGCCGGGACAGCAGAGTGTCTACCTCGCGCTCTATTACCCGCACAACTACCACTTCCTCGCCTTCGCCTCGGCATTCGCCGGGCGGAGCCAGGAGGCAATCGCAGCGGCCACGGCCGCATCGGAGCACACGCCCGTCGAGGTGGCGCAACTCGCGGTGGAAGCGGAGTACCTGGTGCCCGCGAGGTTCGTGTACCTCGCTACCTATGGTCGCTGGGACGACATCCTGGCGCTCCCGCTGCCGCCCGACACGCTGCATGCGGCGCGCGGCATGGCGCTCTACGCCCGTGGCAGTGCGCTGGCCGGGAAGGGGCGCCGTGCCGAGGCGCTGGCGACACTCGACACGGTGCAGGGCCTGGCGAAGGCCGAGCCTCCGGGAATCCGGAAACAGCTGCTGGCGATCTCGGCGGCGATGCTGGCGGGGAACATCGCGCAGCAGGCGGGCAACACTGCGAAGGCGATCAGCGCATACCAGCGGGCGGCGGCGGCGGAAGACAGCCTTCCCTACATGGAGCCGGCGTTCTGGCATCACCCGACGCGGCTCGCGCTCGGCGCGGCATTGCTGAAGGCAAACAGGACGAAGGAGGCGGCGGCGGCCTATCGCGCGGTGCTGCTGACGTATCCCGAGAGCGGAGAGGCGTTGTATGGCCTGGCGCAGAGCCTCGCGGCGAGTGGCGGAAAGACCGAGGCAGCGGCGCTCGAGCCTCGTATCGCCGCGGCGTGGAGCAAGGCGGACATTCCGCTCGCGACGCCGTAGGTCCCTGGCGGTCAGCCCGGGAAGCAGCGCTCGAATTCCGCGCGGTTGATGGCGCCCTCGGTGCAAACCACGAGTACCCGGCTCGACGGACCCAGTTCCAGGTGATCGCGCAGACCCCGGAGACCAGGGTCACGCATGAGGGCGGCGATCGCGCCGGTGGTCGCCGCCCCGGAGTTCCCTGCCTCCAGGGCGGCCTCGCCCGGGGCAGCGCGGTACAGCAGCCGCACCCCCTCCATCGCAGTTGAATCGTCGATCGCAATCATGGCGTGCACGCGGCTCCTGATCGCCGGCCACGATGATAGCGACACCTCGGCGCAGTTGAGGCACGCCATCGTGGTGAGCCCATCGCCGGTCGCCGGCGTCGGCCGGCCGCCGGGCGACTCGAGCGACGTGGTGAGGCAGTCGGCCGATGACGGCTCCACGCCCACGACGCGCGGTGCGCGGACCCGATGTGCGTAGTGCGTCACGCCGGCGTGCAGGATCCCGCCCACTCCCCCGGGAATCAGCACCAGGTCGGGGGCGGCCCACGACGCGGCGTCGAGTTGCTCGTCGATCTCCTGGAATAGCGTGTCATATCCCGCGACCACGAGTTCCGGGATGTCGAGGTAACCGTCATATCCGACGTCGGAGATCACCTGCCAACCACGTTCCCGGCTCTCGGCATCACAGCGATGTACGGCGTCCTCGTAACTGCCGTTCACCATGATTACCGTGGCACCCTCACCCTTGATGTTCTCGATTCGCTCTCGCGCGACGTGTTCCGGAAGGAAGATCGTGCAGGGAATATTCGCGAGCCGAGCGGCCCAGGCGACTGCCCGCCCATGATTGCCCTCGCTCGCCGCGGAGACGGCGTCGAACGATCTGGGCTGTTGACGGGCAAGGCAGTGCAGTGCCCATGAGGCGCCCAGGCCCTTGAAGGCGCCCAGGCCGTACCGGCTTCCCTCATGCTTTACGTACAGGTCGGCGATGCCCAGCGACTGGGCCAGGGCGCGGCGCCGGTGCAGCGGGGTCGGCTCGTAGCCGGGGAGCGTCCGATGAAAATCGCGAACATGGGCATCCGCGGGCGGCGCCGCGCCGCCAGGCTCGCGAAAGCGATTGATGACGTAGCGCATGCCGGAAGCTATCCTCGCGGTCGGTTGCCGGGTCGAGGCCTTAAGTGGCGACGCGGCGCCGGGACATCACTACTTGAGGTAGTGCGCGTAGAACTCTGTCGTCCGCTTCCACGCTGCCTCGGCGGCGGCGGCGTTGTAATTCCTTCCTGACGGATTCGCGAAGCCGTGGCCCGCATCGAAGAACTCCACCGTCTCATTCTTGCCCAGCGAGTCGAGGACGGCCGCCATCGCCTTCACGCTGTCGACGGGAATACCACTGTCCTGGCTGCCGAAAAGGCCGAGCAGCGGCGCCTGCAGTTCCTGCAGTTGTGCCGGCTCGGTGATCGGTGACCCGTAATACATGACCACCGCCTGCACCTTCGACCCGCCCACCAGGCCTGCCTGCAGGCTCCAGCGACCACCAAAACACCAGCCGATGGTGCCGACCTTCTTTGCCCCCGCGCTCCGCAGGAAATCGATGGCCGCGGCGAGGTTGGCGCGGTTGCCCTCGGTGTTACCGCTCGCGGCGCGCATCAGCGCGGTGGCGCTGTCGGGTGTCGTAGCCACCTTGCCGCCGTACAGGTCCACCGCGATGGCGACATATCCCTCACCCGCCAGACGCTCGGTGGCGGCGCGGATGTTGTCGTTGAGGCCCCACCACTCGTGGACGACCACGATGCCCGGGGCATCCTTCTTCGCACTCTTGGGCCGCGAGCGGAAGCCGGTGAGCTGCTTGCCATCGACAGTACCGTAGACGACGGTGTCGGATACCACCTCGGCGCGCGGCGGCTGCACGGCACCGCTAGGCACCGGGGCGTCGTGCTGGTGCAGCGCGTGCATGCGGCCGGCCTCGTCAGTCACGGCAACCTGCTGCGCGCTGAGGGTGGTGGTGCCGGCTGCAATCAGCATCAGCGCAATAGGGAACAAGCGGCGCATCAGGAACTCCGGATCTGGTGTCGAAACGACGAGTGAGCATTCAGGGCATTTCCACCTACGGAGACCGCGACGAACTGTTTCCTGGCGAAGAGCACTTGCTGTTTTGCATCATACGCCGACGGCGACCAGTTGGCACCACCGGCAATCCCGGACACGACGCCACCCCCCGGCTCCATCTCCCGAAAGTATCCTGACGGTCCCCGACGGACTTCTGCGCAATGCAAAATGACCGTCCGACCGTCTGTTACTGAATTCCCATCGCGGGGAAATTGAGGAGATCAAGGCCGTGGAAGCCCTTCAGGCGGGTTTCTCGCTTCCTTCGTGGGCCCTTGCCCGCGCGTTGCTGGCGATCGGGGCCGGCCCCGGCGCACTGATCGCGCAGACATCCGGGGAAGCTGGAATCAAGGTTGGCGACTCTGTCGAGGTGGTCACTGGATTCGGCTGGACACCGGCCAGGGTGCTCGCGATCAGCGGGAATTCCTATCGCGTGGTCACGAACGGCGTTCAAGTCACCAAGGACTATCCCGTCGAAGTCCGCCGCATCGGGGCGGCCACTGCTCAGGATCACGCGAATGGGCAGTACCGGCTCGGCGACCGAGTGCAGGTGAACGTCGAGGGGCAGTGGATTGACGCCAGAATCATCACGGAGATGGGCATGGACTATCAGGTGGAATTGCCCGGGAATCGCACCGCCTGGGCTAGTCCGCAGAACTTGCGCCCCGCTGCGGCCACGCCTGCGGCGGCCTCCGCACCCAAGTCTGGTGTGCCGCCCAGGCCCGGCTTGCCGAGTTGCGCCGGAAGAATCGAGGGGCGCTACGCGAACACCGGCGGCTTTGGATCATTCACTATCACGTTCCGCTCCGGCAAAGCCACCATGACGGATCCAGGCGGAAACGATGAAGTGTTTGAATGCTGGATTGGCGGCGACAGGATCTACCTGCACAAGGCGGGCAGTTCCGACCTCGACATGCCCATCGACATCAACAACGACGGCACGCTCCAGACACCCTTCGGAGAAATCAAGAAGAAAGGGAACTGACAATGACAACGTCCCTGCGTGGCAGGGTTTGTGGCACGCTGCTGTGTGCGTGCCTGGCGGGCAACGTCGAGGCTCAGCAGTTGCCGGATGTCGCTGGAATTCGCCTGGGGGTCCCGGGTCGGGAAGGCTTTGCGGCCCTGCAGGCCAAGTACCCGAAGGTCAAACTCGACACCTATCCGCTCCAGTTACCCACCATCGACAAGCCCATCCTCATCGGCTTCTCGTTGGGCTTTTCGCCTGTGCAGTCCACTGAGGAGCGCATCGCCGTGCACGCGACGCCGCCACCGGAGAAGCAGGTCGTCTGGAAGGTGCAGCGCTTCCTTGGCAGGCAGAAGGTGAACCGCGCGAACCTCATTGCCAGCCTGCGGGAAAAGTACGGCAAGGAGACCGCCGCGTTCGCCAACGGCTCGGCGGTGAAAGACGTCGACAAGGAGGCATCCGAGCTATGGTGGATCTTCGACGAGCAGGGACATCCCGGCAAGTTCGCGGATTCCTACAGCACCGCGTACACCTGCCTGATGCGGTTCGACAAGAGCAGTGACCAGGCCTCCTCCAGCCTGACGTTCTATGCCGAAGGGGGCGGCTCGTGGTTCGCACCGAGCAACATCGTCCCCATGGAAAACGACCTTCAGGACTCGGGGTGGTGCAATACGTCGATGATCGCGGTGATCGCGGAGATCGGGGGCAGCGAGATCGTCACCGCCTTCGGCGTCCAGGCCGTCGACATGCCGATGGCCGTGCGCGCCGCGCGCGCCGAGGTGACCTGGCTCAAGGATCTCGCCAGCAAGCAGCAGCAGCAGCAGATCGAGGAATCCAAGCAGGCCAAGCCGAAGCTGTGAGACCATCGGCGTGCAGGGAGCGAACCCATGAACCATGCATCACCCGCCCTCACCATCCTGGCCCTGGCCATGGTGTGCGGCGTGGCCGAAGGCCAGGCAACGGCGCAGGGACTGCCCGACATCGTCGGCCTCAAGCCCGGCATGACACTTCAGGAAGCCTACGATCGGCTCAGGGCCCACAACCGGATTGCGAAGGTGGAGGTCGGCCGCATGCTGTATCCCGATCTCGGTCCCGAGCCGATTCCCTACGCCATCGTGCTCGGCCAGGAGGGGGAGCTCTCCGCGGATCTCATCGAAGCGGACGTGACGCTGCCTCCCGGGAAGCCGGTCGTCTGGCGTGTCGTGCGGACGCTCCGCTTCCCGCAGGGCCAGGAGCAGCCGATCACGAACCTCATGGCCGCGTTGCGTGAGAAGTACGGGCCGGAATCGTTCGTGGTGAAGAGCAACATTCCGACCCCGAACTGGTTCTTCGACGGACAGGGCAAGGTCGTCGCCGATACCGGTGGCTTGTCGTTCTCCAGCTGCGCGATGGGAGGCATTCCGTCCATCAATGCCGGGATCCTGAACGGCGGGGTCGCCCCGCTTCAGATCAACCTCATTCAACCGCTGCGGCAGACAGGCACGAACATGGATCTCTGCCGCGGGCTCGTGACGGTGCGCGCGGTCATCCAGCCTGGCCCCGATCCGGGACTGGCCATGGTCATGAGCGTCTCGATTGCCGACGGTCCCCTGGAGGCGCGCAGCACGGGATGCCACCGTGGCATTCCTCGCCCACACTGCCGCGGAGCGGACGAAGAAGGTAACTCGACAGCGCCGCGCCCGTGGCGAAACCAAAGCTGTGAGAAGGCCCCGGCAGCCGACGTGGTGCATCAGTGCGACGCGCGCTCCAGGAGCAGGTCCGTCAGCAGCGCGTAGTCCTTGTCCAGGTGACGATTGCCGTCGGTGACGATCACGCTCCCGGCCTCCGGCGGCATCTGGGGGCAGAGCATGTTCGGTTCATTCCGTCCGTACACGCACACCACGTCGAGTCCGTTGAGCTTCGCCATTTCGGGCAGCGTCGGCATGGAGCCCAGCTGCAGTCCCGGTTCGAGCAGCCCTACCAGCTTCACTCGCGCTCGCAGGTCGTCCGGGAGTCGCGCCGCCATGATGGTGAGCGCGGACGCGCCGCGCGCATCCCCGATGAGCAGCACACTGTCGGCGGCCCAGCTGTCGAGGTAGAAGCGTACCACGCGCGCCAGGTCGGCACTCATCTGGTCGGGCGTGCGCTTCGTCTTGAGGTACGCCGGCATGTCGAAGCCCACCACCGGCACGCCGCGATTGAGCAGCGTTTGTGTGATGGTGCGGTCGATGCCCACCCACCCGCTTTCACCGGTGAGCATGATCGCCATGACTGTCGAGGGCACGGTGGCGGCGAAGGGGCGGAGGGGAAGGTCACTCACCGGCTCCGTAGGTCCGAAGGGGAAGGCGGCGACGGCGAGGGCAGCGATGAAGGCGAGCATGGGGGATCCCTGTTGTGGACGATCACCCATGGGCATCGCTCGTGCCGCGCAGCCGGCGTGAGGTCCCGGTCGCGCAAGTCTCTGTCCCTGTTGAGCGTAGGCCATTTCATCGGGGCGCCGCACGACGACCTCCAACGGGCCAACTTGGCGCGGCGGGACAGATCGGCCGTCGTTCGATGGCGCGGGGCTCGTGCCCCTCGTCCGGCTTGGATTCGGGGGGAGGACGCCCTTATATTCTCCCGCCCTTCGGCTAGGTAGCTCAGTTGGTAGAGCAGCGGACTGAAAATCCGCGTGTCGGGGGTTCAATTCCCTCCCTAGCCACTACACGCGCTACCGGTGCCTCGCGCCGGTCAGCGCGTGTTTGGCTATGGAGCGTTACGTACTGTCCGCTTCGCGGCCGGCACGTCCCCCTCCCACTCCATCTCCCATTCCCCACATAGGAGAAGCGCCCCTCCGATTGCTCGAAGGGGCGCGGGCGAGGCTTCAGGTGAGGTACTACAGCCAGTTCGCTGCCTCGCGGAAGGACCTTCTCCTACTTGCTGCTCGGAGCGGCAGGCTTTGCCGCCGGTGCCGTTGACGTGGCCGTCGCCGGCTTCGCGTGATCGTCCTTCTTCGCCTGCTTCGCGTCAGCCTTCTCTTCCTTCTTCGCCGTCTCGGCCGACTTCTTCTCCGCCTTCTTCTCTGACTTGGCGGCCTTCTTCGCCGACTTGCTCTCAGGCGGCTTCGCAGCGGTCGTGGTCGCCGGCTTCGCGGCGGTCGTGGTCGCCGGCTTCGCCGCCGGCGTCTGAGCTGGAGCCTTGTTGACCTGGGTCGCCGGTTTCACGGTCGGGGGCGCCGTGGACGCCTGCGCCGCAAGCACCGTCGCGGAGAGGGCCAGGGACGCGAGGGAGAGTGCAACCTTGCCGATCATTGGAACGATCCTCCGGTGGGGTGAGCCGTAGACCTGCCGCCGCCGCCTGCGGCGCTGCCTCCAGCTAAAGCATCGGTGATGCCACGCCACTGCATGCCGGCACAAAGTTGATCGCGGTGCGCGCAACTCGTGCTCCCATCAGGTGATGGGTGCGGTCGGGGATTTCGCGTGGAGCCTGATGTCGAGAAGAAGCACGGCGGAGGGAGACAGAGCGTCAGCGACAAGCTGACCTGACTGGACAGAATGGCGTCTAGTCGGCCGGGAGATCGGGCCGCCAGCGCTGGAGCATTCGCGTGAGGGTGCGACGGGAGATGCCCAGTACGCGGGCCGTGCGCTCACGACTTCCCTCCATGGCGCGCAGCACCCGCAGCACGTGGTGCCGTTCCACGTCGGCGAGGGGCAGCAGCGCTCCCGGGTCTTCCTCCCCGGCCCCGGGACCTCCTGCCGCCACGCGCGATGCATCCTGCTGGCGGATCTCGACCGGCAGGTGCTCTGGTCCGATCACGTCCTGTGACGCAAGCACCAGCGCGCGCTCAAGCACGTTGAGCAGCTCACGCACGTTGCCGGGCCAGTCATACGCCAGCAGGAGTGCCTGTGCCTCGGGATCGACCGCTACCGGCCCGCGATCATGCCGTTCTGCGAGCCGCCGCAGCAGGTCGTCGATGAGCAGCGGCAGGTCCTGCCGGCGTGAACGGAGCGGAGGCAGCGTGAGCGACACGACATGCAGCCGGTAGTAGAGGTCCTCTCGGAATTTCCCGTCGCGCACCAGCTGCGGAAGGTCGCGATGTGTGGCCGCGATGATCCGCACGTCGACCAGCACGGGTGACTCGGCGCCCACCGGAACGATCTCGTGTTCCTGCAGCGCCCGAAGCAGGCGCGACTGCAGTGCCGGTGAGATATCACCGATCTCGTCGAGGAAGAGGGTCCCGCCATCTGCCTCGCGGAAGAGTCCCGGCCGCGCGACGTTCGCCCCGGTGAAGGCCCCCTTCACGTGCCCGAAGAGTTCGCTCTCGAGGATTCCTTCTGCCAGCGCCGAGCAATTGACGGCCACGAACTTCTTCTGACAGCGGTCGGAGTACCGGTGAATCGCACGCGCGACCAGCTCCTTGCCGGCGCCGGTTTCGCCGAAAATGAGCACGCTTGCCTGGCTCGGCGCCACGCGCGCGACCGTCTTCATCACCTCGATGATGGCGGGACTGTGACCCACCAGCGTAGGCTCGCGGGGGTGCGCGGGCGAGATCGCCGGGATCGGCGCCCCGCGGGTGCTCGAGGCCAGCCGGCTCCGCGCGAGCGCCCGGCCGATGGTGACACGCAGCTGCCCCAGGTCGTAAGGCTTGCTGATGAAGTCGTGCGCACCCGCGCGGATCGCCTCGCCCGCCGCGGCTGCATCGCCGAATGCCGTGAGCACGAACACGATGGCGTTGGAATCACGGGCGCGCACCTCGCGCAGCAACTCGAGGCCGCTGCTCCCTGGCATCCGCAGGTCCGTGAGCACCGCATCGAACGGCCCATCGCGATCCACCCGCTCCAGCGCCTCCGCGCCCGACAGCGCACGCACCACCGAGTACGACTCGCGTTCCAGCACCTCGGCGAGGAGCGTGCAGGCGGCCTCGTCGTCATCGACCAGCAGTAATCGTGGTGAAGCAGCGCTCATGCCCGCATTCGTGACAGTGAGAGGCGCCATGTGGTGCCCCGGTCACCCGGAATGTGCTCGAGTTCGCCCCCCTGCGCACGCGCGAGCCGTCGGCTCACCGCCAGGCCGAGCCCGGTGCCGGCCTCGCCCTTGGTCGAGACGAACGGATTGAACAACTGCTGTTGCATGATCGGCGCGAGGCCCGGCCCCGAGTCGACCACGTCAATCCAGGCGCGATCGGCCGACATTCCCGTGCGGAGCGCGATGCTGCCGCCGGCATCGAGCGCCTCGATCGCGTTCTTCAGCAGGTTGAGCAGCACCTGCTCCACCAGTGCCGGGTCGCACCATGCCGTCGCTGGCCCATTCGCCGTTGGCTCGAGGTGTGCCGTGACACCCGCCGCCAGCAGCGACGGCTCGAGGAACCGCAGCATCCGGAGGGCGAGGCCATCGAGGTCAGTATGCCTGAGCGCCGGTGCGGGCCATCCGCCGCGATCCAGTCGGGCGCGCACGACGGTGGTGAGTCGATCCACCTGCGCCAGCAGGAGTTGCACCCGGTCCACGGCCGTTGGTTGCCCCGCTCGCTGCAGGTCGTCACGCAGCAGCTGCAGGTGACCGCTCACCGTATTGAGCGGGGTCCCGATCTCGTGCGCAAAGCCGGTCGCCGTCTCTTCCAGGAGCGCGAGCCGATCGAGGCTCCGGGCCCTTTCCTCCAGGGCCAGGAGGGCCGCACGGGCTTCACTCTCGCGCTGGCGTGCCGTGAGTGCCTCTCGAAGCCCGTTATAGCGTCGCGTGAGCAACCGGAATTCCTCGGGACCCAGTTCGGGCGCTGCCGGTGCGTTGGCCACGCCGCCATGCGCACCTGCCATCGCCGCACCGAGCGTGCTGAGCGGGCCACCGACCCAGATCGAGGTGAGGTACGCCACCGCCCCGGCCACCAGCAGTGCCGCGACCAGGGCGAGCACATAGGCACGCTGCCGCTCGAGGCGCGCCCAGCCCCGGAGCGTTGCCGTCGACACGCTCACGTGCAGCACGCCATAGGGCGTACCCTCGGGACCCACCGGCGTGGCCACGTTCCAGGCCGGCGCATCGCCCGTCACGTAGCGCACCTGCAGGCGCCGCGTGGCCATGGCGAGGGTGTCATTGTGCGATGGCTGGGAAAGCGCACTCGTGTCGCTGGAGGCGACGAGTTGCAGCCCGCCACTTTCCCATACGAACATCGCGGCGTCGGAAAGACTCAGGTGCTGGCTGGGCCAGCCCACCAGCGCCTGGGTGATGGCCTCGGGCTCGCCGTGCGGTGCCACCCGCGAGAGGTACTCGCTCCACGAGGTGGCGAGTTCCACCGATTCCCGGCGACGATCATCGAGCCGTGACCGCTCCGACCAGCGCAGCGCCACCTCGGTTGCGCCCAGCACCAATGCCACCGCGATGACGGCGGTAAGTAGTGCGAGACGGCGGGCAAGTCCCATGTCTGGCGAATCTCGCATGCGCCCGCGAACGGGGCCAGCGGCAAGAAATCCCGGTCGATCCATCGCTCCACCGTGGGCACGCTGCATGCCGTGAACCGGGCGACCACATCACCCCGCGCCAAGTTGTTCCCGTGCACCTGCTTGGCCCGGGCAGGTCGCACGACCCGGCCCCGCCGTTCCTCCGAGACCGCGCCAAGATGACCCGGCCGGGACAGGTTGTCCTGCACCGTATCCGGCAGGCATATTTGCGCATGGTCGCCCAACGCTTCCCCAACCTCATCGTCCTCGACCATCCCCTCATACAGCACAAGCTCACCCTCCTGCGCGACCGGCACACAACCACGCGGGACTTCAAGCAACTGGTCACCGAGATCAGCGTGCTGATGGGCTATGAGGTCACGAAGGACCTGCCGACCGAACCTCACGAGGTCGAAACACCGCTCGAGCGGATGACCGGAACTCAGGTAGCGGGCAAGAAGCTTGTGCTCGTGCCGATCCTGCGCGCGGGACTCGGCATGGTGGATGGCCTGACCCAGCTGGTGCCGTCGGCGCGTGTCGGACACATTGGCATGGTCCGCGACCACGAGACACTCCAGCCCCGGGACTACTACTTCAAGGTCCCGGCGACCGATGATGCGCGGGACTTTTTTGTGCTCGACCCGATGCTCGCCACGGGCGGGTCGGCGGTGGCTGCCGTGACCGCCCTCAAGGCGGCGGGTGCCCTGCGCATCCGTTTTCTCTGCATTCTGGCCGCGCCCGAGGGAGTGGAGCAGATGGGTTTGGCCCACCCCGACGTGCCGATCTTCACGGCGGGGCTCGACCGGGAGCTGAACGAGAAGGGCTACATTCTTCCCGGCCTGGGAGACGCGGGCGACAGGCTATTTGGGACGAGGTGAGGGGTGAGGGGTAAGGGGGTGCTCCCCCTCACTCCTCGCTCCTCACCCCTCACCAACATCGGAGTGCTATGAGTTTACGGCTGTCTTTTTACGGCGCCGCGGGACAGGTGACCGGCTCCATGTTCCTGCTCGAGGCGGCGGGCGCGCGCATCCTGCTCGATGCCGGCCTCTTCCAGGGGCGCCGCAACGAGGCGCGAAAGCTGAACGCCGAGTTGCCGTTCGATGCCCGCCGCATCGACATGGTGGTGGTGAGCCACGCGCACATCGACCACACCGGCCGCCTCCCACTGCTGGTGAAGAACGGGTTCCACGGACCGGTCTACTGCACGCCCGCAACCCGTGACCTGAGCGCGGTGATGCTGCCCGACGCCGCGCACATCCAGGAGAAGGACGCCGAGTTCCTGCGTCGCCAGGGCCGGGGCGGCCCCGACAGCGAGCCGCTCTACTCCCTCGCCGACGCCGCGGAGGTGCAGGACCTCATGGTGGGCCTGCCCTACCGCCGCCCACTGCACCTCAGGAAGATGCTCACTGCCGAGTTCACCGATGCCGGGCACATCCTGGGCTCAGCGACCGTGGACCTCCGCTGCAGCGAAGGCGCACCGCAGCGTATCGTGTTCTCCGGCGACATCGGCCGGAGCGGGCTCCCCATCATTCGCGACCCGCAGCCACCGTCTGGCCCGATCGACACGCTCATCGTCGAGGCGACCTACGCCGATCGCGATCACGAGAGCGTGGCCGAGGCGGAGAAGCGGCTGGGGGAGGTGGTGCGGACGGTGGCGGCGCGCGGCGGGAAGGTCCTGATCCCCGCCTTTGCCGTGGGCCGGGTGCAGGAAGTCGTCTATGCCCTGCACCAGCTCTGGCGCCGCGGTGAGATGCCGGAAATTCCCATCTATGTGGACAGCCCGCTCGCGGTGAGCGCCACCGAGGTCTTCCGGCTTCACCCCGACGTGTTCGATCATCGCGAGCAGCTCATCGGGAAGGGCTTCTCCCCCTTCGACTTTCCGCTCGTGCGCTATGTGCGCGATGTGGCCGACTCGAAGAAGCTGAATTCGCTGAACGGCCCGGCGGTATACATAGCGGCCTCGGGCATGGCGGAGTCGGGGCGCATCCTGCACCATCTCGCCAATCACATCGGCGACCATCGCAACTGCGTCCTCTTCGTCGGGTTCCAGGCCGCACATACCCTGGGGCGCCGGATCCAGGAGCAGCAGGCAACCGTGAAAATCTTCGGCGAGATGCACGAACGTCGCGCCGAGGTGGTGTCGATCGACGGCTACTCGGCGCATGCCGACCGCAACGAGCTTCGGGCCTGGGTCCGGCGGCTGGGCGGTCCCATCAAGCGGGCCTTCGTCGTGCACGGCGAGGCGCCGGCGCTGGGAGCAATGGCCAACCTCCTTCGGGAGGAAGGGGTGCGCGAGGTGCATGTCCCGGAGCAGGGTGATACGTACACACTCTGATACGGCCGGTCACCGCGCCGTTTCCCTGCCGGCATGAAGTTCATTCGTCGAGTGTTGCGCGCCCTGCTCGGCCTGGCGCTGCTCGCCTCTGTCGCACTCGTGGCGGCGTTCGTCGTCGTGCTCACCACCGCCACCGTCGATGAGCGGCGGCCCGCCGATGCCATCGTCGTGCTGGGCGCGGCACAGTACAACGGCCGGCCCTCACCCGTCCTGCAAGCCCGGCTTGATCATGCGCTCAAGCTCTATCGCGCCGATCTGGCGCCGGTGGTCGTCGTGACGGGCGGTGTGGGACGAGGTGACGTGGTCAGCGAGGCGACGGTGGGAAAGCGCTATCTCACGGCGCGTGGCGTGCCGGCCAAGGCCGTGGTGCTCGAGGCCCAGGGGCGGTCGACCGGCGAGTCCATGACCGCCGTCGCCGAATGGGCGAGCAAGGCGAAGGTCAAGACGGTGATCCTGGTGAGCGATCCCTTCCATATGGCGCGACTCCGGGCCGAGGCGCGGCGCACCGGGATCACGGCCTATCTCTCACCTACCACCACCAGTCCCATTTCAGAGAATCCGCGGCTGGAACTGGAGTACCTCGTCGCGGAGTCGTGGAAAGTGCCGGCTGCCTGGGTACGGAGTCTCTTCTAGCTGTGCTGCACAGCGACGAGAGGGTCCTGCCGCGAATGACATCGGCATTCTCCATGGCGAACCTCCCGGGTCAGCGACCGAGTACCCTGGCACCGCCGGACGCACTGATCACGGCCGCATCCTCGAGCCAGCTGCCCACCTGAACGGCCGGGAGCGGCGGCGAGAAGAGCAACCCCTGGCCACAGCTGCAGCCCAGTGCCCGCAGGATCGTGCACTGCTCCTCCGTCTCGATGCCCTCGGCCACCGTGATGAGCCCGAGGCCGTTGGCGAGGCCGATGATGCCCCGCACCAGCGTGGCCCCGTTGGGTCCCTGGTCGAGCGACGTGAGGAACGAGCGATCGATCTTGAGGATCGCCGCCGGCAGTTGCTGCAGATAGCTCAGCGACGAGTAGCCGGTGCCGAAGTCGTCAATGGCGAGCCGCACGCCAAGTCCGCGCAGTTCCCGGAATACCTGGGCCGATCGCTCCGGCTGCTGCATGATGGCGCTCTCCGTGAGTTCGAGCACCAGTGAGGCCGGCGGGAGTCCCGACTTCGCGACCGCTGCGGCCACTTCGGCGGCCAGGGCCGGATCGGGCAGCTGTCGCGCCGAGAGGTTCACGGTGACGTGCATGCCGGGGTACTCGCGCACCCAGGGCGCGGAGTCGCTGCAGGCGCGGTGCAGCGCGCGACGGCCGAGCGGAATGATGAGCCCGGTCTCTTCCGCGAGTGGGACGAATACGGCCGGCGTGATCCTTCCCTGCACCGGATGATCCCAGCGAATCAGCGCCTCGACACCCACCACGCGCTGCGTCGCCAGCTCGACGATCGGCTGGTAATCGAGGAGGAGCTCGGGGCTGTCGGGATTCTCGAGCGCGCGACGCAAGTCGCTCTGCAGGCCCAGGCGCCCGACCACCGATTCGAGCATGCGCGGTTCGAACAGTTCGTAGCGGCCCCGGCCGTTCGCCTTGGCGAGGTACATCGCGACGTCGGAGTGGCGGAGCACGTCGCCGGCCGAGTCGGTCGGCTCCGCGATTGCGACACCGATGCTCGCCGACCCGGCCGTTTCCCGTCCGAAGACGCGGAACGGCACCTTGAGCGCGTTGGTAATGCGCTGCGCGATGTCGAGCACGGCCTGCCGGTCGCGGGGTGATTCCAGCAGAATGGCAAACTCGTCACCGCCCAGCCGGGCCACCACATCCTGCGCTCCCACCTGCTCCCGGAGCCGCGTCGCGGCGGCGATGAGCAGAGCATCGCCCTGCGCATGCCCGAACGTGTCGTTGACGTTCTTGAAGCCGTCGAGATCGAGGAAGAGCAGCGCCGGCGGGAGGGCCGCACCGGGCCGCGGACGGCGGAGCACCGTTTCGAGCCGGTTCCGGAGCATCACGCGGTTGGCGAGGCCGGTGAGCCCGTCATGCATCGCCTGGTGCGTCAGGCGCTGCTCGAGCTCGCGGCGCTCGGTGATATCCCGGGTGTTGAGCACGATGCCGCGCACGTTCGGATCGGCCAGCAGGTTTGTCGCCGTGGTCTCGCCCCACGCGAAACCGCCGTCGGCACGGCGCAGTCGCCAGGACCGCACCGTGCTGCCCCAGGGCCGCGCCAGCAGCTCGTGCAGGAAAGTCCGGGCCGACACCGACTCCTCCGGATGCGAGCAACTGGTCGAACGGCCGGCCAATCACGTCCTCCGGCACGAAACCAAGCAGCCGCTGCACCGATGGACTGGCGTAGAGCACGGTGCCGTCCCGGTCCACGACTACGATGGCCTCGGAGGCGTTGGCCACCAATGACTCGAAGCGCTCCTCGACGCTCCGGCGCGTGCGCTGCGCCTCATGGTCGAGATTCTCCCGCACTGTGACGATCTGTCGCACCACCACCACCGCTGTCAGCACCGCGGCGCCGATCGTAAGGCCGATGACGAGGCGCGATTCGCTGCGGCTCGCCACCACCGCGAGGAGGACATATCCCGCCGCGAGCGCCCCGAATGACACGAGTCCGACGCCCGTGGCCCGTCGCTCCGCGGTGGTGGGCGTTCCCTGCGCGCCCGCACAGACCCAGAGCCATGCGAGCCCTGCCACGAGGAGGAGTTCCGCGTAGAAGGTGCGTTCGTGCGGCAGTGCTCCACGCAGCGATGCCGCGCCCGGCTGGTTCGGCACCCAGCTGTTCGTGAGCAGCAGGAGCCCGGCGCCCAGGGTGAGCAGCGCGAGACCCTGCCAGAGCGGAAGCTTCGGGGACAGGCGGAAGAGGTGCGTGGCGAGTGTGAAGAGCACCAGAAGGTCGCCCACCGCATAGCCCACCTGGAGCAGGCTGGGCCGTGCGCTGCCAACCAGCATGGCGCGCTGGCTCGACACCGCCCAGAGCACGAGCGCGCCACTGAGCCCAATGATCGTCGCGTCGAGCAGGTAGCGACGTCGCGCGAGCCGCCCGAGTTCGGTCGACGGGAACGCAGCGAGGCCCAGCAGCAGCAGTGGCTGTACCGCGAGGAAGCACAGCTGCATGCTCAGGCTGACCGCCTCTGCAGCCGGCCCCGGCAGGCGGATATTGGGCGTCTGGTCGCGGAACGCGTAGACCACGAACCCCAGCGCCTGAAACAAGCCGGCGAGCGCGATCAGCCACCAGCGTGCGGGTACCTGCGGAAAGGCGGGACGGAAGGCGAGCGCGTACGCCAGCAGGGACCAGACGAGCGCGACGATTCCTGGTCCCAGAACGATGGCAAGCCGGGTCGGGCCGCGGACGTTCACAACGGGCAACTGGGCATACCACACTGCTGCCGCGGCCAGGGCGACGGCCACGATGCCCAGCGGCCACAGCACCATGCGCGGTGCCGGCGCCGTTTCCGAAACCGGATCCGTTGCCGTCACGGACTAGACTTCACGCGCCCAACGAGGAGCAACCATGACCAGGTTTACCACCGAGCGTATGTATACCGGGCGCATCATCGACCTCGATGTTGACACCGTGAGTTTCCCGGATGGCAGCACCGGACAGCTTGAGATGATACGCCACCCCGGTGCTGCCGCCGTCGTGCCTTTTCTCGACCCGCCGGGTTCCGCCGATCCGCGGGTCATCCTGCTGCGCCAGTTCCGCCACGCCGCCAGCGGATATCTGTGGGAGATCCCCGCCGGACGGCTCGAACCTGGTGAGCCGCCAGAGGCCTGCGCCCGGCGGGAACTGCGGGAGGAAGCGGGAATGATCGCCGAGCGCGTCCTTCCGCTGACATCCATTCTCACCACGCCGGGGTTCACCGACGAACTGATCCATCTCTTCTCAGCCCACAATCTTAGTCCCGTTCCGACGGCCCGCGAACCAGACGAGTTCATGGAGGTCCATGAAATCCGATGGTCAGAGGTCGGGCGTAGGATCAGGGGCGGGGAGATCACTGACGCCAAGACTCTGGCCGCTTTGATGTTTGTTCAATGTTTTGTAATGAAAACTTGAACATACAGCCTCCATGTCGTACGTTTGGTCATTCAAGCCTGTACGACGGAGGTGTCGATGGCTTCAGGAGTGCCCATGCCACCCGCAAGAATGTCGCGGTGGGCCAGCTCGGCGGCAGCGGAACGGCAAAACCTCGAGACCAACGCCCTCATCGCACGGTACCTCGCTGGCGAGGAGCGCGCATTCGGCGAGATCCTCCAGCGCTACCGCCCCCGCCTCGTTGCCTTCATCTACCGGATGATCGGCGACCGCGAGCGCGCTGAGGACCTGGTGCAGGAAGCCTTCATCCGGATCCACCGCCACATGCACCGGTTCGATCCCACCAGGAAGTTCTCGACCTGGGCATACACCATCGCATCCAACCTGGCCAAGAACGAGCTCCGCAACCGCAGCCGGAATCCCCTCGTGTACTACCAGTCGTCCCGGGCCAGCGGAGACGAGGACCAGCGGCCGCTGCAGTTCGAGGACGCGAGCAGCCGCCCCGACGACATGTACGCCAGCCGCCACCTGAAGGAGCTGGTGGACGCGACCGTGGATCGGCTCTCGCCCCACCACCGTGAGGTGTTTGTACTGCGCGAGTTGCAGGGACGGAGCTACGAGGAGATTGCCGCGGTGACCCACTGCAACCTGGGGACGGTGAAGAGCCGGCTGAACCGCGCCAGGGCCGGATTTGCGCAGATGATCGCGCCCTACCTCGACTGAACGAGGCGCGGCAGTCAGCCCCTTCTGTTTGCCCTCCTCCGGAAATAGGATGGGGCGTGCCCGAACAGACCTTCGATGCCACGCTCCGCGCCCTCAAGAAGGGCGACATCGCCCCTGCCTACTACCTGGTAGGCGCAGAGGACCTGCTCAAGGCTGATCTGGCCCGCGAAATCACTGACCGGGTGCTCGATCCTGCCCTTCGCGACTTCAACTTTGACCAGCGCACCGCCACCGCGCTCGACCCCGAGGAGCTCTCGACGCTACTCAATACCCTGCCGATGATGGCTGATCGTCGGGTGGTCATTCTGCGCGACGTGGAAGGTTGGCAGAAGAAGGCGCGGGGCAGGGCGGAGCTGCTGCGCTATCTCGCCCGGCCGGCGGCGGAGACGGTGCTGGTCCTGGTGCAGGGCGGCGCCGACCCTGATCCTGAGTCGGAGTTGAGCAAGCTCGCCCTGACGGTGCGCTGCAATGCCCTGCCGCCCGACCGCGTGCTGCGCTGGCTTTCGCATCGCTCCGAGCAGCTCGGCATCACGCTCCAGGCCGAAGCAGCCGAGCACCTGCTGCACGCCGTGGGCAGCGACCTCATGACGCTCGACGCCGAACTGTCCAAGCTCGCGTCGCTCTCCCCGGGCACGGCGCTCACCCGTGAGCTGGTGGGCGACCTGGTCGGCGTGCGCCATGGCGAGACGATGTTCGACTGGCGCGACGCAATTTTCGACGACGCAACCGCCCGGGCCCTGACGCTGCTGCGTCCCGTGCTCGACCAGTCGGGGATCTCGGGAGTCAAGCTGGTGAGCCTCCTCGGCACGACACTGGCTGGCATCTTGCTGGCCCGCGCGCACCGCGACAAGGGAGTGAAGGGCGGGGCGCTCGAGAGTGCCATCTTCCGCTCTCTGCTCGCGTCCCGGCCGTTCGGGCTGGGCGAGTGGAAGGCCGAGGCCGCGAAGTGGGCCCGCTGGTCGGAGCGCTGGCCGGCGGCACGCCTCAGCGCTGGCCTCCGCGCCACGCTGGCCACCGACCAGGCCCTCAAGAACACGACGCTCAGCGATGAGGAGGCTCTCCTTGGTGAGCTCGTGATGCGCCTGGGTGTATCGCGCGCGGAGCGAGTGGCATGAGGGACGCGCTGCTCGTGCTCTTGATTGTCGCCCTGGCACCCTGCGGACTTGCCGCCCAGCAGCAGTCTCAGCTAACGGCGGCGCTGCGCCTCGCCCAGGATGGCCGCATCGACTCCGCTCGAGCCACGCTCAAGCGGATGGAGCAGTCCACCGTCCCGACCGACACTCTCTTTCCCGGAATCCTCTACAGCTCGGCGCTCATTTCGCCGACGGCGGAGGAAGTGCGACAACGGCTCCAGCGCGTCATCGTCGAGTACCCCTTCTCGCGCTGGGCCGAGCCGTCGATGATCGCGCTGGCACAGCTCGATTATGCCAACGGCGATCCGTCCGGGGCAGTGCGGACACTCGAGAAGTTCCGCACCGATCACGGGACCTCGTCGCTCTATCCCGTGGCCGCCCTGTGGGGCGCGCGCGCAGGCTTCGACGTCAACGACTCGAGCGTCGCATGCCAGTGGGTACGCGACGGCCTGGCCCGGGTCGGCGATGACGCCTCGACTCGTGCTGAGCTGGTCGCCCTCGGCCGCCGCTGTACCGCGGCGGCCACGGTCCCCGTCGCGCAGGCGCCGGCTCCCACGCCGGCAGCACCGGCAGCGTCGGCTGCAGCGGTGCCGGCGCCACCACCCCCCGCGCCCGATACGGTCGTGCGACCCGGGGTCGCGGCGACCCCGGACGCGTATCGCGTCCAGATCGTCGCCGCCAACTCGCAGGAGGCAGCAGACGAGATGCTCGACCGGGCCAGGAAGGCCGGGTTCAAAGGTGTCATCGTGAAGGACGGCGGCTATTACAAGGTTCGGCTTGGCGAGTACGCCACCCGCGCCGAAGCATCCGCGGCGGCAGGGAAGGTGAAGGCGGCGCTGGGAGGAGCACCCTTCGTGGTGGCGCCATGAGCAAGTCGACCGAGGATACCCCGCTGATGCTGCAGTACCGCGAGATCAAGGCGCGGCATCGCGATGCGATCCTGTTCTTCAGGATGGGCGACTTTTACGAAATGTTTTTCGACGACGCCGAGCTGGGTGCGCGCGTCCTGGGCATCACGCTGACGGCGCGGGGTGATGGCGTGCCGCTCGCGGGCGTGCCGGTGAAGGCGGCCGCCGAGTACCTGCGCCAGCTGGTGGGCGCCGGGCATCGGGTGGCGATCTGCGAGCAGGTCGAGGACCCGAAGCTCGCGAAGGGAATCGTCCGCCGCGAGGTGGTGGAGACGGTCACTCCCGGCGCGATGCTGCAGGAGGGATGGCTTTCCGGTGCGCGCAACAACTGGATGGTGGCATTCTGTGAGGGTGGCCTCGCGGCGATCGATCTTTCGACCGGCGAGTTCGTGCTCGAGCGTGTGTCGGGCGATGGCCTCGCCGATGCCCTCGAGCGGTACGGTCCCTCGGAAGTCGTCCTGCCGTCGGACGCCCCGGCCACGCCGGCCGGTCGCGCACTGCGCACGCCGCGGGAACGGTGGGAGTTCGACGCCGCGCTTGCCCGTGAGGAACTGGCCCGGCGCTTCGCGCTTGCCTCGCTCGACGGACTCGGAATCAGCACGGAGGACGATGCGTCCCTCGGCGCTGCCGGTGCCTTGCTGCGCTACCTCGCTGAGTTGCAGCCCGGTGGCGTGCCGCACCTGTCACGTCCCGCGGTGCGCCGGAGCGACGCGCACCTCTGGCTCGACGAGATGACTCGCCGCAACCTGGAGCTGGTCGAGCCGCTCGTGGCCGGCACCCGGAATGCGACACTGCTGGAGACGATCGATCGCACGCTGACGCCGATGGGTGGTCGCCTCCTCCGCCAGTGGGTGCTTTCCCCCCTTCGCGATGTGAATGCCATCGATTCGCGGCTCGACGCCGTCGATGCCTGCCTGCGCGACGGCCGCGGTCGCGCGCGCCTTCGGGAGGCCCTCGACGGCGTGCGGGATCTGGAGCGGCTCGCGGGTCGCGCCGCTGCCGGGCGCGCCGCGCCCCGGGAGCTGGGGGCCCTGCGTGATTCCTTCCTCCGGCTGCCCGACGTGCTCGAGGCCCTCACCGCGCTGGCGGGTGCCGCCGAGGCCCGGAGCACGGCGCTCTCGACCGCGCTCGATGAGCTGGACCTGCTGCGCGACATCGCCGACGTGCTTGCCCGCGCGCTCACCGAACGCCCGCCCGCCACCCTCGCCGAGGGCGGCGTGGTCCAGCAGGGCTACGATGCCGAGCTCGATGAACTGCGCGAACTGCGTGACGGCGGGCGCCAGTACATCGCGTCGCTGCAGCAGCGGGAGCGTGACCGTACCGGCATCGCGTCGCTCAAGGTCGGATTCAACCGGGTATTCGGCTATTACCTGGAAATCACCAACGCGCACCGCGACCGGGTTCCTGCTGACTACGACCGGAGGCAGACGCTTGCCGGCGCCGAGCGCTACGTCACGCCGGAGCTGAAGGAGTACGAGGCGAAGGTGCTGGGCGCGGAAGAGCGGATGGGCGCCCGTGAGGCCGAGCTCTTCGTGCAGTTGCGCACCCTGGTCGGCGTCGCGATCGCGCGCGTGCAGCGCACCGCGCGCGTGCTGGCGCGGCTCGATGTGTGGGCCGGGCTCGCGCAGATGGCGGAAGCCAACCAATATGTGCGCCCCACGCTGGATGACGGCTATCGGCCTCACGCTGCGCGCGTCACGCCACCCCGTCATCGAGCGGCTCATGCCGCGCGAGCAGTTCATGCCGAACGACGTGGCCTTCAGCGAGAGTGAGCGGGTGTTGCTGGTGACCGGTCCCAACATGGCCGGCAAGTCCACCATCCTGCGGCAGATCGGCCTCGTGGTCGTGCTCGCCCAGCTGGGTGGCTTCGTGCCGGCGGCCTCGGCACACATCGGCGTCGTAGACCGGCTCTTCACGCGCGTGGGAGCGAGCGACAACCTGGCGCGGGGCCAATCGACGTTCATGGTCGAGATGAGTGAGACCAGCGCGATCCTGCACAGTGCCACCGCGCGGAGCCTGGTGCTGCTGGACGAGATCGGCCGCGGCACCTCCACATACGATGGCGTGGCGATCGCCTGGGCGGTGAGCGAGCACCTGCACGACAGGGTCGGCTGCAAGACGATGTTCGCGACGCACTATCACGAACTCATGCAGCTTCCCGAGCGCCTGGCTCACGCGCGCAACATGAACGTCGCGGTGCGCGAGACCGGCGACCGCGTGGTCTTTCTGCACCGACTGGAGCCCGGCGGCACCGACCGGTCGTACGGCGTGCATGTGGCGCAGCTGGCGGGGTTGCCGGACGCCGTGGTGCGACGGGCGCGAGAGGTACTGGCAAAGCTGGAGAGCGAACATCGCGTGGTGCCCGGGGCACCGGAGCCAGCGCCTGATCCGGGACAGCTGGCCCTGTTTGCGGAAGCAGCACCGCATCCGGCGCTGGAAGCGCTGCGGGATATCAATCTCGACAACCTCACGCCGCTCGAGGCGCTCAACCGGCTCGCAGAACTGCAGCGGAAGGCCCGCGATTCATGAGGACGTGAAGCTGCCCCTTCACGTCCTCACGCTTGTCACCGTCTCGTTCCCGCCAGGCGGCCCTTCTTCTGCCGCTGGTGAAGGAATGCCACCCAGCGTTCCAGCAGGTCCAGGTCAGCCAGCTCTCCCGTCAGCGCGAGCGTGCGGCCATCCCGCAGCGTGATGGGCGCACGGTAGGTCGCCGGGTCCGAGCCCATGACCGGCTCCGCATCCGCGATCTGCTCCAGCTCCACAAGCGGGATAGCCTCGAGCAGGGTATCCGGTCGCAGGAGGAGCAGTGTTGACCCTTCCACGAGGGCCGCGCGGCCGTTGAGGTCCTGGTTGTCGAAATCGAACGTGGCAAGGACGCGCCACGTCGTGGTGCCGATGGGAAGAGTACGGTTCGCTCGCATGCCTTGTGTTACGAGGCACTCGCGCGCCCCGCGCTCCAGTCTTGAAAGAGTCGAGCGCGCCAATAGCAGGAAGCTTGCCGCGGATCATCGGTGCCGGCAGATCGCCGCAACTCGATGCCCTTGGCAGATTTGTGATGTGCTATCCGGATCCTGCACTGATTTTCGTGTTGCCTAACGTGCCCACCGGGAGGGACGCTGCCGTGGACACTATGCCTTCCTCGGCTTGGCCCTCCGGGTCGGCGGTTCACTCAGTGGATCCTCTGGCCAGACGTGCTTCGGGTAGCGCCCGCGCAGGTCCTTCCGCACGTCGTGATAGCTCGAGCGCCAGAAGCCGCCCAGGTCACGCGTGACCTGCACCGGGCGATGTGCCGGCGACAGCAGGTGCAGCGTGAGCGGCACGCGCCCACGCGCGATGCTCGGCGTTTCCGCGAGGCCGAACATTTCCTGCAACCGCACCGCGAGCACCGGCGAGCCTGGATCGGCATAGTCGATCGGCACGCGCGAACCGCTCGGCACCTCCATGTGCGTCGGCGCCTCGGCGTCGAGCGCCTGTCGCTGCTGCCAGGTGAGATCCGCGAGCTGCAGCGCCGCGAAGTCGATGCGGCTGAGGTCACCCAGCGAGCGGAGCCGTTTCGCGTGCGGCGCGAGCCACGCCTCGAGCCGCTCGAGCAGCGCCGCATCCGACGCATCGGGCCACGAGGCAGGATCTACCCGGTGCAGGAACGCGAGGCGCTCCCGCAGGTGAATGAAGCCATCGCCCCACGGGATCGAGTCGAGCCCCGCCCGCTGCAGCCCTTCCCTGTACGCATGCGCGACCAGCACGTGATCCGGATCGCGCAGCAATCCCTCGCCCAGCACGATCGCACCAAGCCGCCGGATGCGCCGGGCCTCGACCCGAGCCGAAACGGCGTTCCATGTCACTTCTTCCTCGACCGTGATCTGCGGCCCGAGATGCTGCTCGATCTCCTCCCGCGTCACCGGTGCCGCCAGGAAGATGCGGCTCTCGGCTCCGCGATCGTCGAGATCCGTGGCCACGATGAACTCCGCACCCCCCAGTGCGTGCGGAAGCGCCAGCACGGCTCCTCGCCCGCTCCGGAGCAGGAAGCGCGGGGTATGGCCGCGCCGCTGCGCGATGCGGTCGGGGTAGGCGAGTGCCAGGAGGAGACCCGCGTCAGCGCTGTTCGAGGGCCCGTCGCGGGCGCCGAGCTGCCGTCGCAGTGCCCGCGCATGGGTGCGAATCCGCTCGACCGACTCCCGCGCCACGCGTGCGCCACCCACAAACGGCGGCGCGGTCCGCTGCGCCAGCAGATCCACTCGGATGCGAATGTCGGGGTCAGCGGGGCCACCCTCACTTCGCAGGACGTCCCGCTCCTCCACCAGGGCCGCGAGGTCGGCGGCGAGGGACGTGGCCTCCAGTGCACGCGCGCCGACCATCATGTGACCAAGCCTGGGGTGGAGGCCCAGTCGTGCGAGTTCTTCTCCGTGGGCAGTGATCCGTCCCGTCTCGTCGATCGCGGCGAGAGCCTCGAGCAGCTGGCGCGCCTGGGCCAGGTGCGCCGCGGGTGGGGCGTCGAGCCAGCGCATCGACGTCGCGTCCATCCCTGCGGCTGCCAGGGTGAGCGCGAGCGGCGCCAGGTCGGCGTCCATGATCTCGGGATCGTGATAGGGCACCAGTCCCGCCTGCTCCGGCTCGCTCCACAGGCGATAGGCCACTCCGGGGGCCTGCCTCCCTGCGCGGCCCGCCCGCTGGGTGGCACTCGCCTTCGATACCCGCACCGTCTCGAGTCGTGTCATCCCGGTACGCGCCGAGAACCGCGGCACGCGCGACAAACCGGCATCCACTACGACGCGCACGCCGTCGATCGTGAGGCTGGTCTCCGCGATGGAGGTGGCGAGGATCACCTTGCGGCGTCCGCCGGGGTCGGGCCGGAGCGCCCGGTCCTGTTGCGCCTGCGTGAGGTTGCCGTGCAGCGGCACGATGAGGCTCTCGCTGCCGTCGAGCAGCGCCTCTACCCTGCGGATCTCGCCTGCGCCCGGCAGGAACACGAGCACGTCACCGTCGTCGGTGTCCAGCGCATCGCCGATCGCACGCGCCGCACGGTTCTCGATGCGGCTGTCGTCGTGCCGCGCCGCATAGCGCAGCTCCACGGGGAAATTCCGCCCCACGCTGCTCACGACAGGGGCGTCGCCCAGCACGCGACTCACCCGCTCACCGTCCAGCGTGGCCGACATGACGAGGATCCGGAGCTCGGGGCGAAGAATCGCCTGGGTCTCGAGGATCAGGGCCAGGCCGAGATCGGCGTGCAGGCTCCGTTCGTGGAATTCGTCGAAGATGACCAGCCCGTACCCTTCGAGCGCGGGATCGCTGCTGATCATCCGCGTGAGGATGCCCTCGGTGACAACCTCGATGCGGGTGCGCGACGAGATCCGGGTATCGAGCCGGGTGCGATAACCCACGGTCGCGCCGGCTTCCTCCCCGACAGATCCCGCCATGTACTGCGCGGCCGCTCGCGCCGCGACCCGGCGCGGCTCCAGCATGATGATCTTCCGCCCGCCGAGCCAACCGGAGTCGAGCAGGAAGAGCGGTACGCGGGTGGTCTTGCCGGCACCTGGTGGGGCCTGCAGCACCACACCTGGGGCCTGGGCCAGCTTGGCACGCAGTTCGTCCCGGACGTCGTCGATCGGTAGAGGCGTCTTCACCCGGACCAATGTAGGGGCGCCCCCACGCCCTCGGCGCTAAGTTGTCCCCATGCGCCGCAAACTGATCCTGCTTGCACTCCTCGCCGCCTGCTCCGGCAAGGGCGACGGCACTGTCAGCCTTCCTTCGCGCCCGGTGGAAGGCCCTCGGGCCAATGAGCTTCCCCCGGTGCCGCTCAATCCCAATTCGCCGGTGGATTACCCTCCGACTTTGGCGGCCCAGGGGATCGAGGGGACCGTGCTGCTCCGCCTCATGGTGGACACCAACGGCACCATAGTGCGGGACTCGACCCGGGTGGCCGAATCGAGTGGCTACCCCGCACTCGACAGTGCCGCCATGCAGGCAGTGCCTTCGCTACGCTATGCTCCGGCTGAAAGGGACGGTGCCAAGGTCGCCATGGCGTTCCTGCAGCCGATCTACTTCCGCACACCGCAGGGCCGTGGAGTCACACCATGACCGCGCAGCACCTCACCCCCTATGAGACCGTGCTTGACACGATCGGATGGACCCCGCTGATCCGCCTCTCCCGGATCGGTGCCGGTCTCCGCACCCCGATCTATGGCAAGGCGGAGTACGCCAACCCCGGCGGGTCGGTCAAGGATCGCATCGGGCTCGCGATGATCGAAGCCGCCGAGCAGAGCGGCGCGCTCAAGGCGGGTGGCGTCATCGTGGAGGGAACCAGCGGTAACACCGGCGTGGGCCTTGCGATCGCCGCGGCACTCCGTGGCTATCGCTGCATCTTCACGCTGCCGGACAAGATGTCCCAGGAAAAGGTGCGGCTGCTGCGCGCGTACGGGGCGGAGGTGGTGGTGACCCCGACGGCGGTGCCGGCCGACCACCCGGATAACTACATCATGAAGGCGAAGCAGATCGTCCACGACACGCCCGGGGCGATCCTCGCCAACCAGCACTACAACCAGGTGAACCCCGAGGCGCACTATAAGACCACCGGCCCCGAGATCTGGCAGCAGACCGGCGGCAAGGTGACGCACTTTGTGGCCGGCGCCGGTACCGGCGGCACGATCAGCGGCGCCGGGAAGTACCTCAAGGAGAAGAACTCGAAGATCCGCGTCATCGCCGGCGACCCGGTGGGCTCGCTCGTCACCGAATACGCCCGCACTGGGGTCATGGCCCAGGGCTCGGGCGCGCCGTACAAGGTGGAGGGGATCGGCGGCGACAAGGTATCCAGCACGATCTGGTTCGACACCATCGACGAGTGGCGGCAGGCGACCGACCGCGTTTCGATGATGATGGCCCGGCGGCTCGCACGCGAAGAGGGGATCCTGGTCGGCGGCTCGGCGGGGCTCAACGTCGCGGTGTCGCTCGATGTCGCGCGCGAACTCGACGATCCCGACGCCTGCGTCGTCACGATCCTTTGCGATACCGGCGAGCGCTACCTCTCGAAGGTGTTCAACGATGACTGGATGCAGGAGAACCAGTTGCTCGATCGCCCGCAGGCCACGGTGGAGCAGTTGCTGCTGCAGCGCCGGCCGTCGAGCGCGCCCGCCCTGGTGCAAGTGGCCCCGGCCGCCGCGGTGCGCCAGGCGCTCAACCTCATGAGCAGTTGGGAAGTGAGCCAGATTCCGGTCATCGAGAACGGCGAGCCCGTGGGAGGCCTCGTTGAGTCGGCACTGATGACGCGCGCGCTGGCGCAGCCTTCGCTGCTCGACCGACCGGTGCGCGAGGTCATGGACCCGCCGTTCCCCGTGGTCGAGCACACCTTCCCGACCGACCGCCTTGCGCCGATGCTGACCCGCGAGAGCCCTGCGGCGCTGGTGCGGAAGGACGGGACGCTCATCGGCATCGTCAGCAGGTATGATGTGCTGCAGCAGCTAATCGGGACGAGATAACCTCACATGCGGATTACTGTCCTCACCGGCGGCACTTCCGCCGAGCGCGATGTTGCACTCGCCTCTGCCGTGCAAGTCATTGCGGCCCTGCGAAGTATTGGACACCAGGTGGCGGTGGTGGACACCGCGCGGGGGTTCATTCCCGAGACGGATGAGGGCCAGCTCCTCACCGCCGCGGTCGGTCAGGCGCCGCCCTCGGTGTCCCAGCTCGAGGCGCTCGAGCACGGGCTCCTGCTGAGCGGCCTCGCCAATCTTGCGGCGGTGCGCGAGGCGGAGGTGCTCTTTCTCGCCCTGCACGGCGGCCACGGCGAGGATGGCACTCTGCAGACCATTCTCGACATGATTGGGGTACCCTATACGGGGAGCGGCCCCATAGGGAGCGCGATGGCGATGGACAAGGACATCGCCAAGAGGCTTTTTCAGGAGGCCGGCATTCCCACGGCGAGGTGGCTCATGGCGCCGGCTACCAGCCCGGAGGTTGAAGCGCACCTCGGCTGGCCGGTGGTAGTCAAGCCTTCGAAGCAGGGATCAACGGTCGGACTCACGGTGGTTCGGTCACCCGGCGACTTGGCCGCGGCCATCGACGAAGCCTACCGGTACGATGATGAGGTCATGATCGAGGCCTTTGTCCCGGGACGGGAGCTGACCGTCGGTATTCTGGACGGCGCGGCCCTCGCTGTAGGGGAGATCATCCCCCGGCACGAGATTTTCGACTATGAGTGCAAGTATACGCCGGGCATGTCCGAGGAGATCTTCCCCGCGGACCTGCCGGCCGAGGTGGCGGCCGAATGCGGGCGGCTTGGACTGCTGGCCCATCAGGCGCTCAAGCTCGGCGGATACTCCCGGGTCGACTTTCGCTTGACACCTTCAGGTGAGGCCTGCTGTTTAGAGGTGAACACCCTTCCCGGCATGACCGCGACCAGCCTGCTGCCTCAGTCGGCACTTGCGGTGGGGATCGGTTTCCCCCAACTGTGCGATCGGATCTGTCGCTCGGCGATTGGTAACAGGAAGACCCGGTAGTACCTGGTAGTAAGAGAGGCAGGCAGGTATGCAGGCGATCTCCCATCCCCGGATGACCCCGTGGGTCCTCCGTCTCATTCTTGCGAATGCGGCGGTGCTGCTCCTGCTCCAAACCGTCATCACCTCCGAGGGCGCCTTCCGTGCCCTCGCGTTCGACCCCGCCACCGCACTCAGCCGCCCGTGGACATTCGTCACGTACATGTTCGTCCACGCCGACCTGCTGCACCTTCTGGCCAACGTGCTCGGCCTCTGGCTGCTCGGCTCCGCCGTGGAGCAGCGCCTGGGCGGCGAAAAGTTCCTGCTTTACTACATGTATTGCGGCGTGGGCGCGGCCTTCTTCGCGCTCCTGCTTTCCAAGTTCGCGCTGGTCCAGCCGTTTGTGGGGGCCTCGGGCGCGATCCTCGGCCTTGCCGTGGCGCTGGCGGTCCTCTGGCCCGACGCCGAGATGATCCTCATTCCCATCCCGATTCCCATGAAGGCGCGCACCTTCGCCATCCTCCTGGTGGCCTTCAACGCGATCATGGCGCTGCCGTTCCTGCGCGGCAGTTCCAACATCGCGTACGAGGCGCACCTGGGCGGCGCGCTCTTCGGCTACCTCTTCTTCCGGCTGCAGTCGTTCGGCCCCGAGAGCAGCGCCCCGCGGCGCCAGGTGCAGCGTCCGGTCATGGTGCAGCCCGGCGCCGTTGAGGCGGAACGGTCGCGGCGGGTCCCAGCCGCGGCCGCGGCGCCGGCCTCGTCGCCGTCGCGCGGTGGTGAAGCGGACCCGGTGGCTCGCGAGATGGACCGGGTGCTCGACAAGATCAGTGCCGAGGGCATCGAGAGCCTCACGCCCGACGAACGGCGCTTCCTCGACGACATCGCAAGGCAGAAGCGACAGCAGTTGCACTAGCCGAACAACGTGAACGCTGAACAGTGAACGATGAACAGGGCCGTCAAATCCTGTTCACACTTTACCGTTCAGCGTTCGCGTTTTATTGTGTCTGGTGCTCATCAACCTCGTGCCGGAATTTCTCGCGCTGATCAATGCGCCGGACAGCGAGGCAGCCTACCGAAATTTCCACGCCGCTCATCGACCGCTTCTCGACGCCTACTGGCGCAACTACGTCCTCGATCCCGAGAGTCCTCCGTCGGTCGAGGTCATCCAGGCTGCGCTTCGGGCTGACCGGCGCGACCTCTATGCGCTGCTGGACTCGACCGACCTCGAGCGGGTTGCCGAGGAAGCGATCGCACGGGCCGTGGATGTGCTGGGCATCGAACTGCCCACCGACGTCGTGCTCATGGTTGGAATGGGAGCCGCGAATGCCGGCGAGCTCGTCATTGATGGGCGCGGGGTTGCCTTCATCTGCCTCGAGCACTTCACCGGACGGGTCAATCCCGAGACCTACGGCCTCGGACTCGGACCGGAGCTGCTTCCCCTCTGGATCGGGCACGAACTGGCGCACACCGTCCGGTACACCGCCACCGGCAGCCGAAGCGACATCAGTCGGCTCGTGCGCGAATCCCGGGGCTACTACGACTATTGGGAAGTCGGGAGCCGCGTGACGCTGCGGGAGCTGCTGGTCAACGAGGGGCTCGCCGTACATGCCGCCGAGGCGGTGGCACCGGGCTTCCGGGCCGCTGACTACTTCGGGTACCCACGCCGCCTCTACGTGCGGCTCCGCGAACTCGAGGCGTTCCTGCGGCGCGCTTCTGCCCCCGACATCGACCGCGCGGGCCTGGGACTGCGGCTCAGGTATCTCTCCGGGGGCATGAGCCCGGCCGCGCGCCTCGTGGCGGGACGGGTGATCCCGGAGCGGGCCGGCTACTACATGGGATACCGGCTGACGGAGGCGCTGGTTGCCGAACGCGGCATCGCGGCGGCCCTGCTGGCCGGCGCGGATGAAGCGAAGGACGCGGAGGAGAGGGCGGGGGGAGTGCGAACTGCGTAGGTTGGAGTCATGCCAGACCCAGAAGACAGCCCGATCAAGATCACCTGGAAACCTTCCGGCCCCATCATCGTCGAGGGACCGGTCCTCTTCTTCGACAATGCCGGCGACCCCATCGAACCGCCTCCGGCCAAGCATCCGGGCCAGGTAAAACTCTGCGGGTGTGGCCTCTCGAAGACCCGCCCCTTCTGCGACGGGTCCCACAAGCGCTAGGCGTACCCTAGCGCTTTTTCTTGCTGCGGGTCACGGTGTCATCGGGCCTCGTCTTGATCGCAACGAATGCCTTCACTTCCGCCTTCTGCAGCTTCAAGCGTTCCCGCGCGATCATCCACTGCTGCGGGATGCTCGCCAGGTTGCTCACTGTCCAGTACAGGTTGAGCCCCGATGCGAAGTTGAAGCCGAAGATGGTGATCATCACCGGCATCATGTACGTCATCATCTGAGCCTGCATCTTCGTCTGCGCCGTATGCTGGATCCCCATCTGCCCCACCTTCGTCAGCCCGAACATCGAGATACCGCTCAGCACCGGGATGATGAAGTAGGGATCCGGCCGCGCCAGGTCGGGGAACCAGAGGAACGGCACGCCCCGAAGCTCGATCGAGTTGCCGAGCACGAAGAATAGTGCGAACAGCACAGGCATCGGCAGGAGCATGGGCCAGCACCCGCCCAGCGGGTTGACTCCGTTCTCCTTGTACAGCTCGAACATCTTCTTCTGCAGCGTCGCGGGATCCGCCTTGTACTGCTCCTGGATGCGCTGAAGTTGCGGCTGCAGCGCCTGCAGCGCCGTGTTGGCTCGCATCGCCTTCTGGTTGAGCGGCCAGAGCAGCAGGCGGACGAGGAGCCCGAACGCGATGAGCACGAAGCCGTAGCTCAGGTGCAGCGATTCGTGCATCCATACGAGCAGCCAGCGCACCGGGGCGGCAAAGAACCGGATCAGGGTCCTGAATCCCGGCAGCCCGTACGGGTTCACGTCGTCGAAGTCATGGCCGATCCGCTTGAGGCGGTCGTACTCCATCGGCCCCGCGTACAGCGTGTAGGAGAACTCGCCAGAGGTGGCGATTGGCATGCGCACCATCGTCGCCGCCGCCGTCGGGTGCTTGCCGGCGGCGAGCAGCGGAGTCGCGGAAACGCCACTCAGCCCGCCACCGGTCGAGTCGAAGGCCAGTACGGCTGTGACGAAGTACTTCGACTTGAGGGCGGCCCAAGTGAACGGGCCGCTGAACGTGACGGTCTCGCCGGCGGTGAAGGCGGCCAGGTTGTGCCGCTCCGCGCTTCCCCCATAGGTGACGAGCGCCGCCTCGCGGAAATTCTGGGTCGAGTCGGCTTCGGTGTTGGCCAGGCCGCTGCCCAGTCCAAGCACCAGTTGCCCACCGGCCGAGCTCACGCCAGTGACGGACCCCGACACGCGAACCTGGTAGTCGTCGGGAAGGAACGTGTACTTGATGCGGGCCTGGTGTCCCGCCCGTTCTGCGGTGAGCGTCAGCGATGCCGGCTCGCTGGTGACACTGAGCGCCCGCGGCTCGACCTGGAAGTCCCACTGGTCGAGATGCAGGGTATCCGACCCGCTGATGACCGCGAGCCCGAGCAGCGGCGACCCCTGACGGACCAGCTCGACCGGCTGGCCCTTGGAGCCGGGCGCCGTGGACTTGTAGCGCACGAGGTCGAGCGACGTGAGCCCCGCGCCGCGTGTGCTGACACCGTAGCGCGCCAGCGGCGTGGTGACGCTGATGGTTTCGGCCGGTGTGGCCGCGACAGCACCGCGCTGAGCCCCCGGAGCCGCCGGAGTCGCAGCGGGCGCGCTGCCCGGCGTGACGGTGCCTTCCGCGACAGGCGGCGCTGAATCGACTTGCGCCGCCGGTACCGGCGGCGGCGGACGCTTGATGAAGATCGAGGGAATGAAGGCGATCGCCATCATCAGCATCACCGCCCACAACATGCGTCTATCCATGACTCGCGACTCGAGCCTTTCTTGAATTCATGGAACCGGGTCGAAGCCGCCCGGATTCCAGGGATGGCAGCGGGCCAGCCGCCGAGCCGCGAGCCAGGAACCACGCAACGCTCCATGGCGTGTGAGCGCCTCGTGTGCATACGCCGAGCACGACGGCGTGAAGCGGCAACTTGGTGGCAGCAGCGGAGAAAGCATCAACTGGTATGCCCGCACCAGTGCCATGAGCGAACGGCGCGGGAGGAGACGCAGGTCCATGATTCACCGGACTGGGCATGTGGCATCACGCCACCCCAGGATCTCGGCGCGCAACGCATCGTAGGACGCGCTGTAGGCTTCGCGACGGGCGCGCACCAGCAGGTCGAACGCTGGCTGCACCGCCTGCACCTCGCGACGCCACACTTCCTTGAGCCGGCGCCTGAGACGATTCCGGGCCACCGCGGTCGCCTGGAATCGGGGAACAATCAATCCCATGCGCGGATGGCCCAGTGCATTGTCGATCCAGATCAGGTCGAGAAACGCGGACCGGCGGCGCCGACCCTTGGCCAGGCACCGCCGGATGTCGGCTGCTCGCGCCAACCGGCGCGACCGCGCGAAACCCTCTTCGGCCGTCAGGCCCGCCCGTGCTTCGACGGAATCGAGACGGTCAGACGCTTCCGCCCCTTCTTCCGGCGGCGGGACAGGACTTCCCGGCCCCAACGGTCGGCCATCCGGGCACGGAAACCGTGCTTGGCAATCCGCTTCTTGTTGCGCGGACGATATGTCGGCATCATACGATTTCTAATCCTCCAATGAGCCCGACAAACTAGCCGCGCCACTGCCTCAGGGTCAAGGTTGACTTATCCACACGCGACTCGTAATATCTCGCGCCCTTGGAACATCCCTCCGCCGCTGTAGCCTGGATATCGATGCAACTTTCCGCGAAAGATCTCTGGACGCGCCTGCTCGACGATGCGCTCCGTGAGCTTTCTGAACAGACGATCCGCACGTGGCTCGAACCGGCCGCGCCGATCTCACTCGAGAACGGAACGCTGATCGTGGGTGCACCCGACCAGTTTGCGGTGCAGTGGAACGAGTCGAAGCACGCGGCCGTGTTGTCCCGCCTCGCCGAAAAGGCCGCTGGGCAACCAGTTAGCGTTGTGTTCAAGGTGCAGGAAGAGCGGACCAAGCGGCCGCAGATGGACCTCTTCGTGGCGCCGCCTCCGAGCGCCACCGCGCCAGTCGCGAAGATCAATCCCAGCGCCCAGCCGCTCAACGAGCGCTACACTTTCGAGACGTTCGTCATCGGCAAGTCGAACGAACTCGCCGCGGCGGCTGCCCACGCCGTGGGCGAATCTCCCGGCAAGACGTACAACCCCCTGTTCATTTACGGTGCGACTGGACTCGGAAAGACGCACTTGATGCAGGCTATTGCGCACACGGTAGTCGGGCGCACTCCCGACACGCGCGTGCTCTACGTTGGCGCCGAGCAGTTCATCAACGAAGTCATCGAGAGCATCCACAGCCGGACGATGCCGGAGTTCCGTCGCAGGTACCGGGCAGATGTCGACCTCTTCCTCGTGGACGACGTGCATTTCCTCGAAGGCAAGGAAATGACGCAGGAAGAGTTTTTTCACACCTTCAACGCGCTGTACGAGGCCAACAAGCAGATCGTACTGACCTCCGACCGACCGCCGAAGGAGCTTCCGGGCCTCGAGGCCCGCCTGGTAAGCCGCTTCGAGTGGGGCATGGTGGCCGACATCGGCCAGCCCGACCTGGAGCACCGCATCGCGATCCTGCGGAAGAAGGCCGAGCAGGATCACCTGGAAATGGCGATCCCGGACGATGTTCTGCGTTTTATTGCAGAGCATGTGCGGTCGAATGTGCGCGAGCTCGAGGGCTGCATCATCAAACTGCTGCTCTTCGCCTCGCTCAAGCACAAGGAAGTGTCGATCGAGCTGGCTCGCGAGGCGCTTGCCGATCGCATCAGGCCGTCCGACGAGAGCGGCGCACCGACGAAGGCGCTCCCGACCATCAACAAGGTCCAGGAGGTCGTGGCCCGTCGCTGGGGTGTCACGCCTGAAGGCCTTCGCTCGAAGGCGCGGATCAAGACACTGACAGTGCCGCGACAGATCGCGATGTTCCTTGCACGCGACCTTCTGCAGATGCAGCTCGTCGAGATCGGCCAGGCCTTCGGCGGTCGCGATCACAGCACTGTGATTCACAGTGTCGACAAGGTGGCGCGGTTGATGTCGCGCGATCGCGGCTTCCGTGAAAAAGTCGAACTCGCGCGCATGGAGTTGCAGCCGCAGGCGTAGTCGGTGTGGCTGTCGTCGCACCGATCGATCACCACCAGACGATCGATGCGATGATAGGATGTGAGGTGAGTTTTTCCGGACGGTTATCCCGATGTTGATTGGTTGATCGTTGACAACCTTGAATATCGGGAAGAAGTGCGGCTTCGACGGTGAGATGTCCGCATGCCCCACAACGAGCCGACATGAGGCCGGTGAGGCAAGTCGTATCAGCGCGAGGAGATCAGGTGGTTCATCCACATCTGCATCCCCTCTACTACTACTGCTACATTCTTATATACATGTTCTGGTAGGTACTTCTCCGGGACGCATGAGGCCGCAATGAAGTTCACGATCACTCGCGAGCAATTCCAGGAAGGCCTGCAGGCCGTGGCGGGCAGTGTCCCGACTAAGACCACCCTGCCGGTGCTGTCGAACATCCTGGTCGAAGCCACCAAGGATGGTGTCCGGCTGTCAGGAACCGATCTCGACATCGCTGTCAGCACCACCGTCCCGGCATCGGTCGATCAGGAAGGCGCGATCACCCTGCCGGCAAGGAAGCTGGTCGAGATCGTGCGCGAGTTGCCCAACGCGTCGATCAGGATCACCGCCTCGGGCGAGCAGCGGGTCACCATCGAGTGCGGTCGCTCCAAGTTCCGGCTTCTGGGCCTTCCCAAGGATGAGTTTCCTGCCTTCCCGGCAGTCAAGTTCGACGGTGGCTGGAAGGCGACCGCCGGCAACCTGCAGAAGCTGATCACGCATGTGGCGTTCGCGGCCAGCACCGAGGAGAGCCGCCCCATCCTGAACGGCGTGCTCTGGGAGCTCCGGCCTGACCGGATGCGGATGGTGGCCACCAACGGCCACCGGCTCGCCAGGATGGACGTTCCGACCGCGACGGCCGGCGGAGCCCAGGCCGACCTGATCGTGCCTCCGAAGGCGCTGGAGCAGATCCGGAGGCTGTTCTCTGCCGAGGACGAGATCGAAGTGGCACGGAGCGAGAATCACCTCGGGTTCCGGTCCCCGACCACGCAGGTGTTCACCCGGCTCATCGAGGGGCCGTACCCGAACTACGAGCAGGTCATCCCGCGGGAGAACGACAAGGTGATGACCGCCGATAAGGGCGCCATTACTTCGGCGCTCCGCCGCATGAGCATCGTGGCCAGCGACCAGACCCACCGGATCCGGATGGCGTTCGCCAACGGCTCCTGCAAGCTGTCGGTGCAGACTCCCGACCTGGGCGAGGCCCAGGAAGAGGTGACGGTGACGTACGAGGGCGATGCCCTGGAGATCGGCTTCAACGCGGCCTACATGCTCGAAGTGCTCAAGTACATCCCGACCGACGAAGTGCGGATGACCTTCAAGGCCCCCGAACGTGCGGCGACGTGCGAACCGGTGGGTTGGGATGATCCGGCGAGCTTCCTGGCGCTGGTGATGCCGCTGAGGCTGGTCGACTGACAGAAACTGCGTGAACGGTAAACAGTGAAGGGTGAACGGGAAGCTCCCTGTTCACCCTTTACCGTTCACTGTTCACGCCTTACCAGCGATACCCCACTCCCGCCAGCAGCGTCACGAAGATATCCCCGCCGAATTCACCATTCTCATCGCCTCCGACGAGGTAGTGAAGCCGCGCGGCCATGCCCAGGCTCCACTGATTCCTCTTCGGCACCCAGTCGAGTCCGCCGCCTATGCTCCCGCCCAGCGCGGTGCGGTTGACAGTCTGGTTCAGCGGGATGCCGATCGGCACGCCGGTGTTGGAGTTCGCAAAGCTTTCCTCAGTGTCGCGCGTGCCAAAATAGGTCCCCAGCCCCAGCGTGCCGTAGGGGCGCCAGGTACCGTCGTTCTTCCCGATTCGCGCGGTGGCAGCAAGCTGGATCCAGTCCAACTCCGCGAGATCCGTCTCGTCGCAGTCGAGTGATCCCTGAACCGAAGGCGGCGGGCAGTCCACCCTCGAGACGGTGGTGGTGTTCTCGACCCCGAAGAATCCCCCCTCAACGCCGAGAGTGAAGAGCGAACTCAGCTGACGGCCGATGAACGCGCTGGAGCCGAAGGATCCGCCCGCCGGAAAGGTCTCGGCGGTGGACGTACTGACGCTGTAGCCGCCCTGGATCGACCCGACCCAGCTGCCCTGGGCCTGCGCGGTCGAGGCCATGAGGCTGCCGAGGGCCAGCATCAGGATCCTGCTTCGCACGTGAGGCATTTTCTCCCGGGAATGGTTGGTGCCTCAGGGGTTGGTGTCGCTCTCCGCGGGCGCCGTGTCGGCATCGGCCTGCGTCGGGATCTCGGCATCGGTCCTCGGAACCTCTAGCGACTCCCCCGCCATGCGCCGGAGGATGAGGTTCTGCCTCCAGCGCATCCGTCCCGGTCTGAGGGCCGGGTTCGAGCGCAGCGGGAACGGGAGCAGCCCTGCAAGCGCGGCCGCTTCACTCCGGTTCAAACGCACCGCTGGCTTCCGGAAGTAGGTTTCGCTGGCCGCCTGCACGCCCCAGATATTCGGTCCCATCTCCGCGACGTTCAGGTACAGCTCCAGGATGCGTCGCTTGCCGAGCGTGTGTTCCAGCCGCCAGGCCGTCACCGCCTCCTTGACCTTCCGAAGCGGATTCCGGGAGGGCGAGAGATACAGGTTCTTGGCGAGCTGCTGCGTTATCGTGCTCGCCCCGCGCAGCGCGTCGCGCTTCTCCCAGGCGCGTCCCAGCGCCTTCCGCAGCGCGGCCCGGTCACGCTGGTCATTCCAGTCGAAGTCGCCCCGGCGATAGCCCAGCGCCTTGAGGATCGCTTCGTAGTCGATTCCGTCGTGCTCCCAGAACTTCGCGTCTTCGCCGGTCATGGCAGCGACCGCCATGGCGGGCGCGATCGAATCGAGGGGAACCGGCCGGTAGCGACCAATGGTTCCCCGCATCTGCATGAACGCCGTGTTGCCGGGGAAATGCGTGCGATACCAGGAGGGCGGCGGCCACACCGCGAACAGCCACGCGACGAAGAGGACGGGAGGAACCAGCAGCCACCACCAGCGCCAGCGTCGGCGAGTGGAGGCCATGACGGTCAGCGGCTGTCCTGGCTTCGCTGAATACTGAAATGCCCGCGCTGCGTGGCGGGCACCGTCTGACCCACCGATGGCAGGTCGAAGGAGATCGCCAGGGAGTCACGGCCCTCGGCGGAGAGCAACTGGCCGCCGGCAGAGAGCTTGTGGCTCCGCGTGCGGGTCCCGCTCAACGTGACACCGATCTGCTCGCCGAACTGCTCGCTCTTGCCGCTGCCCGACACTGCCGATGAACTCTCCAGCACGAGGGACGGGGGCGTTCCCGGTTGACCCACGGCGCGCGCCGAACGTACCACTGTGACCGGCACCTCACTGCCGGCCACCTGCTCCGTGGTCTTCGTGGTATCGGTCCAGCCGGCCCCTGCCGTGGCACCGCCCGGTGGCAGTGTGGCAACCAGATCGCGGAGTACGTTGCCAACCAGTCGCTCGGCCAGCGCGTGAGGCGCGGACGGCGTGAGCGTACCGAGCCGCACCCCGTCCTCCAGCATTCCGGTCCAGCGGAGCCCGTCGGCGGCGAGCAGCGAGTCGCGCGGTACGTTCGCCATGCGAATGGAATCGAGGGTGATGTTGACCGGAGCCGTGGCGCCACCCGGACCGATGATCAGGCGTACCCAGATGCTGCGATCGACGGCCTGGGTTTGCAGGCCATTGGGATACTGAAAGGTGATCGTGTCGGCACGATCGATGGCGTAGCGCACGTCACTCGAGGTGTACCGCGCCACGCTCGTGGCGGCACCCGCGGTTTTCGAGGGCTCGTAGGGCGATGGCCTCGAGGAAGGTGCGGGGGCGGGAGGCTTGGTTCCGCCCGTGCTGGACGGCCCGCAGGCAATCGCTGCGAGCCATACGGCAAGGGGTGCCCTGCACCGCATAGAAATCAGGGAAGCGGAGTGATTTCTACGGTTGTGCTCAGCACCACGGGCAGTGACACATTCTGCGCCGCCAGCGTCACGTTCAGGTTGCTGGTGGAGGTGGCGTTGCCGCCCATCACCTTGCCATCGGGCGCGATGAAATAGGTCAGGGTGCCGGTGCCGGTGCCGTCGATGTCGGCCGAACCACCGGGTGTCTCCTGCGTGCCCACGATCGACGAGCTGAAGGCGCCATCTACCTTGCTCGTCTTCACGCCAGCGCGGGTCTCCGAGCCCGTCACCTTGAAATTGGTGACCGTCTTCGTGCTCATGCCCGGCGTGTCGTTGTCGGTGGAGCTCGTATCGGTCCACGCATCGCCCATCTTGAGCGGCTGGCGCATCGGCGGCACAAGGTGGGACACCAGGTTCGTGAGCGGAATGCCGCCCGCGTCCCCGTTCGCCTTGACGTTGCTCACCTTGCCGTTCGCGTCGACGAAACCGCTCACGATGGCGCCCTTCGCCTTCGCCAGCATCTCGGCTGGCGCGCCGGCTGGCAGCGAGTCGCCATGAATGGAGTCGACCACCATCTTGATGCTGCGCCCGCCCGTCGTGTCGGTGAGGGTCAGCTGCACGTAACTGGTGAACTTCACCACCGAGTGCTGCTTCGCGCCGCCGGCCGAAGTCGCGTCGACGTCCTGGGTCACCGACTGCGCCACCTTGTAGCGGGTGGTGACGCTGCCAGCGTGTGGAGCGGGGAGCATCATCGCCCCGGAAAACAGGGCACCGGCCATCAGCATGCGAGCCTGCATGTCATCCTCGAGGAAGGGAATGCGCCCCCACGGGGCAGCGCTCAGGGAACGTCGCGGGTATGTCCCTGGCGGGACTTCCCGAAGACTGCCACGATCTGCCCGGCATCACTGTTGACCTGCAGCAGGCGCCAGCCGCGCTTCCGCATGTCGGTGCCCCATACCGAGAGCTTGTCCCAGTCGGTCGCAGGTGCCCGGAGTACGCGAATTTCAGCCACCTGCTCCCAGTGCGCCGGGTAGGGCTTGTCGCTGCTGGGGGGTCGATGCGATGCCGCCATGCCGCCACTCCGCAAACGCGTGGTCACGGGGGAAATTGTAGCCGCCCCCGGGGACGCGGGGAAGCACGTCCGGGTCGGGGATCACAAAACGACGGCCGCCTCAGGTAGCGAGTACCGGAGGCGGCCGCAGGTCGGACCGTAAGCCGAGTTTTGTTCCCCTGGCGTGAGCCAGTGGGATGGTCATCTGTCTGGGACGACCGTCGCCGGTCGCCTCGAGCAGCCTACCCGCGGCTACCGCCCGAATCCCCGAAGGGACCGGACGGGGGGCGGTGTGGGTCACACCTCGCCGCTTATTTGGCCTTGCTCCGACTGGGGGTTACCGTGCCGCTCCCGTTACCGGAAGCGCGGTGGGCTCTTACCCCACCCTTTCACCCTTACCCGTCGTTCGCTTGCGCGCGCGCCGGGCGGTTTGCTTTCTGTTGCCCTGTCCGTCGCCTTTCGGCGCCCAGGAGTTACCTGGCAGTCTACCCGATGGAGCTCGGACTTTCCTCGAGCGCCGAAGCACCCGCGACCATCACGTCCGACCCAAAACCAACCTAACCTGGCGCGGTTGGGAACCTCAACTGCGCTCCTGAAGCTGGGCAAGCTTCTGCTGCGCCTCCTGCACGAATACCTGCAGGTCAGGATCGGCCTGGCTCCACTGCGCCAGCGCCAGTTTGTATTGCTCCCGCGCATCGTCGGGACGGCCCAGCTTCTCATAGACCGCGCCGCGCAACAGTCGAACCCGCCCTACGATGCCCCAGCGCATGTCGAACTGGTCGGCATTCAACTCGGGACCGTCGAATCCCTCGAGCAGCTTGAGTGCGCGTTCATAGTCGCCGAGCAGGTAGTAGGCCTGGGCGGCCAGCGGGCGCCGGAAGACCAGGTATTGCGGACCCTTCATGGATATCATGGCACTGTCTGGCTCCGCGAGCGCCCTGCGCGCTCCGGCCTTGTCATTGCGTTCCAGCGCCATCAATGCCCGTACTTCCTTCGCGGGCTGGGGGGCGCCCATCGCCTGCATTTCGTTGAGCGCCGACTCATCGGGCGTGGCCGAGGTGAGCAAGCCGACCGCCGCGGCCCCGCCGGCTGAAAGGAACTTCGCGCGCTTCTCCGGTGGAACCGACCGGCTCGCTTCGGCGGCGCTCTGCCAGATGCGACGCATTCCGGCCGTGGGAACTCCGACCGCCGCATAGAGCTCGCCTTGCATCCGCCAGTTCCACGCGTCGCGCTCATCCGCTGCGGGCGACCCCGCCGCCGGATCGCCAAACCGTACCCGGTTGGCCAGATCGATCAGCTTGGCCGCCTGCCCTACGTTGCCCTGGTACGCGAGCACGTTCGCGGCGATGACCAGCCGCTCGGCGGCATCGGTCGCGCCCGAAATGGGCCGGAGGTCCTCGGGTGTGAGCGAATCGATGGACGCACCGAGCTGGCGCGCCGCCCGCGGTGCGTCACCCGACGCGAAGCGGATGCGCGCATCGTCGAACGGCAACTCCGGATGATTCGGCACCACCGCGCGGAAACGCGCCACCTCGTTCCCCGCCCCATTGTAGTCCTGGGCCGCGATGAGGGCCGCCAGCAGCGCCTCATGCGCCTTGGCCGTGGCCGGCTGCAGGTTGGCCCAGTCGCGGGCCAGGTGGATGGCTTCGGCGCGCGCGCGCTGGATGGCTTCCCGCGCGGCGACGCTGTCGATGAGCCGCCGATCCTTCTCGCCGTACACGAAGGAAATCGAATCGTTCGGCAACAGGACCCACATCGGGTTCTGCCGCGAGGCGCGACCCAGGATGAAGTTGACGTGCTCGAAGGCGAGCGCATACCCCGGGTCGAGCTCGAGGGCGCGCTTGAACGCGCGCATCGATTCGGTAAAGCGCAGCGGGATCGGCTGCTTTTCGTCGTGAAACCAGGCATCACCCAGCCCGTACCACGCATCGGGATCGCCCGGATTCTTGGCCAGGAGTTCCTGGTACAGCCGCCGCGCTTCGCCGTTTGCGCCCTGGAGGAAGGTGCGATAGGCCTGGATCATCGTCTGCTCGCGTACCGGCAGCCGACCGGCGTACAGCTCGGCGCGCGCGATGGCGTCCGAGCCGATGGAATCGTCCGCGCCGTGAATCCACCCCCGCGTAACCGAGAGCTTGTAGTACGCCAGACCGAAGGTGGAGTCGGCGGCAATTGCCTTCCGCAGCGACGCTTCCGCTGCCGGCAGGTCCCAGTGGTTGAGCGCCCCGTCACCCGCGAGATAGGCGCGGTACGCCGCCACCGAGCGGGTGGTGGACTGGGCCAGCGCCACCCGATCACCACGCGGCGCCCCGGAGATGTCGAGCAGTTGTGCGGCAAGCTGATCGAAGAGCGGCCGCACTTCTTCGTCCGTCGGCGCCTCGGCCCGGGCCAGGTCCACCTGCTTGCCGCTCGCGACATCGATGACGCGGGCTGCGAGTCGCAGCGTGTCCCCGCTCCGGTCGAACTCCCCCAGGACCACCGTCCACACACCGGCCTTCCGCGCCAGGCGGCGCGCCTCGTCGAGCCCGATGACACCACCCTCACGAATGCGCGCGGCTTCCATGAGGTCGTGCACTCGCTCCGGACCGATCACCTGCAGGTCGTTCCACTGGCCCAGCGCCAGCGACAGCATGTTCACGCTCCCGTCGCGCAGCCACTCCCCCGAAGAATCGGCCCGCACGTTGGCGAACGGCAGCACCAGGATGGATTGCCGCGGATTGACGCCGCGTGGGGGACCGTCGCGGTTCATCGCCTTCACCGCGACAGCGCCGACAAGCAGCACGGCAGCGCCTGCCAGCAAGGCGAACCGGCGCTTCCGGGCGCGCCGCGGAAACGCGGCAGTCTCCCCGCTCAGTGCGACCGAGAGCGCTTCCCCCGTCTGCCACCGCTCATCGGGATGCTTCTCCAGCGCCCGCATGATGGCACCGGAGAGCGCGGCAGGGCTGTCGGGCCGTGTCTTCTCCACCGGTGTGGGCCGGTCGGTGAGGTGCCGGGAAATCACGACGCGGTGCGACCCGGTGAAGGGCGGTGCCCCCGTGAGCATTTCATACGCCACCACGCCGAGCGAGTAGAGATCGCTCCGCGCGTCGACCTCCTCGCCGGCCGCCTGCTCCGGACTCATGTACGCAGGGGTGCCGAGGGCCACGCCCCGGCCGGTGGTGGGCTCATTCCCGTCGGGCTCGCCGGCCATGGCGCGGGCGATGCCGAAGTCCACCAGCATGGGGCGGCCTGACGCGCCATCAATGAGGATGTTCTCGGGCTTCACATCGCGATGCACCAGGCCGGCCCGCGCGGCGGCGTCCAGCGCCAGCGCCACGTCAGCGGTGATGCGCCGCGTATCGTCGACGCTCATCTTTGGTTCGCGGCGCAGCCGGTCGCGCAGGGTCTCGCCCTCGACCCGGTCCATCACGTAGTAGAGAAGGCCATCAGCCTCGCCGGCCGCATGCACGGCGACGATCCCGGGGTGCCGGAATTTTGCGATCATCCTCGCCTCAGCCAGGAAACGGCGCACGATGCCCTCCTGGTGAGTGAGGGCCGGGTGCACCACCTTGATCGCGACGCGCCGGTCGAGCGTCCTGTCAGTCGCTTCGAAGACGACCCCCATGCCCCCGCGCCCCAGCTCGCGGTCGAGCTGGTACTGGATCCCCAGGGCTTGCTGGAGACGGTCGCGCAGGTCGGGCCCCATCGGATCACTCATCCGCGGCTCCACATTCGTCGGGGAATGGCGAGAAAGCCCCTCGCGGTGCAGGACCGTTCGGGGATTCCATACCTCTTGGACGCCTGAACCCCGCGGGAGGTTGCGCGGGCACTGCACCCCGCGGCTCCCAGTACCGTTTGCGCCCAGGTTGTGACCGGCGGCGCACTATCGCCGCCCTCATTCACAGCCAGGGACATCATGCTTGCTGCTGCGCCTTCCAGCGCCGCGAGTTCCCCCACGGTCGCCGCCATACTGGCTCCCGGCGAGCGCTCCCGCGTGGACGCCGCGGGCACCGGGTGTTTCGCCATCCTCCACCGCGAGTCGATATCGGACGCGATCCGCATGGTGCGGGAACGTCCGGTCGATGCAGTCCTGCTGTCAGTACAGCAGTGCGGACCCGAACAGGTCGACGGCGTGGCCCATCTCATCCGCGAGTTCCCCAGCGTGCCGACCGTGGCGCTGGTATCGCAATACGGACCCCGGGCCACCGAAACCCTGCTCCTGCTGGGCGCGAGCGGCGTCAAGCGCGTCATCGACGTTACTGCTCCCACGGGCTGGGCGCACCTCCGAGAGCTTCTCACCCAGCCGGTAACCCGGTCGGTGGCCCGGATTCAGGGTCCCGTTCTCGCGGCAATCCCGGACATCAGGCCCGACAACCGACTTTTTCTCGAGGCGATGATCCGCCTCGCACCGGACACCCCCACAGTCCGCAACCTTGCCAAGCGCCTGGGAGTCCGGCCGAGTACGCTCATGTCCCGATTTGCCCGGGCCGACCTGCCGAGCCCCAAGAGCTATCTCGCTGCCATCCGGTTGCTGCACGCGGCGCAGCTATTCGAGGACTCCGGCCTTTCGATCGCCGACGTGGCTTACCGGCTCGAGTACTCCTCACCCCAGTCCTTCGGGCGTCATGTCCGGTCGCTGCTCGGCATCACCTCAACCGAGTTCCGGCATCGCTTCCCATTTCCCGTAGCGGTGGAACGATTTGTAACGCTCCTCATTGCACCCTACGCCACCATCTGGGAGCGGTTTCATCCGTTGCAGCGCTCCGGTACAACCCATGTCGTCCGAGCATGACCGGGAGACGAGTCGCGGCCCGTTCGCTGCACCTCTGGTCACGAGGGTTGTCGGAGGCATACCAGTACGCGGAGATCCACCCGCGGTGCTCCGGCCGGTGAGCGCCGGGTAGAGGCGATCCCTGGGGTATCTGCATCGCGGCGCGGGACAGGTCGCGACTACGCTCAGAGATGGCCCAGCCGTGCTGGGGGCCGGCGAGCGCACCTTGAGTATCAGGAAGTCGAGTGTCCCCTGGGGAAGCTCGAGGCGTGCATCGAGCAGGCGTCAGGGCTGCCGGATCGCGCCGGTCGCGGTGATCTCCACCAGGTAGCCATAGTGCAGTCCGGCCACCGGCACGACCGTGCGGGCCGGCCGGTGTGTGCCGAGCACTTCGGCGTAAGCGGCATTCACCCTGGGCCAGTGCGCCACGTCGGTAACGTAGATGGTCACGGCAAGGAGATGGTCGAGGTCGCTTCCCGCGGCGCGCAGTATCGCCTCCACGTTGCGCAGGGTGCGCTGCGTTTGTTCCTCCACCGTGCCGTGCGGGGCATCGGGCCAGGTAGGATCGAGGGGAAGCTGGCCGGCGACGTAGACGACGCCGCCATGCACGATCGCCTGTGAGTAGTGCCCGGCGGGTCGCGGGGCGTCGGCCGTGTGAACGTGGCGCATGCGTCGATCTCCTGTCTTAGAGGAGGACGGGCGCCGGGTTGGGCGCCCCCTCGAGGAAACGCGTCGGCCGCAGCGCGTGAACATCGAGCGATGTGCGGCCGGCAAGGATCATTTCCGCCAGGAGTTGCCCCAGCGCAGGCGCGTGCATCACGCCGTGCCCGGATGATCCGTTGATGAGCCAGAAGTTGGGAAGCCCCGGCGCCGCGCCAAGGATAGCGTGATGATCGGGCGACATCTCGTACAACCCGCACCAGCATCCCACGCGATCGATGGACACCTGTCGGAGCGCCGGGACCCGCCGGTGCGCGCGCGCGATGACGCCATCGAGCCAGCTGCCGTCAAACGTGATGTCATACCGATGCGCACCGGTCGTGTCGACGGGCCAGAGCAGAAGCACACGCCCATCGCGTACCCGGAAATGAAAGCCGTCTTCGGCGAAGATGGTCATTGGTGTGGATGCAGCCAGCGCAGGGGTGGGCGCGGTGATTGCCACCTGCCGGCGCACCGGCGTGACCGGGAGATTGATGCCGGCAAGCTGGGCGAGGTCAGCGGCCCATGCGCCGGTCGCGTTCACCACGTGCGCGGCGCCGATGCGGCCGCCGCGCGCCGTCACCGCGGCGATGCGATCGCCGTCGCGCTCCAGGCCTACCGGTCCACAGTCGTACTGCACCTCCGCACCGGCCCTGACAGCGGCGTCCAGGTATCCCTGCAGGATCCCCAGCGGGCGGATGTAGCCGTCGGTGGCCCCGAAGCTTCCGCCTGCCACCCCGTCCAGCACGATCGAGGGGTTGAGTCTCGCAATCTCGTCGAGCGATACCATCGCCGACTCGATGAGCCCCGCCGCACGCTGGACCGCGATCGCTTCCCGGAGCGTCGCGAGCTGATCCGGGTCGGCGGCGAGAAAGAGGTAGCCCACCGGCTGGTAGCCACACTCGCCCCCGGTTGCTTCGTGGAACCCGCGGAGTTTTTCGCGAGAGAGGAGCGAGAGCTGCACGTTGATGGGCGATGCGAACTGCGCGCGGAATCCTCCAGTCGCGCGTCCCGTGCTGCCGGTGCCTGGAGCATGGGCGCTGTCGAGGATGATCACCGACCGGCAGCCCAGCGTCGTCAGGTGCCAGGCGACACTGGCGCCCATGACGCCGGCGCCGATGACAACGACGTCGGCGGAGCGTGTCACGCCGTGAAGATGTGCTCCACGTGGAAGACGGCTGTCATCACTGGCTCCCCACCCCTAGCGATGCAGTTGTAGTAAGCACTACTACTGCATGACCAAGCCCTTCGAGATGTGCGCGGCCACCCTGCAGGCGGTCCACCACGGCCAGGACGCCGAGCACGATGCCACCCGCATCGAGAACGGCCGTGATCGCCTTCTCCGCTGAACCGCCAGAGGTGATCACGTCCTCCACCACGACGACCTTGGCCCCCTCGCGGAAGTTGCCCTCGATAACCCGACCGGTGCCGTGGGTCTTGGCCTCCTTCCGAACGCTGAAGGCATCGATGACCGGGGGTTCCCCCGCGCTGGCGGCGGCTACGGCATACGCAACGGGGTCGGCGCCCATGGTGAGGCCGCCGATGGCGTCAGGCGTCCAGCCGGCTGCCCTGATCGCCCGCAGGCCGAGTCGCCCGATGAGCACCATGCCGTGGGCGGACATGGTGGTCAGGCGGCAATCGATGTAGTAGCTGGAGCGCTGTCCGGAGGCCAGCAGGAAGTCGCCAAACCGCACCGAGCGCTCCCGGAGGAGCTGCTCCAGTGCCGCCTGGTCGCTCATCGCCCGAAGAGCTTCTTCAGGAAGCCGCCCTTGGGGTCCTCCGTGGACCGGACTGCGGTGCAGAAGGCGGTCGTGAATTCGTCCACCGTCTTGGTACGCTGCGTCAGGTCCCGCATGAGTCCCTGCATGACCGCCGACTCGATGGCCGGGGCAAACTTGAGGCCCTTGGTTGCCTGGCTGAGCGGTACCGGGTTCTGCGTCAGGAGCTGCTGGAACAGCTCCCGGGGATTCTTCCCATTGAAGGGGTGCTCACCGGTCAGCAGGTAATACGCGATGGTGGCCAGGCTGTAGACGTCGGCCTGTTCGTTCACCAGCGCGCCGCTCAGTGTCTCCGGGGCCACATACTGGAGTGTCCCTACGAAGAAACCGGCGCGGGTGAGGCGCTCGTCAGGATTACTCTCCGTGTCCCGCGCGATGCCAAAATCGAGCAGCATCGCGCGCTGACTGGACGGGTCGAACATGATGTTGGCCGGCTTGAGGTCGCGATGAATGATGCGACCCTTGTGCGCCGCAGCCAGGGCGCCGCCGATCTGCTCGACGATGGTCGCGACGACGGCCGGGGCCAGGGGGCCTGAGCGGGTGGCGAAGTTGGCGAGCGGTTCGCCCTCAATCCACTCGAGAGCGAGGTAGTACAGGCCGTCGGCCTGCCCGTAGTCGTAGGTCTTGACGATGTTCGGGTGCGCGACGCGCTTGCCGAGATCCGCCTCGCTGAGGAAGCGCTTCACGGCCACGGGGTCCTCGGCGAGGCGATGACGCAGTACCTTGACCGCCGTCGTGCCCCGTTCGGGGTGCTCGGCGCGGTATACCAGTGCGGTGCCTCCCTCGCCCATCTGCTTGAGGAGGCGGTACCCGTTGATCGTGCGCCCCTGCAGGCTGTCGGAGGTCATGGACGGCGAAGCTAGCGCGCCCTCGTCGAGCCAGCAAGCTTTCCCGGTGTTTCGGGTCCCGCAAGGCCGCCCCAGAGGAGTCGAATGCAGCGGATCAGAGGTTGGGTGCCCATGGTGCTGGTCTTCGCTCTCGCGGCCTGCGGGGGCTGGAAGCGTGTGGGCACTGATGAGGCCCCGGCGCCGGAGCAGGGGTTCACCGCGCTCCTCAACCAGCAGGCGCTTTTCCAGAAGCTCGGTCGGCTGTCGGCCGGGGATCCGCTCCCGTTCACCGGCTCGGTAGCCCAGGTGAAGGGTGCCGGCGACACCGTCCTCGTCATTCTCGGTCTCTCGCTCGAAAACCGCGCGCTGTCGTTCCAGAAAGACGGCTCCGCCTATGTCGCGAAGTACCGGGTCGACGCAAGCTTCCAGCCGGCCACCGGCCGCGCCGTCGAGCGGCGGGCAGGAAGAGTCGGTGCGGGTGGACACTTTTCAGGAGACCGGGCGCGCCGACGAGAGCGTCCTGTTCCAGAAATTCTTTCGGCTGCTGCCGGGCACCTATCAACTCACCGTCACCATCCGCGATGTGCAGTCGGGCACGACCAACAAGGCCGAGCTGGCGCTCGTCGTTGCTCCGTTTGGCACCTCCACCACCTCAGCGCCGATCCTGACGTACCAGGTGACCGGTCGCGAGCGGCTCGACCAGTCCCTGCGCATCGTGCTCAACCCGCGCGGGGCCGTCGCGTTCGGTGGGGATACGCTGCTCGCGTACCTCGAGGGGTACGGGTACGCCGGCCCGACGGCGGTGCCGTTCGAGGTGCGTACAGCCGCCGACAGCCTGGTCTACAGCGATTCGCTGCGGTTTCGCGGCGGGCTCCCGGTAGAGAGCCAGTTCATCAAGTTGCGACCCGACAGCATGGCGCTGGGTGAGCTGCGGCTGGTGGTGGGAACCAAGCCCGAGCAGAAGAGTGTCTCCGCCGTGGTGTCCTTCTCCGCGGCGTGGCTGGTGACGAACTTCGACGAGATGATCAGCATGCTGAAGTGGTTTGGGCACCCCGAGGAAGTGGACCGCCTGAAGCACGCCGAGCCCGACCAGCGCGCCGCGGCGTGGCTCACCTTCTGGAAGGAGACCGACCCGAACCCCGGTACGCCCGAGAACGAGCTGCTCAACACCTACTTCGGCCGGGTGGCGGTGGCGGTACAGCAGTTCAACGACGAGGGCGTGCCGGGCTGGCGCACAGAGCGGGGCGAGGTCTACATCCGGCTGGGTGAGCCGAACAACGTGCTCGACACCAACGGCCTCACGCAGACGCGGGTGATCCGCTGGACCTACGAGAGCCTGCGGCTCACGCTGTATTTCCGGGACGACTCGGGATTCAACCGCTATCGCCTGACCCCGGAATCCCGCTCGGAGTTCGAGCGCGTGGCGGCACGGCTCGGACGGTGATGGAGCCCGTCGCCCCGCGCCTCTTCCTGATCGATGGCTACGCGCTGATCTATCGGGCGTTCTACGCCCTCATCGCGCGCCCGCTCCGAACGGCGCAGGGAGAGAACACCTCGGCGGCCTGGGGCGTTGTGAACTTCCTCCTCCGGCTCCGGGAGAAGCACAAGCCCGACTACCTCGCCTGGATCAACGACGCAGGCGATTCCTTCCGGACGGCGAAATTCCCCGCGTACAAGTCCACCAGACAGAAGCTCGACGCGGAGCTGCAGGCCGACTTCGATCGCGCCTGCGAGCGAATCGACCAGCTGCTTCATGCGCTGGGTGTGCCGCTGGTGGAAGTGCCGGGTTACGAGGCGGACGACGTGATTGGCACCCTGGCCACGCGCGCGGCGGCGGCGGGGATGCAGGCGGTGATCGTCTCGGGCGACAAGGACTTCTACCAGCTCATCGGGCCCGGCATCGTGCTGCTCAACCCGGGACGCGGCGGTCCCGCGGCGGTGGAAGAACTCTGGGTGGACGAGTCGAACGCCAGCGAGCGGCTCGGTGTTGCGCCGGGACAGGTGATCGACTTCCTGGCGATGGTGGGCGACAGCTCCGACAACATTCCCGGCGTAAAGGGCATCGGCGAGAAGGGCGCTCAGAAGCTGCTGGCGGAGTACGGCACCCTCGACGCCATACTGGCCGCAGCCGAAAAGGTGGAGCCGAAACGGGCCCGCGAGGCGCTGCTGGCCAACGCCGACAACGCGCGGCTCTCACGGGAGCTTGTGTCGATTCACCTCGACGTCCCTGTAAGCATCGGAGTGCAGGAGCTCCGGCCGCGTCCCTCCAACCAGGCTGCCCTGACGCAGCTCCTTACCGAGCTCGAGTTCTTCTCGCTGGTGAAGAAGCTGGTCGGCGAGGGCGCTGTCGCGGAGAGCGTGCCGGTGCCGGCCTCGTCCCCGGACCGGGGATGCCCTGCCTGCTCCAGTCGTCGCGGCTGCCCGTCCGGAAGTCCTCGCCCCCTCGAGCCCTCACGCCGTCCCCGTCATCGATGACCCCGGCCTCCTTCCCGGCATTGTGGCGACGCTTCGTGACGCACCGCTGGTCGCGCTCCACACCGAAACCGACACCCGCTCACCTCGCGGCGCGGAGCTCATCGGCCTCTCGCTCGCGGCGAGCCAGACCGACGTGTGGTACTTCCCGTTCGGCCACCGGCCGCTAGGCGGCGAACTCGCAGCTCCCGCGCCGGTGAAGAACCTGCCCCCACTCTCGGATCCGGCCTGCCTGCCGCTGGTGGCGCTCCTCACCGATCCTGGCGTGCCCAAGGCCGGCCATCAGGTGAAGTTCGACTGGCAGGTCCTGCGCGGCGCCGGCGTCGAGCTCGCCGGCGTCACCTGGGACTCCATGCTCGCCGCGTTCCTGATCGACTCGGGCAGGCGCTCCTACGACATCGACGTGCTGTCGCTGGAGTACCTGGGCCGCACGATGCAGACCTACGTGGACGTCGCCGGGAGAGGCAAGGGAGAGATCGCCTTTTCGGAGATCCCGGTGACGGCGGCGGCGGCCTTCTGCGGCACCGGCAGCACCACGGTGCTCGCGCTGCACGCGGCGTTCGGGCCGGCGCTCACGGGCACACCGATGGGTGGTGTCCTCGAGAACGTCGAGATCCCGCTCACGCCGGTCCTGGTGGACATGGAATGGGCCGGAGTACAGATAGACCTCGCGCTCTTCAAGCGACTCTCCAACGAGTTGGCGCGTGACCTGGAGCAGCTCCAGGTCGAGATCGCGCAGGTCGCGGGCGAGAACCTCAACCTCAACTCGCCCCGGCAGCTGGCGGCCGTCCTGTTCGACAAGCACCAGCTCCCGGTACTGAAGAAAACCAAGACGGGCCCCTCCACCGATGCCGACGTGCTCGAGCAGCTCGCTGACATGGGCCACGACCTGCCCCAGCTGATCCTGGGTTATCGTGAACTGCAGAAGCTCAAGTCCACTTACATCGACACGCTGCCCCTGGAAGTGAATCCGCTCACCGGCCGCATCCACACCAGCTTCAACCAGACCGGTGCCGCGACCGGCCGGCTGTCCTCGTCCGACCCGAACCTGCAGAACATCCCGGTGCGGTCTCCCCGTGGCGAGGCGATCCGCCGCGGCTTCGTGCCCGCCGAGGGCAACACCTTCGTCGTGGCCGACTACAGCCAGATCGAGCTGCGCATCATGGCGCACCTCTCGGGCGATCCGTTGTTCATCGAGGCATTCCAGCAGGGAGGCGACATTCACCGGCAGACCGCAGCGCTGATCTTCAATGTGCCGGTGGAGCAGGTGAATGCGGAACAGCGCGCCCGCGCCAAGACTATCAACTTCGCCACCATCTACGGTCAGGGGCCTTTCGCGTTGAGCAGGCAGCTCGGCATCACGCAGGAGGACGCCAAGCAGTTCATCGCGCAGTACTTCGAGCGATTCGCCGGTGTGCGTGCCTTCCTCGACCGCCAGGTGGCGCTCGCCAGGGAGCAGGGCTACGTGGAGACGCTCCTGGGTCGCCGCCGCTACATCCCCGAGGTGCGGGAGAGGAACTTCAACCTCCGGAGCTATGGCGAGCGCAACGCGCAGAACTCGCCGCTCCAGGGATCGGCGGCCGACCTCATCAAGCTGGCGATGATCCGCATCCACACGCTGCTTGCCTCCCGCCGCCTGGCGAGCCGGATGCTGCTCCAGGTGCACGACGAACTGGTGTTCGAGGTGCCGCCAGCCGAAGTGGAGATCATGGAGGGGTTGGTGAAGCTCGAAATGGAATCGGTGATGCCGCTCCGCGTTCCACTCGTGGCCGACGTGGGTGTCGGGGAGAACTGGCTCGACGCGAAGAGTTGACCACCGCCAGCCGCTGGTGAATCTTGCAGAGGGCGCTTTCGCAGGCCGGCGAAGCGACCACGATCCCTCCCGTTCCAGAGCGACACATGCCGAACTTCACTGTCACCGATACCGTCGGCACGACCCGGCTGTTTCCGGGGGTGGACTCGCTGCTCGATGCCCTCGAGCGCGGACTGCTCGGCGGCGACGACTTCGTCTATGACACTGGGCAGAAGACCTGGATCCGGCTCAAGGATCACCCGGCAGTTCAGGCCGGCTGGCGTGCACGGCAGCGATTTCGTCCGCTCGACGATCGCAACTCCCTCGCCGGTGTCGCCGGCAACGCCATCGACTTTCCCGGCCTCGATGATGATGGTGTCACGCCCCGGCACGGCATTGCGGTGGACGAGGAGTTCGAACGGCGCCGCGCCGCCTGGCGCGCCGTCCGCGATACCACGCCGGCACCGGCGTCAAATCCGGACCTTTACCTCAGCGGTGAGCGTGCCCTCACGAAAAGTGCCGTGCTCGGTGCGGTCGTGCTCCTGGCGCTCCTCTGCGGGGCACTCGTACTGATCGCACGCGGCATGGCTGCGATCACCCGGTAGCCCGGCCGGAGCGCCTCCGCGCGTTGCCGACTACCCAGGCGAGCACGCCGCTCGCCACCAGCAGTGCACTCAAGCCCACCACCTTGATCACGTAACGCTCGACCGTCCTCCTCGCCAGGGGGCGGTACGCACGCGAGCAGTACTGCTGCGACCGATGTGGCAAGCCCGGTCCAGCCGAGCAGGATCGCCATGGGCCGTCCACCCGGGGGGCGCACCACTTCCGGGCCGGCCGGCTCGCGTTGCAGCCGGATCATCGCGGCGAACATCGTGATGATACGGGCAGGAAGAAGGCGACGACGCCGAGACTCACGAGGATGTCGTAGGCCTGCTTCGGTGTTTCACCCGCCTGGCCCAGGATGGCGCAGACCGCCGCCACCCCGGCCTGCATCAGCAGCGCAATGTAGGGCGTCCCATACCTGGGATGCAGGCGGCCGAATGCGCGGGGCAGGTAGTGGTCGATGCCGGCGACGAACGGCAGGCGGGCCGGCGCCGCGAGCCAAACGCCGACGCCGCCCAGGGTGTTGAGCACGATGAGGATGGCGGCGATCGGGGCGAGTCCCGTGAGGCCGATGCGACTGTCCAGTCGCGGTGATGGCATCCATGATGCCGCCGAGTCCGCGTGATCTCGGCCCGCGGGAGGGCCAGCAGGATGGCCAGCGTGCCGAGGATGTAGATGATGGGATGCTGAGCCGGCGATCAGGACCGCTCGCGAGATGGTGCGCCGCGGGTCGACGATCTCCTCGCCCATGAACGAGCCGGCCTCGAGGCCGGTGAAGGCAAACGCGATGGTGGACCAGAAGACCATGTCGCGGAGCCCGGTGCACGGCAGGAGGCATGGCCGCCGTGATCGGCGTGGCGGAGCCGAATCTTCCACCGGCGACGAATCCCATGCCGATGAGGAGGAGCATCGGAATCCAGGTCGCCGATCGCGCCGACGGCGGAAAGCCACTTGCCCACCTCGAGCCCACGATGTTCATGGCCGCGGCGATGACGCAGCCCGACCATGGCCACGATGATGAAGTAGGTCCGGTGAGTCCTGCAGGTGTGCGTAGCGGTCGCCGAAGATGTACAGCGCGGTACTGGCGGTGAAGTACAACAGTCCCGGCAGGTAGGTGAGGTTGGCGCCCCAGTATGTCCATCCGGTCATGAAGCCGGCGAAATCGCCGAAGGCATGCTTGGTCCACACGTAGATGCCGCCCTCCTCGGGATAGCGCGAGGAGAGCTCGATGACGGTGAAGGCGAGCGGAACGAAGAGACAGAGCGCCGCCAGCACCCATATCAGCAGCGCGGACGGCCCGGCCGCGGCGGCGGTGGAGACCCAGCGCATGCCGAGGACGGCGGTAACGTAGAAAAAGACGAGATCTTTGACCCGCAGGACTCGACGCAGGGTTGGTTTGTCCGGCGGATGCGTCATCGGATCTCCTACGGGATGTGGTGCTCCCCCGACTGCATGGGCTTGGGCCGCGCGGGCCGGCGGGGGTCGACCCCGGGCCACCAGTTCCACCGTCCCATGAGTTGCATCACCGCCGGCACGAGCACCATGCGGATCACGGTGGCATCGAGCAGTACGGCCACGGCGAGTCCGAAGCCGAGGAGCTGCATGGCGAGCACGTGCGCGAAGGCGAACACGCCAAACACCAGCAGCATGATGAGCGCCGCAGACGTGATCACGGACGCGGTGGCGCTCACGCCCTCCATTGTCGCCTCGTCATTCCGTCCGGTGCGATCGAACGCTTCCTTGATCCGGCTCAGCAGGAATACCTCGTAGTCCATGCTCAGGCCGAAGACGACGGCGAAGACGAGCACCGGGACCACCACGAAGATGGCGTCGGTGGCGCCTTCGAGGCCGAATACCCTGATCCCGAAGCCCTTCTGGAACACCAGCACGAGCAGGCCGAAGGTGCCTGCCACCGAGAGGGTGTTGAGCAGGATCGCCTTGAGGGGGATGAGCACGGAGCGGAACGCGATCGCGAGCATGATGCCGGTGGCGCCGAGAATAAGCGCCACGAGCAGCGGGAAACGCGCGAGCAGGTCGTCCTGCAGGTCGACGTTGGTGGCGAGGAACCCGCCCACCAGGATCTTCGCGTCAGCGAGCTGCTTTGGCGGGTGTTCGGCGAATGCGCGCGCGCGCGTCACGATGCCCATCCCGGTAAGCAGTGACGTCGTGTCGTCCGGGAAGACGTCGATCAGCGCGATCCGGCCGTCCTGGCCGAGGTACGTGTCGAGCACCGGATACTCGGCGCGGGCCGAATCGAGATTGCTGTACAGCAGCGAGTACTTGAGGATCGAGTTTCCCTCGGACAGGTCCACCATGCTCACGATGTCGCTCACCCGCGGGTCGGCGCGCAGCGAATCCGACAGGTTCTTGAGTCCGCGCAGGTACACGGCCTCGGTGACCGACTTTCCCTCCGGGAGTTCGACCATGACCCGTACCGGCACCACGTATCCCATGGCGCCGAGCGATTGCAGCACGCTGGCGCCGGCGCCGGACTCGGTGTGCGCGGGCCACCAGTGTCGGGCCGGCACGCCGACGCGTAGTCCCCAAGCGGGCAGGCTCAGGATGGCGATGCAGAGGGTGCCCAGCGTCAGCGCACGCCACGGGTGCCGGTGGAGTGTGCGCGCCCACTTTTCCCAGAGCTGCGGCGAGTGGTACCACGCAAGCTTGCGGGCGAGCCAGCGCGGCCGGTCGATGTTGCGGCCGACCACGGCGAGGAGCGCGGGAAGCAGCGTCACTGAGAGCAGCACTGCCGACCCCACCACGATGAGCCCGCCGATGCCCACGCTCCGCGTCTCCACCAGGGGCGTGAAGATCAGGGCGCCGAAGCCCACCACCACGGTCAACCCCGACGTGATCACCGCGCCGCCGGCCGTGAGGATCGTGTTGACCGCCGCGTCCCGGCGGGAGGAACCCCGGCTCATCTCCTCCCTGAACCGGGTCACGATGAGCAGCGAATAGTCGATGCCCACACCCAGCCCGATCATCGTAGCGATCGACAGCACGAAGATCGACATCGGGGTGATCTTCGTGAGCAGCCCGACGATCGTGAGCGATACCGAGATGGTGAGTGAGCCGATGAGGAGCGGCAGCGCCGCCGCGACGAGTGCGCCGAATGCCAGGACCAGGATGATCAGCGTGAGCGGAAGGAGCTGGAGCTCACCGCGCCGGGTTTCGCGGGTGCTCAGCGTACGGGTATCCACGTCGAGGGCCGAACGGCCGGTGAGCAGCGACTTGTACAGCTCACGGTCCGCGAAATGCCGCAGCGTCTGCTGGACGGTGTCCCGGATCGTCCTCACCATCATCGCCGAGGTGTCGCCCGACGTGGTGCGCAGGGCGATGACCATCGCGGTCGTGCGATGGTCGGCACTGATGAACGGCCGGCCAGGGGCATCGCGCCACGTCACGACTTCGCGGATCTGGGGTTGGCGACGCAGGGATGCGACGAGGCTGTCGAACACCGCACCGGGGCGGCCCGAGTCGACCGCGGATGGTGCCTCGAGAGTGAGCGCGAATACTTCGCCGAGCGGTGCGGCGAAGCGCGTCCGGATGAGGGCGCTGACTTCGTCGGCTTCGGTAACCTTGAAGGATCCGCCCCGCGCACTGAGGAGTTCCGGCGTCCTGGGCGCGCGAAGCGTCGCGTAAGCGCCGAGGATCGTCCACAGGACGATGACGATCCAGCGCCGACGAATCAGCGCGCGCGCGAGGGGCAGCATGAGTGGCTCAATCCTAGACGGGGCGATTCCTTGACGCCACCTCCACGCTGCCAATCACACCCGTCCCTGGGCATATTTCGCATCATGCTGCAACGCATCGTGTTGCCGACCGTCACGCTGCTCCTGCTGGTGCTCGTAATCGCCGACCGGGTATCCCGGAGCTGGCCCAGGCACGCGGAAGCGGGGGCGACCCTCGTACCCGAGCCAGGCGACACGACCGTCCCGGTTCCGGTCGCGCGCCCGTCTGCGTCCCCGAACCCATCATCCACCGGCCAGATGATGCTTTCTCCCTCCGAGCACCTCGCCCGGCTCGCAGTGCGGCGGCAGCTCTCTGAGGAAGGACGCGAGACCTATCTCGACTCGATGCTGCTCAGCACTGACTCGGTGGTGCGGCGCTGGCCCGATCGAAGCGGCCGCGCGCTGCGGTATGCGCTTGTCATCGACGGTGCACCGCCCGACTATGCCCCGCGCATGGCCGATGCGGCGCGAGACGCCTTTCGGCTGTGGCAGGGTGTTGGCGCCGGCATCAGCTTCGTCGAGGCACCCGACACGACCGGTGCCGACATCACGGTGCGGTGGGTCGATCACTTCGACTACGACCGAGTGGGGCAGACCGACCTGGCGTGGGACCAGTACGGTCGCGTCCGGCGCGCCTTCATCACGCTCGCCATCCGGACCAGCTCCGGCACGATGCTCCCCGACACGGCGCTGGGTGGTGTCGCGGTGCACGAGGTCGGGCACGCGGTGGGGCTGCCCCACTCGGCTGACACGCTCGACATCATGTTTCCCTCCACCCACGCGCAACTGCCATCCGCGCGCGACCGCAGAAGCGTCCTCCTCCTATATCGCCTGCCGCCCGGACAGGTGCGGGAGGTGAAGGAACCCTGATCCGCGGCGGGCGGTTCATGCGCAGAGACGTCCGGCACCTGGCGGCGATCATGTTCGGTGCAGGGATGTCCCTGGGCGGTGCCCCGCTGGCGGCGCAGGGGCTCGATGGCGTGAGCCGCGCGGCCACGCTGGGCGTGACGAAACAGGTGTTCCCGGGGGCCGTGGTGGTGGTGGGGCGCCTCGACAGCGTGCTGTTCAGTCGCGGTCTGGGGCGACTGACGTGGAGCGCCAAGTCCCCCCGGCCATCGCCGGAGAGCACGCTCTGGGATCTCGCGAGCCTCACGAAAGTTGTCGCCACAACTGGCGTCGCGGCGCGCTTCGCGGACCAGGGACTGCTCGATCTCGACGCGCCAGTCTCGCGGTACCTGCCGGCATTCTCCGGGGGTGATCGCTCGCTCGTCACGGTGCGCATGCTGCTCGATCACACCAGTGGGCTCCCGGCCTTCATCGCGCTGTGGCAGGTCACGGCGGTGCCGGGCGATGCGATTGGGCGAATCTGCATTGAGCCGCTGCGGCGCCCGCCGGGAACCGCCCCCGAGTACAGCGACCTCAACGCGATCCTGCTCGGCGCCGTTCTCGAAGTGGTGGGCGGCTCGCCGCTCGACGTGCTGGTGCGTCGCGAAGTGATCGAACCACTCGGCCTCACGCACACGAGCTTCGGGGTAGATCAATCGGCACGCCGTGCCGCGGCACCCACCACATCGGAAGGGCGGATTCGTGCCGGCACCGTGAACGATCCCAATGCCGACTACCTCGGAGGGGTGGCTGGGCATGCCGGACTGTTCTCCACCGGACCCGACCTCGCCCGAGTGGCGCGCGCATGGCTCGGTATGGGTACACTGGATGGTGTGGTGTGGGTGTCGCCGGGCACCGTCCGGCGCTTCCTGCAGGCTTCACCCGCCAGTGGCACGCGCTTGCTCGGTTGGGACACGCCGGATCTAAGCGGACCGGAACCGTCGTCATTCGGTCGGCACCCCGATCCCGGCACCTACGGGCACACCGGCTGGAGCGGAACGCAGATGTGGATCGACCCGGCGCGTGATGTCTATGTCATCTTCCTCACCAACCGGGCGTACGAGCCCAGGGTGGGGCAGACATTCCAGGCGATGCGCCGCATCCGTGCCGGGCTGGCCGATGCGGTCCTCGCGGCGGTGCCCTGTCCCGCCGTGGCAGGCTCGGAGTGCTGAAGGATCAGGTCATTCGGGGAAGGGAGTTGTCAGATGCAGACCGCAGAGACCGTCCGGAAGGCGCTTCGCGCCGTGAAGGATCCGGAGCTGAACCTCAACATCATCGATATCGGGCTGGTGTACGACGTCACAGTAGATGACGAGGGGTTGGCGCACATCAACATGACGCTCACGTCTCCAGGCTGTCCGTCCGGTGCGGAGATCATGGAGGAAGCCCGGCGAGTGGTGAGTGAGCTGGACGGGATTACCGCCGTGGAAGTGGAACTGGTCTGGGAGCCGTACTGGACGCCGGACAAGATGGACCCCCGCGTCAAGGCGTTCCTGGGCTACTGACCGGTTCCGGACAGGACCGCCAGCAGGTCGGCCCCGATCTCGGCAACCTGCCAGCGCCGCAGTGAAGGAATGGCCGCGAGTGCCGCCATGCTCGTGGGGTTTGCCCGGGCAATCGCTTCCAGGGTGCCGTTGGGGCAGAGCACCCCGGGCTGCAACGGATATCGGGCCGCCAGGCGATTCCGGGCGAGCTTCAGCCGCTCGAGCCGGGCATCGAGGGCGGGGTCCGCGGCGCGGCGCGGCGGTCGCTCGATCCGGGGCAACTGACTCTCGGGCAGCGCGAGCGCTTCCTCGACGGCGGCAAGGATGTGGCGACCCCGGCGGTCGGCCTGATCGGGGCCGACGCCGGGAATTTTCTTTAGTGCGTCCACGTCCCGGGGCGGCATCTTCGCCATCGCCAGGATCGGTTCGTTGTTCAGGATGCGGAACGCCGCGCGGTCGAGCTTTCGGGCCTGGTCATCACGCCACAGGTAGACCGAGCGGAGCACCGCGAGTTCGCGTGGCTTGAGGAGCCTGGCGCCCTTGAGCCGGAGCCAGCCCGGTTCGGCATCCTCACTGTCCCAGCGCGCGCCCTCCATCACCACAAACTCCTCCTCGGCCCAGGCCAGCCGCCCGAGCTCGACCAGCCGGTTGCGCAGGATGTCGCGCAGCTCGGCCAGGTGACGGGTGTCGGTGGCGGCGTAGGCGAGCATTTCCTCCGACAGCGGACGAATTGACCAGTCCGCCCGCTGGAAACGCTTGTCGATACGCATGCCGAGGTACTTCTCGAGCAATGCCGCCAGGCCGATCCCCGGTTCGTCGAGCAGTTGGGCTGCGACCCGCGTGTCGAAAAGGTGCGTCGCCTGATACCCGAACTCCTGGTGAAGGAGGCGCAGGTCGTAGTCGGCGTCGTGGAACACCACCTCGATGGCAGGATCGGCGAGCATCGCGCCGAATGCCGATAGATCCTTAACGGCAAGCGGATCGACGACGGCGGTCTCGTCGCGGGAGGAGAGCTGCAGCAGGTAGACCCGGTCGAGATACTTGTGGAAGGAGGCGGCCTCCGTGTCTACCGCCACCAACCCATTTGCAGCCAGCCGGGGAATGAGACGGTCGAAGGACCCCTGATCCGCGATCAGCAGGTCGTCGGCCGGCGCCGGCGCGGAAGACGATGGATAGGAGGCCACGCCCAAAACTGGGCTAGGCCGGCCCGCGCGGCAACCCCGCTCCAGTCAAACGTTTAGAACAGCCACATGCAGCGCGTTGCGAAGTCTACCTTATTGACACCGACACGAGAGTGTCACGACACTGTCTTATTACTGAGTGCTCTTACTCTCGCTGTGATACCATTTCCAGACCGGCCGCAACCTCGTCCAGGGCCTTGCTCAGCACTTTGAAGAACTCGGCGTCGGGCTGTGGCGTGCCGCCCATGGCGGCGTCGAGCTGGAGCTTTCGGGAAAGGCGGGCAGCATGGCGTATGTAATCGGTCGGTGGCTTCATGAGTGTCGTGGTTGAGGGTTGAACCTGAAGTCTTAAGGGGCTTGCTCGCCCTGTCCAACACCCGGACGTACCTTCCACCATGGCCGCACTCGAGATCGACCTGACCGTATATCCCGATGAATGCGATGCCTTCGGCCACCTGAACCAGGCGTCATTCCTCAGCCTTTTCGAGCGGGCGCGATGGGAGATGCTCGCGCGCGGCCCCGGCATGGACGTGTTCACTGTCCAGGGCACCTGGCCGGCGCTGCGAAAGACAGCGATCGACTATCACGCTCCCGCCTTCCCCGGCGATGTCCTCCGCTTCCATCAGGCCCTGACCCACCATGGGCGAACCAGCTTCACCATGCGCCAGACTGCGCGCCGGGTCAGCGACGACCGCCTGATCGCTACGGCCGAGTTCGTATTCGTGTGCATCGATCGCGCCGGCCGCCCGACACCGGTGCCCGGCGACCTCGGCCGGTTCCTGACCACCCGGCCGCTGGAGCCGCCGGGGGTGCAGCGGATGACGGTGAACGGCGTCAGCCTGGCGGTTGAAGTACGCGGCAAGGGGCCGGCGGTGCTCTTCGTACACGGCTATCCCCTCGACCGTACGCTCTGGGCAGCACAATTGTCAGGCCTGGATGGGTTCCGGGTCATCGCCCCGGACCTTCGCGGCCTCGGGCTCTCCGATGCGCCCGATCTCGGCTACAGCATGCCTACCTATGCCGACGACCTGGCTGCACTCCTCGAGGCGCTGCAGGTGGACGAGGTGGTGTTGGTCGGGCTCTCGATGGGTGGGTACGTCGCGTTTGAGTTCCTGAGGCGTCACCGGGAGCGGGTGCGCGCCCTGGTGCTCTTCGACACCCGTGCCGACGCCGACGTACCGGATGTGCGCCGCGCCCGCGATCAGCAATCATCGCTGGCGCGGGAGCACGGCGCCGCTGCGGTCGCGGAACAGATGCTGCCGCGGATGCTTGCCCCGGCTGCCGCGCAGTCCACGCCTCACGTGGTGGAGCGGGTGCGCGAGATGATGCTGGCTGCACCGGTGGCCGGCATTGCCGGTGCGCTTGCGGCGATGCGCGATCGCAGCGATGCCTCGGCGCTGCTCGCGACGCTGGATGACCTGCCGACGATGGTCGTGGTGGGTGAAGAGGACGTGATGACGCCGGTGGACCTCGCCCGGGGAATGGCTTCGGCGATCCCCGGCGCTCGACTCGAGCTCGTCCCCGGGGCCGGCCACCTGCCACCCATCGAAGCACCAGGTGTGGTGAATGCGCTGCTGCTGGATTTCCTCAAGTCACTGCCCCGGCCGAAGTAGCCCCGTAGCACCACGAAACCTTTCGGGCCACTCGGGCGTCTATATCCATGACGGTCGCGTTGGCTTTTCCATTGCCGGCCCCGTCTTGCAGTTGGTGGTGCTTCTCCCCAAGGCCCCGGGGTCGCGGCCAGCTAGTACGGCCCCGCGGGTCTCCCCCCCTTGAAATGCCAGAGGGACGTCCCAGTCGGGGCGCCCCTCTTTGATTTCATGATGTCGCGACTATCGCTTCGGACGACCCGGCGGGTTATCGCTGTCAAAGACGATTTTGTTCTTCTCGATATACGACTGCATGTTGTCGGGCACGTCCTCCTCCGGGAAGATGGCCGACACCGGGCACTCCGGTTCGCAGGCTCCGCAGTCGATGCACTCATCGGGATGGATGTAGAGCTGGTCCTCGCTTTCGTAGATGCAGTCCACGGGACAGACATCCACACAGGCTCGGTCCTTCACGCCGATGCAGGCTTCGGTGATCACGTACGTCATTCGCCTTCTCCATTCCGGGGCAACCGCAATGTGCGGTACGATGGCATAGGTATAGAAGTGCGTTGGGACCGGCGCAAGGGGGCCGCGACCCGGCGGGCCGCGACTAACTTACGAATTCCATGTTCCGTCGCTCCCTTGCCACTGCCGCGCTACTCGCGGGATTCGCGGCTCCCTCGGCGCGTGCCCAGATCGGGAGCTGTGCCCCCGCGCGGACGGCGCTCGTGCTCTCTGGCGGCGGAGCAAAAGGGTTTGCCCATATCGGGGTGCTCCGGGTGCTCGACTCGCTCGGCGTCGTACCCGACTTGATCGTCGGTACAAGCATGGGCGCAGTGGTAGGGTCGATGTACGCCGCGGGGTACACCGGCAACGAGATCGACTCCATCGTGCGCAAGTCACCCGGCGGCCAGCTCATTCACACCTTTGAGGCCGTCACACCGGCCAGTCTCGGCACGCGGCAGCCGCAGATCGCCTATGCCGAGGGCGATGGCATCTCCGGCCTCCAGACCAACGCGCTCAACGAGCGCGACGTGAACGCCCTGCTCGAGCAGAAGTTGATGCTCGGAAACCTGAGTTCACGCGGTGATTTCGACTCGCTGCCCATCCCCTTCCGCGCGGTCGCCACGAACCTGAGGACTCGCACGCCCGTCGTCATGGGCAGCGGTGACCTGCCCCGCTCCGTGCGCGCGAGTATTTCCATCCCGGTGGTGTTTGCGCCGGTGTACATGGACGGCACCTACCTGGCTGACGGCGGTCTCTCAGCCAATGTGCCGGTCGGCATCGCCCGGGAACTCGGCGCCCAGCGGGTGATCGTTTCCGACCTCAGCATCCCGCAGTCGGACACCATTCCGCTCCTGTCGGCCGCCGCGGTGTCAGCGCGACTGCTGGACTACCTCGCCGACCAGCCGCTGCCGGCAATGGGTCCCGACGACATCTACATGCTGATGCCGGTAGGGAAGTATGCCACCCTCGACTTCGCGCCTGAGAAAATGAATGCCCTGCTTGCGATGGGCCTCAGGGTCGCGGACTCGGTGTTCGCCCAGGCGTCGTGCCTCAACACGCTCAACAAGACGGGACGACGCCCCCTCGAGCTGCCGCGCTACGTGGGCGGGATTTCGCTCCCCACCGAGAAGGACCCGGCACTCAAGGGCCAGAAGGATCCGGCTGTCGGCGTGCTCGCAGATCTCGGCCTCGTCGCCGGCGACTCGATTCCCTATGCCTTGCTGCGGAAGCGCACCGCCCGTCTGTCACAATCGTCGCTGGTCGAGGCAGTGTGGCTGTATCCCTCGGGAACGGGAGACAGCGTCAACTTCACACCCGTGGTGCGGCCGGCTCCCCGGTTTTATGCCGCGGGCGGCGTTGCGTACGACAACGCCATGGGCGGCGAGGTGTGGATCGGAGCGGTATACCGCGATCTTTTCGGGCTCGGGCTGGAAACCGGTTCCCGGCTCCAGCTGGGCGGCCTGCGCGACGAGGTGGCGCTCGGCGTACGCAAGAACCTCCGCTACCGATGGCATATCCTGGCACCGGCGCTCACCCTCAATGGCGGTCTGGAGAGGATTCCGCTCTACACCGAGGATGGCCACGAGCTGGAGGCGATCGACACGAGGGACCTCACCGGCTTCGCAGGTGTGGAGCGCTCGCTGGGCCAGGGCTGGTCCGTGGCGTTCGGCGCCGTAGGCCGGTTCTGGTACCAGCCGGAAGTGCCTGGCGTGGCCGAGGAGGAGGACAGCTTTGCCGGTGGCGCGACATTGAGCGCGGAGCACTTCGTGGCGTTCGATGCCACGAGGGTGTTCTTGGAGGCCACGTGGACGTCATCCTACAGCAGGGCCTTCGCGCAGGTACAGCTTCCGTGGGGCACCCCCAGATACGGCTTACGGTCGCTCCTTCGAGCCGGCGCCGGCTCCGATCTCCCCCTGCAACTCACCTTCGCGCTTGGGCGGTTCGGCGGGATTTCCAGGCATCCAGCCTTCCGAGCTTCGCGGCAGCACCGAGTTCTCGGGGCAGGTTGAACTCTGGTATCGGGTAGTGGGGCTGCTCGAGGCGCAGCTCGATGTCGGTGGAGGCAGCATCAGCGAGGAAGGTGACTTCTTCGGCGGCGATTCCTGGCTCGGTGGAGTGCGGCTCGGAGTCGGCGCCACGACGCCGCTCGGCCCGGTGAAGGTCGGCTATGGCTGGGCTACTGGTGGGCGTGAGGCACTGCTGGTGCGTGTGTTCCGGTGGTTCTAGGCGTTCAGAGCATCATCGCAGCGTAGGGAACAGACCGCAGCTCCGGTTCACCGTAACGCCCGGCGGCGGCGTAGCTCCGGTTCCATTCTTCCCTGAGACAGAAGGGGTCGAGACCATGCGGCCGGTCGACTGTGAGCACTCCGTCGAGGTGATCGATCTCATGCTGCAGCAGTTCAGCCCGGTCGCCCTCGAAGTCGGCTTCGTGCGCCCTGCCCCGCAGATCGTGATAGCGGACGCGAATCCGGTAAGCTCGGAGGACGCGAACAAGGAGGTTGGGGAACGAGAAGCAGTCATCCCACACCGTGAAGTCCTCGTCCCCGATGTCGACGATCTCGGGGTTGACGAGCACCCAGGGCTGGTCCATTTCGATGTACGCCAGGCGAAGTGGCGCGCCAATCTGCGGAGCCGCGATGCCGCGTCCGCTGCCGAACCGCGACTGCCAGTCGCGCAGTGTGTCGGCGAGGTCATCCACCACGACACGGACTGCCGCCGACTGCGGATTGGCAATCAGCTCGCAGCGTTCGCGCAGGACGGGATCACCCAGAAGTCGAATTCGGCGGACGGCCATGGAGCCAAGGTCGGTCCCGTTTGGCCGACTGTCAACTACCCCGCCACCAGTGCCAGCGGAAAAGAATCGTGTAAGATATTGCCACTAAACGTGATATGGCGATTCGAGCGCCTGATTGCATTGCCGACAGTGCTGCTGGTAGCTGCCCTGACGGCCTGCTCGGACAGCACCGGGGGCGGAACGCCCACGTCACAGATAAGTCCTGCGTTCAATATTTCGGCCGCACCCAACGGCATCACGTTCGTCTTTGGCCGGCTCGAGGCCGAAGGCTTCGCCAGCGTTCGCCTGCCCGACAGTGACGCACTCGTCGTCTCAGCGGCCGGGCAACTCAAGCAGATGCGCTGGACGGTTGACCCGCTTGGAGGTGGTCAGTACGCCGCGAGCCTGACCCAGCTCGATGGCGGCACGGTGGTCAACATTGCGCTGAGCCGCTCGAACGACGGCAACGCACCGAATTCCGTGGTCACGATGCCACCGGCACTGGAGGTTTCCGCACCCATCGCTGGTACATCGGTGACGGCGGGACAGGCCCTGCTGGTCTCGTGGGCGCCTTCGGGCACGCCGGACCTGATGCAGGTGGTCATGCGCACGGTGGTGTGCGACCGTACTGGCGCGGGCAACACCGTCATCACCACACTGGTGGGTGACCCCGGCAGTGCAACGGTACAAGTGGATCCGTCGCTGCTGCCGCCGCTTGCCTCGGGGGAGCAGTGCGAGGTGGATGTACAGGTTCAGCGAGTGACCGACGGCACGGTCGACCCGGCTTTCGGTGGGGGGACGTTCGTGGCGAGGCAGCTGGACGTCTCGAGGATCATCGTCCTGCAGCCCTAGGCTACTGCCCCGCCAGTTTCCGCAGGATCTCCTCGTAGTAAGGCTTTTCCCGCAGGCTCGCGCGCGACCCTGGGAAGTACACCAGGCTCAACGCCGCTCCTGCGCTGTTCAAGTTGGTCAGCACCATCGCCACGCGCTGGTCGTTTGACAGCCGGGTGTTGTCGATCATCGGCGAACTGAAGAATCCCACCATGAACTCGACGGAGAAGCGCCCGGCCTCGGTGGGCGACACGTTCGGTTGCTGCGGCGTCTCGATCTCGAGGCCGACACGGATTTCGCGCTGCACCGTGTCCACCTGGTACAGCGTCACCCGGAAGCGGCGCTTGATGTTGTCGAGCGTGAGCTCGACATCCTCCAGGGTCTCGGTCTTGGTGCCGTTGATCAGGCTATCGCTCAACAGGATGGTCCAATCGAAGCGCTGCCCACCCGACTCCAGCACGATCATCTGCTTGCGCGTGATTTCCTGGGCGAGCTCACTCAGGCGCACCTCATACTGTCGCTTGAGCGACGGTGCAATCGGCGCCGCGGCAATCTCGCGCCGGATGTGCTGGAACAGCGGTGTGAGATTCAGCGCTTCGTGAAAGTTCTGGGCCAGGAGCTCCATCTTGAGCAGCTTGGCCTCGAGCGAGGTGGACTGCGCGTCGAAGAACGACCCGATGATCGACTGGAACATCTCCTTCCGCAGCGTCGCCTCCGACTCCTCCCGCTTGCTCATCAGCTCGGAGTAGAGCCGCAGCTTGGCCTCGCTGCTCTGGCGCTGGTCGAGGGCACGCGAACCGAAGATGCCGAGGCTCGCCACCGCCAGGGCCGTGAGGAGCCCGCCGACGGGGGCCAGGATGATGGCAAGCTTGTCCCAGCGGTCCTTGTCGTCCTTGACGATGGTCGTTTCTTCGGCCATCCGCCGCTACACCCGCTTGAGGACGTACTTGCCGTCCACCTGCTCGATCTGGAACCGGTATCGCGCCGGCTGGTCGAAGAGGACGACGTCGATCGACGGGGTCTGCTTGTCGTAGGCAGCCTTGAGCTGGCACTTCCCGCTCCCCTTTACGGTGAGGCGGAAGGAACCGGACTTGTCGGTGGTGCCCTCGACGCTCTCGGCGCCGCAGGTGAGCGTGAGCTTCACGTCGGCGAGGTACTTCTCGCCCAGGCGAAGGTCGCCGAAAATCTCACCGCGGAGCATGGGCAGCGGTGCCGTGGCCAATGCAACGATCAGGGGCAGCATGAGGTCTCCTCGCAGGTCATGCCCAAAGGTAAGCTCACCGACCGGCGGTTGAGATGAAAACGGACCAGCTGGGCAGGGACACTGAAGCGGCGGGAAGTTCGTCGTAGGTGCTGCGCTGGTGGTACATGGTGTAGTTGGCCCCGATCGCCAGCCCGAGGGGGAGCGGTGCGCGGGCCTCGACAGTGGCGAACTGCACCAGCTTGGACTGGGATGCTCCGCTCACCGTGGCACTCCAGAAGCCGCGATATCCCGCCGAGAGGATGCGGAAGTCGCGATGGTCGACGTGAATGAACGCCCGCCCCCCGACACCCGAACCGTAGTCGTAGGACCGCCTGAACAGCGCGCCGGCGTACGGGTCAGAGCTTGCCATCAGGGGCACCAACTCCGCGCTGATGTCTGTATCCAGTCGCCACCGCTGCCCGCCGGCGCGAGACAGCCACCCGAGCCCGAATGACTGGTCGGAAAACTGGTAGGCCGCATTCCACTGATAGTCGAAGTCCATGAAGATGCCGACCACCCGTCGGGAAGGACCGTCATGCCGGCCGAGAGCGGCAATGATGCCGCGACTGGCGACTGCGGCCAGCGTCGTACTGGGGCCGCTGTTGAGTTCGGCGGTGAAGCGGAAGCTCGAGAAGGGACCGATCTTCTCGGCGAACGGATCGCCGACGCGGACGTCGAACGTGACGGCCGCGACGTCAATGGTGGACGCCTCGGGCCTGGTCATTCGCTTGGCGCCGACCTCGACGGTGGTGCTCATGGTCGTGGGATGATGATCGGGCGGGTTGGCTCGCTGCTGCCAGGTCTGGCCCCGGGAGAGCCGGTCCACCCCCAAGCCGGGATTGAACAGGAGCACCGCAGCCTCGCGCCACACCCGGCTCAGGCCGGTCGCCTGATTGTCGAGTACCACTAACGAGAGCTGACGCAGCGCCTCGCCAAACGTGATGCCGCTCAGGCTGGTGATGATGAGGTCGTTGGGTGACGGCGGGACCGGTTCACCGAACAACTCCCACATCAGGCTGCCGCTGAACGTCACAGGTGTTGCTGCCCAGAACGACAGGCCATTCGCCCGGGCCACGTTGTAATAGACCGCGCCACCATACGGGTGTTCGATGTTGTTCGTTTGGAGGTTGTTGCCATCCCATGTCCATCCCCCGCGGAGATTGCGCCACCAAGTCTCTGGCCGGGTCATCGGGAGGTCGCGCATGAGGTGGTTGATGGCAACGGCGGCGCCGTTGAGCAGCACGATCTCGCCCAGCGCACGGATGGCCTGAGGCTGTGGTACGGGAGATAGGGAACGCGTCGAATCCGCCGTGGCAGTGTCGGTCACTGCCCCGGTGCTGTCATTGGCGAAAGCCACCTCTGGCCCCTGGGCCTGGACGGCGCCAGGACAGAAGATGGCGAGAAGGCAGAACAGCACGTACTTGAGCCGCATGGTTTCCCCAATGATCCCACCGTTACGGGCAGGAGGCGGATGGTAGCCCGCCATGGATGAAGGTCAAGAGGAGGTGGGATAAGCGATGCTCGGCAGCTCTTTGGACCACGAGCGCTTGGAAATTCGATAGTAGTTGTATACACAACTTCTTATAGATCAGACTTCACACCATAAACTTGAGGTGAATTGACAATTGCCAGTAGGCACTCAATCTTTCCACCCATGTCAGCGCCTGTGAGTCAGACTCCATTGCCGATCGGGCACCGGGGACCCCGGAGCGAAATACTCCTGGCGCTCAAGCGCGCCGGCCAGCTCACGGCAAAGGAACTGGGACAGCATCTGGGGCTGTCCCTCAATGCCGTGCGGCACCACCTCAAGGAGCTCGAGCTCGAGCAGCTGGTGGTGTACGAGCGGCAGCACCGCGGAGTAGGAGCGCCGGTGTTCGCTTACCGTCTCTCTGCGGCGAGCGAGTCGCTCTTTCCTCGCCGCTACGAGGAAACGCTGACGCAATTGCTCGAGCAGGTGTCGGCGCGTGAGGGCCGGGCCGGTGCCGTGGCGATGCTCGAGGGCCGCTTCGAGTCACTGGCTGCGCGGCTCCGTGAAGCCCTCGTGGGCGAGCCGCCCGAGCGCCGGATGGAGATCGTCACTCGCGCCCTGGCCGAGGAGGGCTACATGGCGGAGTGGCAGGCGTCGGGCGAGCATGGGGCGACGCTGAAGGAGCATAACTGCGCCATCCAGGCGGTGGCCGAGCGTTACCCGGAAATCTGCGTTGCCGAGCGACGCTTCCTCGAGGAAGTGCTTTCGGCGGCAGTGGACCGGAAGGCGCACATCCTCGCCGGGTGCAGCGCCTGCGAGTATCACGTCCAGTTCGACAATGGCGCGGGACCGGCCAGCGTCGTGCAGATCACGCCGCGCGGATTGCGGCCAGGAGAAGAGGCATGACCAGTCCGTCCGTCGAATCGCTGGTCCAGCGCGAGTACAAGTACGGGTTCGTCACCGACATCGAGGCCGACAGCATTCCCAAGGGGCTGAGCGAGGACGTGGTCCGGCTCATCTCCGAAAAGAAGGACGAGCCGGCGTGGCTGCTGGAGTGGCGGCTGAAGGCCTACCGGGGCTGGCTCAAGATGACGGAGCCGCACTGGCCCAACGTCACCTACACGCCGATCGACTACCAGAACGTCATCTACTACTCGGCGCCGAAGAACAAGACGAAGCTGGCGAGCCTGGATGATGTCGATCCCAAGCTGATCGAGACCTACCAGAAGCTCGGCATTCCGCTGACCGAGCAGAAGCTGCTGGCCGGCGTCGCGGTCGACGCGATCTTCGACTCGGTCTCGGTGGGCACGACGTACAAGGCGAGACTCATGGAGCAGGGCATCATCTTCTGCTCCTTCAGCGAGGCGGTACGGGAGCACCCGGAGCTGGTGCAGAAGTACCTCGGCTCGGTCGTGCCGGCGAGCGACAACTTCTTCGCGGCGCTCAACTCGGCGGTGTTCTCCGACGGCTCTTTCGTGTACGTCCCGAAGGGCGTGCGCTGCCCGATGGAACTCTCCACCTACTTCCGCATCAACACGGCGGAAACCGGCCAGTTCGAGCGCACGCTCATCGTGGCCGACGAGGGGGCGTACGTGAGCTACCTCGAGGGATGCACGGCCCCCAAGCGCGACGAGAACCAGCTGCACGCCGCCGTAGTCGAGCTGGTGGCGCTGCCGGGCGCGACGATCAAGTACTCCACGGTGCAGAACTGGTATGCCGGCGACGAACACGGCGTAGGCGGCATCTTCAACTTCGTCACCAAGCGCGGCAAGGCGATGGAGAAGGCGAAGATCTCCTGGACCCAGGTGGAAACCGGCTCGGCGATCACCTGGAAGTACCCCAGCGTCATCCTGCAGGGCGACGACTCGGTGGGCGAGTTCTATTCGGTGGCGGTCGTGAACGGCAGGCAGCAGGCCGATACCGGCACCAAGATGATCCACATCGGGAAGAACTCGAAGAGCACGGTGGTGTCCAAGGGCATCTCGGCGGGTCAGGGAAACAACAGCTACCGCGGCCTGGTGAAGATGCTGCCAAGGGCGTCGGGTTCCCGGAACTACACCCAGTGCGATTCGATGCTGATCGGCAACAAGTGCGGGGCTCACACGTTTCCGTACATCGATGTCCAGAACGCGACCAGCGACGTGGAGCACGAGGCGTCCACGTCGAAGATCGGCGAAGACCAGATCTTCTACTGCAAGCAGCGCGGCCTCAACACCGAGAACGCCATCTCGCTCATCGTGAACGGCTTCTGCAAGGAAGTGTTCAAGGAGCTGCCGATGGAGTTCGCGGTCGAAGCCCAGAAGCTGCTCGGCGTTTCACTTGAGGGGAGTGTTGGATGAGCATGCTCGAGATCCGGAACCTGTCCGCGTCGGCTGGTGAGCGGGAGATCCTTCGCGGTGTCAGCCTCACGGTGAATGCCGGTGAGGTGCACGCCATCATGGGGCCCAACGGGTCGGGCAAGAGCACGCTGGCGCAGGTGCTGGCCGGCCACCCGTCGTACACCGTCACCGGCGGTGAGGTGACCTACGAGGGCGAGGACCTGCTCGACCTGGAGCCGGAAGAACGGGCGCAGGAGGGCGTGTTCCTGGCGTTCCAGTACCCGGTCGAGATCCCTGGCGTCACCAACGCCTACTTCCTGCGGGCGGCATACAACGAGATCCGGAAGGCCAAGGGGCTCGAAGAAGTCGACCCGATGGACTTCATCGACGTGCTCGAGGAGAAGCTCAAGGTCGTCGAGTGGGGGCCGGAGATCATGTCGCGCTTCGTGAACGCCGGCTTCTCCGGCGGTGAGAAGAAGCGCAATGAGATCCTCCAGATGGCGGTGATGGAGCCGAAGCTGGCGATCCTCGACGAGACCGACTCCGGGCTCGATATCGACGCGCTTCGCATCGTCGCAAGCGGGGTCAACCGCCTGCGGCGCCCCGAGAACGCGACCATCGTCGTCACGCATTATCAGCGGCTGCTCAACTACATCGTGCCCGACTTCGTGCATGTGCTGGTCGGCGGGCGGATCGTGAAGTCGGGCGGCAAGGAACTGGCCCTCGAGCTCGAAGCGCGCGGGTACGAATGGATCGAGGACCTGGCCGGGACGGGGGCTATCGCATGACGGCAGTCGCCGACCGGATCGACACCACGCTGCCCGCCTGGCTCGAGGCGCTGCGCCAGCAGGGGGAGCAGCGCTTTGCCGAACTGGGGTTCCCCACGTCGAAGGACGAGGAGTGGCGCTTCACGCCGATCTCGCCGATCGCGAGGGCGAGCTTTGGTGCCGCCCCCGAGGCCACCGTCACTCTCGAGGCCCTCGCCCCCTTCATGTTCGGGCACGCGGAATGGCCGCGGCTGGTCTTCGTGAACGGCCGCTACAGTGCGGAGCTGTCGTCCGTCGCCGTCGAGAGCGGCGTCCGGGTGGAGAGCCTGGCCCTGACACGCCACGCCCAGCCCACGCTCGAGAAGCACCTGGGCCGGCATGTCGCGGTCGATGCGACGCCCTTCGTGGCCTGGAATACCGGCCAGATCAACGATGGCGCCTTCGTGCACGTACCGGCGCGCGCCGACCTGACCCAGCCGATCCACCTCCTCTTCGTCACCGCGCCGGGTGCCGGCGATTCGGCGGTGTATCCCCGGAACCTGGTGGTGGTCGAGCGCGAAGCCCGGGCGTCGATCATCGAGAGTTACGTGACGCTGGCAGCCGGCGAGCGCTACCTCACCAACGTCGTCACCGAGGTCGTGGTGGCCGAGAACGCGTGGGTCGAGCACACCCGCATCCAGCGGGAGAGTGAGCAGGCGTTCCACATGGGGCTGACGCATGTCTCACAGGAGCGCGACAGCCACTACCGCAACTTCAGCTTCGCCATGGGCGGGGCGATTGCGCGGCACGACCTGCGGAGCCACCTCAATGCCGCGAATGTCGAGAGCCTGCTCTACGGCCTCTACTTCGGCCGCGACGAGCAGCTGGTGGACAACCACACCGCGATCTTCCATGACCACCCCAACTGCCGAAGCTGGGAGGTCTACAAGGGGATCCTCGACGGGCGGTCGCACGGGGTATTCAACGGGAAGATTTTCGTCACCCCCGAGGCGCAGAAAACCGACGCGAAGCAGACCAATCGCACGCTGCTGCTCTCCGAGACGGCCAAGATCGACACCAAGCCGCAGCTGGAGATCTTCGCGGACGATGTGAAGTGCACCCACGGTGCCACCGTGGGGGCCCTCAACGAGAACATGCTGTTCTACCTGCAGAGCCGGTGCATTCCGCATGCTGCGGCACGGCGGTTCCTTACCTATGCGTTCGCCGCCGAGGTGGTGGCGGAGGTGGCGCTGGAGCCGGTGCGCGCCGAGCTGGACCGGCTGGTGCAGGAGCGGGTCGGCGTCGGCGCGAAAGCATGACCAGGACGTGACAACGTGAAGAATTCCGGGAGCGGATCGGCGGCGTTGCTGGGGGCGGAATCGGAGTCCGTCCTTCGGTCGCCTCACGCCCACTCCCCGCGTCTTCACGTCCGGGACCAGTTCCCCGTTTTCGAGGCTCATCCATCGCTCGTTTACCTCGACAGCGCCGCCACGTCGCAGAAGCCCCGACGGGTCATCGACCGGCTGAGCCGCTTCTACGCTGCCGAGAACTCCAACATCCATCGGGGGGTGTACGCCCTCAGCGCCGAAGCCACCGCGATGTACGACAATGCGCGTGCGTCGGTCGCGCGATTCATCGGTGCCGCCCGTCCCCGGTGAAGTGATCTTCACGCGCGGCACCACCGAGGGCATCAATCTGGTGGCGCAGGCATGGGGCCGGGACTCGGTGACGCCGGGGGACGAGATCCTCGTGACCGAGATGGAACACCACTCGAACTGGGTGCCGTGGCAGGTGCTGGCCGAGGCAACCGGCGCCTCGCTGCGCATGGCCCCGGTCACCGAGTCGGGTGAGCTGGACATGGCGGCGACGGCACGCCTGATCACGCCGCGCACACGGATGGTGGCGGTAACCCACCTGTCGAATGTGCTGGGCACGATCAACCCGGTGCGCGAGATCGCCGACCTGGCGCACGCGGCCGGGGCGCTCGTCCTGGTCGATGCCGCGCAGTCAGTGGCTCATGGTGCCGTGGACGTAAGTGCCTTGGGCTGCGACTTCCTGGCCTTCTCCAGCCACAAGCTGTTCGGCCCCACGGGCATCGGCGTGCTGTACGGTCGCCGGGCACTGCTCGAGCAGATGCCGCCCTGGCAGGTCGGTGGCGGGATGATCGGTGCGGTGTCCATCGAGGGCACCACGTGGGCCGACGTGCCAATGAAGTTCGAGGCCGGAACGCCACCCATTGCCGAGGCAATCGGGCTCGCCGAAGCGATCGCGTTCGTGGAGTCGCTTGGCCCGGAGGCCATCGTGGCTCATGAGGCCGAGCTCCTGGCACTGGCCATTGAGCGGCTTGTCGGTATCCCCGGCATCCGGCTCATCGGTGTCGCAGCGCAGCGCGCCTCGGTCATCTCGTTCACGCTCGAAGGGGTACACCCACACGACCTGGGCACGGTGCTCGACGAGGCGGGGATCGCGATCCGTGCCGGCCATCACTGCGCGCAGCCGCTGATGCGCCGGTTCGGGGTACCGGCCACAGCGCGGGCGTCGTTCAGTGTCTATAACACGCCCGAAGACGTGGAGGCGCTGGGCCGCGGAATCGAGCGGGCCCGGACGCTGTTCGCCTGATGTCATCAGTGAGCGAGCTCTACCAGAGCGTCATCCTCGACCACAACAAGACGCCGCGCAACTACGGTCATCTTGAGGGCGAAGGTGCGCGGCATGCGAAGGGCCACAATCCTCTCTGCGGCGACCAGGTGACAGTGTGGCTCGAGCTCGATGGTAATGTCGTGAAGGACGTACGCTTCGAGGGCCAGGGATGCGCCATCTCGCGCGCATCGGCGTCGCTGATGACCGTGGCGGTGAAGGGAAAGACGGTCGCCGAGGTCGAGCGCCTGTTCTCCGGCTTCCACGGCCTTGTCACAGGCGAGGTGTCGGCCGAAACCGCGGCGGCACTGCCGGCCCGGCTCAAGGTATTCGCGAACGTGGCACAGTTTCCGGTGCGAGTGAAGTGCGCGAGCCTGGCGTGGCACACGATGAAGAAGGCGCTGGACGAGTCAACAACAACTTCGTAGCGGTAAACGGTGAGGGGTAAACGGGAGTCCCGTTCACCGTTCAGCGTTCACTGTTCACGCTTTTTCAGGGGGAGCATTGCAAGTGCCGTATTCCGAAATGATGGTCAAGCCCATGCGCGAGGAGATGGTCGCGATGGGTGCGCAGGAACTGAAGACGGTCGAGGACGTGGACGCGGAGCTGGGAGACCAGCAGGGGACTACCCTCGTGTTCGTGAACTCGGTGTGCGGTTGCGCAGCGGGCAACGCGCGCCCGGCGTTGCGCCAGGCGCTCAAGCACTCGGCGAAGCCCGATCGGGTGGTTACGGTGTTCGCCGGGCAGGACCTGCCGGCCACGGCCCGGGCCCGGCAGTTCTTTGCGGACTACCAGCCGAGCTCGCCCATCGATCGCGTTGTTCAAGGATGGCGAGGTGGTGGCATTCATCCACCGGCACCAGATCGAGGGCCGCGGACCGGATGCCGTCGCCAACGACCTCATGAAGGCGTTCGACCAGTACTGCGGTGCCACCGAGGCCTCGAGGACCACGAGTTGAGCGGGCACGTTTTTCACCCGGGACACGAAGAACTGCACGGAATCACCGTGGTGCTTGATGGTGTCTCGGGCCGCACCTACGTCGGCCGGTACCACGAGCGGACCGACGCCGGACTCCTGCTGCACGATGTTGGGGTTCACGATCCTTCGGGGGGGATGTCCCGCGAGGAATACCTCAAGCGGACGAACAAGTTCGGCGTCCGCGCCGATCACAAGCACCTGATGGTCCCGCACGACGAAGTGGCCGCGCTGGTACGCTTCAGCGAAGTGGTCGGGTAGCCAGCACCTCGGCGAGAGGTCGGGGCGGCTCGACCAGGTCGAGCCTGGGTCCCAGGGGCCTGTGGAGCCAGGTCACGTCGTGCCACCGGCCGAACTTGTATCCGATCCCCCGGTAGACACCGATCTCCTCGAATCCCATCGCTTTGTGGAACCCGACACTCGCCGGATTGGGCAGCGTGATGCCGGCGTAGGCGTTTACGAAGCCCTGGGCGGTGAGCAGATCGAAGAGCGCGGAGTAGAGCGCCCTGCCGTAGCCGGCGCGGTGCGCGGTGGCATCGATGTAGGCAGACACCTCCACGGACCACTGGTACGCCGGCCGGTCGCGGTGCGGGCTCGCGTAGGCGTAGCCCAGGACGCGCCCATTCTCCTCCAGGACCAGCCACGGCGTCCGCGCGGTCAGTGTACTCACCCGCCGAGCCATCTCGCTGGCGTCGGGCGCCGTCAACTCGAACGAGGTCGTGCGGTCGGTTACCGCTGGGGCATAAATGGCAGCGAGACGTTCGCCATCGGCGGGAATGGCCATCCTGATCATGCAGACGTGCACCTGGGCGGGTTCGGTTCAACCTAACCGGTGACCGGAGCGAGTTGTCGGTGCGCCGCCGCGATCTCCCCGATCCGCGGCTTCGGCACCCCGGCCTCGGCGGCATACTGCGGCCAACGGGCGAGGGCTGCGCGCACTTCGTCGATGGTGTCGGCCCCGTCTCGTGCCAGGCGTAACCGCCGGCCGACAGCGAGGATATCGGTACGGGCGAAGTCGTCACGCTTGCCGTTCAGGGACATCTGGTGGCGCCGCGTATAGTTGGTGCCCCGGGCGAACGTCAGATCGAATGCCGGCGAGAGCCGCCAAGCGCCCTGCTCGTCCATGAGGAACCCGAAGTTTTTCACGTGATCGTCCTGGTTCACCGCGGCGATGTTGAACACGGCCCGCCGGAAGGCCTCCTCCACCGAGGCGTAGACGGCAGCGGGGGGCACAATCGACTGGACGCTCCGGAAGTACTGCTCGTAGGAAAATGTGCCCGGGGTGTCGTAGTCGACATGCATGAGCCCGCCGAGACTGTGCATGTGCAGGCGTCGTGCCCCGACGCGGTCGAACCGGCGGACCGCAAAGTGCGCGAGCCCGTCGGGCGTCTCGAGCAACTCCGCCTCCGGCATCTCGATCCCGGCATCGCGCGCCAGCCGGCCATAAGCGTACTCGATGCGGTTGAAGGGCCGGGCGGTGAAGTCGGGGGCGCCGAGCTCGCCGACTCCGTCGAACTTGACCAGCCATGGCTCATCTCCCGGCCCCGGTGCAGCGAACCCGGAGCGTACCCGATCGGTGACGCGGTTCCGCAGCACGAGCGCCTTCGCCCTGGCGCCCCCGGCGGAGGCGCCCACGCGCAGGATTTCCGTGAGCGCACCGTCGGTCTTTCCCTCGATCAGCCTTCGTGCCTGCTCTACCAGGAGCGCCAGCTCGAGGGATTCCCGCTCGGCGGCACGCATCGGCAGGACGACGGCCGGTTCGAACTCCAGGGCGCCCATGGCGCGATGGCCGATGTAGAGGAGCTTCTGCACAGGGCTCATCGCGTCCGCGGGACGGCCACGGTCCGCGAAGTACTGGGCGATCACGGCATTGCCGAAGCGATCGGGTAGTGCGTCGGCCAGCACGCCTGGCAGTCCGGCGAAGGCAGGGACGCGCCGAAGCTCGGGGAACTGCACCGGACCCAGGCGCGAGAGTGGCAGGAGGAGCGGCGAGATCTCGAGACCGCTGGCCGCGAACGCCGGTTCGTACTCGAAGGTGATCACGCCATCAGCGTCTTCCGTCAACGCGCCGACGGTCTGCCCCCAAAGGGTTACCCGGGCGATGGCGAGTGCCTCAGCCATTTTGCTTCCCATTGGGCCGGTCGGCAGGCGGGGCCGGACGCGCTCGCGCCCGCTCACGCTGGCGGCCGGCGGTCTTGAGCAGCGCGAGGGGTGACACGGTGGGAGGAGGCAGGAAGGCGTCGAGCGTTTCGACGCGACCGAGCACGCGAAGAATCCGCACTATCGTGGAGAGCCGGGGATCACGCCCGTGCTCGGCGTTCTTCACGGTGGTGGGGCTGAGCTGGGCGCGTACCGCCAGGTCGGCCTGACCGAGATTCTGCTGGAGCCGAAGGGCGCGCAGGCGGCGGCCCATCTCTTCCAGTATTTCGCCGTCGAAGCTATCAGACCGAATAATGGCCATAGGGGCTCCAAAAACGAGTGTAGAGATAATATAATGTACTATAACATATATTAGCAACAGACAACAAAGTGTCGTGCCAGCGTAATGAATTGCGATAACGGAGTCTATAGTGGCCGAAAGCCAGCCAGCGAATCACACGGCCCGGGCCACGGAAACATCCCGTAACCCCGGGCCGTAGGACAGCGCGCTTCGGGGAACGCACCTTCCCCGCCCTCCGGATGGAGCTTTCATGTACCAGAGCGCGATCGAGTTGAACGGCATTTCCAAGCGATTCTCCGGTCACACTGCGGTGCGTAGCCTGTCATTGACGGTGCCGCCTGGTGGGATCTACGGACTGCTGGGGCCCAATGGTGCTGGAAAGAGCACAACGATCAGGATGATTCTGAGCATCCTGCTGCCCGACGAGGGGACGGTCACCCTCTTTGGCGGCGAGGCGGCAAGTCGCGCGCTTTCGATGCGCATCGGCTACCTGCCGGAGGAGCGTGGTCTCTACCGGCGGATGATCGTGCAGGAGCATCTCGTCTTCCTGGCCGAGATAAAGGGCATTCCGCGCTCTCGCGCGCGCGAACTGACAACGCACTGGCTCGCACGACTCGGCTTGTCCGACTGGGGCAAGCGGCGGGTCGAGGACCTCTCCAAGGGAATGCAGCAGAAGGTGCAGTTCATCGGAGCGCTGCTGCACGAGCCGGAGCTGGTGATTCTCGACGAGCCATTCAGTGGTCTCGATCCGGTCAACAGCCAGGTGATGCGCGACGTGGTCGTGGAGATCGCTCGCGAAGGGAGGACCGTGCTCTTCTCGACGCACATCATGGAGCAGGCGGAGCGAATGTGCGACCGGATCGCCATCATCGCGCGAGGCGAAAAGGTGGTGGATGGACGCCTGGCGGACATCAAGAACGAGGCAGGTGTGCGGAACGTAGCGCTGGCGTTCCATCGCAGGCAGGACGCGGCCGCCCGCGTCCTGGCGGATCGGTCCCTGGTGGCACGGGTGGATGACTACGGGGCCAGTGCGGAAGTGGAACTCGCCGCCGGGGCGGCCAGCGATGCCCTGTTGCAGGCGCTGATGAATGCCGGTGTTGGCATCAGCCGGTTCGAGGTGGTCGAGCCGTCGCTGCAGTCGATCTTCATCGCGAAGGTCGGCCTGGATGCGGCGACGGCCCCGGCGCGGGAGGACCCGGCTCATGCATAAGATCTGGGCCATAGTTCGCCGGGAGTTCCTCGACAAGGTCCGCACCAAGGCCTTCCTCATCGGTACCCTGCTCTTCCCGGTGCTGATGATCGGGCTGTCACTCCTTCCCCTCCTTCTCAATCGCCGCGAGTCGACTCCGAAGCGGATCGCCGTCGTTGATGGAACGAAGGGCGATGTCGGCATGAAGGTGACCGAGGCACTCGCGGCAGCGCGCCGGCAGGGCTCGACTGGGGCACGCTATACCGTGAGCCGCGTGCCGGCACAGGACCGAACTGATGCAGTGCGCGACTCGCTGGTTGCCCTGGTGGGACTGGAGCAGGCGGGAAGCGAGGCCCTCGATGGCGTGCTGGTGCTGACTGACGAATCCGTGGACGCGGGCCGCCTCACTTACCTGGGTGTCAACGTCGGCAGCATGGGCGACATGAACAAGCTGGAAGGCGAGCTGCAGACGGCCCTCAAGCTCGAGCGGCTTCGGCGTGCCGGCGTGGACCCGTTCGTTGCAATGCCGGCGCTCCGCCCGGTGGATATGGTCACGCAGAAGGTGACGGCCGGTAAGCTCAGCGGGGAGTCGGGCAGCACCTCGTTCATACTCGCCTATATCATGGGGCTCGTGCTGTATGTCGTCATGCTGATGTACGGCATCCAGGTGATGAGTTCGGTCGTCGAGGAAAAGACGAGCAGGATCGCCGAAGTATTGATGTCGAGCGTGACGCCATTTCAGATGATGCTGGGCAAGGTGTTCGGAGTGGGCGCGGCGGCGCTGCTCCAGCTGGTCATCTGGGGCACCACGGCCACCCTGGTGACGACCTATCGGGCGCAGCTGGCGAAATTGTTCGGTGCGTCGGCCGAGGCAATGTCGTCGATGGCGACGATGAAGCTGCCGAGCCTGCGTCCTGATCTTCTGGCGGTCTTCCTCATCTATTTCGTGCTCGGGTTCCTGCTGTTCGCCGCGATGTACGCGGCGGTGGCCGCCATGTGCAACTCGCAGCAGGAGGCGCAGCAGGCGGTAGTACCGGTGTCGATGACGATGGTGGTGGGTTACGTGACGATGTTCTCGATGCTGAACGATCCCACCGGTTCGCTCGCCACGACGCTGAGCCTGATCCCTTTGCTGGCACCTTTTGTCGTTCCGGTGCGGTATTCCCTCGCGCCGATCCCACTGCCTGAGCTGTTGCTGTCGATTGCGCTGACCTTCGGCGCGATGCTGCTGGTGGTATGGATCGCGGGACGTATCTATCGGGTGGGCATCCTGCTGCACGGCAAGCGCCCGAAGTTGAGGGAGGTGCTGAGGTGGGTCAGGGCGTGAGTATGTGACGACCTGAGGATTGGCGGCGCGGGGGCGATCGAGTGATCGCCCCCGTAGCCTTTATGACGTGGGCACGGAGTCGCCTGCGACGGTGAAGCAGTTGGAGACAATAGAGAAGCCGACCGACGTATCCGAGGGCAGAATGGCAGTGCGATAGGTACCCGAGTCAGGCGGGAACGACTGCACTTCCGGCGGATTGGGATCGCTCGGCAGAGGGAGGCGGGCCCAGTCGCAGGCACGCACGCCCATCGCATACCGAACAAAAACCGAACCTACATGATGCCAAAGGCAACGGTCGCTATTTCATCGTAATCTGTTGTAGACCAATATGTTATCCATATGTTCTTGATTGAATAAATGTTGTTTCACGTGAAACACTTCCCTGCCAATGTCAATCGCGATTACTCCAGCCCTAGGCTCGAAGCTCCCGGTTCGCACCAAACAACGGGGGTCCAGCGATCCCCGATCGATCACCGAGGTCCACGATCACCGGAGTCAATTTCCTCCCGCACTTCGTCGCCCAACAGAACCATCCAGGAAGTTGGCTGAGTGCGTGCCATGGTCCAGATTCCTCGGCGCGCCATGCTGACCATCATCCTGGCGATAACCCGCTTTTGTGCGGCCTGATCATAAGAGCCCGTAACTGGATCGGGGATGGAAGGCCCGCTCACATGCACGGAGGCGAAACCACCTCCAGCTGCAGCTGGAGTTGGCGGCGCGCAGAACTGATGATTGCTTGAACCGCCAAGACTGTTTCACGTGAAACGGCACCTGCACACCTCACCACGTTTTCTTGAAGGTTGCTCTGATATCCAGGCTAGGACCGATGCGTCGTCCAAGGGCGATCGGGCCGCGACTGAATGCTCCGGGCGGGGTAATCGTGACAGCCGTGAAGTTCGGCCCGCCATTGGACGCGTACGGTCCTTCGAGTCCGGCAGTCGTCCGCTGACCACGATCATATGGTTTCGTACGGCACAACGATCACGACAGTTGTCGGATCCCCTGAACTACATATATTGACTCTCCCTCGCTGGCGCCGAGCTAACAGTTGCCACATCTCGGAGCGTAAATCGTTGTCAAATAATAACTTACGTTAATGGCCAGAATTATTGCCATTGCCAACCAAAAGGGCGGCGTCGGGAAGACTACGACGGCCGTCAATCTCTCCGCGTCGCTCGCCGTCGCGGAAAAGCGCACGCTGCTCGTCGACGCCGACCCTCAGGGCAACGCCACCAGTGGTGTCGGGCTCAGCAAAGGCGAACTCGACGCGTCGCTCTATGACGTGATGGTCGACGGGCGTGATCCTGATGAAGTGATCGCACGCGACGTCGGCATTCCCTTTCTCGATGTGCTGCCGGCGACACAGGACCTCGTCGGCGCTGAACTCGAGCTCGTCAACCGCGTCGAGCGTGAGACCGCACTGCGGCGCGGACTCACGCGCATTCGCGATCGCTATGACTTCATCGTCATCGACTGTCCACCGTCGCTCGGCCTGCTGACACTGAACGTGCTGACGGCAGCTGATGGCGTCGTGATCCCCATCCAGTGTGAGTACTACGCACTCGAGGGAATATCCCAGTTGCTCAACACCGTGCGCCTGGTGCAGCAGAACTTCAATCCCGGGCTTGCACTCGATGGCGTGCTGCTCACGATGTACGATGCGCGCCTCAACCTGTGTCGTCAGGTGTCGGAGGATGCCAAGGAGTACTTCGCGGCGCAGGTATTCCGTACTGCGATTCCGCGCAACGTGCGACTGGCCGAGGCGCCAAGCTTCGGCAAGCCGATCCTCATGTATGACGTGCAATCAGTCGGAGCCAAGAGCTATCTCGCCGTGGCGCAGGAACTGATCAAGCGTGCCGCGCGCGCACCGGGTGATGCGGCAGCGGAAGCAGTCGCACCGGAGGCGCAGGCATGAGCGAGGCCAAGCGACTGGGCCGGGGCCTCGAGGCGCTGCTCGGTCCGGTGTCACGCGAGCAGGCTGCAGCATCGGGAGCGCTGCGTGAACTGCCGGTTGCGGCCGTACGTCCCAACCCTTTCCAGCCGAGGACGCATTTCGATGCGGCGGAACTGACCGACCTCGCGCGATCCATCGATGCCTCAGGTCTGCTGCAGCCGATCGTGGTGCGCTCTACTTCCGGGGGAACCTACGAGCTGATCGCCGGCGAGCGCCGCTTGCGTGCCGTGCAGCAGCTCGGCTGGGCAAGCGTTCCAGCCGTGATCAAGGAAGCGGACGACCGCACACTTCTCACCCTCGCGTTGGTGGAGAACCTGCAGCGCGATGACCTCTCGCCGATCGACGAGGCCGTAGGATACCAGCGCCTGCTCGACGAGTTCGCCGTGCCGCACCAGGAACTCGCGCGCATCGTGGGGCGGGACCGCTCGACAGTGGCCAATACGCTGCGCCTGCTCAAGTTGCCCGAGGCAGTACGCGCGCTGGTGCACGAGAAGAAGCTGACCGAGGGCCATGCGCGCGCCCTGCTCGCGCTGGAGAACCCGTCATCCATGGAGCGAGTGGCGGTTGAAGCGGTGACCGCCGGGTGGTCGGTGCGTGAACTCGAGGCGCGCGTTCGCGGTGACCGGCCACCATCAGTCCGGCGCAAGGCGGCGGGTCCCGATGCACGGAACCCGGGGGCCGATGTGCGCCGCGTCGAAGAAGCGCTCCGACAACGGCTGGGTACGGACGTCCGGGTCACGGCCAAGCGGCGCGGGCGCGGACTCGTCACCCTCAGTTACTACTCCAACGACGACCTGGCGCGGCTGCTGGAACTGATCCTGGGCCGACCCTTCGCAGGATGAAGGGCGCCAGCCGCATTCGCGACACCCGGTACGTCACCATCCTCGTGCAGCCCGACGGGGCGCTGCAGGCGCGCACCATCAGGCTGCCGCTGTGGGGGCTGCGACTCGCGCTCGGCGCGATGACCGCCGTCGTGGGATTGCTTGTGTTCGTGGCGCTGTCGTATGCGCCGCTGGTGCGGGCGGCGTCACGCGTCCCCTCACTCGAGCGCAAGGTGGCGCGACTCGAACTGGACAACGCGAAGATCCGTGAGCTCGCCGCTGCCCTCGACAGTGTGGAACGCCGTTACGACCAGGTCCGCAGCATGATCGGCGGCGACGTGATGCCGTCGCTCGCGCGGGCATCATCCACGCTGCCCCTCGCCCCGCCGGTGCGCGCGAACACCGCCCTCACTCGCCGCTTTCCCTCGGGTGCATCGATCCCGGCATTCTGGCCCCTCGACGATCCCAGCTATATGACCCGCGGCCGCTCGGCCAGTGATCCCGATGGCCCGCACGAAGGGGTAGACATCGCGGTGGCCACGGGCAGCATCGTGCGCGCTGCCGGCGGCGGCACGGTACTGGACGCGGGGCAGGATCCCGAGTTCGGGCTGTTCGTGCTGATCCAGCATCCCGATGAATACCAGACGCTGTACGGACACCTGTCCCGCATCGTGACGCGCAAGGGTGCCACGGTCGAGCCCGGAGAGGTCATCGGCCTCGCGGGCAACACCGGCCGTTCGAGTGCACCGCACCTTCACTTCGAGATCCGGCTCAAGGGAGCCGCCATCGATCCGCTTACGCTCGTGAAACAGGAGGGCTGATGTCGATCTTTGCCGGAAACAAGGAAGGCGCTGCCGAGAGCCCGCGTCGGCGAGCCAGTGACTTGATGCCGCTGTCGATCGTGGCTCACGACCTCACCGTCACCGGCGACCTCGAGGCCGAGGGTGTGGTCAAGGTCGAGGGCAGGGTCAAGGGCACCATACGCGCGGGGAGCCAGATCCTGGTGGCGCCCGGCTCCTTCGTGGAAGGCGACCTGCACACCAAGGAGTGCGTCATCGGTGGGCAGGTGAAGGGCAACATCCACGCATCGGAACGGGTAGAGCTGCAGGCAAGTGCGATCATCGAGGGCGACATCATGACCCAGCGCATCGCGATCCTCGAGGGAGCACGAGTCTCGGGAGAAGTGCGCATGGACGGGGACCTCAGCACGCCACGGTGAGGATGTCCCGACTGCTGCTCGGCCTGCTCGCGCTCGCGGCGTGTACGCGAGCCCCGGCGACGCCCGAGGGCCTGCGGGTCGGTCTGATCACACCCGGCTCCATCACGGATGCGGCATGGAACTCAGGCGCCTATCACGGACTGGAGGCGATCCACGATTCACTTGGTGTGCCGGTGAGCCATGTCGAGGCGCGGACACCAGCGGCACAGGAGGAGGCCCTGCGCGCCTACGCGACGCAGGGCTACGGCCTCGTGTTCGCGCACGGCTACGAGTTCCAGGATGCCGCCGAGCGCGTCAGCACGGAGTACCCGCGCACGATCTTCATCGTGACGTCGGGGGCCCGGGCACAGCACAACGTGTCGCCGCTGATCTTCCGCCTGGAGGAGGCGAGCTACCTCGCGGGCATGGTGGCCGGGCGCCTCACCCGGTCGAATGTGATCGGGTTCGTTGGGGGCGTGGAGCTGCCGCCGGTGAAGGCGGCATACGAGGGCTGGGTCAACGGCGCGAGATCGGTAAATCGCAGCATCGCAAGCCGGTCCACGTACCTCAACAACTGGGACGACGCCGCACTCGGGCGTGAGGCGGCCCTGGCGCTGATCCGGGTCAAGGTCGACGTCTTCCATCACAATGCTGACGCCGCCGCCCTGGGTGTGTTCCAGGCCGCGAAGGAAACACCGGGCGTGCTGGTATTCGGCGCCAACGCCGACCAGTCGGCACTGGCACCCGAGGTCGTGCCGGGTTCCGCCATGATCGACCTGCCACGCGCATTTCTTGCGCTCGCACGCGAGGTACAGAAGGGTCACTTCCGGCCCCGCGTAATCGTCTTCGGGCTCGAAGGCGGCGTGGTGCGCTACGAGCCGAACCCGAAATTCACCGGCGCGCTTCCCGCGAATCTTGCAGGCCAGTTGCAGGGGGCACGCGACTCCATCATAGCAGGGACACTGCGCCCGGTGGTGGCCAGATGAGCAAGCGGGTACCACTCGCCGAGGTGACGGACTACCTCGACGGCTACCTGCGCGTCCGCGAGGTACCCGACTACGATGGGGCGGTGAACGGTCTGCAGGTGGAGAACGGGGGAACCATCGACCGGATCGTCGCGGCGGTCGACGCGTCGCAGATCACGATCGACGGGGTGGCGGCGCTTGGCGGATCGCCGCTGCTGCTCGTGCATCACGGGCTTTTCTTCGATGGCAACCTGCCGGTCACGGGCCGGCGATATCGCCGGCTCCGGGCGCTGCTCTCGCACGACGTGGCAGTCTACTCCTCGCACCTGCCGCTCGATGCTCATGCCGAGGTGGGCAACAATGCAGTGCTGGCGCGCCTGCTCGGGCTGGAGCTGCAGGGGCCATTCGGCAGCCATCGCGGAAATCCCATCGGAGTATGGGGCCTGGCCTCGGCGGCGGTGTCCTCGCGCGATGGACTCTCGGCGGCATTGCAGTCCGTTCTCGGGCTGGATGCAGCGCCGCGGCTCATCGCGGGTGGCCCGGAGAAGGTGCACCGCGTGGGCATCGTGACCGGCGGGGCCGGGACGATGGTCAAGGAGGCACGCGATGCCGGGCTCGATACCTTCATCACCGGCGAAGGACCACACCACACCTACTTCGATGCGATGGAGTTCGGCGTGAACGTGTATCACGCCGGTCACTATGCCACTGAGACCGTCGGCGTGAAGGCGCTGGCCGAGCACCTCGGACGCCGGTTCGGCCTGCCATACAGCTTCCACGACCATCCCACCGGCTTGTGACCGGAGCACCCCTCCTCCAACTCCGCGACATTCACAAGCGATTCGGCACCGTACAGGCGCTCACGGGTGCCGGTCTCGTGGCGCATGCGGGAGAAGTGCACGCGCTGCTGGGCGAGAACGGCGCCGGCAAGACGACGCTGATGCACGTCGCGAGCGGCATGACCGCGCCGGACACCGGTGCCGTCCTGATCGATGGCGCTCCACGACGGCTGAAGTCCCCGCGCGATGCGCGCGCCGCGGGAATCGGCCTTGTACACCAGCACTTCACGTCGATAGCCGCGTTGACGGTGGCGGAGAACGTCGCGCTGTTCGCCGGGTGGGATGTGCGGCCCCGGGAACTCGCGCTGCGCGTCGCCGCATTGACGGAGCGGCTCAACCTCCCGCTCGATCCCGGTGCCCGGGCGAGCACCCTCCCGGTGGCGCTGCTGCAGCGGCTGGAGATCGTAAAGGCGCTGGCGGGCGATGCGCGGGTACTCCTGCTGGATGAGCCCACCGGCGTACTGGCGCCGAGCGAAGCGGAGGAGCTGCTGGCCCGGGCACGCGCGTTCGCCGAGTCGGGAGGCGCGGTGGTACTCATCACGCATAAGCTGGATGAAGCGCTTCGGGGTGCGCACCGGGTCACGGTGTTGCGCCGCGGGAGGGTCATACTGGAGCGACGCGTAGAAGGCCTGGGAGCGGGCGAGCTGACGCAGGCGATGATCGGTGACGCGGCACTACTCGAGGAACCGCTACCGGTGGCGTTCAGCGTGACGGACGCGGAGCGACGGGTGCATGTGGCTGGTTTGGAAGTGGCACGCGAGTCGGGCCTCGGGATGGCGGTGAGGCAGGCGTCGCTCAGCATCCGGGCCGGCGAGATCATCGCGGTGGCTGGGATCGAGGGGAGTGGGCAGCGGGAGCTGCTGCGCGCCATCGCCGGGGTACTGCCGGTGTTCCGGGGCACTCGTGAGGTGTCGCAGCCGATTGCATTCATTCCCGAGAATCGCACCACCGAGGGCTTAATCCCCGACCTGTCGGTAACCGAGAACGTGGTGCTGGGGCTCGGGCGCTCGGCGAGCTGGGTGAGGCGAGGCCGGCTCGACTGGAAGGCGGCCCGCGCACGCACGGCAGAATTGATCGCGGAGTTTGGGGTGCACACGACGGGGCCGGCAGCCCGGGCAGCGAGCCTGAGTGGCGGCAACCAGCAGAAGCTGGTCATCGCGCGAGCGTTCGAACGTGGGCCCGGCGTCATCGTCGCGGAAAACCCGACCCGGGGACTCGATGTCCAGGCCACGCGCACCGTGCACGACCGGCTCAGGGAGGCTGCGGCGCTTGGCGTTGCCGTGGTGCTCTACTCCAGTGACCTCGATGAAGTGATGACGCTGGGCCAGCGGATCGTGGTGATGTCGCGGGGCATGCTGCGCGAGGCGCCACCGGGAGCATCGCGCGCCGAGATCGGATCGCTCATGCTGGGCGTCCCCGCATGAGGAACGCGTCGCGTGCGCGTTGACTCGCGGGTGGCCGGCCTCCTCCTGCCGGTTGCGTCGCTCGCCGCGGGCCTCGCAGTGCTCGCGATCTTCTTCGCGCTGAGCGGATATGACCCGGTGGCGGCGCTCGGCGCCATGATCCGCGGTGCATTCGGCAGCTGGTACGCGTTCACCTCCGGCACACTGGTCCGTGCCGTACCCCTCATGCTGATCGCGCTGGGCTTCACTATTGGTCTCCGGGCCGGGGTGCTCAACATCGGGGGAGAAGGCCAGTTCTACGTTGGCGCGATTGCCGCAACCTGGATCGGGCTCAAGCTGGGTGGCTGGCCCGGATCAGCCGCAATCCCCGTCATGCTGGCGGTCGCCTTCGCCGCGGGGGCGCTGTGGGTCACGGTACCGGCCTGGCTGCGGCTCCGATTCGGAGTACTCGAGGTGATCAGCACACTCCTGCTCAACTTCGTGGCGGAGAGCCTGGTGAGCTTCATGGTGCAGGGGCCACTGCAGGAGTCCCAGCACATCTATCCGCAGAGCGACCAGTTGCCGGTGGCCGCGCGCCTGCCGGTGTTCGCCGGCACACGCCTGCACGTCGGCATCCTCCTGGCCCTGAGTTGCTGTGTGCTGGCATGGTATGTCTTCCGGCGCACCATGACCGGATTCGAGCTGCGCGCGGTGGGTCGAGGGCCGCGGGCAGCACGGGTCACTGGCGGGCTGAATGTACGACGGCTTGGTGCCATCGCCCTGCTGGTATCGGGTGCACTCGCTGGGCTCGCCGGCGGAGTCGAGGTGGGCGGCGTGAGCTATGCCCTCTATCCCAACCTTTCACCGGGCTACGGTTTCACCGCCATCGCGGTGGCATTGCTGGCACGCCAATCGCCGGTGGGGATCGTCGCCAGTGCCATCCTGTTCGGGGCGCTCGAAGCGGGGGCGGGAGCGATGCAGCGCGACGCCGGTGTCCCGGCCGTGGCAGTGTACGTGGCCGAGGCCGTGACCATCCTGGCAGTGTTGCTGGCTGATGCGGTTTCCTTGCGCCGTCGTGACACGGTGACCGCATGATGCTCGATACCGGCGTCCTCGACGGGTTCCTCAGTGCCACGGTTCGCGTGGCGACGCCACTGTTGCTGGCAGCTTTGGGCGAGATGATCGCCGAGCGCGGCGGCGTCATCAACCTCGGGGTCGAGGGCGCCATGCTTGCTGGTGCCCTCGCAGCGGCGCTGGGCGCATCGACCGGCGGCGCCTGGTCGGGGCTCGCGGCGAGCGGAGCAGCAGGTGTGCTGCTGGCGACTGTTTTCGGGCTCGCCGCGATAGGTGCCAGAGCAGACCAGATCATCGCCGGAACCGCAACCACACTGCTGGCGGTTGGCATCACCGGTACCGTGTATCAAGCTGCATTCGGTTCGGCGGGAGCGGGGCTTTCGCTCCCGACGCTGGCCCCGATCCCGATACCGGGGCTCGCCATCGTGCCGCTGGCTGGCCCCGCATTCTTCAACCAGCCGGTCACCACGTATGTCGCCCTGCTGGCGGTACCACTGTGCTGGTGGTTCCTTTTTCGCACCAGAACCGGGCTGGCGCTTCGAGCGGTGGGAGAATCGCCGGAGCACGCGCGCGCGGCCGGTGTACGGGCTCGCCCGCTGCAGTTCGCTGCCACTCTCGCTGGGGGCCTGTTCGCAGGGCTCGCCGGCGGAACACTGGTGCTGGCACAGGTGGGCACGTTCGCTGAACGCATGACGGCGGGCCGGGGCTTCATTGCCATCGCCATCGTGGTGTTGGGGCGCTGGCATCCGGTCGGTGTCCTGGGGGCGGCGCTCCTCTTCGGTGCCGCGACCGCGCTGCAATTCGTCTTTCAGGCGATGGGACTAGCGGTGCCGTATCAGCTCTTCCTGATGTTGCCATATGTACTGACGTTGCTGCTCCTCGCGGGCCTGGTCGGGGGCGTCAAGGCACCGGCCGCCCTCGGGCGCGCGGCGGAGTAGGCGATGGGCGCTGTCGAATGGGTGGCGGCGGCACTGGGCCTAGTCAGCGTATGGCTGAACGTCCGGGAGGACTGGCGAGGCTGGCCGGTCGGCGCCGTGATGGTCGCGCTCTACTTCGCGGTGTTCGCGCGGGTGAAGCTCTACGCCGATGCCGGGCTGCAGGTGATCTACCTCGTGCTGCAGTTCTACGGCTGGTACGAGTGGGTCAGGGGTGGTGCGGGGAAGTCCGGGGTGACGGTGAGCCGGGCGCCGCAGCGCGTGCTGGTGAGCTGCATAGCTTTCGGCGCGGCAGGGACCGTGATGCTCGGCACGCTTCTCGGGCGCTACACCGACCAGGCCCTGCCCTACTGGGATTCCGGCATTACCGCGTTCAGCCTGGTGGCGCAGTGGATGCTGGCAAGGAAGTACCTGGAAAACTGGCTTCTCTGGGCCGCAATCGATGTGATAGCGATCGGGGTATACTGGGCGAGGCACCTGTTGCCGACGGCCGTGCTGTACGGGTGCTTCCTCCTGCTTTGCCTGCGGGGCTACCAGCGCTGGAGGATGACCCTGTTCGAAGCGCAGGAGCAGGCCTGACGTCCGCTTGCCAGTCGGCCGATCGCAGCGCAACATTGTTTTCTCCCCCACGAGAGGTACCAGTGCTATACACGATCCTTATCGGCCTCGTCATCGGTGTCGTCGCGAAGTTCCTGACTCCGGGAAAGGATCCGGGTGGGTGGATCATCACCATCCTTCTGGGCATTGCCGGGTCGTACGTCGGCACATTCCTGGGCAAGAGCCTCGGACTCTACCAGGAGGGCCAGACGGCCGGGTTCATCGCCTCGGTCATCGGCGCCATCCTGCTGCTGTTGATCTACCGCCTGTTTACGAGGGGCAAGACGACCTAGACGCAAAGGGGAAACCACCCCCGATTCGCGGTCGTAGGGAAGGAATCCCTTCCCTGCGACCGCATGTCATTTCAGCGTCACATTCGAGGCGCCGCGCTCTCCCTCGCCCTCCTCGTCAGTTGCGGCGGCGGTGACAGTGAACCCGGTTCCCCCTTCACCGGCGACCAGCTCCGGGTTCTGTTCGTCGGCAACAGCCTCACTTACGACAACGACCTCCCCGCCATGACGGCGCAGCTCGCCGCCTCGACCGACGCGCCGCCGATGGTGGTGGGACGTGTCCTCCGCGGCGGCTTCTCGCTCGGCGATCACTGGAACGAGGGTGCGGCCCAGGGCATGATCGCCCAGGACAGGTGGGACATCGTCGTACTGCAACAGGGTCCCTCGGCGCTGCCGGAGAGTCAGGCTGATCTTCTCGCGAGCACACGACTGTTTGCCGACCTGGCGAGGGAACATGGCGCTCGCGTGGCGTTACTCATGGTGTGGCCCGAGTCGAACCGTCCCGAGGCGCGCGACTCCGTGCGCATGTCCTACACCAACGCGGCGGCGGCGGTCGACGGGATCCTCGTGCCGGCCGGAGAGGCCTGGCGTGCCGCCTGGCGGCACGACCCGACGCTCGAGCTCTACTCGAGCGACGGATTTCATCCGGCGCCGATGGGTTCGTATCTCGCTGCCCTCTCGCTCTTCGAGCAGCTGTATGGCCGATCGCCGGTCGGTGTATCGGGGGCGGATATTGATCCCGGCAAGGTCGCCTTGCTGCAGCAGGCCGCCGCGGAGGCCGATGCAGAGTTCGGTAGCCGCTGACCGGGTCGCGACGATCCGGACGATCTGCGCATTCCCCTCCAGCACATGATCTCCATTATCGGGCTTGTCCTGCTCGCGGGTGCTCCCGCCCGGCACCAGGTCGACACGACGCTCGCGCGCCGTGCGATGCATGAGGCCGCATTCTACGCCCAGCGAGATAGTGGCTCCCTCTGGGGAATTCCCCTCAGCACTCCGCTCCTGATCGTCGACCCGTCGTCACGTCGCGCCATCAGCAGCGTCCCTGACAGTGCAGGTCTCATGGCGTGGGCAGGGAGCTTCTACGAAGCGCGACTGCCCGACGGCGTGGCGATTGCGAACACCTCGGTTGCCTGGGGGCGGCGCACGTGGGCGATGGTGCTGAGTCCGTTGCCGGCGGACTCGGTCGAGCGTGGAATCCTGCTGATGCACGAGGTGTGGCACTCGGTGCAGGCGAGAACCGGAGTTCCCCTGGCGACGCCCGACAATCCGCACATCGAGACGGCTTCGGGGCGGACGTGGCTCAAGGTGGAGGCACGCGCGCTCGCGGTCGCGCTGGCGGCGCAGGAGTCAGTCCGCCGCCAGGCGATGATGGATGCGCTCGCGGCGCGGACGGCGCGCCGTGCCGCAGCACCCGGCAGCGATGTGACGGAGCGCCAGCTCGAGCTGAGCGAGGGACTGGCGGAATTCACGGGCATCGCTGCGGTTGTGCCGGCGGAGGAATGGGCAGAAGTCGCACGCACGAGGCTGGCCCGACTCGAGGGCGACGGGAGCCTGATGCGCTCGTTTCCCTACGCGACGGGGACGGCGTGGGCAGTGCTACTCGAGATGACAGGTCCCGGCTGGCGGTCGCACCTCACGGAGAACACCGACCTCGCGATCATGGCTGCAGAGGCGATGCAGGTGGATCCGGCCACGCTCGACCGGAGTGAGGCACGCTTCTCCGCGTATGGTCTGACGGAGTTGCGGGCCAGCGAAATGGCCCGGCAGCTGGCGCGAACGGCACGCGAGGATTCCCTGCGTGCCCGATACGTCACCGGGCCTACCCTGCGCCTGCCGCTGGCGGAAATGAACATGTCGTTCAACCCGAACACCGTTGAACCGGTCCCGGAAGCCGGTACCGTCTACCGGCCGTTCCGGTTGAGCGACCGGTGGGGCGTGCTGGATGCGGATTCGAGTGGGGCGATGGTGAACGCCAGCTTCAGCGAGGCGCGCGTGGCTGAGCCGGGCCCGGGCGGGGCGAGCGGCCCCGGCTGGCGGCTCACCCTCAACGCAGGATGGGTGGTGGTGCCAGCCGACCGGGCGGGCGACTACACGATCAGGAGGCGCTAGTCTCTTTCGCGAGGCGCTGGGTACTGCGCATCTGGTCCCGTTCCGCTGCAATCATGTGCCAGACGCGATCACGCAGCGCGCCGATATCAGCGCGCGCGAGTCCCTTCGTCTCAACCGGTTCGAGCACCCGCACTTCGGCGATCGAGCGGCCAAAGCGCCAGTCGTGCTTCCGGAGCGCGGTGGCGGCCCCACTCACGGCGAGGGGAAGAATCGGTACGCCGGCGTCGATGGCGAGGCGGAAGGCGCCGTCCTTGAAGGGGAGCATTTCATCAGTTTCCGAGCGGGTGCCCTCCGGAAAGATGATCACCGATACCTTCTCCTTCAGGATCTCCTTGCAGCGCACCATTGCTTGAGCCGCGGACCGCGGGTTGCCGCGATCGACCGGGATGTCGCCGGCCAGGTGCATCAGCCAGCCGAGGACCGGGATCCTGAAGAGCTCGGCCTTGCTGAGCCACTTCATCTCCCAGGGCAGATGGCTGATAAGCAGGATGTCGACGAATGATTCGTGGTTCGATACCACGAGATAGGGATTGCGCGGGTCCGTCGGCATCCGGCCCGAGATCCGGAATCGCCAGAGCGGATTGAGCGTGGCCATGAGGACCGCGATCTGGCGGAACATGTAACCGACCCAGTAGCGGCCCGGGTCGCTGCGCCGGGTGGCGAGCCGGATCAGTGCCATCAGCGGAAGCCACAGCGCCATCGAGGCGCCGAGTACGAACCAGGACCAGACGGAGCAGACGGCTTCCCAGACGGCCTTCATCGAGCCACTCCAGCGATGGCGCGACCGACCTCATGCGCGATCGCCGCGGCAAAGGCATCCACATCTTCGGTCGTCGTGTCGAACGCGGTCATCCAGCGCACTTCCGACGTGCGCTCATTCCACAGCAGGAAGTTGAAGTGCTGCTGCAGCGGCGCGATGGCGTGCGGCGGGATGCGGGCGAAGATCGCGTTCGCCTGGACGGGCTGCGTGACCTCGACACCGGGCACGCCCCGGACCAGCTGGTGAAGCCGCTGCGCCATGCGATTGGCGTGTGCCGCGCTCCGGAGCCAGAGCTCATCCGTCAGGAGCGCGTCGAACTGCGCCGACACGAAGCGCATCTTGGACGCGAGCTGCATTCCCTGCTTCCGCACGAAGCCGAAATCGGCGGCACGATCCGGGTCAGCGAAGATCACCGCCTCGCCGCCGACCAGGCCATTCTTGGTGCCGCCCATTGTGAGGATGTCCACCCCCGCGCCCGTGGTGAAGGCGCCCGGCGAGAGCTCCAGTGTCGCGGCTGCGTTGGCGAGCCGGGCGCCGTCCATGTGCAGCAGGAGGCCGTGCGCGCGCGCCAGTCGTGACAATGCCGCGATTTCCTCTACCGTGTAGACGGTGCCGTACTCCGTGGCCTGGGTGATGGAAATAGCCGCGGGCTGTGAGCTGTGGACCACGCCGAGGTTGCTGATGCGTGTTTCGACGAGCGCCGGGGTCAGCTTGCCATCGGGCGACGGAACAGTCAGCAGCTTGCCGCCGGCCAGGCGCTCGTACGCACCGCACTCATCCACGTTGAGGTGCGCCACTTCGGAACAGATGACGCCCTGATGCGGCCGGAGCGCGGATGCAAGGGCAAGAACGTTGGCACCGGTGCCGTTGAAGACGAAGAACACCGACACCGGTGTGCCCCACAGTGCCTGGATCCGCTCGATCGCGCGCGCGGTCAGCGCGTCATCCCCGTAGCTCGGGACGTGCCCTTGATTCGCGGCGGTGATGGCGGCAATGACCTGGGGATGCGCGCCGGCCCAATTGTCGCTGGCGAAGTGGCGCCGGTGCCCCGCCGACGACTCAGCCATGGACATGGTCGTCTTCGGGCGTCTCGTCGTCCCAGAGGGCGAAAATGTTCCCATCGGGGTCGGCGATCATGGCCATGACACCGAAGCCCATCTTGGTTGGTTCGCGTACGAACCGGACGCCCCGGTCGTGAAGGACCCCGGCAACGTGGACCAGATTGGGCACGTGAAAGGTCAGGCCGGTCTCGCGGCCGATCAACTTCTTCGCCTCGGGATGCACGGCTGGGTGCACGCCCAGATGCGGGGCGGCCTCGAGGAATTCGCCCCCGAAGGACCCCTGGCGGATGAGCGGCAGGCCAAGGGTATCCCGGTAAAAGGCGAGGGCGCGGTCGATGTCGGAGACGAAGACGGCGATACTATGGAGGCTGGAAATCATGGGGGAAAGCTAGCCATGGCGACGATGAAGAACACGGTCATCGGCACGGTACACCCCGGGAGCGCCGAGGCACTCCAGGGGCATACCCATTCGGTGAGGTGCAAGCTGTGTGGTGCGAGGACCTATGGCGACTCGGTGCGTGTCCTTGCGGACTGGATCAGGGAGCACCGATGCCCCGGGACTGCTACCGCGGAGTCACCATGAGGTGGGCCCACGGCTCGCCGGGATACATGAGCCAGGGACGGCCTGAGCCGTCGGCTGCCGTGGTGAAGCCGGAGTTCGCTTCCGTGGCGTACGGGATGTAGATGACATACCAGCGGGTGCCGTTCCCGCGCGGCAGCCCGGTGGCGCTATCGATGCTGTCCTTCGGTGCCACCATGTTGTAGAGCGCCGTCGGCTGCTCCGGCATCTTCCAGCGGCCAGCCTTGATGTCGGCCAGTCGGACGCTGTCGACGGCGGCGTGCGAGAGCTTCAGCTTGTGGAGTTCCCTGCCCCGCGCCATGAATGGCTCGAGAGATTTCTGGTAGCACGCCACCTGGAAGCGCTCGGTGGCGGGATCATCAGCGAGGCAGATAAGCTCGTTGGTGCCCTTCCGGATCTCGATGACTTCCCCGCCCCGATAACCCAGCACCGTCGCGCCGGCCCGCAAGGAGTCGGGTGCAGCGAGTACTGCGCCGGCGATCTGCTGCGCAACTGCGGGGGCCTGGGCCCGGGCGGGAGCGGCGACGATAGCCGAAAAGCAAAACACCGCGCAGACCCGGATTCGGGCCTGCGCGGTGCCGTGCGTGTCGTGGCTCAATCTTCGACGATGATGAGGTACTTCGACGCGCCCCAGAACTCCCCGGGGTTCGTGATCGTCTGCGTGCCAACCAGCTTGCCCTTGTCATCCGGGCCCGGCTGCAGGAGCTTCGGGTCCTGACGGGACACGATCTTGTACTTCTTGCCCTCGGGCAGCGTGATCGAGCGATCGGTGCGGGCATCGAGCACCTGGAACGCGGCCGGGTTCAGGTCGCGCGCCGGCACGGTCTGCTTGCCACCGAAGACCAGGAACTTCTTGCCTTCCTGGACGATGACGCCCTTCTCCTTGAGCGAATCCTTGGGGCCGATGGCCAGGAACACCTTGTTGGCCTCGTTGCTGACGAGCGTGACGCTGTCGGCGAGCTGGCGGTTCTTGACCGTAACGGTCTCGACCTGGGCGCCCAGCTGGTCAATCTGGACCTTCTGCGCGACGATCGTCGTCTTCTGCTCCTCGATCGTGGCCTGCTGCGCCTCGATATTGGTGCGGAGGTCGGCGATCTGCTTCTGGAAGTCGTCGATCTGCTTCAGGAGCCGCGCGTCCTTGCGCTCCAGCGAGCCGATGCGCGCCTTCGTGCGCTCGAGCTGAGCCTCGCTCTCGTTGAGGCGGGCCACCGCCTCACGGATCTTGCCCAGCAGGATCTGGCGGTCTTCGGCGGCGCTCGAGGCGGTCGTTCCCTCGCTCGTCGTGGTCGGGCTCACGCCGAGGCCCTTGGCCTTCGCCAGCTCGCTGTTCACGTCGCTCACCAGCTTGCTGGTGGCGAGGACTTCGCTCAACAGGCTGTCCTTCTCGGCTGCCAGAGAAGTCGCCTCACTCTGTGCCTTCTCGAGATCCTTCCGGCTCGCGCAACCCGCCGTCAAAATCAGAAGGCCTGCCAGCATCAGCTTACGCATGCAAATTGTCTCCCCTTAACAGCGACGCTCCGCAACCTTGAATTTTTCGATCCGGAGCCCGCGCAACTGCGCGTCGACTTCGAATCCGGCGGCCACGCGCGGATTGGCGGCTGCCGAAGGCGGGCTAACACTAATTGAGGCAAGGCATTTGCGTCGTGAGCCAGATCACCAAGAATGTATCCTTTCATTCCGCTGGTGACGGCCGTCACAGACGAGTCAGCGAACGCCTCCCGCCAACTCGCTATTCATATACCCCGCTGCCCGGTACCGAGTAGCGGTCGGTCAGGATCGCCGATGTGCCGAAGCGACCCGGGTGTTTCGGCGCATCCGATCGAGGCCGGGACGGGCCAGGGCCGTGTCGGCGAAGAGCTCCTGGAAAGTTGCCTCGCTGAGCCGGTCGAAGCAGTCGGGGTCATTCAGGTCGACTTGGTGACGCGGCTGAAAGTCGCCAATCGACGATGGTGAGGCGAACCGCTGGTTCCAGGGACAGACCTCGTTGCAGATATCACAGCCGAACACCCACCCATCCATCCGTTCGGCGATCTCTTCGGGGATCGCCCCACGATGCTCAATGGTCTGGTAGGAGATGCACTTGGTGGCGTCCAGGAGCCTGGGTTCAATGAAGGCGTTGGTCGGGCACGCATCGAGGCAGCGAGTGCAACTACCACAGTGATCAGTGTCGAACGGCGTGTCGGCCGTAAGGTCCAAGTCGTTGATAACACTGCCAATTACAAACCAGGACCCGACGCCGGGCCGGAGCAGCATCGTGTTCTTGCCGATCCACCCAAGACCAGCGCGCTGGGCCAGCTCCCGTTCGGGAACGGGACCAGCGTCGGCGAAAGCCCGGGCCCAGGTCGCGCCATGATTGAGCAGCCACTCGGCCAAGGCACCGAGGCGTCGCATTGTGCTGAGGTGGTAGTCCTCACCCCGGGCGTACCGAGCGATCTTAAAACGCTGAGGCTCTTGGCTTTCCTCGTAGTAGTAGTTATCGATAATAATAACAGCAGACTTGGCACGCGAGTCGATCCGGCGAGGATCCTTCCGCTTTTTCGCCTGGCGGTTGAGGTAGCGCATTACCCCGCCGTAACCGGACGCCAGCCATCGGTCGAGAACGTCACCGTGAGGGGTAGGGGAGAGGTCGGCGATACCGCAGGCCACAAAGCCGAGCGAAAGGGCAAAGCTCTTGAGCTCATCGACGGTGAACGAAGGCGTGGCCTTACTCATCCGCGCACTTCGTGATGGCCCGTCTGGACCGGGAATTCCTCGGTGCCGGTAATGAGACGCGCACCACGCTCGTAATTGAAGTAGGACCAGGCCCACTGCAGCATCACGAGAACGCGGTTCCGGAAGCCGATGAGGAACGCGATATGGATGAACGCCCAGATGAACCAGGCGACAAATCCAGAAAACTTGAGCTTCCAGATCTCGGCCACGGCCTGGCCCCGACCAATAACGGCGAGTTGTCCCTTGTCGAAATACCTGAACGGAGCGCGTGGCTTCCCTCGCAGGTCGCCGGTGATGGCATGCGCGACATACTTGCCCATCTGGATCGCAGTCTGCGCCACGCCCGGCAGCGGACCATGCGCCGAATCCTCGAAATGCGCCGCATCACCGATGACGAATACCTCAGGATGTCCTGGTATGCTGCAGTCAGGCTCGACGACGGCACGTCCCATCCGATCGAGCGGGGTATCCAGCGTCTTCAGCAGCGGCGACGCGCGCATGCCGGCGGCCCACACCACCGTGTGGGTCGGAATGGTCCAGCCTGCCGCCTCGACATATCCGCGCTCGATCTTGCTCACGAGCATGTTCTCGCGCACCTCGACGCCAAGGCCGCGCAGCTTCGACTTTGCGACGGCACTCAGTTCCTCGGGATAGGTGGGCAGGATGCGCGGTCCACCCTCGAGCAGCATGACGGTGGCTTCCCGCGGATCGATGTGCCTGAAGTCGCGCGCGAGGGTATACCGCCGCAGTTCGGCGATGGTCGCGGCCATCTCGACACCGGTTGGACCTCCGCCCACCACCACAAAGGTGAGGCTCGCGTGACGCCGGGCGACGTCGGCCTCGCGCTCCGCCTGCTCAAACGCAAGCAACACGCGTTGCCGAATGTCGAGGGCATCCTCCAAGGTCTTGAGCCCGGGGGCCAGCGGCGCCCACATCTCGTCGTTGCCGTAGTAGGATGTCTCCACACCCGGTGCGACTATGCAGTAGTCGTAGACGATACTACTACCGCCTGCCAACCAGATCGACTTGGCAGCCGTATCGACTCGGGCCACGTCGGCCAGGATCACCTCGGTGTGAGTCTCCCGCCGGAGGGTGCGGCGGATGGGCGACGCGATGTCGGATGGACTGAGGGCCGCGCCGGCCACCTGGTAGAGCATCGGCTGGAAGAGGTGGTGGTTATGTCGATCCACGACGGTGACCCTCACCGGTGCGGCGGCGAGTTCGCGCGCAGCGTATATGCCGCCGAAGCCGGCGCCGATGATGACGATATGCGGGGGCTGTTTCGCCATTAGTGAAATAATGGAGGGAACGGGAAACCGGGAACAGGGAACAGGGAACGGAAGCTACGGGAGGCAGGACGACCGAAGCCGTAAGGGAAGGGGGGAAGAGGGAAGAGGAACGGCTGGTCTTACAGGTGCATCGTCTCCCTCCGCCAGCGCGCGAAGCGAATGACATCCTCCGCGGGAGGTACCGCCTTCTCGTCTCCGTAGGCGGTGTACATACGCCAGCGGAGATAGATCTCGTCGGGTACCGGAAGCCAGGGGAACCTGGTCCACCACTGTCGGCGCCGGAAGGCCCAGGCAGTCCGGAGCAAATCAACCGCAAGCCGTGGATTGAGGGCCGCGCGAAGAGAAAGGGCCAGGGAAAGCGCGGACCAGCTGCCGGGGTAGCGTCCCTCCCAGCCTGCGTGCGGAGAACCTTGTGTTGCGGCCATGAGCAAACAAGATAACGGACTATATTTGCCACCCTATGACCGTGCGCCCGATGCCAACCCCTCTCGCCGTACGGTATCGTGAAGAGTTTCCGATCTTCCGGCATTCGGTGTACCTGAACAGCTGCTCGCTCGGGGCGCTTTCGCGCCGCTCCCGGGCGCGCGTCAACACCTATCTCGACCAGTGGGAGACCCGGGGCGCCTCGGCCTGGTACGACACCTGGTGGCAGGCGCTCGCCGACCTGCGCGCGGGGTATGGCCGCGTAGTGGGTGCGCCTTCCGGCACGATCGCGCTGCACCCGAACATCTCGAGCGCGCTCACGAGTATCGCCGAGTCGCTGGACTACTCCCGGCGCCCGAAGGTGGTGGTGACTTCCCTCGACTTCCCGACCATCGCGTACCAGTGGCTGGCCAAGGTACCGCATGGTGTGGAGGTAGTAGTGCTGCAGAGCCCGGACGGGATCCGGGTGCCACTCGAGCTGTACGAACGCGCGATCGACGCGCGCACGGCGCTGGTGGCCACCAGCCACGTGTTCTTCACCAGCGGACACATTCAGGATGCCGGCGCCATCGCCGAGCTCGCGCATCGGCAGGGGGCGCTCGCACTCATCGACGGGTACCAGGCAGCCGGACAGATCCCCGTCGATGTGACGGCGATGGACGTCGATTTCTACGCCAGCGGCGGGCTCAAGTGGCTGCTGGGCGGCACCGGAATCGCCTTCGTATACGCGCGTGCGGAACTGCTGCCGACGCTCTCACCGAAGGCGGCGGGATGGTTCAGTCACCGGGAACAGTTCCGCTTCGACCCCAACGCGCTCGAACTGCATGACGATGCGCGCCGACTGGAGAGCGGCACGCCGGCCCTCATGCCGGTATATGCGCAACTCGGGGGCCTCGAGCTACTGGAAGAAATTGGCATTGATGCCGTGCGGCGCGAGACGTCCGCCCTCACGGAAGACCTCGTTTCGCTGGCACGGGAACGGGGGCTCAAGCCGAAAGTGGCGGCGAACGCCGCAGAACGGAGTGGCATCGTGATGCTGCCGAGTGACGATCCGGCCCGCGACGTGCGCCGTCTCGCAGCGGCGGGCATCATCACGGACGCCCGTCCCGGTCATGTCCGTGTGTCACCGTATTTCTACAACGTGCCCGACGACCATCGCGCACTCCTGGAGCACCTGGTCCCATGACCGACGCCTTCACGCCGACCCCGATGCCGTTCCGGCTCAACTCCGCCACGCCGCTCGGTACGGAGGACGAACAGCTCCTGCAGCAGGTGCCCTCGCCGGCTGAACGGGAAGAGGCGGTGCGGGTCAGTGACTCCTGGCGGGTCCTCCGCATCATGGGCGAGTTCGTCTGGGGCTTCGACAACCTCGCCGACGTGAGGGACGGGGTGACGATCTTCGGCTCGGCGCGCACCAAGCCGGACAACCCGTACTACGAACAGGCGCGCGAGACGGGCCGGCTGCTCGCAGTGCAGAAGATCCCGGTGATTACCGGTGGCGGACCTGGCATCATGGAAGCGGGGAACCAGGGCGCCGCCGAAGCGTCGGGCCTCTCGATCGGCTGCAACATCGAGCTCCCGTTCGAGCAGCGTGGCAACGAGTTCGCCAACCGCGCGCTCTACTTCAAGTTCTTCTTTGTGCGGAAGACGATGTTCGTGAAGTACTCGACCGCCTTCATCGTCTTTCCAGGTGGTTACGGCACGCTGGACGAACTCTTCGAGGCGCTGACACTGATCCAGACCGGGAAGGTCAGCAACTTCCCCGTGATCCTGTTCGGCAAGGCCTACTGGCAGGGAATGGTGGACTGGCTCGGGCAAACGGCGGTGCGTGCCGGCAACATCGGTGCCTCCGACCTCAACCTCTTTCATGTCACGGATGACCCGAAAGAAGCGGTTCGGATCGTCCTCGATGCCCGGGCCCGCCGGGAGTAGGCGACACTTACACGTCCGGAGATCGACCGATGGGCTCCATTCGCACCTTTCTCGACCAGCACTTCCTCCACTTCAACGCGCGCGAGACGGTGGCGGCGGCACGCGCCTATGAGAACCACATCCAGGCGGGTGGCAAGATGCTGGTGACCCTGGCAGGCGCCATGAGCACGGCGAAGCTGGGCCAGATCCTGGCCCGGATGATCCGGGCCGACATGGTGCACGGCATCTGCTGCACCGGGGCCAATCTCGAGGAGGACCTGTTCAACCTCCTCGCGTACAACGACTACAAGATCATCGAGGACTACCGGGCCCTCTCGGTTGAGGACGAGAAGGAGCTGTACGAAGCCGGCTTCAACCGCGTCACCGACACGGCCATCCCGGAGACGGTGATGCGCAACCTCGAGCGGAAGCTGATCGACCGCTGGAAGTCCGCCGCCGACGCAGGTGAACGGAAATTCGAGGCGGAATTCCTGCAGGACATCTTTGCCAACGGCGCAATGGAGAAGTTCTACCAGATCCCGGCGCGGAACTCCTGGCTGCTGGCGGCCTGGGAGAAGGGAATTCCGGTGTATCACCCGGGCTGGGAGGACTCCACGACCGGCAACATGTTCGCCGCGGCGGTGTTCCGCGGCGAGGTGAAGCATCACCAGTGCGTGAAGAGCGGCACCGAGCAGATGGAGCACCTGATGCGCTGGTATCTCGATGCCAGCGGCTACAATGCCGCGAAGAAGAAGGCCAAGGGCGGCGATGCCGTACTCGAGAAGCCCAGCGTGGGCTTCTTCCAGGTGGGCGGCGGCATCGCCGGCGACTTCGCGATCTGCGCCGTGCCGGCGATGGTGCAGGACCTCCAGATGGAGGATGTTCCGTTCTGGGGTTACTTCGCGCAGATCTCGGATGCGTCGACCAGCTACGGCGGCTACTCCGGCGCAGTGCCCAACGAAAAGATCACCTGGGGCAAGCTCGACGTGGGCACGCCCAAGTTCATGATCCAGTCGGACGCGACGATCGTGGCGCCGCTGGTGTTCGCCTACGTGCTGAATGACTGAAGCGCGGTGGGGGGCGGGAAGGACGGGGAGGACGCGGAAGTCAGACAGATGAGCGAGGCGGCGACGGCCGTACCCGTGACGAGGCGGTATGCGGCGTACGCCCTGGGCCTGCTCACGGCCATCAACCTCCTCAACTACCTCGACCGCAACGTCATATTCGCGTTGTTCGAGCCTCTAAAACGCGACCTCGACTTCACCGACACGCAACTCGGCTGGCTCGGCTCCGCCTACATCCTCGTCTACTCGCTCGCCGCACTCCCACTCGGCGTGCTGAGCGACCTCCGCTCGCGGCGGGCCGTGATCGCCGGTGGTGTGGCGGTCTGGAGCGCCTTCACCTTTCTCGGCGGACTGGTTCGCAACTTCTGGCAGCTGTTCGCCTGCCGGGCGGTTGTGGGCATCGGCGAGGCGGCGTTCGCGCCGGCGGCGAGTTCGCTGGTGGCCGATTACTACCCGGGCAAGGGCAGGGCCGCCGCCATGGGCGTGCTCTCGGCGGGCCTGGCCATCGGTGGCGTCCTTGGCATCCTCCTCGGCGGGACATTGGAGCAGCTCTACGGCTGGCGGATCGCATTCATGGTGGTTGGGGTACCGGGTTTCCTGCTGGCGCTCCTGGCATCGCGACTGATCGACCCCTCGGGGCGCGGCGGACCGGTGCCGGTGCGGCCGTACGTGAAGGAAGAGGGCTTTGTCACCACGGTACTGCAGTTCTATCCGCTGATCCTGAGCGTCGTGATCGGAGTGACGGCGGCGTTCGTTCTCGACTGGCACTACGGCGAGGACTCACGGGCCGATGTCGCCGCGTTCGGCGCGATCGTCGGCATCGGCGTGGTGATGCAGATCTGGTTCTGGGTGCGGTCCATCCGCATGGGAAAGCTCGAGCGCACGCCGTTCGGCCACGATGCAGGTACCGCGCTGGACGGACTGCTCGACGCGCTGCAGCGGGTGTTGCGCACCCCCACGCTGGTCTATGTCTTCATCGCCGGGGCGATGATCTCGTTCGGCATGAACGGCCTGGTCGGGTGGGGTCCGACATTCATCACGCGAGAACTGGGGCTGTCATCGGGTGAGGCGGCTCGTCTGCTGGGCGTCACGGGACTGGTAGCCGGGGTGAGCGGGACCCTGGCCGGCGGACTCATTGCTGACTGGTGGCTCAAGCGGAATCCGCGCGCGCGCGTACTGACGGTGGCGCTGGGGCTGCTGATCGGCGGACCGCTGGCCGTATGGCTGATGACCATGCGCGACCCCGGCATGTTCCGGGCATGGTTCGGCGTCGCCTTCTTCTTCCTGTCGTGGTACAACGGGCCCTTGAGCGCCACGATCTTCGACGTGGTACCCGGTCGGATCAGCGCCACGGTGGCCGGCGCCTACTTCCTATTCATTCACCTGGCCGGGGATGCCATTGCCTTCCCATTGGTAGGGATACTGTCGGACCGGTTCGGGCTGGAACAGGCGGTCTTCGTTTTGCCGGCGGTATCGATCGCTGGTGGACTGGTGGTGCTGGGCGCGGCCGGCAAGTTGACCCGGGATATCGCGCGGGTGGCTGAAGAGGGAAGGGCACTCGCCTAGCGGGCGCTCCGCCAGGCGAGTTCGAGCAGTTCCTGGTAGATCACTTCCGCGCGCGCCGGGTCATTTGACCTGAGGGCCGCCGTGGTGCAGTGCCGCAGGTGATTGTCCAGCAGTTCACGTCCCACTCCGCGCAATGCCTCCTGCACCGACTGCACCTGGGTCAATACGTCGGCGCAGTAGCGCTCTTCCTCCACCATGCGCTGCAGGCCGCGCACCTGGCCCTCGATGCGGCGGAGGCGATTGAGCACCGCCTGCTTGGTTTCGGGGGCGATATCGGCGTGGCGGTCAGTGGGCATGTTGACCCTCCGCGCTAACGGCGAGTGGTGAGCGATGAGCGGTCCCTGGACGTGCACGCCCGGCCGCGAAGCGCTTGAGCCGAAGGCTGTTTCCGACCACGGTGACATCGCTCACCGCCATCGCCGCGGCGGCCAAGGCGGGCGTGAGGAGGAGTCCGAGCGCAGGGAACAGCGCGCCGGCGGCAATGGGAATGCAGACGACATTGTAGGCGAAGGCCCAGAAGAGGTTCTGCCGGATGACCCTCATGGTGCTCCGGGCCAGTACGAGGGCGTCGACAGCGCCGCGCAGGTCATTCCGCAGCAGGGTGACGCTCGCCGTCTCCAGTGCGACATCCGTCCCGCTACCCATCGCGATGCCGAGGTCGGCCTGGGCCAGGGCGGGCGCATCGTTGAGTCCATCTCCCACCATGGCGACCTTGCGACCGTTGCCCTGGTACTGGCGCACCACGTCGAGCTTGTGCCCGGGGCTCACCTCCGCCTCGACCCGCTCGATACCAACCTGGCGCGCCACCGCTTCCGCCGTCTCGCGCCGGTCGCCGGTGAGGAGCACCGGCTCGATCCCCATGGCGCGGAACTGCCGCACCGCTTCGGCGCTGGTGAGCCTGACCCGATCCTCGATGGCGAGGATTCCGCGGAGCCGGCCATCCTCGGCCACGTGAACGACGGTAGCGCCGCGTGTGGCGTGGAAGGACACACGGTCACGGAGGGATCCGGCATCGATGCCAAGGCGTTGCATCAACGCGTTGTTTCCAACCGCCACGCGCTTCCCCTCCACCGTACCAATGACGCCCTGACCAGTCACCACCTCGATGTCGCGAGCGTCCGGGATCTCCGTGCCGTCGGGCACCGCGCGAAGCACCGCCTCAGCCAGCGGATGTTCGCTGGCACGCTCCACCGCCGCGGCACGACGCAGCATATCCGCCGTGTTGCTGTCGGGGGTGACGCCCTCGGCAGCCGTCAGGGACGGACGCCCCTCGGTGACGGTGCCGGTCTTGTCGAGCAGCACGGTGTCGATGTCCTCGCCTCGCTGGAGCGCCTCCCCGCCGCGCACCAGAATGCCGAGCTCCGCCCCGCGTCCCGTGGCGACCATGACCGCCATGGGCACGGCGAGTCCCATGGCACAGGGGCACGCGATGATGAGCACCGTCACCGCAGCGACGAGCGCGTGGAGGTACGCCGGTGGAGGCCCGAAGGCGAGCCAGAGCAGGCCGGTGGCGAGAGCCACCAGTGCCACGACGGGGACAAACACCGCGGTGACCCTGTCGGCCAGGCGCTGGATCGGTGCCCGGGTTTCCTGTGCCTCACGCACCAGAGTCACGATGCGCGCCAGCACACTGTCGCCACCGAGGCGGGTAACCCGCACTCGCAGTGCGCCGGTGCGATTCACGGTGCCGCCTACCACCTCGTCACCGGTGACACGTGACACGGGCACCGGCTCGCCGGTGAGCATCGATTCATCGACCGATGATTGCCCATCGAGCACGACGCCGTCGGCGGCGATCGACTCGCCGGGGCGTACGCGGAACTCGTCACCCAGCCGGAGGTCGGTGATGGGCACCTCGGGCTCGTCGCTGCCGCGGATGACGCGCACGGTCCGCGGCCGCAGTGCGAGCAGCCGGTCGAGGGCGGCGGAGGCACGGCCCCTGGCGCGCTCGTCAAACAGCTGGCCGAGCAACACGAGGGAGATGATGCCGCTCACCGCCTCGAAGTAGACGGCCGGCGTCACTCCGCGGGCCTGGAACCAGGGTGCTGCCAGGGTCATGGCAACGCTGAAGAGCATCGCGGCCCCGGTGCCGAGCGCGATGAGCGTGTTCATGTCGGCGCCGCGATGCTTGAGAGCACCCCAGGCGCGCACGTAGAAATGACGCCCCGACCAGAAAACCACCGGCAGCGTCAGAAGGAGGAGCACCCATCGCCATGCTGCGGCCGAAACCTGTGCCGTTGCCGGCAAGAGCTGCCGCACCAGGTTTGCGATCGGTTCCATCAGCCACATGAGCGGATCGCTGGGGCCAGGTGCTGCGCCACCGGGGGCGTGGCCGAGCAGGGCACTCAGGATCATCGAGACGAAGAAGGCCGCCAGCGCGAACCAGGTCCGGGCACGCAGTTGCGACACGCCGTGCTCGTGCATGTCGTGCGCATGCGCGATGGCGGTGGTCGATGGTGCCGGCTGCGCAAAATGATCATGCGCCATCGCGGCGCCGTATCCGGTGTGCTCGACCGCACTGATCAGGGACTCCGGCGTCGTGCACACCGGATCGTACTCGATGGCCGCCGTGCCGGTCATCAGGTTGACCGTGGCACGACCCACACCCTCCGTGCGTTCGAGGGCGCGCTGGACCCGCGCGCTGCAGGCGGCACAGGTCATCCCGGACACGTCCAGGCGCAGGCGCGCGCTGCCCTCGACAGGGGAGGCGGCCTCGCGCGGTGGGGCTGCCGAAACGCGCGCGTGCTTATTCGGCATGGGCGGCTGCTTCATAGCCGGCATCCGTGACGGCGGCGGCGATTTTTTCGGGCGAAATGACAGCCGGATCGTACTGCACGTCGGCGCGCCCCATGCGAACGGACTCAACGGTCACGCCAGGCGTATCGCTCAGCGCGCGACGAACAGCGTTGAGGCAGTGTCCGCAAGACATTCCCTTGATACTGAGGGCGAGTGAGGACATCGGGGCGGCTCCGGTCGGTTCCATAGTCTAAAATAGGGGAGGGGGGTATCATGCGCAAGACGCGGCAGTTACCGCGGGGCAAGTGCTGACCGGAGAGCGGCAGGCAAGGTAAACCATTGTAGCAAGGTGACTTGGATATGTCGCAACTGCGGGCATATCTCCTGCACTTCCCTGCTGGCATGCATCCAAACCTGAGCGAACTCGTGGTCCCGGTACCAGGTCCGGAGGAATCGCTGCGCGAGACGTCCGTCCTCACGACCTGGTATGAGGCACTGAGCAACGTGGTCGGCGTCGCGATGCCACACGATCTCCTCGCCATCTGGCACTTCCCCGTGTCAGGAGGCGCGGCCCTGGTCGGTCCGGCCGCGCTCGCGGAGGACGAGCTTCGCATTCCGCTGCCGCAGCCTCGCATCGGGGCGCCGCAACTGGCGCTGCTCGAGGCGGTCATCCGGGACGCGGGCTATGGATCGGTTTCGTGTTTCGCCTGCCGCACCGAGCGCGACGACGTTGGCCTGCTGCTGGTGGCGTCGTTCGCTCACGACATGCACGACCCGGATACGAGGGAGCGGTTCGCGGCCGTCGCGCGGCGCATCGCACCGACGCTCGCGCGCCTGGCCGATCCTGACCGGCCCGACGTGGTGCCGTATCCGGAAACCGGCGTTGTGGACGCGATCGCAGCCGCGACGCGCGTCGCCCACACACCACGGGCGTTCGCCCGCGGTGTCAGCCTCGCCTTCGACCGACTCATTCCGCATGAACGCCTCGACATCTTCGTACCCGGGGCATCGCCGGAGCAGGTGTACCGCCTCAGCGCGCACGACGAGGGTGGGCTTTGGAGTGACAGCACGCTCATCGTTCCGCGTGACCTGTTCGATCCGTCAGCCGCGTTCGGCGTGCGTGAAGTAGTGCTGCTCGATGATGCGCTGACTGAAGGGGGCTGGACCGGGTGGGCCGAGAGCGACCGCCACAGCGCGGTGCGCTCCACACTCGGGGTGCGACTCGTGGTGGGAGAACGGGTAGTCGGCTACCTGCTGCTGGGTGGTGACACCGTCGGCATATACGACGCGCACGATGCCGAACTGCTCCATCGTCTCGCCCCCTGGATCGCGAGCCGGGTCGAAGGGCTGGTGCAGGCTCACCAGCTCAAGATCATCAGGGCCCAGCTTGGCTCGGCGAATGCCATCCCGACGCAATTGCGCCGAATGGCGACCATTCTCGCCACGGTGCCGGACTTTTCGACCGGCCTGCGGGAGTACATGGCCGAGGCGACGGCGCTGCTCCCATTCCACCGGGTGCGACTCGCGCTACGGACTGACCAGCCAGACCGGGTCGTGGTGCTGGTACCGGGGGATCATCGGCACCTGGGGGAGATAACGTCCACGCCGGTAGGCAATCCCGTAGTGAGCAAGGTCATTGCCGGCGAAGTGCCGCATGGCGTGATGGGTGGCGGTGCGGAGATAGAGCTGGTATTCCCGCTCAGGGCGGGGGGAAGCATCGGCGGGGCGTTGATCCTCACCACCGGTGCGGCCGACGCCTTTACCCGCCTCCACCTCGCCATGGCACAGCAGGTGGCCGACGGCATCGCGCCGTGGGTCGAGCTGTTGCGGGTCGGGGCGCCGCTCGAGGGATCCTCGAGGGCGCTCCGGGGCTAATCGGGCATCACCTGCCAGAATCGAGATGCCAGGATGGATGGATCCAGTGTCCCTCCTTCCGCTGGAAGACCTCCGTAGCTCGACCCGACTGACGCGACGTGATGCCGTCGTAGTCGAACTCCACCACATAGAGGCTGAACACTACCGCTACATCGCCGAACAGCTGGATTTCGGTGTGGGGAAATTCGAGCGCCAGGAGCTTCCCTCCATGGGATGCGAAGCTCGCCGCGTCCGCGAGGGTGCCGGCGCGATCGAGCCAGGGTCCGCCGGTCCATCCGATCGAGATGAAGTTGGCGGGGAAGAGCCTGCCCATCGTCGCCTGATCATTGGCGAAGTAGGCGCGCCAGGCAGTATCACGGATGGCGACGATCTGCTGCTCGATGGCGGGGTCGACGTGGGTAATCTGCTGCATGACCAGGGGATTCGCCTCCTGCGCGGAAGCGGCGCCCGGAAGGAGCAGTCCCAGGGCCGCGATTGCCGGATGGAACACGCAACGCATGGGAGAACGCCTCATCAGTTGGCGACGCCGGTCAGTTCATCGGCGATCCACTTCGCGCCATAGACGTTTCGCAGCGCCTCGACGATGCCTCGAGAGTCGAGGTAAACGGCGCGCGCCTGATACTCGGTGAAGAGAAAGCGATTCGGCAGGCCCTCGATGTTCCCGTCGAAGATCAACCCGACGACTTCCGCATCCTTGTTGATGACCGGGCTGCCGGAATTGCCACCGATGATGTCATTGGTGGACGCCACGTTATACGGCGTGGCGAGGGCGAGGGAGTCCTTCCGCTGCTGCCATCGCTCGCTCAGTGCCCACGGCCCGGTGGACTCGAATCCGATGCTCCGGTCATAGAGTCCGTAAAAAGTGGTGAGGACGGGCGCGAAGGTGCCGTTCATCGGGTAGCGCTTCGGCTGGCCGTCACTGATGCGGAGGGAAAAGGTGGCATCGGGCGCGACGCTGTTGCCATAGGTCGCGAGCAATGCGCGTGCGATGAGTTCGGTGGCGGCGCTCTCGCGGCTGGCCAGCGCCTGCACCTGCTTCGTCATGCTGCGGTCGAGCGGGTCGATGACGCGCGCCAGGACGATGAACGGGTCCTTCGACGCTTCGATGCCTGCCTCACCACTGGTGAACAGCGCCACGCGCTGTTCCGGATTGATCAGCGTGGTCGAGGCCAGCATTGCCTGCGCCGCCGCTGCCGGGGTGCGGCCGTCAAGCGCGGCGCGACGGACCGGGTCCGTTGCGGGCAGTTCCTTCTCCATCGCCGTGAACCAGGAGGTAAGCCACATCCGCTCGGCGACGGTGTCGATTGGGGCACCGGCCACCATCGCGAGCTCGAGCTGTTTCCGGTTGGCCTCGCGATAGGCGGGGAGCCGCAGCGAGTCGGGCTTGGCCAGCTCATCGTTGTAGCGCACGAACATGCCGGCGATCGGCAGCAGTCGGCTGAGGTCGGCGTTGAACGTGTAGTACCGTCGCTTCAGGGCGGTGGCGCGGAGCTCCTGCTGCACGACGGCCACCTCGCTCCACGCCTTCCCGTACTTGAGCTGGTAGGCCGGATTGGCGGCAACGCGCTTCCTGAAGTCAGCTTCCCATGCCTTCTTCTGCGCCATCAGGCGGTCGTCGAGCAAGCCGGACTGGTAGCCACCGATGGCCTTCCGCGAGTTCTGCAGGCTGAAGTACTGGTTGCGGAGCGCCTTGGCCCGCTCTTCCGAGAGCGCTGACAGCTGCTCGGTGACGGCGATACGCCGGTCGAGCGCTGCGAGTTGCGCGGGGTAGGACACTTCCTTGAGATACGCCAGTTGCGACATCGTGTTCAGCCGGCCGGTGGAACCCGGGTTGCCGGTGACGAAGACGAGGTCGTCCTCCTTCGCACCGGCCTTGCTCCAGGCAAAGTGGTTGCGCTCGGTGTCGGCAGGCTTGCCGTCGACATAGGCGCGCACGAACGACATGTCGATGTCGTAGCGGGGATAGGTGAAGTTGTCGGGGTCCCCGCCGAAGAATGCCATCTCGCTTTCCGGAGCCATGACCAGGCGGACATCGGTGAAGCGCCGGAAGCGGTAGAGCTTGTACTGGCCGCCCCGGTAGAGCGTGACGACCTGGCAGAAGGCGTCCGTCGCGGTGGTACTGCACTCGTTCTCGATGGCGGTGATGACACCGGTGCGGAGCTTGGTCGCCGTCTCGGGCGGCGCGGTGCCGATGGCGGCCTGGACCCGTGCCGTGACATCGGTGATTTCCTGGAGCTGGTCGAGGTACAGCGTCTTGCAGCGACGCTCGTCGGCCATGCCCGGGGCGACGAATCCGTTCGCAAGGAGGTCCTCACCCTTCTCCGTGACGCCCTCGATGCACTCGCGGGCACAGTGATGGTTGGTCATTACCAGGCCCTGCCCCGACACGAAGGACGCGCTGCAGTTAGCGGTGCGCAGGGAGGAGAGCCGGGCATGATCGAGCCACCCTGCCGGCGGCTGGAAGCCGTAGCGCTTGTTCCAGTACTCGAGGGGTGGCACGTCGAACTGCCACATCTTCCCGGTCTCGAGGCCGGGATATTCCCTCGGCGGCGCCTGCTGCGCCGTCATGGGTGGGGCGACGACGAGCAGGGCGGCGAGTGCCAGAAATGAACGGATCCTCACGACGGGTCCCCGGGTTTGAGGTTGAGGGGGAAATATGGCGCTGGGGACCATGCGGGTGCATGAAGTCGCGGGGCGCCGGCGTTATATTACCACATAGTCATACAGCAGGAGAGTGATCATCATGGTCGAGTTGAGTGAAGCCAGTGCCGACATCATCGCCGAGCGGTTCCGTGCCCTCGGTGACCCGATGCGCCTGCGCCTGCTCCAGGCACTCCGAGCCGGGGAGCGCTCGGTCGGCGAATTGGCCGAGCGCACTGGCGGAGGGCAGGCCAACGTGTCGAAGCACCTCCAGGTGCTCCTTCAGCAGGGGTTCGTGGACCGACGGAAGGAGGGGACCACGAGCTGGTACCGCATCACCGACCCGGAGGTGTTCACCATGTGTGACCTGGTGTGCGGCGGGCTGGAGGAGGAACTGGGGCGCAAGCGCAAGCTCCTCCGCCGCCGCTAGGGTCAGGCCTTCCGCGGGGTGCAGCCGAACAAGCGCGCGCGCCCCAGCATGCGCTCGAGTGGGCAGAAGCCGGTCAGGCTCGACTGAAAGAGATTGAGCCCGACGAAGGCGGTGAAGAGCAACCACGCCGGGTTCACCCACACTCCCAGTGCCAGCGATCCCAGTACGAACAGCCCGGCGATACGCCGGATCAGCAATTCACTGCACATGGCCCGTCTCCCTTCAGTCAATCCCTCGAGTAGACATCAGCGCTCGCGGCCCAGCTCCCAGTAGAGCAGCGGGACCACGACCATCGTGAGCAGCGTGGCGACGATCGCGCCACTGATCAGGGCCACCGCGAGGCCCTGGAAGATCGGGTCCAGCACCATCACCAGGCCGCCAATGACCACCGCGGCGGCGGTCAGCGCGATGGGGCGGAACCGCACTGCACCGGCCTCCATGCACCGCCTGGCGCAGCGGCCGGCCCCGCTCCTCGGCGAGCTGGATGAAGTCCACCAGCAGGATCGAGTTCCGGACGATGATCCCGGCAAGCGCAATCATCCCGATCATGGATGTGGCGGTGAAGAAGGCGCCGGTGAGCGCATGCCCCGGGAGGATGCCGATGAGCGTCAAGGGGATCGGCGCCATGATGACGAGGGGGACCTTGAACGACTGGAACCAGCCCACCACCAGCACATAGATGAGCACCAGCACCGCGGCGAAGGCGATGCCGAGGTCGCGGAACACCTCGATGGTGACCTGCCACTCGCCATCCCACTTGACGGCGGTTTCGTCGAGGCGCGCCGGCGCGGTGGCGTTGTAGCGCCGGATCGCGGCCCCGTTCACCCGGAGCGTGTCGAGCGCGCGATTCATGGCCAGGATCGCATACACCGGCGACTCGATGGTGCCGGCGACGTCGCCGGTGACGTAGATGACGGGACGGAGGTTCTTGCGCATGCGCAGCGGGTCGCGCGTGGTGGAATCCACCGTGACGAACCGCGCGAGCGGCGTGGGCCCGTGCGGCGTGGCGACCGGCACGGCGAGCAACGCCTCGACCCCGCTCCGGCTCGCGAGGCCAAGCCGGGGCACGATGAGCACGCCCTCGCGGGCCGTCGGCACGCTGGCGAGACCGGCACCGGCACCGGAGAGGGACATGGTGAGCACCTGGGCCACCTGTTCCACCGATACGCCGGCTTCGGCGGCACGCACGCGGTCCACGCGAAAGCGGCGCTTGCCCTCGGGTGCCTCGACCGTCCAGTCGACGTCCACCACGCCGGGGGTCGCGAACATGATCCCTCTGACGCGCTCCGCCGCCGCGAGGCGGGTGCTGTCATCGGCCGCGTACACCTCGGCCACGAGAGTGGAGAGGACGGGCGGGCCCGGCGGGATCTCCGCAATCTTGGCGTTCGCGCCGAAGGCCCGGGCGATCGAGTCCACCGCCGGGCGTACCGATACCGCGATGGCGTGGCTCTGGCGGCGGCGCTCGCCCTTGGGCAACAGGTTCACCTGCACATCGGCAACATTGGGGGCGCGGCGCATGAAGTAGTGCCGCACCAGGCCGTTGAAGTTGAAGGGCGCCGCGGTGCCGGCGTAGCTCTCGGTGCTCACGACCTCCGGCACGGTGCGCAGGTGGGCGGCCACGGCCTGGGCGACGGCATTCGAGGTCTCGAGCGTCGCGCCCTCCGGCAGGTCGAGCACGACCTGGAACTCCGACTTGTTGTCGAAGGGCAGCATCTTGACCTCGACCAGCTTGAGCGCCAGCAGGCTGACCGAACCGAGAAGGAGCAGGACGATCGCGGCGTAGAACCCGGTGCGCAGGCGCGGCCGGTCCATCAGCGGCGCCATGATGCGGCCGTACACGTTCGCGAACCGCGAGGCTTCCTCCGGCTCGTGGGCGGCATCATGCGCTGGAGTCAGCTGCCGGACGTGGCCGCGGAGCAGGCGCAAGGCGAGGTACGGGGTGATGATGAACGCCACGGCGAGCGAGGCGAGCATGGCGGCAGACGCGCCCACCGGGATGGGCCGCATGTACGGTCCCATCAGGCCGGACACGAATGCCATCGGGAGGATGGCGGCGATCACCGTGAAGGTGGCGAGGATGGTGGGGTTGCCCACCTCATCCACGCCCTCGACTGCCGCGACCTCCGGCGCGCGGTCGCCCATCTGCAGGTGACGGTAGATGTTCTCCACCACGACGATGGCGTCGTCCACCAGGATGCCGATGGAGAAGATCAGGGCGAAGAGGGTGATCCGGTTGAGGGAATACCCGAGCACGTAGTAGACGAAGAGCGTCAGCGCGAGCGTGACGGGCACCGCGACCAGCACGACCATCGCCTCCCGCCATCCCAGAAAGAGCCCGATGAGCACCGTGACCGAGAGCGTCGCGATGAGCAGGTGGAGCATGAGCTCGTTGGCCTTCTCGTTCGCGGTCTCGCCGTAGTTGCGGGTGACGTCCACGCGGACGTCGGCCGGCAGCAGGCGGCCGCGCACCTCCTCCACCCGCGCGAGGGCGAGGTGGGCGATATCGGTGGCGTTGACGCCGGGCCGCTTGGCAATGGCGAGGGTGACGGCCTGCTCCCCGGCTTCACCGCGCGCCGCATGGCTCACGTAGTCGGTGGCTTCGGCGGGCGCCTCGACGACCGTGGCCACGTTGCGCAGGTAGACGGGTCCCGCGCGGTTGGCCACCACGACGTCGCCGGCATCACGCGCGGTACGGATGGGCGCACCCACCGACACGAGGAACACCTCGTTGGCGGTGGCGTACTCGCCGGCGGGCAACTGGACGTTCGCGGCGCGCAGCGCCTGCATGACCTCGCCCGGAGTGACGCCACTGCCGGCCAGTCGCGACGGGTCGAGCATCACGCGCAACTGGGTGGGCGCGCCGCCGATCAGGTCGATGCGGGCCAGGTCGGGGATGGTGGCCAGGTCGTCGGCCAGATGGGTGGCCAGGGCGCGCAGGGCGTCCGAACCGTGACCGCCGCCGTGAAGCGTGAGTGCCAGGATCGGCACGTCGTCGATGGAGTGGGGCTTGATGAGCGGCGGCATGACACCGGGCAGGGCCCGGTCGGCCTCCGCGCCGATCTTGGCGAAGACGCGACTGACGGCACGATCCTGGTCCTCGCCGACCTTGAAGCGCACCGTCACGAGCGTCATGCTCTCGCCGGCCATCGAGTACACGTACTCGACGCCGGGAACCTGCCACATGAGCTTCTCGATCGGCCGGGTCAGGAGGTTCTCGACCTCCGCGGGCGACGCGCCGGGCAGCGTGGCCATCACGTCGATCATGGGCACGGAGATCTGCGGCTCTTCCTCGCGCGGCGTGGCGAGCATGGCCAGGGCGCCGACGGCGAGCGACGCCACCGTCACCAGCGGCGTGAGCTTGGAACGGAGGAAGGCCTGCGCGACCCGGCCGGCGATGCCCATGGCTCAGCGAGCCCCGGCCGGCACGAGCACGGTGTCGCCGGAGGCCAGGCCCGACAGCGCCTCCACCAGCGACGCCGTGCTGCGACCAAGCGTGATCCACCGGAGGGACACTGTACCGGCCGACGCGAGACGGACACCGGCGAGGTCACCCTGGCGGACAATCGCGGCCGCGGGCACGAGCAGCGCGCGCCGGGTGCCGCGTGGCAGCGCGAGGGTGGCCGAACTCCCGCTCTGGAAGCGCCCGGTCGGGTTGGGCACGAGGGCGTTCACGGTGTAGACATTGGCGCCGGACGGGACCACCCCCTCCACGGTGGCGGTCGTGACCGAATCGCCGATCACCGCCGCGATGGTACTGCCGCGCCGCAGGCCGCGCACCGCATCGGGCGCCGCGGTCACCGCTACCCGCAGCGTGGAGGCGTCCTCCACCGTGACCAGCGGGGTTCCCGGCGCCGCGAAGGAACCCGGGTCGACGAATCGCCGGGTGACGATGCCGGCAAACGGCGCGCGAACGTCTGCATAGGAAGCGGTTGCGGCGAGTTCGGCGGCTGCTGCGGTGGCCGAGGCTACCGCGGCCTCCGCACGCGCAAGGCCGGTCTCGGCCTGGTCGAGTTGCGCCTTCGTCGCGGCGCTGTCGGCATAGAGCCCGCGCATGCGCTCGGCGTGCGCGCTGGCCTCGACCCGCATCGCGGTGGCGCCGGCGAGCCCGGCCTCGACCTGGCTCTGCTTCGCCTCGAGATCGCGCGCATCGAGCCGGATCAGCGACTGGCCGGAGGCGACGCGATCACCCTCATGCACCAGGACGGTGGTGACCGATCCCATGAGCTTGGTGCTCAGCGTGGCGGTGCGCATCGGCGCCGCGGTGCCGGACGCCTCGAGGGCATCGGGGATCAGCGTATCGATCACGGCGACCGGGGTCCCGGTGACCGTGGTCCGTTCGACCGCCACCGGGGGGGTATCGGCGCCGCAGGCGCCGAGCACCGCCGTCGCAAGCAGGGAGCCGGATAGCCGCGTGAGCATTCGCATCTCAGTTCTCCAGCGCAGTGAGGGCCATCAGGTCGCGCCCGGTTGCCTGCCGCGCGGCAGCGTCCGCGACGATGAGCTGGTAGCGGGATTCGGAGAGCGCGAGGCGCGCCTGGGTCTCCACCGCAGCCGCCGAAAGGAGCTCGGCAACGGTGGCGAGCCCGCCGGCATACTTGCGGGCGACGATCCGATGCGCCTCCTCTGCCTGCACGACCGCGGTCTCGGCGATGCCAAGGCGGGTCACGGCCACATCGCGACGGGTCGCGGTGGCCTGCCGCTCCAGATCGGCGGTCGCGACGGCGGCTTCGGCCCCGGCGCTCGCGGCCTCGGCACGGCCGCGGGCTTCCTGCCGCGCCGCGATCTCGGAGGCTCCGGAGAAGGGCGACCATGACGCCATGATGCCGACGGTGTAACTGCCCTGACCGCCGAACGGCTGGTCGGGGCTGTTCCAGTCGTAGCGACCGAAGCCGTTGACGCGCGGGAGGTACTTCGCGGTCGCACGGCGCACACCACGCTGCGCCGCCTCGGCACCAAGCTGGGCGGCCGTCACGTCGAGGCGGGCGCCGGCCGAGTCGGGACCGGCCTCGAGGGAGAGCGCCCGGATCGTTGCGGCCGACGGCAGTGAATCGGGAAGCGTGAAGGTGGTGTCTCCCGGCTGGCCAAGGAGGACGGCCAGGCGCTGGCGGGCAATGCGCGCCTCGCCGGTCGTGCCGATGAGCTGGGCGTCGACCTGGCCAGCCTGGACCGAGGCGAGCAGCGCGTCGGAGCGGGTCGCCATGCCATTGGCCACCATCGATTCCGCCTGTCGCACGTGTGCGCGCGCGGCCTTGGCGGCGGTGACGAGCGTGGCGGCCTGCTCCTGGACCAGGATTGCCCCGAAGTAGGCGCGGACGATGTCCACCCGGGTCACCTCGCGCGTCCACTCGGCGCTCCTGGTCGCGGCGTCGGCGGCGCTCGTGGCGGCGGCGCGGCCGTACCAGGCGTCGACGTTGATGAGCGGGACTTCGGCGACGAACCCCCCATTCCAGTTGGTGACTGGGGCGGGGTAATTGAGGTTCGCCGGGTCGAACGAGGCGAGCGTCACGCCACGCTGCTGAAGGGTGTACCCGAAGGCGGCGAGCGGATCGTTGGACCGGACGTAGCCTGCCACGGCGCGGACCGTGGGAAGGATGCCCTGCAGCGCCGCGGTGGCCTGGGCGCCGGTGGCACGGGCGTCACCGGCGGCGATCCGGTTGGCGAACGCGGTGGAATCGGCGCGGCGAAAGGCATCGGCCAGCGTCAGCGGTCGCTGGGCGGCGAGGGGGGAAGCCGACAGCAGGACCAGCAGGACCGACGCGCGCATGGACATGGTCATAAATTACTATATGCCTATATAGTTGAATTGTCAACATGAGCGACCAGGTTTGCTGCCGGTGTGTCGTGACAGGCGGGCGGACCGGTCAGCCGGTGGCCGCCGGGCCCGTCCGATCCGGTATTCCGAACTTCATCCAGACCAGGCGCGCGACCAGGAGGCCGGCCATGCCGGCCAGGACCACATCACTCAGGAAGTGGGCCTGCGCCGCGACACGGGTGAGGGCACATCCCGCGGCGAGGAGCATCCACGCGGGCCAGGTCCGTGGGAACATGAAGCTCGCCATGCCCGCACCGGCAAAGGCCACCATCGTGTGGCTGCTCGGCAGCCCGATGTTCCCGGTGCTCCAGAAATGATCGCCGAAGCTGCGCCAGTAGTAGGCGCCATCGTGAAGGCCGGGCCGTTCGCGACGGAGCAGGATCTTGAGTGCTTCGCAGAGAAGCCCGGCCGCCACGGGCGCCACGGTGAGCAGCATCCCGCGCCACCAGAAGCGGCGCGGCAGCGGTGACCGGGAGCCTGCGTCGGTGAGGATCAGGGCGAGAGAGCCGAGCATCCAGGTGGGCACGAACCCGGCGATGCGGAAGAGGCGTCCCCAGTCCCTGCCGTAGACGTCGTCAACCCGAAGATGCTGGTACGCCCAGTGATCGAGCAGGCACGCCAGGGCAAAAAGAAGGGCGCTCGCCAGGAGCGCCCTCGGAGGCACGAGCCGACGGAGTGGTGCAGGCTCAGTGCCCACAGCCGCAGCTGGTGCCACATCCCCCGCCCGAGACGGGCGGTTCACCGACCTTGCTGCTCTCCTTCGACGTCAGCAGTGCTGCTCCTCCGCTGATGACCCGGCGCACCGGCTCCCCCGTTTCCGGGTCATGCTCCAGCGGCGCATCGGTGAACGACTGGCGCACGTCGAACCGGCGGGGACTCGGTGACAGCGTCTCGTAGGTGTACGTCGGCATGAGGGAGAGTCTACTCCACCCAGTCCGCGATGAACAAGTCCGTCTCACCCGGCTGGCGGCCGTGGCGGTTCGAGGCCCAGACCAGGTGCTTGTAGTCATAGCTGAACATCGGGAAGGAGTCGAACTCGGGATTCGTGGTGACCGCCTCGAGCCCGGTGCCGTCGACATTGATGAGGTACAGGTCAAACGCGCCGCTGCGCGGGTTCTTGTAGTTGGACGAGAAGATGACCTTCTTCCCGTCCGGCGTGAACACCGGGGCAAAGTTGGCACCGCCGAGATTCGTGATCTGGCGGGGGTTGGAGCCATCGGCATTGGCAATCCAGACCTCGGTGCGTGACGGGCGCACGAGCCGTTCCTTGAGCAGTCGCAGGTAATCAGCGGTGTCGGCCGCCGTCTTCGGGTAGGCCGCACGCCAGACGATCTGCTTCCCATCGGGCGAGAACCAGGCGCCACCGTCGTAGCCTATCCGGTTGGTGATGCGCTTCAGGTCGCTGCCATCCGGGTTCATGGTATACAGGTCGATGTCGCCATCCATCGTGCTGGTGAAGATCAGCTTCTTCCCATCATAGGAAACGGTGGTCTCGGCGTTGTACGCGCCGTTGCTGGTGAGCTGTCGGAGGTCAGTTCCGTCGAGCCTGGAGGTGTAGATCTCGAGGTATCCAAGCGGCCAGACATATCCCTGGGACTTGTCCGGCGGCGTGGGACAGGCCTTGTCATGCTTGAAGGTGCTGCTGTAGAGGATCCGCTTGTCGCCGTCATAGAAGAAGCCGCAGGTGGTGCGGCCCTCGCCGTTCGAAACGCGGCGCATGTTCGAGCCATCGGCATTCATGAGGTACTGCTGGTCACAGCCGGCATCGACCTGCTCCTGCCTCTGGAAGATGAGCTGCTTGCTGTCGCGCGAGAAATACGACTCGGCGTTGTTGCCGCCGAAGGTCAGCTGCCGGATGTTCCGCAAGTGACTCTCACCCGAGTCAGGCTTCCAGTACGTGGTGGAAGCGGACGTCGTCGCGGCGGGCTTCGGGGTCGCCGCACCCTCGGACGACTTGCCACCGCACGCGGCGAGGAGCGACGACGGCCGCGGACGAAGCGAAGAGAGCGCGGATGGTTCCAGGGGTCGAGATCGACACGTAAATCCCGTAGCAGCTTGAGGTTGAGATACGTGACAAAGGGACGGGAAGGATACCCCAGGTCGGGCATCCGGCAATCCGTATTTTCCCGGATGCCGGGATTGCTGCTCGGCGTGTGCCTGGTGCTCTGGGGCCGCCCCGTCTTCGCGCAAGCGTGGGACAGCCCCGCGGCCGACGCCATGGTGGACCGGGCCGTGGCGCGGAGGGCCCAGGTCGACTCGACACTCAAGGCCTGGACCGGTGATGGCGCGGGTACCCTCCAGTTCCTGGTCGAACTGGGCAACTCGACCGTGCTGCCTCCCCGGGTGGTGAAGCTCGTCGAGCTGGCATCCCTCATTCGGTGGCAAGCTCCGGGAGTTACCCAACAGCGTATCATCGGTCGCCGCGACACGATGCTGTTGCCCGGCGACGTTGGCTTCTACAACGATCGCTACGGCGTGGTGACCAACAACCTCGGCGACCGCGTGAGGCTGGGTGATGGGCATGACGTGAAGGACCTTCCCGCATCCGCTCTCTGCCGCGGGTCGCCAGGGCTACGCCTTTGCCATCAGCGATTCATTGTCGATTGCGGTGCCGGGCCGGAGGGTGGAGGCGTACGAGCTGCTGTTGCGACCGCGCCATCCCGAGGACCCGGGAATGGTCGGGAGCATGTACGTCGATCGTGCGACCGGCGACCTCGTGCGTCTGGCGGTGACATTCACCCGCGCCGCCGTCCTGGACCCGCGCATCGAGCGACTGTCGCTCGTGCTGGAGAACCTCCTCGTCGATGGGCGCTACTGGCTGCCTTATCGCCAGGAACTCGAGGTCGTACGCGGGAGCACCTGGTTCAACTTCCCGGTGGACGGCATCGTGCGGGCGCGATGGGTGGTGTCCAACCACACCGCGTACGCCGACTCTGCTACACCGCCGCCACCGCTTCCGGCGAACGGTCGCCCGATCGTGGCGAATGGCTCGAACCGCATCGTGCTCGCTCCCGAGGATGAGCGGGCCCGCTACACCTGGACTGACCCGATCCTCGCAGCGCTCGACCCGACGGAGCAGGCACTCAGCGCCGCGGAAGTGCAGGCAGTGCAGGGCCAGGCGGAGAAACTGGTGCAGCAAAGCGTGCTCGACCGAGCGGCGCACGCGTCGATCGGTGGTCGCGGCATCTCAGACTTCGCGCACGTGAACCGGGTCGAGGGGCTCGGCCTCGGCATCGACGGGCGGATCGGGCTCGGAGGCATGTGGCGGGCAGACGCGCGTGTCGCCTATGGATTCAGCGACCAGCAGTTCAAGGGGGGACTCGATGTGTCATGGCTGGCGACGCCGACCACGCGCATCACGCTCTTCGGTGGGCGGGCGTATCGTGACGCGACTGATGTGGCGGAGGTCTCCGGCGTACGCAACACTATCGCCGCGCAGGTCCTGGGCGATGACGACACCGATCCGTACGACGTATATGCGGCCGGGCTCTCGCTCCGGATCGAGCCGGGTGGCGCGCTTTCCTGGGATATACGCCTTGCCGCCGAGCGACAGGAAAGCCTGAGCGTCCACGCGTCGCCATGGAGTGGCATCTATGGTCCGACGATTCCGGCCCTCGAACTCGATGCGATCCGCCTCGACCTGACGCTTACCCGCCAGCGCATCGCGATCGGCACGACAGGCAGCACGCTGGGATGGAACATGAACGGCCGTCTCGAGGCGATTGATCCACAAGATGGCTCGCCCGACGCACTGGTCGCTCGAGTGGCGGCATCGCTGGTCTACGAGCAGCCGGTCGGGAAACCGCTGCTGCACCTTGAGACGCACGCAGGCGCGGCAGGCGGAGGGGCTGTCCCCAGCCAGGAACTGGTTCGGCTGGGCGGCATGGTGACGGGGCCGGGCGACGCATACCACCAGTTCGCGGCGCGCTACGGAATCTCGCAGAGAGCCGAACTCCGGATTCCGGTTCCTTTCTTCCCGGTGCCGCTGCTCAAGTACGGCAGGAGTCCGGCGCAGGCCACGCTCGCGCCTTACGGGACTCTCGTGTGTGTCACCGACCGGGTGGCACAGGCCGGCGGGTCGGCGGCCAACGGCTGCTATCCGTCGCTCGGCCTGGGGTTTCTCGTCCTCTTTGACATGCTCCGTTTTGACGTCGCCTATGGATTCCGGGAGGGAGGGTGGCGGTTCGGCGTCGACGCGGGGCGGTTCCTCTGGGGAATCCTCTAGCACGAAACCACGCCGGGGCCGCGGGCGTACGTAGGGCAAGTCGTAAACAACGGTCGTGCTATCCCGTTACAAACGTCCCACCAGCCAGCGCGAGGAGCCTGACTGTCCGAGTTCGCGGTCTACCTCCGCCTTGGTTTTGGCCACATCGCCGACCCGAAGGCCTATGACCACATCCTGTTCGTTGCGGCGCTGACGGCGGCCTATCCGCCGGTGGCGTGGCGCCGTCTGGTCTGGCTGGTGACGGCATTTACCCTCGGCCACTCCGTGACCCTGGCGCTCGCCACGCTCGACCTGGTCCGGGTGAAGTCACAGCTGGTAGAGGTTCTGATCCCGGTCACCATCGTGCTCACCAGCATCGCGGCGATCGTTTTCTCGAAGGGTGATACCGAGGAGGGCGGCCCCATCGGCTCGCAACTGCCGCAATACCTCCTGGCGGCGGCATTCGGACTCATTCACGGCCTTGGCTTCTCCACTTTCCTGCGCAGCCTGCTGGGCGGCGAGGAATCGATCGTGGAGCCGCTGCTTGCGTTCAACCTCGGCCTGGAGGCAGGCCAGCTGTTCATCGTCGCCATCGTGATGCTGCTCGGCGTGATTGCCGTACACCTCCTGAAGCTCACGCGGCGTGAGTGGGTGCTCGCGTTGTGCGGCGGCACGATGGCCGTCGCCCTGACCATGATCATCGACCGTCTCAACCCCGTCTCCTGACCAACGGATGTCCCGCATGTCGAAGTCGCCCCGTGTTCGCATCGCCACCATGTTGGCGCTCGTCTCCGTCCTGGGTGCCACGCCGCTGTTCGCGCAGCAGTGGCTCAACGCCGGTCCCAATCCCAAGACCAACCAGTCCAACTTTCGTGCGATCGAGGAATGGCCGGACCCGAACAACATGCGGACCGCGAGCGGGTCGCCGGGTCCCGACTACTGGCAGCAGCGCGTGGACTACGTCATCAAGGCGACGCTGGACACGGTGACGCATACGCTCACCGGTAGCGAGCGCACTACTTATCACAACAACTCGCCCGATGCGCTGCCATACCTCTGGTTCCAGCTGGACCAGAACATCGATGACCCGAAGCTGAGCCGCACGATCGCGTCGGAGTCGGCGCTGCCGGCCAAGATCAGTCCGGCGGCCAGGAAATTCCTCGCGGCGGAGCCGTTTGCCGGCGGCGACCGCGTGACGCGGGTCCAGGTGCAGGTGCCGACGGGCGTGAAGGGGAAGACGCGACTGGTCGACGTGCCCTATGTGATCAACGGTACCGAGCTCAAGATCCCCCTGCCGACGCCGCTCGCCGCGGGTGCGTCGACGGTGCTCGAGATCGACTGGTCCTACGCGGTGCCCGAGACCAGCAACAATGGCCGGGGGGTACGTGAGCAGGTGAAGGACGGATGGCTCTACGAGATGGCGCAGTGGTACCCCCGCGCCGCCGTCTACGATGACGTGAACGGCTGGCAGACCGACCAGTTCCTGGGGCAGGGCGAGTTTTACCTGAATTTCGGCAACTACGACGTGAGCATCACGGTGCCGCACGACCACATTGTGCAGGGGACCGGCGTCATCCTGAACCAGGCGGAGGTTCTCACGGCGACGCAGCGCTCCCGCCTCGCCGAGGCGTTCACCTCGGAAACGCCGAAGTTCATCATCGAGGCGGACGAGGTGATGACGCCGGGCACGCGCCCGGCGGGCTCGGCGCCGCTCACCTGGCACTTCAAGGCGGAGAACGTCCGCGACTTTGCCTGGGCCTCCTCGAAGACCTTCGTCTGGGACGCGGCGGGCTTCAAGTACACCCCCGATCAGAAGCCGATCGAGATGCACTCGCTCTACCCGCGCGACGCCATGCCCCTCTGGAACAAGGTGTCCACGAAGGCGATCATCCAGACGATGAAGAGCTACGGACGGATGGCATTCCCGTACCCCTATCCCAAGGCCTCGAACATCCACGGACCGGTGTTCGGCATGGAGTACCCCATGATCGCCTTCTGTGGGGCGCGTCCGCAACCGGACGGCTCCTACACTCCACAGGTGGAGCGGGCGCTCATCTCGGTGACCATCCACGAGGTGGGGCACAACTGGTTCCCCATGATCGTGGCGTCGGATGAGCGGAAGTGGACCTGGATGGACGAGGGACTCAACAGCTTCCTGCAGTACTACGCCGAGCAGGACTGGGAAAAGGGGTATCCCAGCAATCGCGGTCCGGCGAAGAACATCGTGAAGTACATGCAGGACCCCGACCAGGTGCCGATCATGACCGAGTCGGAAGACATTCACCGCGCCTTCGGCAACAATGGCTACGGCAAGCCGGCGGCGGGCCTCGTCATGCTGCGGGAGCAGATCATGGGCCCGGAACTCTTCGACCAGGCGTTCCGGGAGTACTCGACCAAGTGGGCATTCAAGCAGCCGCAGCCGGCCGACTTCTTCCGAACGCTGGAGGAGGGCGGCGGCGACCAGCTCAACTACTTCTGGCGCGGCTGGTTCTTCACCACCTACGCGAACGACCAGGCCGTCACCGCGGTGGAGGAGCAGCCGGCCGACTCGCTCATCGGCACGACGGCACGGGGCAAGAACTATGTGCGCATCACCGTCGAGAACAAGGGCGGCATCATCCTGCCGATCCAGATGAACGTCACTTTCGCGGACGGCAGCACCGAGTTCGTGAAGATCCCGGCCGACGCCTGGAGGAAGAACGAGCTCAAGCACGAGTATGGCTTCTTCACCGACAAGGTGGTGACCAAGGTGGTGGTGGATCCGAACGAGGTGTTCGCCGACGTGAACCGGGACAACAACACCTGGGCGGCGGCCGGGGCGGGGGTTTCGTGATCCTGCGGTTCATCGCTGCGCTCGGCATAACGCTGTTGCCGGGCGCGGCGACCCCTGCCAAGGCGCGCCACGACGTCCACGTCACCCTGACCCGGATGGCGGTGGACAGCACCGCGATCGTGGCCCGCGTGCGCTGCTTCAAGGACGACCTGCAGCTCGGCCTCGCGAGGTTCTACAGGCTGAAGCAGCTCGACCTCGGCGCCAACGCCAGCGCCGACTCGCTCTTCAGCGGATACCTCGCCGACAAGGTGCTGGTGGAGGCCGACGGTGTCCGCATCGGTGGCGTCGTGCGGGCATCCGGCGCAGAAGTGGACGACAAGGGCCAGCCGATGGTGTGGTTCGTGATCGAGTATCCGACCGGGTCACGCCCGAAATCGCTGGGCGTCCGCAACGACCTGCTGTTCGAGGTGTTCCCGAGCCAGCAGAACATCGTGAACGTACTGAGCGTGAAGGACGACCGGCGTTACTCGTTCTACTTCGTTCCCGGGAGCGAGAAGGTGCAGTACGTCGCGCTGCGGTAACTTCAGGTCTCGAGCTGGAAGCTGACGTCCACGTCAGTCAACGCTCCCGGCACGAGGCCGCTGCCCTTGCTGTCCCCCTCGTAGTGACTGAGCAGCACCCCCAGCCTCCAGGTTCGTGACTCGACCCCGGCCGGCACGTGGATGGCGAATGCTTCGCCGTACACCGCACTGTTGCCGTCGATGGTCAGGTCGGTGGCGAGCACGCCTCCCTCGGGGTCCACGGTATAGAAGAAACGGTGCTGCAGCTTCCGCATGTTGATGAGAGGCGTGACATCGACGGGCGGGGCGACGGTCGAATTGGTGAGGGTTATGGTCGCGGTGTAGGAGGCATTCGGGACAAGCTGCAGCGAACCCTGCTGCACTTGCCAGGGGATCGGGCCACGCCCATCGGGATCAACGACGACGGCGTGCTGGAAGGTGCTGTCCTGGCGCCGCATCAGGGTCAGCGTCACTTCATTGATGAACTCGGGGCGCTCCTGCGCGATGGCGGGCTCCTCGTCGCCACAAGCCGAGGCGACGAGGAGGAGGGCACACAGGAGCGCGACAGGCTGGCCGGTTCGTCTCATGGGCCATATGACGTCCGACGCCGCCGGCGGTTCACAGTTTCCCCAAAGTGGTAGTGACGCTTATCAGCAGTGAGCGTCCCATCCCCGGCATCGGGGCCACCGTATTGTTGCGGCTCAGGACTGGCGAGTACGGCGTATCGAGCAGGTTCCGCAGCGTAACGTCAAAATGCACCGGGGTCGAAGTGCCGGCGATGCTCACGCCGGCGCCAAGATTGAGCAGCGCATAGGACATCGGGGTGAAGCCCGCCCCATCGAAGGTCGACGCAAAGAAAGCCGCTTCATCGGGGTTGAGCCGGGTCTGCTGGGCGTTCACTTCGCCGCTGAACAGCGCATAGGGCGCGGCGAACACCTTGCTTCCCTTCGCCTCCACCTGGACGCTCCACGTCACGCGGAACGGGGGCATGTTGGGCAGCGGCTGGTCGAGTGACCGGTTCTGGCCCCACACGTAGTCCGCGGTTCCCTGCAGGTGCAGAAATCTGTAGGGATGCCACTTGGCCGAGGCCTCGAACCCGGTGAGCGTCGCATTGCCCTGGGCCGACTGGTAGACCTGGAACCCGCTCGCGGAGTCAACTTCTCCTGGTAGCGGCACCGAGTAGATGAAGTTGCTGATCAGGTTGACAAAGCCGCCGATCTCGAATGCCAGACTGTTGCTCTGCCAGCGGAGGGCAAGGTCGGTGTTCAATGACTGCTCGTTGGTGAGGTCGGGATTGCCCCGGTCGAACGCGAGCGAGCCCTCGTGCACTCCATTGGCATACAGGTCGTACGCCGATGGGGCACGGTAGCCGCTGCCGATATTGAGCACGAGAGCGATCGGCTGGGACGCGCGGTAGAGCACACCGAGATTGCCGACGATCGACGTCCAGGTCTGGACGCCCGCTGGATTGCCCAGCACCGAGTCGGCGTCGACATCGAGGTGGCGGTAGTCGAACCGGAGTCCGCCTGAGAGGTGCCACGCGCCGAGGTCCGATTGCACGAACCCATAGGCGCCGGCGGAGGTTGACCGGTTCTCCGGGATCAGCGTCTCTTCGCCGTACTTCTGGAACCAGTTGGTAAGGGCCGTGACGCCCGCGGCCCCGGCGACCTTGCTGCTGACGGTCTTGTGCAGCTTCACGTCGGTCAGGAGGGTCTGGGAGTAGAGTCCCGTCGCCACTTCATCAGTGGTCGCCGTCTCGTACTCGCTGCGCTTGTTCCGCTCGTATGTGAGGAGTGCATCGATATGCGACGTGCCTACCGGGAACTGCCCCTCCACCCTGCCTCGCCCGGAGATTACCCTCTGCCGCGGCGTATCGGCTGGATCCTCCTCGGTGATCTGGATGCTGTTGTTCAGCTGGGTCCAGGTAGCCGACATGGTGCCCCACGGCGCCGTATAGCCGGCGCTCGCCGATCCGCCAATCGCCTTGTTGCCGCTGTTCCAGAGGGTATACCCGGGCGTCTGCAGGTCGGAACTGGTACGTCCCGCGGCGGTGCCCCGGAACCCCCAGCGCCCCGATGCACCCTCGACCAGCAGGCTCGCGTCGGGCTGAACGTTGTTGCTGTTGTAGCCGAGACCGATCGTGGCCCCCCCATATGCCTTCTCGCCGAGCGCACTCGGCAGCGGGGCCTGTACAACATTGATCACGCCACCCAGCGCATCCGACCCGTACAGCACACTGGCGGGGCCGCGGATCACCTCGACCCGCTCGGCATTTGCCGTCTCGACATTGGGGCCGTGCTCGTCGCCCCACTGCTGGGTCTCCAGCCGCTGACCGTCGTCGAGCACCAGCACGCGGTTCGAGGTGAGTCCGCGGATAACCGGCTTCCCGATGCCGACGCCAGTGCTGTAATTGTGCACGCCCGTCATCCCGTCGAGCGTGGCGCCCAGCGATGACGACTGGGCGGCGTGAAGTTCCTCGCCGCTCAACACGCTCACCGGCTGGGGCGATTCGAGCGAACTCGTCTCATTCGGTGTCGCCGTGACCTGGAGTTCAGGCAACTCGATCAGGCTGGGCTTGAGCGTCACGTCCTGGATGACGTTCTGGTCGAACACGACGACCTTGCGCAATTGCGGCCCGAAACCGACGAGGGCGTATGACACCGTGTAGGTGCCGTTCGCAAGCCCGGCGAACTCGTACCGTCCCTCCGTGTTTGTCGTCGTGTATCGCTTCGCCTCGGCAATGGAAACGCGGGCATCGGACAGCGGAAGACCCGTGCTGTCGGTCACGATGCCGGAGAGGCGGTACGTGTCGGCAGGCCCGCGATGCGGGCCGGGTCCAGGCACTCCGAGGAGCACCAGGCAGACTACATGAAACATTGATTTCTCTCCAGCCGGAATGTCCGAGCATCGAGACGATGCACGGCATTCAATGATTCGTCAGGTTGTCGGCGACGGGATCAGGCGGAGAATGAGGGCGGGGCTCGGGGACGGGCGCTGCGACCAGGAGTGGCATGGACTCGGACGAGCGGGGGCTGGCCAGCAGGAAGGTGCTCGTCGAGCCGGACCAGCAGCACGGGTGGCGCCGCGCACGGAACCGGGCCCGGCACGGGTTGCGGCGCCGCGAGGGAACAGACGTCGGCGTGGGTACGGGGGGCTGCCCGCAGCATCGAGCCGCAGGCCCGCCACCTGCGCCGTGCCCGACCCGTGCCACACCACTGCGTCGATGAGTGGCAGCCCCGGACCGCCGAGCACGAAGAGGCTCAGCAGGAATCCGCGAAGCAGGGTCTTGAGCGGGCGGCGATGCATCAACTAAGGTAGTCCCGGGCCGTGAGGATCCAGCTACGGAAAGGGGGCAAACCGGGTTTCGCCGGTCTCCAGCATGCGCTCCAGGTACGGATGACACATGCCGCACTGGTCGCCGCACCCTGTGTTCGCGACCAGGTCCTCCACCTTCCAGTCGTACTCCCGGGCCAGGCGCAGCAGGGCATCGAAGGTCATGCGCTGGCACACGCAGCGCGTCACCGCCCACCGGTCCGGGATACGGTTCATGGATTGGTGGGGCGGATGTCGAGTTCGCTCACCAGCGCACGGCCGGGAAGGCGGAGCGCAGAGAGGATGGTATCGGCGACATCGTCGGGGCGGAGGATCTTCTCGGCGTTGGATGGCAGCAATGGCTGGTTCTCGAGCATCGCCGTCGCGACGGAACCGGGACATACCGCGATAACGCGGATGTTGTTCTTCCGCTCCTCCAGCATGAGCGACTTGCTGAAGCCGAGCACCGCATGCTTCGACGCCACGTAGGCGGTACCGCCGACGAAACCGGTCCGTCCCGCCAGGCTCGCAACGTTCACGATGTCGCCCCGGCCCAGCGCATGCATGCCGGGCAGCACTTCACGCGTCACCAGAAAGAGGCTTCGCAGGTTGGTGCGCATCGTCGTGTCCCAGTCGTCGAGGCTCAGTTCCAGGAACGGCTTCGCGACCAGCATGCCGGCGTTGTTCACCAGCGTGTCGATCGGCCCAAGCGCGGTGCTCACCCGCTGAACCAGCGCCTTCACCTGCGCCTCGTTGCCGACGTCGGCGGGAAGGCCTTCGGCCGTGACGCCGGCGCCGCGCAATTCGAGCAGGAGGCGCTCCAGCCGGCCGGGGGTGCGCGCACACACGCCCACCGACCACCCCGCCCCACCCAGCGAGAAGGCGACAGCGCGACCGATGCCTTCGGTCGAGCCGGTAACCAGGGCAACTCGGGGACCAGTCATGCCGGATAATACCCGCGGTACCAGCATGCCCCTACCTTTCGGCGCTCATGACTGCAACTCGCTATGTCTTCACCTGTTCCCGCCGCCACCGCGTCGCGATTGACCCGAGCCGATACTGGACGGCGGCACGATGCCCGGCGTGCAAGTCGCCAGTGGACCCGTTGCGCACCGCGCGGTTCCGGCGATGGCTGAGTGGGGCCGCGCCGCGCTCCCGGCTCAGGATCACCCGCACGCTGGTACAGACGCCGCTCGACGGGCTCGGCTGGCTGCTCGTACTGTTTGCACTGCTGCTGGCCTTCGTCTACCACACGTTCGGCGACCGCACCTGGTGGGGCACCGCGCTGATCTACACGGGGCGCTGGCCGTGGCTGCTCCCGATCGCCGCGGTGGCGCCCCTGGCCATTGCATGGCGGCGCAGCGCACTGGTGCCGCTCGCCTTGCCTCATTCATCGTCATGGGGCCGGTGATGGGCGGCACCCTCAGCACGGCGCCGCTTCTGGCGCCCGGGCAAGTCGCTCCGGGTCCTCACTTTCAATGTCGAGGGCGGTCCGGTGGTGGGCCTTGCGTCTCCGTGAGCTGCTCGACGCCACGCGTCCCGATATCGCCGGCTTCCAGGAATGCGGCCCTCCAATGCACGTGGCGATCAGCATGCTGGAGGGATGGGCCGTCATCGACACCACGGGGGCGTGTGCTTCCTCAGCCGGTATCCGTTGCGTGCGCCGCCGGAGATGATGCCGGCGGAGAACTTCCGCGCCGCAGGCGGGTCGGCGGCGGCAAAGCGTTACGAGGTAATGTCGCCGATCGGCACGTTGAGCGTCTTCGTGCTGCACCTCGGAGACGCCGAGACACGGGGTGGAACACCTCCTCTCCGATCCGACGAACGCGCCGCGTCTCATCGATGCCAACAACCTCCTGCGCGACACCGAGTCACGGGTCGTACGTCGCTGGATCGACTCCACGGCGGGCGCGCGCATCGTGATCGGTGACTTCAACCTGCCGGTGGAGAGCATCATCTGGCAGCAGTTCTGGAGCAGCCTCGATGACTCCTTCAACGCGGCAGGCAATGGCTGGGGTTTCACCAAGAACAACGGGTGGATCCGGGTGCGCATCGATCACGTGCTGCTCGACGGTCAGCTGAAGGCGGTCGGCGCGCACGTCGGGGCGGACTGGGGGTCAGATCACCTCCCATTCATGGCGGAGGTTCAGCGTAAATGACCACGAGAGCGGAATGGCGGCGCTTGCTGCTCGCGCTGCTGGTGCTCGGTTGGCCGACAGGCGTGCTGCACGCCCAGGCCGGCCGCGCGCGCAGCCTGGGCATCGTGACCGGCACCTTGCCGGTGGGTCCCCTCAATGCGATCACGGACGTACCCGGCGTGCTGGTGGGCCAGACTACGGTCGTGATCGGCGATTCGGTGAGGACCGGCGTCACCGCGATACGCCCTTCGTCGCAGAACCTCTTCCTCGAGCGTGTGCCCGCGGCGATCTACGTCGGCAACGGCTTCGGCAAGTTGCTCGGCATCACTCAGGTCACGGAACTGGGTGAACTCGAGACCCCGATCCTGCTCACGTGCACGCTCTGTGTGTGGCGTGCGGCCGATGCCATGGTCACATGGATGCTCGAGCAACCCGGCATGGAACGGGTGCGCTCGATCAACCCGGTCGTTGGGGAGACAAACGACGGCTATGTGCTGAACGCCATCCGGTCACGGCTCGTCTCCCAGGCTGACGTGTGGCACGCGCTCACCGCGGCCGCCACGGGGCCGGTGGAGGAAGGCAGCGTCGGGGCGGGGACCGGAACCATCGCCTTCGAGTGGAAGGGCGGGATTGGCACGTCGTCGCGCGTGGTGAAGGCGGGCGACAGTACGTGGACAGTTGGCGTGCTGGTGCAGTCGAACTTCGGCGGTGCGTCTGACCTCACCATCCTTGGCGTGCCGGTTGGTCGCATCCTGGGCAAGTCGGGACTCTCGAGCCTCGCGCCGGTGAAGGGACCGCTCGGGTCGATCATGGTGGTGGTCGCCACGGATGCGCCACTCAGCGACCGCAATCTCAGGCGGCTCGCATCCCGCGCCATGCTCGGCATCGGCCGGACCGGATCGAACGTGGACAACGGGTCGGGCGACTACGTCATCGCGTTCTCCACGAATGTGGCGGTGCGCCGGTCCCGCGGTGCCGCACGCATTTCACAAGCCGACGTCGGAAACGATGCCATGGGCGGGCTCTTCGAAGGCGTGGCGGAGGCGACGGAGGAGGCGATCTACAACAGCCTCTTCATGGCGACCACCCAGACCGCGAACGGCCACACGGTATCGGCACTGCCCGTCGCGGAGGTGCTGGCGATCCTCAAGGCCCGTGGCGCGATTTGACAGCCGCACCTTCGGCCTGCATGATGGACATGACTCAATCCGAAGGAGGTGAAGGCCATGAAAGTCTATGGCCCCAATGCCCTGAGAAACGTGGCGGTGACCGGCCACGGGGGCAGCGGCAAGACCAGCCTGGTGGATGCGCTCGCCTATGTCTCGGGCTCGAGCCGTCGCCATGGCCGGATCAAGGATGGCAGCACCCTCACCGATACCTCCCCCGACGAAATCGAGCGACAACACTCCATCACGCTTGGCCCGGCATACGCCGAGTGGCTCGACACGAAGATCAACCTGCTCGACACCCCCGGATATCTCGAATACCTCGGCGAGGCGGTCGCGGCACTCAGCGTGGCCGACTCGGCGCTCGTCGTGCTGAGCTCCACTGCCGGCGTCGAGGTCGGCACCGAGAAGATCTGGGAACTGTGCGATCACTTCCACCTGCCGCGCATGCTGGTGGTGGCGGCGATGGACAAGGACAATGCCGATTTCGCGCGGGTGTACGAGGCTGTACGGACGCACCTGACACCCCGCGTGGTGCCGGTCGAAGTGCCGGTCGGTGACGGCCGCGGCTTTCACGGCATCGTGAACCTCTTCTCCGGACACTGTCACGAGTATAAGGGCTCGCGTGGGGAGTACGAGGTCGTTCCGGTGCCGAAGGAGCTCGAGGCGCAGGTCAGGGAGTACAGTGACCAGCTTCTCGAGGCAGTGGCCGCAACGGATGACGGGCTGATCGAGCGCTACCTGGGGGGCGAACAAATTCCCCGAGCCGAATTCACGGCAGCGATGAAGCACGCCGTCGTGACCGGGGCCGTGGTGCCGCTCTTCTGCTGCAGTTCCGACCTCACGTACGGCACGCGCACGCTCCTGAAGGAGATCGTCGAGTTGCTGCCATCGGCGGCTGATTCGCCGGTTCCGCCCGGGCCCGCATTCGCGACATCTCCGCTCCTGGGCAGGGTGTTCAAGACCGTCTCGGAACCGCACGTGGGTGACGTGACCTACTTCCGGCTCTACCGGGGCGAAATGCAGAATGGCGATGAGGTCTGGAACGCGGAACATGGCGTGATCGAGAAGATCAACCATCTCTCGATACCGCAGGGGAAGGATCGAGTCGAGGTGGAGCGGCTCATGGCTGGTGATATCGGCTGTGTCGCCAAGCTCAAGGACACGCACACCGGGGATACCTTCTGCCGCCGCGACGCACCGCTGCGCCTTCCGCCGATCGAGTTTCCCGAGGCGGTGGCGACGGCGGCGCTGGTCACGAAGCGTGGCGACGAGGACAAGCTCGCGTCGGCCCTGCATCGCCTGCACGAGGAGGATCCCTCATTCCACTTCGAGTACAACTCGGAGCTGGGCCAGACACTCATTCACGGCATGGGCGAGCGGCACTTCGAGACGATCCTGGGCCGCATCCTGCGGCGCTACGGTGTCTCGGCGGAACTGGCGAGGCCCCGCATCGCATACCGGGAGACCTTCCGCGCGAAGGGCGAAGGGCAGGGGAAACACAAGAAGCAGACTGGTGGCCGGGGCCAGTACGGTGACTGCTGGATCCGCATCCGGCCGCTCGCGCGCGGGGAGGGATACCATTTCGTCGACAAGGTCGTGGGCGGCGTCATCCCGAACAAGTACATCCCAGCCGTTGATCGCGGCATCCAGGAATCAGCACTGCGTGGCGTGCTGGCGGGACACCCGGTGGTCGATTTCGAGGCCGAAGTGTTCGACGGCAGCTACCATGACGTCGACTCGAACGAAATGTCGTTCAAGATGGCGGGTATCCAGGCGTTCAGGAACGTCGCGCCGAATTGCCGGCCCGTACTGCTGGAACCGCTGGTTGAGGTGGAGACCTGGGCGCCCGAAGAGACGCTCGGCGACGTGATGGGCGACCTGAGCGCCAGGCGGGGGCAGATTCTCGGCACGGATCGCGATGGGCGGCTGACGCGCGTGCGCTCCATCGTGCCCGCGGCCGAGCTCTATCGCTACTCGACCGCACTGCACTCGATCACCCATGGCCGTGGCACGCACAAGGAGAAGTTCCACGGTTTTGCGGAAGCGCCGCCGGAAGTGACGACGAAGGTGGCGTCGGAGTCGAAGGAGCGCGCCGAACTGCAGCATGCCTGAGGCGGCTCAGGCAGAGGTCACGTTGTTCATCGCCGTCGCGCAGGCACGGCGCAGAGCGGCAACATAGCCCACCACATGATCCGTTCCTCCGACATCACCGGCGAGGAACGGATCCATGACGGTGGACCGCAACACCACCAGTCCTTCACGGCAAGCCTTCCACTCCTCCGTGCCCGACAGCCCCAGCCGCGGGAGCAAAGCGGGTACCGCACCGTCGTAATTGGGATGCGTGAGGCGCGTCCGCGTGATCATGTAGTCGGGTACCTGACCATTCTCGCCGAGACTCATCTGGCGGAACACTTCCTCGTTGAGACCGTTCAATGTGCTGATCCCGTCGAGCAACGGATGCGTCACGACGAAGCATACGATGTTGAGGTCAGGCCGAGGCAGCATGACCGCCTGGAAAGGCGACAGGTCTGCCGTCATGATCGCATCGTACAGCCGGTGCGCCCCGACGACCGTGCGCTCGATGAGATAGCCGTACCCGCGCTCGTCCAACGGCAGCACCTTCTGCCCCAGCCACACAGCCGCGGCGGCTGCGCCGGGCTTGGATCCCTCCAGGATGAACTGTCCCATGAACGAGGTGTCATGCGCGCCTCCGCCAGGGGGCGCCAGGTAGGGCGGCTCGACGGCGACCAGGTCGCGGGCCCGGCGGTCGCGAAGGAGCATCGCGCCGGCGGGATAGGGGGCATATCCCAGCTTGTGGGGATCAATGGTCACCGAGTCGAACCACCCCAGCGAGACGATCGACTTCACCCAGTCATCGGAAGGCCAGTTGATCTGTGTCGACGCGCGGATCTCGGCGCTGGTGCGGTGCGACCCGTCGGCCCGCCGCGCCACCGCCGCGGCGTAGCCCCCGTAGCAGGCATCGGCATGCAGGTGGAAGGTGACGCCCAGCTGCTCCTCCGCGCGGGCGCGCACCTCGAGCACCCGGTCGAGGCGATCGACCGCGCCCTCCTCGGTGCTGCCGCACACGCTGATGCAGGCGAGGATCGGCGTGCGCCGCGCATGCAACTGCTCGATTCGCTCCCAGAGCGCGTCGGGATCGATGCGGCAGTACCGATCGACTGGCACGAAGGTGAGCTGTTCCGCGCCGATGCCCAGCGCCCGCACGATCTTCTCCCAGGAGTAATGCGCGGTGGCGGCCACCAGTACCACGCTGTCGGGCAGCGGATCGCCCCAGTAGTCGCGCCAGTCGCCTGGTGTACTCCTGATATCCCGCATGGGCGAGCGTGTGGCGGTCGATGGCGTCGGGCCATGCGGTACGCGGGACCGCTGCCGCAACGCGTCCCAGGCATCGAGCGCCGCCGGCCCCCGCAGGTTGAGCAGCTCGTAGAGTCCCATGGATCGCGAGCTATACCGTGGCCCCGTCGGGACGCTGCACGGACGACGTCGGCGCCGCCGGCCCGCGCGGCCATCGCGGCGGCAACGGGCAGGTAGAACAGGCTGCGCGCGATCCACAGCGCCTCGAAGTTGGCGACGGTGCCGCCCGAGGTAAGGTGCCCCCAGGTCGTCGCGGGGTCGAAGCCGATCATGCGCGCGAGCTGGTCGGCGACCTCGAGCTCCAGTCGCGTCGTGACCGGTCCGGCTTCACGGGTCACGTTGTTCGGGTTGTAGAGCATCGCGGCGAAGTAGCCGACCTGTGCCGCGATCGTCGGCTCACAGACCATGTGACCCTGGTAGCGTCCGCTGAAGAAGGGCACATCCCGCTTCAGCTGGGCCAGCAGTGACATCAGCTCCTGCGTGAGCGTGGCGTTGGCCGCTTCGTATCCCTCCTGCCTCCGATCCACTTCCTGGATCGTGACACCGTCCTCGGGGCGGAAGTTCCGCCGCCAGAAGACGTGGTCACGGAACGACTCGGTGATGAGGCGTTCCATCAGGTCGGCATTCTCCGCGCGCGGGCCGAGAAACCAGGCGCGCAGCGCGTCGCGGGGATTCGATGACATGCCATGAATGTGCACCACGCGCCGCCGGGCACCAGACGCCGGCGGGCATGCACGAGTTCACATTGCGTTCACTGAAGGTTCATGCCCGGTGTGGTAAGGCGCTGCATCGCCGCGTTACAGCAGGATCACGACGTTACGACGCTTCGCCGCGCCGGGAGGTCTGGAGGCCCATGGATCCCGCATTTCGATCTGGCATCCGCCGTGCAAGCTTCAGCACGGTGAGCGTCCATTCTCACCGGATGCTCATCGGCAGTTCATGAGGGCAACGTACGGTTCGTGTACATTTCGTCCCGGTCGGCGCTCCCCACTGGTTGGAGTCCCGCATGCTCGCCGTACTTCAGATCGCCCTCGCTGCTATCGGCGGCACCCTCACCGACAGCGCAATGCCCCTGACGCGGTCTGTCGACACCGAATCGGTGAGCCTCGCGCCAACCATTGAGGGCCTCGCACCGTTCACCTTCCAGGATGCCCGCTATGAGCCTGACTTGCGACTGGTGTCGGCCGACACCACACGGCACAGGTCAATCGAGTACTCCAACGGCTATTACACCCGACTCAAGATCCACAAGATCGCGAGCTGGGCCATGCTGCCGCTGTTCATCGGTTCCTATGCAACGGGAACAGACCTCATCAACAATGGCAACAGTGCGTCCTCGTTCTCGAAGAACACCCATGGCGTCTTCGCCGCTGCTACAGCGGGCCTGTTCGCCGTCAACACGGTGACCGGGGTGTGGAACCTGGTGGAGAGCCGCCATGACCCCGCTGGCCGCACGCGACGCTGGGTTCACTCGATCGCGATGTTCGTGGCAGAAGCCGGATTCGTGGCCACGGGTGCCACGGCACCTGAGGTCGAGGATGGTGAGGTGGGGGACGGGGGCAATGCGACGACGCACAAGACTCTGGCCATCACCTCCATGGCGGTGGCAACCGCCTCATGGCTCATGATGCTCGTGTGGAAGGACTGACCATGATCATCGCCGTCTCGCTCGCCGCGCTCGCTGATCGATGGGCCGACTACTACAAGGATCACACTGCGGCCCAGGTGACGATCCAATTCCTGCACATTGGCGGGCTGCTCGCGGCGGGCGGCCTGGCGCTGGCTACCGATCGTGAGACCCTGCTCGTGCCATCGCACAACATTCAGGCGCGCAATGCCGCCGTCGTCGCGCATCGCGCCATCCACGCCTGGGTGCTCGCCGCGCTCGCGGCAGTGATCGCGAGTGGCGTAGCATTCTTCCTCGCCGATCGCGACACCTACCTCGCGTCGCTTCCATTCTGGCTCAAGATGGGATCCGTTGCCTCGCTGCTCGCGAATGGCGCCTGGATGCTGCGCCTGGAACGCACCTGCATTTCGGATCCATTGGATGATCGCGCGTGGCGCCGCCTCCGGTTCTCCGCGGGCGCGAGCGTCGCGCTCTGGTTCCTGACCACCCTGCTCGGCACCGTACTGAACAACGCCGCCTGATTCCAGGAGTGCGCTCGATGCTCGATGACCCGCATGGATCCACAGACCCGGGCTGCCAAGAGTGCCCGTTGTCCCGGACGGGACCTGCTCAATCGCGCGCTCGCCGGCGTGGCCATCGCCCTCCTCGCCGAGGGTGTTGCTCCCCGCGTCGTGATGGCGCTCACCGGACGCGTGAGCGCCGCGCCCCCCGGCAGGCAGCTCGACAGAGGTGTGACGGCTTTCCCGGTACCCGCGCAGGATGGAGTGCAGTTCAACAAGGATCAGGAGCTCATCCTGGTGCGCAACCAGGGTCACGTCTACGCCTTCGCGCTGTCGTGTCCGCACCAGAACACGGCGCTCCGCTGGGTTGATGAGGGGCGCTTCCAGTGCCCGAAGCACAAGTCGAAGTACGAGCCGGATGGCACCTTCATCTCTGGCCGGGCCACGCGCAACATGGATCGATACGCAATCAAGCGTGCCGGTGAGGAGGTCGAGGTCGATCTCGAGGTGCTGTACCGGAATGACAAGCAGCCGGCGGAATGGACAGCGGCGGTGGTGGTGCTCTGAAGGGATGCGGCGGGGATGCGGGGCGCCAACCGGCGCCCCTGATCCGCCACCTACTTCGCTACATCGAAGTCCTGTGATCCCGCCGGACGAACCGTTGAGCGAGATCTCGACCTTGTACCGTCCTGCAGGCCAAGCGCTCTTCTTGACGATGTGGAATTCCGTCACGCCCGGCGATGCCGCGATGGTCTGACTGGCAGAGTCGACTGTCTGCCCGGTCTGGAACGTCCACTTCGCCGTGAGCGTGGCGCCGGGCGCGGTGTTCTCGGTATAGACGGAGGCGATGATGCTGTCCTTGACGCCGAAGCTCGTACGGGGCGCGAGCACCCGCTTGTCGGCGCCGACCGAGCTGCCGAGCTCGATCCTGGTGACCGCGGGCTGCGCCTGCGGGGCTGGCGGGGTTACTTCCGCCGCCGGCGGCGGGGGTGGCGCCTCCTTCTTGCAGGCGGAGCCCAGCACCGCCACCAGCGCCAGCACCCAGGGGATACGCGTGCGGTTCATGGTCGCTCCTCGCCGTTTCAGGCTTCTGGAATGGTGAGGACCTGACCAGGATAGATCTTGTCAGGATCCTTGAGCTTGTCGGTATTCGCCGCGAAGATCTGCTTCCATTTGCCGGCGTCGCCGTAGATATGCTTCGCGATCTTCGAGAGGCTGTCACCCTTTTTCACTTCGTACGTGCGTGGGGCGTTCTGCGCGCCGGGTACCGCCGCGGCTGAGGAGCTCCCGCCCTCGACGTCGGAGAAATCCGGCAGTGGCTCATCGGGTGTCATGCTGTGCCTCGCAATTTCGTCGATTGGTCTCGAAGTGCCTCACGGCCCATCCATAACGAGAAACCCCGGGCAAGGCCCGGGGTTTCTTTTCGCACTCCTGCGGACGCCGATCAGAACGTGATGACGAGACCGCCCGTAAGTTCGCCCTGCGCCACGGTCGCAGACTCCTCGACCGCGTAGCAGCCATAGTATCCGCACCACGCGGAGTACTGGCCGCTGGGGACGAACGTCCACCAGCCGCGGAAGGTGCCGCGGAGCCCAAAGCGCTGGTCCTCCGGCTTCTTGCCGAACATGTAACGGAAACCAACCTCACCCGAGATCGAGAAATCGGTGCTGCTGCCGAGATCGATGCCGCTGGCAGTTTGGCCGGGATCGAAGATCGTCACACCAAGGCCTCCGCCGATGAATGGCTTGATGTTACGGTTTCCAAACTCCCACCGAGCGCCGGCGTGGATGTAGTTGGTCGAGAAGGTCGCCGTGCAGGTAGCCAAAGAGCACGTGCCAGAGACGGGCTCGAAGTTGGCGTCCGTCGACTGGTGCAGGTACGTGAGCTCGAACCAGGTTGTGCCACTAGGCGTGTAGCCCGCTTCAGCACCCCAGGCGAAGCTCGGCTGGATCGCGATCTTGCCGGCGGGATAGATGCCGTTTGCCGGAGTCTGGAAACCACCACCCCAGAGATAACCGGCTAGCGGCGTGATCTCGAATGAGGAGGTGGGAATCTGGGCGGCAGCGGGCGCGGTACTGGCCACAGCCAGGACGGCAGCAGCGGCAGCGGTACGGACGAACAAACGGCGCATAAAATCATCCTCGGATACGGGTTAGGCAGGACGGGCGCCCAAACATGGTGAGGGGCCGTCCCGCTTGTCCAGTGGAACGTTACCCCCTGCAACGGTGGCGCATGGGCCGCGCCGGCCGTAGGATACTGCCCCGGGCCGAGCGGCAGCGCCCGAAATACCCCGTCAGTCTGAACAGCTTAAGGCAACATGGAGAAGGGACTTATGGCCCCATTGTCAGCGATCACCGAGCTCTTGGGCAACGACGCAAAGGGCTTGCTCGAGCACCGGTGTACCGGCATCACCAAGGAGTCCCTCCACCTGCCCGGTCCGGACTGGGTGGACCGGATGCACCTCGTGTCCGACCGTCCGACGCCGATCCTGCGCAGCTTGCAGTCCCTGAATAATCACGGTCGCCTCGCGGGGACCGGTTACCTGTCCATTCTCCCGGTGGACCAGGGCATCGAGCACTCGGCCGGCGCATCCTTCGCCAAGAACCCGATCTACTTCGATCCCGAGAACATCGTGAAGCTGGCGATGGAGGGAGGGTGCAATGCGGTGGCGAGCACGCTCGGCGTGCTCGGCTCGGTGGCCCGCAAGTATGCCCATCGCATTCCCTTCATGGTCAAATTCAACCACAACGAGTTCCTCACCTATCCCAACAAGTTCGACCAGATCGCGTTCGCGAGCATGAAGCAGGCGCGTGACATGGGATGCGTAGCGGTGGGCGCCACGATCTACTTCGGGTCCGCCGAGTCGGGACGGCAGATCGTCGAGGTGAGCCAGGCATTCGCCATCGCGCACGAAATGGGCATGGCCACGGTGCTCTGGTGCTATCTCCGCAACAGCGCCTTCAAGAAGGACAAGGATTTTCACGTCTCCGCCGACCTGACAGGCCAGGCGAATCATCTCGGCGTCACCATCCAGGCCGACATCATCAAGCAGAAGCTGCCGGAGAACAACGGCGGTTTCAACGCGTTGAGCAGCAAGGAGAATCCGTACGGCAAGACGGACCAGCGCATCTATTCGGAACTCTCCAGTGATCATCCAATCGACCTCACCCGCTACCAGGTCGCCAACTGCTACATGGGACGCGCGGGGCTCATCAATTCCGGCGGCGCGTCGGGCTCCAACGACTTCGCCGAGGCGGCGAAAACCGCGGTCATCAACAAGCGGGCGGGCGGCATGGGCCTCATCTCCGGGCGGAAGGCCTTCCAGCGCCCGATGGCCGAGGGCGTCAAGCTGCTGAACCTGATCCAGGACGTCTACCTCGCGAAGGAGATCACCGTCGCCTGACGCCCTGCCGTCGGCCCCTGGTGGCCGGGGCCCGATGCCCGATCGCGCCGTGATGACGCCGCTGCTGCGCCTGCTCGTCGGCGCGGCGGCGGTGATGGTGATCGTCTTCGGTCTTCGCGCGCTGGCACCGGTGCTGACGGTATTCATGGTCGCCATCGTGGTCGCGGAGACGCTGGCGCCAGTCATGCAGCGGCTCATGCGCCGCGGCCTCTCCAGCGCGCTATCGGCTGTCCTGACCCTGGCGATCACCGTGGTATGCGGGGTTGTCCTGATCGGGCTCCTCATCAATTCACTCACGGGGCTGGTGCAGACCCTGCCCCAGTACCAGCCGCAGCTGACCGCACTCACCGATGACATCACGGCGCTCCTCACCCGCGCGGGCGTGGACACCAGCCACCTCCGTACGCTGAGAATCCTCGACCCGGACCGGCTGCTGGGTACGGCCACCTCGGTGGCGAGCAGCTTCATCCTTACGCTGGGGCGGGGGATCTTCGTCCTGCTGCTCGTGGCCTTCATGCTGATCGACCTCGCCGTCCGCGACAGCCGCAAGCCGGGACTGCCCGGACTGCGCTGGGTGCAGCAGACCGAGGGATTTGGCGGGGAGATCCGCTCATACATGCGACTGACGGCGCTCATGGCCTTCATCGGGGCGGCGGCGAATCTGGTACTGCTGGAGGTCCTGCGGGTCGACTACGCGATCACATGGGCCGTGATGGCGTTCTTCGTCTCGTTCATCCCCGTGGTGGGATTCGTGCTCGCGATGGTGCCGCCCGCGGTCATCGCCCTGCTGCAGTTCGGCGGCGACCGTGCGCTCATGGTGGTCGCGGGGTACGTGCTCATCAGCTTCATCAACGACAACATCATCCGCCCCCGCCTCATCAAGCACGGGTTCGAGATCAACTTCGTCGAGATGTTCTTCTCGCTGCTGTTCTGGGGTTGGGTGTTCGGTCCGGTGGGTACCATCCTGGCGATTCCGCTCACGCTGGTGGTGCGGCAAGTCATTGCACTCTACGGCGAGCCCCTCCTCGCGCCCGTGCAACGCATCGAGAGCTAGGCCTCCCAGTCGCGGCTGAGGCGTTCCGCATGTGCCACCGCCCCGAGTCGCGCGAAACCTTGCGCCGCTTGTTCGCGCCGCTGCGTCGCTTCATCGGTCCGCTCGAGACGGAGGAGTGCCAGCGCTTCAGCCGCGGCGCATTCCGCGGCCAGGAGCGCCGATCCATTCTCGTTCGCCATGCTGCCCGCCTTCCGCGCCTCCTCGAGGGCCAGCTGGGGCTCGTTCCTGCGCAGTGCGACCAGGGCCCGGACACGACCGATCTCAGCGATCCCGATTGCGTCGCCAGCCTCGACCGCGAGTTCGTTCGCGCGGTCGAGTTCACGTACCGCCACGTCCAGCGCGCCGCGCGCAAGGTCGAGCTCGGCCCGCCCCGTCACCGCGATTGCAGCGAGCGCCTCGTCCTCGACCATCCGGGCATGGCGCAATGCCTGCACGGTCGCCTCGTCGGCATCCGCCCAGGCTCCCAGGTCCCGGAAGGCGAGGCCAAGGTTGTGGTAGGTCTGGGTCGTGCCGCGCCGGTCGCCCAGGCGCTGGTACGCGAGCAACGCAACGCGATAGAGGCTGAGCGCCGAAACCGCATCACCCCGAAGGTGGGCCACCGAGGCCAGGTTGTTGGCCGCATGTGCCTCGAAGAGCGTATCCTGGAGCTGACGGGCCAGGCCGCGCGCCATCTCGAACCGGCCCACCGCATCGTCGAGCGCTCCCTGCTCGAACGCGACCGCGCCGAGCAGGTTGAGGGCGCGCAGCCGGCCATCCTGGTCGGCCCGTTGCCGGAATCCCTCCGCCGCCTCGGCCGCCAACTCTCCCGCCCGTGCCACTTCGCCCAGGCGCAGCGACGCGGTGGCCGCCAGCAACAGCGCCTCGCTGCGACGCGCTTCCGCCGCCGGGGCGTCGAGCCACGACGCCACCACGTCACGATACCGGCCCGCGCCGAGAAGCGCGCGCAGGGTGGCGACGAAGTCGGGTTCAGCGTTGGGCGCGATCATGAGTCCATCCTCAATAGGCGATCGCGTAGCGGCTGAACCCCTCGAGCTCGGCCTCGAGTTCTTCCACGCCCTCAACCTTCACACTGCCCAGCCGCACGAACGGGTCACCAGGCTGCTCCTGCCTCCAGATGCCGAGCATCGTCTCCAGATGGTTGTCCTCGCTGTCCACGTCGCCATCATCGTTCAGGTCGTCGTCCGCATGGTCATAGCGGATCTTGAGTTCCGCCGGCGCCGAGGCGCTGAACTTGAGGCCGGTTGGCTGGAGCTCGAAGAGCAGCAGGGCCGGATCCTCTACTGTGATCGTGATGAGCACCGAGTCGCCTTCGGCGATGGCCGTCCCGTCCGGGCGGAGACTCAGCGATTCGTTGTCCAGCTTGAGCGCGAGATACTCCTCGCCGCGCTGGCCCTGTGAATCGAGGAAGTAGAGCTTCTGCTCCACGCCCCGGCCCTTGACCGCCCAGAACGAGACGGTGCTCTCCTCGAGCGGCGGCGCCGTGCTGGCGAGCCGGGCAACGTTGAGGCCTTCGGGCGGCCGTTCCGAACCCGGTGAGTCGGGTGAGTCGGGTGACGCGGTATCGGAGGAACAACCGATGGCGAGTGCCAGCGCGATGCTGGTCACCATGGCCCGGACGCGGGCGCTGGCAAGCATGCGGGATCCTTCCGGCCGGCGGCCGGAGCTAGGGAGTGGAATCATCGAGCAGTCGGTTCAGTCGTGGACGCGAAATGCCAAGGCGCCTGGCGGCCTCGCTCTTGTTGCCGCCGGTGTACTCAACCATCGACCGCGCCGCGGCGCGGTTGATGGTGGCGAGGTCGGCGGGGAAGGGCAGGCCACCGGATCCGGTGGGAGCAGACACCGGCGCATCGGAGGCGAAGAGCGCGTCGGCATCCAGTGAGCCCCGCGGCGACAACACCAGGCCGCGCTCGATCGTGTTGCGGAGTTCCCGGACATTGCCGGGCCAGCGATGCGCGTGCAGCGCGGCACGCAAGGCGGGTGTGAGCGGCGGCACCGGCATGGCGTAGGTCGCTGCCAGCCGCTCCAGGAACACCTCGGCCAGCTGCTCCACGTCCTGCAGCCGCTCCCTGAGCGGGGGCAGTGACAATGCCACCACGTTGAGCCGGTAGAAGAGGTCCTCGCGAAACTCACCCCGGGCGATGGCACTCCGAAGGTCCCCATGCGTCGCGGCGATCACCCGCACCTCGAGACGGTGGGTGCGCTGTCCGCCCACCCGCCGGATCTCGCGGCTCTCGAGCGCGCGCAGAAGCTTGGCCTGCAGTTCAATCGGCATGGTGCCGATCTCGTCGAGGAACAGAGTGCCACCGTGCGCCAGCTCGAACAGCCCGGGCTTGGTGGCGATGGCTCCGGTGAACGCGCCCTTCTCATGCCCGAACAGTTCGCTCTCCAGCAGCGATGCAGGGATCGCGGCGCAATTGATCTCCACGAATGGCCCGGTGGCGCGCGGCCCTTCGTAATGGATCGCCCGTGCCAGCAGCTCCTTGCCCGTGCCGGTCTCACCCGTGATCAGCACCGTCACGCTGCCGTGCCTGGCCACGCGCCGCGCCTGGTCCAGAGCGCGGCGCATCGGCTCGCTGTGACCCACGATCGCCGCGAAGCCGCTGGCAAGCCGCTCCGCAGCGGCGAACCGCCCGCCCTCGCTCGCGCCCCGGCGCTCGCGACCCTCGCGCTCCAGCGTGCGGCGCAGCGCATCGAGGTCGCCAGGCAGCGCGAAGTAGTCACGCGCTCCCGCGCGCACCGCGGCAGATCCCAGCCGGTGATCGGTGGACGCGCCAACCAGCAGCACGGGGTTTGACTTGTCGAGCTCGGTGATGAGGTCGATGGCATCAGTTTCCACCCCGCCGCCGAGCACGAGGACCGGGCCGTCTTCCCTGGCCCGGCCGTCGGCCGGGTTCCATGGGACCGGTAACGCCCCAAGCTCCCGCACCATCCCGTCCAGGGTGGTGCGGAAGCTCTCACTGAGCGTGACCATCAGTACGCTCCAGTCCGGCGTCATCCGTACCCGCGATTCCGGTCAGCCGTGGCCCTGATTGTCGCCCCCGCTCTCATGGTGATCATCCTCGCCGTCGCGGTTGTCATCCTCGAACGCCCGGATCGACGCCTTGATGTTGTCCTTCACCTGGCTGGCAAAGGGCTGGTCGCCGCTGGCCTGGGCCGGGTCCACCAGCACGCCATTCACCAGGAACCAGGTGGACAGGTCGACGAAGAACGTCAGGTCCGTGGCCGTCGTCCCATCGACCGTAAGCGGTGGATTGAACTCGTCTTCCTGGCTCGCGGTCGCGTCACTGGTGAAATCGAACGCCACGCCGTTGTAGGTGCCGACTACCCGCACGCTCCGCTGGTCGAATTCAGGGTGCGCTGCGATGAACGTCGCGTCACTCTCGCGGGTCGCCTTGTGCACCTTGAACTTCACTTCGCGATAGCTGCCGGCCGGAAGCTCGATCGAGAAGGCCCGCGACGCGCCGGCGCCGAGCGGCAGGTCGAGCAGGTACGGCCCGATGCGGAGTTCGTCGCAATCGTCGTCGTTGCCGTCGTCGTCATGCGACATCGCGATGGTGCCGCTTGCGGCAGCCGTCCGCGAATCCGCACCGCTGTTGCCACCGTGGTCATCGCCGCTGGGATCGTCGGCGCCATTGCCCGAGCTATCGGCGGGCGAGCCGTCGTCCGACCCGTCATCGGTGCAGGTCGCGGTCTCGACAAGGTGGAAGTCGATGTCGCGCAGGACCATCTGGGCGCTCTCGACCACCAGTGTGTTGGTGCCGTCGGTGAACGTCTCCGGTCCGCCGCTCACATCGAGGGCCACTCCCGCCGCGGCCGTCGCACTCGAAGTCGCCACATTGAAGCGGACCGTGGCATCGGCTGCGGTGCCGGTACCCGAATCGGAACAGCCGGCGAGAAGGACCATACCCGCGGCAACAGTAACAGCACTGAGATTTCTCATGAGGATACCTCTGGATCTGGGCGGTGAAGATGGTCCTATAGCTGGACCCGGACGCCCCTCCATGGGCAGGTGCCGTTCCGAACTGCCCAGATTTGCTAAGTAGCTTTAGAGTAATAAGTTACACCAGAGAGTCACTCGGGGCTGCCTGGTAACGTTGTAACGTCTTGTTCCAGCCATATCATGGCGAGACAAGCGCCGATGCGCCAATGGCGCCGTTCGATCACCTGCTGGAGTCCCATGACCCGCCGATTCGCGTCCTTCCTGACCGCCTCCTTTATAGGCATCCTTGCCGGGTGCGAACGGTCCCGTGGACCGTGTGAGCAGTGCCGCACCGTCCGCATCGCCGCCGTGCGCGAGCCCGCGAGCCTCCTGCCTCCGCTGGTATTCGAGACGGTGGGCCGGGATATCGGCGACCGGGTATACGAGCGACTCGCGAATCTGGATGCGGGAGGCGCCACCATCGATCCTACGGCGTATCGACCGGCGCTGGCGACATCGTGGGAGCGGGTCGATTCGCTGACGTGGCGCTTTCAGCTTCGGCCGGGCGCCCTCTGGCATGACAGCGTTTCGGTTACCGCGAGCGATGTCGTCTTCTCCTTTGCTGCGTATGCCGATTCCGCGCTGGAGACGGCCGCGGCCTCTGCGCTGCACGGCGTCAGCGCCGAGGCGGTGGATTCGGCCACGGTGTTGGTGCACTTCCCGCGCTACTCACCAGAGCAGCTGTACAACGCCACCTGGCACGTGCGCATCCTTCCGAAGCACATCTGGTCGTCGATGCCGCCGGCGTCGTGGCCACGGGATACCGGCATCTCGCATCTCGTGGGGAGCGGGCCATACCGCGTGAGCAGCTGGGAGCGTGGCACGACGATCACGCTCGATGCTGATCCCACCTGGCGGCCCGCGCCTGCCATTCGCCGCATCGTGTGGCGCTTCACCACCGATCCGGAGGCGGCACTCAACCTCGTTCTCGCGCGCGAAGCGGAACTCCTGGAGCATGCCGGTGGGCCAGCGCAATCGGAGCGCGCGGCGACCGATACGGCACTCAGGGTCATCCCGTATCCCTCCGCCGTGTACGGTTTCGCTGCATTCAAGCTGGCGGGGGCAAAGGGGAAGCCTGACGCGCGATTCAGCGATCGTGCCGTGCGCCAGGCACTCGTGCTCGCCGTTGACCGGGCCACACTGGCGCGCGCGGTCTTCGGACCGAGGGCGGCCGTACCGGAAGGACCGGTGTCGCGCCTGCAGTGGATCGCGGGTGAGGGGATCACGACGCTGCCGTTCGATACCACCGGCGCGTCTGCCTTGCTCGATTCGGCGGGGTGGAAGCGCGATGCAGCGGGCGTGCGTCGCCACGGGAGCACCCGACTCGCGTTCGGGCTGCTCGTGCCGTCCACCAGCGCGAGCCGCAAGCTGCTTGCGGAGGCGCTCCAGGAATCGTGGCGACGCCTCGGCGCCGAGGTCTCGATTGATGCCGTCGACTTTCCCGTGTTCCAGCAGCGGCTCGCCGAAGGGAAATTCGACGTGTATATCGGCGCATATCTCGACGAACCGAGTCCGTACGGCATCGTCGATCAATGGACCCTCGCGGGGTTTGGCGCGCTCAACTACGGTCGCTATGCCAATCCCGTGGTCGATTCGCTGATCGGAGTCGCGCTGGCCGCGTCAGAACTGGGCATCGCACGCACGCGCTGGCACGACGTGCTTGATTCCATGAACGTGGATGTGCCGGCCGTGTTTCTCTATACTCCCGAGCAATCCGCCGTCGCGTCTCGGCGAATCACGGGGGTGACGATCGATCCGTGGAGCTGGCTGGATGGGATCGAACGTTGGGGTCTCGAGCCGCTGCAGCCGCGCAAGTAAGCAGGCTGCAAGTACTTGCGACGTGCCCGCGCGGCAAGCCGCATTCGCGGCTCCGTCTACGGCTCGTCGCTTGCGATCTTTTTGACGGATGTACTCAATTCGAACTGATGGCCGGCCGGCCGGAGGGGACCCGATGAGCTCACTATGGAACCGGCGCAGTGTTGCCGCCCTGCTGTTTCTTGCCGGCTTGGCCGCGTGTGACGAGCCCTCGCCCCTCCCGCCACCCGATGGCGGCGGTGGCGGCTCGACTCCCCTGGTGATCGACTCGACCTCACCGGCCAACAGCACCGCTGTCGCACCATTTGGCCAGCCGGTCTATGCCTACACGGATTCCGCGGTACAGCCTTCGACGCTCACGGTCACCTCGTTCAGCATCGTGACCGACTCTACCCCCCCGGTGGACGTGCCGCGTGTGGTCAGTGTGCAGGGTGGCAACAAACTGCAGGCGGTCGCATCGCTGCTCCCGAGCACGAAGTACCGGGCGACAATTTCCACGGCGCTGCTTTCCACCAACGGCGGCGCGCTCCCAGCTGCGCACACCTGGACTTTCACCACCCGGCCCATGGTTCACTTCCCGCTGGCAGGCGGCACCAGCTTCTTCGGCAAGCTTTCCCTGGCGAAGGACTCGACCGGCGGGCTGCACGCAGTCTACGCCGATTCGGTCAATGGTGACTTCTTCTACTCCGAGTGCGCCAGCAACTGCGCGCTCGCGACCAATTGGAGCGCACCGTTGACGCTGGATCGTCGGCAACGTCGGCTCTTCGAGCGCCATCGGTGCGGACCGGACGGGCAGGGTCCACGTGGTCTATCGCAGCGACCGGCTTCAGACCCTGCAGTACGCCACCTGCCTTACCGCGTGCACTACACTCACGTCCTGGTCCTTCGCCACGGCCGACAACTCGAGCAGCCTGATCGGGATCAACCCCGCCATCGCAGTCTCGCCCGATGGTGTCGTGAGTGCCAGCTACTACGACGGCATCAACCTCTTTGTCCGCTTTGCCCGCTGCCTGGCGCTATGCAGCCTGGACGCGAACTGGGCTAACGGAACGCCGGACACCGGTCCAGGAGTGGGACGATCGAGCGCGATCGTCATGGACGGTGCGGTTCGTCACGTGGTCTACCAGGACAGTACCGGGCGCAACCTCAAGTACGCGACCTGCGTCGCCACCGACTGCCTCCAGCCAACGGACTGGACCATTAGCGCCGTCTCTCTCGCCGATGGAGGTCAGGATCCGGCGATAGCGCTCGGTCCCAACCACCTGCTCGCGGTGACCTACTTTGCCTCGACCGGCGGCACCATGAAATACGCCTCGTGCTCCACGGCCTGCATCACCATCGCCAACTGGACCACTTTCGACCTCCAGACCGCCACCACCGGGGTCGTCGGCCGGGGAAGTGGCCTCACGGTGGATGCGAACGGCCGCGTGCAGGCAGCCTTCATCGACAAGGGACTCGATCGCCTGCGCTACGCCACCTGCTCCAGCATCTGTACCACGTCCAGCCGCTGGCGCTATAGCACTATCGACGAGGGGATCGCGGCTGCAGCTCACCCGTCCTGGTGCCAAGCCGGGATGGCGGGCTCGAGATCCTGTACCTCGCCCTTGATGGCGAAGAAGTGCGGTTTGCCGAGTAGCGCCTCAAGGCGCGGAATGCGGAATAAAAGAAGGGCGGCCCGACGGGCCGCCCTTCTTCATGTCGATGACTCCGGAGAGTCAGGCTGTCTTCCGTTTCCTCGCCGCGACCGCCTTCTTCCGCGGCGACTTCTTGAGCTGCAGGGTCGGCTGGAACAGGTACTCGGGATCGGATGACGCCGGCCCCCACCCCGACCTCTTCCCGCGCCTGGCGATAGACGAACCGCTCGCCCCGGAAGTTCCGCAGCACTACCTCTTCGTCGGTCATGCTCTCGACGTACTCCGGCAGGAGCGGGATCTTCCCGCCGCCGCCCGGGGCGTCGATGACGAAGTAGCGGGTTGGCCAGGCCGCTGGTCCACCCGCGGAGCGCATGCATGATCTCGAGCCCGGTCTGCACGCGTGGTCCGGAAGTGCTCGGCGCCTGCGACCTGGTCGGCCATGTAGATGTAGTACGGCCGCACCCGGGCCATCATCAGCCGGTGCATCAGCGACTTCATCACCTCGGGGCTGTCGTTGACGCCCTTGAGGAGCACCGTCTGGCAGCCGAGGGGGATGCCCGGCGTCGGCCAGCATGCCGAGCGCCTTCACCGCCGCCGGCGTGAGCTCGTCGGGGTGGTTGAAGTGGGTGTTGATCCAGACCGGGTGGTGCTTCTTGATCGTCTCGCACAGCTCGGGCGTGATCCGCTCGGGCAGGTGGCAGGGCACCCGGCTCCCGATCCGGATGATCTCGATGTGCTTGATCGACCGGAGCCGGGCCAGGATGGCGTCGAGCCGCCGGTCGTTGAGCAGCAGCGGGATCGCCGCCCGACATGATGACGTCCCGGATCTCGGTGTGTTCCTCGAGGTACTGGAAGGCCGACTCGAACTGGGACATCGGGATCTTCTCGGGATCGCCGACCTTCCGCCGCCGGGTGCAGAAGCGGCAGTAGGTGGCGCAGACCGGGGAGACCAGGAAGAGTGCCCGGTCGGGGTAGCGGTGCGTGATGTTCGGCACCGGGCTGTCCGCATCCTCGTTGAGCGAGTCGACGATGCCGTCGACCACGTCGAGCTCGTCGACCGTGGGCACGTACTGGCGCCAGATCGGGTCGTTCGGCTCCTTGATGAGGTCCACCATGGCGGGCGAGATGCGGAACTCGAAGTTCTCCGCCGCGATGCGCAGCCGGTCCAGCTCGGGGAAATTCTCCGGGCCGAACTTGATGGCGAGCGCCTCGAGGGAAGCGATCGAGTTTTTTCGCAGGACTTCCTGCCAGGTCTCCATGCCGGTACCCGTCCTCCTTAGGGCCGAACCGCAGCGCTCGAGATACTTCACGTAGACGACCTGATCGTCGCCCGGGGCGTAAAAATCCGGGATGCGCGACTGGGCGTGGTATCCGCGGCGCCTCGTAGAAAGCGCGGGTCGGCCCGTACTCATCGCGTCCCGCCGTCTCGGCGACGATCAGGCGCGCGCGGCCCGCGAGCCGCTGCTCCATTTCGCCAAGCAAGGCCGAGCCGATCCCTGCGCCCTGGTGGGCGGGTCGACGCGATCCAGTAGAGTCCCAGGTCCCGAGCGTGCAGGGGGTCGGTCCCCAGCAGATCCAGCCGGCCAGGCGCCGTTCACCTCGGCACCGAGCGCCAGATAGTCGGACGTTCCGGCCACCGCGGCGTCGAAGACCTCAAGCGCGACCGGGACTTCGTCCTCGTGAAAGAACCCGGTGTCCCGCGTCATCGCCTCGACCGCGCCGCGGTCGGCGGCGGTGAGGGTACGCAGCACGACCACGGCGGCGACGGTCACGCCGGTATGCTGCTCGGTACCTGCGCGGCGGCGGCGGCGGAGGCCCGGCGGGCGCGGTTGAGCGTCTCCTCCACCACCTGCAGGACCAGCTCGTCGTAGTTCCATCCCGCGGCGCGGCCCATCCGCGCCAGCCCGGCGTCACTCGACAGGTCGGGGCAGGGATTCACCTCGAGGACCCAGGGCGTCCCCTGCTCGTCGACCCGGAGGTCCACGCGGCCATATCCCTCGCCGTGCGCCATGGTCAGCCAGGCCTGCCGGGCCACCACACCGATGCGGCGCAGCATGTCGGCCGGCGCGTGCGGCCGGGCAGACCGGCTGCGTGCCAAGGTCCTCGGCGCTCCCCGGCGTGCCACTTGGCGGCGTAGGTCACGATCGGCCAGCTGCCCTCGGGCATCTGGTCGAACCGGATCTCGGAGATCGGGAGCATCCGGTCGCCGATGAACCCGACATTGAACTCCCGGCCAGCCACGTACTCCTGGACCAGCACCTCCTCGAAGTGCTCCAGCATGGTGGCGACCCGCTTCCGGAGCGCCCGGCGCGTGGTGCACACCGCGTCCCGATCGATCCCGACGCTCGCATCTTCCGCGTTCGGCTTGACGATGGCCGGCAGCGGGAAGTCAGCGGGGATCTTGTTGGCCTGCGCCAGGGTGAAGGCGCGGCACGGGCAGGCCGCGCCGCGGCGAGCAGCGTGTTGGCCACGTACTTCCGGTGGCAGACCGTAATGGGCCAGTGACGGCAGCCGGTGAACGGCACGCCAGTCAGCTCGAGCGCTGCCAACCACGAAGTCCTCGTAGCGCGCGTTGCCGTTGATCCCCTCGCACAGGTTGAAGACCAGCTCGGCTTTCCTCGCCCGCGTGAGCCAGCGGAAGTCACCGAGGTGGACCGGCACGAGGACGGGCTCATGGCCCGCGCGACGGAGGGCAGTCCGCACCTCGCGCACGTTCGCCATGACCGCGGCCACGTCCTGGGCCGACCACTCGTCGCTGCCGCCGTCGTACAGGATGACTGCCCGCATTCAGCTCACCTCGGCCAGCAGTGGATCTGCCGCTGATCCGCCGCCAGGCGATGTCCGCCACCGTACGGATCAGGTCGTCGTACGTCATGCCCGCCGCCCGTGCCGCCTTGGGGAAGCAGGAGTTGTCCAACGGGTCCGGGAGGATGCCGGGCAGCGGGTTGAGCTCCACCACCATCGGTCGTCCGGCCGCGTCGCATCGAACGTCGATGCGGCACCAGTCGCGGCATTCGAGCGCCCGGTAGGCCGCGAGCGCGGCCACCTCGATCTGCCGCGTCAGCTCGTCCGGCACCTGTGCCGGGCACTGGAAGAGCTGCAGCGGATTGGCCACCGTGTCCCAGAGCCACTTCGCTTCATAGCCGTAGATCGGCGGTGCGCCCGGAGGCAGCACATCGAAGTTCATGCCGACGATTGGCAAGCAGCGTGCCTCTTCGCCGTTTCCGATCACCGCGACCGTGAACTCGAGACCCGGGAGCCAGGTCTCGATGAGCACCGGCTGCCGGTAGGTGTCGAGGAGCGCCTCCACCCGCGCCACCAGCTCCGCCCGGTTGTGGCAGAGGCTCTGGACGCTCACGCCCTTGCCCGATCCCTCGAAGCCGGCTTCGCGAAGAGCGGGAAGGGGAGCGACACGTTCCGGGCATCATCCCGGGTGCGCGCGATGGTGAAGGGGGCGGTGGGCACGCCGTGCTGGAGCAGGATCTCCTTGTCCGCCCCTTGTGCAGGCAGAGCGAGAGGGAGAGCGGGTCGGAGGCGTGGTACGGGATGCCGAAGAACTCGCAGATGGCCGGGACGTGCCCCTCGCGGTTCGGGCCGTAGAGCCCCTCGGCGATGTTGAACACGAAGTCGGGTCGGGCAGCGCGGAGCTTCTCCGGGAAGCTCTCGTCCGCCTCGAGGAGGACGACTTCTCCTATGGTGGAGAGCGCCGCGCGACTGCGTCGATGGTGCCGTGCTCGTCCCACTCGGCATAGAGATCGGGCTGCTCCAGGTCGTCGCGCAGCACACGCTGCGCCGAGGGAACTGCTGTGACGTCCTGGTTGGGCTTGGGGATTACGGGGGAGGGCGAGTCCGCCCCGGCGACTGGTGCCGGTGCCTCAGGCTTGAGATTGAAGGCTAGTCCGATCCGAACTGCCAAACGGGCCCTCTACAAAAAAAGACGTCCGATGCCGGACGAGCGAACCTCGAAATGATCATTTTCTCGCGCGCGCGAATCTAAGGTAAGGAATGCAAAACGATTGCACAATAGTTTTTTCGGGATTTTCTCACACTTTGTGGTATCCAACCCGTCCACATTCCGTCCCATCGACCGCGCGATAGATCTCGAAGTCGCCGAAGAGTGCCGGTGCTTCGCTCTTGAGCACGCGCAGGATCATCACCGCGAGTCGGCGGATCTCGAGCTCCGCTCCCTCTCCCAGCCGCAGCTCGAGCATCGTCCGCCAGGCGCGCACGTTCGCGCTCACCACGATCTTCGTCTCCGTCCCATTGGGGAGGACGCTCCTCGCCGCCTCCCGCGCCATCTTCCGCCGGTGCACCCGGCTCTCGACCCAGTTGTACTTCTCCATCAGCAGCTCGACCGCCTGCACATAGGAGGACTGGGCCGTCTCCATCGCCTTCTGCCATGCCCCCTCGAGAATCGCGTCGCCCTGGATCGCCGGCGGCATGACGAAGTTTGCCTCCGACTCGTCCACGTACCGCTGGGAGAGCTGCGAGTAGCCGAAGCCCGCCCGGTGCCGCACCAACTCGTGGGTGCAGGACCGGGAGATCCCCTCGAGAAGGAGGACGTAGGTCGAATGCTCGAAGACCGACCCGTGCCCCTGCTTCAGGATGTTCTCCAGGTATTCGGCAGTACTCCGGCCGGCGGGATTGTGCTGGCTCATGTAGCAGAGCCGGCCGGCGAACTCGGCGAGGCGTTCGCCGTCAGTGGAGGGACCCTGCCACGCGATGGGGAGGTGCGCCGGCTCCACGAACTGCGGGCGGGCGAGGAGGGTGACCGAGGCGTCGCGCAGGATGTTCATGGGAGGTCAGTCGTCAGTCGTGAGTCGTCAGGGTGTCGTCAGCCACTGAAAGCCTGGAGCGGGCGTAGCCCCCTTCCCGCTCTATGGCCCTCAGTGCCAGCGCAATGTCGTCGGGGATTGGCGCCGCGTCGGCTCCCACCTTGAGGCTGGAGAGCGGCGGTGCATCCGGAACGGCGGGAAGGATAACGCCCGGATTCAGGATGCCCAGTGGGTCGAAGCAATCCTTCACCCGCCGGAAGAGGCTGGTGATCTCGGCCCCGTAGACCAGCTCCACCAGTCCGGCACGGAGTCGCCCGTCACCATGCTCGCCCGCCGGCGTGCCGCCGAGCGCAAGGACGCCGGCGCTCACCTCGGCGAGAAGCGCGGCAACCGCGCTGGTCCAGCCCGGCCTCGTGGTGTCGGGAAGGAGGTTCGCGTGCACGTGTCCGTCGCCGGCATGGCCAAAGAGGACGATGGGCAAACCCCGGCGAGCCGCCGCATCTCGCAGGAGGTGCAGGTATTCAGCAAGACATTTCACCGGCACGCATCCGTCCTCGACGACCTGCATCGACCGCTGCGTCGCCGGCAGCCGGGCGAGGATCGGACTCGCGGCATGCCGCAGTGCCCAGATCGCCGCCTCGTCGCTGGCGTCGCGCGGCCGCACCGCGCGGGCGCCAAAGGCGATGCCTGCTCGCTCACCCCCGGCGAGAGCTGCCTCGAGTGCCGCCGCCGAATCTTCCTCGTACTCAAGGAGCAGCACAGCGTCCACATCGGGCACCGCCACGTCCGGCCCGGCGGTCCCGCTCCGCACGACGTCGAGGAAGCTGCGGTCGAGCAGCTCGCAAACCGATGGCCCCGTCGCGATGAGCGCCCCAATCAGGTCCGCGATCCGGGTCAGGGTGGGAATCTCCACTTGCATCGCGGAGCGGAACGCCGGGATCGGGTCGAGGCGCCACGTGACCTCGGTCACTACACCTAATGTTCCCTCGGCGCCGATGAAGAGATCGAGGAGGTCACCGGAGTCGAGCCAGGCGTCGAGTGCGTAACCCGAGGAGTTCTTTCGGGTGTGAGGGAAGCGCTCGCGGATCGCCGGGGCCGCCGCTTCCACCAGCGGCGCCACGTCGGCGGCGAAGCGACGTGTGGTGGCGCCGGATGCCGCGGGCTCACCGCGCCGGAGCTGAAGCCGTTCGCCGTCCGGGGTGACGATCGTGGCGCCCAGTGCCCAGCGTCTCACGCTGCCGTAGCGCAATGTGCGCGGCCCGGAGGCGTTGGTGGAGAAGACGCCCCCGACGGTCGCCCAACGAGCGCTCGACGGATCGGGCGGGAGACGGAGCCCGTGGCGCTCGGCGGCCTGCGCGATCTCGCCCAGCGTGACGCTGGCCGACGTGACCGCTCTCCGCGAGGCGGCATCAATGGTCAGGCCCTTCGGCATCCCGGTGAGGTCCACCACGACGCCGTCACCGACGTTCCCACCTCCCATCGCGCTCCCGGCGCCGCGCAGCACGAGCGCCTGCCGCCGGTGAGGCGACTTTCCACTGGCCGCCGCCCATTTCAGCAGGTCGATCAGGTCCGTCTCGTCGGCCGGAACCGCCACGCCGGACGGCAGTATGCGGTATACGCCGGCGCCCTCACTGTATGCGGCTCGGGCTGCGGAGGTCAGTGCGGAAAGGGCCGCGGATCGGGGGGGCAGAAGGCATCATCGCAAAGCTACGTTATCTTGTTCCCCTATGTCGGATGCTCAGCGCGCGCAGCTCATACATATCGACGTGGACCGTCGGCTCGGTCACGAGTGGGACGAGTGGGACGGCACGCCGCTTGCCCAACCAGGGAAACTACGACTCACCTCCTTCACTCTTCTTTGGCTGGTCCGCGTTTGCCCTCGCCTTCGGGCTTGGCGTCCTGGCGCTCATCATCGAACTGCTTGCCCCACACATGGCGCATCTCAGCGCCCAGGTTCCGGGCCTTGTCTGGCTGGCGCTCGGTGTGCTGGCCGTGGTGCTCTGGCTCTGGTGGGGTGCAATCCTCATCTCCTATTACGTGCGCCTGCCTCTGCTGCCGGAACGGCTCGCCGAGCGAGGCCCCTTCCTTCCGCTGATGCGGCTCACCTCGCGGGTGGCGCAGCGGTTCGGGAAGCGCGACTGGGTCGAAAACGCGGCGGTGAAGGTCTACAACGCCCTGGTGCTGGAGCGGAACCGCAAGGTGGGGAAGGGAGAACTGCTCCTGCTCATTCCACGCTGCCTCTCGCGCGCCACGCTCGATGGCGTGCTGCAGATCGCCGGGAAGTACGATGTACCGGTCTTCGTGGCGACCCGGGGCCAGCTCGCCCGTCGGGTGATTCGCGAGCGGCGCCCGCGGGCGGTGGTTGCGGTCGCGTGCGAGCGGGACATGGTGAGCGGACTGCACGACGTCGCCGGCAAGGTCCCCGTGCTCGGCCTTACCATGACACTCCCCTCGGGGCCCTGCAAGGACGCACTCCTCGACCTGGCTCAGCTCGAGGAGTGGGTGAAGGCCTACGTGATCTGAGGCTCAACGGGCCCGCGCTTCACTCGAATCCCCATCGCAGCAGGTTGTCCACCAGGGGTTGCGGCACCTGCTCCAATTCGTTCGTGTCACCCAGGAAGAAGATTCTCGCCTTCGGATGCGCCACCACGCCCATCACCGGCTGACCACTGTCGAGCCAGCCAAGCACCGTGATTCCGGCCGGCACCGGGGCCTGGAGCATTGATCCCATGTTGAAGCCGACAACCTCGACGTCCTGGGTGATGGGGTGCTCGGCGAAAGTGACGATAGCGCCGGTAACCTTCCCCCGCAGGGGGATGCCGATACTCTCCGCGAGCCCGTCCACCCCACCGTCCTGCAGGAACTCTCCCAGCAGCAGCAGCGTCCGGCCGCAGTCCAGGAACCAGTCATAGGCCAACAGCTCCCTGGTGGAGTAGGTGCCGTACTGGCCCGCCCGAATGACTCCTTCATAGTTGGAGAGCACCGTGTCGGTGACGACTCGGCCGCGCGCCAGCTCATCCACGATGTAGCCGCGTTCCCGCAGGTAGTCCGCGAGCTGCTGGCCCTGGTGCGGTGCGGTGGGGTCGAAGGTGCCCGCCTGTGGGTACCACCACGCACCGCCGTCGCGGGACGCATCGACAAGGATATGCCCTGAAGGTTCACTGGTCGGGCATGCCCTCGCCGGTTGTTCGGCGATCGGATTGGGTTCCGGCTCTGGTCCGTCATCTGAAGGCGAGGAGGAGCAGGCGGCCTGCGCCGATGCTGCGAGGACCGTCAGGGATCGCAGGAAGGCCTTCATTGCGCACTCTCCGTGAACGGGTGAACGATGCTCTGGATCGGCCATCCGAAGGGTGCGGGCGGTGCCTCAAGGCGGACTCAAGCGCCTATCGGGGTATGATGAGGCGCGGATAATTCGCACCGGGAACCGTCAGGAGGCGACCAGCGTGGCGCAGCGCAGGACCGGGGTTTCAGGGATATCGTCGACGCTGGGTTTGCTTGGCTGGATCGGCGTCACGGCGATCGCAGCCGCGATCGGCTCGATGGCGGTTGCGAGCTCGCAGGCATTCTATGAAGCGTTGCAGCGACCGAGCTGGGCTCCGCCAGGATCGGTGTTCAGGCCGGTTTGGACGGTGCTGTATCTCGCGATGGCCGTTGGCGCGTGGATCGTCTGGCAGGCCCGTGACTACGTGGGGGCGCGGGTGGCACTCATCATGTTCGTGGTTCAGCTGGCGCTGAACGTTCTCTGGGCATGGCTCTTCTTCGCCTGGCACCAGGGCGCGCTCGCCTTCCTCGATGTCCTCCTGCTCTGGCTGGCGGTGGCGATGACGATGAACCTTTTCCGGCGGGTGCGGCCCATGGCCGGCACCCTTCTGATTCCCTACCTCGCGTGGGTGATTTTCGCGACGGCGCTCACCTATGCCGTGTGGAAGGCGAACCCAGGCGTACTCTAGCGGATTCCGCGCAGGGCTGCGCTCCTGTCTCGCGCGCCCTACGGGACAACGACACTCACGTTCACCGAGGACTCATGCTGTCCGTCGTGGGTGATGGCGGTGATGAACACCCCGGTGCCAGCGGCCCGGGCAGTCACCAGGCCATCGGCATCGACGGATGCCACGGCCGCGTTGCTCGATTCCCAGGTGATTGCCTGGTCGGAGGCATTGACGGGCGCGATCGTCGCCGTCAGCTGGCGAGTCTCTCCGATGGCGGACAGCACGACTGACTGCGGCGTCACCCGTACACCCTGGACCGCTATGGGGTCCGTGGGCTGGCTGGAACTGGAACACCCAGATGCGGCGAGTACCAGCAGGACGACTGCTGTGCGAAAGGCGGTAGTGCGCATTCTGGTCACCTGGTTGATCCGCGGGCTTCGTTGCTCGAGCCCAATTCTGGGGCCGCCAGCGGCATTCGGCAACGACTGCATGTGCTGACGTCCCGCCCGGGCACCAGTGCCCTCACTAAGCGTCGGAGTCCGGAACCTGCGCGAGCGCCAGTTCGATACGTCGATCGGGGATCAGCCACATGAGGACGACGAGCAGGTACAGGGCATAGGAAATGACTGGCTGCACGAACGCCGCGGCAATGGCCAACAGGCAGAGCAGTGGCGAAATCTTGCCCTTGATGTCGGGCCCCAGTGCGGCGGCCAGCACGGACTGCGGTCCCTCCGAGCGCAGGATGAGGCGCTGCAGGATCAGGTAGGCAACGCCAGCCATCAGCAGCACCACGCCATAGAGTGCGGCGGGGAGAGCTCCAAGGGGGTTCTCGCCCATCCAGGCGGTCACGAACGGGACCAGAGAGAGCCAGAAGAGGAGGTGCAGGTTCGCCCAGAGAATTACGCCCGTTACGCGACGCACGCTGTACAGCAGATGGTGATGGTTATTCCAGTAGAGGCCAAGGAAGACAAAGCTCAGCACATAGCTGAGGAAGACCGGCAGCAGCGGGCGCAGGGTGCCAGCCTCGGTGCCGTGGGGGGGCCGCAGCTCGAGAACCATGATCGTGATGACGACGGCCAGCACGCCATCGCTGAACATTTCCATGCGAGCCTTGCCCATTGTCGCGCTCCCGTTATCCGCGGTCCGCGTTCCGTCCCTTCGCCACGAACCAGTAGAAAGGAATCCCCGCCAGGATGACCCCGAAGATCCCCAATGTCCATATGCGGGTGTCCGGCTCCACCACTGCGTTCCCCAGCAGGAAGATCGTCGACGCAATGAACAGCAACGGCACAATCGGATATCCCGGCGTCCTGAACGACGGCGAGTATCCCGCCTGCTTCCGCAGGGGGAACACCGCGGCCACGCCCAGCGCATAGAAGGGGAGGACCGCAATCACGTAGGTGTCCGTCAGCTTCTCGAAGGTCTGCAGCAGCACGAACGCGATGCCCATCGCGGCGACCAGCATCACGGCCACGTACGGCGTCCCGAACTTCGGGTGCACCTTCGCCACCTGCCTGAAGAAGAGCTTGTCATCGGCCATCGCGAAGAGGATGCGCGGCGAGGTCAACAGTACGCTGCTCAGCGTCCCGAAGGTCGAGAGCATGACCGTCACCGACACGAAGATCACGCCCTTTCGCCCGATCAGCCGCTCCGCCACGTCCGCCGCCACCAGTTTGGAGCTCCGGATCTCGTTCACGTCGAGCACCGAGAGGTAGGCGACGTTCGCCAGCACATAGATGAGGATCACCGCCATGGTGCCGCCGATAAGGGCTCGCGGCAGGTTGCGCTGCGGATCCTTGATCTCGCCGGCGGCGAAGGTCAGGTCGGCCCACCCGTCGTAGGCCCAGAGCACGGCCACCAGCGCCAGCCCGAACGGGGCAATCGAGAAACTCCCTGGCGGCACCGCGGGGGTGAAGTGCCCGCCGGTCTCCGGCAGCCCCAGGGTCAGGGCCAGGATGATGATGAACATGAGCCCGCCATACTTGGCGAGGGTGGTGAGGTTCGTGACCAGGGCTCCCCACTTCACTCCGACGATGTTGAAGGTCGCCGTCACCACGATCGCCACGGCAGCGAGCCGGTGCGAGTACGTGTCATAGGGCGCCACCCGTGGATCGTACCCCAGCACCCGTATGGCATACTCTGCGAAGGTGATCGAGATGGCACCGAGCGACGCTGCCCGGATGATCACGAGTTGCGCCCACCCAAACAGGAAGCCATAGAGGCGTCCCCAGCCATTACGCAGGAAGGCGTAGAGTCCACCAGTCTCCGGGATCGCGCTCGATACCTCGGAAAGGGTCAGCGCGCCGCAGAGGGCGAAGATGCCACCAAGCACCCACACCGAGAGCATCGGCACCGGTCCGGGAAGGCGCTCGGCAATGCCGGCCGGGGAGCGGAAAATTCCCGACCCAATGGTCGAACCGATGACCACTGCGATGGCGCTCCAAAGCCCGATGCTGCGCGGAAGCCGGCTTGGACTGGGAGAAGTCATTGAGCTCGCTGTCGTTAGTGTGAAGAGTCCGGCTTCTGCGAAGTCGAGTCATGCACCGGTACCAGGGTTGCCGAGGCACTGCGACCTTTCGGGATCCGCGCGAGCATGCTGTCGAGCTTCACCTGCGCCGGATGGTCCTTCGGTACGGGCCGCTCGAGCTCGCGGCCGGGAAGCGAAGGATCGGCATACGGCCGGTAGGCTGCCTCGACGATAATGGTCGAGAAGCCCTCCTTCGCCGGGTTTACCCATCCGCGTATCCGCACGATATCGGTCCCGATCGGCCGCGCGTCCGTCGGGCGAAACGTTTCGGCGCTCAGCCAGGGTGTCTCGACCCACCCATCGCGCGTCGACTGTGCTGCGATCGGAATGCTGTCCACCGTCAGTGCGCGGATCAGGCGTTCGGTTGCCGCCGGGATCTTCGCATGTACCTCGATAGACGCATCCTCGGGGAAGGGGACGATCCGGGGTCGCGTCGTGTTGGGATTGCACGCGACGAGCGACAGAAGGACCAGCGGCAAGATGACAGGACGGCAGGATGGCAGGAGCCCGCGAAGTACTCTCCTCACGGAAGACCTGCCGCTACCGGAGGCGCAACCGAATAATCGTAAAACCCCTTGCCGTTCTTCCTCCCGAGCGACCCTGCCGTGACGATGCGCTTGAGCAATGCCGGCGGCGCGTAGCGCTCCTCTCCGTAGCCCGAGTACATGATTTCGCCGATCCGCACGACGGTGTCGAGCCCGACAAAATCCAGCAAGGTGAGCGGACCCATCGGGTGGCCACAGCCCAGCACCATGCCCCGGTCGATGTCGACGGTGCTCGCCACCCCGCGCTCCAGCGCCCGAACCGCGTCGAACAGGAAGGGCACGAGCAGCAGGTTCACCACGAAACCCGGGACGTCGCGCGCTTCCACCGTCTCCTTGCCAAGGTGTCGAACGAAATCGAGGGCGGCAGCGTATGTCGCCGGCGACGTTTCGGCGCCGCGGATCACCTCGACCAGCGGCATGAGCGGGACGGGGTTGAAGAAGTGCAGCCCCACGAACCGGTCCGGCCGGCCACTCGCCGCAGCCAAGGCACCGATGCTGATGCTCGAGGTATTTGAGGCAAATGCGGTGTGGTGGGGGCACAGGGAATTGAGTGCCTGGAACAGATGGATCTTCGTCGGCGCATCTTCCGGAACGGCCTCAATCGTGAGGTCCACGCCTGACATGGCGCCGAGGTCCGTGGTGGTCTTCACTCGCGCGAGCGCGGCCTCGCGGGCGCTGGCGGTGAGCTGTCCCTTCTCGACGAGCTTCGCGGTGGACTTCTCGATCCCGGCGCGCGCCCGCTTGAGTGCGCCTTCCTCCACGTCCTGCAGGAGCGTATCGAAGCCCGCTGTCGCAGTCGCCTGCGCGATGCCCGCGCCCATGAGGCCGGCTCCGACGACCCCAACGGAGCGGATACCGGTCACGGCTTGTTCCGCGGGGAACTCCCGGATCGGGGTGTACGGTTGGTGACCAGGGTCTCGATTTCGGAGATGACGGTGTCGAGGAGGCCCGTCTTCCGCCCGGGAAGCTGGTGTGAAGAGCGTACCGCACCTCGCTCGGCCTGGTCCAGCGCACATTCGAGGCCGAGCTGGGCACGCTCGGCAACGGTACGGTACGACTTGCCGATGGCCCAGGAGAAACCAAAGGCCCCCGGCAGCGGCATCAGCAGCACGGGCCAGAAAGCATTGAGCGCGCCGAGTATTACCGTGCCGGCGACAGCCACCGACACGAGTGCTGCCGCACCGCCGATATACCCCCAGCGAAGATTCCGCAGGCTTGCCCGCAGTGACACCTGGCAAAATCCCGCTTCGAGCGGCACGATCGTGGCCGAGATGCTCTCTGCCTTCTGCAGCATCAATCGCCGTCCGCTGGTCGCCCGGCGCACAGCCGCGTGCCACCCGCTCACGGGCTCGAGCATCAGCTGACCCTCGGTGCGCCGGATGACGCCGAACACTTCCTCCGTCTCGAGGTAGCGCACCAGCGACTCCTCGATGGCGAGCGGATCGCCACGCACCACCCGCTCCGCATGTACGGACGCACCCCCGACCATTTCGTCCAGCCAGCCGTCCGGCTCGGGAGCCTCGTGTGCCTGGACCTCGAGCATGGCCTGCCGCAGGTAGCGCTCGGGAATGCCGACATCGCGCCCCAGGGCCAGCACCTCGTTGCCATCAAGCGAACCGGAGACATCACGCTCGTCGGCCTGCAGCTGCGCTGCGCGCTGCAGGATCCGCTGCAGTGCCTCCTGGTCGAATTTCGGCGTCAGCTCACTTCCCATGTTTCCCGGATTCCTCCTGGAGCGCCTGTTCCCTGAGTCGCTGCATCAGGTCACCGAGTTCATGGGCGGGCATCGGCCCGTCGGCCGGCGGCAGTGCCGCGGGGGACGCCGGCAGTGCGGCAGCCGCCTTGTCGTCCCTCATCCGTGCCGCGCGGTCGGCCATGTCCATGAACGGGCGGAGCAGGTCCATGGGCAGCGGGAAGATCGTGGTCGAGTTGTTCTCGGCCGCGATCTCGGTGACCGTCTGGAGGTAGCGAAGCTGCAGCGACACCGGCTCCGACGCGAGCATCCGCGCGGCATCGGCCAGCGTGGCAGACGCCTGCAGCTCACCCTGTGCCGCGATCACCTTGGCCCGCCGCTCGCGCTCGGCCTCCGCCTGCCGCGCCATCGCGCGCTTCATCTGGTCGGGCAGGTCCACGTCCTTCACCTCGACCGCCGAAACCTCGATGCCCCACGGATCGGTGCGTTCGTCGATGATCTTCTTGAGCACCGCGTTGATCTTCTCCCGGTCGGCGAGCAGCTCGTCCAGCTCCACCTCGCCCAGGACGGAGCGCAGGGTCGTCTGCGACAGCTGGCTCGTTGCGTAGAGATAGTCCTCGATCTCGATGAACGCCTTGGCCGGGTCGAGGACCCGCATGTACAGCACCGCATTCACCTTGACCGAGACGTTGTCCCGGGTGATGACGTCCTGTGCCGGAATGTCGAGCGCCACCGTCCGGAGCGTCATGCGCTTCATCTGGGCAAAGCCGAGCGGCACGAACGTCAGGCCCGGTCCCTTGGTGCCCCAGTACTTGCCCAGGAAGAACGACACGCCGCGCTCGTACTGACGCAGGACCCTGAGGCTCCCGAAGGAGTAGCCGACGACCAGCAGCAGCGCCGGCAACAGAAGTTCCATTGTGGCTTCCCTTCAGTCGATGACTTCGACGATGACGGCGATGCCCTGGCCGCCGCCAATGCAGGCACTGCCGAGGGCGTAGCGTCCGCCCCGGCGACGCAGCGCGTGCAGCAGGTGCACCAGGATCCGGGCCCCGCTGGCGCCCAGTGGATGGCCGATCGCTATGGCGCCACCATCGACGTTGGTGCGTGAGCGATCCAGCCCGAGTTCCTTCTCCACGGACAGGTACTGCGCCGCGAACGCCTCGTTCACTTCCACCAGGTCCATCTGCGCGAGCGTGAGGCCTGCCCGCGCAAGGGCGGCGCGCGCCGCCGGGACCGGACCGATGCCCATGAGGGATGGCTCGACGCCCGCCACCGCGTACGCGACCAGGCGGCCGAGCGGTTTCAAGCCGCGTTCGCGGGCCAGTTCCGCGTCGGCCACCACCATTGCCGCGGCGCCATCAGCCAGGCCCGATGCATTGCCGGCGGTCACGACCCCGTCCTTCCGGAACGCCGGCGCCAGTTTCGCGAGTCCCTCGCGGGTCGAGTCGGGCCGCATGTGCTCGTCGCGCGCCCACGATACCGGCTGCTTCGTCTTCGGGTCGGTGAGAGTGACCGGCGCGATTTCATCACGTGAATGCACCGGCCGCCCACGCATCGCGTGCGCGCTGCTGGCTCAGGAGCGCGTAGGCATCCACCGCCGCGCGGTCGATGCCATACTCCCGCGCGAGGTTCTCCGCCGTCTCCGCCATCGCGGTGTCGCACCAGCTGTCGCGCAGCGCTTCCCACAGCGAGTCCTCCAGCTGGGTCTCCTGGCCGAATTTCAGGCCCCAGCGCGCGCCCCGCACCACGTGCGGCGCCTGGCTCATCGATTCGGTGCCGCCGGCGAGCACAGCGCGCGACTCGCCCAGCCTGATCTGTTGTGCGGCCTGCACCACCGCCTCGAACCCTGAGCCGCAGAGCCGGTTCACGGTGAGCGCGGGTGTCTCGATCCGGCATCCGCTCCGCAGCCCGATGTGTCGCGCGAGGTAGATCGCGTCCGCCGAGGTCTGCTGGGCGTTGCCCATCACGACGTGATCGATGGCGGCGGCATCGAGACCGCTGCTCTCCATGGCAGCCGTGCCGGCGACGACACCGAGGTCGGTGGCGGAGAGCGACTTGAGTGCACCCCCGAACGCGCCGAAGCCGGTGCGGGCGCCACTCAGGAAGACGATATCGGGGCTGGTCATGTGGGCCTCGTTGCGGGGTCAGCCGTCGAAGCTGAGCCCGGTGCCGCAGCTGACGCAGTGACGCCAGCCGTACTCCACCTCCGCCTTGCAGCGCGGACACTGGCCCTGCAGCTGGGATTGCCCGCAGTGAGGACAGAAGTGCACGGCACGCCCAGTCGGCAGCGAGCCGCCGCAGAAACTGCAGCGCACCGCTGGGGCAACCGGTGCCGCCGGTGACTCCGGCACCGGTGGCACGTCGAGCACTTCGGCGGGCGCCGCCGGCGCCGCCGGCACCGTCCGCACGGCGTCGAATGGCAGCGGCTCCAACACGTCCAGCCCAGCGTCCATCTGCTCGACAGCTTGCATCATCTCCGGCGGAGGCAGTGGTGCCGGGCGGGGGGGCGGGGCGTAGGCATCGTCCTCGGTCTGCCCCGATAGCACGCGAGCCAGCGGGATCGGCTGCAGGACGAACACCGCATCACGAAATTCCCGCAGCACCGACAAGTCGGGGTTGGGGCTGCGCACTTCTTTCGCAAAGCGCATCCGCACTGGATCAGGCTCCGTGTTCGCGAAGCCGCCCTCACCGCTCGCAAAACGCAGGAGCAGGAGCTCGTAGTCCTCACTCGACTCGACGCCAAGCGCGCGCCGGCTCGTGCGGTACGGTACGAACCGCGACACCAGCTCACCGATGCTCAGCGGCTGCTGCAGCCGTGCGGGATCGACCGCCTGAAGCGTGCGGGTGAGATGACGAAATAGGCGTTCGATGTCCTGCACGCAGTTCCTCCCCCGGGGCCGGCACGATTCCAGGATGTGTCGTGAACCTACACACCTGGCCCCCTCCGGTCGACGCTGAACGACCTCCCGGCCCAGCGTCCCTGGCTGCCGCAGGAGGCCGTTCCAAAGGCGTGGGCTGCGGGCATGGTTCGTTGGTGATGCTGCTGTGGACGGGCCGCGGGCGATCCGCTGTCCGCACCCGGGTGGCTGCGGCCTAGGCTTCCTCGCGCAGGAGGAACCTCTCGCCCCGGGCGAGTCGTTCCTCCAGCGTGGTGAAGGCGGCATCCGCATCGTAGTCGAGGTAGAGCTTCTTCTCCCGCCTGGCTGCGATCCAGGCGTCGAAGCCCGATGTCACGGCGCCATCCGAGGTGATCTGCTCCCTCGCCGCCTTCACCGCCAGGTCGTTCGCATACTCGTTCTTGGCGTGCCCCTTGTGGCCCCGCACCCATGTCCACTGCGCCTCGTGCCCCCGCGCCGCCGAGACGAGGGACTGCCACAACTCGAGGTTTTCGATCGCGCCGCCCTTGCGGGTCCATCCCCGGCGTTCCCAGGCGGGGGCCCACTCGCGAATGCCCTTCACGAGATACTCGGAGTCGGAGACGAACAGCACGCGAAAGCGGCTTTCCTTGCGCGCCATCAGCTCCAGGACAGTGATGGCGCCGGTGAGCGCCATCCGGTTGTTGGTGGTGTCGGGGTCGCCCACCAGCACATCGCGCCGCTCAATACCCCTGCCCGTGCGCACCTCGATCAGGCCGCCCGCACCACCCGGCGTCGATCCCTCGCGACCATTGCCGAGACAGCTCTCATCGAGGTGCACTACCGCGATTCGGGTCACAAGCCGATCACCTCGAAGGCGTCGATGTCGTCGAGCGCGAAGGTGAGCTCCTCGCCGGTCATGGGAAGGAACCCGATGAATGATTCCTTCCGGTTCACCACTGCGAGGCGCCGCGCGACAACGACGTATTCGGAGCCGCGCCGCGCGATCGTGACGCGAAGGCCCCGCCGCGCTGCCGACTCCAGCCGGTCCATGCGCTCGGGGGTCCAGCGCACGCTCACCGGGTGGACACGACGCGAATGCCTCCCGCCGTGCCGGTGAGGCAACGCCCGATGATCGCCTGCTCCAGGGTGCCCTCCAGGGCGAGCTCCCGCTGCAGCGCGCCGGCGTCGTCCTCGGCGACCGCAAGCAGGAGACCACCAGAGGTCTGGGCGTCGGCGCAGAGGATACGGTCGGTGTCGCTGACGTCCCCACCCCAGACTGTGTCGCTTCGGGCCTCGAGGTTCCGCCGCGTGCCACCGGCAACAGCGCCGCGAGCCACGAGATCGCGTACGTCAGGGAAGAGCGGTACTGCGTCGGCGTTGATCTCCGCCCGGATGCCGCTCGCCACCAGCATGTTGTGCAGGTGACCCAGCAGGCCGAACCCGGTGACGTCGGTCGCGGCCTGGACACCGGCCCGTACGGCCGCGCGCGCGGCGCCGGCGTTCAGCATCCGCATCGACGCCACGGCCGGAACGAGGGCGTGGGCACTGCACAGGTCCCGCTTGAAGGCAGTGGTGAGGACGCCCGTGCCGATCGGCTTGGTGAGCACCAGCAGGTCCCCGGCGCGCGCGCCGGCATTCGTGAGCATACGATCCGGATGCACATCCCCGATCACGGCCATCCCGAACTTGGGTTCCGGATCATCCACGGTATGGCCGCCCGCCACCAGGCATCCCGCCTCGCGGCACACGGAAGCGGCACCGGCCAGTACTTCACCAAGCAGTTCGAGCGGGAGGGTGTCGCGGGGCCACGCCGTGATGTTCAACGCGAGGAGCGGAGTCCCGCCCATCGCATAGACATCACTCAGCGCGTTCGCGGCCGCGATGGCGCCCCAGTCGGCTGCGTCGTCCACGATGGGGGTGAAGAAGTCGACCGTGGCCACGAGTGCCCGGTCGGGAGAGAGGCGATAGACCGCAGCGTCGTCCCTGGTCGAGGCGTCGACCAGCAGTGCGCCGTCGGTTACCTGCGGGACATGACGTAGGACCTGCGCCAGCTCGGCGGGACCGAGCTTGCACGCACATCCCGCTCCGTGTGAAAGGCTCGTGAGCCTGATGGTGTTCACGCCGCGAAGATAACCTGCTCCTACATCAGCGCCGCCAGAATCCCTCCGGCTATTACCCACCGCAGGACCGAGATTCCCACGGCCGCAGCGAGTCCCTTCGGCTGTGCCCGCTGGACGGCATCCCGGAGCCGGACCGGCAGCTCCAGCAGGAGGCCGAGCAGTACGAAGAGCAGGATCCATCCCCCGCGGCCGGGACCGAAGCTCCCAAACCAGAGCGATCCCAGGAGCGTGAACAGGAGACCCTCGACCACTGGCGCCCACTTTGGTGCCGGGCCCCGGCTCGTGACCGTCGGACCCTTGAGTCGTTTGAGCACCAGTTCAGCGAGCGCGAACCAGGCGCTGGTGGCGAGCCAGCCAAGGACGATACGCGTGAGCGACATCGCTACCAGTGACTGCGCAGCGAGTCGGTCGACATGAGGTGGCCGCGCACCATGACCTGCTGAATGCTCCGCAGGTTGCCGATATCGACGATGGGGTCGCGATCCAGGATGAGGAGGTCGGCCTTGCGGCCGGGTACGAGTGCGCCGAGCGAATCGGCGCCCAGGAGGAGCGCGGCATCACGAGTGGCGGCAAAGAGTGCGTCGGCGTTCGAGAAGCCGGCATGGACCAGCAGTTCGAGTTCCCGGATGAGGCTCTCTCCCGGGACGATCATCTGGTTGGCCGCGTCGGTGCCGGCCACCACCTTGCCGCCGCTCGCGCGATAGATGCGCACGAACAGGTCCTGGTTCGGGCGGGAGGCTCGGAAGTCGCTGAAGTCAGCAGCGGTCCATCCGGCGCGCTCGACCATGCCGGGGACGTTCCAGCGGCTGATCTCGGTGTCGGGTACGCTGCGGAGCGAAGCGTCCTGCATGATCGCTGCGTCATCCAGCCGGCTGAGCGTCTCATGCAGCACCAGCGTAGGCACCATGATCACCCGGTCGGCCACCAGCCTCCCGGCCACCCTGGCCATCGCGGCCGAGTCGAGCCCGGCCCAGGCCTTTTCGAATGCCGTCCACCCGGGGAAGAAGCCTTCGCGATGCGCCGCAAAGATCGCGGCATTGCTGGCAACGATCGCCTCGGGCACACCGGTCATGTGCTCGATGCTTCGCACGCCCATGTCACCCGCCGTCACGGCATCGATGAGGCCGAGATGGCCCGTCACCCTGAGGCCGAAGGTCTGCGCCTCATCCACGATCGCGCGCATCAGCTCGGGTGTGATGCGGGTGTAGGTCTTCACATAGTCCACGCCGGTCACGGCGAGCCTGTCGACTGCCTTCCGTGCCTCGTTGGCACCGCCGACCACGAATGCATCGGAGTATGTTGCCGGCGCGGCGTCGATCATCGCGCCGGCGCTGAAGATCCGCGGGCTGGTGATCGCACCGAGGTTGGCCTGCTCGCGCAGTGCGATGATGGAGTCGAACGGCCCGTGGACGTCGCGCACGCTGGTCACGCCGGCCGCCAGGAAGCGGGCCAGGGTCCAGCGCTGCAGGTGAACGTGCCCGTCGATGAGCCCGGGTACGATGAACTTCCCCGTGAGGTCCACGGTGCGCATCCGCCGCGGCACGTCGACCTCAGCCCGGCTTCCAATCGCCTCGATCTTGTCATTGCGGACGATGATGACCTGGTCGACCTGCGGCTGGGACGAGGTCCCGTCGAACACGGTGGCGCCGATGAGTGCCACCCCATCGGGAGGACTGCGGTCACAGGCGGTGGCGGCGAGGAAGATCGCTGCCGCGGCGAGTGCCCTAACCCGGATCACTCGAAGAAGCAGCAAGCGGGAGAAGGACAAGCAAGTGACTGGGCCAATGGACGTCCGGGTGTCTGGAAGTGGGTAAAATACACAACGCCCCGGCTGCAAGTGAGCCGGGGCGCTGGGAAGCCCACCTCTGGACTAGCGCCGCTTGGCCTTCCGGGCCGCCTGCCTGGTGGAACGGGCCGACTTGCGGGCTGCCTTCTTCACGGTCCGCTTGGCCCTCCGGACGGCCTTCTTTACCGTCCTCTTTGTCTTCGCGACCTTCCGGGTGTCCTTCCGGGCCGCTTTCTTCGCTGTGCGCTTCGCCTTTCTTACCGCCTTCTTGACCTTCCGGACCACCTTCCGCTTGGCTGCCTTGCGGGTCGCCTTCTTGGCCGCCTTCTTCACCGCCTTGGTCGCCTTCGTGACGGCGTTTTCGACCGCCTTTTCGGCCTTCACCACCGCTGTCTTCACCTTGGCGGTCAGCGACGGCGCCGGTGGGGGTGGAGGTGGGGGCGGGGGCGGGACCGCGGGTTCCGCCGACCCAGGGAGTTCATCCATCCACCCGGCGCTCTGCCAGCTCGACTCAAGCTCGGCCATCGTACGCTCCTGTGGTACCTGGAATGCGGCGATACCCGCCGCGGTCGAGGCGATAGGGCCTTCCGCCAACGCTCCTAAGATGCACAAGTTCACTCGCTCTGCAAGCTGCGCAATTATGCATCAAGCCGAAAAGTGAACACTTATGACCGCAAAAGCACCGGTCCTGCCGTGAACTCGTCAACAGGTACGTCCGGCGCAACCGGCTTCCTCATGCGCGCGCTCGTCCTCGAGGGGGTGGGGGGGCTGGCCCACCTGACCGTGGCCGAGGTCCCGGCCCCTGACGTCCGGGCCCCGCACGATGTCCGGGTTCGGGTTCGCGCCGCGGCCCTGAACCGCCTGGACCTGTTCGTCGCCGACGGACTGCCGGGAGTGGCCTACACCTTTCCTCACGTCGTTGGGTCCGATGGGGCTGGAATCGTCGACTCGGTTGGCAGTGCGGTGACGGCATTCCGCCCTGGCGACCGGGTAATGATCAATCCGGGCATCTCATGCGGCACCTGCGACGAGTGCCGCCAGGGGGAGGAATCGCTTTGCCCCGCGTTCCAGGTGCTGGGTGAGCACCGGGGCGGAACCCTGGCCGAGCTGGTGGTGGTTCCCGAGTCGAACCTCGGGATCGTGCCCACTGCCATGGGCTGGCCCGAGGCGGCCGCGTTTTCCTTGGCGACCCTGACCGCGTGGCACATGCTGGTGGCGCGTGCCCGGGTGGCGCCGGGGGAAACGGTGCTGATCTGGGGCGTGGGGGGCGGGGTGGCACTCGCGGCGGTGCAGGTCGCGGCGCTCGCCGGTGCACGCATCATCGCAACCAGCAGCAGTGACGCGAAGCTCGAGGTGGCGCGCCGCTACGGCGCCACGGAAACGGTGAACCACGCTCACGAGGATGTCGTGGCACGCGTCCGCGGACTGACCGCCAATCGGGGCGCGGACATTGTCGTGGACAGCGTGGGAGAGCCGACATGGCAGCGATCAACAAGACTGTTGCGGCGCGGCGGGCGGCTGGTGACCTGCGGTGCCACCGGGGGGCCGCACGTGGAGCTGGACCTTCGCCGGCTCTTCTGGCACCAGTGGTCGCTGCTGGGGTCGACCATCGGAAGTCACGGCGACTATCGGGAGATCGTACGCCTTGCCGGGGAGGGCCAACTGTGGCCGCATGTGGACCGGGTCGTGCCCTTCGATCGCGCCATCGAGGCGTACCAGCACCTTGCCCGCGGTGAACAGACGGGCAAGGTGGTTATCGATCTCGGCTAGGGAATCGCCAACCGCACCAGTTCCCGCTTCTCCTCGGTCTTGAGCGCGCCGTAGGCATACTGGCTGCTCACGCTCGTGATCCCCACGCCGGGTGGCGCAGTGACCGTGCGCTGCATGGTTCCATCCTTGCCGATCACGGCGTACGTCATCGGATCGGCCTCATCCGCGCGACTGAGCTGAAGCCACACTTCGCCGCCCGGGCGTCCAATGCCCGCCTCGAACGAGGGCTTGGTCTTCGCGAAGGGGAACGTCACCTCGACATTGCTCGGAAGGCCTCGCGCGTGCAGGCGGTCCATGACCCGCTTCTTGTCCGCGTCCGTCACCGCCACCCTGGCATAGCTGTGCGCGGGTCCGGTGGTCCAGGTGCCATCGGGGGTGCGCCAGTCCACCGACATCGTGCGCGCGCGTGCCACCCAGATCGTGCCGTCCGGCAGCACACCGAAGATGTCGGTCGGCCCGAAGATCTGCGCCACGGTCTGCCTCTGCGGACCGAACAGCGCCTCGCCGAACTCGGGAACGCTCAGCCGCGCGACCGTGTCCACCGTGCCGCCCGACAGCTTCAGGCGCAGCACCGGCAAGCTGTCCTTCCGCATCTGGGTGCCTGGCTCGGCGCCGCCGGTCACGGTGCGGTAGTCCACCTTGTAGCCGTAGCCAAGCGTGTCGTACACCAGCACGGGTGTAGGGCCACCCGCCTCGGGAATCGGGAGTACACGCGCAAAACCTGTCGGGGTCCAGAGCGTCGTGCGGGTCGCGCCAAAATCGACCACGGCCACCGTGTCGCCCGCGAGCAGTGCCACCCAGCCGGGGTGCCGGTAGAGGGAGGCCGGTGCATTGTAGGGCAGGGAGTCAACCGGAACGCCGATGGTGTCGACCGCACCAGTTGCGAAGTCACCGGTGTGGAAGCGTCTCGCCATCGGGTCGGCGAAGGCGACCCGTCCACCGGCGATCTCCACCACGTCGCTCACGCCACCGAAGGTCGCATTGAGCTTCTTGTCCACCGCGAGCGTCACCTCCGGTACCTTGGGCCCGCAGCCGGCCATCAGGACCAGGGCGACGATCAGCATGCGGTTGTTTCGGATGGTCATCAGTCTCACTTGTTCGTGTCGGAAGGGGTCGCTGGAAAGGGAGGCATCGGTGCAAGCCGAAGGCGAATGCCCTCGCGCATCAGGTCGGCGACAAGCAGGTGCGTTGGTGACGCGGCGAGCACCCGTCCGGTCCCGGGCAGCAGGGCCACGAACTGGAGCCGCCCATCGCGCCCGACCACGTTGTAGCGCTGCACCGAGTCGCTGACGGACCGGCTGCCCTCGAGCCAGATGCGCCCCTGAGTATCGGCGAACGCGTTGGTGAAGGCCGCCTTGGTCGGGGCGAAGGGAAGCTGCTCCGCGGTCCCGCGGAGCTCCTCCGGAAACTTGCGCACGAAGAGCTCGCGGTCGGCCCGGGTTACTTCGAGCACGCGGTCGGGCAACGGCTGGCCCTTCTCGGTCTTGCCGCTGGGGAGACGGAAGTCCACCCGGTTGTGGTAGACCCGGGCAAGCCACACGGTTCCATCGGGGTAGACGCCCCAGCGATCCACACCACTGAACACCCGACGCTCGAAGCGTTCCCCTGTCGGGCTCGCCACCTTGGCGAGGTCGATCGGGGCGAGCTTCCCCACGGTATCGACCTTGGCGCCGTCGAGCTCAACCACGACGGCCGAGTCACGATTGCCGCTCCCGTCGGGACCCGCGGACGGACGCAACTCGGTGTAGAAGTGCCCCGCACCGTCCCGCGCGCGCGGGAGCGCGCCACGAACCAGGTCGGAGGCGGGGTCATTGCGCACGAAGGTGCCGCCCAGCGTCCAGAGCGTGAGCCGGCGCTTGAACGGCTCCGCCACGAAGAGCGTGTCGGTAGCCCGGAAGACGCTGAACGGGTTCTCCAGCGTAGCCTTGCTTCCCAGCGGCATCCGCGTCCGGCTGGCAAAGTCGACGATGTCCGCTTCCGGTCCGCCCGGGAGCAGCACCGCCCAGCGGTCACCCCCCAGCCACGCGGCATCCGTGGCCTCGGCGAACGGTGCCACGACCGAGTCGCTGCCAGGAACGAGAGTGAGCAGGGGCGGGGTGGCCGGAGCCGGCCCACATGCGGCGAGGGCGAGTGCCAGGAGGCCGGCATGAGCGGGAAGCGACAGACGAGACATGGGGGAGACAATCTAACCGAACTGCCCCCTGTCGCCCGCCACCGTGCCCGGGTTCAGGGGTTGAGCCACCAGGTGAACTTCACCAGCAGCACGTTGTCGGCGGGAGATTCCAGGATGGTGTCGAATGACTGACCGGGATTGAACTCGCTGTCGGTGAGCGTATTGGTCGAATTGGCCCGGTTGTGGGTCCACACGACGAACAGCGTGGAACCCGGGGACCACTCCCACCGCAGCACCGCGTTTCCCCGAAGCGAGCCGAACTGGAAGTTCTGGTCGCCAATGTCGATCGGCGCCGCCGGGCCATCGGGGCCGTCCGGGTCAGCAATGCCGGTGTTCGGATCGTAGGTCGAGCCGTCCTGCCCGAACACGGTGAAGTCGAAGGTCCGCGGGGCAGCAAGCTCCGAGTACTGGCGATAGTTGCCCGTCGACACGAACGGCTGCATGAACAGCTCGAGGCTCAGTTTCGGCGTGAAGATCCAGTTGAGCCGGATGTTGCCTGACAGCGTCCACTGGTCGAGGTTGCCGAACACGTAGCGATTTCCATAGGTGGCGGTCGCGGTCGGGTCGGCGTAGGTGCCGATGTACTGCACGCTGGTCAGGTTCCGCGAGAGTGCTGGTCCGACGCTGACCTGGAGCTGCTTGGTGGGACGCCACTCGACGTACGTCTCGATGCCCCAGCTGTTGTCGGCACCCTGCTGGTATCGGTTGTAGTAGAAGTCTCCGCTGAGCACCACTTTCTTGCGGTCGTCCGAACTGAAACCGACCGCACCGTCGAAGCCCGGCGGATTCAGGATGGCCGGGCCGCCCCGGGTCGCGCGGATGTTCACGGTCTCCGGACTGCCATTGATGCGGGCGCGGGCGCTCCAGAAATTGTTGAAGAGGATGTTCCCATTGCCGAATGCCCCGAGACCGGTGTTGTCCCAGCCGAAGTCCCACGCGCCGAACAGCGCCACGTTGAAGTTGGCGCGCTGGTAGGTGTGAGTCGGCCGGGTCCAGCGGTAGCCAGCAACGACGTGACTGTTGATGAGATCGGTGCGCGGTGCGAAGCCGACATCATTGAGCTCGAGGCCCGGATTGATCGCGGCCAGCGAAGCATTGAGCTGCACGTTGCCCTTCTGCTTGTTGAGCACCAGTCGCCCGCCAAAGCCGGCCAGGCTCGTGGCTGCCGAGTCGACGTGGACGTAGTCCTGGTCGGGGCGCTGGAAGTAGTGGACGCTTCCTTCCTGCAGGTCGGTCATGCGAACCGTGGTGCCGGTGACCAGGCTGCTCCCGAACCAGCCGGTCAGCACGTACTTGCGGTCATCGTCGAGGAAGGTCCACCCGTCCACGCCGAGCGTGTAGGCGCCGCGGTTCATCTGGTCGGGAAGGCCCGACTCGTTGAAGAAGCGCTGCGTGATCGTCGAGATGAAGCCGATGCCTTGCGCGCCGCCCGCGATGTCCTTCTGCACCCGGATCGCGTTCCAGCTGGTGAGCGGCTCGACTGCCACATTGCCGGGCGTGCCTTCCACCTGGTAGTCCGCGAACTCCCGCTTGGTCAGCGACGACAAGGCGCCGACGTTCCAGCCGCCCATCTTGCCCGACAGCTTGAGCGCGCCAAGGATCGTGGTACCGCCCGGTTCGTCCACGTAGGAGGCATCGTCGGGAGTGGCGCCCGTGGGCGCGCGCCCGATGCGCCGGGTGTAGATGAAGTCGAATGAGGACCAGTTGAATCCCCAGTAGTTGTTCGAGCCGCCGAAACCGAAGTTGGTGAACGTGTTGGCACCCTCCACGAAGAAGGGCCGCCGCTCCGGGAAAAACGTCTCGACATCGCTCAGGTTCACCACGGCGGGGTCGACCTCGACCTGGCCGAAGTCAGGATTGATCGTCCCGTTGATCGTCAGGTTGGAGCCGAGCCCGACGCGGAAGTCGCCTCCCACTCCAATTCCATACACGGAACCGTCGTTGTAGGGGTCGCCCGGATCGTGCGAGACGAACTCGGCCTTCGCCGTCGTGTACGGGAGGAGCTCGATGCGGCGTGGCGGGTTGAGCTCGAGGCCCTGCAGCTCGGGGAAGCGCGACACGAAGCCGCTTCCATTACTCGGGGTGAACGTCAGGTAGTCGCTCTCGTTCCGCCGGGCGATGTCGCGCTTGAAGTTGATCCCCCATACCGGCACGGTCCCCGGCTTGAAGCGAAGCTGCGAATAGGGAATGCGCATCTCCGCCGTCCAGCCGGTCGGCGTGCGGCGCACCGCGCCCTGCCACACACCGTCCCAGGTGTTGTCGTCCCAGTCGTCGTTGAAGAGGGTTCCGTCGTACTGCACGCCGGACGCGTTTATCGCGAAGTAGAATCCGGTGCGCTTGTCGTGGTAGGGATCGAGGAAGACGTAGAAACGGTCGGCGCTGACCCAGTTGTCGCGACGGGCGAGCTGCGTTCGAATGGAATCGGGTGCCGAATCGAACATTTCGGCGGCGATATAGATGGCGTTGTTGTCGAAGACGACGCGCACGTCGGTTCGCTCGCTGGCGGGCTCGCCTTCCTTCGGTACCCGCTGCGTGAAACCGGATACCGGTGTCGCCCTGCTCCAGATGCTGTCGTCGAGCGCACCGTCGACCCGTACCGGCTCCACGAGACGCACGGAATGCACGTTACGCGCGGCGGCGGCGGCCATCGAATCGGGCACCATGTCACCGCCGGGAGGACCGGCAAGCGCTACCTGGAGCAATAGTGCTGCGAACAGCATTGAAGACGATCCCCGGCTTCCGTTTGGTTGACGTGTGCGGCTTAGATGGCGGCGGCCGGGAAATGGTTGCCTCGTGAAACGGTCAGTGGGAGGTCGTCGGCCCCCTCGCCAGCACTTCCTCGAAGTACGCCAGCGCCCTCGGATCTTCGGACTGGCCGAGCCAGAAAATGGCGCTCCGCCGGATCTTCGCGTCCTTGTCGGTGCGGGCAGCGGCGAGGAGCGCCGGCACCCCCTCGTCATGGGGGCGCTGCGACAGGGCAAAGACGGCCGCCTCGCGGACATCCTGGTTCACCGCCGCATCGCCAACCACCTCGACCAGCCCGGCCGTCGCTGCATTGGCGGCCGCCTGGCCAACCCAGAAAACGGCTGACTTGCGGACCGCCGTGTTCGCGTTCGGGTTCTTCGCGAGCTTGATGAGGTCGGGCCAGATCGTGACGCTGTCCGCCAGCATCGCCGGCATGATGGCGTCCTCGGCGGCCCTACCGCCTTTACGGGCGATGGCCAGCATGAGTTGCGACGCCTCGGGTGCCGAGACCATGCCGAGGTCGGTGACCCCGTTCCTCGGCAGCCACCGGCCACCGACCCGGGTGGTGAGCTGGGTGACGGCCCCGTCGCTGAGGGTGATCGCGACGCGGACCGGTCCCTGCTCGCAATCCGAGGTCCACCCATCGCGCTCGTCGTCGCCGTCACTCATGGTGATGTTGCCGTTCGACCCGCCACAGACGCCCGGGCGACTCGCGTAGCTGAGACGCACGGTGGCATCCTGCTTTGCAAACACCTGCCGCTCGAGTCCCTGCGCCTGGGCGACGCACGGCAGCAGAATCGCCGCTACGCCAGTGATGAAGCGCGTCATGTCGGGCCTCACTTGCTTCCGGTCAGGATTGATTCCAGTGCCTGCGCGGCGCGCGGATCGTTGGACTGACCGAGCCAGAAGATCGCGCGCTTGCGCATCTCCTTGTCGGGATCGGTGCGCGCGATCTCGAGCAACTTGGTCACCGCCGCAGGGTCGTTGCTCTGGCCCAGGACGAAGATCAACTGTTCCTTGAGCTCCGGCTCCTGCAGCTGTCCGTAGAGGTTGCTGAGGCTCGCAATGGTGGCGCCATTCTGTGCGGCCCAGAAGAGCGCCTGCTTCCGTGCCTCGGTCGATTCCTTCGGGTTCTGTGCCACTTCGAGCAGCCACGCCTGGCCCGACTTGTTGTCCGACTGTGCCACCGCGAAGAGGATCTTCTCCTTGAGGTCGGCGTTGCTGGTACGCCCGTAGAGCGAGCGCAGGAAGCCGATGCTCGACGTGTCACCCTTCTGCCCGAGCCAGAAGACCGCCTTCTCCCGCAAGTCCTCCGGTGCGCTCTCCTGCATGGCGTAGCCACGCAGCGCCTGGGTTGCCTTGGGCGAGTCCTGCTGCGAAAGCGCGAAGAGTGCCTTCTCCTGCAGTTCCGGATCCTTCGATGAGCGGAGGATCGAATCGAGCGCCGCCACGGCCGTCGGGCTGTTCACCTGCGAGAGCCAGAACACCGCCTGCGACCGCACCTCGGGATCGGGGTCGTTGCGCGCTACGCCGAGCAGGATGCTCTCCGCGTTCGCGTTGTCCTGTTGCGCGATCAGAAATACTGCCTTGCGACGCAGGCACTCCGAGCCGGCATCCCGCCGCGCGAGCACCTTCTCCAGGATCGGTGTTGCCTTGGCGGCATCCATCTGCATCAGGCCGTTGAGCGCGGCCATCTGGACATCATCCTCTTCATCGGAGCAGTCGTCACCCCTCGGTGCACGAGGTGCGCGAGGCGCCACTGGTGCGCGCGGTGTCCGGCTGCGATCACTACCGGTCCGTGGAGCCATGGCGGGGGGTGCCATCGTCGGTCCCATCCCTGGCGCGGCTGCGGGAGCTGCCGGCGCCGCGGGCGGCGCGGCGGCGGCGGCCGCCACCGTCGATACCCGCTCTGCTGCCTGGGCGTCACCCTTCTGGGCCAGTTGGGCATCAATGCGCGACATCAATGCGCGAGCATCGCCCGAGGTCGCGGCCTTCGGGTACTTCGTCTGCTGGGTATCGAGCAGACCGCTGGCCTGCCGCAGGTCGGCATTGCTCCCGGTGCGGTACAGGGCAAACGCCTCGTAGTAGTAGGTATCGGCCACGTAGGCCGACTTCGGGTACTTCGAGCGTACCTGCCGGAAGAGGTCGGCCGCCGTCCTGTACTGACCCTTGTTCAGCGCGTTTCTCGCCGCACGGTAGAGCGAGTCGGCGGGGTCGGCTTCCAGGCGTTCGTTGCGCACGACAGGCGGGGCGACCGGAACCAGCGTCAGCGACGACTGGTAGGCGGCTCGTGCCGCTGGCGCTACACCGGGCGCCACTTGGGCGGTGGCGGTGCTGGACGCGAGGAGCAAGGCAAAGAGGGGAACGCGCATTAGAGCACTCCGTTCGGAAGAGAGCCGCGGCCCGGTGCGACGCGCAGGCGCATCATCACGTCGCCGTGGTCGAGGCCATCGGTGATCAGCTTGACGTCATCCGGGCGCGTCGTGGTGCCGAGCTGTGTGATCTCGGCGAGCACGAGCTCCAGGTCGAGCAGCAACGGGCGCAGTCGCGCATCGGCGACCGGGGAGTCGAGCAGCAGGCGGTTGGTGGCGAGCAGCTGGCGCGCGGCCGCGACCGGCAGGCTGTCAGTGTCATTGGAGCGCACCGAGGCCCGGAAGAGCGTCAAATAGGCCTCGGACTGGCTCAGGTGCTGGGCCGCGGCGATCTCGAGAGCGGTACTTGGTGCCCTCGGCGAGGGCGCCGGGGCATTCGCCGAGGCCAGGTCACCCCTGGTTGGGGCGGTCATCCGACCGATCCCGATGCCGATGATGAGCAGCGCGGCGATGCCCGAGATCCAGGCGGCAGTGCGCGTGCCCATGACTGGGCGCCGGCTGCCGCGCGCCTTCCGTCGGCCGCTCACGACCTGGGGCCGGCCAGCGACTACCTGCTGCCTGTCGCCTGTCGCCTGCCGCCTCGCCTCGATCGCCTTCCACGCCGCGTCACGGTCCATCGCCGGCGGCTGGTTGTAACCCTGCGCCAGCTCCTTCAGCCGTGGATCGAGCGGAGTCTCATCCTGTTCATCAGTCATGTGCTGCTCACCTCCGGTGCGAAATCAGCGAGCCGGTCGCGCAGGCGTGCCCGGGCCCGGAACAACTGGGCTTTCGAGGTACCGGATTGCACACCGAGCATCGTGCCGATCTCCTCGTGCGTGTAACCCTCCACGTCGTGCAGGAGGAACACCATTCTGTAGCCCTCCGGCAGCTGGTCGATCTCCGCGTGCAGCCGCGTCTTCAGGTCTGGCTCACTCACCCGGGCCGACGGCGCCGCCACGGCTTCAGCCGCTTCCCAGGGGGCGTGGCGCTTTTCGTCGCGCTTTCGTCCCCTTAGTGCATTGAGCGCCACCGAGACCGCGATCGCACCGAGCCAGGTGCCCAGCGCCGATTCACCGCGGAACGTTCCCAGTCGGTCGAAGGCACGGATGAACGTCTCCTGCACGCAGTCCTGGGCAGCCTCCGGATCTCCCACGAATCGGTAGACGATCCGGTGGATCCTGTCCGCGTAGGTCTCGAAGAACTGACGTTCCGCCGCCGGGTCCCCGGCCTGGATACGCCCGATCAGTTGCTTTTCGTCCACCTGGCTCCCGGGCGCTGGATTCGATCCGTGGGACAGCACGTAGACACAGCCGGCGTGGAAAGGGTTGCGTGGCACCCTACGCAACCATTCCCCGCCGGGATGCATCCAAGGTTGTGAAGGCCGGGCGACAAGTCATTCCGGCCGGTAACAGGCAACAAGGAGTGGAACATGGAACAGACGCCAATGCAGGGCTTGCCCCGGACAGTTCCGCTGAGCGGCCCAGGCGCCCCGACCCTCTATCTCGCCCGTCCACTTCCGGCCCGGATGGGCGGAGACAAGCCGGCGCGTTGAACTGACACTGTAGTAGAGCGAGAATCGTAGTGGCCTAGTCATGCGATTCTCGCGCTCCTGCTCCCTGCTACTCCTCCCAGAACAGGCGACATCCCGCACGCGGTGGCCCTTCGTGGCCCGATTCGTCGCGTCGAGCAGGATGAACCTCGGCCGCACCGCTATCGCGCTTCTTCTTCTACTCCTCGTCCTGCCGGCGATCGGCGGCGGGGATGCCCGCGCGCAAGTCGTTCGTGGCTTCGTATCCGAACCCGCTGCCGGTACGCCGGTGGCGGGCGCGCTGGTGACGCTGGTGGACAGTGCCGGACACGAGTACGCACGCGGCATCACCGCGTCGAGCGGCAGCTTCACGCTCGCGGGTACGCCGGGCGGCGTGAGGCATGTGCAGGTCGCGCGCATCGGCTATCGCGCGTGGCGTTCCGAGGCGTTCACCGCCGGGGTGCACGACACGGTGCAGGTCCGCCTCCTGGTCGAGGACCTGCCCGTACGTCTTCCGGAAATCACGGCGCATTCGGAGCGGAGTTGCGCCTCGCTGGAGAGTGCGGCAGATCGCGTGGTGGTGCTCTGGGAGGAAGCCCGCAAGGCGATCAGCCTCGCCGACCTCTCATACCAGCGCGATCCCATGCAGTATCGCGTCGACCGGCGAAACAGCCGCAGTGATGACGAGGAACACCTCCTCAGCGACTCGATCCGCACGGTGAACCTGCAGGCCCGCTGGCCGGTCGAGGCCCTCCCTGCCGGGGCACTGCTCCACGAAGGCTTCGTGCAGCGCGACAAGATCGGGGGCCTGGTGTACTACGGCCCCGACCTGAGCGTGCTCTATGCGCCGGAGTTCCTTGCGACGCACTGTCTCGCGGCGGTCGCAGGGGATAGCGGCTCGAACCTCGTTGGGGTGAGCTACAGACCTTCGCAAGTGGGAGGACCCTCGGATGTCGAGGGTGCCGTCTGGCTGGACGCCACCACGCTGCAGCTCAGGAGCCTCGAGTTTCGCTACACCGGCCTCGATCATTGGGTGCCGAAGGGCAGTGCCGGCGGTGAGCTTCGCTTCCTCCGCCTGGACGATGGGCGGTGGGTCATCGTCCGCTGGCGCATGCGGGCGCCGATCCCCCGTATCCGCGGGCTCGACACGACGCTGTTCGGGTTCGCCGCCCAGGAGGAGGTCGTCGTGGCCGTGAGCGGTCCGGGTGGCGTGACGCTATGGCAGGGCACTGGGCTGGCTCGAGGTGACACGCTGGCAACGGACGGGTGGACGGGTGCGCCTCGTGTTCGCGGTACCGTCGCGGTGCTGGGCAGCCCGATCGAACTGGACAACGAACGCATCAAGGGCTCGCAGGCCCGCATCGTATCGGCCCGGAACCGCTCCGACCGCCCAGTCCGGATCACGGGACTCGCCCTCTACTCCTGTGTGAATGTGCTCCAGCGCTGCACCGCCGAAGACACCGATGTCCTGCTCTCACCCCGGGAGGAGAGGGTGCTCGTCGAGGTCCGCCCCTGGATGCCGGGGCGCCCCATGAGCTATAAGGTCGCGTATCAGTGGCGAGGTGAATAGCCCGATCGGCCCACTCAATCCACTCCCGCCCTATCCAGTCGTGCCTTTCGGCTTCAACATCTTGAGGTAGCTGAGCGTATAACAGCAGGCGTTTCCGCGGCCGACCGGGCCACTCTTCGTCACTCTCGCCTTGAATTGGCCCGATCTTGCCCCAGTTCCACAGCTTACGCTCGTTCATGCTCCCGATCCTGATTGCGCTGCTGTTCGCCGTCGGGGCCTGCGCGCCGGCCTCTCCCGGCGTTGGCGGAGCCCAGGCGACCTCCCCGGCTCCCGAACGGGTATGGACCCCTCCGGCGCCCGGGGAGGATCGCACATCCCCGCTGCCGCCGCCAATGGCGCTGCCGGCGGAGTTCATGGCCCGGCGTGACTCGCTGACGCTGGCAGACCTGGTCGACCTCTCGCTTCGGAACAGTCCCGATACCCGCCTCGCCTGGGAGAATGCCCGGGCCAGTGCTGCGGCATACGGTTCGGCCCGGGGCCTGGCCTATCCACAGATCGACGGTTCGATGGGGATCACCGGGCTGCAAAACCCGGCCACGCAGGGGCGCCAGTCGGTGCAGCAGGTGCTTTACATCCCTAGCGTCAGCTTCAACTGGCTGGTCCTGGATCTCGGCGGTCGGTCCGGTGCCATCGGTGCGGCACGAGAGGCATTGCTCGCCGCGGACTGGACCCACAATGCGGTCATCTCGGACGTGGTCCTCCGCACGGCGCGCGCCTACTACGACTACATCGGCTTTCGCGCCCTGCTCGCTGCGCAGGTTACCACGCTGGAGGAGCAGAAGGTGAACCTTGCCGCGGCGGAAGACCGCCGCCGCGTTGGTGTCGCCACCATTGCGGACGTGCTCCAGGCACGCACGGCGGTGTCGCAGGCACTGCTCACGGTCCAGACGACAGAGGGCGTGGTGCGCACGGCGCGCGGCGCCCTCGCCACCGCCGCGGGATTCCCGGCCACCACGGATCTGGACGCCGAGGCACTGATCGGCCGCCATGGTGACATCGCCGAGGTGGCCGACAGTGTAGATACGCTGGTGAAGCACGCGCTGGATAACCGCCCGGACCTTGCCGCCGCGCAGGCGACGTATGCCGCGGCCCAGCAGCGCACCCGCGTCGTGAAGTCGGCACGCCTGCCGTCGATCTCCGTGGCGGGGGCGGCGGGTCGCAACATCATTCTTTCCACCGGCGGCGGCGGCGGCAATTTCTACTCGCTGGGCTTCTCGCTCGCGGTGCCGTTGTTCAACGGGTTCAGCTGGGAGTACAACACTCGGGAGGCGGAGGCACTGGCGGAGGTGGAGAGCGCCCGCACCGCGAGCCTGGCGCAGCAGGTCACCTACCAGGTATTCGCGGCCTACGAGGCGCAGCGCACCGCGACCCAGCGGGTGCGCACGTCAGCGGAATTGCTGGCGAGCGCCACCGCTTCGGCGGAGGCCACCCGGGCGCGGTACAAGGAGGGTGTGGGCGGCTTGATCGACCTGCTTTCGGCGGAGAATGCACTGGCCGACGCACGGGCCCAGCAGGTCCAGGCGCACCTTCAGTGGTACTCCGCACTGGTACAGCTGGCGCACGATGCCGCCCTGCTCGATCCCGATGGCGGCGCACGGATTCAACTCTCTGAACCCACGGACTCAACCAAGTGATGCGGCTCCGATACCTCGCAATCTTCCTGGCGGCCGCATCGGCCTGCAAGACCAAGAGCCCCGTCACCCAGGCCGTTGCGCCGGTAAGGGTCGCGGCCGCCGTACAGCGTGATGTGCCGCGCGTCCTCGAGGCAACGGGCACGGTCGAGCCGGTGCGCACCGCGCGGGTGGAGGCGCAGGTGTCCGGACTCATCGACAAGGTCACCTTCCGCGAGGGCGACCAGGTCACGGAAGGACAGGTGCTGTTCCAGATCGACCCGCGACCGTTTCGCGCAGCATTGAGCCAGGCGGAAGCGGCGCTGGCACGCGACTCGGCACAGTGGGAAAGCGCGCGGCGCGACCGCGATCGCTTCGAAACGCTCGCCGCCAAGGAGTACGTGACCGCCCAGCAGCTCGACCAGGCGAAGGCGACGACGGCAGCGCTCGAGGCCACGCTTCGTTCCGACCAGGCTGCGGTCGACCAGGCGCGGCTGAGCCTGCAGTACGCCACAGTCCGCGCACCGATCACCGGCCGCGCCGGGTCGCTGCTGGTGCGTGAGGGCAACCTGGTGCGGGCCGGCAGCGGCGACGCTCTGGTGGTCATCAACCAGCTGGCGCCGATCCGGGTGCGCTTCAGCGTTCCCGCGGCCTATCTCTCCGATCTCCGCGCGCTCGCAGGCCGCAAGCAGGAAGTGCGTGCCATGCCGGTGGGCGATACGGCCACGGCGGTGACGGGCACCCTCGACTTCCTGGACAACGCCGTCGACTCGATGACCGGCACGATCACGCTCAAGGCCGAGTTCGCCAACAAGGACAGCCGGCTCTGGCCGGGCGGGCTGGTGCGAGTACAGCTTGCCCTGTCGGTGGACAAGAACGCCATCGTGGTACCGTCCGGCGCCGTCGTCACCGGCCAGCAGGGCAGCTATGTGTACGTGGTAAACTCGGACACTGCGCACATGCGCCCGGTGACCCTGCAACGGCAGAGCGACTCGATCGCCGTGCTCACGGCGGGGGTGAAGTCGGGTGAACAGGTGGTAGTCGACGGGCAGCTGCGCCTCACGGATGGTGCCAGGGTGCAGGTGCAGAAACAGGATCAGGGGCAGAAGGAAGGTGCGACATGAACATCAGCGAGCCGTTCATCAAGCGCCCGGTCATGACGACACTCGTCATGGCCGGAATGCTCGTCTTCGGCGTGGTGGCGTATCGCAGTCTTCCCGTGAGCGACCTGCCGCCGGTTGACTACCCCACCATCTCGGTCAGTGCGTCGGTGCCGGGGGCGAGTCCCACCACCATGGCGGCATCGGTGGCCACGCCGCTGGAGAAACAGTTCTCAACCATCGCCGGCCTGGAGGCGATCACCTCCACCAGCTTCCAGGGCAACACACAGATCGCGCTGCAGTTTGCGCTGGACCGGAACATCGACGCGGCCGCGAGCGACGTGCAGGCCGCCATCACGCAGACCATCCGGCAGCTGCCCCAGAACATCGTGCCGCCCACCTACCAGAAGGTGGACCCGTCACAGTCGCCGATCATCGTGTACGCGCTCACGTCGGCCTCACTCAAGCTGTCGCAGCTCGACGAGTTCGGGCAGGTAACGATCGGGCAGCGTCTGTCGACGGTCGAGGGGGTGGCCCAGGTGCAGGTGTACGGCTCGCAGAAGTATGCCGTGCGGGTGCAGCTCGATCCCCAGGCGATGGCCGCCCGGCAGATCGGCATCGACGAGGTGAGCGACGCGATCGGGCAGGGGAACGTCAACCTGCCCACGGGCATCCTGTGGGGAACCGACCGCGCCTACGCAGTGCAGGCCACGGGACAGCTGCAGAACGCCGCGGAGTTCCGTCCCCTCGTGGTGGCCTGGCGGGATGGCCGCCCGGTGCGGCTGGAGGACCTCGGCCGGGTCATCGACAGCGTGCAGGACACCAAGGCGGCGGCCTGGTACCGGCAGACCCGCGGCATCGTCCTCGCCATCTATCGCCAGCCCGGCACCAACACGGTCGATGTCGCGGCCCGCGTGCGGAAGACGATGCAAGAGATCGGCCTGAGCCTGCCCCCCTCGGTGGAGGTGACCACGATCTACGACCGCTCGCAGACGATTCGCGAATCGGTCGAGGACGTGAAGTTCACGCTCTACCTGACGCTGTGCCTCGTGGTGCTCGTCATCTTCCTGTTCCTGCGGAACATCTCGGCGACGATCATTCCCAGCCTCGCCCTGCCGATGTCGCTGCTCGCCACCTTCGCGGTGATGAAGTTGCTGGGCTACAGCCTCGACAACCTCTCGTTGATGGCGCTCACGCTGTCGGTAGGTTTCGTGGTGGACGACGCCATCGTGATGCTCGAGAACATCGTGCGCCACATGGAGATGGGCGAGAAGCCGATGCAGGCGGCGCTGAACGGATCGAAGGAGATCGGCTTCACCATCCTGTCGATGACCCTCTCGCTGGTGGCGGTGTTCATTCCGCTGCTGTTCCTCGGCGGCATCGTGGGGCGGCTCTTCCGGGAGTTCTCCGTCACCATCGCAGTGTCGATCCTGGTGTCGGCGTTCGTGTCGCTCACGCTCACGCCGATGCTGGGGAGCCGTTTCCTCAAGCCCGCCCACAAGGGCCATGCGCCCAGCCGGGTGGAGAAGGCCACGGCCTGGTTCGAGCGGGGCTACGAGAAGATGCTGGCGCTGTACGAGCGCACGCTGGCGTGGGTGATGGTGCGCCGGCCCGCGACAGTGGTGTTCAGCGTGCTGGTGCTCATCGGCACGGTGGTGCTGTGGCAGCTGGTGCCGAAGGGTTTCATCCCGAGCGAGGACCAGGACCAGCTCCGCGGGACCACCGAAGCGGCGGAGGGAACATCCTTCGACGCGATGATGCGGTACCAGCAGTCGGCGGCAGCGATCCTGGCCGCCGACGAGAATGTCGCGGGATTCATGTCGGCGGTGGGTGGCGGCCGCGGCTCGTCCAGCAACCAGGGGCGATTCATCATCCGGCTCAAGCCGAGGGCGGAGCGCACCCTCGACGCGGATGCGGTCGCGCGGCAGCTGACGCGCAAGGTCTCGGCGGTGCCGGGAATCCGGGTGTACTTCACCAACCCGCCACCGATCAACATCGGCGGGCGCTCATCGAAGAGCCAGTATCAGTACACGCTGCAGGGGAGCGACATCGACCAGCTCTACACCACAGAGAAGAAGCTGGAGGCGACGCTGTCGGCGCTGCCGCAACTCCGCGACGTGACCAGCGACCTGCAGATCAAGAACCCGCAGATCAACGTGGCCATCGACCGCGACCGGGCGTCATCGCTCGGGGTCACGGCGCAGCAGATCGAGCAGGCACTGTACAATGCGTACGGCGCCGGCCAGGTGTCGACCATCTTCACGGACAACAACCAGTACTACGTGGTGATGGAGCTGCTACCGCAGTACCAGCGCGACCTCGGCGCGATGCGCCTGCTCTCGGTACGAGCGCCCAACGGCACGCTGGTGCCGCTGACGGCGCTCGCGACGGTCACCGAGACGGTCGGTCCGCTTTCGGTGAACCACTCGGGCCAGCTCCCGTCGGTGACGATCTCGTTCAACCTGGCAGCGGGCGTGGCCCTCGGCGATGCCGTGAAGGCGGTCGAGGCGGCCGCCGCCCCGATCATCGGCACCGGCATCACCGCCAGCTTCTCGGGGGCGGCCCAGGCCTTCGCCGACGCGCAGGCGGGCCTCCTGATCCTGCTCGTGCTTGCGATCGCGGTGATCTACATCGTGCTGGGCATCCTGTACGAGAGCTTCATCCATCCCCTCACGATCCTCACGGGCCTGCCGTTCGCCGGGTTCGGCGCGCTGCTGACGCTCTTCATCTTCCGGCAGGACCTGAGCGTCTACGCCTTCGTCGGCATCATCCTGCTGGTGGGCCTGGTCAAGAAGAACGCGATCATGATGATCGACTTCGCCATCGAGGCGGAGCGAACCGGGAAGGGCCCGGAGCAGTCGATCCTCCAGGCGGCGTCGGCCCGCTTCCGGCCGATCATGATGACCACCTTCGCGGCACTCATGGGCACGCTGCCTATTGCGCTCGGTCACGGCGCCGGCGCAGAATCGCGCCGTCCGCTCGGCTTGGCGGTGGTCGGAGGCCTCGCATTTTCACAGCTGGTGACGCTCTACGTGACCCCGGTGTTCTACGTCCTGTTCGACGAATTGCAGCACTGGTTCGCCACCCGGCGGGCGGGCGCGGTCGTCCGGTCGGAGGGCACCGCATAAGCATTTGTCCCCCAAGCGCTTAGGCGGCAACTTCTTGCTTGCCGCCAGCCTGTCGTCCCGGGTATCTTTGGGGCCTGTTACGGCCGCCCCAAAACGGCCGCTGACCCACCCGACCCTGGACGCTCATGACCGCACCGAATAGCCGCGAACGGATCGTTCCGCGCCTCATCGAAGAGGAAATGCAGCAGTCGTTCATCAACTACTCGATGAGCGTCATCGTGTCTCGCGCGCTGCCCGACGTGCGAGACGGCCTCAAGCCGGTGCACCGGCGCATTCTCTACGCGATGAACGAACTCGGGCTCGTGCCGGGCCGCGGGTACAAGAAGTCCGCGACGGTGGTGGGCGACGTGCTGGGCAAGTATCACCCTCACGGCGACACGTCGGTGTACGACGCCATGGTGCGCATGGTGCAGGAGTTCTCGCTGCGCTATCCGCTGGTGGACGGGCAGGGCAACTTCGGCTCGGTCGACGGCGATCCCGCCGCGGCATACCGGTACACCGAGGCACGCCTGACGCGCGTCGCGGTGACGATGCTCGACGACATCGAGAAGAACACCGTTGCTTTCCAGCCCAATTACGACGACCGCCTGCAGGAACCGACGGTCCTCCCGTCCCGCATCCCGAACCTCCTCGTCAACGGCTCCAGCGGCATCGCGGTCGGCATGGCCACCAACATCCCGCCGCACAACCTTCGCGAGGTGGCGAAGGGGGTCGAGTTGCTGGTGGACAACCCCGATGCCACCATCGCCGACCTGCGGAAGGTGATCCCGGGGCCCGACTTCCCCACCGGCGGCTACATCTACGGCCGGCAGGGCATCACGGAGGCGTACGAGAACGGTCGCGGCCGCGTGATCATGCGGGCGCGGGCGCAGATCGAGGAGCACGAGACGTCGGGCAAGTCGAAGATCGTGGTGACGGAAATTCCCTACCAGGTGAACAAGGAGAACCTGGTCCGGGCGATCGCAGAGCTGGCCGCGGAGAAGAAGCTCGAGGGCATCACGCGGGTGAACGACGAGTCCGACAAGGACGGCATGCGGATCGTCATCGAGCTCAAGCGCGATGCGATCCCGAACGTGGTGCTGAACCAGCTGTACAAGCACACCTCGATGCAGTCCACCTTCGGCGTCATCATGCTCGCGCTCGACAACGGCGCGCCGAAGGTCATGAACCTGAAGGACATCCTCCACCGGTACATCGACCACCGGCACGAGGTGATCACCCGGCGCACCCAGTTCGACCTCGATGCCGCCCAGGCCCGGGAGCACATCCTCGAGGGACTCAAGATCGCCGTCGACAACATCGACGAGGTGATCAAGATCATCCGGGGTTCCGAGGACACGGCGGACGCCGACAGGAAGCTTCGCGCACGCTTCAAGCTCTCCGAGAAGCAGACGGACGCCATCCTCAACATGCGGCTCGCGAAGCTCACCGGCCTCGAGATCGAGAAGCTGGAAGCCGAGCTGGGAGAGGTGCGGGCCACGATCAAGGAACTGAAGAGCATCCTGGCGAGCCGGGAGAAGCGGATGGGGATCCTCAAGGACGAGATGCGCGAGGTCGCCAAGGACTTCGGCGACGAGCGCCGCACCGAGATCCTCGCGCGACCAGGGCGAGTTCACGGTCGAGGACATGATCGCCGAGGAGGACATGGTGATCACCATCTCCCACACCGGCTACATCAAGCGCATCCCGGTCTCCAGCTACCGGAAGCAGCGTCGCGGCGGTCGCGGGGCCACTGGCGCCGACCTCAAGGCCGACGACTGGGTCGAGCACCTCTTCATCGCCAGCACGCACGACTACCTGATGTTCTTCAGCAACGAGGGCCACGTCTACTGGCTCAAGGTGCACGAGATTCCGCAGGCGGGACGGGCGGCACGGGGCAAGCCGGTGGTGAGCTGCATCGCGATCAAGCCGACCGAGCACATCGCGTCGCTGGTGCCGGTGCGGGAGTTCTCCGACGACAAGCACCTCATCTTCGCCACCCGGAACGGCACGGTGAAGAAGACGGTCCTCTCCGAGTACGGGAACGTGCGCACCAACGGCATCCGCGCCATCAACATCGAGCAGGGCGACGAGCTGATCGACGTGCAGGTCTGCGACGCGAACAGCGACATCGTGCTGGCGACCCGCGGTGGCATGAGCATCCGGTTCCATCACAGCGACGTGCGCGAGATGGGCCGGGCCACGACCGGCGTGAAGGGTATCGAGCTCGACGACGGCGACAACGTCATCGGCATGGTGGTGGTGCGGCGAGACTGCACCATGCTGGTGGTGAGCGAGAAGGGCTTCGGCAAGCGCTCGGAGCTGAGCGAGTACCGGGTGCAGAAGCGCGGCGGCAGGGGCATCATCACGCTCAAGGTCACCGAGAAGACCGGGTCCATCGTGGCGCTCAAGGAAGTGATCCCGGAGGACGAGCTGATGATGATCACGCGTCAGGGCGTCATCATCCGGGTGCCGGTGGACGGCATCCGGGTCATCGGCCGCAATACCCAGGGCGTGCGGGTCATGAACCTCGACGGGGGCGATGCGGTCGTGGGCGTGGCGCGCGTGGTCAAGGAAGAAGGCACGGCCGAGGACGCGTCGGAGGCCGTGGTACCGGCGGATGGCGATGCCTGAGGCCGCCGTCAGGCCGCCGCTCGTCGACCTCGCCAACCTCCGGCGCGCAGCGGCCGGCATCGAGGGCGTCGCGGTGCACACGCCACTCCTCCCGCTCCCGGGCCTTTCCCGCCAGCTCGGCGTACCGGTCCGGCTCAAGGCGGAATTCCTCCAGCCGATCGGCGCCTTCAAGATCCGGGGCGCCTGGACCGCCATCTCCCGCCTCGCGCCCGACGTCCGCGCGCGCGGCATCGTCACGCACTCCAGCGGCAACCACGCCCAGGCCGTTGCCTTCGCAGGCAAGCGGTTCGGTGTGCGGACCGTCATCGTGATGCCCAAGGATTCGCCGGCGGTGAAGGTGGCCGGGGTGAAGAGCCACGGCGCCGAGATCGTATTCGTCGAGCGGCACGAACGGGTGAAGGTCTGCGCCGATATCGCGGAGCGCGAGGGATTGGTCCTGATCCCTCCCTATGAGCACGCCGACGTGATCGCGGGACAGGGCACGCTCACCCTCGAGATCCTCGAGGAGTGGCCCGAGGTGCGCGCCCTGCTGGTGCAGGTGGGCGGCGGCGGCCTGATCGCCGGTGCGGCGGCCGCAATCGTCGCGACCGGCGCCGAGGTGGACCTCATCGCGGTGGAGCCCGAGGGTGCCGCGAAGGCGGCGGCAGCGCTCAGGGCCGGTGCTCCGGTAACACTCGAAGCTCCCACGAGCATCGCCGACGGGCTCATTCCGCCGAGCGTCGGGCGGCTGCCCTTCGAGGTATTCCACGACGCGGTAACGCAGGCGGTGCAGGTGAGCGACGCTGACATCGGTGCCGCGGTGCGGTACCTCCATGTCGAGGCCGGGCTCCGGGTCGAGCCATCGGGTGCCGCATCGGTCGCCGCGTTGCTCGCCGGACGGTACGTGCCACGGGGGCCGGTCGCTGTCATCGCGTCGGGCGGCAATGTGGACGACGCCGTTTTCGCCCGATTCCTCGAGGGATGACCGCTCCGCGCCTCGTCATCCTCGATCCCGATCTGTCCCTCGGGCGGACGCTTATCCGTGTGCTCCGGGAACATGGCTTCGACGCGGTGGCGGTTCCCGACGTGCGCGAGCTCGAAGCGGCCCTGACCGACGGGCCCACGGAACTGCTGCTGGTGGATATCGTTGCGGCCGGTGACGATGCCGCCACCGAGGTGGCCCGGCTCCGTGCTGCCCGGGCTCCCGCGCCGGGGCTGCTGGTTCTCTCGTCTCGCCCGCCCGAAGCCGACATCTACCGCACCCTCGAAACCGGACCTCAGGACTTCATCGCCAAGCCCTTCCGCGTGCACGAACTGGTGGCAAGGGTCAAGGCGCAGCTCCGTGCCAGGCTTGAAGCGCATGATCCGCAGGCGACCCAGGTCGCGCGAACTCCTGCCAACGTGATGGCCGATGTCACGACCGGACTCACCACCGCCGAAATCTTCCAGCTGCTGGTGCGGCGCGTGGCCCAGGGACTTCGGATACCACGCTGCTCCATCATCCTGGCGAAACCGGGTGATATCTGTGGCACCGTGGTGGCGGCCTACGAGGACCCATCGATCCAGTCACTGGGGGTGGACCTGACCCGCTATCCCGAGTTGCGCCGCGCGTTAGACACCGGAGAGGTGGTGCACGTCGAGGATGTGGCCACCGATCCGCTTTACGAAGCGGTGCGCGACGCCTGGGGCGCCGATGGCCTGCCCGTGCCGCTTCGCTCAGCCATCGCGATCCGCTTCGAACTGCGGGGGGAGCCTGCGGGCGTCTTCTTCCTCCGGACCATCGCGTCCGATGCGCCGCTCGACCAGCGTGACGTCGGGTTTGCCCGCGAGATCGTCGATGCCGCGGTCCGCACGCTCGAGCGGATTGCCGAGGCCGGGGCCGGGGAGCGAACGGGACCACCGGCGTGAGCGTCCGTCGCTGCCCGCGCTGCCAGTTGATGTTCGAACCGCCCGCCAGGTTCTGCGCACGGGACGGTACCCCCCTCGCCGATGACGAAGCAGCCCGGAGCACACTTTCGCCTGAGGTGAGCGAGCCGCCGGTGCCGTCGCTGACGCTCAATCAGGTCATCGATGACCGGTACAAGGTGGTCCGCCGGCTGGGTGAGGGAGGGATGTCATACGTGTACCAGGGTCGCGACCAGGTGGAGAACACGGATGTCGCGATGAAGGTCCTTACGCCGCGACTGGCCACCGATCCGGGTTCGATGGAGCGGTTGAAGCGCGAGGCGCTCCTCGCCAGGAGATTCGATCACCCCAACGTCTGTCGCATACTCCACGTCGGCGAAACAGCAGACGGCATGCTGTACCTCATCATGCCCTACCTGCGGGGCGAGTCGCTCAACGACGCCGAGACCCGCCGCGGGCCCTATCCAGTCGATGAGGCGGTGATGCTGCTGGTCCAGGCTTGCCAGGGGCTGCAGCACGCGCACGACGTCGGCGTGATCCATCGTGACCTCAAGCCCGAGAACATCATGCTGGTGCCGGATGACTCGGTGCCCGGCGGCATCCGTGCCGTCGTCATGGACTTCGGGCTGGGGAAGGCGATCCAGCCTGACCCCGAGCTCGTGCGCCTCACCCAGACCGGCATCATTCTCGGGACGCCCGAGTTCATGAGCCCGGAGCAGGTACGCGGTGACGCCATCGACGGGCGAAGCGACATCTTTTCGCTGGGTGTAGTGGCGTTCGAGCTGTTCACCGGCCAGCTGCCCTTCGCCGGACGCACGTCGCAGGAATCGATGATGGCACGACTCCGCGGGAAGCCGCGGCCTGCGCGGTCGGTGCGGCCGGGCCTTCCCGCGCGCGCAGAGGCGGTGCTGATGCGTGCTCTGGCGCTCAAGACCGACCAGCGCTACCAGTCGATGCGGGCGTTCGGGGATGACCTGGGTACGATCCAGGAAAAGGGGTTTCTGCGTCGGCTATTCGGGAGGTAGTGCTCACGTGATCCACCATGTCGTGCTCTTCCGCTGGACCGCCTCCGCCACGCCGGAGCAGGTCGCCGCAGCCGGCGCGGCGCTCCTCGGCATGCGGGGCAGGATCCCCGAGATCCATTCCATGGCGTTCGGGCCCAACCTCGCTGAGAGCGGGTCCGAGTACTCCCACGCCCTGCTGGTGGTGGTGGACGACATGGCAGCGGTGAAGCGCTACGTCGATCACCCGCACCACGTGCACGTTGCGAGGACCTTCCTGGTGCCGATTCGAGATGCGCGCCTGGCCGTCGATTTCGAGGTTCCGGCGTGAGCGTGGCAGCCCCGGCGATCTGGATGGCGGAGACCGACGAGCAGATCGCGCGCTGCTTCCCGGTGATGCTCGAGCTCCGGCCGCATCTTGCCGAGGAGACATTTGTCCGGCTCATCCGCCGCATGCAGCAGGAAGGCTTCCTCCTGGCCGCGCTCGAGCACGAGGGTGAGGTGCGGGCCGTTGCGGGCTTTCGCATCAATGTCCTGCTGGCCCGAGGGAAGAATCTGTACGTCGACGATCTCGTCACCGCCGAAGCCAGCCGCTCGCATGCCTATGGCCATTCGATGCTGCAGTGGCTCATCCGGTACGCGCGGGACAAGGATTGCGACTCGTTCGACCTCGACTCCGGGGTCCATCGGTTCCGGGCGCACCGGTTCTATTTCCGCGAGGGAATGCACGTTGGCGCCTATCACTTCACGCTGAGCCTCAGGGATTCATGATCCTCGCCCTCCTTCTCGCGCTGCAGGGTCCCCTCGCCGCGCGCGCCGACACCGTCAAGACGGTTCACGACGCCATCCGCTATGACATCCTCATCGCGGTGAGCGACACCGGAACTCACATCGTGGGCGAGGTCGAGACGGTCTGGGTGCTGGGTTCAGATGCGCCCGTGGTCGTGCCGCTCGATTCGGCGATGCGGGTGGTGCGGGTGCTCATCGACGGGAAGGAAAACACCCGGGTCCACCGCACGGCCTATGGGCGCGATGGGAACATCGTGTACATCCCGCACGACAAGCAGAAGGGAGACACGCTCCGCACCCGTATCCGCTACCACGGCACGGCACGCGATGGCTTGGTGGTGCGCGTCGACTCCGCGGGCAACCGCACCTTTTTCGCCGACAACTGGCCGGACCGCGCCCATCTCTGGCTCCCGGTGCAGGATCACCCCTCCGACAAGGCGGAGGTGAACTTCCGGGTGGAGGTGCCGCTCGACCTGGAAGTGATCGCGAACGGGACCCTGGTGAAGGTGGACACGCTGGCCCGCAACCGCGCCGCCTGGCAGTATCAGCTGGCGACGCGGATTCCCCCGTCGAACTTCGTGTTCGGCGCCGCCCGCATGGCGGTGACGAAGCTGACGCCTCCTTCGTGCAGCGCGCCGTGCGTGCCGCAGACCGCCTGGGCCTACCCGAAGGACTCGGCATACGCGGCCCAGGCATTCAGCGTCGCCCCGGGAATCGTGGAGTATTTCAGCGGGCTCATCGGGCCGTTCCCCTATGCCAGCCTGGCGCACGTCGAGACCAGCACCCGGTTCGGCGGCATGGAGAACGCGACGGCGATCTTCTATGCCGCGCAGATGTACGCCGCGAGAAACGTCGGTGAGGAGATCATTGCGCACGAAACCGCGCACCAGTGGTTCGGCGACGCCGTCACCGAGGCTGACTGGCACCATCTCTGGCTGTCGGAGGGCTTCGCCACCTACCTGTCGGCGCTCTGGCTTGGGCACGTGCACGGCGACAGCGCGTTCCAGGCGAAGATGCAGCATCACGCAGAGGCGGTGTTCTACCAGAAGGGCAAGGACGGGGTAACGGTGAACAATCCCGTCACCGAAACGCCCATTCTGGACACCACGGCCACCGACCTCATGGGGTTGCTCAGCACCAACAACTATCCGAAGGGTGCATGGGTGCTGAACGAGCTGCGAGGTGTCGTCGGCGACTCGGCCTTCTTCAAGGGACTGCGGCTCTTCTACAGTCGCTTTCGAAACGGCACGGCGTTGTCGTCCGACTTTGAGGCTGTCATCGAGGAAACATCTGGACAACAGTTGGGATGGTTCTTCACCCAGGCCCTGCTGCTGCCCGGGTACCCGATGCTCACGGTACGCTGGGCACCGAAGGGCAAGGCGGTGGACCTGGAGATCCTGCAGGTACAGCCCGCCGCCTGGGGTCTTCGGCGCCTCCCGAAACTCGAGCTGAGCGTCGACGGCCGGCTCGTCACCGTCGATGCGAGCGGGGCCACCACGCACCTCACGGTGCCGGTTTCCAAGGAGCCGACAACTATCACCGTGGACCCGCAGCACAAATGGCTGCTGCAGGCCAAGGTCGAACGTGCGCCGTAGCGCAGCACTCCTTGGCATCACGCTTGCCGCCTGCAGCGGCCTTCCCCCGCTGCGACACAAGTTCGAGGTGGGTCGCGATTCCTATGTGATCCTCGTGGCCGATGCGCCGGATGGGCGCGGCGACCTCTGGGCCATGAGCCCGGATGGATCGGACATCGTCCAGATCACCTTTTCACTTCCGGCCGAGTGGTCGCCCCGCCTTTCTCCCTCGGGCGACGTCATTGCCTTCCTTCGTTCCCGGGAGCAGGGCGACACCGCGCGAACCCGGATCTGGCTCATGAACCTCCTGAACGGATCCGAGCGCGAGGTGTCCCTGCCCGACAGTTCGGGCGCTCCAACGGCGCTCGCGTGGGCCGACGGTGGACGTGCCCTCCTGGTGCGTACCACGAGGACCATCTTCCACGTCAATGCGCCACCGCATCCGCCGGAACCCAGCGAGCTCTCCGGCTCCGAGCGCGCGGCCGCGGCGCGGGCATTCGAGATAACAGTGGGTTCGCCGGCCTTCGCGCGGGTCGGCGCCTGCGAGGGCACGAACGCGCTTTGTGTCTATCCCGATTCGGGTCCGCCTGGGAGAATCGCCGAAGGCGCGACCGATCCTGTGCGATGGGGTGATGACTCGCTCGGCTATGAGCTGGATGGAGACCTGGTGGTTCGGCCGGTGGGGCCGGGACGGGAACGGTTGGTGCGCTGGCGCGCCTCCCTGGTCAATCCGCGCGACCTCAGCGTGTTCACTGGTCTGCGGAAGCCCTAGTCCTTGGATCGCTCGAGACCGCGTCCCAGGCGGAATCGATGAGCAGCTGCAGGTGAGGATGGTCGGGAGGCCACTCACGACTCGCCACCTTTTCCGCGGCGAATGTGATCAGCGACAACCAGGCCTGGGCCCAGAGGTCGGCTGGCCCAGGCCGCACCAGTCCATCCGACTTCCCGCTCGCGACCACCTGCTGCAACCCCTCCCGGAATTCACGGGCCGCATCGCGGCTCTTGTCATCAAGGCCCTTCTCAGCGGGACTGTAGAGCAGCATGCGAAGGGCGGCGGGATCCCGTTCCGCCGCTTCGAAGAAGCGCCGGGCCACCCGCTGCAACCGCTCTGACACGCGCGCACCGGAAGACTGCTCCTCGATTTCCCGGACGATTCCCGTCGCCCACTTCTGCGCCCCGCGGTACACCTCGTTGAGCAGGTGCTCCTTGCTGGTGAAGTGGCGGTAGATGGTTCCCTCGGCGACGCCCGCTCGCATGGCGATCGCCGGGGTGGTAGTGCCTCGGAACCCGATGGTCGTGTACAGGTCGAGGGCGGCCCGGAGCAGCTTCTGCCGGGTGGCCTCGCCGTCGCGTTTGCGGGGTGGTGGGCTTGGAATGGTCACCCGACCAATGTAACGCCGAACGAGGTTGAGCCCTCACTCACCGATACTGGTGGTGTTGAGGCAAATGGGTCTCCCGGCTATCTTCCGAGGCTTTCGTAAGTGCAGTTATTTCAGGACTTTATGCATAGGCAGGCTCCCGAATGAAGATGCTCGTGCTCGGTGCCGGACTGCAGGGATCGGCGTGCGCTTACGATCTCCTCCACAGCGAAGGCGTCACTCAGGTCACCCTCGCCGACTTGAAGATCGATCGGCTCCCGCCGTTCCTGGCGCAGGTCCGGAGCGAGAAGCTCGTGCTCAAGCAGCTCGACGGTTCGGATCATGCCGCGGTCCGGGAGATCATGACCGGACATGACGCGGTGATGAGCGCGCTGCCGTACTACTTCAACGGCCCCATGGCGGCGCTGGCGGTGGAGTGCAATTGCCATTTCAGCGACCTTGGCGGCAACACCGAGATCGTCTTCGAGCAGAAGAAGCTCGACGCGGCTGCAGCGGCGAAGGGCCTCTCGATCATTCCGGACTGCGGCCTCGCCCCCGGGATGGTGGCGATCCTGGCCGCCGAGGGAATCCGGCGCCTGGACAAGACGGAACGGGTGCGGATCTACGTCGGCGGCCTGCCGCAGCATCCCGAGCCACCGCTCAACTACCAGATTGTCTACTCCCTCGAGGGCGCGCTCGATTACTACACCACGCCGTCGTGGGTCCTCCGTGGCGGGAAGCCGGCACAGGTCGATGCGCTCAGCGAACTGGAAACGGTGGAGTTCCCCTCACCAGTCGGACCGCTCGAGGCCTTCCACACCGCCGGCGGGATCAGTACGCTGCCGTTCAAGTACCAGGGCCAGGTGGACGCCATGGAGTACAAGACGCTCCGGTATCCCGGTCATGTGGCCATCATGCGCCCGATCCGGGAGCTGGGTCTGCTGGTGAACTCGCCCATCACGGTGAAGGGGCAGCAGGTCGTGCCAAGGGATGTGTTCATCGCGGCGGTGCATCCCAAGCTGCACAAGCCGGAAGGCAAGGATTTGGTGGCACTGCTGGTCAAGGTTTCGGGTATCAAGGACGGCAGGAAGTCAGAGGTTACGTTCCGCCTCATCGATTATTACGACGCCGTTCATGGTATCTCGGCTATGATGCGGGCCACGGCTTACTCGCTGTCCCTCACCGGGCAGATGCAAGCCGACGGACGGATCAAGCTCAAGGGCGTGCACACGCCCGACGAGGCGATCCCCTTCGCGGACTATGTGAATGGGCTTGCTGCACGAGGTGTCGTCATCCAGGAGCTGTAGCCGCATGGAAGGCAGTGTGCAGGCGGGCGGAAGCACACTCGAACCGCTCGACTTCAGGAAGATCTGGCTGGGCGCCATGACGTTCGACCAGTTCGTGGCGAAGACCCGGCCGGAGCACCGGGCCCTGTGGGAGGGTATCTACCGTCACGCGAAGTCGCCGGAGTGGGCGGCCGGCCTCGCGAACGGCCGCGCTCTGCACCTCCTCGCCATCACCGAGGACTGGTGCATGGACACCTCCAGCACCATTCCCTTCCTCGCGCGCGTGGCCGAGTCGGTGCCGGGCATCGACCTGCGCCTCATCCTCCGCGACGCGAACCCCGCCATCATGGATCGCTACCTCACCAACGGTAGGCGAGCCATTCCGGTGCTGATCATCCTGGACGGGAACTTCCGCGAATTGGGCCGCTGGGGCCCGCGGCCCTCGGAGCTGCAGGCTTGGGTCATGGCCAACCGCCCGGTGCTTCCGAAGGCCGATGTGCTCAAGGAAGAGCGTCGCTGGTACGCGAGGGATAAGGGGGAAACGACGATTCGCGAAGTCTTGAACAGCATACGGGACTCCCGTTAGCCTGTTCCTTGTTCCCCGCAGTTAGAACATCCACCCCGTCCTGAACCCGACATGGCTTTCGTTCTTCGAGATGCCATAGCTCAGGATGAAGATGTTGCCCCGCAGGATCCGCAGCACCAGTCCACCGCCGGCACCCACCGTCCAGTCGTCGAATGTGACCTTGAAGTCGTTCTGAAAGGAACGCCCCGCGTCCATGAACAGCACGATGCCGACAGCGCCGTATTCGCCCTTGGCGAAGACGTCCTGGCGGACCTCGATGTTGGTGCCGAGGAACCCCGACCCGGTAAATCGTCCGAAAGCCAGGGCCCGGTGCGAGTCCTCGCCACCGAGCGAGGCGTAGGGTGATTCCCATCCCGGAATGACCTCCTGCGACAGCAACGTCGGGGTGCCGCCGATGTTGGTGGCGAAGACGCGCGCGGCGAGGACGGTGCTCCGGGTCGCAGGAACCCAGCCCCGCGCGATGCCATACCAGCGGGAATAGTTGCGTTCCGATCCGCCGTACTGTCCGCCCGCCTCCACCAGCACACCCTTTCGCGTGTCGTACTCGTTGTTTCGGAGGTCCAGCACGAGTGCGCCGGTTACAGAACCCTCGGTCTGGTTGAGCTCGGGGCCGTATGTCAGCTCGAAGATCGATGTGGGAGAGAGCGAGCTGTAGTCGGCAATGGCTCCGTTCAGCATGATCGATGCGCTGAGGGGCCCTATGATCTTCCGCGTCACGTCGACCGTGGCTGCGTACAGGCCGCGCTCCACCCGGTACAGGAACGGCTCGGTGTCCTTTGTCGCATCCGGATCGATGTCGTCGGTGTTGCCGAGTCCATAGAATCCGTAGCGCGTCTCGGCGCCGGCGCGGACATCGGCCATGAAGCGCCACCCCTTGGCGAGCATCGGCGCTTCCATGCCCACGTTGGCCAGCCAGCTTCCGCCCCACGGGGCCCAGGCAACCCGCCCGCTGTAGAGGATGGCCGCCGTGACCGGGGCGTCGTACGGCGCCATCTGCCAGTGCTGAGCCCGGAGCTCGAAGCTCGGCCCGTTGTTCGGGAGGGTGGCGATGAACGGGTAGTAGCTCGTGAGCCACTGCCCGGGATAGGCCTTCTTCGTGTCCACCTTCTGCGCCGCCGCCGGCCACGCAACGAGGAGCCCAGCAATGGCCAGGAGCGTCGACCGCCTCACTTCGATCTTTCGAAAAGGTACGCCGTATCCATGAAGCGCGCGGACTTGCCGTCGTGTGCCGCAAACTTGCTCGGATACATCGATGCGGAGCCGAACTCGCCCTTCTTGTTGACGGCGTAGAAGCTGAGCCCGAAGGTGGGACGCCCGTTCGCGCCGATCAGCCGGGACGGAGACATGGCGATCACTCGCTTCAGGGTTTCGAGACAGGCGTCAGTGGGCTTGAGGCCGCGCCGCATCCCCTCCACCGTGAGGAACCCGCCACAGGCCATGATGTTCGACTCCCCACGGCCCGTGGATCCCGCGGCACCGACATCGTTGTCGGTGTACTGCCCAGCCCCTACGATGGCCGAATCGCCGACGCGCCCGGGAATCTTCCACGCGAGACCGCTCGTGGTCGTGATTGACGAGATGTCGCCGGCCGGGTTCACCACATTGAGGTTGATGGTGCCGGTCGGTCGCACCACCATCGGTTCCGTATCGGGTACCTGGAGCCAGTCGTCATCCGGTCCGCGGTTTGCCCTCCAGACGAGCCACTTCTGCCGTGACTCCGGAGTGAGCAGATCCTCCTCCTTGAAGCCATAGGACAGCGCAAACTTCTTCGCGCCTTCACCCACCAGCAGGATGTGATTGGTGTACTTCATCACCAGGCGCGCCACCTCGCTCGGCGTCTTGATACCCTCCAGCGCACCAACAGCTCCGGCCCGTCGTGTCGGACCGTGCATGCAGGAGCAATCGAGCTGTACGACGCCGTCTGCGTTCGGCAGACCGCCATAACCCACCGAATCATCCTTGGGGTCGAGCTCCTGGATCTTCACCCCCTCCACCGCCGCGTCCAGCGTATCGGTGCCCTGAAGCACGAGTTCAACGGTACGGGTTACCGGCGCGAGGCTGTTCGCCGAGCTGATCGCCACCGGTTGGGCGGGGGGTGCACGACGAATGAAGGGCGCGTGGATAGCATCCGCCGCCTGCACCCGCGGTAGTGCCATGACCGCGGCGAGGGATCCGGCCGAGCCGAGGAACGCACGTCGATTGGGGCGGTCGGTCACGTGGCTGGTCCTGAATCGGGGATGAATGGAGTTGACGATCACGGGATTTAGGGAGCAGTTCACGCCATGTCAACTTGCCGCCTTCTTCCTGCGCGCCTTAAGTTCGGTCGCTTGACACCACTTCCCCTGCTGGAGCGCGCGCTGGACCGCATGCGGGTTTCCCTCGAGGACCCGCTGGTCCTGGTTCGCGTTGGCGCCGCGTTCCTCCTCGCCTTCGGCACCCTCGTGGCCGTGACGTTCTGGATTGCCGCCGATGACACCCGTTTCCTCAAACTCGTCGTCGGACTCTGGGGTGTGTATGGGTTCACCGTCGGGGTGGCGGATGGGCTCCTCACCCCACTGGTCGACGGAGCCGCGAGGGCACTGCAGGGCTTCGGGGTGCGGCGTGACGCGCATGACTTCTCCAGCATCGAGGCGCTGGCCGCTGCCGGCCATCATGCCCTGGCCGCCGAGGAGTATCGCCAGCGGGCCCAGGACCCTCGCGACCGTGTTGCGGCGACCATGCGCCGAGCGGCCCTCTTCGCCGGCCCCATGGACAACGCCGCCGGGGCGGCACTGGAACTAAACGCGCTTCGCACCGGCGCACCGCTCTCCCGGGATGATGACCTCCAGGTGGGGCTCGCCCTGGTGAGCCTGTACGAGCACCAGCTCGCGGAACCGGGTCGAGCGATGGCCGAGCTGAGCCGGCTGGTGGAGTTGTATGCGGGCACAAGGCGCGGTACCACCTTGAGCCGGATGCTGAAGTCACGTAAGCGGGCGCATTTCGGTGCAATGCCCACCAGCTGAGGACGCATGACTGAACCACGCCATCGACCGCGCCTCGATCCCGCGATCTTCAACCTTCCGGTCGAGCGGATGCGGGCCGGCTACTACTCCGACAAGTACTTCGTGCGGGCCAGGGAGATCCTGCTGGCAGACGGCGACAGCCCGCACATCACCATGCAGGTGTTTGGCAAGCAGCACGCGTTCCTCGGCGGCATCGACGAGGCCATTGCCATCCTCAAGCTCTGCGCTGAGAGGTGGTCCGATCTCGTGGTGCATGCGCTGCACGACGGCGACGCGGTGGATCCATGGGAGACGGTACTGCTGATCGAGGGCCCCTATGACATCTTTGCCCAGCTGGAGACGCTCTACCTGGGCGTGCTTGCGCGCCGTACCAAGGTCGGCACCAACACGCGTCGCGTCGTGGAGGCGGCGGCGCCCAAGGAAGTGATGTTCTTTCCTGCACGGCACGATCACTGGCTGGTCCAGACCGGCGACGGCTATGCCGCGCACATCGCCGGCGCCATCGGCGTGTCCACCGACGCGCAGGCCAGCTGGTGGGGCAGTGAAGGAGTGGGCACCGTGCCTCACGCGCTGATCGCCGCGTACGGCGGAGACACTGTCCGGGCAACACAGAAATTCGCGCAGTACATGCCGCCATCGGTTCGACTCGTGACCCTGGTCGACTTTGAGAACGATTGCGTGCGCACGGCCCTCGAGGTGGCCGAGGCACTGGGGGATCGGCTCTACGGGGTGCGCATCGACACGAGCGAGATGCTGGTGGACCGCTCGCTCTTCGGTGAAATGGGTCGCTTCCGCCCGACGGGCGTGAATCCCCGGCTGGTGGAGAACGTCCGAGCCGCCCTCGACCGGCGGGGGTTCGGCAACGTGCGCATCGTGGTGTCGGGAGGGTTCACGGTAGACAAGATTCGTGAATTCGAGCATCTGGCGGTGCCAGTCGACGCGTATGGGGTGGGTTCTTCCCTGTTCGAGGGACGGTTCGACTTCACCGCCGACGTGGTCCTGCTCGACGGGAAGCCGTGCGCCAAGGTCGGGCGGGGATATCGCCCGAACCCGCGCCTGGAGCGGGTCACGTGAAGCGCCCCGTCTTCTGGGACGTGGACACCCAGCACGACTTCATGCGCGCGACAGGGAAGCTTTACGTCGGGGACAGCGAAGCCATCATGCCCACGCTCGGGTCTCTCACGAAGTATGCGCACGATCGCGGCATCCGCATCGTGGCAAGCGCCGACGACCATGAGGCGGGGCATCGTGAACTGAGCGACACGCCCGACTTCGCCGAGTCGTTCCCGGAGCACTGCATGCGCGGCACGCCTGGCCAGCGCAAGATCGCTGAGACCAGCCTCCAGGATCCGCTTGTCATCGAGCCCGATCAGCCGCTTCCTGCCGGCATCTCGAGTCACCGGGGCGACTTCCTGGTGCACAAGCACTGGTTCGATGTCTTCACGAATCCGCACGTCCTTCCGCTGCTGGACCTGCTGGATCCCTCCGACATCGTGCTGTACGGAGTGGCGCTCGACGTGTGCAATCGCTACGCGATCGAGGGCCTGCTGCGGCACCGTCCGTCGGCTCGCATCCACCTGGTCACCGATGCCACCCGTGCCATCCACCCCGAAAACACCGCGGCGCTCCTCAGTGACTGGGAGCGCCGCGGCGTGAAACTGGTAACCAGCGCCGACGTGCTGTCGGGCCGGGTGGTCTGAGCCCGCCCTACTGCTGGTCCGACTTGGCCCGCATGCTGGAATCGATTGCCCGCCGGGCCTTTTCCAGCGCCTGTGCGCGAGCCATCGCGTCATTCCTCGCCACGCCGGCGTCGACCGTAGGCAGCGTCGCCGCGTCGCCAATCTTGCCCAGCTTCGGAGCGGCCGGGATCATCACCGGCGGTGGCTCGAGGCCGTCGCTGGTTCCCGCGGATGCGTTGTCGCCCGGCTTCCTTGGCTTCTTGACCTGCACATCGCCACCGAGGCCGATCGAGGCACCGGTCGGCGGGGCCGTCGCGGCCACCGGTGTGACGGTTGTCGGTGCTGGCTGTGACGGCGCGGATCGAGGGCTCGACTGAACCGCGGTCGGTTGCGAGGGCTGGTCAGGCACGGAGGGGGCGCTCGACAACTTGAGCGCGAAGAATCCGATCACCAGCACTGCGGCAGCCACGAGACCCACGCCGATAAATAGCGGAGTCTTCGACGCGGACCGGATCACTGGCTCTGGTGCAACATCGGTCGGGCCGAAGTCCCGGATCGGTGCCGGAATGTCGAGCGGCGACAGCTCGCGATCAGCCATGACCGGCATCGTGCGGTCGGGATTGATGATCTCGACATCATGGCGGGCCGCTGCGGGCTTCTCTTCGTGCGATACCAGTTCAACGTTGGCGGGAGCGCGCTCGACGGCGGTCTCTACCACCTGTGCGGGCAGGCTCGCGGCCGGCGATCCGGCGACCGGCTCGGCCACGGGTGCGGCAGAAACGGGTTCAATGACCTCCGGTGCCTCGATCTCGGGCAGCAGCTCGAACTCCGGCAGGGCAGGTGCGGTGGCGGCGGCACTCAGCAACGTGTCCGCGAGCACCAGGCGCAGGTCAGTGGCGGGCGCCGGCGGTGCCGAGGGCTTTGGGGCGACGGCACGCACGGCCTGGCGCTGCGCGCTGTTCCAGCGCGGGGCCGGTTTCTGGCTGACGGCGCTATCGACAGGCGCCACCGGCGCGGCTGCGTCCGGACGCATCACCCGCAACTGCGGCGCGGCCGGTCGCTGACCCGAGGCAGTGACGGCAGCACGCTGGTCCGCCCCGGTAGGGACCGGGTTCTTCGCAGCTGGTTTCGGTGCTGCGGAGGCCGTGACCCGATCGTGCGCCATCTTGAAGTGCGGATGCGACGCAATTGGCAGCCACTTCTCGGCGCGCGCGTGAAAGATCTCCGCCTTGGCCGTCACGATGCCGGCAGCCACTGCGGCGCCGAATTCATCGATGGAGCCTAAGGTCACCTCTTCACCCGATTCCCGGCGGATTCGATACATGTCCAGCACTCGGCGGTTGATGTATAGAGCTTGACTCCCCCACGCTCTTATGCATCTAGCGCGCCGGATTGCAGCGGCTGGTATGGGTCGTTTCGAGCGTTCGCCACATCTGACATAAAGCAAAGTTGAACATGTAGTTATGGCACGGCAGTGTGCTGGGCAGAACCAGCAGATGCAACATCTTGCGCGATGAGTGGATGCAACGGAACTGTTTGACGGTCTACATCAGGTTTCGGGGCTGGCGTCCTGCAAGGCGGGATCTGCGACCGAGCGCTTGATGCGTCCGAGAATCGAGGTGAGGCCCTGGGTACGCATCATCCCCAAGGTCTCCGTGAGTTGGAGCTGGTCGAGAAGGTCGCTTGGTACGGCAGCCACTTCCGGCGGTGACAGGCCGTCCAGCGCCTTGATCAGGAGTGCCACGAACCCGCGGACGGTCGGCGACTCGCGTGGCACGTCGGCGTGAAGACGCACCTTCCCATTCTCTATACCGATCCACAGGTAGACCGGCGTCTGGCACTCCGGAACGAGGTTCTTGCCCTGGGCCTTGAGCGCTTCGTACTCCGGTGGCAGCGGCGGGAGCTTGCGCGAGTAATCGAGCAACGTCTCGAGGCGGGTGTTGCGATCAGCGCCGCGGAAGCGAGTGATGAGTGTATCGAACGTCGGCATTCGTGAAAGCTGTACCGGTGCTGTCACCTGAAAAAGGGGCAGGCCGTCAGCGGGCCTGCCCCTTCATTCAAAAGAAACCTGTTCAGCGTCGTCCGCCGCCGCCCCCTCCGCCACCACCCATTCCGCGTGCGCCGCCACCGCCACCGCCACCGCCGCCGCCGCTCATGCCGCGGGAACCACCGCCGCCGCTCATGCCACGGGAGCCACCACCGCCGCCGCCGCGTGACATGCCACCGCCGGAAGCACCACGCGATCCACCGCCGTAGCTCCGACCCCCGGAGGCGCCTGACGAGCGCCCTCCGTAGCTCGGCGCGCCGCGGGCGGCACTGCCGCCGCTGCGGCCTCCGCCCGACGCACGCCCAGCAGCCGACGCACCGCTCCGGCTGCCGCCGCCGTAAACGCTACCGCCAGCGCGCCGCCCCAAGTCCCCCGCCGCCGCCGCCCCAGCGCTCGTGCCACGGAGCGGGGCGCGATAACCCTGTGCGTTGGTCTGGCGACGCGCGCTGCTTACTTGTGCCGTGCTGCCGCGCTCGAGACTCGCAGGCGTGGCGCGGTACGAATTGCCGGACGCCGCCGCCTGTCCGTTCGCGACCCTCCGCGACGCGCTACTCCGGCTCGCTGCCCCCTCGGGCTGTGCGCCGCCAGTCACCTGTCTGCGTGAGGAGCTCGCGCCGGCGAACGAGGCACCGACGCCTGCCGCATCGGAACGATTGCGATAGCTACCGCCCGGAGCACCAGGCGCGCCGGACAGCGTGCCCTGCACACCAACGCCACCCTGCTGTCCCGCCTGAGTGCCGGGATACGGCTGGCCATTCCAGGTGCGGGTCAATTGGCGCTCGCGATAAGGCGTGACCCCACCGTATCCGGGATAGCCGGGATAGCCGGGATAACCCGGATATCCGTAACCTGGATAGCCGGGATAGCCGTAACCTGGATATCCGTAGCCTGGATAACCGTAGATGGGGTAACTCGGGTAATACGGATACCATGGGTAGCCCCAATAACCACCCCAGCCCCAGCCGATACTCACACCCCAGCCCCAGCCGCTGTAGCCGACGCCCCAGTAACCGCAATCCCAGCAACCGCCACCCACGCCGAGTGCTACAACCGTCGCGTCGCCGGAGACCTCTTCAGAGGCCGAGGAGATGAAGTACTGGGTGAAATCATACTGCACACCGCCGGGCGCGATCCGCTCGGCGAGGGTGCGCAGGGCCACCTCGTCGTCGTCTCCGTCGAGCTTGAAGTTGCGATAGTCCCAGTGACCGTTGAGAGCGAAATCGCCGGGCAGCAGGGGATCCTTGGAGAGCGCGGCGAAGACGGTGCCGTTACCGCTCGACCATTCCACCACGAACGCGCTGTTGCGGCCGCCACGACTTTCGAGCTGGTACTTCTTGCCACCCTTCACGAACGCGTCATCGGTCGGATCGAGGGGGAACAGCACGCGGACCCGACCGTCAGGGTCGGCGTTGAGGACGAGCAGGTATCCGTCCGCTCCGGGATGGACGGTGACCTGGACCCCTGATCCGGGCAGGTAACGTCCGTTCTGGTTGAGAGTTACGGAAACCGGTACCGGCGGATCGGTGGTGATCAACGACGCGGCAAGCAGCAGTGCGAGCATGGTGTCCTCCTACATATAGCGTAGGGGCTGCCGGGCAACGCGTCAATAAGGGTGCTCGCTAGCCCGCCGGGCTGCCCGCTTCGCGGGCGAGAAGGGCCTCCTTCCGCTGGGTGCCCCATCGGTATCCCCCCATCCCGCCATCCTCGCGAATGACCCGGTGACACGGGACCAGCACCGCGACGTTGTTGGTCGCGCACGCCCGCGCAACAGCCCGCGCGGAGCCATCGCGTCCGATCGACCGCGCCACTTCACCGTAGGTGCGTGTCTCGCCTGCCGGGATCTGCGCGAGGGCGGCCCACACCAGCCGCTGGAAATCGGTCCCGTTCACGTCGAGTGCGGGCACATCCGTTGCACCCCGGTCGAGCGCATCGCGCACCTGGAGCGCCTCCCTGAACGGTGTCACCATCCTGCGGCGGTCGGCGCCCGGGAATTCGGCGGCCAGCTGACGCTCGAGTGCCGTATCGGTGTCTCCAGGATACACCGCGCAGACACCGCGATCGGTGCGCGCGACCAGCACGCGCCCGAGCGATGACGTGACCAATGCGTACTGGATCTCCATGCCGGCACCTCCCCTGCGATAGCTGCCTGGTGTCATGCCGAGTGTGCGCGTCGAGGAGACGTACGCCCGGCTGCTCGAATTGAACCCCGCGTCATATGTGGCGCTGGTCACCCGGTGCCCCGCACGGAGCAATTGCCGCATCCGCTCACCGCGTATGCGCTCCGCATACACGCGCGGGCTCATCCCGAGTGCCTTCGTGAAGGTGCGCTGCAGGTGGGCGGGACTGACGGCGAGTTCGGATGCCAGCCTGGCCAGCGGTACGCCGGTACCTGCCGCCGCGTCGATGAGGGCCCGCGCACGCTCGGCGAGCGGAGGCTCCATGCGCTCCGGGCGGCAGCGGCGACACGCGCGGAACCCGCCCTTCTCAGCGTCGCGCGGCGCGGGGAAGAACTCGACCCTGTCGCGCCTCGGCCGCCGGGAGGGGCAGCTCGGCCTGCAGTAGATGCCGGTCGACCGCACAGCATAAACGAACCGGCCGTCGGCCCGGACATCGCGAGCTTCCACGGCCCGCCACGCGGCGCCTGGATCGAGGGTGACTTGCATGCAGGACACGTTAGCGAAGTCGGGCGTGGGCGGCCACCCGAATCATGCGGTCAAAGTGGAAGCAGGGGCGGGCGTGACAGTGCGAAAGGACTAGTTTTCCGCCATGGCGTCCCCAGCAATCGTGTCCGCCGGCTGGCTTCTGGAGCACCTGCGGGATCAGCGCGTTCGCGTCCTCGACGCGTCATGGTACCTCTCTGCCATGAAGCGTGACCCCCGCCGCGACTTTCGGGAAGGCCACATTCCCGGCGCGCAGTTGTTCAGCATCGACGACGCGAGTGATGCCTCCTCACCGTTGCCACACATGTTGCCATCCGCGGCACAGTTCGGCGAAGTGGTTTCACGCCTCGGTATTTCCAGCAGCGATCACGTGATTGTCTATGACGCATCGGGGACGAACTTCAGCGCGCCCCGGGCCTGGTGGATGTTCCGCGCATTCGGGCACGACGCGGTGTCGGTCCTCGATGGCGGCTTCGCGGCGTGGAGCGCGGTCGGTGGCGCCATCGAAACCGGTGACCCCGCCACGGTGCCCCGCGGAGCATTCCACGCCGCCCTGCGCCCCGGGATGGTGCGAACGGCGGCAGAAGTGCGACTGGCTCAGCAGGAAGGCACGGCGCAGGTGGTGGACATGCGCTCGCGCGGGAGGTTCGAGGGCAGCGAGCCCGAGCCGCGCCCCGGCCTTCGCGCGGGCCACATTCCCGGCAGCCGGAACGTGCCCTTTGCCAGCTTCGTGGACGAGCGCGGCCTGATCCGTAGTACTGCGGAGTTGCGCAAACTCATGGAGCGAGCCGGAATTGATTTGGCTCGTCCGATGATTGCTTCCTGCGGGTCCGGGGTGACTGCGTGCAGCCTGCTCCTCGCGCTCGACGTGATCGGCGTTGCGGGCGCGGCTCTGTATGATGGCTCGTGGTCCGAGTGGGGCCAGCGAACGGACCTGCCCGCCGAAACGGGTCCTCCACGTTGAGCGGTACGATCCGCCACGGGAGAGGCGAATCACCCCGCGGCGGGATGTTGTAGCAAGGCAAGTCGACAGCAACGGCGAAGATGAACAGGGGTATTCCCCTTGCAGCCCGAGTGTCCTGTTTTTCATCCTCACCTCTGCACGAGGCCCAAACATGCGACGTACTCTTCCAGCCCTCGCACTGCTCGCGTTCGGTGCCGTGCTGTGTGCCTGCAGCAGCGATGATGGTGCGCCGAGCACGCTTGCCGTGGCAAAGACGACAACCAACAGCGGCGACGCCCAGACTGGTACCGGGGGTCAGGCACTCCCCAATCCCCTGCGCGTCATCGTGACTGATGGTGGTGTGGCGGCGAACGGCGTGACCGTGAACTGGGCCACTCCAAGCGGTGGCAGCTTCGCTCCCGCGACCAGCACGACGGACGCGAACGGCATCGCCACGACGACCTGGACCCTTGGTGGCGGCGGTGGGGCCCAGACTGCGTCGGCCTCGGTCAACAGCGCGAGCGGCTCGCCAGTCAGCTTCACGGCCACCGCGACGGCGGCTCCCACCATTACGGTGGCGCCCGGCGGCGCGCTGCAGTTCTCTCCGGCGACAATCACCATCAACGCCGGTGAATCGGTGCAGTTCATCTGGGCCACCGGTGCCACGAACCACAACGTGACCCCGGCCAGTGGCAACGCCACGCCCATCCCGTCGATGCCGGGGCTGCCCGGCGTGCAGGACGCGCCGTTCGAGTTCACGACCGTTTTCCCCAGCGCCGGCACCTTCAACTTCTTCTGCTCCATACATGGAGGCAACCCGACGCCCAACACGGTCACGGGCATGTCGGGCACCATCACGGTCAACTGACCTCGGCGCACGATTACGATCCGCGTCCTCCTGCTGACCGCACTCTGCGCCGCGCCGCTGTCGGCGCAGAGTGCCTGCGTTGCACCACACTGGGATCACAGGAGGCCCAGATAATGGGCGCCAAGTCGGTGCCATCGCGTTTACCCGGACGCGCGGGCCGGGGCATGACGCTGGCCGGCCGGGTCGAGCTCGGCCTCGGTGTCATGCGGCGGGGCTGGCGAAGACGGGCGCGTGAACCGCGCGGTGTGGCTGTTCCTGGCAATGGTGGTGACGCCCGCCATCCCCGTGGGCGCGCAGCAGCCAATCCCCGACGGCACCGTCACCGCTGGGACACTCAGCTTCGACGGGAAGGCGACCGTCGGTGACTTCACCGGGACCACGCATACCGTCACCGGCTCGATGACGGGCGGAGCCACGCTGGCCGATGTGCACGGATTCGTCGAGGCACCGGTGAACACGCTGGTTACAGGGAACGGAAAGCGAGACAGGGACTTGAACAAGTCGATGGAGTCGGACCAGTATCCGGTCGTCCGCTTCGAGTTGAAGACGGTGCAGGTTCACGGCGTGCGGAGCGACTCGAGTGACGTAACGCTGGGAGGTGACTTCATCATTCATGGCGTGACGCAGGCTGTCGAACTGCAAGCCGTCGTGGTGCGCGCCGGTGAAACGATCACCGTGGATTCGAGCTGTCCGCTCAACCTGAAGGACTACAAGATCGGTGGATTGAGCAAGTTCCTTGGCGTGCTCAAGATGGACGAAAACATCGTCGTGCACGTGCACGTGACCTTCGCCCTCACTCCCCCGGCGTAAGTCCCGCCCGCCTCAGCCGACGCGCTGCTGTGGAGGTCGTGCAAGGAACGCCTTCTCGGCTTCACGTGCCTCCACCTCCATCGGGTGCCTGGCGTACCCGTATTGCAGCCAGAGCGTCGCGTACCCGGCCGTCATGCCAAGCCAGCCTCGTTCCATGAACTGGCGGACATGGGTCAGCTCGTGCACCAGGAGGGTCGTGGGCCGCCGGGCGAGGTGACCGCGAACGTAGATGGTGTGGCCGAGCGTGATTGCGACGAACTCCGGCAGGAGTGGCAAGCGGCACCCTTCCGCCACTCGCACACGCGCCAGGTCGAGGCCTCGTACCGCACCTTCTAGATACGTCCGCTCGCGCTTGCTGAGGGGACGCAGTCGATGGCCATTCGTCGCACGGGCGACTACGGCAATGGCTCCGGCAAGCACTGGTCCCGCGACGGATCCGATCGCGGTCCGGATCATCGCGGATGCTCCGCTGTCGTTCCGCCCGCATCTTCCTCTGCCCGCTCCTGCGACTTCAACTGCTTCAGATATCGGAGCAGGTCGCTCGTTCTCTCGAACACACGCACATCCGGCTGCTCCAGGGCCATCTCGCGCGGGGCCAGCTTCAGGTCCAGGTGCGGACGGCGCCCGCGCAGGTGAAAGGCCTGTCGCGGCGCGCCCACCCTGAGGCGAAAGGCCTCGAGTTCGGCGAAGTCATTGGTGGTCGACAGCACGTGGGACCATCCCGGTGCGAGCGCATTGACGCGGTCCATCACGATCACCGCGGCACCTGTTCACTGAGGAAGTCCACCGCCAGCCGTACCACAGCGGCGTCGCGCATGACTGCGCGGTGACCCAGTCCCTGCGTCAGCACAAAGGCTCCCCGGGGTGCTGCTTCCGCGATCTGCCGACCGCTCTCCGCGGGGACATCCTCGTCGTCCTCGTCGTGAATGACCAGCAGGGGAGTGGGCAGCGCGGCCGCCACCGGTATGAGGTTCAAGTCGTCCCACGTAATCCCGAAGCGCCGCTCCAGGTTCTGCTGCAGCCGCTCACTGACGACGCCAGGAATGGCCAGGTGCTGCACGAAGCGCCGCCAGAACACCACGGCATCGGAAGGCGCTGAGATCAATACGGCCGGCACCGGCGCAACCAGACGGTTCATGGCGAAAAGGGCGGCTGCCGCGCCAAGCGAGTGCCCGATGAAGGCATCCACGGGCCCGACGACGCCACTCACCGCCGCGAGGGCGGCGGCGAACTGCGGCAGCGAGGCGCTGGTGCCGCCGGTACGTCCATGCCCAGGGCCATCGAAGGCAACGGCGCGAAATCCCCGTGCCTGCAGCTCGGGCACGAACAGGCGGAAACGCCCGGCGCGGCTGCCCCACCCGTGCATGAGGAGCACGACGGGCCCCGTCCCCCAGCTCCATCCGGCGAGCTCGTGGCCATCATGCGGAACGTGGAACGGCTCACCGGTTTCGAGAAAGGCTTCCTCTTGCGGACGCAGGGGATGCTGCGGTGGCCGGGTGAAGAGTCCCTCGGCGAACCGCGCGGCACGCTCCGGGGCGAGCGGACCGATGAGCTGGAACCCGAGCCGGAGGCCGACGATCTTCGCGTCAACTCGACTCAGCGGATTCGCCCTCGGAGACTGGTCGGTGACGCGCGCGCTCACCCCGCGACCGGGCCAAGGAGCATGACCACCAATACGATGACGACCACGGCCACGATGTCCATGACGATGCCGGCCCGCAGCATCTGCCGTGCGGTCACTCTGCCGGATCCATAGGCAATCGCGTTCGGTGGGGTCGCGATCGGCAGGGCATACCCGGCCGACGCCGCGAGGGCAGCCACCGCCATGACGCGAATGGCGGGCAATTCGGCGCCCGACGCGAGTCCCGCCGCGATGGGCATCGCCATCGCGGCGACGGCGGTGTTCGACGCCAGCTCGCTCAGCAGCACCGTGCCCAACGCCACCACAAGCAGCACGAGGAAGGGGGAAGCGCCCTGGAGGCCCGTCACCTGCTCGCCGATCCACTGGGTGAGCCCGGTCTGCTCGGTGGCCGCCGCGAGCGAGAGGCCGCCACCGAAGAGGAGCAGCACTTCCCACGGGATCGCCTTGGCCTCGTGCCAGCTCAAGAGCCGGCGCCGAGCACCGGTCATGTCCCTGGCCGGAATGAGAAAGAGCGCGAGCGCGCCAGTGAGCCCGATCGCTGCGTCGCTCAGGCCCGGCGCCAGGGCGGTGAGGCCGGGGATGGAGAGGGCGCCCAGTTCCTTCGGCTCCCGAAAGATCCAGGCGAGCGCGGTGACTCCGAACACCACGATGGTGGCCCGCTCCCCGCCCTTGAACTTGCCCAGCCGCTTGCGCCGCTCCGCCACCGCATTCTCGGCAGCCTCTCCCAGTACGGCATCACTCGGGTAGACGAGGTAGCAGAGCACGGCCCAGCAGATCGGTACCAGCAGGATGACGCAGGGCACGCCAATGAGCAGGTAGCGGGCGAAATCGATCGGCTGGCCGAGGAGTTCCTTCGCCGCGGCGGCGAAGATCAGGTTGGGTGGCGTGCCGATTAGCGTGCCCATGCCGCCGATGGAGGCGGCGTATGCGAGTCCAAGGAACAGGGCGGTGCGAATGCGGTCCGCGGGCGCTCCGTCACCGAACAGCTGCCCCAGCGCCATGGCAATCGGGTACATCATCGCCGCTGTCGCGGTGTTCGAGATCCACATCGACAGGAATGCGGTGGCCACCATGAGGGCCAGCACGATGCGCCGACCCTTCCGCCCTGCCCCTGCGACAATGCGCAGGGCCAGGCGAATATGCGCACCCCAGAACTCGAGCGCTGCGGCGAGGAGGAAGCCGGCGAGAAAGAGAAAGATCATCTCGCTGGCGTACGGTGAAGTGGCGTCCTTCATCGTGACCACGCCGAAAAGCGGCAGTACGATGATCGGCAACAGGGACGTCACCGCGAGCGGCACCGGCTCGGTGAGCCACCAGAGCAGCATCCAGGCGCCGACCCCGAGGACCTCGCGCTGATCCGGACCGAGTGCGGCGGGGCCTGCCCGCACACACAGCATGTAGAGGAGGGGTCCCGCGACGGCAGCGATGGCCCTAGCTTGTCGGCTCGTCACGTCGTCGATCTTTCCTGAAGGGCTGACATGATCCGGTACGAAACGTACAAGGTCCTGCACGTTCTGGGCGTCCTGCTCGCATTTGCCACACTGGGCGGCCTCGCGCTCACGATGGCCAATGGCGCCCCGAGCTGGGTTCTCGTCAAGCTTGCCTGCTGGGTCGTGCTCGCGATGCTGGTGGCGATTCCGTACCGCAAGCCTTTACTGGCGCGCCCGGTTTTCTGGTTCCTGCCCGTGCTCGCCGCCGCCGCCGTCGTCATGGCCATATACAAGCCGTTCTGATCGAGGTTTCTCGTGCTCCAGCTGCTCCTCTCCACAGCCGCGCTTGCCGGTGCCCTCACCGCGATGCCGTTTCCCGCCGACACGGCGACGTTCAACATCGACAAGGGACATTCCGAGCTCACGTTCCGCATTCGGTATCTCATAAGCCGCGTGAGCGGGACGTTCACCGACTGGAAGGGGACGATCACCGGTGATCCCGTCTCGTGGTCCGGCGGCTCCACCGAGATCGTCATCCAGACGACGAGCATCGACACGCGCCTGGAGAAGCGCGACACCCATCTCCGTTCAGCCGACTTCTTCGACACGGCGGACTTTCCCCAGATCACGTTCAGGAGCACGAGTGTCGCAGTGACCGGGAAAGAGGTGACGCTGTCGGGCGACCTGACCATCCGTGGCGTGACGAAACTAGTGGTGCTCGGCGGGGAGTTCCTGGGGGGTGATGGGGCGAAGCAGCGGGTGGGCTTCCACGTCACCGGCAAGATCAACAGGATGGACTACGGCGTGGCGTGGAACCGCACCCTGGAGACGGGCGGGGTCCTGCTGGGGGATGACGTGGAGCTGGATATCTCGGTCGAGGCGGTGCGGACCTACTAGCGCCGCTTGAGGGGCACCGTCGAAATGCCGCCGCCCATCACGATCGGCAGCATCTGCGAGCGATAGCCGGGCGCGACGATGGTCACATACTGCACCCGGCATTCCGCCATCAGGTTCAGGTCGAAGTGCAACTCGAAGTTGCCGTCGTCGTCGGCGAAGGTGTGATAGGTCTGCCCCACCATCTGCAGGTGCGCGCCCGAAAGAGGCCGGCCAGTCTCCTGCTGCACCACCCGTCCCTTCACCACGCCATCCGGCGGCGCCCCGGTCGAATCCTGCGGGATCTCGGGACACTTGCTGTTGGGGATCGTCAGGCTCTCGAGCGGGCGTGACGCGACCGGGCCGGCATCGGGATTCACGCCGCCCTTTTTCTTCCCGAAAATCCGCTTCGCCTCCATCTCCATCGACGCGTTGAGTGCATCCTCCCTGTTTACCGGAGCTGGCGGCGTCGCATCCGGCGCGGACGCGGTGGGGTCGCCCACCGGATCGGGCACGCGCGGCTGCTCCGCCTCAGCCGTTCCCTGGGTACGAGGGGCCTCGGGCGGCGCGTTCGGCTCGGGTTCCGGCGTCTTGTTGATCACCTTTGGCCGGGGCGGCTCCGGCGGTGGCGTCTGTGCCGGCTGCCGGGGCGTGGGTGGTGGGGGAACCGGCTTGGGCTTCGGCGGCGGGACGTAGACCATCGCCACCTCCCGCGTCGCGACCGAGTCGACCTTCGGCTTCACGGCCTCCTGCTCAGCCAGCCTCTTCGACAGCAGCATGACGACCAGGATGACGACCGCGTGGAGCAAGGCACTGACGGACAGCGCCAGCGGATTCCGCTCTGGTGGCGGAAGCTGTCCTTCGAATGTTGGCTTGGGGCGGGGACGGGCCATCAGAGTATCAGGAGCCTACCGATGCGCAATGGCGGTATCGAGTGCGGGTGACCCGAGGCCGGATGCGATCGCCGACGGCTCGGCGGCAACGCTCGCCGTTAACAGCACTGCGCTGAGCCATACGAGATCGGCCAGGAAGAGATGCACCAGCTGCATCCAGATCGGTGCCAGAAGGAGAAGGTTCAATACGCCGCCGGCCACCTGCGCCAGTACCAGGCCGGCCGCGAGACGTCCCACCAGGGACGTGGCAGGAGACGCGTCCCGCAGGGTTACGCGCACGGCGAGGACCAGCAGTACAGCGCCCACCGTCAGCGCGAGGACCGGGTGGAACACCCGCAGCCGCAACAGGATGTGCGCGGCGGGTGATGCATCCTGCCGCATCCCCTCAGCGAGGGAACCGGCCGGGAACAGGGTATCGCCGAGGGCAGTGATGGCCCCGGTAATTCCCACCAGCAGAAGCCCGCCCAGAACGCCAAGCATCGGCGCGAGCCGCCGCCAATCGAGGGGAAGGGTCGGTGCCGAGCGGCCGGACCCCCACCATGCCGTCAGCGTCATGACGGCCAGCAGGAGGAACGTGTTTACCAGGTGCACGCCGAGATATACGGCGCGGGCGAGGGAATCGTTGTCGGCCACCAGTCGGAGGAGCACGATCCCGGCGCCAACCAGGGCCTCGGTGACCATGAAGAAAAGCGTCACCCAGGCGGCGCGCCGGACAATGTGGCCCGCTGGAAAGTCCCGTCGCGCCAAGCCAACGAGTCCCACCACCAGAAGCAGGGCCACGAAACTGGTGGTGCGGTGCCCTAACTCGATGATTGTCTCGATCGCAGGGTCGCGCTGGAGCACAGTGCCGTTGCAGAGCGGCCAGTGACTGCCACAGCCCGCGCCCGATCCACTGGCGCGCACATAGGCGCCCCAAACGATCACGACGAAGCTGAAAACGACCACTCCCCAGGCGTAGGGGGCGAAACGGAGCCGAGGCATAGCACGAAAAGATAGCCCCCGCGGCGGGGCGGGGGCTATCATGTTGCCCGGGATGCAGTTGCGATCAGGCAGCGGCGCGCCGTTGCCGTCGATCGGCAATGGTCTCGGCATAGTCATCGAGGAGCTGGTCGTGGATCGCGTCCCAGCGCCGGCCGAGGGCAGTCTGCCGGGCACCGTCGCTGATCTGTCGGCGGAGCGCCGGCTCAGTGATGGCCCTGGCCAGCAGCTGCGCGAATGCACCGGCGTCATTGGGTGGCGCCATGAGCGCATTGACGCCGTGCACCCCATAATCGCTGGGCCCGCCAGCATTAACGCACACCGGCGTGGTTCCCGACGCCATCGCCTCCAGCAGGACATTCCCGAAGGTCTCTGTGCCCGAGGGAAAGGCGAACACGTCGGACGAGGCATAAGCCGTGGCGAGCTCGATCCCATGCAGGTAGCCCAGCAGGTGAACTCCCGGGATACGACGCGAACGAATGTTCTCGACCAGGAGCCCGTCACCCACCAGTACGAGCTGTGCGTTGCCCCGCAGGGGAGCAAGCTGCTGCCATGCGTCGAGCAGGATCTCGAGGTTCTTCTCCGGCGCGACCCGGCCCACGAAGGTCACGAGGGAGTCGGACGGGCCGATTCCGAACCGCGCGCGCCACGCGTCGGAACGGAACCGGGGGTTGAACTCCTCCGCATTGACGCCCCGTGTCCAGATGCCGGTGTGGTGCACGCCCCGGGCGTGGAGATGCGCCTCGTGCACCCTGGTAGGGCAGAGCACCTTGTGGGCGTGGCGGTAGAACCAGCGCATGTAGGCCCAACCTGGACGAACCGCGGTGACGAGCCACCTGCCGTATGGGCGGGCGTAGGCCTCGTAGTCCGTGTGCGAACTCGCGATGATCGGCAGGCCCAGCGCCTTCGACGCACGGAGTCCCGGATACCCCATCGCGAACTCGGTGGCCAGATGGACCACCTGGGGCTCAAACTCACGCATGTCCGCGATGAGGTTGGCCACCCTGGGGAAGGCCCACTGCACGTCGGGCGCAAGGAAGAACGGGCGGCCCGGCGAGCGATGCACCTCGGGGCGCTCGACGGCGCCCGGCGGCAGCTCGTAGTATGGGGAGTAGACGCGCACCGCGTGCCCCCGCGCATGCAGCGCATCGACCAGCCGGCGCAGCGTCAGGGCGACGCCGCTCACCATGGGCCAGTAGATCTCGGAGTAGATCGCAATGCGCATGTGCCAAAGGTTCCATGGCGCCGGGTTACAATGCAAGGGCAGAATGAAACGCCTGTCCCTGGTAGCCGCCACGCTGCTGTGTTTCTCTCGGGCCCTGCAGGCGCAGGGCGCGGCTCTGCCATCCCCACCCCAGGGGTTCCTCGGTTACACCTTCTGCCGCAACGGGTTAGCGGAGAGCTGGCTTCGGGCCGACATCGTGGGCACGCCACAGGCCGAGGAGGTCGTGGTGCACGAGCAAGTCCACCGCGATCAGGCCGCGCTGTTTCCCACCTGCGAGGCCTGGGCGGCGACCATCACCACCGCGCGCAAGGTGATCGAGATGGAGATTCCGGCGTACTGCGCGCAATGGCGAGTGGTGGTCCAGCGGGGTGTGGATGCCGATTCGCTGCAGCACGAGTACGCACTCCGCATATCGGCGCAGGCGGGAGCAATGGAAAACCGGTTGGACGTGCTGGAGATGTTCCGGCGAGACTGCCGCTAGCTACTACGCCAGCCGGATGCCGCCCGTGGCCCTGGTGAGCCTGTCGGCCGCGCCCGCGAGCGTATTGGCAGACGACGAGATTTCCTCGGTGGAGGCATTGAGCTGCTGGGCCGCCGCGGCGATTTCCTCGGCCGCCGCCGCGTAGTCCTCGGTTCCGGCAGAGACCTCCTTCATGCGTCCGGCGATCTGCTCGATCAGCCCCCGCACCTGCTCAGCCGAGGCCGAGATACCGCGAGTCCACTGATCGTTGGCGTCGGCATCATTGGCGACGGTGAGCAGTCCATCGGCGGCGGCGTGCGCGGCATCGCGCGCGGCCATGCCGCCGCGGCCGAGCCGGAGCAGGCGCTCACGCGCCGTCTGCACTCGCTCGAGCACCATCTGCACGGTGTCGCTCGTGCTGGTGGCGGCCTGCGCAGCCTGGGCCGCGAGTTTCCGCACTTCCTCGGCGACCACGCTGAATCCCTTGCCTTCATCGCCGGCGCGCGCGGCCTCGATCGATGCATTGAGCGCAAGCATGTGGGTCTGCTTCGCGATCGCCTTGGTCTGGGTGACGAACTTGCTGATCTCGCTCGACGCGAGGGCCAGCGCCTCCGCCTCCGCCGAGCCGCGATCCACTTCGTCAGCGAGGCGTGCCAGCTCGGCCGTGCTGGCATCGAGCCGATCACGATGGGAACGCGCGGCCACCGCGAGCGCGGCATTGCGGGAGGCTGCCTCCCCGGCGCCGCTCGCGAGGACCTTGGCGATCTCGAGGATCTTGTTGGCGTCCTCGGCGGCAGCGCGCACGATGACGGCCTGCTGGGCTGCCCGCTCGGTCAGGTCACCGGTCGTGCCGGCGACCTCCTGGGTGGACGCCGTCATTTCCTCGGTGGACGCGGCAATCTCCTGCGCCATGGCTGCCGCCTCCGCCGCAGTCCCGTGTATTGTCTCGACCAGGACTCGCAGCTGGCGCACCATCGCAAAAATGCTCTGCGTCAGCATGTCCTTGCTGTCGCTCCGGGCTTCCTGTTCGTTGATCGTACGGAGGTCGCCCTGCGATACGCGCTGGGCGATCGCGGCAGCCCGTCCGGCGGGCTTGAGCACCAGGGTGATGAACCGGCGGAGGAGGAACCATGCCACGACAATGGAGCCTCCTGCCACGAGCAGCAGTCCCGGCACCAATGCCTTCGGGTTGAGCGTAACGCCCATTCCACGAAGCAGCTGCACCGTTGCGACCAGGTGCAGCGCCAGGATGATGGCCGCTCCGGTGAAAACGGCGATGTAGAGATTCCGGGCAAAGCGCTGGCGCGGGTCAGCCATGGTCTGGTGTGGCAATCCAGGATGGAGGTGCACGGAAGCTACTGATCACGACGCGGTGGGGACAGGCGGGGTCGGAAGGACCCGAGCGCTGGACCAAGAAAAGGGCCGCGGAAGCTGCGCCGCGGCCCCTTTGAGTTCGACTTCGGAAGGTCAACTGCGTCTGGGCAGGATCATGTCACGGATGACGACCAGCACCAGTGTTACCGGCTGCACCATGCGGGACAACTGGTAGGTCCAGCCACTCCGCGAATTCACCAGGCTGGTGAGCCTCTGCCGCACCGGATCGATAACCGGGGGCGGGACGTCGACCGCGGACGTCGGCGCGGCGATGATGTGTTGTGGCTCCGGCAGCGGCGTCCGGACCCGCGCCACCGGAACCGGCACGGGTTGCGACGAGCCGGTCCGCGCCTGGTCGAGTAGGTGCAGGAGCGCCTGCTCCTGCAGGAATGGTGCGCCCGCGGGAAACGGCATCACCGTGAGTGAATGCTCCACCGAATCGAACCGGAGACGCCGGCCTGGGAGGATCGCTGCGTTGGGCCAGAGTGCCGGTTGTGGCGGAGCCGGCTCGACATAGACGAGCCAGCATACGCCCGAAGAATCGACCAAAGTGACAGAATGGGTCAGCGGGTTACCCCGGGCATACGGAGGCTTCGCCGGTTCCGGTGGCATCGCCGGGACGGGAGCCTGCTGTACGGCCTTTGCGCGGGGCGCGCGCTTCGTTGTGCGGGTGGTTCGAGTAGCCATGGCAGAACATTCCCCAAAGATCAGTGCGTGATCAGATGATGTACCGCGCGCGTCAACCGACCGCAAGAGTGGCGCGCAAAATCCGTCGTTTCCGTTACGTCGGGGCGGCAATGTAGTCGGTTGGCGCTAACCTCACGCGGTCTATAGATTTGCGGGTCCTATGAACCCCAGCGACAGCACCTCCTCCCCCGCCGCGGTGCAGCCCGAGGGGAGCGACTCCTATCGTCCCGACCTGGTCGAGGCGAAGTGGCAGGCACGGTGGACGGAACGTCACACCAACGAGCCTGACCTCGACGGCGCCAGGAAGCCATTCTACAACCTCATGATGTTTCCCTATCCGTCCGCGGAAGGGCTTCACGTGGGGAACATGTTCGCGTTCACGGGCAGCGACGTGTTCGGCCGGTTCCAGCGCCTGCGCGGGTACGACGTCTTCGAGCCGATCGGGTACGACGCCTTCGGCATTCACAGCGAGAACTACGCGATCAAGCTGGGCATCAACCCGGCAGAATTGATCCCGCGGAACATCGCGAACTTCCGCCGCCAGCTGACCCGGGTCGGTGGAATGTTCGACTGGCGTCACGAGCTCTCGACCACCGACCCCTCGTACTACAAGTGGACGCAGTGGTTGTTTCTGCAGCTCTTCAAGGCCGGCAAGGCGTACAAGAAGAAGGCGGCTGTCAACTGGTGTCCCAATGACAAGACCGTGCTCGCGAACGAGCAAGTCGTCAACGGGCATTGTGAGCGTTGCGGCGCCGCGGTGGAGCAGCGCTTTCTCGAGCAGTGGTTCTTCCGCATCACCGACTACGCCGGGCGCCTGCTCGCCAACCTCGACGACAAGTCGAAGATGGACTGGTCGGATACGACCAGCATGGCACAGCGCAACTGGATCGGCCGCTCGGAAGGTGCAGAACTGACGTTCGAGGTGGACTGGGCGCCGGAGGAGAACATCACGCGTCTTCACCACCCGGCCCGACACGGTGTTCGGTGCCACGTTCCTGGTGATCGCCCCGGAGCACCCGCTCGTGGAGCAGCTCACCACCGGCGACCAGAAGAAGGCGGTCGACGCCTACCGCCAGGCCGCGGCGGCGAAGGACCTCGTGTCGCGCAAGGTGGGTGAGAAGGAAAAGACCGGCGTCTTTACGGGGACGTACGCCGAGAACCCGGCGATCGGGCCAGCGGATTCCGGTCTGGATTGCCGACTACGTGCTGATGGACTACGGCACCGGCGCCATCATGGCGGTGCCCGCCCACGATGAGCGGGACTTCGAGTTTGCCAGCAAGTACGACCTTGACATCCTGCGCGTCGTTGCTGGACCGGGCGAGGACGCCAGCACGCCGCTCGAGAGCGCCTACGTCGAGAACGTCGGAGGGCGGCTGGTCAATTCGGGTGAGTTCGACGGGATGGCGCCCGATGAGGCGAAGCGCGCGATCACCGCGTGGCTGGAGAAGCGTGGCCTTGGGAAGCTGCGTGTCCAGTACCGGCTCTACGACTGGTGCATCTCGCGACAGCGCTACTGGGGACCGCCGATCCCGGTCATCTACTGCGATGATTGCGGCGCGGTGCCGGTGCCGGAGAAGGACCTGCCGGTGGTCCTGCCGGCCATCGACGACTTCCGCCCCGACGACACCGGCATCTCGCCGCTCGCGCGGCATGAGGAGTGGTACTTCGTGCCCTGTCCCGCGTGCGGCAAGCGCGCCCGGCGCGAGACCGACGTGTCCGACACCTTCCTCGACTCGGCGTGGTACTACCTGCGCTATCCGAGCACCGAGTTCGACGACCGTCCGTTCGACCCGGCGCGCACGGCGAGGTGGTGCCCGGTCACGACCTACATCGGCGGCAACGAGCACGCGGTGCTGCACCTGCTGTATTCGCGCTTCCTCGCGATGGTCCTGAACGAGCTCGGCCACCTCGACTTCGAGGAGCCGTTCCGGAAGTTCCGGGCGCACGGGCTGATCGTGAAGGACGGCGCCAAGATGTCGAAATCGAAGGGGAACGTGGTGATCCCCGACGATTACATCGACCGCTGGGGCGCGGACAGCTTCCGCATGTATCTGATGTTCCTCGGGCCCTTCCAGGAGGGCGGCGACTTCCGCGATGCCGGGATCAACGGCATCCGGCGGTTCCTCGACAAGGTGTGGCATCTCGTTGGTGAGTGCCTGGCCGAGGGCGAACGGCACGGGGAGCTGCTGCGCCCGGTGCTGGCCAAGTGGCACCGCACCAAGAAGAAGGTCACGGACGACCTCGAGTCGCTGAGCTACAACACCGCCATTGCGGCAATGATGGAAATGCTCAACGCCATCCGCGAGACCGGCAGCTGCGAGCACGAGATGGTCGAGGAGTTCGTGGTGATGCTGGCACCCTTCGCGCCGCACTTCGCCGAGGAGTGCTGGGAGCGGCTGGGTCATACCACGTCGGTTTTCGACGCGCACTGGCCCGGCTATGACCCCACCATGCTGGTCGATGATACCGCCGAGGTTGCGGTGCAGGTGGGCGGCAAGACGCGCGGGCGGGTCACGGTGACACGCAACGCCGCCGAGTCGGTGGTAGTCGCGGCGGCGAGCGCTGAGCCGCACATCGCCAAGCTTCTCGAGGGGAAGTCGGTGCAGAAGGTCATCTATGTGCCAAACCGGCTCCTTAACCTGGTGCTGGGCTGAGCATGATGTACCGCATGACGATCGCCCTGCTGGCGCTCGTCAATTCGCTCGTGGCCGCCTACCTGCACCTCTGGAAGACGGGGCGGGTAGGCAGCCTGGTGTGTACCGCGAGCGGCGGCTGCGAAACGGCGCAGTTCAGCCAGTACGGCTGGTTCCTCGGAGTCGACGTGGCACTCATCGGCGCCGTGTTCTATGCTGTGCTGCTGGTCGTGGCGCTGGTCAGTGTCCAGCCGCGGCACGTTGATGCCCGGCGCATGAGCACGCTGCTCCTCGCCCTCGTGGTCCCGGCCTTCCTCTTCACGCTCCGCCTCAAGTACGGCGAGTGGGTCGTGCTGAAGGTGTTCTGCCCCTGGTGCTTCATATCAGCCGTGTCGATCACCGTCTGCCTCATTCTCGCCTGGCTGGACTGGCGCCGAACCGCGCCCGTCACCCCACCTACCGACGAATCGGCAAGGATGCCGCTCGCCGCCTGACACTCCGCTCGGACCCGGCTCGTAATGGTGGAGCAGTCACGGTCCAACAGCGTCGCAAGGTGCGCTGCGTCTGCCCACGCCATCCGCGGAGGGGTCATGGAGACAATCGCGGCCAGATCACACAGGTTTCCTGGTTCCACATTCGCGTGCGCAGCCTTCGCACTCGCGGCGGCCGCGTGCAGCGGCAACACGAGCGGGACATCGGCCACCTCGCCGGCTCCCCTCGAATACCCGCTTCAATCCTCTGCCGTGGTAGTGAACGACGTGCAGAGCTCGGTGCCGGGGCTCACCCCGACCCAGACGGCCCAGGGCATGGGCGCCATCCTCTACGCCGCCAGGCTGTCAATGCAGCCCGGCGATTTCGCCAAGGTGAAAGGCGCGTTCCCTGGAAGCGACGCCATGATCAATGAGGGCACGAAGCTGGGCATGCCCAGTGAGTTTGTCGGGCGCACGAGCCTGGCGGGCTCGCTGAAGAACATCGGCATCTCGCGGGACGAGTTCGCCCAGCTCGTCGTTGCGATGAAGGACGTCGTCAGCGACAAGGCCGGCCCGGAGGTCGCGCAGAACTTCGCGACGGTCTTCATGTAGTGGGATGACACACGGTCTGCACCGCCAGGGGACCCTCGGGTTCCCTGGCGGCTTGACCTTGTCCACTTATCGTTCGATGGGCAGTCCCACCGCATTGCCCCACTCGGTCCAGCTTCCGTCGTAGTTCCGCACCCGCGTGTAGCCCAGCAGGTATGTCAGCACGAACCAGGTGTGACTCGAACGCTCGCCAATGCGACAATAGGTGATCACGTTGTCGCCCGGCTCGAGGCCGGCCTCACGTTCGTAGATGACCCGGAGCGAGTCCGCGTCCTTGAAGCTGCCGTCGTTGTTCGCGGCCCGGGCCCACGGCACGTTGCGCGCTCCCGGCACGTGGCCGCCGCGCAGCACGCCTTCCTGCGGATACTCCGGCAGGTGGAGCTTCCGTCCGCTGAACTCGTCGGGGGAGCGCACGTCGATCAGCGGGCGACCCCGTGCCGCGTGCTCCTGCACGTCGTCGCGGAAGGCCCGGATCTCCCTGTCGTTGCGCGTGAGCCCGCGGTAGCGGCTCGGCGGGAAGCTCGTGAGGGAGGTAACGAGGGGACGGCCCTCCGATTCCCAGGCGGCGCGTCCGCCATCGAGCAGGCGGAGCTGCGATTCCGGGAACCCGAACAGTCGGAATACCCAGAAGGTGTAGGTCGCCCACCAGTTGTTGCGGTCGCCGTAGAGCACCACGGTGGTGGTCTGGTCGATGCCCAAGCGGCGCAGCAGCCGCTCGAAGCCGACGTGGTCGATGTAGTCTCGCACGAGCGGATCGTTGAGGTCTTCGTGCCAGTCGATCTTCTGGGCGCCGGGCACATGGCCCAGGTCGTACAACAGCACGTCCTCGTCACTCTCGAGGATGCGCAGTTTCGGGCGGTCGAGGTTGTCGGCCAGCCAGGCGGTCGACACGAGGACGTCGGGCCGGGCGTAGCCGCGCTCCTCGATCGGGTCGCTCGTGGTAGAGAAGGCCGGATGTGTGGCGGTCATGTTGAACTCTCCGTGCAATGGTTGAAAAAGAAAGACCCACCGGGACAGATGGGTCGGGGTGATGCATGCGAGGGTCGCTACGCCGTCATGGCGATGACCACCGGACATGCCTCCGCCCCGACCGTCGCATGCAACGGTCACAACAACAGGGCATGGGCATGCCTGGCAGGAAGATCATGTCAGTACGTCGGTACGCTGGGGTCGACGTCGGCGCTCCAGCGCAGGATGCCGCCGGTGAGGTTCGACACCTTCCGGAAGCCGGCCGCGCGGAGTTGCGTGGCCGCGCGCAGGCTGCGCACGCCACCCTTGCAGTAGACCACGATCTCGCGCGCGCTGTCGAGCGACCCCAGCGTCGCGGGGAGCGTTCCGAGCGGCACCAGCCGCGCGCCAGGCAACTGCGCGATGGCCCACTCCTGCGGCTCCCGCACGTCGATCAGGTCGAAGTCGTCGCCCCGCTCGATGCGCGCCGCGAGCTGCGCCGGTGTGAGCTCGGGAATCGTCGCATCCACGCTGGTGTCCTCGTCGTTCAATCCGCAGAACTGCTCGTAGTCGATGAGGGACTGGATCTCCCTCGTGCCGCACGCCGGGCACAGCGGGTCGCGATGGATCTTGAGTGTCCGGAACTGCATCCGCAGCGCATCCACGAGGAGCAGCCGCCCGACAAGCGGCTCGCCGATGCCGGTGAGGAGCTTGATGGCCTCGGTGGCCTGGATCACCCCAATGAGCCCGGGCAGCACCCCCAGCACTCCGCCCTCGGCGCAACTCGGCACTAGTCCGGGCGGTGGCGGATCGCGGAACAGGCAGCGGTAGCACGGCCCGGTCTCGGTCGCGAGCACCGAGGCCTGGCCCTCGAAGCGGAAGATGCTGCCATACACGTTGGGCTTGCCCAGGATGACGCAGGCGTCGTTCACCAGGTAACGGGTCGGGAAGTTGTCGGTGCCATCGATCACAAGGTCATAGTCGGCCGCGATCTCGAGCGCGTTGGCCGAGGTGAACCGGGCCTCGTATGTCTGCACATCGACGTGAGGGTTGAGCCCCTCGATGCGGTCCCGCGCGGAGGCGAGCTTGGGCCGGCCCACATCGGCGGTGCCGTGGATGACCTGCCGCTGCAGGTTGGTGGCATCGACCACGTCGAAGTCGACGATGCCGAGCCGGCCCACCCCCGCTGCGGCCAGGTACAGGCCAAGCGGCGAGCCCAGGCCGCCGGCGCCCACCACGAGCACGCTCGACGCCTTCAGCTTCCGCTGCGCCTCGAGCCCGAACTCGGGCAGGATAAGATGGCGGCTGTAGCGGAGGATCTCGTCGTTGCCCAGCTCGGGCAGCGGTTCCGCGGCGATCGAAGTGGCAGTCATGTCAGCCTCCTGCGATGGCGGGCACGATGATCAGCTCATCGCCGTCCCGCACCACGGTGGCAAAGCCACCGGTGAAGCGAATGTCCTCGTCGTTCAGGTAGAACGTGACGAAGGAATAGGGATTGCCCTGCTCGTCGCGGAGGCGCGGGGCGAGCTGCGGGAAGCGCCCGGCCACATCATGTACCACGTCGCCCACCGTGGCTCCGCTTCCCTCGATGGTCCGGGCGCCATCCGTGAGGCGGGTGAGCACGGCGGGCAGTGAGAGCGTAATCGACATGTTCAGTGCCTCCTCAGTGTGAATTCTGCGACGTGCGCGCCACGAGGTCCGCGACGTCGCGGAGGCGGGGTGCCAGCACCGGTGCCTCGTCCAGCGAACCAGCCAGGGCCTCGACCGTCTTCAGACCGTTGCCCGTTATGCACAGCACTACTTCATCTTCCGCCCGGAAGTGTCCGGTGCGAGCCAGCTCGAGCGCGCTGGCCAGCGTGACGCCACCCGCCGTTTCAGTGAAGATGCCCGCGGTCTCGGCGAGGAGCTTGATTCCCTTGACTAGGTCGGCATCGCTGACGCTCGCCGCCCATCCGCCGGACTTCCGGATCGATTCTGCCGCGTAGGCGCCGTCGGCCGGGTTCCCGATCGCGATCGAGCGAGCGATCGTGTCGGGGATCTCGGGAACGAGCTGGCCGTCGCCGCGCTCCACCAGCCGCACGATCGGCGCGCAACCGGTCGCCTGCGCCCCGTAGAGCCGCGGCGACATCGCCGTCCACCAGCCCGGCGGAGAGAAACTCGCGGAACCCCTTGCCCAGCTTCGAAACCAGCGAGCCGCCCGCCATCGGTGCCACTACGGCCGTGGGCAGGCGCCAGCCGAGCTGCTCTGCGATCTCGAACGCCACGGTCTTCGAGCCCTCGCCGTAATACGAGCGCAGGTTCACGTTCACGATGCCCCAGCCGTAGCGGTCCGCCACCTGGGCGCAGAGCCGGTTCACGTCGTCGTAGGTCCCGCGGATGCGCACCAGGTTGGGTGCGTACACGGACGTGCCGACGACCTTGCCGAGCTCGAGGTTGTCGGGAATGAAGATCCACGCTGGAAGGCCGGCACGGGCTGCCTGGGCGGCCACGGCGTTGGCGAGGTTGCCGGTCGATGCGCAGCCCACGGTGTCGAGCCCGAACGCGGCGGCAGCGTTGATCGCCGCCGCGACGACGCGATCCTTGAAGGAGAGGCTCGGGTGTGACACCGCGTCGTTCTTCACCCAGACGCGCGCTACGCCGAGCAGCGGCGCCAGGCGCGGGCACTTCCACCAGGGGGGTGAAGCCGGTGTCGAGCGAGAAGACCGGCGTCGCCCTCGAGCGGGAGCCACTCGTGGTAGCGCCACAGCGATGGCGCGCGCGAGGCAATTTCCTCGCGCGTCGGCAGGCGACGGGTGGCATCGTAGAGGGGCTCGAGCGGTCCCAGGCACTCTTCACAGATCGCGACCGGTGCCGCATCGCGCTCGACGCCACAATTGCGGCATCGGAGCGGAAGCGCACGGACCTGCGGAGAAACGGCAGCTGCGGTCATGCTGGGCATCCCTGTCGCCTGCCTACCGGCGACGAAAAAAAGCGCCCGCGGCAACGAGGCGCGGACGTCTCGCTTTTTAGCATTTGTTTAACGTGGCTGCAATACGCGGCAAATGACCACGGATCAATTGTCCTGCTTCAGAGATACGTCATGCTGGTGCTGGTGTCAAGCTCAGTTCAGATCAGTTCAGATCAGTTCCTCAAGGCCGGCTACAGAAGCAGGCGGGCGTATCGCGGTTCAACGGCAAGCGAGCTCGATCGAAATGGAGGTCCGTGAGCAGTCGCCGGAGGCGTCCGGGTCGGCGCCGGCCCTAGAGCAGCCGTACGATCCACTCCCCGACCACGTAACCGATTCCAGCCACGCCGAGTCCCACCAGGAACATGTCCATTCCGCTCCTGATGATGCCGCGCCCGGTGAAGAAGCTGCGCGCGCCGCCGACCGCGAAGTGGCTCAGCATGGCCAGCGCGAATGACGTCCAGATGACGAGCGGCCCTCGACCAAAGAAGAAGGGTGCGACCGGGATGAGCGCTCCGAGTGCCGTGGCCGTGCCCGTAACCCATGCTTCCCGCATCGGGGTGCTCGTCGCCTCACCGATGCCGAGCTCCTCGCGCACCTTCTCGACCAGTGCGCGCTCCGGATCCTTCATCACCTCGGCGGCGAGCGCGTCGGCCTGCGCGACGGGGATGCCCTTCGCCTGGTAGATGAGGCTCAGCTCCTCGCTCTCGAGCTCGGGCATGAGCTTGATCTCGTCCCGCTCCATGGCGATCTCGTGCTCGAACACCTCGCGCTCGCTCTTGGCCGCGAGGTAGCCCGACGAACCCATCGAGAGCGCATCGGCCACCATGCCGGCAACACCGGCAACCAGGACCGCGTGGCTGCCGAGGTTGGCGCCCTGCGCGCCGATCATGCCGGCGACGAGGCCGAAGTTGGCGGTAAGGCCGTCGTTGAAGCCATACACCACGTTGCGGAGGAACCCGCCGGCACCCGTCTTGTGCCACGGCTCGCTCGCGCCACCGCTCATGGAGGCGAGTCGCTCAGCATGCTCCTTCGATTCACGGGCCAGCTTGAGCGCCGTGGGACCGGCGGCGCCATCGGGCTCGTCGCGATACATGGAGAGGTAGCTCTTCACTTCCCGCCCCTCTTCCTCGAGGAGGAGCGGCAGCACGACGCCAGGCCCGATGCGGCGCGCCACCCAGGCGCGAAGCCGGGCGTCGCGCGACGGAGGTGGCACGATGACGGTGTGGCCTTGCTCGGTCAGGAGCTTCTGCCAAGCCTCGACGTGCCGGTCTTCAACCTCAGCCAATTGCCCGTAGATCTTCGACCGACCCGGGTCAGTCTCGGCCTGTGCGAGCTCGCGGTAGAGAAATGCCGCGTCGGCCTCGTCGGCCAGGTGGTGCAGCCAGTCTGAGGGAGGGGAGATGCTGGAGGAGGTGGCCATGGCCCAAATATAAGCCCTATCGCAAGATACGTCGCGCCTGCGGCGCGTACCCTGTTGGCGACGGAACTCCTCAGGCGGCGGGTGTCCTTCGGAGCGGTCTGTCGCCCCTGCCTCACTGCAACCCTCCCTGCTCCTCCCGCATCTTTACGAGTGACATGACACGAGCGCTGCTGATGGATTCGTACCCGATCGCCAATGCCGAATCGGTGGTGGCCCGCGCGCAAGAGGGAGATGCGGCGGCGCTCGAAGCCCTGTTCCGCGCCTTCGAGGTCCCGGTCTACAACCTCGCCCGCCGGATCTGCCGCACCACCGAGGACGCCGAGGATGTAGTGCAAGAGACCTTCTTCGAGGTCTGCCGCAGCATCAGGCGGTACCGGCAGGACGGGAGCCTGTGGGGCTGGGTGCGGACGATCGCAGCAAGCAAGGCGCTGATGCGGCTCCGGCGGAACAAGTATCGGGACACCGATGAGCTGCACGACGAGGTGCTCGAGATCCGGCGCGAGGATACCGCGCTCCGGATGGACCTCGAGGCAGCGCTGGAGCGACTGAACGAAACCTCCCGTGCCGTCGTGTGGTTGCACGATGTCGAGGGCTATACCCACGACGAGATCGCGGGGATGATGGGAAAGACACCGAGCTTTTCGAAGTCCCAGCTGGCACGGGCGCACGTGCGCCTCAGGAAGTGGCTGGGCGAGGAGGTGCTGGAATGACACACCTGACGATGGAACAGCTGCTGGCACTGCGTGAGCCGGGCGTTGAGCCGGGAACCGCGAGCCAGCGAGAACACATGGAAGCGTGCGAGACCTGCCGCCTCGAACTCGAGCGGCTGGAGCAGCGGTCGGCCCGGCTGCGGGCCCTCCCGACACTGCGGCCGTCCCGGGACCAGTGGCCGCGCGTGGCAGGCCGGCTCAACGCGGCGCGCAGGCAGCGGCGGATCCGCTGGATGACGGCGAGCGCGATGGCGCTCGCCGCGTCGCTTGCCCTGGCCCTGCTGGTGCGGCGTCCGGTGCCGGCACCGGCCACGGCGTCTCAGCAGGAACTCACGTCTCTGCAACAGCGTTCGCGTGCGCTGGAAGCGGCGATTGATGCCTATGATCCCGATGCGCGAGTGCTCGACGGACGCACCAGCCGCGTCGCCGCCGATCTCGAGGATCGCATCGCGGACGTGGACCGGCGCCTGGAGCGTACTGAACTCGCCGGGCCGCCCGGCTTGAACGGCCCTGACGTCATGCAGCTCTGGCAGGAACGTGTGGGACTTCTGGATGCGCTGGTGGACGTGCATGTCACCCGCGCGAGCAACGTTGGGCTCTGAGCCCGGAGGAGTTGTCATGCTGAACAGGAACTGGCTGCCGGTATTGGCACTGATTGCGGGTGCCACTCCACTGATGGGGCAGGACCCGCAGCCGAAGGTACGGATCGACCGCTCCTATGGCGGCCCCACCTGGAGCACGTCCGGGGACATGCAGTACATGATGACCCGGCGCGCCCGGCTCGGCGTGAAGGTGAACCTCCAGGCGAGGGCCAGTGATTCGATTGGCGCCTACATCGACGCCGTCACCCCGGGTGGCCCCGCGGCAACGGCCGGGCTCGAAGCGGGCGACGTGATCACGATGCTCGAAGGCTCACCGCTGGTGCAGCCCCAGGGGCCGAACAGCAAGCAGCAACTCAAGTACAACGGGAGCGACGGGTCCCTGCCGGGGCTGCGGCTGATCGAGCTCGCGTCGCGCCTGCCGGGCAACGATACCATCACGGTGGACTATCGCCGCGGGAAGGACCGGAAAAGCACCAAGCTGGTTACGCAGGAGGATCCCGACAACGTCTTCGTCATGACGATCCCGGATGGGAGCCGGGAGTTCACCTATGACTTCAACGGTGACGGCCCGGAGGGTTTTGGCAGCGGCATGATGCCGGGGATGGGTATGCGGATGCCGATGGAGCCGGGCATGAAGATGCGCACACCGATGACAGTGGACGACACGCCCTTCCGGGTCTACATCTCATCGGACCTCGAGGATCTCGAACTGGTGCCGCTCAATCCTGACCTGGCGCCCTACTTCGGTGCGACCGATGGAGTGCTGGTGATCAACGTTCCGCAGGGCTCGACCCTCGGCCTCAAGGGTGGTGACGTGGTGCTGATGATCGATGGACGGAAGCCGGCCAACACGGCGCAGATGCACCGCATCCTTCGCTCCTATGACGCGGGCAACACCGTGAAGTTCGAGGTCCTGCGCAACAAGAAGACGACCACGGTGACGGGCACCATCCCGAGCCCGCCGGAGATGAAGTGGCGGACTCCGGACACCACCATGAAGCTGCGTACCAAGGCACCCGAGGGAACCTGACCGTTACGCCGTCAGTTCCCGCACCTTCCGGCGCTCCCGGTGAGGATGGACGCGCCGGGCCAGGTCGATGAACATCGGGATGTCGAGGCTCTGTGGACCGTCGCTCAGGGCCTGCTTCGGATCGGGATGCACCTCGACGATCAGGCCGGAGGCGCCCGCGGCGAGCGATGCCTCGGCAAGCGGCGTCACCAGGCTCGCCACACCCGCCGCATGACTCGGGTCCACCACCACCGGCAGGTGTGACCGCTCCCGCACGAGCACTACCGCGTTGAGGTCGAGGGTGTGACGGGTGGCCCGCTCGAAGGTACGGATGCCCCGCTCGCACAGCACCACGTTCGGATTGCCCTCCGCGAGCACATACTCCGCGGCCATCAGCCATTCGTCGATGGTCATGCCCGCACCGCGCTTGAGCAGTACCGGCACGCCGCTGCGCGCCGCCGCCCGCAGCAGCGAGAAGTTCTGCATGTTCCTGGCGCCGATCTGCAGCATGTCGGCGAACTGGGCGACCAGCGGCACTTCTTCCCAGCTCAGGACCTCCGTGACGACGGGAAGCCCGGTGCGATCGCGCGCTTCCGCCAGGTAGCGCAGGCCCTTCACGCCCAGACCCTGGAAATCGTACGGCGAGGTCCGCGGCTTGAAGGCACCACCGCGCAGCATGTCGCCGCCGGCCGCGGCGACCGCTTCCGCTGTTTCAAGAATCATTTCCCGGCTCTCGACCGAGCAGGGTCCGGCAATGAGCACCGGACTCGCGCCGCCGAACTCGAGATGGCGCACCCTCACGATCGAACCCTCCGGAGCACGCCGGCGGTCGATCAGCGGAATGTCCGGCTTCTTCACGTGATGCGCCGGCGTGGGATGGAACACCTGGAAGCTGGGTACCCCTTCGGTCCACGCCTCGTAGCTGCCAAGCACGATGAGCTGCGCCGCCAGGGCCTCCACCTCCTCTAGTGCCTCCGCCACGCGGGGTTCGGTTGCGGCGCCCTCCACATCCACATAGAACCGGTAGGTCCACGGCGCCGACGGCTCAGGCCGTGACTGGAGTGCCGTGAGGTTCACGCCGCGCGCGCTGAAGGCAAGCAGGGTGTGCGCGAGCATCCCGGGTCGATGGTCCAGCGAGACGATGAGTGAGGTCTTGTGGGGCCCGGTGCCGGCAGGTGCCACCGGGGCGCCGGCGCGGCTGAACACCAGGAATCTCGTCTGGTTGGTGGGATCGTCCTCGATCCGCTCGGCGAGCGGTACGAGTCCATGCGCCGCCGCGGCAGGGAGTGCTGCAATGGCGGCTTCCGTCGGGTCACCATGCGCTGCCACCATTTCGGCACTGCCTGCGGTATCCCAGGCGCTGACCAGCTCGGCGTCGGGCAGGTGCTTCGAGAGCCAGCGGCGGCACTGGCCGAGGGCTACCGGATGCGAGTAGACCCGCTTGATGTGCTCCACACGCGCGCCCGGTACTGCCATGATCGTGTGGTGAACCGGGAGCAGCGTCTCGTGAGTTAGCGCCAGCTTGCCGTCGCCGAAGGCTTCGTGGAGCAGGTCGTAGGTGGCGGTGACCGACCCGATGAGTGAGTTCTCGATGGGGAGGCACCCGGCGTCAGCCCGCCCCTCGCGCACTGCCGCGACGGCGTCGGCCACTTCGCGGCAGGGAACCGCCTCGAGGTCGGGCCACCGACGGCGAGCGGCTGCCTCGCTGAAGGCGCCATGAGTGCCCTGGATCGCTACGCGCATCTGGGTCAAGCTCCTGTGAGTTCCGTGCTTGGTGATGCCAAAGAAAAACGCCCCGCCGATTGCAGCCGGCGGGGCGTCGAGGGTCCGTTCTGGTCGCGCTATTGCACGCTACCGGAACCGGACGCAGCTCGAGCCGCGCCGGCGCTGGTAAAGAAGTAGAACCACGACCGGGTATTCATGCAGGGGAGTCTCGTTCCCGGGCCGCCGCGTGTCAAGTGCATGGGCTAGGGGCGCTCCACCGTGATGGTCCGTTGCCGCACGACCTCGCGTCCGGTCGACACTTCCCGCACGGTCACAATCAGCTTGTACTGACCCGGCTTGATGTCAGTCAATGTCAGCGTCCGGTTCGCATCGAGCTGCGTGCCGGTTGGTGTGTCGCGGAATGACACGCTGCTGGCAACCTTCCGGTCACCTTCCTTCCGGAGCGACAGCACGGTGCGATATTCGGCACCGCCCGTGAGCCCGTACAGTTCGTAGTACAGCGGTACCGACTCGCCCACGGTGTAGAAACTGAAGGGACTCACCTCCACGGTGCCGGCGTTCCGTCGCCACGGTATGGAGCCCTCCCCGCTGCCCAGCACGATGTCGCTCGCGGAGAAACCGGCGGTCGCCGGAAGGATCGCCGAGCCGAACACGGTTCCGCGATCGTCGTCCTGCTCGACCGAAAGCCGGACCTCGCGCAACCCGGGCGGAATCGGCAGCCGCATGAGGAAGGAGACCCAGGCGTTGGCTTGCGCCATCTGCCGTGTGCTCTGCGTGAACTGGCGGACGGTGTCCATGCGGACCGACGCGCCGGTGACGCTGTCGATGGCCGCCATCTGCACCCGCACGGAGAAGCGCACCAGGCCGGTGTCACCCGGGACCGGCTCGGTGAGGAGCTCGCCGGTCTTGATTGCAAGCGCGGCAAGCAGCAGGCCGGTACCGTCCGCGGGCTGGCCGATCGCGGACAACTGTACCGCCGTGGTGAGCGGCCGGGAGAACCGGCGCAGATACGTATCCGTATTTATCGCGACAGCGGCGTCCTCACGCTGCCGCGAGACCACGTCGAGGTAGGCGCGCGAGCAAATCGTCGGGGTCGCTGAGCCGCCGAAGGCCGCGTCCCACTGGGTCACGCCGGCGAGGCGTGCGTAGGATGCGGAGAGGGCGGAGAGTTGCTGCAGCACGTCCAGGTTGGGCGGCGAACTCACGATCAGTGTGCTTGGGCTGTCACTGCCCAGCGCCGGACTGCCAAGGAACGTAAAGGTGCGGAGTTGTCCGCCGATGAGGTACACCCAGGTGACGTTCCGATCCTGCATGTTCACCACAGTCACGCTCGTGGCTCCGCGGACCCGCGTTTCCGTCTTCGCGGGCGCCGGCAGGCCGGTCCCGCTGTACGGGTCATACCTGCTCATCAGCGCCTCGTTGCCGCGATTACTGGCCGTGTAGGAGAGGATCGTCGCGTCACCGCCCAGGCTGTAGAGGGGCTGGCCGTGTCGCATGTACACGATGGCGCGGTGATCGAACACTCGCTCCGGTGAGCGATAGCCACCCAGTCGGGCGGGTTCCGTGTAGTCGTAGTCGTCCAGTGAATTCGCCCCGCGTTCCTGACAGGGCTGGCCATTGTAAGGAATGAAGACCTCACGATACGCCGTGCGGCGGCCGGGGTCTGGTACCCGGAAGTTCTGGCTCACATACACCCAGCGCCGCAGGTGCTCCTGCAGCCGGCTCCCCTCGGGGCGGAGCTCCTGGACATCACGCTTTTCCCAGAAACGCCGGATGAAGGCAGCAACTGAATCGGGCGGCAGGCTGTCGAAGCGCGACAGCTCACGCGGCGTCGCGACCCAGGAGAGGTCCAGGCGATAGATCGCGCGTGCCGCCTCTGTCTGTACCGCCGCACCGGTCATGTACTCGACTGCGGCTTTCTCCAGCTCTCCGAGCCATGCGAACGAGCGCGCCAGTTCGAGCTCGGCAACGCCGGCATCGCCGCCATCGCGCAGGTAGGCATCGATTCGGGGAACCGACTGCGTCGCGTCACCGTGGAGTCGTTCTGCCCGCGCGAGAATGATCTGGACCCTGGGGTCGGTCGAGTTCGTGGAATCGGCAATGTACTGGAGCGCCTCGAGGATGACGCCGGGCTGCTCACGATCCCCTTCCTGACTCAGCGTGCCGGCGAGCCAGCTGATGGCCGGCTGGAACGTGGGCTCTGCCCGCAGCGTACGCTTCATCTGAATGGCATAACCATCGTAGTGTGTGCCGCCTGCCACATCATCGTACGTGGCTGGCAGCGGATACCTGCGACTGTAGATCTCGAGCGCTGCCTCGGCGAGACCGAGCCGTGCGTACGGCCAGTCCGGATGCACCCGGACCACCTGGTCAAACTGGACCCACGCCGAGGTGAGCACGGATCGGCTGTTGGTCACGACGCCGCGCTGCAACTCGATGTAGGCGGCGGCAAGCCGGCCAACCGGACGCAAACCGGTCGCAGTCCACTTCGCAGCGATGACGTCGATTTCCGCGAGGGAATCGGTGCTGTCGAGCTCGGCACGCAGCTGGTGGAGGGCGGGTCGGTAGGGGGCGTCCTGGCCCCGAAGCACGCACGGCCCGAGGCAGGTTATTGCCAGGGCCGTGGAGAGGGGGTGAAGTCGCGGGAACAGGCAGCGCATGCGCACCCCCGTTACGAGGAACGGCTACGTCATGACAGCTGAATCTGTCCTCCGGCGAAAAGGAACTGCTCCATGCTCTTGAGGAGCATCTCCTTCGCCTTCGGATCCCGTACGTTGAGGCCGTAGTGGTTGATCATCTGCTGCTGAGCCTTGAGCCACTCCGCCCAGCACGGACCACAGATCTCAGCATAGAGTTTCCGGCCCAGCTCGTTCTGGAAAGGCTGGAAGCCCATTTGCTCGCGGGTCTGCCCGCAGCGGGTACAGGTGATGTCTGACATGACGAAAAAGTAGCGTGCCCGTGCACTGCTCGCGACTCGCGAGCGTTCCCAGCGCATGTTCATGGATAAAGCCTCCCGCGGGCCGAATCCGCGCGCCCCAGCGCGCGGACGCCTGCCGCCGTGCCCATTCCGGTGCCGACGCCGAATACCAGCGCCGTGCCCAGGCTGACGAGGGGAAGTGCCGAAAGCGGCCACGCAATCAGGAACGCGGCGAAGCCGGCAATGAGGGGCGCGAAAGGAGAACGCATCGCGTCCACGAAGCGCAGGCGCCGCTGCACGAAGCTCCGGGCGAAGAAATAACTGCCCAGCGCGGACGCGGCAAAGATGAGCAAGGATGTGAGCGCCATCAGTTTACCTACCATGAGAAACCCCAGTTTGCCTGTTGACTGACCTTCGCGTTTCAGTACGGAACAATGGCGGGGCGGGTTTCATGCATGTCCCTTTGGGGGGTATAGGGGTCAGATTCCGGCTGCCGGCACACCTGGAGAGCACGGTCATGAGCATCAGGCACCCAGTGGTCACCATCCCCGACGTGGGCAGTATGGACCACGCGTGGGACATTCTCGGGCCCTGGGAGGTCGACCTCGAGCTTTTGGAGCGGAATGACCGCGTGCCGGGTGAGCTGGCATTCAACTCATGGGACGAGGCGGAGCTGCGGCTGGATGAGGAACGCGCATCGGTGATGGGCGTGCCCTCGGTGGTCCGGCTGGAGCGCGACAGCGAGATCGAGCGTACCGATGCGGGCGGTGGAGCGCTCGAGTGGATGATGGAGGCGTCGGGCGCTCCCTGGTCGCTTCGCTGCGTGATGTGGCCCGGCGATCTCTACCTCCGGGTAGAGCACGCGGAGCACGACGAGGAACTCTTCCGCCTTCGCGCGCGCCGCACCAGGGAGTACTACGCCGCCAAGTATCCCTGATCTTCCGCTACCAGCGGAGCGCTACGCTGCCCCACATGAAGCCCGATCCGAACGCGGTGCCGACAACCAGGTCGCCAGGCTGGAGCCGTCCGGCGCGGACGCATTCGTCGAGCGCGATCGGGATGGTTGCCGCGGTGGTATTGCCGTAGGACATGATGTTGTTGTAGACCTGGTCATCGCGCAGGCCGAGCGCCTTCTGCACCATCTCCGATATGCGCAGGTTGGCCTGGTGCGGCAGCAGCAGCTTCAGGTCGCCGATCGACTCTCCCACGCCCGACAGCACGGCCAGCACCGATTCAGGCATGCGCACCACGGCGTGGCGGAAGACCTCCTTGCCGTCCATCGAGAGGAAGTGCCTTCCCGCGGCGATGAGCTCGGGGCTGATCCTCGGGTGGTACATCGATCCGGGTGCATCGACCCAGAGTTTGTCGGCAAAGGCGCCGTCGGAATGCAGGTCGAACCCGAGAATGCCCCGCGTCGGGTCGGAGGAAGGACCGAGCACGACGGCGCCGGCGCCGTCGGCGAAGATCACGGCCGTGGCCCGGCCGCGCGTGCTGACGTCCATGCCGGTAGACTGTATCTCCTGGCCCACGACCAGCACGTGACGGTAGAGCCCCACCCTGATCCAGGCATCCGCCGTCGCCAGCGCGTAAACGAACCCGCTGCACTGCGCCCGGACGTCGAGGGCGGGAATGGGCGCCGAGGCCGAGCCGGTGCTGCAGCAGCACCCCGTTGCCGGGTGCGAAGTGATCCGGCGTGGACGTGGCCAGCACAATGGCATCGATCGCGTCATCGCCGAGGCCGGACGCCGCCAGGGCGATCCGGCTGGCGCGCTCGGCAAGGTCGACGCCGGTCTCACCCTCGCGTACCCAATGCCGCTGGCGGATGCCGGTGCGCTGCGTGATCCACTCATCGGTGGTATCCATGACCACCGAGAGGTCGTCATTGGTGACGACGCGGTCGGGGACGGCCATGCCGGTGCCGAGAATGATGCTTCGCGTCATGGTTACCGGAGCGGGGTAAGTGGGGAACGCGCGGGAAGATGTTGTCCGCCGGCGCCTCGATTGGCAAGGTCGCCGGCGTTGCACGGGCTCGAGGAGGCAGGATCATGGACGAGGACGAACGCGAGGACGAGGGACAGGCTGAAACGGAGCAGGAGCTCTCCTGTCCCTATTGTGGCGAGACGGTGGAGATCACCGTGGACCCGACGGGTGGAGCAGCAGCAGGAGTATGTGGAGGACTGCCCGGTGTGTTGCCAGCCGTGGCAAGTCCATGTGGAGGTGGACTCGGACGGCCGCGTGCATGTATGGGCCGACGCAGCGGACGAGTGACCGGGCCGGACCCGGTCACTCACCCCGGAAGCATTACTCGTAGCGGAGGGCCGTAATCGGGTCGAGCGACGCCGCCTTCCGCGCGGGCCAGATACCGAAGAAGAGGCCGACACCGGCGCTGAACGCGAAGGCCACGGCAATGGAGGCGGGCGAGATCAGCGTGTTCCAGTGCATCAGCCTGGACAGGCCGATCGCCGCGGAGACGCCGAGAATGATCCCGATCGTGCCGCCACTGATGCAGAGCACCAGCGCCTCGATGAGGAACTGCAGCAGGATGTTCAGCTTGGTGGCGCCCAGTGCCTTCCGCACGCCTATCTCGCGGGTACGCTCGGTGACGGACACCAGCATGATGTTCATGATGCCGATTCCGCCGACGATGAGGCTCACGGCGGCGATCGAGGCGAGGAGGGCGGTGAAGACCTGGGTCGCGGCCTGCTGCGTCGCCAGGAACTCCCGCTGGTTGCGGACCATGAAGTCGTTGTCCGCACCGGGGCGGATCTTGTGCTCCCGTCGCAGCACCCGCTCCAGGTCGACCATGCCCTGTTCCAGCGGCACATCCTTGGCCACCTCGACGGTGATGGTGCGCAGCCGGTCGGTGCCGAACACCCGGAAGCGCGCGGTCTGCAGCGGGATCAGGATCTGCTCGTCGGGGTTCTGGAATCCCTGGGATCCCTTCTCGCTCAGGATCCCCACGATCTCGAACGGAATGCCGCTGATCGAGACCGTCTGTCCGATCATCGCGGCCGGGTTGGCCCCGAGCATCTCGGGCACCTGTGACCCGAGCACAGCGTACCGCTCGCGGCTCTGGTCGTCGCCCTGCGTGAACATCCGGCCGTTGGTGACGGTGTAGTTGCGGACCGTGGAGTAGTTGGCGGTGGTCCCGACCACGTTCACGTTGATGTTCTGGTTGCCGTACTTCACCTGCACCTGCTTGGAGAGCTCCGGCACCACGTTGCTGATGAGCGTGGCGTCGCGGCGCAGCGCGTCGGCGTCGTCCACCGTCAGGCTGACCCGCTGGTCGCTGGCCACGCCGCGCACGTTCATCTGCCCGGCATAGACGTTCAGCAGGTTGGCCCCGAGCGAGTTGATCCGGTCCTCGACCGCCTTCTGCGCGCCGCTTCCCAGGGCCACCATGGTGATGACCGCGCCGACGCCGATCACGATGCCGAGCATCGTGAGCGCCGCCCGGAGCTTGTTGGCCCGGATGGACTGGAACGCGACCGCAACCGTCTCGCCGAGCTGCATGGCTACCGTCCTGCCGGGGCCGCCGGGCGCGCGCCCCCGGCCGAGGGCGTCGTGGACCGCATGCCGGGCATGCCGCCGCCGGTGATGTTCTGGATGCGGTTCTTGAATTCCTGCTGCGAATTGATGAGGCTCGCGCTCGGCAGCACCAGCACCGAATCGCCCGCCTTGAGGCCCGACACGACCTCGCTGTAGTCGAGGTCGGTGAGCCCGGTGCGCACCCGGGTCGCGCGCGGCCCCTCGGCCGTGGCCAGGAAGACCACGTAGTTCCCGCCGAACTGGAAGTCGTTGCCCTGTGGCCGCGGCCGCCCACCGCCCGCCCCGCCGCCGTTCAACTGCCGCATCCTCTGGAGTACGGCGCGCTCCTCCGGCGTGGGCTGCTCGCCACTCCGGAACTTGGCGAAGATGGCGCGCACCTGCTTTTCGGTGACCCCGTCGGGCAGCTTTACGACGCGACCATCGGGCGTGGTCATGGTGCTGGCCGCCGGCTTGTCGCCGCCTGCGGCCGGTGGCGCGCCGGCGCCAGCGCCGAGAGACACCTGGCGCGAGGCTGCGGTGTCACCTTGGGGCGGCTGGTCCGCGGCGGCAAGCTGGGCATTTACCTGCTCCATGCTCAGGCCAAGTACGCCGGCGGCCGACTCGACGTCCTTCTGGGTGCGGAGCGCCGAATTGGGCACCGCAAGTACGCTGTCGCGCCGCCCGACGTGGATCTCCACCTCGGAGTTCATGCCCGGACGCAGCAGGCCCTCACGGTTGTCGATGCGTACCAGGACGGGAAACATGGTGACGTTCTGCTGCACCTCGGCCAGCGGCTCGATCTTGATCACCTCTCCCTGGAACGGCCGGTTCGGGTAGGCATCCACGGTTACCGTGGTAGCCTGGCCCGCCTTGATCTTCCCGATGTCCGTCTCGTCCACCAGCGTCCGAACCTGCACGAGGTTCAGGTCGGCCATCTTCATCAGCACGGTGCCGCCGCCAGCGTTGAACGTCGCCGAGGCCACCACCTGCCCGCGCTCGACGCCCTTCTGGATGATCACGCCGGTGATCGGGGCCTTCACGTCGGTATCCTCGAGCGAAATCTCGTTGTTCTCGACGTCGATGCGTGCCCGCACCACCGCGGAACTCGCGCTCGCGTAATTGAGCTGCGCGGTCTCATACTCCTGCTGCGTGATCGTCTGGGCGTCGCGCAGCGTCTTGGAGCGCTCGAGCTGGGTCTTCGCGTTGTCGAGTTGCGCCTGCGCCAGGGTGAGCTGTGCCTTCGACTGGTCGACGGCGTTCTTCGCCTGGCGCGGATCGATGCGGATGAGCAGCGTGCCGCGCTTCACCAGCTGGCCCGTCTCCGCCAGGATCTGCAGCACTTCACCCGATGCGCGGGTCTTCACCTCGACCGTGGTATCGGGCTGGATCGCGCCGGACGCCTGCGCCGAGACGACGATGTCGCGCTTCTCCACCGCCAGCGCCTGGTAGACTGGCTTGGGCGCCGGCTTGCTGCAGGCGGCAGCCAGGAGCACGACGGGCAGGAAACGGATACGCATCAGCTGGTCCTCTCGGTCTGGAAGTCCCGCTCGACACGTCCATCCTTGAGATGGACCTGGCGGCGGGCGTGCATGGCAATGTCATGTTCGTGGGTGACGAGGACGACGGTCTGTCCCTGGGTGTGGAGCTCCCGGAACAGGCCCATGATCTCCTCGCTGGTGCTGGAGTCGAGGTTGCCGGTCGGTTCGTCGGCCAGCAGGATGCTGGGCTGGTTGACGAGTGCGCGCGCGATCGCGACGCGCTGGCGCTGGCCACCGGACAACTCGTTCGGGCGGTGATCCATGCGGTCGCCCAGCTGCACGCGGCGGAGTGCCTCGGAAGCAAGCTCCTTGCGCTGTTTCGACGGCTTGCCCGCATAGACCAGCGGCAGTTCCACATTGTGCAAGGCGGTGGCGCGCGGGAGCAGGTTGAAGGTCTGGAACACGAAACCGATCTCGCGGTTCCGGATGCGGGCCAGTTCGTCATCGCCCAGCTCGGAGACCCGGTGCCCGTTGAGCCAGTACTCGCCGGCGGACGGCGTGTCCAGGCACCCGATCATGTTCATCAGGGTGGACTTGCCGGAGCCCGACGGGCCCATGATCGCGACGTACTCGTTGCGACGAATGGTCAGGTCGACGCCCCGGAGCGCGCGCACCGTCTCGGTGCCCATGATGTACTCGCGCTCGAGGTTGCGGGTGACGATCACCGCATCGCGCGGCGTATCCGCCGGGAGCTGGGCCATCCGTTCGGCGGTGTCGAGCAGGTTCTTGCTCACAGCGGCCTCCCCACGATGGCCTCGATCTGGGCCAGCGCCTGCAGGTATGCGAACCGGGCGTTCACCACCTCGAGCTCCGCCTGCGTCAGGCTCTCCTGTGACACGAGGAGATCGACGATCGTCGCCACCCCGAGACGGTAGCGCTCGGCAACCACGCGCAGGTCCTCGCGCGAGGCCTCGAGGCTCTGCTGCGAAATTTCCATCTGCAGGCGGGTCGCGTCGACCTGGGCGAACTGGCCCAGCATCAGCGACTGCACCTGGTGCACTGCGTCGGCCGCATTGGCCTGCGCGATCTCGAGGTTGCTCTCCTGGATGTCGACGTTGCGCTCGCGCACGAACCGGTTGAAGATGGCCCAGTTGAGTCCGAGGTTGACCTGCCGCTGGTTCTGCAGGCCGAAATTGTTCTCGATTGTTCCCGTTGTAGGTCCAGCTTCCGCCCAGGGCGAGCTGGGGCCAGTAGGTCGACTTCGAGGCCTTGAGCTGTGCCTGGGCCTGGGCCAGCGTCGCCGAGGTGCTCTGCACTGAAGGCGAGCGGCTGATGGCCTCCTGCAGCAGCAGCGTGGTGTCGACCGGCACGGACGGGTTGTAGAAGGCGGAGTCATCGGCGGCGCGAACCCGGCCATCGTACCCGATGAGGCGGGCGAGTGCCGCTTCGGCGGCAACCAGGTCGGCCTGCGCCTGCGAGAGCGCCACGCGAGTGTTGCCGAGCGTTACGACCGAACGCAGCGAGTCGGAGCGCGTGGCCGTACCGGCGTGCAATCGCACGACGGCGGCTTTGAGCTGTTCCTCGGCGCGCTTCACGCTCTGCTCGCGCACCGAGACGATCTCCCGCCCGGCGAGCGCCGTGAAGAACTGGATCGTCGTGCTGAAGCGCTGCTGGTAGCTGGCATTGGCGAAGCCTGCCTCGGCCGCTGTGAGCCCGGCCTTCGCGGCCTTGCTGTCGTTGCCGCGGCGGAAGCCGGTGAAGACATCCCAGCTCGAGCTGAGACCCAGGTTGACCGTCTCCGTCTCCGTGTTGGCCCCGATGAACTGGCCGGTGTTGGGGTCAACGCGGCCGTGCCCTCGGCGTAGAAGTAGCCGGCGCCCGAGTTCGCGTTAAGGTTCGGTAGCCAGGCACCGGATGTCACCTTCTTCTGGGCCGCGGCGTTCTTGATCGCCGCCTGGGCCTGCACGACGCCGGGCTGCACCCGGTTCGCGAGCAGGATCGCCTCCTGGAGCGTCACCTCCGGCACGGTGCCGGGCGTCACGATGGTCGCCGTAGGCTGCTGTGCCGCGAGCATGCCCGGCACGAGCAGCCACAGACCCGCGAGCCTGCTACCGGCCATTCGATCCTCCAGCCTTCCGTTCCTGGTCGCGCTTCTGCTGCATCGCTTCATACTCCTTCTGCTGCTTCGGGTCGAGAAAGCGGGTGATCTCCGTACGCATCGCCGCGCGCACGGTGTCGAGGCGGGGACGGATCTCGCTCATGAGCGAGTCCATCGCCGGGGTGTAGCGGTCGAGGACGGCCTTCACGCTGTCCTGCTGCACCGGCGTGAGGTCGAGGTTGCGCGTGAGGCGATCGAGGTACCACGCCGCGCGCCCCTGTGGCTGCGGGGCCGTGCGCGATGTGTAGGCAAATCCGGCGGCCCCCAATGCGGCACCGAGCACAAAGGTGGCAATCAGGAGCACCACGGCACGGCGGGTGGAGGAGATCATCGCGCCTCCAGCAGGCCGGCGAGCAGGACCTCACGACCCGGAACCGAGTCGGAGACGAGCAGCTCGGCGACGGTCGCCGCGCCGGCATTGCGGTTGGCCGCCTCATACCACCAGAGGGCCGCGCCGAGCAGCATGATCGCGGCCGCGGCGGCGACATTCGGGCGGAGCCAGCGCGCAAGCACGTCGAGTGTGCGCTCCTGCCGCGTCAGGGCCACCGAGGCGCGCACCCTTGCGAGGAACCCGGCTTCGTCGTCGCCCGACAGCGCGTCGCGAAGCAGCGCGCCGAGTGCCGGGTCGCGCTCCGGGTCAAATGGGTTGATTCCGCTCATTGCATCTCCTCCCGCAGCGCTCCCAGCTCCTCGCGGAGAGCGCGCCGTGCATGGAACAACTCGGAACGCACCGTGCCCTCGGGTGCACCTACCAGGTCGGCGATCTCGGCGTGCGAGAACCCTTCGGCATCGAACATGGTGACCACCAGCCGCTGGCGCTCCGGCAGGGTACCCAGAGCGCGACGCAATCGTTCGCGCAGCAGGACTCGCTCGGTCTCCAGCTCCGGGCCCGAAGCGGCCGACGGTGCGCCTGGGCTCAGCAGCTCCGTCTGCCGAACCGTCCGGCGCCGGGCCAGGTCGCGCGCGGCATTGACCACGATGCGCATGAGCCAGGGGCGGAACGGCCGGGTGGCATCGAACCGCTCGAGCGCCCGCCAGGCGGCGACCAGGCCGTCCTGGGCCGCGTCGTCGGCATCGTGCTCGTCGCGGAGAATCGAGAGAGCCACCCGTCGGACGGTCCCGGCATGGCGCTCGACCAGGACCCCGAAGGCCTCCTGGTCGCCTGCCGCCGCCCGGCGAGCCAGCTCGCCGTCACCTGCGTCCCTATTACGCACCAGGCTCCTCAAACGTTGAGCGGGGCCCCAGTCACCCGGGGCCCCGCTGTTCCCGTGGACCCGCGGGTCAGGCGGCGCCGAGGCCGAGCAGGCGCTCGTGCGGCCGAAGCGCGCCGATGAGGATCCCGATCAGCTCGTCGAGGGGCACGCCCAATTCCTCCGCGCCAAGGTGCACGTCCTCCCGGCTCACGCCGCGGGCAAACGCCTTGTCCTTGAGCTTCTTCCTGACGCTGGGCGCCTCGAGATCCGCGAGGCTCCGGTTGGGTCGGACCATGGCACACGCCACGAGAAAGCCTGACAACTCGTCGGCGGCGAAGAGTGCGCGCGCCATCAAGGTGTCGCGTGGCACACCGGTATAAGTCGCATGACCGAGAATCGCGCGCTGCATCGTGTCCGGGAGTCCATGAGCGCCGAGGATGCGCACGCCTTCTGCAGGATGCTCATCGGTAGCGGAATGCTGTGCGTTGGGAAAGCGCTCGTAGTCGAAGTCGTGCAGGAGGCCCACGAGCCCCCAATCGTCCGGGTTCTCGCCGTATCGAACGGCGAGTGCCCGCATGGATATCTCGACGGCATACATGTGCCGCCGAAGCGGCTCGGACTGGGTGTACTCGTGAACAAGGGCGAGGGCCTGGTCGCGGGTCATGGGCATTGGGGGAAGTTACCCCGGGACGTGAAGACGTGAAGACGGGTTTGAAAAGGAAACGGACGGAACCGCTGTTCCGTCCGTTTCTTCGCTCACCACTTCAGCCCTCACTCCTTCACGACGTCACGCCCTACGGCAGGGCCGGGATCTGCGTGGCATAGAACTCGTTGACCTTCGCGATCATCGCGTCCGCGATTACCCGGTGCGTTTCCGAACTCGGGTGGAAGCCATCGAGCGAGAAATACGGACCGAAATTAATCGATCCGCCGGTCGGGACCGCCGAGAGGTCGGGAAACGGCGGAATGCCGGGCGCGAGCGTGGCGAACACGTCACCGGCCTCGACCAGGGCCCAGCCATGCGCGGCAGCCTGGTCGCGGATGAGCTGGTTCATCTGCTCGGTGGTGGTGCGCACGTAGGCGAACTCCGCCGGCGTCACCACCTGGTCGGTGTTGCTGCAATCCAGGGTGAACGGGGTGAAGGGTGGCGACGATGCCCGGAGCAGCCCGGCCACGCCAATGGTCCACGGCACCAGGATCGAGTCGCCCTTCGAGCCTGGAATCGCAGCATTTGGCGCGCAGTTGTTGCTGATCGTGACGTTGGCCGGGAACTGAACCGGCACGCCGGGGCACAGGCCGGTCTTGAGGCACCAGTACGATGGAGCCCCGCGACGTGTACGGGATCTGGGTCACGTCCGGGATCGTGAATGCCACGACCTTGGTGTTCAGAGTCGCCACGCTGTCCGCGAAGCGGGTGTAATTCTCCGCGAATACCGGGTAGGGGGTGATGGACGTCGGGGTCGCCCGGATCGGGGAGCGACGATACGGCGCCGATCACGTCGGACGATCCGATCTCGATGCTGAGGAAGGTGGGATCTGCAGCCTTGACCGCGTTCCAGGGCGTCTGGCCGCCGAGGAAGAAGACCTGCAGCCGCTCGTAGGTGCTGGTGGGCGAGCCGACGTTGGTGAAGAGGTCGGGCGTCGTGAGACCCGGGACCGCGAGGTTCCCGACTTGATGCGGGATCGGCGTCTCCCGCAGGCTGCATGGGGGCGCGGTGGGCGCCGCCGACACGCGCCTGCGTGACGTTGTTAACGAACGGCGCGGGGCACCCGGGCATATTCAGACTGGGGCGGGAGAAGCTGGCCCCGGCCTGCTCGGCCACCAGCACCTGGAAGGAACGCTGTTGCGTGCTGTCGTTGATGCCGGCGGACTGGAGCCCGGAGGAGATGCTGGTGCCGATCGCCACGAAACGGGTGAACAAGCCGTTGTTGTTGGAGAGATCGGGCGCGTCGAGAGTCCCCTCGGTGAAGCAGCCCGCCACGATGGGCAGGGCGAGAACAACTAGCCGGAAGCGACGGAACATGAAAACGGTTCTCCCGGTCAGAAGGTGGCAGTCAGCGTAAGGCTGAGCAGGCTGGCATTGTCGTCATAGTACAAGCCGTTGGTGATCGGGCCCCCGGGGACGAGGTCGATCGTGCGTCCCCTTCGGTTCACGGCATCGACGAACATGTAGGCGACATCGACATAGAAGGTCTTCGAAATCCGGCCGCCGACGCCCACCGAGTAGTCATTCCGGGCCGCCTCGGGGAGGTTCGGGACGACGGACTGATCGGGTGCCGCAGCGTCGTGGAAGATGTACCCGAGCCGGAACTTCAGATCACGCTCCTGGTTGAGCAGGAGCTCGGCGCCAAAACGCCAGGTCCAGACGCTGTTGTCGTTGAGCACCAGTGCCTGATTCGGCAGTATCTCGAAGTCGAGCGGGATTTCGTCGAGCACTTCCCACCAGGTGTACTGCGCATCGAACAACACAGTCAGGGCCCGGATGGGCGTCACGGCGATGCCCATGACCAGTTGGTCCGGGAGCCTGACGGTGGTGGAGACGCTCTGGCTCACCAGCGCTCCGCCCGTCGCGAACTGCGGGGCCAGTAGCGCGTCGACGGGCGTACCGGCAGGAAGCCCGAGCGGGTTGCCTCCGGTGAGCACCAGCCCGGTGGGATCCTGGGTGAATTCAGCCGTACCACCGTCGGCCGTGATCTTCTGTCGTGCGAGATAGCGTACCCCGAGCGACACCTGCGGCGTGAGGTCGTAGGTGGCGCCAAGGTTGTAGCCGATACCCCAGGCGCTGCCGTCGATCACAGCATTGGCGAAATCGGTTCCGTAGGGCACGCCAAGGCTGCCGAATGTCGCGCCAGGAGGAGCGCCGGCCGCCGCGGGCAAGAGCTGGGACGACAGGTCGAGCTTGCGCTGAAGGTTGAGGCTCAGGTAGGTGATGTCGAGGCCGGCGCCGATCTTGAGCTTGCCGAACTGCGCCGCTGCCGTGGGCTGGAGGTAGATCGCTTTCAGCGAGGTCTTGTAACCGAGGAACCGACCCTCAAAGGTCTCGCCATCCCACTCCGTGGTGAGCCCGTAGGGAACATAGACACCGAAGCCCAGCGCATAGCGCTGGGCGACAGGTGCCACAAAGTAGAAGTTGGGTATTGCGTAGGTCTTGCTCAGGAAGCTGGCGTCAATCTGCGTATCGTCATTGCGCCACTTTGTGCCCGGCCAGATGAGCGCTCCGCCAATGGAGCCGCCCAGCGGCAAGCCAGCGATTCCCGCGGGATTGTAGTACATGCCGGAAGCGTCGCCGCATGGCCTCGCTGCGGCCGTGCCGCCCCGGCCCATGGTACACGCGCTCTGTTCGTAGACGCCGTACCCCTGGGCGTGAGAAGCTTCCGCCCGTGCGAACAACAGCGCGGTCACGAGGACGAAACACACTTCGGAACGCCGCATACGCGAACTCCGAATTATGGGATCGGCTTTTTGGTGCTTCAGGAACAGGAACCGGCAGGCCGGTCTGTCAGCCAACGGTAGCGCGGCAAACAGTCCGTGTCAAAGACTGGGCGCCGGGGCCTGGCTGGCGGAGAGTGGAACATCGATCGCCGGATCCCCATCGATGCTGATGGCGAACCGGTACTGGCCCGCCGCTGGCAGGGGCACGTCGAAGGCCAGCACCGCGGCGGCCTCGACATCGGTGATGCCGGCGGGCGGTTCACCGAACTGCACGGTGCCTTCGCCGCCGAGCAGTTCGGTGTTCTTGTCGTCGAGGAAGCGGATCCGGAGCGCGTGCACACCGATCTCATTACGCTGCGCCCGCAACCGCATCACGAGGTGGGTGCGCGGGTGCACCGCCGGAAACCCGCCTACCCAGACGTGCCTGAAGATGCCAAGCACCGAGAGCTTGCCCTGCTGGTCGAAGAGGGCGTAGTCCGCGAGGACCGCGAAGTCGACGTGCAGGTCAGGTCACCCGGATGGACGTGACCTCGTCGCCCTGACGGATCGCGTTCACCACGTCCATGCCGTTCGTCACCTGCCCGAACACAGTGTGCTTCCGGTCCAGGTGCGGCTGCGGTGAGTGGCAGATGAAGAACTGGCTGCCGCCGGTGTCCTTGCCCGCGTGCGCCATCGAGAGCGTGCCGGCGACGTGGCGGTGGGTGTTCTTCTCGGTCTCGCACTTGATCTTGTAGCCCGGGCCGCCGGTGCCGGCGCGGGGATCGCCCAGCTTCTTCGACAGCGGGTCGCCGCCCTGGATCATGAAATCGGAGATGACACGGTGGAAGCGGGTGCCGTCATAGAAGTCGCTGTTGGCGAGCTTCTCGAAGTTGGCGACGGTATTGGGCACCTCGTCGTCGAAGAGCTCGGCGACGATGGTGCCCTTGCTGGTCACGATGGTAGCGGTCTTGGCCACGTTGCCTTCCGGAAAGAGTGGCCGGGAATCTACAGCGGTCTAGGGCGAGACGTTGTCCGGGTCGTGCATGATCGGGTTGATCATGTCGGGATCGTTGGGGGACTCGTTGCTCGGCGCCTGTACGTCGACATCGGTCGCCATGTTGACGTTGCCCGGCTTCTTGACGTCCGGATCCTTCGCAATGTTGACGTTCCCCGGCTGCTTCGTGATATCGGGGTCTTTCGCGATGTTCACGTTTCCGGGCTGCTGCACATCCGGATCCTTCGCGAGATTCTCGTTCCCCGGCTGCAGGGCATCGGGGTCGTTCGAGATCTGGAGGTTGTCGGGGTATGCGCCCGCGACGCCGACGATATCGGGATCTACGACGGGGCCCTGGCCGGTGATCTCCGTCTGCCAGGCCATGATCTGGCCGGTGTACTGCTTGTACAGCTTGAGGTTTGCCGCCATGGCGGGCGTAATGTCGGGCGCCGACGGATTCTGCTGCGATGCCTGGAACGCCTTTGAGGTGAGCATCAGCGCCAGCTCGCTCAAGACACCCTGCCGCACGGTGAGCCCGGAGTTGTTGTAGGCCTGCTTCACCTGGGGGATCTGACGCAGGCGGGCGATGACCTCGTCGATGGTCGGGTTGCCCTGCGACGCGGCGACGATCTGGTTACCGAGGCCAGGCACCGTCGCGATGGCGCGGGCCAGCCGGTTCCGCGCGTGCACCACGGCCTCGATCTCCGAGGCCGAAAACCTGAAGTTGAGCGCTGCTTCCGCATTGGCTGGTAGCGCGATGACCGGCTGCTGTGCGATGACCGGCGTCGTCGTGCAGAGCATCAACGCCAGGAGCAACAGGCCGCGGATTCGCATCGATGTACTCATCTCGACTCTCCTTGCCGCGTGACCCGGCGCGTCAGACCTGCGCCGAGGGACAGAGATCGGCGATCACGCACTCGCCGCACTTCGGCCGCCGGGCGATGCACGTGCGGCGCCCATGAAATATCAGCAGGTGCGACAGCAGGGCCCAGTCGCGCTGCGGAAAGAGTCCCATAAGATCGCGCTCGATGCGCTCCGCGTCCGTGTTTCGCGACAGGCGGAGCAGCCGCGACAGCCTGCCTACATGGGTGTCGACGGTCACGCCTTCATTGATGCCGAAAGCGTTGCCCAGAATGACGTTAGCCGTTTTGCGTCCGACGCCGGGGAGGACCCTCAGGGCCTCCATGGAATCGGGAATCTGGCCGCCGTGACGATCGACCACAGCATTCGCCATGCCGATGAGGCTCTTTGTCTTGTTGCGGAAGAAGCCGGTAGGCCGGATGAGCGCTTCCACGTCTTCGGGCCGGGCCACCGCGAGTGACTCGGCATCGGGATAGCGGCGAAAGAGTTCGGGTGTGACCATGTTGACACGCACATCAGTGCACTGGGCCGACAGGATCGTGGCACAAAGCAGCTCGAACGCGTTGCGGTGGTCGAGCTCGCAGTGCGCATCGGGGTAGCGCCGCTTCAGCCGGCGGAAAATCTCCCTGGCGCGGGCCTGCATCGCCGTCTTCGTTTCCCGTCCGCGCGGTCGTGTCGCCGGCATCAGGCGTCATCCTTCGCGGCAAACGCGAGGAAGTCTTCGAGGTTGCACGCATTGAGGACGTCACCAGCCCCGAGCCCGCCCTTCCGCGCAATCCCGACGCCGTAGTCCACGTAACCGAGACCTGCCACGTTGTGAGCATCGGCGCCGATAGATGCCTGCGCGCCGGCCTCCTTGACCGCCGGGAGCAGGCGCCAGTCGAGGTCGAGCCGGTGAGGGTCGGCGTTGATCTCGAGGGCCACGCGCCGTTCGGCGGCGCGGTGCGTCACCGCGTCCATGTCCAGCTGGTAGGGATCGCGAGAGAGCAGCAAGCGCCCGGTTGGATGGCCCAGGATGGTGAGCCGCGGATCGTCGAGCGCGCGCAGCACCCGCGCCGTCATGTCCGGCCCATTCATGTTGAATCGGCTGTGCACCGAGCCGATGACGAAGTCGAGTCGCTCCAGCACTTCCGACGGGTAGTCGAGCGAGCCGTCCTGGAGGATATCCGCTTCCACGCCCTTGAGGATGCGAATACCGTCGAGGCGCTCATTGACCGCGTCTATCTCGGCCCACTGGCGCTCGAGGTCATCGGCGCGCAACCCGCCGGCATACGCCGCCGACTGGCTGTGATCCGTGATGCCGATGTACGTGTAGCCCTGTTGCCCGCAGGCGAGCGCCAGCTGCTCGACCGTGTTGGTGCCGTCGCTGTAGTTGGTGTGACAGTGCAGGAACCCGGCGAGGTCGGAACGCTCGAGCAGCCGGGGCAACGCCCCTCGCGCCGCCAGAGCGATCTCGTCGCGGCCCTCACGCAGTTCCGGCGGCACGAACTGCAGCCCGAGCGCGCCGTAGAGCGTCGCCTCATCGGGCGTCGGCACGAACTCGCTGCCGCGCCACAGGGCGGCACCGCTCAACGCATAGCCGACGGTCGCGGCGTGGGCCGCGAGCAGGCGGAGGTGCCCATCGCTGCCAGTGGCCTGGACGAGCACCGCACCAAGATTGACCGGTGGGGTGACGACCACCTGGGCGGCGCTACCCCCGGCGAAACGCAGCGTGACGCGCCGCTCGTCCTGGCCGGCAAACTCGCTCACGCCCGGCAGCTCGCTCAGCTGCGCGAACAGCTCGGCCGGAGGTGTATCGCCGGTGAGCACGATGACCACGTCGCGCACTACCTCGGTGCGGCGGCGCACGTCGCCCGCGACGATGGCCTGGCTCACGCCCTTGAGCTGTCCCAGCGCCACACGCAGCACCTCCGCCTCCTCCGCAGCGTGATGCGACAGGCGCCAGGCGCTCGCCTGCCGCAGGAAGCGGATGCCCCTGAGGATGTTCTCGGCGGTCTTCTGGCCGAAGCGTGGCAGCTTCGCGAGGCTGCCGTCGGCGGCGGCCTCCTCGAGCTCAGACACCGAGTCGATCTTGAGCGTGTCATGGATCTGCCGGATCTTGGCCACGCCAAGTCCGGGGATCTGCAGCATGTCGACGAGCCCGGGTGGCACCTGGTCGCGCAGGTCCTCGAGCAGCGACGCCCGGCCGCTCGAGACCAGCTCGAGGAGGATCTGGAGCGTAGCCGGACCGATGCCTTTCGTCGACGCGAGCGTACCGTCGGCCAGGGCGGGCGCAAGCTCACCGGGCAACCCGGCAACGGTCTTCGATGCGGTGCGGAAGGCGCGAATCCGGAAGGGATTCTCGCCCTTGAGCTCGAGGAACGACGCGATCTGCTCGAGCACCTGCGCGGCGCTCTTCTTGTCCACGTGCGAGAGGGATCCGGGTGCTGTGATCATCAGTGTGCCGCGGCCGCCGCGCCCGGTTGATGCTCGAGTGCCTGCGAACGCCAGCCGAGCTCGATCAGCTCGTTCGGCCCCGCGACGGAATACAGGCCGGCCGCTTCACCGCCAGGCAGTACGCTGCTGAACGGCGCCGAACCCGTGCGCGTGACCCCTGCCGTGTGCTCCCCGATCGCTTCCACGACGGTGAAGCCATTGCGATCGGCATGCACGCCGAGAACACCGAGCACCCGCAGGGCGCCGCCGGTGGAATGATGCACGAAGACGCCGTCCAGTGGCTCATGGGCCGAGTCCTCGAGCGCCTGGGCCCACATCCGGCGTTCCGGTAACTGCAGGTACCAGGCGAGCGCGTCATCATGCAGGTCGGGCGGCAGGTCCGTTGCGAGCATGAGGTCGAGCCCCGCCCGATCGATGGACCGCACCCGCTGCCCACCGGCCCAGAACAGGTAGGCGTGGTGCACGAGCGCGACCAGCTGGTCCATGCCATCGCCAATGCCGTCCTCGGGCCGGAGCTCCCGCACGAGCGACACGCTGGCCTTCTCCATGAGGAACGCGTCTCGATCGCGCGGGTCGCGGCCACTACCCGCCAGTGCTTCGCGGATGGCCGGGAAGCGGTCGTCGGCGATGGGGTCGAAAACGAGGTCGAACGGGGTGGGCCGTGACACAGTAGAAAGATACCCCGGCACACCGGTCACGCCCCAGCGAGAAACCCGTCGACGGCGCGGACAAATGCCTCCGGCTGCTCCACGTGGGGACAGTGCCCGCACGGTGACAGCAGGTGCCACTCCGCGCGGAGCAGCCTGGCCGCTTCCTCGGCGGCCCAGGCAGGGATCACGTCCTCCTTTCCGTGCAGTACCAGCGTGGGCAGGTCCAGCTGCGCGAGCCGTGGCCGGAGGTCGTAGTCGCCCAGGCTCGACCACACTTCCTGCTGGGTGCGCGCGATGACCCGGAAGGACGTGAGCTGCCGCACCAGCGCAGGATCGACGAAATAGGGCACCACGGAGAGCTCGAAGAGACGGCGCTGGTAGGCCTCCGGATCGCGTTCGCGCAGCCCGCTGTCGCGCAGTGCCGCTCGCTCGGCCTGCAGCGCCGGGCTCATGTTGCGGGCCGCGAAGGTCGCCTCGAACTCGAGCCGCGCGGCACGCCACGCCGGCGCAGGAGATACCAGTGCCAGGCGGGCGACCCGGTCCGGATGCTCGGTGGCATAGAGCATGGCAAGCAGCCCGCCCCAGGAATATCCGCAGATCGTGAGCTGCTCGAGCCCCCAGATTTCCCGGAGTGCCTCGAGATCGGCGACCTGTTCCTGCCAGCCAGCCGGCGTCCCCGACGGAACCGGCGACTGGCCACCGCCGCGCTGGTCGTAGTAGACCAGCGTGCGGCCGGTTGCGAGACGATCGAACCCTGGGCGTAGGTAGTCGTGACTGGCACCAGGGCCGCCATGCAGGACGACGACCGGTGGTCCCTCACCGACGCGGCGCTCGAAGAGCGACACGCCCCGAACGAGACGCGTGGTCAGAGGAGGACGGCCAGTGCATCGGCCACCTGTTTCACGGCCGACTGTTCAGCCGGCGTGAAGGGATCGGGGGCATCGCTGTCCACGTCGATCTGGCCGAGGATCATGCTGCCGCGACGAATCAACACCACGAGCTCCGAGCGGGTCCAAACATTGCACGCGATGTAATTCTCCCGTGCGCGCACGTCAGGAACGTTCTGGTCCGCGCCGGTGGCGACTGCGGTGCCACACACGCCGTGGCCCACGGCGATGCGGGTATGCTCGGTGTCGCGCCCGGCGAATGCCTCGAGTACCAGTTCGTCGCCCTGCAGCATGTACATGTAGACGGAGGTATAGGGACTGCCTGCCGCCTGGATCCGCTCTGCGGCGAGCCGCAGCATCCCCGGACGATCCACTTCCCGGGTGAATGCGCCGCGAAGAGCGGCGACGATGGGTTCGGGCTTGAGGATCGTCGCCATCAGCTGCGGGCCCCCAGCGTGACGGTGACAGTGAGCGGCTTGCCGTCGCGCTGCACGGTGATGGGGACAACGTCGCCCGGCTTGTGGGCGCGCAGCGCGTCCGTCATTGCCTGAAGGTCGCTGATCGGCATGTCGCCGATGCGGGTGATCACGTCATCACGCTGCAGCCCGGCTTTTTCGGCGGGACTGCCGGCTCGGACGCCACTGAGCTTCACTCCACCGGAGTCGCCCGCCATGTCGGGAACGGTGCCAAGGTATGCTCCGTACCCGGGAGTCTGCACCTGTTCCGCCGTCGCTGCCTGCGCGTGGGGCGACGGCTGGTCGACGAAGGTCAGCGGCGTGGGCCGGTCGGCGATCTCGCGCAGCAGAGCTGCCGCAAAGTCCGTCACCTTGAGCATCCCCGCGACGTTGATCTTCTGCCAGTCATCGGTGGTGCGGTGGTAGTCCTCGTGCAGGTCGGTAAAGAAGTGCAGCACCGGCTTCTTCACGGCGTAGAAGGCGGACTGGTCGCTGGGCCCATATCCGTCGCCCCGCATCTTGAGGTCAAAGCGGAACGACTTGTTGATGGAGTCGAGCAGCGGCGTGAACTCGGTCGCCGTCTCGGTGCCGTAGATGATGAGCTTGTCGTTCCGGAGCCGGCCCACCATATCGAAATTGATCATCGCCATCGTCTTGGCGAGCGGCACCGCAGGTTGGCGCACGTAGTACGCCGAGCCGAGCAGGCCGAGTTCCTCACCGCTGAACGCGACGAAGACGATCGTCCGCGCCGGCGGGTCCGTGGCCATCCGCTGCGCGAGGTTGATGATCGTGGCGACTCCCGACGCGTTGTCGTCAGCGCCGTTGTGCACCTTGCCGGTGCTGTCGGGATCGAGCGCACCAAACGCGCCGCCGCCCAGGTGGTCATAGTGCGCACCGACCACGATGACCTGGTCGCGCAGCACCGGATCGGAACCCGGAAGCAGGCCGACCACGTTCCGGCCCACTCCGTGGGCGGCCGCCACCTTCTGGGCGGCACTTCCCTCCACGGTGAACTCCTGGAACCAGCCGCCGGCCGGTGCCTGCAGCCCGACCTGCTTGAACCGCTGCTGGATGTACGCCGCCGCCGTGTCGGCGTCGGGTGTGCCGGTCATGCGGCCCTCGAGGCGGTCATCCGCCAGGAACTTGATGTCGTCGAGGATGCGTGGCTGGTCGGTGGCGGCGCCCTGGGCGAGGGCCATCGAGGGGAGCACGGCGAGAACGAGAAGGTTTCGAACCAAAGCCTGGAACACCAGTAAGCCTTTCAGGGAGAAGGACCAATGTTAGGTCCCGCTGCGCCGCGTCTCAACGGGTATTGTGCGGATGGCAAGCGCCTTGCACATCCGGTTGGGTCTGTGGGGCGGCGCCACGCCTCGCTCTCTTGACTGCAACTTGTTTATTAGCAACGCCTTAAGGTATGCTATGAGGCGGTGCAAGAACTGGCGCTACTGAAAGAAGTGTCGTCGTGACCGGTGCCCTGATGAGTCAACCTGCGGCGGCGATTGCAGCCACGCTGAGCTCCGCGCTCACGCTTCTGCGCGCCCAGCCTCCCCGTCGGGAGGATCAGGCACGGGCCTTCAAGGGCTTCCTTACGGCGGTGGGAGACGGCTCGCTCGAGCTCCGGGTCAGCGAAACCGGCCTGGAGATATCAGGCCTGCCCCTCTCAGCCGAGCTGCCGGGTGTCGGGGACCTCGTCGACCACCTGCGCGGACACGGTATCGCGTCCGTCCGGCTCCCCGGTGGCCTTCCGCCCGCCTCGATGCTTTCCGTGCTCCGCGCGCTCTCTTCTCCGGTTGGGCGCTTTGACTCCGTGGAACATCTGCTGGCAGATATCGATCCCGGTGCGCGTGAGCTCGTGCATATCGGTGCCACCGGTGAGGAGGGTCGTGAGCGAATCGACCAGGCACAGGGGTTCATCGCGGGTGACGAGATCCTGCACGGATCGGCGACCCCAGCACTGCTTGGCGAGGCTCACACGTATCGCCATCTCGGGCGGATACCGGGGCAGCAGCGCGAAGAGGCGCTGCGCCTGCTGGAATCGGATCCCATGGGTGTCGACGCGCCGGGGCGGCTCGAATCCGTCGTCGCCGGCGTGGATTCGGCGCTGCGCGATCACGACTACGAAGCGGTCGTCTCGACGGCAGCGGAGGTCGCACGGCTGGAACGCGACATCCCCGATGGCGAGCTCAAGCGCTCCTACCAGATCGCGATCCGGCGGATGTTGCCGTCGAAGGCAGTGGAACACATCGCAAAGCTCACGGGCGGACCACTCCGGCACGAAGCTCTCGAGGTGCTGAAGTACGCCGGTGCGGATGCATCCGAGACACTGTTGCACGAGCTGGTCGAGTCGGAGTCGATGGAGCAGCGCCGGGCGCTCTACAACGCACTGCGGCAGGTCAACACGGCCTCACCGCTGCTGGGCCGGCTCCTGCTGCACGACGAGTGGTTCGTGGTGCGCAACGTGGCGGAGCTCTGCGGCGACCTGCGCGCCGAAGACACGGTGCCCCAGCTGGCGCGTCACGTGAATCACGGCGACGAGCGGGTGAGGCGTGCGGTGGCGGGTGCCCTGGCAAAAATCGGCACATCGATCGCGGTGGAACCGTTGCGGCAGATGCTGCGCGACCCATCGCCTCAGGTGCGCCTGCAGGCAGTGCAGGGGCTCGATGGCACACGTTCGCGCGGACTCGCAATGTCGCTCGCGCTCTCGGCGGAGGAAGAGACGAACGCCGATGTTCTGCGGGAACTGCTGCTGGCTCTGGGACGGATCGGCACGCCCGACGCCGTTCAGGCGCTGGCGCGCGCTGCGGCACCGGGACGCCGGCTCTTCAACCGCCGGCCACTCGCCACGCGCCTGTCGGCGATCGCGGCCCTGCGGATTGCGGGGAGTGCGCCAGCCGCTACGGCACTGCAGGGACTGCTCGGAGACGATGAGCAGAGCGTCCGGGACGCGGCACAGGAGGCACTGGCAGGAATGCGGCGCGCCTGAGTCCTACCGTGGTATGAAGTCCATTTCCTTCCTGGTCCGCCGGCAGAACGCCGCCAGCAGCCTCGCCGTATTCTCCACGTCCTCGATCAGCACCATCTCGTTCGGGCTGTGCATGTAGCGCAGCGGCACCGACACCAGTCCCGTGGCCACGCCCCGGTGACTGTTGAAGATCGCTTCCGCATCGGTGTGGGTGTCGCGTGAGGCCGCCTCGATCGTGTACGGGATCTTCTCCGCCTCGGCCGCCTCGATGAGCTGGTCGGAGACCATCGTGCTGAGGGAGGCACCGCGGCCGATGGTCGGTCCGCCGCCGAGCCTGTACTCGCCGTGCTTCCGCTTGTCGAGGCCCGGATAGTCCGTGGCATGGGTCACGTCCACGACGAGCGCCGCGACGACCTCGAGGTCGGACGCCGAGGTTCGGGCGCCGCCGCCGGTGTAGGAGATCTCCTCTCGGGTGGTGGCCACGGCGGTGACGGTGGCCGGGGCAGGCCCTCCCGCCTTGAGGAGGCGCAGCGCCTCGAGCACCACGAAGGCGCCGACACGATTGTCGAGGCTCCGACTGACGATGCGGCCATTCGGCAACTCGAGCGGTCCGGCCGCGAGCACGCCGGCGTCACCCATTCGCACATGCGCCTCGGCTTCGGCCCGGGTCGTGGCACCGATGTCGATCCACAGGTCCTCGATCTTCGAGACCTTCTCCCGCTCGTCCTTGTCCATCAGGTGGATCGCCTTCTTGCCCACCACCCCGGTGACGTGACCACCGCGGCCCAGGAGCGTGACGCGCTGGCCCACGAAGACCTGTGCATCCCAGCCACCGATCCCGTCGAAGCTCAGGTATCCCTGGTCGTCGATGTGGGTGATGATGACGCCGATCTCATCGATGTGCCCGGCGAGCATGATCGACGGTCCGCCGGTTCCCGCGATGGTCGCGTAGGAGTTGCCCGCCACGTCACCGCGCACTGCCGGCGTCACCTTCCCGGCCTCCGTGCGCCAGAGCCGGGCCGGTGCGATTTCGTAGGAGGAAGGCCCGGGCGTGCCGAGCAGGGTCTTCAGGAACTTCAGGGAGGAGTCGTCCATGGGCGGCAAAGATATCCCGATAACAGGCGCGCGTCAGGCCGCGGACGCGCCAAGAGTGAGGTCGCCCAGTCCCTGTCGCAGGGCCTCCAGGTCGAGCTCGCGTTCGATGTGGTGCATCACGTCATCACTGATATCGCCCCGGTTCCGGAGCGCGATCAGCGTGCGCCGCTCCGCGGTGATTGCCTCATGCCGGAGGCGTCGCTGTGCCGCGGCCTGTTCGGCACTGCACTCGGGGTCCAGGGCCGCGTCCGGGTGGAAGCGCTGCAGGCGGTGCTCGTAGTGCGCGCGCACCTGGCGCGCCACCGACGGCGGGACCCAGTCTTCCTGCGCTACCTCGTCCACTCGCGTGATAGCGGCCTGCGCGGCGAGCTCCCGTGCCAGCCGCTGCTCCTGCTCGAAGCTGTCGTCCTCGTTCGATAGGCCCAGCAGGCGCGCGAGCGGCGCCACCGTCAGTCCCTGCATCACGAGTGTGCCCAGAATGACCACGAAAGTGATGAGCACGATCTCCGAGCGGTACGGCATCGGCTCGCCATTGGCCAGCGTCAGCGGGAGGGCGAGCGCGGTAGCGAGCGACACGATGCCGCGCATTCCGGTCCAGCCCACGATGAAGATGGAACGGGCCGGAGGCAGCGGGTTCTTCTTCCGGTATTTCCGGTCGATTCGTACCAGGCGCGCGCCCACGGGCATCCAGAGCAAGCGCACGACGATCGCGGTGAGCGTGATGATGACTCCCCACCGCAGAACCTGGCCCGCACTGCTGGGTGACAAGGTGCGGCGCAGCGGGCCGAGCTGCAGGCCGATGAGGATGAAAATGACACCGTTGAGGAGGAAGATGAGCAGCTCCCACACCGTGCGGGCCTGCACTCGCACCAGCGGTGCCACCTCGGCACTGAAGTGCTGGCGCACGTAGAGTCCGCCCGCCACGCACGCGAGTACCGCGGAACTGTGGAGCCGCTCAGCCGCGATCCACGCGACATACGGCGCGAGCAGCGTGAGCGCAATTTGACTGTAGCTCTCGTTCATGTGGCGTACGGCCCAGCGCGTTACCCAGCCGACCGCGACACCGACCAGCACCCCGACGATCGCCACCAGGAGGAAGCTTCCGGCGGTGGCGCCCAGGGAAAACGTGCCGGAGACGATCGCGACGACCGCGGCGCGGTAAAGGACCAGGGCGGTGGCGTCGTTCACCAGGCTTTCGCCTTCCAGCACCGAGATCACGGTGCGTGGCACACCGATGCGGCTCATGATGGCGGTCGCGGCCACTGCGTCGGGCGGCGACACGATGGCACCGAGGCAGAGTGCCACCGCCCAGCTCATGCCCGGGATGATCGCGTGCGCCACCCAGCCCACGACCAGGGTGGTGAGCAGCACCAGGCCGATGGCGAGGCCGCTGATTGAACGGAGATTGCGCTTGAAGTCGCGGAGCGACGTGAAGTACGCCGCACCCCAGAGGATGGGGGGAAGGAAGAGCACGAACACCAGGTCGGGCTCGAGTGCCACCTCGGGCACGCCGGGAATGAAGGCGATTGCCAGGCCGCCGAGGACGAGCAGGATGGGGTAGGGCACGAGCAGGCGGCGGGCCAGTGCGGTGAGCCCGAGCATGGCCGCGAGCAGCACGACGAAGAGTTCGGCACGGGCGAAGGTCTCGCTCACCTGTTGCTTTCCCTCCTGGCGTCGAACATCAGTTCCTCGAGGTCGATTTCCCGCTCGGCGTCGGCGAGCGTCTGGTCGGTGATGGTTCCGGCCCGCCACAGGTCGATGACGGCCTCGCGCTGCGCCTGGATGAGCTCGCTGCGCTGGTTGGCGAGGGCGTCGCGCGAGGCATGCGCCACCTCCGGCTCGGCACCGTCGAGGCTGCGGGCGCGGTCCTGTCGCGCCGAGTAGAACGCCCGGTTCATGGCGACCAATTGCGGATCGGACTGCCCCGCCTGCCGGATGGCATCGAGCCGGGCCACTGAAGCATCGAGCGCGGCGCGGCGTGCCGTGATCAGTTCCCGTACTCCCTCGCCGTCATCCTTGAGACCAAGCATCCGTATCAGCGGGGCAAGGGTGAGTCCCTGCAGTACGAGCGTCACGAGGATGACCGCGAAGGAGATGATGACAATGCGGCCCCGGTAGGGCAGTGCCTCGCCGGTGAGCGACAGCGTGGGAACGGCGAGCGCGGCGGCCAGCGTGACGATGCCACGCATCCCGGTCCAGCCGGCCATGAGCATCCAGCCGCGTGGTGGAAGGGGCGCCTTCCGACGGGCGGGTACCACGAAGCGCGCCCCGTACGTCATCAGCGGCAGCCAGGCCAGCCGCACCAGCACGACCGCGGCACACACGGCTGCGGTGGCCAGGGCGATACTTCTCAGGCCACCCGGTGGCAGGTCGATGGCGAGCTGCGGCCATTCGAGGCCCAGCAGCACGAAGATGAAACCATTCAACAAGAAGACGAAGAGTCCCCACACCTCGGCGCATTGCACCCGGGCAGCCGACGAAGCGCTGGTGAGGTAGTGGCGCCGCATCGTCAGGCCGCAGGCCACGCAGGCCAGCACCGCCGATGCGCCCACCTTCTCGCCCAGGATCCAGGAGATGTAGGCCGCGAGCACCGTGAGTGCCACGTTGCTCACGGCATCACGCGTGAGCCGGGCCACGAGGTGAAGCAGGTATGCCACCGCGACGCCCACCGTGATCCCGCCGAGGGCGTCATAGACGAAATCACCCAGAGCCGAGGGGATCGAGAACTCTCCGCTCACGCGGGCCGTGACCGCCGCGGTATAGAGCACCAGGGCGCTGGCATCGTTCAGCAGGCTCTCCCCCTCGAGCAGGGCGATCAGCCGGCGCGGTATGCCGAGCCGGCGGAACACCGCCGTGGCCGCTACCGCATCGGTGGAGGAGACCACGGCCCCCAGGATGAAGGCAGATGACCAGGACATCCCGGGAAGGGTCAGGTGCGCCACCCAGGCGACAGCGACCGTGGTGACGACCACGAGGCCGATCGCAAGCGCCGCGATCGAGAAGGCGCTGCGTCGCAACTGCCGCAGGTCGCTTTCGAACGCTGCGGCCCAGAGTACGGGCGGCAGGAAGATCGTGAAGATCAGATCGGGCCCAAGCGGCGCCTCCGGAAGGCCCGGCACAAAGCTGAGCGCCAGCCCGCCAAGCACGAGAACGATGGGATAGGGAATGGGCAGGCGCCGGGCGAAGGCGCCGAGCGTGAGCACAAGCGAGAGGAGCAGCACCACGAGCTGCAGGACCGACTGGGTCTCGCTCATCGACGCTACAGTTCCACGCCGGCCTGCTCGCGGCGCCACTCGCGGTCAAGCATGCCGTACACCACGTGATCGGAGAACCGGTCGGTGATCCAGTACGACTCGCGCCGCACGCCCTCGTTGGTGAAACCGAGGCGTTCCGCCACCGCCCGGCTCCTGGAGTTCGCGACCCCGCAGATCATCTCGACCCGGTGGAGCTTCTCCTGCCGCAGCAGGTGCGCGACGGCGCAGGCGGTGGCCCGGGTGGCCAGCCCGCGCCCGGTGTGATGCTCGCCGAGCCAGTAGCCCAGCTCGGCGTTCAGGTCGACACGATTGATGTAGTGACAGATCACCCCGCCTGCGAGTGAATCCTCCTGCCAGATGCCCCAGTGGAAACCGTCGCCCGCCACCTGCTTCGCCTCGAACCGGGCGATCATGGCGGTCACGTCCGCTTGGTTCCGCACCTTCGCGGACCAGCGCAACCACTTGTCGAGATGCGCCCGGTTCTGCTCGATGAGCCCGTGCACCACCGCCGCGTCCGTCGCGCTCAGCGGGCGAACCGAGGCGCCGTCGCCGAGTTGCAGGGGCTCCGTCACCATGGGGCCATCCTAGCGGGCCGGCTCCCGGCTGGCGACGCGGAACAGCAGCGCGCCAAGGAGCACGAAGACAGCGAGCGCCACGAAGTCCTGCCAGCCGCCGGTGACGATCTTGCCGATCATGGTCTCGATACCGGCCCGGTGCGCGAGATAGTCGGCTGCAGGTACCCCTGCTTTGTCGGCCGCGGACGCGAAGATCGTCGCCAGGCCGGCGACCGCAATGCCGGCGATCGCACCGCCCGCGATCAGGCCGCTCGAGAAGAGCACGCCCGGGCCGGACTCGACGTCGGCGATCGACTGGTTCGACGTCTTCATGCGACGCTCCACCAGCCAGCGTACCAGGCCGCCGGCGAACATTGCCGATGACGTGGAGATCGGCAGGTACACGCCGACCGCCACCGGCAGCGACTGGACGCCCATCAGCTCGATGCCGATCGTGATGAAGACGCCGAGCAGCACCAGTCCCCAGGGCAGCTTCTGGGTGAGGATGCCGTCGGTGACGAGCGCCATGATCGTCGCCTTCGGGGAATCGAGCTTCGTGATCGCGCTGCCGTTCACTTCATGCACCCGGCCGCCGATACCGGGATCCACCAGGAAGGCGACCTCCTTCGTCGCCGGATCGACGAGGTACTTGCCCGGCAGAACTCCCTGCGTCGCGATGTTCACCCGGTAGACAGCCCATGACTTTCCGTCGTGCTGCGCCGTCTCGCCGGTCGTGGTCACCGAGCGGAGGTGCTCGCCCGGTGCAGCGGCCTCCAGCACGACTCCCGGGTGCGACTCGGGCACGATCGTCGTGTAGGTGTTGTTGAGGAGTGTCAGTGTCCACCCGATCGCGAGCGCCGACGTGACGGCTCCCACCACGATCGCGATCTGCTGCCGGCGGGGCGTGGCCCCTACCAGGTAGCCGGTCTTCAGGTCCTGGCTGGTGGCCCCGGCGTTCCCCGATGCGACCGCGATGACTCCGGCGATGGAGAGGGCGGCCACGCGGTAGTCGACGCCGGTCCATCCGAGCAGCAGGAAGATCGTGGTCGTCCCGATGAGCGCCGCGATGGTCATGCCGGAAATCGGGTTGGCGCTGGTGCCGATCTCCCCGGTGATCCGCGAGGACACGGTCACGAAGAAGAATCCGAATACGACAATCAGCAGGGCGCCGAGCAGGTTGACGCCGATCTGGGGCAGCACGGTGAGCAGGAGCGCCAGCGCGATCGAGCACCGACGATCGTGACCCAGATCGGCAGGTCGCAGGTCGGTGCGCAGGCGGGTGGTCGCGGTGCCGACGGAGCCCTTCGAGGTCCTGGAAGCCGGACCGGAAGGCGCTCGACGATGGTGGGCAGCGCGCGAAGCAGCGCGATGATGCCGGCCGAGGCCACCGCACCCGCCCCGATGTAGAAGATGTAGTTCGCAGCGCACCTGGCCGGCGCTCATGTCCTTGATGAGCATCGTGGCCGGGAAAGAGCGGCTCGCTGCAGTCCCTCGCCGAAGAACTTGATCGCGGGTATCAGCACCAGGTAGGCAATCGTGCCACCAGCGAAGAGATACCCGGCGATGCGCGGCCCGATGATGTAGCCCACGCCCAGCAGCTCGGGCGACACCTCGGCCGACACCGTGCCGCCGCTGAAGAATCCGAAGACCTACGGGTGGCAACTCCTTCCACAGTCTTGAGCCCGGCCATCAGGAACTTGTAGACGAAGGCGAGCCCGAAGGCCTGAAACAGCAGCCGCGCCTGCAGTCCGCCCTTCTCGCCGGCTATGAGGACCTCGGCACAGGCCGTTCCCTCGGGATACGTGAGGGTGCTTGTGCTCCTTCACGATGAGTGCGCGCCGCAGTGGGATCATCAGCAGGATGCCGAGGATCCCGCCCACCGCCGCGATGATGCCGACCTTGGCGATGCTCAGGTCGTAGCCCATGAGCAGGATCGCCGGGAGGGTGAAGACAACGCCGGCCGCGATCGACTCACCCGCCGAGCCGGTGGTCTGGACGATGTTGTTCTCGAGGATCGTGGAGTGGCCCAGCGTGCGGAAGAAGGCGACGGCCAGCACCGCGATGGGAATGGACGCCGATACCGTAAGCCCGATCTTGAGCGCCAGGTACACGCTGGAGGCGGCGAAGACGACACCCAGCACGGCGCCCAGCAGGAGCGCCCGGATGGTGAGCTCGGCCGGATCCTGTGAGGCCGGAACGAAGGGCGTGAACCCGGCAGCATCCTCGCGCGGAGGCGAGACGATCGGCGGTGCGGCGATAGCCATGGGTCGATTCTCGGAGGGTGAGGTGGCGCAGGGCAGCGCGACCAAGAAAGCTACGGGCTCCGGAGGGGCGTCCAGCGAAGGGGGGACCTCATTGCCGCTTCACCATCACCAGATCGATCTTGCCGCCAAGTTCGTTCGGAGCACCGTGGGAGCGGTCACGCCGGCGCCCACACGGCCCTTCGGGAGCTCCCCGTCATGAACTATCCGCACCTGCACCTCATGATCAACCACGTCCCCGTGCTCGGGTCCATCCTGGCGCTCCTGTTGCTGACCTGGGCCCTGGTAACGCGCCGGCGCGACTTCATCCGGCTCAGCCTCTTCGTGACGCTGCTCGCAGGGCTCTCGGTCTACCCCGCCTTCTTCACCGGCGACGAGGCGGACGAGCAGCTCGAGGATGTGCAGGGTTTCGACCACGACATCGTGGAGGAACACGAGGAGGCGGCCGACTGGGCGCTCTGGATCCTGCTGGGTACGGGGGCCGTGGCTGCCTTGGGACTCTGGGCCAGCCGGAAGGACCGGGAGGTGCCACGCTGGGCCGGCACGGCGGTAATCGTGGGACTCCTGTTCTCGGCGTCGGCGATTGCGCGGACCGCCTGGCTGGGTGGGGAGATCCGTCACCCGGAGACGACGGGCCCGCTCTGGGCGCCGCCCGATGTGTCCAAGTCGGTGATGCTCGATTCGGCCTCGACCCCGCGGCGCCGCGACCGCGACTGAGTCAGGGTCCGGTCGTGTCCTCCGCGACCGCGCCCAGGCTGTCGCTGTCGCCGCCGAGGTGGGCATCATCCATGATGAAGCCCTCGGAAGGAATGAGCACGCCGTCGGCGCCAAGGATGCGGAAGAGGCGCCACTCGGCCTGGCGGGCGGCCCATGGCCGCGGGCCCTCGTACATGAGGGCGATGAGCAGTACGCCGTTCGGCCGGCCGAGGTATCCCACCACGTTCGCTACCTGTGCCAGGGTCCCGGTCTTGGCCCGCACCACGCCGCTACCGGGCAACCCCGATGACAGCTTGTGTAGCGTGCCAGATCCATTGGCGGGGAGCAGCATCGGAAGCGCGCGCCCAGTGGGCGTGAGCGGGTAGCGCGCAAGGTAGTTGATGAATGCGTGGGGCGTCATGCGGTTGTCATAGGAGAGCCCGCTGCCGTCCACGAGGTGCACCGCCTCCGGCATGCCCGTGATGGATGCCACGTGGGCCGTGAGCCGCGCCGACGCGCTGTCGCCCCGGCCGGCGGCCCACTGCAGCATCATCTCCGCACCGGGGTTGAGACTCCGGCGGTTCACTTCACTCGCCACGCTGTCAAAGACTGCCGACTGCACCTCGGCGAGCACGCGCGAGGCGTCGCTCGTCATTGCGCGGTTGGTGCCGTTCCGGTCCCAGGTGATGCCCTCGTCCGTGAGCGCTTGTGCCCACACCGCGTCGAGCACCTGCTTCGGGTTCACCATGGTGGCGAGCAGCGTTCGCTGCCGGGACCGGGTCCCGATGGTGCCGTTGACCACCAGCCGTCCATCGGCCCCCTGGCTGAGGGACAGTCTCGTCCGCCGACCGCTTCGCGTCATCGCGCGCACGGTGACCATCGAGGAGAGGCCCCGTGGGGACGCACTGACCAGCACGGCGCGCGATCCGGCCTTTGAGCCGGGGCTCACCCCGACCAGCACGATGTTCTCGTGGAACATCAGCGGTCCCACCAGCGGGGCGAAGCTGCGTCCGCGGTGCTTGCTGGACCAGACGGAGGGATAGACGGCATCCGCGGCGCCGGTCTGGCTCGTGAGCTCCAGCGGACCGTGCAGCTGCCGGATCCCGGCAATCCGCAACTGGGCGGCCAGATCGCGAAGCATCGGCCCGGTCCCGGGAAGGCGCTCGAGCGTCACGTCGCCGTTGAGCTCCAGCCACCAGCGCCCCTTCCACTCCCCGGCGTCGGTGAGCTGGCCCACGCCGATGACGCGGGTCTCACGCCGGGCATCACCCCCGACCAGCGAGCGGGCAAAGCCTGTGGTGAGGAGCTTGACGGTGGAGGCAGGGACGAACGGCACATCGAGGTTGGATGACCAGAGAATGCGACCCTGCTGGTCCGCTACGGCGACGCCCCACTTGCCACGAGCGAGCTTGAGGGCCATCGGGTACCAGGCCCCGACCTGCTCCTCCACCCACGACCCGCTCGTCTGGGCCGGGAGGGTCCGCGTCGAGCAGAGGCCGATCAGGAGCAGCAGGCCGAGGAAACGCCTCATCTACTTGAGGAGCACCTTGGCGATGGTCTGCAGCTGCATGTTGCTGCTACCCTCGTAGATGGTGCCGATCTTCGCGTCGCGATAGAACTTCTCGGCCGGGTACTCCTTCGAGTAGCCGTATCCCCCGAACAACTCGACGCATTGCGAGGTGATCCGGTCGGCGGTCTGGGAGCTGAAGAGCTTGGCCATGGCTGCCTCGGTGGCAAAAGGCCTGCCAGCGTCCTTCAGGCGCGCGCTGTTGTAGACCATGAGGCGGGCAGCCTCGAGGTCGGTGGCCATCTGCGCCAGCTGGAACTGCACCGCCTGGAACTCGGAGATCGCCTTCCCGAACTGCTTCCGCTCCTTCACGTACTTCGTGGCCGCCTGGAGCGCGCCGGCCGCCACGCCGAGCATCTGCGCCCCGATGCCGATGCGCCCTTCGTTCAGGGTCTCGATGGCGATCTTGTAGCCCTGGCCCACAGGGCCGAGCACATTCGCTTCGGGCACCACGCAACCCTCGAGGATCAACTCGGTGGTGCTGGAGGCGCGAATGCCGAGCTTGTTCTCCTTCTTGCCCACGTCGAACCCGGCGAAGCCGCGTTCCACCAGGAACGCCGTGATCCCCTTGTAGCCCCTGGAGAAGTCGGTGTTGGCGAAGACGATGAAGATGCCGGCCTCGGCACCATTGGTGATCCAGAACTTGCGCCCGGTGAGCGACCAGCCACCGGCCACCTTCTCGGCCTTGCTCTCGAGCGCGAAGGCGTCGCTACCACTGGCGGGTTCGGAAAGCGCGAAGGCGCCGAGAAGGTCGGAGTTCATTCGCGGGAAATAGCGCGCCTGCTGCTCGTCACTGCCCCAGCGCAACAGCGCGTTGTTCACCAGCGTGTTGTGTACATCGACATAGATCGCAGCCGATGCGTCGACCCGGGCCAGCTCCTCGATCGCGAGAGTGGCGAGGAAGATCCCGCCACCAGCGCCGCCATAGATCTCGGGCACCTCGATGCCCATGAGGCCCATGCCGAAGAACTTCGCGATGATGTCGGGCCGGAACTTCGCGGCCTCATCCATCTCGTAGACGTGTGGCTTGATCTCGGTTTCCGCAAACTCCCGCACGGCGTCGCGGAACATCGTCTCCTCTTCGGAGAGGATCGAGAGCGGGAGCGGGGCCGTCGTGATGTCCTGCATGGGATAGTCCTCGGAATCCGGGTCGGTGACCAGTCTTCTGGGGACTAAGCTAGCGTGGGCTGTCACCTGCTTCAACGCAACGTTTCACCATTTCATGATTACCGGTCGTACCCGAGGTTGGGGGCGAGCCACCGCTCCGCCACCGAGACCGACATTCCCTTCCGCCGGGCATAGTCCTCCACCTGGTCGCGGCCGATCTTGCCAAGACCGAAGTAGCGCGCCTCCGGGCGCCAGAAGTAGAAGCCACTCACCGCCGCCGTCGGCAGCATCGCGAAGCTCTCGGTGAGTGAGATGCCGGTACGGGGCGTGGCCTCGAGCAGCTCGAACAGCGTCCCCTTCTCCGTGTGATCAGGACATGCGGGGTAGCCCGGCGCCGGGCGGATGCCCTGGTACGCCTCCTGGATCAGCGCGTCGTTATCGAGCTGCTCGTCGGGCGCATAGCCCCAGAACTCCCGGCGCACCCGTTCGTGCAGCCGCTCGGCGAATGCCTCGGCGAGGCGGTCGGCCAGCGCCTTGGCGAGGATGCTGTTGTAGTCGTCGTGCTGCGCCTCGAAATCGGCGGTGAGGCGGTCCAGTCCGATGCCGGTCGTCACCGCAAACGCGCCGAGGTAGTCGGCTACGCCACTGTCGCGCGGCGCAATGTAGTCCGCCAGCGCGATGTTGGGCCGACCCGGCTGCTTCTGCATCTGCTGGCGCAGGGTGTGGATCACCGCGCGGGTGTCGCGGCGGGTGTCGTCGGTAAAGAGCTCGATATCGTCGCCCACGCTGCTGGCGGGCCAGAAGCCGAACACGGCCCGGGCCTCGAGCAGGTCCTCCCGGACGATCCGGTCAAGCAGCGCCCTGGCATCGAGGTACAGGCTCGAAGCCGTCGGTCCCACTCTGGGATCGGTGAGGATGGCGGGAAAGTGACCCGCGAGTTCCCACGTCTGGAAAAAGGGGGTCCAATCGATCCGGTCCACCAGCTCGGCGAGCGGGTACTTCTCGAGCGTGCGGACGCCGGTGAAGCAGGGCCGGGGCGGGGTGTTCGCTTTCCAGTCGATGACCGCGCGGTTGGCGCGCGCATCCGCGATCGGTGCCCGGTCGTCCGACTGTCCGCGGCCGGCGCGTGCCACGCGCACGGCCTCGTAGTCGGCTGCCACCTGTGCCACGTAGCTCTCCTTCAGCCCCTCACTCACGAGGCTGCCAGCCACGCCAACGGCGCGGGATGCATCGAGCACGTGCACCACGGGTCCGCTGTACTTTGGCGCGATCTTGACGGCCGTGTGCGCGCGCGACGTGGTGGCGCCCCCGATCAGCAGCGGCGTAGTGAAGCCCTCGCGCTCCATCTCGCTGGCGACGAAGCTCATCTCCTCGAGCGAGGGGGTGATGAGCCCGCTCAGGCCGATGAGGTCCACGCCCTCGGCCCTTGCCGTCTCCAGGATCTTCGCGCACGACACCATCACTCCGAGGTCGATGACCTCGAAGTTGTTGCACTGCAGCACCACGCCCACGATGTTCTTGCCGATGTCGTGCACGTCGCCCTTCACCGTGGCGAGCAGCACGCGTCCCTTCGCCCGCGAGGCGCCGGCCTGCTTCTCCGCCTCGATGTACGGGATGAGGTGTGCCACCGACTTCTTCATGACGCGGGCGCTCTTCACCACCTGCGGCAGGAACATCTTGCCGGCGCCGAACAGGTCGCCCACGATGTTCATGCCGTCCATCAGCGGCCCCTCGATCACCTCGATCGGCCGGGCCACGGTGAGGCGCGCCTCCTCCGTGTCCTCCACGATGTAGTCGGCATTTCCCTCCACCAGCGCATGGGCGAGCCGCTCGGCCACGGGGAGGCTGCGCCAGGCAAGGTCGTCGAGTCGTGCGGCGACCTGGCCCTTCACCGAATCGGCGATGGCGAGGAGGCGCTCGGTGCCGTCGGCGCGACGGTTGAGCACGACATCCTCCACACGCTCGAGCACGTTCTCCGGGATGTCGCTGTAGATCGGGAGCGCACCGGCGTTCACGATGCCCATGTCCATGCCGGCCCGGATGGCGTGGTACAGGAACACGGTGTGGAACGCCTCGCGCAGCGGGTTGTTGCCCCGGAACGAGAACGACACGTTGCTGAGGCCGCCGCTGATGCTCACCGCGGGGAGCGCCGCCTTGATGCGCCGCGTCGCCTCGAAGTAGTCCACCGCGTAGTTGTCGTGCTGCTCGATGCCGGTGGCGATGGCGAAGATGTTCGGGTCGATCACGACGTCCTCGGGCGCGAACCCCACCCGGTCCACGAGCAGCCGCATCGCGCGCTCCGCGATGGCCACCCGGCGGTCGACCGTGTCCGCCTGGCCCTGCTCGTCGAAGGCCATGACGATCACCGCCGCCCCATGGCGCCGCACCAGCGTCGCCTGACGCAGGAACTCGGCCTCGCCCTCCTTGAGGCTCACCGAGTTGACGATGCCCTTTCCCTGGGTGCACTTGAGTCCCGCCTCGATGACCGACCACTTCGACGAATCGATCATGATCGGGACGCGGCTGATCGCAGGCTCGGAGGCACACAGGTTGAGGAACGTGCTCATGGCGTGCTTCGAGTCGAGCATTGCCTCGTCCATGTTCACGTCGAGCATCTGCGCGCCGTTCTCCACCTGCTGCCGTGCCACCTCGAGTGCGGCCTCGTAGTCGCCGTTCAGGACCAGCTTCGCGAACTTCGCCGAACCCGTGACGTTGCAGCGCTCGCCCACGTTCACGAAGCCGGTTTCCGCGCCGCAAGTGAGCGGTTCGAGGCCGCTCAGCCGGAGACGGGGTGCGATAGTGGGCAGCGCGCGGGGCGGGACGCCCTGGACCGCGTCCGCGATCGCGCGGATATGTGCCGGCGTCGTGCCGCAGCAGCCACCGGCGAAATTGAGGAGCCCGGCCCTGGCGAACTCGCCCAGCATCCCTGCCATGTATTCCGGGCCTTCGACGTACGCACCGAACTCGTCAGGCAGGCCGGCGTTGGGATGCGTGCTGACGAAGACCGGGGCGATGCGCGACAGTTCCTGCACGTAGGGGCGCAGGTCTTTCGCACCGAGCGCACAGTTGAGCCCGATGGACAGCGGGCGGGCATGGGCCATCGAGTTCCAGAACGCCTCGGTGGTCTGGCCCGACAGGGTACGACCGCTCTGGTCGGTGATGGTGCCCGAGATCATCACGGGCAGGCGTTCGCCCAGCCGCTCGAACACGTCCTCGATGGCGAAGATGGCTGCCTTCGCGTTGAGCGTGTCGAAGATCGTCTCGATCATGAGGAGGTCGGCGCCCCCCTCGATGAGGGCCTCGGCGGCCTCGGTGTAGGCGGCGACCAGCTCGTCGAACGTGATCGCGCGGTACCCCGGGTCGTTCACGTCGGGCGACATCGACGCGGCGCGGTTGGTGGGCCCGAGTATCCCGGCGACATAGCGCGGCCGGTCGGGGCGCGCCGACTCGAACGCGTCCGCGACCGAGCGGGCAATGCGCGCCGCGGCCATGTTCTGCTCGCGCGCGAGCGACTCCAAGCCGTAGTCCGCCATCGCGATGGCGTTCGTCGTGAAGGTGTTCGTCTCCAGGATGTCGGCGCCGGCCTCGAGATAGGCGGCATGCAGGTCCTGGATAATGTCCGGGCGCGTGAGCGCGAGGACGTCGTTGTTGCCGCGCAGGTCCTTGTGCCATGCGGCGAAGCGCTCCCCACGGAAGTCCGCTTCCTGCAGCATGTACGCCTGGATCATGGTGCCCATGGCACCGTCGAGCACGAGGATCCGCTGGCGGAGGAGTGTCTCGAGGGCGGCGAGGCGACTGGCGCGCGTCCAGGGCGTGGGCGCGTGCGAACGGTCCGGGGTCCAGGATGGCACCGGACGGGCGCCCACGTGCGTGTGCGTGCCGCAGGCGACGCTCATGCCGGTGCCGCCACAGGGTGCGCGCGGAGACCGAGCAGGTGACAGATCGCGAAGGTGAGGTCGGCGCGGTTGAGTGTGTAGAAGTGGAACTCGCGCACGCCCTGCGCGGCGAGGCCCTGCACCTGTTCCGCGACCACGGTGGCGGCGATCAGCTTCCGCGTCTCAGGATCGTCGTCCAGCCCCTCGAACCGGGTGGCCATCCAGCGAGGCACGCTCGCGCCCGCGGTGGCGGCGAAGCCGGTCATCTGCCTGAAGTTCGTCACCGGCATGATGCCGGGCACGATCTCGCAGGTGATGCCGGCCTTGTGACATCGCTCGAGGAAGCGGAAGTAGATGTCGTTCTCGAAGAAGAACTGGGTAATCGCGCGCGACGCCCCGGCGTCGATCTTCCGCTTGAGGTTGTCCAGGTCCTCGTACACCGAGGTCGCCTCGGGATGGCCCTCGGGAAAGGCAGCCACGGTGACCTCGAAGTCCGCGATGCGCTTGAGGCCGCCAACCAGGTCGGCCGCATAGCCGTAACCATCCGGGTGGGGTACATGGCGTCCCACCTCTTTTGGTGGATCGCCGCGGAGCGCCACGATCTGCCGGACCCCGGCGTCCCAGTAGTCGCGAGCCACCTCATCCACCTCGGCGCGCGTCGCAGCGATGCAGGTGAGGTGCGCAGCTGGTAACAGCGCGGTCTCGCCCAGGATGCGCTTGACGGTGCGATGGGTGCGCTCGCGGGTGCTCCCGCCTGCACCGTAGGTCACCGAGACGAACCGCGGTGCCAGCGGCTCGAGTCGCTTGATCGACCGCCAGAGCGTCTCCTCCATCTCCGGAGTCCGGGGCGGGAAAAACTCGAACGACACCTGCAGCGTCATGTGGTCCCCATCAACAAGAATCCCCGGGAGCCTGAACGGCCCCCGGGGGGTGCCGTTTTAGCGATTGTTTTACGTGGCCGCAATAGGCACAAATTGCCACGGACATCAATTGATACCGCTGAAAGCAATTATCGGGCCTTCGGGCCTTCTTGTAAAGTGTTACCTCCTAACGCCAAGGCGGTGCGCTGCCTGCTCCGGAGTGATGCCCCGGACCGACACCACCTTGCTCCGGCTGCCTTCCCCCGCGAGGAGGGTGATGTGCGCGCGCGACAGACCGAGTGCCGAAGCGAGGAACTGGAGGAGGGCGGCATTCGCGGCCCCATCGACAGGCGGTGCGGTGATCCGGACGCGCAACTCGGCGCCATGGAGGCCGGCGATCTCGTTTCGGGAGGCACGCGGCTGCACCCGGATGGCGATACTGGTGCCGGTGGCATTCGCGCGAAAGGCCGTCAGTAAGGGAGGACCTGGAATATGGCCCAGCGCGCCACCATCAGCACGAGGTAGGCAACGAGCGGGCTCAGGTCGAACATCCCGAACGGCGGCATGCGGCGCTGAATCGGGATCACCAGCCAGTCGGTGAGCGCGTACACCGGTCGGAGCCACTTCGAGTACCGAAACCCGCCCAGCCACGAGGCGATGACTCGAATGAGGATCGCGGCGGTGAGGAGTTGGAAGGTCCAGTACACGAGCTGCCGCAGGATTACAGCGGGTCCGCTCTGGCCCAGACTGGCAAGGCTGAAGGCCATGCCGACCAGCCAGCGGCTCAGGGCGAGCAGGGCGAGGCCACCGAGCACGGCGATGGCGAAGAGCCACCATGGCGCAGTCTGAGGGTTCCCGCCGGCGCCGAGGAGCCGGCGCTCGATCGGCCGGAGCACGGGATCGCTGGCCCCGCGGATGAAGCGCGGCCATGCGCCGAACGGCTGCAGGTGTCCGTGGATGACGGCCCAGTTGGTGACGGCGACGACTGCGCTGGCGGCCGCGGCGGCGAACACCACGATGCGCAGGATGGCGAACACGGTTGCAATCACTTCACCACCTCGAAGCCCTGCGGACCCGACGGGGTGTCGCACGAGACGGCGAACCGCCCCTCATTGAGGGCGGCCTGCTCCAGCGCGTCCTCGCCGGCGCTGCAATTCTGCACCACGCGGCCTTCCGGCCGGCGATAGACGACGGTGACGATGAAGGTGCGTCCCTGGACCGCGAGGCGGCGGACGGTATTGGCCGTGAGGCTGTCGACGCCGAGCTGGCGCAGGTTCCTGGGAGGCTTCCCGTCGTGTGAGGAGCGGTAGTCGGCGATGCGGTCGATCAGCTCGAACATCTCGGCGCCGAGCTGCTGTGCGTCGGCCGGGGCGCCGCTGGCTGGCCCCGCATCGCTGACGGGGGGCTTCGGCGCTTCCTTCTTGCCGCAGCCTCCCGCCGCGATCGCGATCACGAGGAGGCCGGCGAACCACCGCGGGCTCACGGCAGCGAGAACTCGCGATTGAAGGCGACGTCGAAGCTGAAGGTCTTTGCCCGGCTCCTGGTCTCGACCAGGTCGGCAAGCCGCCGCAGGCGATCGGGAATCAGCATGATGCTTTCCTGCGCCTTGCGGCCCATGTCATTGAGGCCGGTCAGGCTTTCAATCTTCCAGTACCGGATCTGCTCCTGAACGATGCGCAGGTAATCGCGCGGGCCATAGATGCCGGTGCGGCGGATGACGTCGGCGAAGTCACGGAAACCAGGCATCGACGCCCCGGGCATCTCGATGCCCGGCAGGATGTGCGAGGCCGACTCGAGCGCCTGGTTCGGGTCGCGCTTGAGGATCTCCTCGAACACCGATCGATAGAACACAAAGTGCCGCGCCTCGTCCTGGGCCACCTCGGCGAGGATTGCAGCCAGGCCGGGCTCATACTCTTCGGCGACACGTCCCGTCTCGGCGTGCGAGTGCTGCGTGGCCCGCTCCTGCACGGTGGTGTAGGCGAACACGCGGTAGGGATCGCGATCCCAGGACGGATGGAAGCCCGCGCGGATGTACTCGAACTGCATCTCCTCGAACTTCCGCTGGTCGAAGAGCTGGGTGTCACGTGTATAGTCGTGAAGCACCTGGCCATGCCGGTCTTCCTCGGCGGTCCAGAGATTGTTCCAGATGCGCCAGTAGCTGTCGTCGTCGAGGTAGACGGCCAGGAGGCGATGGAAATGCGGCAGCCCCTCCTCCGTGAGGGTGTTGACCGCCAATGCCGCCCGCACGTTGAACGGAATGCCCTGCGCGCGCGCGCGCAGGTTTCGCAGGTGGGTCTCGCTGCAGTCGCCCTCGGCGAGGCCAAGCAGGTCCGACGGCATCCACAAGACGCGCTTGCGCTCGTGCGTGGCCATCATTTCACGGACGATGGACTCGAGATCCTTCAGGACTTCGACCTTCGAGAGGAGTTCCCGCGCCTGGCCGGTGAGACTCATGTCACCTTCGAATAAGTATTGATACGGAGGTCACATCCAAGCAGGCAAATATAGCGGCTCAATCCGGCAGGCGCTTCTCCATCAGAGTCCATGAACCCTCATTCATGTAGCGCGTACGACGCACCACGACCGTCCAGCCAAGGGCGGCGAGGAGCCCCTCGGCGCGGCTGTCATCCGTCCAGAACTCGGCGAGGTGCGCTCCCTCGTGCGCCGCGCGCTCTTCGAATGCGGCGAGCAACCGGTGCGCGTGACCCTGCTTCCGATAGGCCTCGGCCACGACGAGATCGAGGAGGTGGGCCACACCACCCCGGACATAGTACCGCAGCCCGCCGATCCAGTCGCCGATGGCGTCTGTGAGGCCGATGTAGCGATCATCGAATCCGGTGGGCAGGCCGGCCTCTTCCGCCTCCCGTTCGAGCAGCTCCGTGAGCCAGGCGGCAAAGTCCTCATCCTGATCCATCGTGCTGATCCTGACCTCGGGCATGGTATTCCTCCCTCGCGGCGGCCTTTACGCAAGGCCGGTCCCACTCGAAGGCAGCAACTCGGGTGCCACCTGCGCTCGGACGGACGCCCCCGCCGTTTGCCCCACCTAAATACCGGTCTATCCGATGGTTGCTGCCCGGAGTGCCCCTTGGTCCCTGGACCGAATGATACCCGGAAGGGACGCCGCCGTGTCACGGTGTGGCGATCCGGCGGCTGCCTGCGCCAATCGCAAAGATGGCAGGTGCGACCCCGATTCACCCGTATATTCCGGCAGTCGCGCACCCGGTGCAACAACCCGTCCCAGCATGAGGCGCCATGACATTTGCTACCAGATATGACGCCGTCATCGTGGGCAGCGGGCACAACGGCCTGGTGGCCGCCGCCTACCTGGCCAACGCCGGCCAGTCGGTGCTGGTCCTCGAACGAAACGACTGGATCGGCGGGGCGACGGCGTCCCAGCGCGTCTTTCCCGACTACGACGCTTACCTGTCCCGGTACGCGTACCTCATCAGCATGCTCCCGGGAGTGATCCTCGACGAGCTCGGTGTGGCATTCGAGTCGCGGCGGCGCTCGATCGCATCATTCACGGCCTACGAGCGTGAAGGTGCCGCCCGCGGGCTCGTTATTTCCAACGTCGACGAGGCTCGATCAAGAGCGTCGGTGCGCGAGCTGACCGGCGGCGACCGCGAATGGGAGGGGTACCAGGCGTTGCTGCGGCTCGAGGCCGCACTCGCGTCAGAGGCATGGCCCAGCCTGCTGCGGCCGATTCGGTCTCGCGGCTACTGGGCCGGCCGCTTCACGGCGAGTCCCCTGCTCCGCGAAGCATGGGAGAGCTTCATCGAGCGACCGCTGGGCGAGGCAATCGAGCGTCACGTGCAGGACGACGTGCTTCGCGGCCTCCTCCTGACCGACGGCAAGATCGGCGTGTTCGCCAACGCACACGACCCCTCGCTGATCCAGAACCGGTGCTTCCTCTATCACGTCATCGGGCAGGGGACTGGTGAGTGGCGCGTGCCGGTGGGCGGCATGCGCACCCTCGTCGATGGACTCATCCGGCGGGCGACTGACGGGCATGCCCGCATCGAGAGCAACAGCCCGGTGGTTGGGGTGCACGATCTCGGCAAGCGCCACGCGGTGGTCTTCGAGCATGACGGGACCGAACAGACAGTGGATGCCGACCGCGTCCTCGTGAATGCGGGCCCGCGAACCTTCGCCCGGCTGTTCGACCGGCCGTACCGTCCCATTGCCACCGATGAGGGCTCGGTGATGAAGGTGAACATGCTGCTCCGGCGGCTGCCGCGGCTGAGGGCGCCGGGTGTCACGCCCGCTGACGCATTCGCGGGGTCGTTCCATGTGGACGAGGGTTACGCCGCGATGGAGGAAACGTTCGTCGAGGCGGCAGCGGGCCACCTGCCCGGGCGCCCGCCGTTCGAGACGTACTGCCACACTCTTACCGACGACTCGATCCTGTCGCCCGCACTGCGGGCTGATGGCTATCAGACACTGACGCTCTTCGGCCTCGACGCGCCGCACCGCCTGTTCGCGAAGGATGGCGAGGAGCGCAAGGCGGAGATGCAGCGACGCTACCTCGAGGCCATCAACCGGATCACGGCGGAGCCGTTCGAGGACTGCCTCGCCCGCGACGCCAAGGGCGGGCTCTGCATCGAGATCAAATCCCCGCAGGATCTCGAGAAGGAGCTCGACCTCGATCTCGGCAACATCTTCCACAACTCGCTGAGCTGGTTCTTCACCGACGACCCGGAGGAGGACGGAACCTGGGGTGTCGAGACGGACATGCGCGGCGTGTATCGATGCGGCTCATCGGCGCTCCGTGGAGGCGCGGTGAGTGGCGTGCCGGGATTCCTGGTGGCGCGGAAGATCTTCGAGGAAGAGCGTGTACTGGTCCCGGGCTGAACACCGGGGCGCGGTCAGGCGAGGGTCGACTTGAAGGCGGGAGCGCGCCGCGCGTAGTCAGTGGCGCGCTCGAAGGCGAACGCGTAGCGGAGCAGGCGGCCCTCACTCCAGGCCGGCCCCATGAAGGACAATCCCACCGGCAATCCCTCCACGAAGCCAGCTGGCACCGTGATGTGTGGATAGCCCGCCACCGCCGCGGGAGTCGAACTGTCGCCGGCCGGATTCCAGTGATCCCCGTTCACCAGGTCAGTCACCCAGGCCGGTCCGCCGGTGGGACAGACGATGGCGTCGAGTCGATGGCGCCGGAGCGTCGCATCCATCCCTTCGGCCCGGGAAAGCCGCCGGCAATCGGCAAGCGCGCGCCGGTACGCCGGCTCGCTGAGCGGACCCTTCTTCACCGCGAGCTCGAACGTTTCCTGGCCAAACCAGGGCATCTCCTTCGCGGCGTTCGCGCTGTTGAACTCGATCAGTTCGGCGAGCGTGCGGTACTTCGTGCTGCTGCCGCGACCGCCGAGATAGCGGTTGAGGCCGTCCTTGAACTCGTACAGGAGCACCTCGAACTCCGGTGCTCCGAGCTTCGGCACCGTGACGATGTCGACCGGGTCCACCAGGACGGCGCCGGCATCGCGCAACGCAACGAGTGAGTCCTCCATCAGCTGGTCGAGCGCGGGCAGGCCGCCGAAGTAGCGGCGCATTACGCCGAGCCGTACGCCGCCCAGTCCGCCAGACGAGAGGAAGGTGGTGAAGTCGGCGACGCCACGGTCGGGCACTTTCGCGGTCGCGTCATCCGCCGGATCGATGCCGATCATCGCGTTGAGAAGGACGGCCGCATCCCGCACGGTCCGCGTCATCGGCCCCGCGGTATCCTGACTGGCGGAAATCGGGATGATGCCTGACCGGCTCACCAGCCCGACGGTAGGCTTGAGCCCAACCAGGCCATTGGCCGTCGCGGGGCACACTACCGACCCATCGGTCTCGGTGCCCACTCCCACCACGGCGAGGTTGGCACTGATGGCGGCGCCGGTACCCGAGCTGGAACCGCACGGGTTGCGGTCGAGCACGTAAGGGTTGTGCGTCTGCCCGCCGCGTCCGCTCCATCCGCTGGTGGAGTGCGAGGAGCGGAAATTCGCCCACTCACTGCAATTCGTCTTGCCGAGAATGATCGCGCCAGCGGCGCGGAGCCGCTGCACCACGAACGCGTCGGCGGGGGCCGGCAGGTCGGCCAGCGCCAGCGATCCGGCGCTGGTACGCATCTGGTCGCCGGTATCGATGTTGTCCTTGATGAGGATCGGCACGCCGTGCAGCGGGCCGCGGGACTTGCCGGCCTTCCGCTCGGCATCGAGGCGTGCAGCATGCGCAAGCGCCTCGGGGTTCACCTCGATTACCGAGTTGACCGAGGGACCCGAGTGATCGATGGCGGCGATCCGGTCGAGATAGTGCTGGGTAATGGCGGTCGAGGTGTACTGCCCCGATGCGATGCCGTCCCCGAGCTGAGCCAGCGTGATTTCCTCGAGATCCAACGTCGGGGTCGCTGTGACCGGGGCGGAGCGCGGCTCCGCCCGGCAGCCGGCCAGCGGTGACGCAGCTGCGGCGACGGCGGCGCTGCTCGCGACGAAGGCCCGGCGGTCCATCATCCCTCCCGCGTCAATGCCATCCAATCGCTATCGCCACGATCAGGGCCACGCAGGCGAAGGCGGCGAGAACAAGGCAGCGTGGCAGCGCCCACTTGAACCAGTCGTCGAACCGCACGCCCGAGACGGCGAGGAGCGCGAGCAGCGGCCCATTGGTGGGGAAGAGCAGGTCGAAGGTGCCGTTCCCGAGCTGGTAGGCAAGCACCGTCACCTGGCGCGACAGGCCGATGAGATCGGACACCGGAGCCAGGATCGGCATGGTAAGGACGGCCTGACCGCTCGTGCTGGGCACGGGGATGTGGATCAGTGCCTGGGCGACGAACATGCCGAGCGCTGCCAGCGTCACCGGCAGGCCCTCGAGTGGCGTGACGATGGCGTGAACCAGCGAGTCTACGATGTGACCCTCGTCGAGCACGACGAAGATGCCGCGTGCCAGGCCGACGAGCAGGGCGCTGAAGGTCATGTCGCGGGCACCGGCGACGAGGGCGTCGGCGGTGCCGGACAGGCCAAGGCCACCGACGACGCCGGCGACCAGCCCCATGATGAGGAACAGGGTCGCCAGCTTGTCGAAGTCCCAGCCCCACTGCTGTGCCCCGATGCCGAAGAACAGGAAGGTGAGCGCCACGACAAGGATGACCACCAGATGCCGCGTTGTGAGCGACTGGTTTCGTTCATCCGCCCCGGCCACGACGGCCGGCGGGTTCAAGTGCCGGGACGCGTAGCGCGTGATACTCCAGAGCCAGTAGCCCATCGCCATCGCGAGGAGCACTGTCCGGAACTCCCAGCCCGATCCAACGGGCAGGCCCGCCACCTTCTGCGCGATGGCCACCATGAACGGGTCGACCGGGGAGAAGGCAGCGGCGATGGCGGCAGTGCCAATGCTCATCGCCACCGCGATGAGGGGAGGCAGTCCCAGCGAGGCGCAGATGAGCAGCAGGAGGGGGGCGAAGGCTACCAGTTCCTCCGACATCTGCATCAAGGCGCCGCCCGCGGCGAAGGCGAGGCCCACGACCGGTATCACGAGTACGCCACGACTTTCCAGCCGGCGGGCGAGCACGTCCACCAGCCTCCTGAGGGCGCCGGTGCGATCCACGACCGTGAACGCGCCGCCGGAGAGAAAAATCAGGAAGATCACGCTCGCCGCGTCGATCAAGCCTTTCGGCACCGCGACCAGTGCCTTGAACAGCCCGACCGGGGCGGCCTCCACACTGTGGTAGGTGCCCGGAACGACCACCGCCCGGCCGGTGACGGGATCGTCCCGCCGGTCGTAGGCGCCCGCGGGCACAACCCAGGTGAGGGCAGCGGCGATGGCCACGCAGCCCAGGAGCAGGACGACCGGATGGGGAAACTCGAACCGGGCGGTCACCTCAGAGCGTCACGCATTCGGTCTTGGCGGGCGGCGTGTTGCTGCAGGCGATCGATTCGTTCATCCCGCTCGTGATGGGGCCGCAGGCCGTGGTTTGCGCCTGCTGCTTCGCATCATGCTCGGACGCGGCGGAGGCAGTGGCGGTGCCGTTCCGGCCCTGGTAGGTGACGCTGACGGTGCAGGAATACTTCTGTGACGTAAGCGTGCTGTAGAGCAAGTAGGCGCCAAAGACCAACAGCGCGCCAATGGTGACCATTGTGCTGCGTTTCACGAGAGCTCCGGAGGTCGCGTTTATTTTGAGCCATGATCGACGACAGGACGGTCCATGCGCCCGGGGTCATGCTGCCTGACCGGGCGGCCCCCTTCAGCTCGTTGCCTTGGGCAGGCCGGGGGTGTCGCCAGGCGCCTTGCCATCGGAAATCGGGAGCACGAAGACGCGCCAGCCGCTCTTGAACTGGACGGTGAGAAAGTAGGCCAGCGTGTCGGCCCGTACGTCGACCACATCAGGCATCGTCCTGGCGTAGGCTACGGCAATCCCCATCTGGGCCGCGAAGTCGGCGGTGCTCATGCCATCATATGCCTGCCCCAGGGCGCGGCCGATGGCGATCTTCTGGGCCTGTTCCGGGCCATAAGCCGCGAACTGGTCGGCGCTCAACATGCCCTTCTGGTCGGCCAGCTTGTCGTAGCGGTCATACGTCGGGCAGGCGGCGAGGGCCACGAAGGCAAGACATCCGAGGAGACGGCGCATGGAGCAATCCGGGTTCCGAGGCGGTTGGCGATGCGTTCCGGGCGGCGCCCGGGGCGGACACAAGTATCGGCAACGTCCCGGTCGGGCGCAAACCGGGGGCGCACGCCGGCTGGCCGCGCTCCTCGCGCTGTTCTGGGCTGGTCTCGCGGCCCCGGTCCTGGCGCAGTCACTGAGCGGGCCGATCGTCGTCTACAATGCCGGCAGCCTGGCCCGCCCGTTCAGGGAGCTGCTCGACGCGTTCCGGGCCGTGAACCCTGGTGTGGTGCCGGCCCAGGAGAACTCGGGGAGCCTGGAGGCGGCTCGCAAGCTCACCGAACTGCACAAGATCCCCGACGTGCTCGCCGTGGCGGACTACAACGTCATCGACGACCTGCTGCGGCCGAAGTACGCGACGTGGTATGCCAATTTCGCCCGCAACGCGATGGTGATCGCCTACACCGACCGGTCGATCGACGCCGCCACCATCGACAGCACCAACTGGTGGCGAGTGCTGCTCAAGAAGGGTGTGCGCGCCGGCCACTCCGATCCGGCCCTCGACCCCAACGGCTATCGTACGCTGATCGTGCTGCAACTCGCCGAACGCTATTACCGGGAGCCGGGGCTGGCGCGGCGCCTCGAGGCGGCGATGCCGCCGAAGTACCAGCGTCCCAAGGAGGCCGACCTCACGGCGCTGCTTCAGGCGGGAGAACTCGACTATGCCTGGACCTACCGGTCGCTCGCGGAGACAAACGGGCTCAGGTATGTCTCGCTACCGAATGCCATCGACCTGAGCGACCCCCTGCTCGCGAAGGAGTACGAAACGGCAACCGTCCGCATCCCTGGCGCCAGCCGGGCTGGCGGCGATTCGCTGACGCTGCGCGGGGAACCAATCCTCTACGCCCTGACCATACCGGTCGGGGCGCCGCATCCCGAGCTGGCGGCAGCCTTTGTGCGTTTCGCCCTGTCGGCGGAAGGACGCGCGATCGTGCAGAGGAACGGCTTCGTGGTGCTGCCGGTGCCGGGGGTCGTCGGCACGCCGCCACCCGACGTCGTGACGATGTATAATCCCAGCCCATCTCCATCCGGGTCCCGTCCATGAGTGGCATTCCGAACATCCCGCCCCCTCGCAACGAACCGATCCTTTCCTATGCACCGGGTTCGCCGGAGCGCGCGACGCTCAAGGCTGAACTGGCGCGGCTGACCGGCGAAGTAGCCGACATACCGGCCATCGTGGGCGGGAAAGAGGTCCGGAGCGGCGACATGCTTGACGTCACGTCGCCCCACAAGCACCGGCACGTCATCGCGCGAGCGCACAAGGCCACGGCTGACACGGTCCGGGCAGCCGCAAAGTCGGCGATCGACTCGCAGCGTGAGTGGGCGGCGCTCCGCTTCGAGGACCGGGCGGCGGTGTTCCTCCGGGCTGCGGAGATGCTGGCGACCACGCACCGGGCCCTGCTCAATGGTTCCACCATGCTGGGCCAGAGCAAGACGGCGTTCCAGGCCGAGATCGACAGCGCGTGCGAACTGATCGATTTCTTCCGCTTCAACGTGGCGTACGCAGAGCGGCTGTACCATGAGCAGCCCGAATCCTCGCCCGGCGTGTGGAACCGGATGGAGCACCGGCCGCTCGAGGGTTTCGTCTATGCGGTGACGCCATTCAACTTCACGGCGATCGGCGGCAACCTGCCCGGTGCACCGGCACTGATGGGCAACACCGTGGTGTGGAAGCCGTCGCACACGGCACTCCTCAGCAACTATTACATCTACAAGCTGCTGGAGACGGCTGGCCTGCCGCCGGGGGTCATCAACTTCGTGCCCGCCGAGGCGGTCATGTGCACCGCGACGCTGGTCGAGGAACCGTATTTCGCCGGCATCCACTTCACCGGATCAACGGCTGTCTTCCGGCAGATCTGGCATCAGTTGTCGAGCCGGCTGGACAAGTACGTCTCCTACCCGCGCATCGTGGGTGAAACCGGCGGGAAGGATTTCGTCGTGGCGCACCAGAGCGCGGACCCCGCCGCGGTGGCGGTCGGCCTCGTGCGCGGGGCGTACGAGTACCAGGGGCAGAAGTGCAGCGCGGCGTCGCGCGCGTACATCCCCGACGCGATCTGGCCCGAGGTGCGCGACCGGATGGTCGCCATGATGACCGAGATCAAGATGGGGGACGTCGCCGACTTCAGGAACTTCATGGGCGCGGTGATCGACAAGAAGTCATTCGATCGCATCACCGGCTACCTCGAGGCGGCGAAGGGCGCACCCGGCGTGAAGGTCGTCGCCGGCGGCGGAGCCGATGCGAAGGAGGGCTGGTTCATCCAGCCCACCCTCGTCACCACGGAGGACCCGAGGTACCGCATGATGTGCGACGAGCTCTTCGGGCCGGTGATGACGGTGCACGTGTACCCGGCGGCAAAGTGGCGGGAGACGCTGGAGCTGGTGAACGGGACGAGTCCGTATGCGCTCACCGGGGCGGTGTTCGCGCGCGACCGGGCTGCACTGGCCGAGGCGAGCCAGGTACTGCGGAACGCCGCAGGCAATTTCTACCTCAATGACAAGCCGACCGGCGCGGTAGTGGGCCAGCAGCCGTTCGGCGGCGCCCGGGCCAGCGGAACCAACGACAAGGCAGGATCGATCCTCAACCTGGTTCGCTGGGTATCGCCCCGGAGCATCAAGGAGACGCTCGTCTCGCCGACGGACTTTCGCTATCCGTACATGGCAGCGGAGTAGGAACGCCGCGCCCGGCGCCAGGAGGAACCGCTACGCCGTGAGGGGGACCGCGATCCTGGCGGTGCTCTGCGTCGGTGGCTCCCGCGTCCAGGCGCAGTCGGTGCCCGGATACGCCGCGACGCAGCTCAGCTGCTCCCGGTTTCACGAAAGTGTCCAGAGCGACCTCACGCTGCAGACGGCCGGCCGCACCGCCACCGCGAATTCGGGCCGCGAGAGCTACCTGGTCGTCGCTGCGATTGCGCGTCCCCCCGAACCGTCCATTCAGCTCGTCGCCTGGTTCGATTCCCTGCGCGTGTGGCGCAGCGCCGGCGGCAATCGCACGGAGCCGGATGCCTCCGGTGTCCTCGGCGGACACTACCGCGCTCAACTCCTGCCTGATGGCTCGACGACAACACACGTCGTCCCGTTCGTGCCGGCGGAGGTGAAGGAAGTGACGGACCTGGGCGGCGTGCTCGACGACATGTTCCCGCGGCTGCCGCCCCGTGTGCTGCAGGCGGGTGAGGAATGGCGCAGCGGTGATACCCTCGCCATCAAGCGGCTGAGCGACAGCGCGAACCTGCAGCGCTATCACGTCCAGCTCACGCTGCAGGGCCCCGTGCCGCCGCCGGCCGGCGACAGCCTGACTCCCACCTATGTGCGCACGCTGAACGATCGAGGTGTGGCCACCTGGGATCCGGTGCGCGGGCCGGTTCGGTATGCCCATGACGTGACGGTGGAGGCCACTGTTCCGGTGGGTGGTGCGATCCGCAACCCGGCGCGCTCGCTGGTTGAGCAGAAGATCCTGCTGGAGCGCGAGGCCGATCCCCGGGCAGGGACCTGTCCCCCCTCCCTGTTCGCGGAACCCTAACGCGCGTCGGTGACCGTTGCCGGCGCGCGAATGCCGGCGAGCCAGCCCGCGATGTGCGGCAGTGGCAGGAGTCGTTCGATCGCGCCCCGTTCATGTGCCGCGCGCGACATCCCGAAGACCACACAGGTTTCCTCACTCTCGCCAATGGTGATGCCGCCCTGCGCGCGCAGCATGGCCATCCCATCGGCCCCGTCGTCTCCCATTCCTGTCAGCAGGACGCCGAGGACCTTGCCGGGCCGTGCCTGGGCGGCCGAGGTCATCAGCAGGTCGATGCTCGGCCGGTGCGGGGCGTCGACGGGCTCGTCCGAGATGGCGACCGTGAGACGACGCGTTATACGCAGGTGACGTCCCGCCGGAGCGATCAGGACCGTGCCGCGCTCCACCCGGTCACCATCAACGGCCTCCCGCACCCGCAGGTCACAGAGCCCGTTGAGGCGCAGTGCGAAGGGTCGGGTAAAGCCGGGCGGCATGTGCTGCGCGATCACGACCGGCAGCGGGAAGTCCGCTGGGAGTGCTTCGAGCAGGCGCTGGAGCGCCGGCGGGCCGCCGGTCGAGGCACCGATGACGCAGAGCGCGCAGCCGGACGCATCAGGGAGGCCGCGGGGCAGCGCGCTATCCCGGCTGGCGCCCCCGTCGACGACGCGGCGACCCTGGCGCCACAGCCGGATCTTGTCGATCGCGCGGCGCCCGAGGCCGTCGAGGTCCATCAGGCTGAAGTCGCCCTTGTCGATGACGTCGACCGCGCCGAGCGACATCGCCTCAAGCGTGGCCGCGGCGCCCTGCGTGGTGTGGGCCGAGAGCATGACGACGGGCAGGGTCGGCCGCCACGCGAGCAGCCCGCGCAGGGCTGCGAGGCCGTCCATCCCCTCCATCGCCACGTCGAGCGTCACGACGTCGGGGTCGGCATCGGGCACGAGCCGTAGCGCTTCCTCGGCGCTCCTGGCCTCGCCCACCACGCGGATGTCGGGCGCGCTCGCGAGGCTCCGGCGGAGGGCCTTCCGGACGAAGGAGGAGTCGTCGACGATGAAGACGCGGATCATCGGTCGTTCGCGCTGCGCTGGTAGACCACCATGCCGTTGAGCACCATGGCCCGGAAGGACGGACTGCGGTCGATCAGCGACTCGGAATGACCCAGCATGAGGTAGCCGCCGGGAACGAGGGCGCGCGCGAACCGCTCGATGAGGGCCATGAACGCCGCCTCGCCGAAGTAGATCAGCAGGTTCCGGCAGAGAATGACATCGTATCGCGCCGTGCCCAGCGGCATGACCGGTGCCGCGAGGTTGCAGGTGAAGAATCGCACGCCGGCTCGATGCCGCTCGCGAAGCAGAAAGCGGGTGCCGTCACGGGTGAAGTAGCGGCGGCGCGTTTCCTCATCGCAGTTTCGCAGCGACGTCTCCTCGTAGGCTCCGTCCCTGGCCTGTGCCAGGCGGGCCGGGTTCAGGTCGCAGGCCTCGACCTCCCAGCCATGCGGCAGGTGCGCCTCGAGTCCCGACGCCTGGAGCGTCATCACGAGGGAGTACGGTTCCTCGCCCGAGGAGCAGCCGGCGGACAGGATGCGCAGCGGGCGCGCGCTCAGTTCACCGTTCAGCGACGGGATGACATGCCGCGCAACACACTCGAAGTGGTGTGCTTCGCGGAAGAAGTAGGTCTCGTTGTTCGTCAGCGTCATGGCGAGCTGAGCAAGCTCGCGATCGCGCTCGGGATGTGACTTGAGGTGATAGTAGTACTCGAGGGGATTGGCACACTGCAGCGCCCTGAAGCGCGGTGCCAGTCGTGATGCCAGGATGTCGCGGCGCACCCCGGTGAACGAGAGCCCGAAGCGCTCCTCGATGAGGTCCGTGAGGAGCTTCCACTCGGCTTCGAGCGCCAGCGTCATGAGGACAGGGCCCAGGTCCTTGCCGGTGCCCCGGTGAAGGCCTCGCGCGCGGTGACGGCCACCACGGACTCGACGTCACGCGCCAGGGTGAGCAGCAGCGGCCGCGACTCCTCAAGCGGGAGCCTCGCCAGGCCACGCGCCGCCTCGTTCCGGACATTCCAGTCGGCGTCGGACGCCAGGCTGGCCAACTGGGGCAGGTCCTCCGTCCCGGCCAGGGTGGCGAGCCCCCGCGCCGCCGCGCGCCGCAGCTCGAGGTTCGACTCCGACAGGCGTGCCTGCAGGAAGTCTCGCACGCCCGGTGTGGCGATGAGCACCAGCGCGCCGATGACCTCGAGCTGCTCGTGCAGCGGGCAGTCGGGGTACAGGGCCTCCAGTTTCGGCGCGGCGCGGGCAACGCGAAGCCGGCCAAGCGCGCGGATCACGCGAAAACGAAGCGAATCGGAGACGGAGAGCAGCGCCATGAGGTTGTCGAGCGTGCGCTTGCCTCCGCGCTGGACCAGCAGATCCAGCGCCTCGACAGGCACATCGGGATCGACATCGGCGAGCGCCTTGAACAGCAGCGGCTCTACCCGGCGGTCACCCAGCCCGGCGAGCACGCGAAGGGCGGCGCACCGCACAGGAGCCGACGCGTGGTGCGCGAGTTCCAGCACCCGGTCGAGGTGCAGTTGTCCACCGGTCGCTTCGAGGACACCCAGTGCCTGGCAGAGGAGTTCCGGCTCGGCAGGCGACGTGAGGCATGCCGCCAGCGGTGCGAGGTGCCTGCACGGCTGGCAGGCGAGCGCGGCGGCGGCGGCGGCGCGCTCCTCGTCACAGCCGACCCTGAGCAGTTCCACCAGTGGCGCCACGGACTCTGCCAGCTGGAGCGGTCCCAGGGCCCGGCACGCCGCCGCGCGCACGAGCGCATGCGGGTCCCGCAATGCGCCGAGGAGCAAGGGGGGCGGAATGACCTCGGCTGAGGCGTACTCGACGACGAGGGAGCGGACGCGGGGACCCCCGTCGCGCGAGTGCGAGACGATGAGTGGCACGAGTCGCGAGTCCGGCATGCGGAGCAAGGTCCCGACGAGTGCGGCCTCGCCCCCTTCCGCCAGCGCCACCAGCGCGGGTGCCCAGGCGGCGGTAACCGGCGCGCTGGCGGCAATGGTGGCGGCAGCGGTACGGAGGCGCGAAGGCTCGGGGGCATCGTCGGCCGTGGCAATCGCGCCCTGCAGCATGCGGAGCAGGGTGGGCTCATCGGCCGCTGCCGCCACCATCGAAAGCGCACGCCACACTGGCGGATCGGATGGATTGCGCGCGACCACATCGGCGAGCGCCAGGAGCGCTGCCGCGCGTGAGGCTGGCTCCCGGACGTCGCACACCAGCTGCGCGAGGGGTCCAGCGACGGCGGAGGCCGGCAGCTTGCCGAGCGCCTGCAGGGCCGGGATCGCGAGCAGGGAGTCGGGCGCGAGCTCGAGCAGCGGGCCGGCTGCTCTCGCATCGCCGATCTCGCCCAGTGCATTCACCGACGCGAGCTGCAGCCAGAGATTGCCTCCCATGAGCGCCAGGAGGTCCGGCACCGCCTCGGCAGCCCGGAAGGCCCCGAGTGCCTCGATCGCTGCCTGAGCCACATTGGCATTGGCATGGCGGAGGTATGGGAGAACGGTGGCGGCACTGTGATGGTCGGCGATGCGCGCGAGGACCTGGAGCGTGAACATCGCGAGTTCGGCGTCGACCGGCTCGGCCAGCACCATCTCCAGCGGGCGCACCGCGCAGGGCCCCTGGCGCTCGAGCGCCGCAATGGCCGCATTCCGGAGCACGGCACGCTCGTCGTTCGCGACCAGGCGCACGAGCCGCGCGGGCTCGAGATAGCGCGCCGCGTAGCGCACCGCCTGCTCCCGCACGACCGGCGCCTCGTCCTCGAGGGCGGCAAGGATCGCCACGAGCCGCTCCGGTTCGTCCATGTCGTGCACGGCAGCGAGCCGCTGCCGGACGTCAACCACCGTGGTCATACCTGGAAGGCCTGGACGCGCTGCTGCAGGCCCTCGGACTCGCCCGCCAGCGCCTTCGCCGCAGCGCTCATCTGCTCCACGGCAACCAGGTTCTGGCGCGAGATCATCGCGATCGACTCGACCGACTTCACGATCTGCTCGCCGCCGCGCTTCTGCTCGAGAACCGACTCGGACATCTGGTGCGTCAGGTGGTTCATCTTCTCGGCGGCATGGCTGATCTCGCGGGCCCCGACGGCGTTCTCCTTCACGGCACCGGCGATCTGGCGTGTCAACGCGGACATGTGGCCCGCGATCTTGAGCACTTCCTTGGCGCCGCTGGCCTGTTCATCGGTCGCGCGCGCCGCGTCGGCCACGAGCTCCGACGTCTTGCCGATCGACCCGACCAGGCCGCTCACGACCTCGTCGGTGAGCTTGACGGAGGCCTCGGTCTCCCGCTGCACCAGCTCGACGACCTCGCCGATCTCCTGCGTCGCCTGCATGCAACGCTCGGCCAGCCGCCGCACTTCGTCAGCGACGACCGCGAACCCGCGCCCGGCGTCTCCCGCGCGTGCCGCCTCGACGGCGGCGTTCAGCGCCAGGAGGTTGGTCTGGTCGGCGATCCAGTCGATCACCTTCACGATCTTCCCGATCTCGCGCGAGCGGTCGCCGATGGAACCGATCGAGCCCTGCAGGGTGACGCCGCGGGTTCGCGCCTCGGTGGCAGACCGCTGGGACACCTCATCGACCATGTGCACGCGCTGCGCAATGGCGCCGATCCGGTCGATCATGCCGGTGAGCGTGGCGACCGCTTCATCCACCGCCTGCACCAGGACCTCGCCGTTCTGCGCCGTCTGGCCCAGCGTGGCGCTCATCTCCTGGATCGACGCCGAGGTTTCGTCCACATTGGCCGCGAGCGCTTCCGCGTTCTTGGCGAGGTGCTGCATCTGCGCCGCCATCTCCACCATCGTCGCCGAGGTTTCCTCGGTCGAACTCGACTGGGTCTCGGCGCCGCGCGCGATCTGGACCGTGGTGCTCGAGATCTCCTCGGCCGAAGTCGCGACCGTGCGGCTCGCCGAGGTGATCTGGGTGACCATCTCCCTCAGGCTCTTCACCATCTGCCGCATGATGTGCTCGAGCCAGCCGACCTCATCGCGCGAGGCGCTGCGGATATCCACCGTGAGGTCGCCCTTCGCCACTCGCTCAGCCAGCAGGCCGAGCGCGGTGAAGGGATCGGCGATCAGGCGTCCCAGCAGCAGGGCGACGGCAACACCGATACCGATGGTGATAAGGACGAGCACGAGGATCGCGCCACGCGTGTCGGAGACGATCTGGTTTGCGGCGGGGCTGTTTGCCACGGCGCCGACCACGCTGAGCCGGTTGATCGCGTACAGCGCGAGGTAAGCGTTGAGCGCCAGGACGATCGCGATGCCGGAGAGGAGCTTCCGGCGGATGGTGAGGTCGCGGATCCACTGTACCAGCTTGTCCGTCATGCCGATGTCCGGGGAGAGGGTGCCTGGCGCGGCATCATGCCGCCTCCGCCAGGAGGAGCGCCCGATCGAGATCGAGCAGGATGATGAGCCGGGTATCGAGCCGTCCGATGCCGGTGACGTAGTCGGTCTGCGCCGAGATCACCTCGCCGGGCGGCGCCAGCACCGAGTCGGCGGGGACATTCACCACCTGGTTCACGGCGTCGACCAGCAAGCCGAGCACGCGGCCGTGCGCCTCGACCACGATGATCCGCGCACGCATGCCCGGATCGCCGAGGCCAGGCAGGCCGAGCCGGGTGCGCAACTCGACCACGGGGAGGATCCGGCCGCGCACGCTGGTAACGCCGCGGATATGCGGCGGCGCCTCGGGCACGCGGGTGATGTCGCCAACCCGGAGCACCTCGCGCACGCGGCCGATCGGGATGCCGAACTCTTCGCGGTCGAGCACGAACGTGACGAGATGCAGCGGCGCCGCCGCGGGTGTCACCGGTTCGGGCGCATCGGAAACCGCGACCGCGTCGGCGAACTCGAGGAGGCTCGCACGCGTAGCGACGGGGGCGGACGGCGGCTCGGAGCGCTTGCGTGGCATCGGGATTCGCTCAGTTCAGGACGGTAGCGGTGTGGCCGGACGACGGATCGACCAGTCTCTGCGCGTCGAGAATGCAGGTGACGCGGCCATCGCCCATGATGGTGGTGCCGGACACGAGCCGGGCGTGGCCGAGTGCCGGATCGAGGCCCTTGGCGACGACACTCCGGTGACCATGCAGCCGGTCGACCAGCACACCGCGCCGGCGGGTGCCCGCCTGGACCACGACCGTGTACTTGCGTGCCGGCTCGCCTGCGACCGTGCCCGCGCCGACCAGCGTCGCGCCATCCACCACCGGCAGGAGCTCGCCCCGCCACAGTACGACTCCACGGTGATTGATCTCGTGGATGTCGCCATCCTCCACCCGCACCGTCTCGACTACGTGGGTGAGGGGGATGGCATAGCGCTCGTCGGACACCTCGAAGAGGAGCGTTCGCACGACCGCGAGGGTCACCGGCACGCGCAGGATGAACCGGGTGCCACGTGCCGGCGCGCTCTCCACCGTAATGGACCCGCCCATCGCATGGAGCGAGCTCGCGACCACGTCGAGGCCGACACCCCGGCCGGCCAGCGAGGAGACGGCGTCGACCGTACTGAGGCCGGGCACGAAGATGAGGGGATAGATCGCGTCGGCAGCCGTCGAGCTCGCCTCGAGCCCCAGCGCCCGGGCGCGTTCCGCGATGCGCTCGGCATCCAGGCCGCCGCCGTCGTCCGACACCGTGAGGATGACGCCATCGCTCACCGTGGCGGCGCTCAGGCGGACCACCGCCTCTGCGGGCTTGCCCCGGCTGCGCCGCACATCGTCGCGCTCGACGCCGTGCACCACCGCATTGGTGATGAGGTGTACGAGCGGCTCACCCAGCCGGTCCACGATCGCCTTGTCCAGCCGCGTGTCGCCGCCGGCCGTCTCCAGCCGCACCTGCTTGCCACTTGACTGGGCCGCCTCGCGCACGAGACGGGCAAGGCGGCCGAACACGCCCGAGAGCGGCACGAGGCGCGTTGCCATGACGGCATCCTCGAGCTTCTGCGTGGTCTTTTCCACGGCATTGATGGAGGCGTCGAGCTCGGCCGTCTCCTCGGTGAAGCCAAGATGCGCCGCCATCCGGCGCTGGATGTCCCGCAACCGCGACTGCGCAATGATCGCCTCACCCACGATTTCCTGGAGTGCGTCGAGGCGGCGGAAGTCCACTCGCACGGTGTCGATCGCCGCTTCCGGCGCGGCCGACCGGCTGGAGGCACCTGGCGCCACCACGGCCGGTGCGGCATGCCCGGCAAGCTGCGCCCGAACGCCGTCGACCCAGGAGGCCACGCGAGCGGTGTCCGCCTTCCCGCTTGCTGCGCCCCGAACGAGCTCGATGAGGAGGTTGGAGCCGTCGAGAAGCAGGTCGAGCGCCGCGGGCTCGCGCCGTGATGCATCGGCGAGGAGGGCAGCGAAGAGGTCTTCCGTGGCATGGGCCACCTCCGCCGCGGCCGACTGGCCCATCATGGCGGAGTTACCCTTCACCGTGTGCACCAGGCCCTTGAGCCTCGGCGCAAGGTCATCGACCTGCTGGCCGGTGTTCCACCGGCGCTCCACCTCGAGGAACCCATCCGCCGCCTGCTCTGAAAGTGGCAGGCACTCGCCTACGTACTCGTGGATCAGCTCGGCGAAAGCGTTGTCCCCGGTCATGGCGACGTCAGCCCGGCACGGAGGACTGGCGCACGCGGGCGATGGTCCGCTCGATATCGGCGGGTTGGAACGGCTTGCGAAGGTAGTCCCATGCTCCGGCCTCGCGGCCCCGCCGCTCGTCGTCTGGCGAGTCCTCGGTGGTGACCATGACGACGGGGACGTGAGGCTGCATGCCGTCGGCCCGGCGCCGTGCCAGGAACTCGAGGCCGTTCATCTCGGGCATGTTCAGGTCGAGGAAAACGGCCGTGAGCTCGGGATGCGCCTGGAACAAGGCGTACCCCTCCCGTCCGTTGTAGGCGTGCAGGACCGTGCTCCCCGCAAGCGACCCCCGGGAGAATACGAGCTCGTACATCTGGTGATGCAGCTTCGAGTCGTCCACCACGAGGAACGTGAGGGGGGCGCTCATGCGACCACCTCGTCGATCACGGCCTTGAGTTCGTGCGGTTTCCACGGCTTTCGTACCAGCGCCGCGATGCCCAGCGCCGTCACGTCGCGCACGAGGTCGGATCCTTCGGGCTCCGCGGTCGTGACAATGACGGGGGTACGGGGGAAGGAAGTGTGCTCGTGGAGTTCGCGGACGAACTCGACGCCATTCATATCGGGCATATTCAGATCCAGGAGGACGACATCGAACGGCCCGTGACGGCTGAGCAGGCTCAGCGCCTCACGGCCATTGCCGGCGGTATGCAACTCATGTTCGCGCTTCGGTAGAGCCAGCCCGTACATGCGCTGGATGAGCGCGGAATCTTCCACGATCAGGATCTTCAATGATGTCCGGCCCCTCGGGCGAGGCGTGCGCCAACGATAGTCGAGCGTTCCTTGGGCAAGATCGTTGCCGCATATGCAAACCATTGCAGTGCTTGAAGATCGTGCTGCGGAAGGGCGAGGCGGGGCCGGGAGAGCCTCTCTTTATGCTAGGGGCGTGACTGTGCCGGCCTCCCGATGAATCGCTGCTCGGGGTCGAAGAGGAGCGAGGCGAGCACGAAGGTGATCAGGGCAAAGCTGACTAGCGCGAGGAGGTTGGCAGGCGGCGAGAGGTCGGTCGGCTGGCCCAGTGCCGACCGTACCAGCTCGACCATGTGGGTCACGGGATTCACCCGCGCGATCCATCGCAGCAGCGGCGGGAGGCCACTGGCCGGGTACAGCGCGCCACTGATGAACAGCATGGGGAATAGCAGCACGTTGATGATGCCCGCGAAATTCTCGACCGACCGGAGCCGTGCCGCCACGAGCAGCCCGAGCAGCGCCGACACGAACGAGGCGAGGACAATCGCGAGCGCGGCGAGCAACGCCTGGCGAATGGTGATGCTCATGACGAGCGGTGCCGCCGCGAGGACGACAAGACCCTGCAGCAAGCCTACGGCGGTGGCCGATACCGCGCGGCCGGCGAGTACCACCGCAGGGCCGGCTGGACTCGCGAGCATGAGCCGCAGCATGCCGAACTCTCGATCGTAGACGGTCGACACTGCGGTGAGCGCGGAGCCGAAGAGGCAGGCCATGATGATCACGCCCGGAAACACGAACTCGCGATATGAGCCGCCGGTGCCGGGATTCGCGATGGCGTTGTAACCGCTCGCGACCAGCAGCAGCCAGACGAAGGGCCGTGCGAGTCCGCCGATGAGCCGGCTCGGCTGGCGCGCGGCGCGGCGCAGGTCGCGCCGCACGATCCCGGCGACGGCGCTGAACGCGATCATGCTGGCTGACCTCGCAGTGCGCTTGCGCTGGTCCGCGCGAAGTAGACGTCCTCGAGGCTGGGCTGCCGCAGGACGGCGCGGCTGATCCCGGGCACCGATCCCGCCAGTTCCAGCGCCTGCTCGCGATGGGCGGCGAGCGCTATCCGGCAGCCGGTGGGGGTATGAACCAGCATCTCCACGAGCGCCCGTTCTTCGAGCGCCGAGACCAGCGCTGGGACGCCGGGGCCCTCGACTTCGAGCACTGATGAGCCGAATGGCTGCATCAGTTCCGCAGGGGAGCCGCGGTCGACGACCGTGCCGCCCGACAGGAGCACGACCGCATCGGCTCCCTCCGCCTCGGCGAGGTAGTGAGTGGAGAAGAGCACCGCGGTGCCCTGGTCACGACGCAGCGCATCGAGAAAATGCCAGAGCGCCGCGCGGTGCTCGGGGTCGAGGCCAACCGTCGGTTCGTCGAGGATGAGCAGGCTGGGCGCGTGCAGCGTCGCGCGCGCGATGTCGGCCAGGCGGCGCCATCCACCGGAGAGTTCCCGCGCGCGGCGCTCAGCGAAGGTGACGAGTCCCATGCGCTGGAGCGCCACGGTGATGGCGTCCCGTGCCTGGCGGCGATCAAGGCCGGCGAGCGCCGCAGCGAAATCAAGATTCTCGCGAACAGTGAGGAAGGGATCGACCGTGGGCTCCTGGAACACGAGCCCCAGTCGTCGTCGTGCCGCGCGGCGCGCCTGGACCACGTCCTGGCCGAATACCGTTGCATGCCCGCGAGTGGGACGGAGCAGCGTAGCGAGCAGGAGCATGGCCGTCGTCTTGCCGGCCCCGTTGGGACCGAGCAGGCCCACCTGCTGACCGGCCTCGACCCGCAGTGTGAGCCCGTCCAGGGCCCGCGTGCTACCGTAGTCGCGGCCGAGGCCCTCAGCCGCGACGGCGGCCTCGCTCACGCGGGCTGCGGCTCGCTCGCGAGCTTGCGGTAGGTGAATGGCGTGGTGGCGTTTGCGTCGGCGAGCGCCGACTCGATGATGTGATGATGGGGACTCAGGACGCAGATCGGGTCGGCCACCGCCGCGTCGCCGGTGAGCGCGAACGCCTGGCAGCGGCACCCGCCGAAGTCGACGCACTTCCGTTCGCAGGTGCTGCAGGGCGACTTCATCCAGCTGTCGCCACGGAACGCGTTGAACAGCGGCGACTCCTGCCAGATCCACTCCATCGAGTGCTCGCGCACGTTCGGGTAGGGGATGGTGGTGATGTTCGTGGCGCCATGGCACGGCAGGACCTTGCCGTCGGGCGCCACGACAAGGTAGACCTTGCCCCAGCCGCCGTAGCAGGCCTTCGGATACTTCTCGTAGTAGTCAGGGAGCACGAAGAGGATCTGCATCCCGCCCCGATGGGCCTGCTTGGCCCGCTCGGCGATCTCGAAGGCGCGGTCCACCTGCTCGCGCGTCGGCATGAGCGCGTCACGATTGACCAGTCCCCAGCCGTAATACTGCGTGTTGGCCAGTTCGAGCCGGTCGGCGCCCATCTCCGCGGCCAGGTCGATGATCTGCTGAATGCGGTCGAGGTTTGCCTTGTGGAGCACGACGTTCACGGTGAAGGCGAACCCGAGCTCGCGCACCAGGGCCGCGGCCGCGCGCTTCTGCTTCACCGATCGCACTCCGGCGATCCGCTCGGCATTGTCGTCATCGGCGTCCTGCAGTGAGATCTGAATGTGCTCCAGCCCGGCCTCACGGAACTTCTCGGCGCGAGGTCGCGTGAGGCCGAGTCCCGAGGTGACAAGCGTGCTGTAGAGTCCCAGGCTCCGGGCGTGTGCCGCCAGTTCCTCGGTGTCCTTGCGGACCAGCGGTTCACCGCCGGAGAGGCCGAGCTGCAGCACGCCAAGCGCCCGTGCCTCCGTGATGACGCGCTTCCAGTCCCCGGTGGAGATCTCCTTCTCCGCGCGGATCAGGTCGAGCGGATTGGAGCAGTAGGGACAGTGCAGCGGGCAGCGATGCGTCAGCTCCGCCAGCAGGGTGGTGGGGCGTTCACTAGTCACGGATCAGCTCCCGGTCGGCCAGCGTGGACAGGTAGGCCGTCACGTCGTTGAGGATCTCGGTGGGGTCGGCGCTCCCGGCGCCGTTGTACCGCTCGCTCAGCACGCGGGCGATGTCGCCCACGCTGCGCTGCCCGTCCACCAGCTTGAGAATATCCGCGCCGGTGTCATTGAGCAGCACGGCGCCCTCGGGGTAGAGCAGCACGGGCCGCTTGCGCACGTCGTCGTACTCGACGCGCGCGAGCCGCCAGAGCGAGGGGATGCTAGTCGCGGTAAGCATGGTAGATCGTGTCGATCATGGCCCAGAGCATCTCCAGCTTGAACGCGAGCGCCTCGAAGGCCATGCGCTGGGTTTCCACCGTGGTGCAGTGCTGCTGCACGATCGAGAGGCCGTGCTTCACGTCCCTCGGTGCCTGCACCAGGCGGCTCTTGAAGTAGTCCAGCGCTTCGGGCGGTATCCACGGGTAGTGTACCGGGAAGGCCTCGATGCGCTGCGCATGGATCTTCGGGGCGAAGAGTTCCGTGAGCGACGAGGCGCAGGCCTGCACCCAGGGCTTCGACTTGCAGAACCAGACATACGACTCGCAGATCAGCCGCACCGATGGCAGCACGTGCCGCTCGTCCTCCATCTCCTCGCGCGGCACGCCGAGCGCCACGCCGAGCCGGATCCAGAGCTCGATACCGCCCTCACCCTCGCGGGTTCCGTCGTGGTCGATGATCCGGCTGATCCACTCACGGCGCACCGCGGGATCAGGACAGTTCGACAGGATCGCGGCGTCCTTGCGCGGAACCACGCGCTGGTAGGCGAGCCGGTTGGCCACCCATCCCTGGAACTGCCGGGGCGTGAGCCTGCCGGCGTACATGTCGCGATGGAACGGATGCTCGACGTAGTACGAACCCTGGAAGGCCCGCAGTGCCGCCTCGAGCTCCGCAGGAGTCAGCGGACGGTCGAGCGTCGGGATCACGCCGCGAGGGGCGGAGGCGAGTTCGGAGGCGACGAGCGTTTCACTCATAGGTCGAACCTCATGCCATCCATGCCGATGACCAGGCCGGCCGCCTCGACCGCGCGTCGCTCCGCGGAGCTCTCCAGGAGGACCGGATTGGTGTTGTTGATGTGAACGTAGACGCGGTGCCTGACGGGCAGTGCCCCGAGGCGCCCGAGACTCCCTTCGCTGCCGCTTATCGGCAGGTGATCGAGCTGCAGTGCCGTTCGCTCACCGATGCCCAGCCGGATGAGCTCGTCATTCGACCAGAAGGTCCCGTCAAAGAGAATCATCGCGCTTCCCGCCAGTCGCGCAAGCAACGCATCGTCGATAGCACCGCAGCCTGGGAGATAGGCGCAACGAGTCCCGGTCGCCGTCTCCGTGATGACCAGGCCGACGGTGTGTCCCGCCTCGTTCCGCGCCGCGAAGCGAGGCGGGTCCGCAGCCACCACGATCGGCTCGACGATGAGTCCCGCGTTCGTGCCGTCGCGGAGCTTCAGCGCCGTTTCGATGCCGACCTGGAGCCGCGTGACGCCGACGTCGGCAAAGGCCCGCGTCACCGAGAGAAGGCGTGAATCCTCGGTGATCATCCGCTCCACCGCCTCCGTGGCATACACCTGGAGCGCGCGTCCCTCCCTGAGCAGCACCAGACCCAGCGAGTGATCGAGCTCCGCATCGGTGAGGACCACGCCCTCGATGGGCACGTGGCGATAGCCGTCGGGCGCATGCCCGTTGAGCTGCTGCACCTGGTCCCGGACATCGGGCGATGCATTAAGGAGGAACCAGTGCGTGCCGTCGGTGCTGATCGCGACGGATGACTGCGAGCGCGGCAGGGCGGAACGGGGATCTGAGCGGGCTGCACGACACGTGGGACACCAGCAATTCCACTGCGGGAATCCGCCACCTGCAGCCGTTCCCAGCAGAATGACTCGCACCTGGAAAAGCGCCGAGGGCCCGCTTTCGCGAGCCCTCGGCGTCAGTTCTGCAGCTTACAGGGTCGCGACGTACGCGGTGACTTCCATCGTAACGGCGACGATCTCGGCCTCGGGCTTGGTCCAACGCATGATATCTCCAGTGCTCTGAGGTGATGGGCCTGCACGCGGCCCGCATCAAATGGGTTGGGTGTTGCCACCCACCGGGGGAGTGCATTCCCGGCGCGTCATTGAATATGGCAGGTGTCGTGCCGTCAGGATTAGCGGTGAACACATAGACCGTAACCGGTTGTATTACATTGTCTTAAGCCACTTCGACATGGTCGGGCTAATAGGTCAAAAACCGGGGCACTTGGGTGTTATCACCCACCCGATTGGGGCATCTCACCCACCCAGTCCGAACTTCTTCAACCGATATCGGAGCGTATCGCGGGTGATTCCGAGGAGCTGGGCCGCCTTCGTCTGGTTGCCACCCGACTCGGCCAGCGCCCGCTCAATGAGGGTCCGCTCCCACTGTGTGAGGTCGAGCGGGTCCGCTGGTGCCGCGGATGCGGATTGAGCACTGTGCGCGGCATTCGGAGCCGGGGCGGCGACGCTGGGTATGCTCAATGAGAGGTGCTCGACATCAAGCGTGTCCCCCTGGCTCCAGAGCACGGCCCGCTCGATGACGTGACTCAGCTCGCGAACGTTGCCGGGCCACGGATAGGCGCGCATGAGTTCGCGTGCCTGTGCATTGATCTGGCGCACGTCGCGGCCGTACTTGGCGCTGTAGTGCCTGAGGAAATGATCGGCGAGCAGCGGGATGTCATCGCCACGTTCGCGCAGGGGTGGCAGGCGGAGCAGGATCACGGCGAGACGAAAATAGAGGTCCTTCCGGAACCGGTCCTGCTGGGCGTCCCGCTCCAGGTCCCGGTTGGTCGCCGCGAGGATGCGCACGTCGATCTTGCGGTCGCGGATGCCGCCCACCCGGCGCACCGTTCGGTCCTCGATGGCCCGGAGCAGCTTGCCCTGCAGCGCAAGCTCGATGTCGCCCACCTCGTCGAGAAAGATGAAACCTCCCTCGGCGGCCTCGAAGAGGCCGAGCTTCGACTCCTTCGCATCGGTGAACGCGCCGCGCTCGTAGCCGAACAGTTCGGCCTCCATCAGCGTGGCCGGCAGGGCGGTGCAGTTCACGTCGATGAAGGGGCGCCCACCGCGCGCGCCCGAAGAATGAATGGTGCGGGCCACCAGTCCCTTGCCGGTGCCGGTTTCCCCGGTGATCAGCACCGGCGGGGTCTCGTCGAGGGCGGCGATCTGCCGGGCGCGCTCCATGACCGCCGTCATGGCGGGTGAGCTGCCGACGATCCCGGTCAGCACGACGTCGCTCGCGGCCTTCCTGCGGTAGTACGACAGCTCCTGGCGCAGCTGGGACGTCTCCCGGGCGCGATCGGCGAGGAGCCTCATTTCCTCGAGATCAACCGGCTTCTTGATGTAGTCGAATGCGCCGAGCTTCACCGCCTCCACCGCGCCCTCGATGGTGCCGAACGCGGTCATGACGCAGACCGAGATGGCGGCGTCGAACTCACGGATCTTCCGGAGCAGGTCGATGCCGCTCATGCCTGGCAGCCGCACGTCGGTGAAGACCACGTCGGGGCGCAGCCGATCCAGCATCTCGAGCGCCTGCTCGGCATCGCCGGCGACCTCGACCTCAAACCCGGCTTCCGCGAGGTAGCCGCGTATGGCGCGGGCCAGGGTGCGTTCGTCGTCGACGACGAGGATGGTGCCGCTGCTCATGCGCTGCCGGCCATTGCGGGGGCGGCGGGGAAGTGGATCCCCACCGTGGTGCCCTGGCCCACCGTGCTGCTGATCACGAGCGTGCCGCCGTTCTGCTCCACGAACCGCTTCGCGATCGCGAGACCGAGCCCGGTGCCCTCCGGTCGCGTGGTGAAGAACGGGTCAGTCACCGTCGGCAGCAGCTCGGCGGGAATGCCCTTGCCGGTATCGGAGATCTCCACGATGACGCTGCTGCGGTCTGCACTCACGCGCGTGGTGACGCCGAGCGTCCCTCCACCCGGCATTGCGTCGAGTGCGTTGGCGATCAGCTCGTGCATGGTCTGCTCCACTTTCATCGGATCGAGCATGGTGTCGGGCAGGTCGCCTGGAAGGTCGGTGCGAAGCGTGACCGCCCGGTCCTGCAGCAGGCGATTGAGCGCCGGCACGAGCCCGCCCACCAACGCGGAAAGGCTCTCGCGCATCGGGTGCAGCGGCACGGGGCGCGAAAACGTCAGCAGGTGCGTGATGCGCTTGTCGAGACGGTCCACCTCGCTGATCATCGACTCGAGCGACTCCCGCGCCGCCGGCGAGTCGGGATGCCGCAGCGCAAGCTGGGCCGACGCGCGGAGGCTCGCCAGCGGATTCCGGAGCCCGTGCGCCACGCCCGCCGCCATCTGCCCCACCGACGCGAGTTTCTCCTGTTCCACCAGCTGTGCCTGTGCCGCCTCGAGCTGCCCGATCTTCGCCGCAAGCTCCGCATTGACGTGCACCAGTTCGGCGCGGGACTGGCGGAGGTTGCCGGTCATCTGCTGGAAACTGCGGGCCAGGTCGCCGATCTCGTCGCCCGAGCGCGGCGTGATCGGGTGGTCGAGGTCACCGCTGCCGACCACGGCCATGGCCTGCGACAGCTCGCCGATCGGCCGCGCGAGGCTGCGCGCGATGAGCCATGCCCCGCCTGCGCCGGCGGCCGCAGAGAGCAGCAGGATCCAGAAGAGCAGGGTGCGCTCGGTGTTCACGATCTCTGCGACGCGACTGAAGGCGCGGGACACGCTGAACTCACGCGCACGCCGGTAAATCTGGTGATTCAGCTCGGTGAGCGCTGGCAGCAGCCGCTCCTGGAGCTGTCCCTTCGCGAACGCGTAGGCCTCGGGGCGCCTGCCCGCGTCCTCGAGTGCGAACACGCTGTCCGCCACGGCGCGGATCTCGGTCTCGATGCGACGCACGCCCACGGCGAGTTCCTGCTCATCCGGCTGGAGCTCGCTGGTCCAGCGATCGAGCCAGTAGTCCACCACCTCGCCGGTGAGCCGGAACTCCTCCCGCGCGCGCGGCTCCATGCCGCTCAGCGAGCGCCAGATCACCTCGCCCTGATTGAACATGGCGGTCTCGACCTCGGAGTAGGTGCGGGTGCGCGTCAGGCTCTCGCCCAGGGTCTCGAGCGCGCGGCGCTCCAGGGCATTGCTCCGAATCGCCTCGGCGCCAACGAGCAGCACCGGGAGCACCATCAGCCCGAAGCCGAGGAGGAGTTTCTGCTGGAATGTCATGTGAGGCGGAGTACGGACGGCGAAGCCGGCATGGCCCTGAATATAGGGCCCGGCCGCGGAGCGGGCGCGGGACTAGTGAGCCGCGCCGCCGCCGCTGACGCGCCCGGTCCTGAACAGGAGCAGGAGCGGGGTGGCAAGGAGGAATGCCGTCCCCATGATGAAGAACACCTTCTCGAACGAGATCACAGCGGCCTGCCCCTCGATGACCCGGGCCAGCAGGGCCTGCGCTTTCTGCTGCGCGCTCACGAGGCTGCCGGTCTCGGTCAGCAGGCGCTGCGTCACGATGTCCAGCCAGTTCCGGGTCGTGTCGTCGTACAGCGTGACGTGAGCGCGGAGCGCCTCCCTGCTCTCCTCCCGGAAGTGCGTGAGGATGGTGGCGGTGATGGCGATGCCGAAGCTGCCGCCCAGCTGCCGGCTCAGGTTGTAGAGGCCGGTACCCTGGGGGATGTCCGACGCGGCGAGCCCCGCCACGGCGAGACCGGTGAGGGGGACGAAGATCAACCCCATGCCGATGCCGCGCAGGATCATCGGCCAGAAGAGGTCGACCTGCCCCGTCTCGAGCGTGAAATGCGAGTGCATCCGCATCGAGAGGAAGAAGAGCACCACGCCGGTGAAGATGATCGGCCGGACGTCGACCTTGTTCGCCATCCTGCCGGCGACCGCCATCGTCACCGCGGTGGCAATGGCGCCGGGCAGGAGCACGCGCCCGGTATCCCACGCGCTGAAGCCGAGATAGTTCTGCAGGAAGACCGGGAGCGCAAACACACTGGAGTAGAGCGCGAAGCCGAGAATGCTGGCGAACACGACGCCGACGGCGAGTTGCCGGCGCTTGAGTACGCGGAGGTTCACCATCGGGTTCTCGGTGGTGAGCTCGTGCCAGACGAACGCGATCATGCCGAATGTCGCGATGACGGCCTCGACGACGATCTCGGTCGACTCGAACCAGTCCCTGGACTCACCTCGCTCGAGGAGAATCTGCAGCGCGCCCACGCCCATGATGAGGAAGAGCAGCCCGAGCCAGTCGACCCCCCTGTCCTCCTGCACCTTGTACTTCGGCTCCGGCACATATGACCAGGTGAGGTACGCCGCCAGAATGCCCAGCGGAATATTGATGTAGAAGATCCAGGGCCACGAGTAGTTGTCGGTAATCCAGCCGCCGAGCGTGGGACCGAGGGCCGGGCCCACCATCACGCCCATGCCGAAGATCGCGGTCGACGTCCCCCGTTCGTTCAGGGGAAAGACGTCGAACAGGATGGCCTGGGCCGTGGAGATGAGCGCGCCACCGCCGATACCCTGGATCACGCGCCAGAACACGAGGGCCTCGAGGCTCCGCGCACTGCCGCAGAAGAACGAGGCCAGCGTGAAGAGGATGATGGACCCGGTATAGTAGTTTCGCCGGCCGAAGCGCGCGGCGAGCCACGGCGTGAGCGGCAGGATGATCACGTTGGCCACGATGTAGCCGATGCTCACCCAGGCGACTTCCTCCAGCGTCGCGCCGAGGTTCCCCATCATGTGGGGGATGGCGACGTTCACGATGCTCGTGTCGACGAGCTCGAGGACGCTGGCCAGCGTCACTGCGAAGGCGATGAGGTACCGTACACGGTACACCTCCGCCTCCGAGCGCACCTGGCGCAGGGGAAGCGCCGCGATCGCCATCGTCCGCGCCTACCTGACCCGGATCGTGACGTCGACCGACATGCCGGGCCGGAGCGGGTGCGCCGGGTCCTCCTCGGGCACTGCGATGCGCACCGGGACGCGCTGCACCACCTTGGTGAAGTTGCCGCTCGCATTGTCGGGCGGCAGCAGGGCGAAGCGTGCACCGGTGGCCGGGCTCAGGGACTCCACCGTGCCCTTGAACCTGATGCCGCGGTAGGCATCGACGCTGAACTCGACCGGATCGCCGACCTTCACCGACTGCAGTTCCGTCTCCTTCAGGTTGGCCGTTATCCAGACCTCACTCGACGGGACGATCGACAGCAGGGCCTGGCCCGGCTGCACCAGTTCGCCAGGCTCGACCCGGCGGCGCGCGACGACCCCGGCGATCGGGGCCGTGATGACGGTGTAGCCGAGCTGTGTCTCGGCCGTGCCGACGGCGGCGGCCGCGGCGGCGAGCCGCGCATCGGCGCCCCTGAGCGCAGCGACGCCGGCCGCCACCTGGCTCTTCGCGGCAATCGCCTGGCGCCGGGCGACATCGAGGTTGGCGATGGCGGCATCGTTCGCCGCCTGCGCCGCATCCAGCTGCTGTGCGGCAATGACCTTCGTCGCCGCGAGACCGCGATAGCGCTCGAGATCGGAGGCGGCCTTCCGCGCCGCCGCTTCCGCCGCGGCCACCGATCCCTCAGCACCTGCCGCCTGGGCCTGCATCGCGGCGAGCTGGGCGGCGGCCTGACCCGCGTTGCGCCCGCTGCCCGCCTGGGCCTGCGCCGACGCGAGGTCAGCACGCGCCTGCTGCAAGCGCAGCTCGAGGTCGCGCGGGTCGAGCACGACCAGCGTGTCACCGGCCTTCACCACCTGGTTGTCCTCCACCAGCACCCGGCCAACGAAGGCCTGCACCTTCGGCGCGATCGGCGTGATGTGGCCATCGACCTGCGCATTGTCACTGGTGACCACGAGCCGGCTCGCGAGCCAGGTGCGGATGCCCCATGCGGCCGCGGCCGCCACGATGAGGAGGATTATCACGAGCCGTCGTCGCGAACCTCGCGTCGCCGGAACGCTGGCGGAGGCGGGGCGGGCGAGGGGCGGCGCGGGCGGGATATCAGTCAGCACGTCAGTCATGGTCAGGCTCGCGGTGCAAGTACGGTGACTTCACTGGCCGCTCGCGGGCACGATGATGCCGAGCGCGCGGTATGAATTGACCCGGGCAATGTCCAGCGACACACGGGCCTGAATGAGCGCATCGCGCGCGCCCACGAGGTTGCGCTGCGCGTTGGTGGTTTCGACGCTGCCGGCCACGCCGGCGGTGACGCGTTCGTCGGCCTGCTTCAGCTCGAGGTCGGCCAGGCGCAGCCGCTGCACCGCCACCTGGAGCTCCTCGCGCGCCGCGGTCAGGTCGAGCACGACCTGGCGCGCCTCGGCGTCCACCTGCTGCGTGACGTCGTACTCGCGCAGCTGCTGCGCGTCGTAGCGCGCACTCACTTCGTCACGACGCTTCTGCCGGCGCAATCCATCGAAGATGGGAATGGAGACCCCGACCCGGACGGCCCAGGTGCCGCTCTGTGCGTCGATCTGCTGTCCGCTCTCCTGTACCTGGCCCGCGACGCCGGCACTGGGCAGGTTCTCCTGGCCCACTGCCTGGCGGGACAGGCGCACCGCCTCGGTACGCCGCTGCTCGGCCAGTACCTCGGGACGATGCTCCTTCGCGAACGCGACCGCCGAGTCCTCCCTGGTCGGGAGCCGCTCGTCCTCCTGACCGAGGGAATCGGCCAGCACGATGGGGGCCTCCGGCGGAATGCTCAGTGCGCGCGCAAGGTCGAGCCTGGCACGCGCGTACTGGGCGCGCGTGATCACCAGCTGGGTCCGCACCGCCGCGAGGTTCACTTCGTTGCGGGTGACGTCGATGGCAGCGCTGATGCCGGCATCGGCGAGCTGGCGTGCCTGGGCAAGGAGGTCGGCTGCGATCGCACTGTCGGCTTCGCGCGCGCGGATCGTCTCAGCGATGCCCAGCACGCGAACGTATGCGACGCCAGCCAGCGCGGCGGCGTTGCTCCCCGTCGACTGCGCGTCAAAGCGGGCGGCCACCGAGGAGTCCGATGCCGACTTGACCCGGCTCATCGCGGCGAGGTTCACCAGTGTCTGCGAACCGGCGAGCCGGAAGTGGTACAGGTTGAACGGCTCGGTTACGCCGGTGGCTATCGGGATGCCGAACTCGTCAAGGTTGAGCGTCTGGCGCGAGTAGTCGACGTCACCCTCCACCTGCGGCAGCAGGTCGGCGCGACGCTGGCCGACTCGCGCATCAGCGACAACGGTATTGAGCCGGGCCACGGATGCGGCCACGCCACGCTGCCAGGCCCAGCGCATCGCCTCGTCGAGGGTCAGCGGGGCCGTCGGCACCAGCATCGCATTCTGCGCGGCGACTGGAGACGAGACCAGCAGGGACAGCAAAGCCATGCGAACCGGGCGTGGAGTGCGCATGATCAGCGTTCCGCTTCGCGGTCGCGCGGCAGGACCCCGTTCAGCACCAGGTCGATGGTGCCGGTCAGGATGGCATCAGCGGTGAGCGGGGCAGGGTCGAGGGGGGCGAAGAAATGGAGCATCTTGCTGCCCATGACCAGCAGGGACGGCATGGCACGCGCGGCGAACTGCGCCTGCTCCGGACGTACCTCGCCGGCGGCGACGCCCTGTGCCAGCACGGCGAGACCGAGCGCCCGCACGCGCAGGATGACTTCGTCATAGTAGAAGCGCGCCAGTTCCGGGAAGTTGTTGAGCTCCCCGTGCACCAGCTTGATGATGCGCGCCATCGAGGGATCGCCCACCACGACCCAGATGCGTCGCATGAGCAACTCGAGCTTGGTGCGCGTCGATCCCTCGGCATGCAACAGCTCGCGCTCGCTCTCCTCGAGCACGCTTACGATGCGCGCGCGAACCATCTCGCGGAACATTTCGTCTTTCGAGTCGAAGTAGAGATACAGCGTTCCCTTGCTCACGCCGGCCGTGCGCGCAATGTCCTCCAGTCGCGCACCGGCAAACCCCTGCGCACCGAACACCTGGAGGGCGGCATCGAGGATTTCGTCGGGTCGCGCGTCTGGGCGACGCTGCCAGCGGGGGGAAGGCGATGTCTCAATCACAGCGGATCGCTCCTGATATAACTGACCGGTCAGTAATATACTCGGATCGATTGCTGTCGCAATGGTGCCGCTTCAGGTGCGGCAAGCCTTTCCCAGCGTTGGCGATAGATATTTCGAGACGGGCATGACCCAAACTCTTGCCTGACGGGGCTGGTGTCCGTAATATTGACCAACTCGCACGGGAGGCCCCCTGCCGATGTCGGATGCATTCCGCAGCTCCGACGAGTTCGACGAACAGGCCCACCAGCTTTACAACGAGGGATCCTACGAGGAAGCACTGGCGCTGCTGCGCGAGGGGCTCTCGCTGTATCCCAACGCCGTGGAACTGCACGTCGGCTCCGCGTATGCCCACCTCGCCCGCGAAGATTACGCGTGGGCTCGCCGAAGCTTCGAGACGGCGATCGCGCTCGACCCGGACAATGAGGATGGCCTGGCCGGACTGGGCGAAGCGCTGCTCAAGCTGGGCGACCGGGCGGGAGCACTCCGCGCCTACGAACGGATCGTGGCGCTGGGGTTCCGCGAAGATCTCGAGCTCATGCTGCAGCTCGGCCGCGCCTGCTTCCGGGAGGGGCTCCTGGCGCAGGCGCACCGCTACTTCGAGCTCGCTGTCACCGCGCACGGTGAATCGCCCGAGGCGGCGGCCTGTCTCGGCTACGCCTCGCACCGGCTGGGCAACGATCCCGGTGCACTCTTCTGGATCCGGCGGGCACTGGAGCTGGAGCCGCAGTATCCCGAAGCACGCATCTACCTCGCGAACATGCTCTATGACCGGGGCGAGACGGAGGCGGCGCTGCATCACCTCGAGCGCACCGAGCCCGACGATCACTACGACGAGCTCGGCATCTGGCGCTGTATCGAGCTGAAGAAGACGGTCTACCGCCTCCCCGACGACGATCTCGAGCTCGCGCCATGGTACAGCCGGCTGGGCGAAGTCGCGGGCGAGCCGGACGCGATCGACATGCTGCTCGCGGAAATCGAGGCGCAGCAGCCTGACGGCACGGTGCGCGACCCGCACCAGCTGGAACTGTTCGGCACGCTGCTCACGGAACTGCAGGCGATGCAGAAGCGACCCGGCGGCGACACGCACCACGTCGCGACGCTGGCAGGGCACTCGTTCCGTGGCACGTGGGACGAGATCCTGCTGCAGATGAAGGACGCCGAGCCGGAATGGGCCAACGCCCCCATGAGCGAGTTCATGGCCAGCCTGGCTCGTCGCGGCCGGACGGAAACCGGGATCGTGATTCCCCTGACCGACGCCGAGGCGTTCATCCGGGGCAGCTCGGAAGCGGGAGTACTCCGGATCCTTCACTGACTTCGTGAGGGGTGAGGGGTGAGCGGTGAAGAGGGCCGGTCCCTCTCACCCTTACCCCTCACCTTATTTCATGACCTCGCATGCCGTTCACTCTATACTTCTTCACATGACCAACACCGCCACTCCGCCCCGCCGCTGGACGGCCGACGTTCATCGCGAGGTGCTGTCCAACGGCCTCACGCTCCTGGTCCAGCGCGACGATTCCGCTCCCGCAGTCGCCGCCGTCACCCATGTGCGCGCCGGGTTTTTCGACGAGCCCGATCGCTGGATCGGCATCTCGCACGTGCTGGAACACATGTTCTTCAAGGGGACGCCCAGCCGGGCGGTGGGCCAGATCGCCCGGGAGACAAAGGCCGCGGGCGGATACCTGAATGCCTCGACCTCCTATGACCGCACCAGCTACTTCGTGGTGCTGCCGGCATCCGCATTGGCACGCGCGGTGGACATCCAGGCCGACGCACTGCGTCATTCCAGCATCGATGCCGGGGAACTCGAGCGCGAGCTGCGGGTGATCGTCCAGGAAGCCAAGCGCAAGCTCGACACGCCGGATGCGGTGACCTACGAGACGCTGCACGAGGTGATGTTCGACCACCACCGCATCCGTCGCTGGCGCATCGGAACCGAGGCGCAGCTGTCGGCCTATACCCGCGACGACGTGGCGGGCTATTACCAGTCACGCTACGTGCCCGAGCGGACGATCGTGTCGGTGGTCGGCGCCGTCCGGGTGGATGAGACCCTCGCCGTCCTGCGCGCGGCCTACGGTGACTGGACCGCGTCGCCTGGCGCGGTGGACCCCTCGCCGCCCGAGCCGCGGCGTGAGGGCGTGCGTGCACGCACACTGCGCGGCGACGTGACCCGGGCCGAGCTCTCGCTGGGGTGGCGCACGGTGGATGCCCTGCACCCCGACAGCGTGCCGCTTGATGTGGCGGCTGCGGTGCTCAGCGCCGGCCGCGGCAGCTGGCTGTACCGGATCCTGCGCGAGCCGGGGGTCGTCACAGGCATCGGCGCCTCGAACTATGCGCCCGGTGATGTCGGCGTCTTCTCCATCTCCGCCGACGTGGAACCGGCGCGACTCGACCAGGCGCTCGAGGGGATTGCCTCGGCGACCAGCCGGCTCGCGCTGCTCGGCCCCGGTGAGGCCGACCTGAATCGGGCCCGCACCCTGCTGCTGGCACGGTGGGCGCGGCGCAACGAGTCGATGGAAGGTCGTGCGTCGGCGCTCGCGAGTGCGGAGGCGCTCGGCCGGATCGAACTGCTGGACGAGGAATACGAGCGGCTTGGCACCGTCACCGCTGATGACGTACGGGACGTGGCGCGACGCTACCTGCTGCCGGAGAGCGTGAGCGGCGTGGCCTACCTCCCGGATGGGGATGGTGACGACCTCACCGCCGAACGCCTCGCCGCGTCCTTCGCGGTGGCACCACTCACGATGCTCGCGCCACCGGAGGTCACTCCTCCAGCGCCTCTCGCGCCGCGCGCGGCGCAGGGATCCCGTACCGCCGAAGTGTTGCACGTTCCACTCGGCGGTCTCGACATTCTCATCCGCCGGAAGCCCGGCGTGCCGTCAGTAAACCTGGGCTACTACGTGCCACGTGATGCGTCTGAAGCGCCCGAGATGGCGGGCGTTGGTGCGCTCGCGATGCGCTCGATCATCCGCGGTGCCGGTTTGCTCGATGGTGCGGCGCTCGCATTTGCGGCCGAAGGCCTCGGCGGCACCCTCAGCGCCAGTGCCGGCATAGACTGGTCGGGCCTGAGCCTGCCGGTACTGAGCGAGAACCTCGCAGCGGCGGCGACCCTGCTGCGGCTTGCGGCTTTCGAGCCGTCCTTCCGTGAACTCGACGTCCTCACCGAGCGCGGCCTGTTGCTTGAGGAGGCAAGGCAACTGGCGGACGACATGTTCCGCTACCCGTTCCTCCTCGCGTTCGGCGCGGCGTTCCGTGATCATGGATATGGCCGGCCGGTGGGCGGCACGGTGGAGACACTGCCCGCACTCGGCATCGAAGACGTGCGCGCGTGGCACCGCACCAGCTTCGCGGGGCGTCGTGGCGCGCTCGTGGTGGTGGGCGACCTCGATCCCGATGCGGCGGCGGCGGAGCTGGCCGGGGTATTCGGCGATGTCCCGGGAGGCGCTGTCGCGCCCTCTCGCGCGCGACAACTGGTGCGGCCCGACCCGAACGACTGGCAGCGCGTCACGGCGAGGGCGAAGGCGCAGACCGCGTTCGCGATGGCCTTCCCCGGTCCCGACCGGCGCGACCCGAAGCGGCACGCCGCCGACGTGTGGGGTGCGGTCGCGAGCGGGCTGGGCGGCCGCCTGTTCGACGCATTGCGTGACCGGCGCTCGCTGGCATATACGGTGGTCGGCACGGCGTGGCCCCGGCGTGATGGCGGTGCCATCCTCACGTATATCGCAACGTCACCTGAACGAGAGGAGGAAGCGCGGCTGGCGATGCTGACGGAACTCGCGCGCTTCGCTGATGAGCGCGTGGGCGACCAGGAACTGTCGGAAGGCGTGAACTACCTGTCTGGCCAGGCGGAGGTGTCGCGCCAGAGCGCCAGCGCGGTGGTGAGCGAAATCGTGGATGCCTGGCTGGCCGGCGAGGGACTGAGCGAGCTCGAGGACCCGGCCGCACGGTACCGCTCGGTCACTGCGGATGCGATTCGTGATGTTGCGGCGGCCGCGTTCACCGGCGCGCGTGCGGAAGGTGTGGTCAGGGGATCGTAGCGCCGAGCCGCCTGGCGATGACCTCGAGTCCACGCTCGAGTTGCGCGCCAGGCCGGCCCGCGAGGTCGATGAGGCAGATTCCCTCGGACGCCACCGCGTGCAGGACGACGTGCCCCTCGCGACAGAGCAGTGCCACCGAGGTCTCGCTCGGCGACGAACGCGTCACGGGCGGTCCCTCGGCGGACATTCCCATCGCCCCAGCCGCACCGACGACCGCCACTGCGAGCTGTGAGGCATCAAGCAGGCGCTGGGGCGCGATACCCTCGAGCTCGATAGTTCGCACGTCGTAATGCGCCACGCCTACGTCACCCGAGCGGGCCAGCGACCCACTGCATCACGATAGCCCTCCGGCACGCCGAGGTCGAACAGCTTCGCCGGTATGGCGACTCCGTCGAGAACGCCCCGCGCGGCAAGGCGCTGCAGCACCGGCCGGTCGTCAACCTCGGCGCCGGGTGGCAGCGTGGTGGCTACCGCCTCGAAATCGATGAAGACGTCGCTGCCATAGGCCACACGGCCGGTGGGCGCCAGGACCGGACCGCCCTCGGCGTCGAACCGACCGAGGCTCGAGCCGCGTGCATCGATGGACTCCACCAGCTGCCGCCCCCCATCGCCCGGACGGACCGCTGCCCGACCGAGGGCGCCGGTGCGCGCCGCCTCCGCCTTGCCGATCTCGACGAGCGCGACGGTGGTGCGACGCGATGCGCGATACGCGGCGAGCACCGCGGTCGTGGGATTCGGTCCATCGAACAGCTGATCGGGTTGCAGCAGCAGGAAGGGCGAGCCGGCGAGCGCATCGCGTGCGCAGAGGATCGCGTCTCCAAGCCCGCGAAAGGCGGTCTGGGTGACGAACTCCAGCTCGAGGGGACCCTGGTACTGCCGCGCCGCCGCCTCGATGACGGGCTTGTGCGGTGTCAGCACGAGGATGACGCGAAGCAGGCCAGACGACGCCGCCTCGTCGAGAGCCCAATAGAGCGCCGGCTTGAGGCCGATCGGGAGCATTTCCTTCGGCACCCAGTTCGTGATCGGGCGCAACCGGCGACCGAGGCCGCCACACGGAATGATCGCGGTATCGAGGGTCATCAGGACATCGACTTGGCGAGGAAGGTGCTGTGGTTGTCGCTGGTGGCGCTCAAGCTCGCCGAGCGCTTGCGCAGGAACGAGCGCAGCATGACGGCGCGGTATGTTTGCCCGTGGCAGATTTCCGCCACCCGGCTTGATTGCGCTTCGGCGAGGTCGGCAAAATGGGCAATGTTCCACTGCAGGGAGAGGCTCATGGCACGCCGGAAGGCCTTGGGTGTCGAAGGTGACCGAAGCTAGTCCCGCTCCTGGGGGCGAGCAAGCGCGTCCACGCTGGGGAATCGCCGATTTCTGCTCGGCGCTACGCATTCCGCTCGCGGTGGCATTCGTGCTCTTGCCATCGCTGCGGGCGCGGCTCGCCATCCTGGTGCTGGCGGGGGTCACCGATCTTCTCGATGGAGCGCTGGCGCGCCGGCTCGGGCCCTCTCGGCTGGGTGCTTTCGTCGATCCCGTTGCCGACCGGCTGTTCATGGCATGCGCCTATGCCGTGGTTGGTTTTTCCGGGATGCTGCAGTGGTGGGAGGTGGCCGGGGTACTCTTGCGGGACATCGCGGCGTCCCTTGCATTCTTCATTACCGCGGGCCTGGGCCACCCCTCCTCGATCCCGGCGCGACTGGGGGGCAAGGCTGTGACGCTCGGGCAGCTGCTGACTCTGCTCGCCTTCCTGGTGGCACCGGCGTACCTGCGGCCGATGGCCTGGGCCACCACCGCCGTCGGCCTGTATGCGATCTGGGACTATTACCATGTACGACGGCTGCAGCGCCGGCTTGGCTGATCATATCATGAGGAATCCAGATGGAAACGAAGCACATCACCCTGAGATGGACGGGCGGCCTGCGGTTCGAGGGCGGGGAGCCGGATGGCCCGGTTTCGCTGATCGACGCCGACAACACGACCGCACCGGGACCGATGCTGCAGGTCCTCCTTGCCGCGGCGGCATGCAGTGCCGCCGACGTGGTGGACATCCTTGGCAAGATGCGGGAAAAGCTGGTGAGTCTCGACATGGAAGCGTGGGGTGACCGGCAAGATGAGCCGCCCCGCCGCTACACCGCCCTCCGGCTCAGGTTCCGGGTGCGGGGCGAGGCACTCGCCGAAGCGAAGGTGCGGCGCGCCATCGACCTGTCGCTGGAGAAGTACTGCTCGGTCATGCACTCGCTCGCGCCCGATATCCGGGTGAGCTACGAACTCGATCTCGCTTGATGGCCGAAAAACATGAACGCCCCGGCGGAATCCGCCGGGGCGCGCATCACCTGCAGGGACGTGGGAGCGTCAGGCAGCGCCTGAGCCCGCCGTCTCCTTGCGCCGCACCGGCTGGCAGTACCGCTCGCCGAGTTCGCGAAGCTGAGTCAGCTCCGTGTCGGTGAGGTCGTCGTACCGCTCCGCCAGGTACTGCATGGTGTCGTCCATCCACTCCTTCTGGTGCTCCGGAAGGGCTTCGATGACACCGCAGCGCAGGATGTGACTGAACAGCTCGTCACGCGCCTGATCCTGCGTGGAAGCCACTGACGGAGTACTGCGGGTCTTCTTCTTGGACATCCCTTCCCCTATGTCTGAGCTGTGTACTTCGCGCCGGTAACTATAACCGGATAGCACCATTTGGTGCAAACCCCGTGCTCAATCTTTGCCGGAGGGTCTCAGGCTACTGCGGCATCGTGACTTAGCGTGTTTTTTGCCCGCGCGGTGGGCCGGCGATATACATTTCCGGCCGTACACCTGAGAGGACGCGTGCGCGTCCGGTGAGGGCAGTCGATGGCGGACCATGAAGAGCTGTATGACGACGCGCGGGCGGAGCGCCTGAAGGCGCTGCTGCGGCGTGTCGCGGACCTCATCCTTCAACTGGATCGAAACGACGCGCTGCTTGCGTCCAGCGCTGAACTGCAACGTCTGCTCGGGGAAGCGCGAAGCGAACTGTTTCACTACGAAGTGCGCAGCACGTATGATACGCCCGAGATCGCGGAGCACCGGCGTCTCGTTGACGATGCGTTGAGCAATTCCTTTACCCTCGAAGACCCGGAGGATGAAGAGCCATGGCGGCGCCCGCGCCCAGCGGACTGAAGCGGTTCTATCTCGTGCTCGCCGCGGTGGCGGTTGTCGGCGTCGGTGCGATGCTGTACATGTCCCAGAAGAAGGTCGTAAGCATCCCGGTCGACGCAGCCATCACGGTGACTGACACCGCGGGGTTCAGCGGATACATCCTGGGAAGCGCGAGCGCACCGGTCGAGGTGACGGTCTATGCCGACTACCAGTGCCCGGCATGTGCCGGCTTCGACGCGGTACAGTTCCCGACCGTGAAGGAGCGGCTCATCGACGCCGGGCGGGTGCGGTGGCGGTATCGCGATTTCCCGCTCAGCAACATCCACCCGCAGGCCCGCCTCGCGGCGCACGCTGCGGCCTGTGCCGACGAACAGGGCAAGTACTGGGAGATGCACCGGTTCATCTACGAGGCGCAGAACGACTGGGCGTTCAAGTCGGATGCGGTGGGGGAGCTGCGCAAGCTGGCGAAACCGCTCGGCATCGACATGCCGAAATATGACGCCTGCATGGAGAGTGCGAAGTATGCGGGACGCATCCAGGCGAGCTTCGACGAGGGCATGAAGATCAAGGTGCCGTCGACGCCGACCTTCGTCATCGGCGGGCGCATGACGAGCGGCGGCATTCCCTACGACGCACTGAAGAAGATCGTGGATTCGATCGCCCCGCTGCCGGCCGCTCCCACCCAGTGAGCCGGAGCGACATCCGCCTCCTTACGTGACACACGATACTCACGCCAGTCGCTCGGGGAGCAACCTGGCGTTCCTGGCCCTCGCGGCGCTCGGTGTGGTCTACGGCGACATCGGAACCAGTCCGTTGTACGCGCTCAAGGAGTGCTTCAACCCGGTGCACGGCCTGACGCCCACGCGCGAGAACGTGCTGGGCGTCATGTCGCTGGTGTTCTGGGCGATGAACTTCGTGGTCTCCTTCAAGTACATCACGTTCGTGCTGCGGGCCGACAACCGTGGCGAGGGCGGCATCCTGGCGCTGCTGGCCCTGGTCCGGCCACATGGAACGGCGAGCACCAGGCGGCGCGCGTGATCCTCATCGGCGCGGGCCTGTTCGGGGCGGCGCTGCTGTATGGCGACGGCATCATCACCCCGGCCATCTCGGTGCTCGGCGCGGTCGAGGGCCTCACGGTGGCCACCAACATCTTCGACAGGGTGGGTCCCGTACCCGTCGGCGGCGATCCTGCTGCTGCTGTTCCTGGTGCAGCGGACGCGGCACCGCGCGCGTGGGTTACGTCTTCGGGCCGGTCATGGTGGTCTGGTTCGTGTGCATTGCGCTGCTCGGGATGCGCGGGCTTGCCGCGGATCCGTCCGTCCTTGCGGCCATGAACCCGATCCATGCGGTGCGCTTCTTCCGCGACGACGGCCTCACCGGCTTCCTCATCCTCGGATCGGTGGTGCTGGTGGTGACGGGCGGCGAGGCGCTGTACGCCGACATGGGTCACTTCGGCCGCCGCCCGATCCGCCTCGCCTGGTTCGCCGTGGCGCTGCCCGCACTGTTGCTCAACTACTTCGGGCAGTCGGCGCTGCTGCTGCAGCATCCCGACGCACTGCACAACCCTTCTATGCGCTGGTACCCGTCGTGGGCACTCTACCCGATGGTCGTGCATCGCGACCGCGGCGGCGGTGGTTGCCTCGCAGGCGCTGATCTCGGGCGCCTTCTCGCTGACCCAGCAGGCCGTGCAGCTCGGGTACTCGCCAAGGGTGACCATCCAGCACACCTCGGCGAAGGAGTCGGGACAGATCTACATCCCGCAGGTGAACGCATTGCTGTGCATCGGTTGCATCGCGCTGGTGCTCGGCATGGGCAGTTCGACGGCGCTGGCCGCCGCGTACGGCATCGCGGTGACCGGGACGATGATCATCACCACGATCCTCTTCCATACGGTGACGGTGGAGCGGTGGCACTGGCCGCGTCTGGCGTTCGGCGGCCCTCGCGACGCTCTTCCTGATGGTGGACTTCGGCGTTCTTCGGCGCCAACCTGGTGAAGATCGACGAGCGGCGGATGGATCCCGCTGGTCGTCGCGGCCGTGATCTACCTGCTGATGACCACCTGGAGCGTCGGACGGAAGCGCCTCTGGGCCATCGTCCGCGAGAACACGCTGCCGCTCGACCTCTTCCTGCCCGACATCGCACGACGCAAGCCGCCGCGTGTTCCCGGCACGGCCGTGTTCATGACGTCCGAGGCTTCGGGTGCCCCGCCGGTGCTGCTGCATCACCTCAAGCACAACAAGGTGCTGCACGAGCGCGTGGTGATCATGTCGGTAGCGACAAGCGACATTCCGCATGGTGCCGGTGGCCGAACGGATCGGCAGTGAGTCGACTGGGGGAGGGGTTCTACCTGGTGCGTGGCGCACTACGGGTTCATGGAAACTCCCGACGTGCCGCTGGCACTGCTGCAACTGTCCGATGAATTGCGCACCGAGGGGAAGGACCGCGACGTTCCGGACGCAGGACACGACGCTTCTATCTCGGCCGGGAAACCCTGTTCGTGAGCCGGGCCGAAGGAGAAGCCGGCGCACTGGCGCGAGGCGCCTCTTCATCATCGTGGCCCGCGAGGGGAGTCGGCGACGCGTATCCCGGCATGCCCCGCTGGCGCAAGAAGCTGTTCGAGTTGATGGCGCGCAACGCGCAGTCGAGCCACGGCGTTCTTCCGGCTGCCGCCCAAGCGGGTGGTCGAGCAGGGTCGCAGAACCGTTCTAGCTCAGCCGATTCCTCTGCCTCGTATGTCTCCCGCAGCCTCGCCACCACTCCGGATCCGCCAGCGTCGTGGTGTCGCCCAGCGCCCGTCCCTCCGCGATGTCCGCGAGCAGCCGGCGCATGATCTTCCCGCTGCGGGTCTTCGGCAGGTCGGCGGTGAAGAGGATGTCGTCGGGCTTGGCGATGGCCCCGATCTTCTTCGCCACGTGGTCCTTCAGGTCGTCCGCGAGCTCCGCGGCTCGCGGCGTGGCCGTCCTTCAGCGTCACGAACGCCGCGATCGCCTGTCCCTTGAGTTCGTGGTGCCTTGCCCACCACGGCGGCCTCGGCCACGGCGGGGTGATCCACCAGCGCGCTCTCGACTTCCATCGTGCCGATGCGGTGGCCCGCCACGTTGAGCACGTCATCCACGCGGCCCAGGATCCACCAGTAGCCGTCGCTCGTCGCAGCTTGGCGCCGTCACCCGCGAAGTAGCGGCCGGGGAAGCGGCTCCAGTAGGTCTCACGGTAGCGCTCGTCGTCGCCGTAGATCGTGCGCAGCATGCCCGGCCACGGCTCGGTGAGGGTAAGGAAGCCGCCGCCCATCTCAATCGGCCTCCCTTGGCGTCCACCAGCTTCGGCGACGATGCCGGGGAAGGGCATGGTGGCGCGATCCTGGCTTCGTGGTGGTGACCCCGGGCAGCGGCGTGATCATGATCCCGCCCGTCTCGGTCTGCCACCAGGTATCCACGATCGGGCAGCGCCCGCCGCCGATGTGCTCGTGGTACCAGATCCACGCCTCGGGATTGATGGGCTCGCCGACGCTGCCGAGCAGGCGGAGGGTGGAGAGGTCGTGGCTCCGCGGGATGGTCGGTGCCCCACTTCATGAAGGCGCGGATGGCGGTCGGCGCGGTGTAGAAGACGGTGACGCCGTAGCGCGCGATCAGATCGTCCAGAAGCGGTCGCGTTCGGGCCAGTCGGGGGCGCCCTCGTACATCAGCACCGTGGCGCCGTTGGCGAGCGGGCCGTACACCACGTAGGAGTGCCCGGTCACCCAGCCGATATCGGCGGTGCACCAGAAGACATCGTCGTCTTTGAGATCGAACACGTACTTCGTGGTGGCCGCCACCTGGGTGAGATATCCACCCGTCGTGTGGACGATGCCCTTCGGTTTCCCGGTCGTGCCCGACGTGTAGAGGATGAACAGCAGGTCCTCGGCGTCCATCGCCTCCGGCGGGGCAGTGCGGCGAGGCGCAGTCGAGGAGACGGTGCCACCAGTGATCGCGGCCCTCGCGTCATGGTGGCGAAGGTCTCGTCGCCCTCGCCGCCCGTGCGCCGCCGCACCACGACGCACGTGCCGGATGCTCGGGGACATCCTGCGAGCGCCTCGTCGGCGAAGCGCTTGAGCGGCACGACCTGGCCGCGGCGGTAGCCGCCATCGGCGGTGATGACCGCCACGGCCTGCGCGTCGTTGATCCGGTCGCGCAGCGCTTCCGCCGAGAAGCCGCCGAAGACCACGGAGTGGATGGCGCCGATGCGGGCGCAGGCCAGCATGGCGATCGCCGCCTCGGGGATCATCGGCAGGTAGATCGCGACCCGGTCGCCCTTCCTGACGCCGAGCGCGCTTGAGCGCGTTGGCGGCGCGGCCCACCTCGCGGGCGAGCTCCCAGTAGGTGAGACGTCGCCGGTCGCCGGGCTCGCCTTCCCAGATGATGGCGGCCTTGTTGCGGCGCGCGCTGCCAGGTGACGGTCGAGGCAGTTGGCCGAGACGTTGAGCTTGCCACCGACGAACCACTTGGCGTGAGGCGGTTTCCACTCGAGCACCGATTCCCAGGGCGTCATCCAGAGAAGCGACTTGCGCCTGCTCGGACCAGAACTCCAAGCGGTCGCGCCCGGCCTGGTCATAGAGCGACTGCGTCCCACTGGCGTCCTTCACGAACGCGGGCGCGGGTGGGAAGCGGCGCTGTTCGCTGAGCAGCGTATCAATCTGAGAAGACATGTCGGCGTCTCTGGTGAGGGTAGAAACGCGAAAGTGCAAGATCCCGCATACGGTCGTGCAGGGCGTTGCTTGGCGGAGTGCCGGGGAAAGCCGCGAAACCCGGCGCGCTCATGCACTGCAAATGCGCCAAGTCGTGTGAATATAGGGACATGCCAGTCGTGGCATCAGTCTCGCTATGACATGGGACGGGACGCAGCGACGTCCTGACAACAGAACCTGATCCGCCCGATAAGAGCACACCCGGAGTGATCCGGGGCCGCAAAACTAGAGGTCTCGACTGCAACCGCACTCCCGCGGTTCGCGAGATAGCTCGGTGCCGAAGGTGGAGAAATGCTGCGGGCAACCGCGGGTTTCCTTATCGGGTGTGGGAGCAGAATCATGCGATCCACACCTCAGTACGTCCGAGAAATGTCCGCGCCCGAAACCCTGGGCCTCGACACCCGAGTTGCGTTCCGTACGGGAGCATTCGAACTCCTGGAATCGATGCCGGAAGGCGAGGGCCGACTGGTTGTCGATCTCGCCGGCACCGACCACGTAGACTCCGCAGGCCTGGGCGCACTGATGCTGGTGCAGCGTCGCGCCGCCGAACGACGGCAAGCGGTGGTTCTCGAGAATCCCAGTGACGAGCTCCGCTTCCTGCTGAACATCACGAAGCTCAACATGCTCTTCGAGTTCGAGCCCGCAGGGGTCTAGAAAAGGCGCCGCAGCGTGTGCTGCGTCGTCTGGCAGCAGGTCGGATCTGGGTCTGGCAATGCCCCCGTTCCGGCCTGTTGTCGTTTTCGGGCGTGCGGTGAAGGCGTAAAGAAGCGAGGGTGTGGCGTAGACGGCGTGAAGGTGAGCCGTTAGTCTCCCCGCCGTGACCGATTCCAGCAGGCCGGGCAGTTCGCCGCTTCTCCTCCGGGCCACCGACATTCGTCGCAGCTTCGGCGAGCGCGTGGTGCTCGCGGGCGTGAGCCTCACCCTCGACGAAGGCGAGACGATCGCCGTGACGGGACCGAACGGCGTGGGCAAGACCACGCTGCTGCGGATCCTGGCCGGGCTGCTGCGGCCGTCGGCGGGGGAGGTCATGCTCGCCGGCGTCCCCGTCCGCACCGCCGACCCGGCCAGCCGCGCCACGATCGGGCTCCTCTCACATCGCGCGATGCTGTACGACGACCTCACGCTGCAGGAGAACCTGGAGTTCGCGGCCCGCCTGCATGGCCTGCCCGACCCGCGGCGCGTCGCACACGACGCCCTGGGCCAGGTGGAACTCCTCTCCCGGTCGGGCGACTCTCCCCGCACGCTCAGCCGCGGGCTCATCCAGCGCGCGGCACTGGCGCGTGCGCTGCTGCATGCACCCCGCCTGCTCCTGCTCGATGAACCGTTCACCGGGCTCGACAGTGCGGCGGCACAGCGGCTCAAGTCGCTCCTGGCCGCGCGGCGTCCCGCCGGCCTCGGCACCATCATCGTGACCCACCAGTTGCATGAGGCGCGGGACGTCGCGACGCGAATCCTCGCGCTGCAGGACGGCGCCATCGCGAGCGCCGCGGCATGAGGGGCACCCTGCCGGGCACCGTCAGGGCCGCGTTGATCATTGCCGGGAAGGACCTGCGCTCCGAGCTGCGGCGCCGCACGGCGCTGGTCTCGGCGGTGGTGTTCGCGGCGCTCATCCTCGCGATCTTCAACTTCGCGCGCGATCCCACCTCGCTGCGCGCCGACCAGCTCGCGCCGAGTGCGTTCTGGATCACCTGTGCGTTCGCCGCGGTGACGGCACTGTCGCGTGCGTTTGCGGTCGAACTGGAGCACGGCGCACTGGATGGCCTGCTCCTGGCGCCGGTGCCGCGCGAGGCGCTTTTCCTGGGAAAGTTCCTCGGGAACCTCGTGTTCGTGCTCGTGGTGGAGAGCATCGCCCTTCCGCTCTTCGTGCTATTCTTCAACGTGAGCCTGAACGGGGCGCTTCCGGGGATCACCCTGGTGGCGTTGCTGGCAACGGTGGGATTCGTCGCTGTCGGCACGGTGTTCAGTGCGCTCACGGCGCGGGTGCGGTTCAACGAACTGATGCTGCCCGTGCTGCTGCTGCCGTTCATGCTGCCACCGCTCGCCGGTGCGGCGCAGGTCACCGCGGCGCTGCTCAATGGGCGCCCGCTACTCGAGAGCGCCGGCTGGCTCCGCCTTCTCCTGGTCTATGACATCGTCTTCGTCACCCTCAGCCTCCTTGTCTTCCCCGCTCTCTTCGACGAGTAGCAATGCGCTCGCGGCGGCCGGCCGGGCGGTGCGCACCGGGCGCGTGCTCACAGTCGCCGGACTGCTCGCGGTCGCGGCGGCCTATGCCCGGGCGATCATGTTCACGGGCATCGAGGCGGTGCAGGGGCCGGCGCAGAAGATCATGTACGTGCACGTGCCCTCGGCGTGGTGCGCCTTCCTGGCGTTCATCCTCGTGGGTATCTGCAGTGCGCTCTACCTCTGGCTGGGCGACCGCAGGCTCGACACGTTTTCCGAGGCTTCGGTCGAAGTGGGGGTCGTGCTGACCGGCCTGGTGCTCATCACCGGGCCGATCTGGGGCAAGCCGATCTGGGGCACCTGGTGGCAATGGGAACCGCGCCTCACCTCGACCCTGTTCCTCTTCTTCCTGTTCGTGGGATACCTGACGCTTCGCAGGGCGATCTTCGATCCCGCCGAGCGCGCGCGCTATTCCGCGGTGGTGGGGATACTGGGCGCGATGCTGGTGCCCTTCATCCACCTCAGCGTCTACATGTTCCGCACGATCCATCCACGTCCGGTGGTGCTCAATCCCGAGGGACCGACGATGCCGGGTTCCTTCGTGGCGACACTGCTCTTCTCGCTCGGGGCATTCACGCTGCTCTACCTGGGACTGGTGACGATGCGTTACGGGCTGGGTCGCCTGCGTGAACTGCGGGAGGCGCGCGATGTTCCTGCTGCGTGAACCACCGGACAACGGGAACTTCATGCTGGCGGCCTATATCATCGTGGCCGTCGTGCTGCTGGGGTATTCGGCGATGCTGATGCTGCGGGTGCGGAGCCGAAGAAACAACGGGAACGGTAACAGGGAACAGTGAACGGTGAGTGGTCGGCTTGTTCACCGTTCCACCGTTCACTCCTTACCGCTGCTGGCTCACCTGCCGTCATGCCTCCGAAACACCAGTACCGCGTTGATCCCTCCGAAGCCAAACGAATTGCTCAGCAGATATTCCGGGTCGGCCTGCTGCCCGGTGCCGGCGAGGTATGCCAGGTCGCAGGTCGGGTCGGGCGTGGTGAGGTTCACCGTCGGCGGCAGCCAGCGGCGCTGGCTCGCGAGCGCGCAGATGGCCGCTTCGAAGGCGCCGCTCGCGCCGAGTGCGTGGCCGTAGTAGCCCTTGGTCCCGCTGATCGCGACACGCCTCGCGTGGTCACCGAACACCTGCTTGATCGCGCTGGTTTCGGTGGGATCATTGAGGGGCGTGGAGGATCCATGGGCGTTGATGTACCCAATGTCACCCGGCCCGACGTGCGCCTCGTCCAGTGCGAGCGACATGGCGCGCGCCGCCTGGCGTCCGTCGGGCCGCGGCTGGGTCATGTGATGCGCGTCGTTGGTGACGCCGTAGCCGCAGAGCTCGGCGTAGATCGGCGCGCCACGCGCGATGGCCCGTTCGCGCTCTTCGAGCACCAGCACAGCGGCCCCTTCAGCCATGACGAAGCCATCGCGTTCCCGGTCGAAGGGGCGGCTCGCGGTGCCGGGATCGTCGTTGCGGGTGGACATGGCGCGAATGACGGCGAAGGCGCCGAAGCAGAGTGGTGCCAGCGGTGCCTCGGTGCCCCCGCTGAGCATGATGTCGGCATCGCCGCGCACGATGGAACGGAACCCGTCACCGATGGCCATGCTCCCCGAGGCGCAGCTCATGCCATTGGTCGTATTGGGGCCCGACAGGCCGAACTCGATTGCCACGTTGCAGCTGGCGGCGCCGCCGAACACGGCGAGCGCGAGCGAAGGATCCACCGCACGGAGGCCGCCCCGCATGTAGTTGCCATGCTCCTCTTCAGCCCGGGCGACGCCGGCGAGGGCCGTCCCCATGCTCGACCCGATTCGGTCGCCGTCCTCGCGCGAGAGGTCGAGATCGGCATCCGCGATCGCCAGCCGGGTGGCGGCAACGCCGAATTGCGCGAACCGGTCGAACCGGCGCACCCGGCGGGCCTCGATGTGATCGGCCGGCCGGAAGTCCGGTACCTCACCCGCCATCCGGGTGCGGAAAGGCGAGGGGTCGAACCGCGTGACGGGGCCCACCTTCGACACCTTCTCCTGCAGGCCCTCCCAGAACTGCTCGCGTCCGGTCCCGATAGGCGTCACGACTCCGACGCCGGTAATGACGACTCGCCTGGGCTTCACGTCACTCCTTTCACTGCCGGTTTCCGTTCCTCGACCACGTGCTTGAGTCCCGCCAGCGTCCGGCTCGCGATGCCATGCACGAACACCGGACCGATCACCCACTCCGCGGCCGGCTGGCGGATGAGCGGCCACGCGGGGCCACTCCATTCATGCACGATGGAGACATCCACGCCGTCGGTGCCGCTTCGCAGCGTCCACTCCACGTCCATGCCGGTCGTGACGCCGCGGATGTGGCGGTAGCGAACGGCGTTGCGGGCAGGCTCGATCCACATCTCGGAGACCCACCAGGTGGGCCAGTCGACCGGCCCGAATGGCCGGTTGGCGGACATCTCCACTACGCCGCCGCCGGGTCGCCGTTCCAGGAAGCGCACCAAACGATAGTGTGGCAGCAGTTCGGGCCACCGTTCCACCTCGGATGCTGCGCGGAACGCATCGGCGATGGGGGCGCGGAATACCGCCTGGTCCACTGTGCGCATCAGCCGGTGCGCCAGGCGGCGACGAGCCGGTATCCGGGGCGCCGGTACACCCGGGTCTGCACCCCTGCGTCCCGGAGGATGCCGTCGAGCTCATGCGGCAGGTACCCGCGACGCACCGAGGTGACTCCATCGGCCTTGGTGGCGGGGTCGAAGCCGAGGAGTTCCGCACCGATGCGGAAACCGAGCACGGCCACGGCACTGCGACGCAGGTCGGCGAGCACGACGCCGACCCGTGCGACCTGGCTGGCAGCGCGGATGACGTCGACCGCGGCTTCGCGAGAGAGGTGGTGGATGAGCTGGCTCATCAGGACGATGTCGGCACTGCGCGCGCGAAACGGCAATGCGCCAGCGCACCCGACTACGCTGGGCAGCCCGGCGCCCTGCGCGAGCGCCGCCGCAACCCGACTGCGCTCGAACCCGATACCGTCGAGTCGCACGCCGCGCCGCCCGGCCCACCGGGCGGCGCGCCGCGGCAGGTCGCCCGCACCGGTGCCGACATCGAGGAGTGTCAGCGTCGCGCTCCGGGTGGCGGGAATCAGCTGTGCCAGTCCGAAGTGGACGGCCGCGGCACCACCAAACCACCAATTGGAGCGCGCAAGGTTCCGGAAGGACTCGGTAACGGTCGCCGGATCGGCGGCGGGATCGTCCAGCAGCTCATGCCCGATCGGGGAGAGGGCGATGGTCGACATCGCTCAGGCCAGCGACGCGTAACCGCCGCGGAAGTAGCAGAGTGGGCGTCCCTCATTCGCGTTGCCGGCCACCACGAGCCCGACGAGGATGGTATGGTCGCCGGCCTCATGCGTGGCCACCCGTTCACACTCCAGGTGTGCCAGGGCGCCGTCCAGCAGGATGAGCCCGCGGGGACTCTCCTGGTAGCCGATCCCGTCGAACCGTTCCTCCCGGTCCTGGGCGAAGCGTCGGCTCACCGTTTCCTGGGAACTCGACAGGATGTTCACCGCGAACGCTGCCGTTGACACCAGGAGGGCATGCATCGATGCCTCGTGGTCGATGGAGAGGAGGATCAGCGGCGGCTCGAGGGACACCGAAGACAGGCTGTTGGCAGTCATGCCGTGGGGCCGGCCATCGGCATCGCGCGCAGTGATGACGGTGACCCCCGTGGCGAAGCGCCCGAGCAACTGGCGGAACTGGGCCTGATCAACGGCGTTCTTGTTCACAGGACCATCCGTGCGAGGAAGAGGGGATTGAGCACGGCGCGGGCAGGGAGCACCGCACCGGTCACGCCCACCAGGGTATCGGCCATGCCGCGCCGTCGCCCGATGCGCGCGACGGCGTGGTCAAACAGGCCGGGCACCATCATCGAGTAGCCGATGAGCCGTTCTACCGCCCACTTGCCGGCGAAGCGCCTCCGGCGCGCCCGGCGGTAGTCGGCAAGCCCGCGATCAATGGCGGCGCCGTTGCCGCGCGCGCCGCCGAGCGCGTGTGCCACGAGGTTTGCTCCGGTCAGTGCCGCGCAAATACCCTCCCCGGTGAACGGGTCGAAGAAGTCGGCAGCGTCGCCCACGAGCAGCACCCCCGGCGCGGTGACGCGCCGTGCCCGCGCCGCGAACGGCCCGGTCACCAGCACCTCCCGGACGATGCGCTGTGCCTGCACCCGCCCGCGAACGCCGGGGAACCGGTCGAGCTCTTCCATGAAGTATGCCTCGACACGACCCGCCGCGAGGGCGGCGCGCCGTTGCGGCACCACCAGCGCCACGTTGGTGACTCCGCCCCCGATCGCGTTGAGGCCGACGTATCCCTGGCCGCTCACATGCATTTCGGCCCGATCGGCCATGGCGGGCACGCCCGTGACATGCGCCACGAACGCAACGCGCGCTGGCCATCCGAGGTGCTGGCCCCCGAGCGCGCGCGCGACCCGGGAACGGAGGCCGTCCGCACCGACCGTGAGCTGAGCGCGAACCCGCCGCAGGTCGCCGTCGCGGCCGCGGATCACGGCGCCGGTGAAACGGTCACCCTCCATTTCCAGACGCTCGAGCGACGTACCCTCGAGCACCTCGACCCCGCGTGCCCGCGCCGCACCGACCAGGGCCTGGTCGAGCTCGCGTCGCGCGATGGAGAGTCCCTGGCCTTCGGGGAAGCGGCCTACCAGCCGCGAGCCTCCGGCCGAAGTAACGCTCGAACCACTGAGCGCCGCGGCGCCGGCCGCGCACAGGGATGCCGTCACGCCGAGGTGATCGAGCATCCGGACCGCCTCGGGGTTCATGTACTCGGAGCAGGGCTTTTCGCGGGGGAAGGTCGCGCGATCGATCGCAACCACGCGCCACCCGGCCTCGGCGAGCAGCGCGGCACTGGCGCTGCCCGCGGGCCCGGCGCCAATCACGAGGGCGTCGGCGGCGACGTCAGTCACGGGGCGTCAAGCGGAGGACGCGAAGCGCCAGGCCACCAGGCCGGCGAGTGCGCTGGTTGCGGTGGTGACCGCGTTCACGCCGTCGTTGGTAAGCCAGGACGCGCCTCCAGTGTGTTCGGTGCGGGTGCCGCACCGATGCGTGCGGTGCTCACTGTCGACGCCGCATGACGGGCAATGAAATCGCCCCTGCAGCGTAGCCCCGAGAATGGAGTCGAGCACCATGCCGCCGGTGCCGATCGCAGTTCCCCAGAGCAACAGGGGCAAGCTCCCGGCGGCCACGCCACCGGCTCCGCTGATCAGGCAGGCGCCGAGCACGGCACCAGCACTGCCGAGCAGCGTCATACCCCCATTTGTCCCGGCCGGCACAACCCGTCCCATTAAAAGGAGACGCGGCAGCGTGCCGCTCATGGCACCGGTGGATGTGGCCCAGGTATCGGCGCCGGCCGCCGCGAGGCTGCCGGTGACAATCCAGAGGGCGAGGCCCGGTCGCCCCACGGCGAGACCCGCCCCCAGCGCGGCGCAGCCACCGTTGGCCAGCACCTGCCAGGCATCGCGGCGCTCGCCCTTCGCATCACCGACCGGATGGCCGGGATGCAGGATACGGCCGATCGCGCTCCCGAGGATGAAGAATGCACCAAGCACCGCCGCCCCGGGCCAGCCGGCGCCGAGCAGGATCGTGGCACCGACTGCGGTTGCGGCCACCGCGCCCGAGGCGGTCAGGGCCTTCGCCGCCCATCCACCGGCCGAAAGCAGCAGGGCCGCGGCCAGGGAAACGAGCAGGTCGGGCTTCATGTGGCCAATGTCCCCGGAAACCGGCGCCGGGCGCAAGCACCCCTAGAGGGGGATGGTGGCCGTCGATTACTTTGTGATCGCCCTCACATGACACAACGAGCGACTGTTCCCGCCCTGATTCCGCTCAGCCTTCTCCAGGCGCTGCGTAACCTCGACGCTCCCCTCCACGACGGGCTCGAGGAACTGGCGAGCGAGATGGTAGCCAAGCGCTTTGGCCTGAGCGACACCGTCGCAGCGCAGATCGACCGTTACGAAGAAGCGATGGAGCATGGGGACGAGGTGCCGCGCGACGAAGCGCTCGGCGTGCTCCGGCTGGTCGGTCGCCGGGCCGATGCGCAGCTCGCCTTCGCCGATGGCGGCCGGCGCGCCGCCCGCCATGCCGCCAAGGCGTCGGGACGGGGTGCCCGCACGCTCATCAAGGTGGCGCCGGGCGGCATGAGCCGGCGGGTGGGATTCCGCACGGCGTCGCGCGCGGCCCTGAAGACGGTGGCGGTGGAACTCCGCGGTGCAGGGCGCTCCGTCGAGGCGCGTGCCCCGGAGTCGCTCACGATCGCCGCGATGCCCGATGGCGAGGCCTGCGGCTACATCGGATCGATGCTCGCCGAACTGCTGCGCCTCCTTGCCGGCATGGAAGGCGCCATGACCCACGATCGCTGCCGCTCGCGGGGCGACGCGGTGTGTGTGTGGCGCTGGGCCGACGCGGAGGGATACCGGTGACGCTGGTGACTCCCGACCGGGAAGCGCTCGCCGAGGCTCTGGGCGTGGCGAAGGCAGATGGCTGGCTGCTCTATGACTTCCAGGGCGTGAACCCCGTACTGGGCCAGGTCCTCGGCATCGGCGGCATGGGCAGCCGACGCCTGTTCGTGTACCTGCCGCGGAGCGGTGAGCCGGTGGCGGTGGCTCATCGTATCGAATTGCAGTCGGTGGCGGGCTTCCCGGGCCGGGTGATCCCCTATTCGCGGTGGGAAGAGCTGCACGAAGCCCTTCGGGCCGTGGTGGCAGGGAAGCGGGTCGCAATGGAAGTGGCTGAGGACGATGCCGTTCCATACCTCGACCGGGTGCCGAGCGGAGTGGTGCAACTGCTGCAGAAGCTGGGGGCCATCGTGGTGCCCTCCGCGGCGCTGGTGACCCGATTCGCCTCCGTCTGGAGTGCGGACGACTTGGCGGATCACGTGGCGGCGGCCGCCGTGCTCAAGCGAGTGGCGACCCAGGCGCTGGAACGCGCTGTGGTGGCGGGCGGCAGCGGACTCACCGAGAGTGCGCTGCAGCAGGAAGTGATCGACGCCCTCCATGCGGGAGGCCTCGAGTTCGATCATCCGCCGATCGTCGGTTTCGGGCCCAACGCGGCCAATCCCCACTATGAGCCGCACGCCGGCGCCGACCGGACGCTGGCGCGAGATGAGGTGGTGCTGCTCGACCTGTGGGGCGGGCGGCGGCTGGGCGCGGTGTACGCCGACCAGACCTGGATGGGGTTCAGCGGGTCACAACCGCCTGCCGAGGTACTGAAGGTGTGGGAGACGGTGCGGGATGCGCGGGATGCTGCGATCGAGTTCGTGCAGACAGGGTGGTCCGCGGGTCGGCCCCTTCGCGGTTACGAGGTGGACCGGGTGGCGAGGGCCGTGATCACGGGCGCGGGGTACGGGTCGGCGTTCGTCCATCGCACCGGGCATTCGATCGACCACCGGTTGCACGGTTCGGGTCCCCATCTCGACGACTACGAGACCCATGACGACCGGCAGTTCCTGTCCGGAACGGGGTTCTCGGTCGAGCCAGGCGTCTACCTCACCGGGCGCTTTGGGACCCGGAGCGAAGTGAACATGTACCTGACCCCCGGAGAGGCCGTCGTGACGCCGTCCGGCGCGCAGCGTGACCTCATTCTTGGAGCCTAGGCCGCTGGCCGAGAGGTCGTCACGTTCGTGAACGTGACTTTCCCGGTATCCGCTGGCGTTTCAGGCAGTTACGGAATATCACCGGAACATCACGGCCCGGTGGCCGTTGCTTGACACCGACGGTACCGCACCTCATTATTGTCTCGCGCCGTCCCGGCCAGGACGGAGTTCCGTTGCACAACCCCAGCAGTCTCTCGACCCAAGGAAGAACGCTTCGCGCGCTCGCGCGAAGCAGCGCAGTGCGCCGCTGAGGCGTATTCGTGTTACACAACGAATGCTCCGGAGCGCCCGCTCCAGCGGTGATCGCATTGATGAGTGCTTTAGCAGCGCGGTTTACGCCCAGGAGGAAGGCTTCTATGACACAAAGCGGAGTCAGCGCCTTCGTCCGACTCGCGAGACGGTTCGCGATGTCGGCAGTGCTGTTGTTCGCTAGCGCCGGTGCGCTCGCGGCACAGACTGGTAAGCTCGAAGGCAAAGTGCGGGATCAGGCGGGTGCGCCGATCCAGAGCGCCCAGGTTTTCATCGTGGGCACCGCATTCAGTGCACTCACGAACGCCCAGGGCTACTACTTCATCAACAACATCCCGGCCGGCACCATATCGGTGCGTGGCGCCTTCATCGGTTTCAAGAAGACCGAAATTGAGGGCGTCAAGATCCTCGCCGGCCAGACGATCACCCAGGACATCCAGCTGGAGAAGGCCACCGTCGTCATCGACTCCCTCGTGGTGACCACGGCGGTCAACCCGCTGGTGCCCCGTGACCAGGTCACGACCAAGCAGACGGCCGACGGTGCAATCTCGCAAGAAATGCCGGTCGACCGGGTCGGCCAGATCCTGGCGCTGCAGCCGGGCGTTGTGGCCGAGAACAACGGCACCCAGCTCTCGATCCGCGGCGGCCGTACGGACGAAGCGGCTTTCTACGTCGACGGCGTCAGCACGCAGCCGGGCAACCGCGGCAACGGCTTCGTCGCCGCCGGTCCGACGGCGTCCAATGCCGCGAACGACGGCGGCGGCCTGAGCAGCAGCGGCGTCACGATGGCCAGCAACGGCTTCGAGGAACTCTCGGTGACGACGGGTGCCGCGGCGGCGCAGTACGGCAATGCGCAGGCCGGTATCGTCAGCATCACGTCGCGCACCGGTGGCAGCAAGTTCGCCGGTCGGCTCGCGGCGGAGACCGATGAGGTCTTCGGCTCGACGATCGGCATGGGTTACAACCGGTTCGAGGGCAACCTCAGCGGCCCGCTCATCCTGAATGGGCTGACCTTCGCGGTCAACGTGTCCGGCGAGGGCAACGAGTCGGTCCGGTCGGGCAAGGGCCGGCAGGACGCCCCGGTGTTCGTCACGTCGGGCGTCGACACCGTGGTGTCGAACGAGAACGCCGATGGCACCTTCTCGGACGTCAACGTCAACAGCTACTCGATCTACACGGGTGACTGCGCGACCTTCGCGAGCAGCAGCAACGCCGCCATCGCCAGCAACAATGGCGAGAACTGCCACGGCGCGCGGCTGCCGAGCTCGAGCTTCTCGGGGGCACAGCTGGCTGCCAACCTCAACTTCTCCTATGGCAATGGTTCGCGGTTGCGCATCGGCGGCGCCGGCAGCCAGAACCAGGGGAAGAACTTCCTGTACTTCAACACGCTGAACCCGGGCATGGTCGCGAACCAGCAGACCGGGTTCCGCGCTCAGAACGCGGTCTACACGTTCAACTGGACGCAGAACCTCACCAAGTCGGCTGAGCGGGCCCTCGCGCTCGACGTGAACGTGTCCTACCAGACGGACCGGTTCATCCAGAGCCCGTTTGCTGATGGTGGCCCGGGCACGGGCACGCTGGGCTTCTACTTCAGCCCGATCCCGCTGCAGTACGGGTTCGATTTCCTCGACGAGACGAAGACGTTTAACGAGGGAACACCCGAGGAGTTCACGTTGACGAGGCTCGATTGCTTCATCCGCAACGAGAAGACCTGCCTCGGCGCCATCGACCTGAACAACGCCGACTCGGTGAACGCGCATACCGCACAGGTGACGTATCGCTCCAACCCGTACGGCCTCGCGCAGCAGTTTCCGGACGGCGGCCTTAGCAACGCCCGGCTCCAGCTGTACAAGGAGAACCGGTGGGTTGCAAATGCCACGCTCGACTGGCAGCTCGACCGCTACAACCGTATCCAGATCGGCGGCGAGTACGTGAATTACGACATGACCAGCTACTCGGCCCAGATCGCCAGCCAGGCGTTCTCCGACTACTGGCACGAGAAGCCGGTTCGCTACGCTGCCTTCCTCCAGGACCGCCTCGACATCGGCGACGTGGTGGTGCAGCTCGGCGTGCGCTACGACTACTTCAACACGAACGCGAGCCGCTGGTCGGGCTTCCCGCGCATCTCGACCAACCCGGGGCTGGACACGCTCCCGGCCGGGACCGATCCGACGGTGCTGTATGTACCGGACCAGTCGTTCGACTACATCAGCCCGCGCGTGCAGGTGGCCTTCCCGGTCACCGAACGGACGAACTTCCGCCTCTCCTACGCCCAGTCGGTGCAGTCGCCTGACTTCGCGCTGGTGCTCAGCGGCATAAATACGGACATCAGCGTCACGAACACGAACAACGTGTACGGCCAGAACGTCGACTACGGCAAGTCGATCATCTTCGAGTTCGGCATTCAGCACGCCTTCAACGACGACATGGTGCTGGACATCTCGGCGTACAACCGCGACAACCTCGCGAACGCCGCCGGCCGCCTGGTGAGTTCGTTCGACCCGCTCACCGGCCAAAACCAGGACCTGCGGCTGATCACGAACTCCGACTTCGGCAACACCAAGGGTCTCGACCTGCGGTTGAACCGTCGCTTCGGCCAGCTCTTCAACGGCACGATCGGGTACAGCTACACCAGTGCCTCGAACACCGGTTCCGACCCGTTCACCTACATCAACTTCGGTTCGCGCGTCGTGAACCAGGTGACGGGTGGCAACCAGCCGCCTCCGCAGGCCATTGCGCCGGTCGCCCTGTCGCGGCCGCACAACCTGACGGGCAGCCTGGCGCTGACGTTCCCGAACGGCTGGAACTCCGGCTCGACGGCCGGCGCGATCCTGCAGAACTTCCAGGTCTACGCGGTGTTCCGGTTCGCCAGCGGCACGGCGTACACTGCCTGCGGCGTCCCGGACGGCAACCAGTCGGTGCTCACGGGTCAGGTCTGTGCCCGCGGCGGCTTCATCAGCGGCCTGAACAGCGAGCGCCTGCCGACGTTCAAGCAGTTCGACATGCGCTTCGTGAAGGGATTCAACCTCGGCGGCAGCCAGCTGTCGCTGTATCTCGACGCCCGGAACATCCTGGGCTTCACCAACGTGCTCACGCAGTACGTGGTGACGAACAGCATCACGAGCCAGATCGAGCAGCAGCAGAACTTCACCGCCGACAGCAGCCGCAATGCCCAGGAGGGTGTGGGCAACGGCGTGTACGACGAGAACACGGGTGAGATGAACCTCACGTTCGGTGGCGCCGGCGCCAGCGGCTGTGGCGACTGGGTCAACTCGTCGAACGATCCGTCCGTGCCGAACTGCGTCTACCTGATCCGGGCGGAGCAGCGCTACGGCAATGGCGACGGCCTCTACACGCTGGAAGAGCAGCTGAACGCATCAAACGCCCTGTACTACGCGAACCAGGCCGCACCGACCTTCTTCTACGGGGCCGGAACACAACTGCGGCTCGGCGTGGAGTTCACTTTCTAACGTAGTGCATCTCCGGCTCGGCCGAACCAGAACCATGGTTCGGTCGAGCCCGGTTGCGCTTCTACTCTGAGAGGACAGCAATGAAAGTCTTGTTGCGTTCGAGAAGCCTCGCGGCGGGAGGACTGCTGGCGCTGGCGTTGGCAGCACTCATTCCAGCGACGGCTGCGGCGAAGCCCGAGCCGGGCGCGCGCCCGCGGGGCTTCCGCCTGTTCGCCCGCACCCTGGGCGCCATGACCGTCAACCGGGTGTACCTCGGCCTCAGCTCGTCCAAGGGCAACATCGGTGTCGACTCGACGAACTCGTCGACCATCGGTGGCGGTTACTGGCCGAAGGGCACCGGCAACCAGTTCGTGTTCAACTCGGGCCTGCAGGTCGCCGGCAAGGTGAGCAACCCGGGCGGGGCATGGGACGGTGACGTGTCGGGCGCCTTCTTCTTCGACCCCAAGGGCACGACGGAGCATGGCGACGGCGTGGAGCCGATCTACAACTTCCAGAACCCGGCTGATGCCTCCGCGTGGCCGGAAGCCGCGCGAGTGCCGGTCGAGATCAACGAGGCCGACAACTTCTACAACCCGGTGCTTCGCGGCATCGTGTCGGCCTCGCAGGGCGACGTCTGGTTCGTGACGTGGGACGGCAACCCAAGCCTCATCGCCGGCCGCCCGCACCCGCTGGGTGTCGCGGTCGAGTCGCGCGGCCTGGGCTGGAACTACCCCACGGGCAACGAGGACATCGTCTACTTCACGTTCACGTTCTATAACGTGACGGCAAGCGACCCGGCTGTGTACTCCGCCGTCCGTCCGGCCATCCGGCCGCTCATGCAGTCGCTCGGCGCGCAGTACGTGTCGAGCAACAACGCGAAATTCCGCGTCTCGCTCCCGGCGGGCGGGTATGCCATCGACAGCCTCTTCTCTGCCTTCGCGGCCGACATGGACGTCTCGGCGGCCGGCTCGAACTACTGCTCGGTGAACATCCCGTTCGCGCTCGGCTTCTGCTACGAACACACCTTCACCTTCGATCCGTCGACCGGTGAGCAGTACGACAACCCGACGATCTGGGGCCCGCCGTTCTTCGGTGGCCCGGGCTTCGTGGGCGTGAAGTACCTCCGGAGCCCGACGGGCGCCGGCGAAATCCAGCTCTTCTCGAACACGATCAACTCGGCCACGGGCTTCCGTGACCCGGCCAACGTGTTCCAGCTCTTCCGCTACCTCTCCGGCAACCTGGACCCGGCACAGGGCGACCAGGCGTGCAACGTCGCCGGCGGCTTCGCGGTGGGTATCTGCTTCATCAACCCGTCAGCGGCCGACGCCCGGTTCTACCAGTCGTCCACCGCGCTCAACCTGACCCCGGGCGGCTTCGGCAGCATCGTGGTGGCGTACATCTTCGCCGCCCCGGTTGCGATCCCCGGCTTCGCGCCGACCCCGGCCACGGACGTGACGCCGGGCAATCCGGTGCGCCTCACCAATGCGGGCCTGTTGAGTACTGGCGCGAACCAGGTGGACTCGCTCACCGGGTTCAATGGCTACACCGACGTCGATGGCAGCGGGACGGTAACACAGAATGAGTTCAAGACCATCCCGGCCTCGCTCCTGAACAAGGCGCTTACGGCGCAGGTCATCTTTGACAACGGGTTCCTCCTCCCGTTCGCACCGACCACGCCGAACTTCTACCTCATTCCGGGCAACAACCAGGTCTCGGTCGTCTGGCAGCCGACGGCTTCCGAGATCACGGGCGACCCGTACTACGTGGTAGCGAGCGATCCCGGCACGCCGGCCGAACCAAACCCGCTGTACGACCCGAACTACCGGCAGTTCGACGTCGAGGGGTACCGCATCTATCGCGGCCGCGTGGACAACTCGGGGCAGCTCACACTGGTGGCCCAGTTCGACTATTCCGGCACCGAATTCGCCGACTTCACCGGCCAGGTCCAGCCGGTCTCGACCTGCGCGCCTGAACTGAACGTGCTTATCGACTGCCCTGCGGCGTTCGACTACGTCCAATTCAGCGGCATTTCAGCCACCGTGTCCGTGGCGTACCCGCTGGTGGGCCAGTTCATCCAGGTCAAGCTCGGTTCCGCATCCCGCGTGGTGGTGAACCCGGGCCAGGTTCCGGGAGAGGCCTGCGTGGCTGCGGCCTGTGCCCTCATCATCGCGAACGCCGACACGCTGCTCACTTCAGCAGCGAACGGCGGCTATCCGGAGCTGAACAACAACGGCGTGCCGTTCGGATACATCGATCGCGAGCCGAAGAACAACTTCCGTTACTTCTACTCGGTGACGGCATTCGACGTGAACAGCTACCAGTCGGGCCCGAGCAGTCTCGAGTCGCCGCGGGTGGCCAAGCCGGTCACGCCGAGCGTCACCGGCTCGAACGTGGTGCCACCGCAGCTGTTGTCGAGCCTCCTGGGACAGGACGGCCAACCACTGGACCAGGATCGTCCATTCACCATCGACGCAGCCACGGGTCGCTTCAACGGCACGCCGCCGGCAACCAACGGGGTGTCGGCCGCGTTCGCGCCACTGATCCCGGCGCTACTCCCGGCGCTGAACGTGACGGCGACCTTCGATTCCGTCGTCGCGTTCGACAGCAACAACCCGAAGTGCAACGGCGTCACCAACTTCGGAGGCGGTGGCACCTGCTACATCTTCTACGTCACGTTCGAGAAGGACGGCGTGAAGACTCCGTTCGTCACGGTGACGCCGTGGCCGATCTGGAGCAGCTTCGACGGCATCACCTTCTTTGAAGCACAACTGGGCGCACAGCCGGTCAACATCGACCCAGCCGCGGCGGCCAAGTACGGCCTCCCGTCAACGCTCACCGGCAACGCTTCCGTCGGAATCACGGAGCGACAATACATCCAGTTCTCCAGCTTCGAGGGCCAGGCCGCACGCCGCAACCTGGTGGGCAACAACACCACCGCGCTGTGCGCTGCCAATGGCGGGAATGCCAGCTGCTCAGCGGCGGTTTCGCCGGGCGGATCACGCTGGTTCCAGGGAGACAACGAGACGCTGAATCACCCGACTGTGAGCGGCAAGGTCGGCAGCGGCCTCACGGGAGTCGACACCATATGGGCGCCGATCCATCACGTGGACCAGAACCCCACCACTCCGACGGTTGCCGAAGTACCGGCGAACAGCGGCACCATCCAGTTCTGGGGGTATGGCTTCGCCGGACTGAGTCGAGAGGCTGATATCGTGGTCGAGTGGGGCGCCGCGGGCGCCATCACCGTCACGGACCTCACGCACAACGTTCCAGTCAACTTCAACCCGGAAGCTGCGTCATCCTGGGGTTGGGTGACCGACGCAGATGGCGACGGGGTGATCAGCTGGGCGGACTTCAACTACGCCCCGAACGTCGCGGAGTGGTGGATCAATGACGTCGGGGCGCCGTTCGGCCCCACCGACATGGCGGACACGGTCCGGTATGTAGAGACCGCTACCGTCGGACCGGTCTCCACGGCGTACGGACAAACCGGGGGCGCGTTCCCAACGACGGGTCAGGGCATCGGCCTCTACATCAACGGTGAGCGCTACATCTTCCAGCTCACTGGTGGAGCACTGCCCCCGGCCGGCACCAAGTGGACATTGCGTACCTACACCGGTATCGTGCGCGCCGCCGCCGGCAGCGCGGACGCCGGGACGCTGGCGGCCGGCACCACGCCGACGGGGTACACCTACACCCCACAGATTCGTTCCCCGGCCGTCCCGGGCCTGCAGGTGAAGTTCACGGTGGCGGTGCCGACCTCCACGGTCGCCGCGACGAACCTGGACCTGACCCGGGTGCACACGGTGCCCGATCCGTACTACGTGACGAACGGGTTCGAGGCCACGACTGAAGCGAAGATCCTCCAGTTCGTGAACCTGCCAACCCAGGCAATCATCCGCATCTACACATCAAGCGGAATCCTGGTGACGCTGCTCGAGCACAACTCGACCGACCTCAGCGGTTCGGAGCAGTGGAACCTCCGCAACCGGAACAATCAGGTTGTCGCATCGGGTGTGTACTTCTATATGATCGAAGCCGGCGACGCTCGCAGGGTCGGCCGCTTTACGGTGGTGAACTTCGCCCAGTAGTCCACTGGCCCGGTGAGTGGGGTCCCGAACGGGGCCCCACCACCTACCTCAGGAGATCGAAAGATCATGCGTGATTCTCAAAGACTTCGCTGGGCACTGGCGGGGATGCTGTTTATCGGGAGCCCGACGTTGCTTGTCGCCCAGGATACTGGCGACAACACGAATACGACGGACAACACGTCGTACGGCACCACCTCGGCAGAATTCCTCCTGCTTGGCGCCTCGGCGCGCGGCGCGGCACTTGGTTCATCCTTTGCCGCGATCGCCAACGACGTCAGCGCACTGTACTACAACCCGGCCGGTATCGCCCTCCAGCGAAGCAGCGGGTTCTCGGCCAGTGCGTATGACTACGTCGCAAACACCAACTATGCCTGGGCGGGACTTTCGTTCCCGTTCGGCGGCAGGTCGAAGGCGTTCGGCCTTCAGTTCGGCACCTTCGGGTTCGGTGACCAGCCGGTCTATACCGTCGACCAGCCTGACGGCACGGGCTCGGTATACTCGGTCAGCGAAACCTTCGGCGGCCTGACCTACGCCCAGAACTTCTCCGACCGGTTCAGCGCCGGTCTCACGGCGAAGTTCGTGTTCGACAACCTGGGTGGCGCCAGCGGCAGCGCGTTCGCTGTCGACTTCGGCACGAACTTCCACTCGCGACTGGGCGGTCACCCGATCCAGTTCTCGTTTACCCTGATGAACCTCGGTTCGAGCATCAGCTACGGCGGCGACCCGCTCATCGTCCAGGTGCCGCGTGACTCGGTGCCCGGCGTTCCGACGGTCCCGACCAACCCGCAGCAGGGCGAGCTGAGCACCAAGGCGTATGGCCTGCCAACGATCTTCAAGGTCGCGCTGGGTTACGACCTCATCTCGGACGAGGACACGCGCTGGACGCTGATTGGCGACTTCAACCAGCAGATCAGCAACAAGGCGTCATTCGGTTTCGGCACGGAAGCGGACTTCAAGCACCTCGGCGGATCGGGCTTCGGCGCGGCACTCCGGGTGAGCTACAGCTACCAGCCGGCGAACAATCTTACCCCGACCCAGCTTCCGAGCGCGGTGGCGGATGAGGAGAACCTGCAGGGCCTGGCGTTCGGCGGCGGCCTGTCGTTCCAGACCGCGAGCAAGTTCAGCCTCGGCCTCGACTATGCCTACAAGTACATGGGCACGCTTGGACCGACGAACTTCTTCACCTTCAGCGTCGGCTTCTAATCCGGGTTAGTCATCCGGCAGGCGGGCCCCACTCGGGGCCCGCCTGTGTCTTTCGGGACCTGCCTGTCGTCTCCGGTGGCAGACTGATAGACTGCGGTGGCGCCAGCCGGCGCCACCGGTCCCCGAGTTACCGCCCCAACGGAGCAATCAAAACGTGCGATTCCGGAGCTGCTTCGCTCTGGCCCTGCTGGCGATACCCCTTCAGGTCCCCACAGTGCTGGCCCAGGCCCCCGATGGACTTGCCCTCCGCGCCGTGCGGTCGTACCGCCCGGACAATGGCGGACAGACGCGCGTACGCGTCCTGATCCAGGTTCCACTGTCGATCATGGAGCCGGGGCCGGCGGGCGCCGCCTATACGGTGGGTGTGAAGGTCCTGGACCAGGCGGGGATCACCCTCCACACCGACTCCTGGCGGACCCACTTCTCGCTCTCGGCCATCCGCGCCCCCGGTAACAGCGGCCTCGAGATGATGGATTTCGCGATTGCCCCGGGGAAGTACACGGTGTCGGTCGAGATCACAGATTCGACGTCGGGCCGGGCGCTGGCGAGCAGCATCGCAGTCGAGGGCTATACGGGACGGCCGGAGGCCTCCGACCTGATGCTCGCCTCGGCCATGCGGGTGGCGTCAGCGAGCGACTCAGTGCCCAAGCCGGGCGAGATCAGAAAGGGCAACACCCTTTTCAGCCCGTCCGCGGTGCTGCGGCTCACGCCGCTCGAGCCCGAGGCGTACTACGTGCTGGAGGCATACAACGAGGGCGCGGAGGAATCCGGCACGATGGCGGTCGAGGTGACCGACGGCACCGGCAAGGCGCTCATCCAGACGGCCAACACCCCGGTCAAGGTTGCGCCGTCCGGCGGGATGCTGCAGGGGCGGCTCAATCTCGAGGGCCTGCCGCCGGGCGCGTACGAGCTCCGGGTGCTGCTGCACCTTGGCAGTCGAGCCGTGGACCGTTCGGCGCCAATGTCGATGGCAGGCCTCGACGCCACGCTGGCGCAGGAAGTCACCCGCATCAACGCGGAGAAGGTCTCGGACGAGGGCTACTTCAAGTACATGTCACCGGAAGGGCTCGACTCCGCGTTCGCTCCCCTGTACTACGTCGCGACGCCGAACGAGCTCAAGGTCTGGAACAAGTCGCTGAGCGAGGACGCAAAGCGGCGCTACCTGACCGAGTTCTGGCAGAGCCGCGACACGAACAAGGACACCCCGGTGAACGAAATGCGGGAGCAGTTCTACGCCGCGATCGCGTTCGCCAGCAAGAACTACAAGGAACGCAACATTCCCGGGTGGAAGACGGACCGCGGCCGTATCTACGCCAAGAACGGCGCGGCTACATCAGTATGGCGCCGGGCACAGATCCAGCGCGCCCCGCCGTTCGAGGTGTGGAATTACCAGGAGAAGGGGCAGGGCCGGTGGTACATCTTTGCCGACCGGACCGGTGTGGGCGACTGGCGCCTGATGGTGTCGAGCGACCTGAAGGAGCCGAAGCAGCCGGACTGGCGCAACATCCTGACCGAGGACGGCGTGCGCGAAGCCGGGCGCTTCCTCAATGTCGACTTCTACAGCAGCACGGGAGCGTCCTACTAGTTCACCGGTTGGCGGTCCCTACCGCGACAGCGGCAGCTCCAGTCCCGCGGACTTCGCGGCCTGGGCTGCCGCTTCGTCGTTCTGGCGCAGGATGACCACTTCCGGCGCGGCCTCGCGCTCGGGGCGCGGCAGGTAGCGATCGATCCCCATGGCCAGGAAGAGCAGGAAGAGGTAGAGCAGGGAATAGCGATACATCTTCCACGCCGTCGGCGTGACCCCGGCCTCGCGCAGCAGCGCGATGCAATACCAGAGGAGCCGGCCGCCCAGGAGCACTGCAGCCACGGCGTAAAATGGACCGAGCGCGCCGAACACCGCCGGCATGACGGTGAGGGGCAGCAGCAGGAGGGTGTAGATCAGCATTTCCCACTTGGTGCGTTCCTCGCCCTTCACCACCGGCATCATCGGGACGCCGGCTTTCGCGTACTCACCCTTCTTGATGAGGGCGAGCGCCCAGAAATGTGGTGGCGTCCAGTAGAAGATGATCGCAAAGAGGTAGATGGCAGCGAGATCAAGCCGCCCGGTCACGGCGGCCCAGCCGACCAGCGGAGGGAACGCGCCGGCGGCACCACCAATGACGATGTTCTGCGCCGTGTTCCGCTTTAGCAGCATGGTGTAGATCAGGACGTAGAACAGCAGGCCGCCGAGCGCGAGCCAGGCGCTCAGCGGATTCACCTCATTCCAGAAGATCCCGAACGCGATAGCCCCAAGCGCCACCCCGAAGAGAAGTCCCTGGGCCGGCGTGATCCGGCCGGCAGGGATGGGGCGAAGGCGCGTGCGCGTCATGCGGTCGTCGATGTCCCGGTCGAACCACATGTTGATCGCGTTCGCGCCGCCAGCCATGAGGTACCCGCCGATCAGTACCCATACGACCAGCATGGGGGACGGAAGGCCGCGGTCGGTCATGAACATCGGCGCCACCGTGGTCACCAGCAGCAGCGAAATGATGCGCGGCTTCGTGAGGGTCACGAGGTCGGCGAGGACTGAAGGTTGTTTCATGGCGGGTAAAGAACGATCCCGATCCGACCCTTGTCAACCAGCAAAACGGGCCTGATTACCGGTCACGGACGCGCAAAATCGCGTCTGGCATGCTTGACGGGACCAGACGCATGCGTAACTTCTCCGGGTGAGCGCATCAGTCCGGCTCACAGTACCGGCTAAATCACACAGAACGAATGATTTATGGCGATTCGCCCGGGGTTTGCCCGAGTGGTTGACGCCGTTGTGGCTCATTGCCAGTGTCCCGCGGGCCGTTGAAGGAACCTCACATGAAGTGCTGCACCAGTTCGATGGTCCGGGCTGCCCTGTCGCTGGCGGTCCTCGTGGGTGGCGCAGGCGCGGTTCAGGCGCAGGGCGTGACCACGGCGGCGCTTCAAGGCACCGTGACCACCGACGGCACGGGCGCGGCGGTGGAAGGGGCCCGCCTCGAACTCAAGAGCCTGCAGACGGGGCAGTCCTTCACCACCAGCACACGGAGCAACGGACGCTACAGTTTCGAGAACGTGACCCCAGGATCGGGTTACCAGCTGACCATCCGGGCGATCGGCTACCTGCCGCAGGTGCAGCAAGGGCTGGCACTGGGACTCGGTACGCGGCTGGTGCGCGACGTGTCACTCAAGCCGAGCGTGGTACAACTGGAGGAAATCGAGGTCGCGGCCCAGCAGGATAACCCGCTCCTCGACGCGAGTCGTACCGGCCCGATGCAGGTCGTCGGTGACTCGGCGATCCAGAGCCTGCCGCTCCAGGGGCGCAACTTCACCGACCTCATCAACAGCGCCCCGCAGGCGGTGGGCACGTCCATCGCCGGGAACAACAACCGCTACAACAACCTCCAGATCGACGGCGGCGTGAACAACGACCTGTTCGGCCTGGCATCATCGGGGGTTCCCGGAGGGCAATCGGGCGCCCGGGCCATCTCGCTCGAGGCAGTCTCGGAGTTCCAGGTGATGGTGGCGCCTTACGACGTTCGCCAGGGCAACTTCGCCGGCGGCATGGTGAACGGCATCACCAAGTCGGGCACGAACCAGTTTCTGGGCTCGGCCTTCGTGTACCGGCAGAGCAAGAGTCTCGCCGGATATCGCGACGACCCGACGTTCACGAGCCTCAGCATCTGGCAGTACGGTGCCACGCTCGGCGGGCCGATCCTCACCGACAAGGTGCACTTCTTCGTGTCGGCGGACCTGCAGGCGAAGGAGTCTGCCTTCTCGTCGCCGTTCAACCTCACCGGCAACGACGCGACGGACCTCGCGAACACCGGCTTCACTACCGCGACCGTCGACGAGTTCGTGGATATCCTCGGCACATATGGCATTACCAACTCGGGCGATGGCAGCACGCCGAATGTCGAGAACCCGCTCACCAACCTCTTCGGCAAGCTCTCCATCAATACCGGCGAGAACAGCCAGCTCGAGCTGTCCTACAACTATTCCGATGCCGACCTGGGGGCGTACATCCGGAACCCGACCGGTGTCGCGATCACCGGTCGCATGCGCGACGGCTGGCAGCTCTCCAACAGCGGTTACGTGCAACTCGGCAAGGTCAACACGCTGCGCGCCCGCTGGATCGCGGAGTTCGATGGCGGCCTCTCGAACGAGTTCCTGACCGGCTACCAGACGGTGCGGGACTCGCGGGACCTGCCGGAGCAGGTGCCCCTCATCCTGGCCGCCGTCGGCAACATCGGGGCGGCGACCTCGTGGCTCGCAGCCGGGGCAGAGCGCTTCTCGCAGACGAACAGCCTGGACCAGAACATCTTCTCGGTGGCTGACAACCTCTCGTTCGGCGCCGGGGCGCATCGCGTCACGGTGGGCACACAGAACGAGTTCTTCAGCTTCGACAATGCCTTCTTCCAGGCGAGCATCGGCGTCTGGTCGTTCAGCAGTCTCGACAGCCTTGCCGCGGGGACGCCCTCGGCATTCCAGCGGCGCATCCCGACCGAGCTGCAGCCGAAAGGGCCCATCGCGCTGATCGGCGCGCAACAGTTCGGCCTCTATGTCCAGGATCAGTGGTCTCCGTCGGAGCGCATCTCCTTCACCATCGGCCTCCGGGCCGACATCCCGCTCATCAACAGCCCACGGACCAACCCGGCGCTGCTGAACGACCCCGAGCTGCCGATCAACACCGGCGACTTTCCGAACGCGAACATCCTCTGGTCGCCGCGCCTGGGATTCAACTGGGACGTGACGGGGCAGGCGCGAAGCATCGTGCGCGGCGGTGTGGGCGTGTTCTCGGGGCGGCCACCGTACGTTTGGCTGTCGAACTCGTTCACGAACACCGGGGCCGACTTCATCCAGGTGACCTGCACCGGCGTCGAGGTACCTGACTTCACCGTGGACCCCTCGGCGCAGCCGACAGCGTGCCGCACCACGACGCCCGCCGGCACCGCGGGCGAGGTCGACTATTTCGACCCCAACTTCCGCTATCCGCAGAACTTTCGCGCGTCGCTCGGCTTCGACCAGCGCCTGCCCGGCGGCTTCATCCTGACGCTCGACGGCTATTACGCGAAGCAGGTCAACCAGATCTACCTGCAGGACACCAACATTCCGCAGGCACCGACGACCAATGGTGAAGGGCGCGCCGTCTACGGCGTCTTCGCCCCGGCCACCGGCCGCGCCACGACGGTGCGGCGCACGACGGCCGTCACCAGCGCGGTGTTCCACACCAACACATCGGCAGGCCAGACCCTGGCCGGTACGATCCAGATCCAGAAATCGTTCGCGAACCATTTCTCGCTGAACGCGGCGTACACCGCCTCGCGCACCACCGACCAGATCTCCGCGACGTCGAGCCAGGCTTTCTCGAACTACCAGTTCGCCTCGATCGGGTCGGGCACCATCGCGGACCGTGACGTCACCACGTCATTCTTCGACGTGCCGACGAAGGTGACGCTGACGGGCACCGTCGACCTTCCTCTGGGCTTCGACTTCTCGGTCTTCTACACGGGGTTCTCCGGTACCCCGTATGGCTGGGTCATCAATTCCGGGCCCGCCGGCACCAACGGCGACGCCAACGCCGACGGCATTGCCGGCAACGACCTGGTCTTCGTCCCGGCCGACCCGTCGCAGATCACGCTCAGCAATCCGGCCGCGTACGACTCGCTGCAGAATTTCATCAGCAGCCAGACTTGCCTTGCGTCCGCACGCGGCGGCCTGCTCGAGCGGAACGCCTGCCGCAACCCGTGGCAGGATTTCTTCAACCTGCGCATCGGCTGGACCACCCCGCAGGTGAAGGGGTCGGGCATCGAGCTCACGCTCGACATCTTCAACTTCCTGAACTTCCTGAGCAGTGACTGGGGCCTGACCAAGCAGGTGAGCGCCTTCGAGGAGGGGCCCGCGTTCCTGAGCGTGGCGGGGTACGACACGGTCAACGACCGGCCGATCTACCGCTTCACGCAGCCGGCGGTGGTGGAGCGGACGGTATACGGCCAGACGCAGTCGCGCTGGACGATGCAGCTCGGGGCGAAGTGGCGGTTCGGGTTCTAGCGTTCAGGTCCTGGCCCTGGCGAGGAGCACCACGGCAGCGACACTGAAGACCGCGTTGGGAAGCCAGGCGGCGAACTCGGGCCTGATGAGGCCACTGCCTCCCAGTGCCTGCGAGAGCTGCACCAGCAGCAGGAACGTGATCGTGGTGGCGAGGCTGATGCCGATGCCGATGGCGGTGCCGGCACGATAGGATGTCATCGCCAGCGGGGCCCCGAACAATGCGATGATGATGCAGGTGGCGGGCACCGCCAGCTTGAGGGCGCGCATCACGCGCACCTTTCCCGCGTCGGAGCCGGAGCGCTCCACCGCCTCGATATACCGCCCCAGCTCCGCATAGCGCATCTCTTCCGGCCTCCGCGGTTCCGCGAGCAAGTCCGACGGCAATTCCGTCATGCTCCGAAGGCGCATCGACTTGAAGCGAAAGCTGGCCTGCCGGGCGCCATTCATGATGGCGCGGCTGGATCCGTCCCACAGGCGCCATCCCGTGCTGTCCCACGTCGCGCTGTCCGCGGTGATGGCGAGGTTGGTGCTCGTGTCCTGCCGCGTGAGCACGAGGTCGGTAAGCCGCTGGGACTTGGAGTCCAGCGTGCGCACGGTGTAGACCCAGCCGCGCTCGGCGCGGTAGACGAAGTTGTAGCGTTGGCCCCGCGAGCCGGCGCGTTCGCCGTGGATCTGCACCTTCCGCTCGGTCATGGCCGGCGCGAGTTCCTCGAGGGCAAGGCAGAGCCCTGCCGCCATCACCGCACCCACATAGATCGGCAGCATGAAGCGATGAAAGCTGATGCCTCCTGCCTTCGCTGCCGTCAGTTCGGAGTGGCGGCCGAGGTTGCCCACCGTGAAAACTGTCGCCACCAGGACGGCGGCGGGGATGATCTCGAACATCTTCTCCGGCAGCAGGTACACATATCCCAGCGCGATACCGCTCAGGGGAATGCCACGATCCAGCAGTTTCTTGAGATTGTCGGTGAGGTCTATGAGGGTTGCGACGACCGGGAAGCCGAGGGTCGTCAGCAGGAAGAGGCGGAGCCAGGTGCGGAACACATAGCGGTCGAGCAGCGGCCAGCGCATCAGCGGCTCACCGCCGTGGCGGGTGCCGCGGCTCGCGGGCGCCGGCGGAAGTATCGCAGGAGGTCGGCAAACTCGCCGCCGCGCGAGGTGCCGCCGCCACGATGCACGAGCAGCAGGCCCACGAGGGCGATAGTGCCCAGGACGATGTTCGGCGAGAACATCGCGAGCCCGGGGGGTGCGTAGCCGCGGTCGGCCAGCGTCTCACCCGCGGTCAGGCCGACATAGAAGACGGAATACACGAACATCCCGCCGCCGAGCACGAGGCCCATGCCCCCGCGCGGGAAACGCAGGGCCATCGCGACCGCGATCAGGACGAACGGGATCGACGCGATGCTGAGTGACCACTTCTTGAAGATCTCGACGCGATAGCGGTCGGCCCGGCGATCGGCGTTCTGCTCCCGTTCCGTTACGGACGTCACCGTGCCGATATCGCTGAGCCGGGCGGCGCCCGGGGCGGCGGGCGGCGGAGCCGTGCCCGCTGTCGTGGACGCCGGCGTCGCAGGCTGTGCGCCCTGGCCCGGCTTCTCCGTCCCCCACCCGACGGCTCCGGCCACCGCCGCAAAAAGGCCGCAATATGCCCCCCGGTAGGGTCCCCGACTTGCCGCGCCGACGGGGACGGGGACAGGTTCCGGGGGTCGCCCGAGCAGGACCTGCAGGTCGGAGCGGGTAAGGTCCGCGCGATGGGCCTTCGCGTCGCGTATTTCGGTGCGGGAGCTGTCCACCACCCCCATGAGCTCGCAGGTCGTCATTTCCCGTTCGCCGCGATCCAACTGATCCTCGCTGCGCTCCAGTTGGTCGAAGACGTCCTTGAAGACAATTTCCTGCGTGTTGAACGTGGTGTGCTCGAACAGCGGCCGGTCGGCGGAAGTCACCTGCTGCACCGATCCGTGGAACAGCTTCAGCACCAGGTCGCGGCCGTCGCCGGTATAGCCCATGAGGCCGCTGTCCGCATAGATGATCCTCCGTCGCTCGGCCTGTCCTACGTCGTAGATGGACACGCTGCGCAGGCGTCCCGAGCCCGGGTCGATGCGGCTCGCACGCAGGAAATACTGGGAGGAAGGCACCTTGTTGATGACGTTCTCGACCATCGAGAAAGTGGGCTTCTTCTTGGCGATATCGAAGTAGAGATTGCGCAGCCGCGCGTTGCTCCGCGGCAGCACCTGATCCACGAAGCCGAAAGTCACCAGCACCATCACGACTGCCCACGCCAGCACCGGGCGCAGCATGCCCGTGGTGCTCACGCCGCCCGCCCGCATTGCGGTGATTTCGCTGTCATTCGCGAGCTGGCCGAACGCGTACAGCGTGGCGGCGAGCACGGCGAGCGGCAGGGTCATGGCCAGCAGGAACGGGACGCTCAGGAGAAACACCTCGCCGATGACCGACCAGGGCAACCCTTTCCCGACCAGGTTGCCGAATTTCCGCCCGATCAGGTTGAGGAGCATGATGCCGGTAAGCGCGAGCAGCCCGAAAATGAACGGGAGCGCCAGCTGGCGGAGGAGGTACCTGGAGAGGACGCGCACGAGGGGGTCTGGGAGGGCTCCGGGCTCGGTTGAAGGGCCGGCGACTTGGGGTTATGTTCAGGAATCCAAACCACTTATGACGATCGCAGTGGCTTCCTGAGCGTGACGCGCCTTCTCCTTGCCTTTGGCGTTGTCGCCTGCTTTCCAGCCGTGGCAGCCGCGCAAGTCGACTCTCTGGCCCCAACCGATACCACCATCGTGGCTGGCGTCGGGGTGAGGGCAACCCTGGGGGCGCCACCGCTCGCGCTCCGGGTGCCGCAGCAGTTCCAGCAATCGTGGGTGCTTGGCCCCCGCCCGCTGCCCGGTGCCACTGCAACCGCCTGGCAGACCGGCCTCAACACCGTCGTCGATTCCATCCAGACCGCCCGTACCAACACCCAGGTACTGGTCAGCCTCTATGGGGCGAGCCAGCAGGAGGCGGATTCCGCCGAGGCGGCGCTGCAACGCAAGGGCCTGTTCGGCATCAACCGCAACCTGGTCGACCTGACTCTCGACGGAAACATCCGGCTCGAACTGCGAGCCGACCGCCTCAAGAACCTGCGCTGCACGCCAGCCTCGCTGAGCGATCCGTCCAGCGGGTGTCGCGGCGAGATCAACGGGCCGCGCCTCGACAACCAGATGAGCATCCGGTCGGGCGGCGTGATCGGCCGGCGACTGCGAGTCAACGTCGACTGGGACACCCAGCGCGACTATACGAATAGTAACATTATCCAGGTGTACTACGAGGGACTCGAAGACGAGATTGTCCAGCGCGTGGAGGTCGGCAGCGTGGCGTTCCGTCCCCCGCCCTCACGCTACCTCACCGCCTCCATCCCCACCAACAACTTCGGCGTCAACGCCCTGTTCGAGTTCGGGCAGCTGCAGATGCAGGTGCTCGCCGCGACCCAGAAGGGCAGCGCCATCGGCGAGCGGGTGTTCACCATCGGCCAGGCGACGGCGACGCCGCAGGACCGGAGCCAGCGCGACCTCGACTTCGAGTACGGACGCTTCTACTGGACCGTCGATCCCCGCACGCTGCCGCACTATCCCGCGATCGACGTGCTGAGCCTCGATACCATGACCGTGTCGCCCACTGTGCGGCCGGCGCAAATCCGGGTCTACCGTTACCGGGTCCCCCAGCAGACGAGCGGGGTGGACCCGAACCTGGGCGGCATTCCCGCCTGCGGCTTTCAGGGACCCGCGGGCAAGACATTCGGACCGGTGCCGTGGCAGCTGCTGGTGCTTGGCGCGGACTACTATACCGACCCGTCAGGCCTGTGGATCGCGCTGTCGCAGAAGGTGGACCTTCGTTCCGACTACATCGCCGTCAGCTACGTGACCGAGGCAGGCGTGACCGTCGGCAGCTTTCCCGGGGCGCCGAAGCCCGGTGCCGGGACCACGTGTGCCTCGGTCGATACGCTTCGCATGATCGTCGAGCCGCTGGTGAGCAGCGACCAGCCGTCGTTCTGGCACGAGATGCGGCAGTTCTACCGGGTGGCGGGCCAGGACCTCGACCCCGCGTCACTGAAGGTCGATATCGCGCTCAACCGTTCGGAGCGACCGCTCCCGCCATCGACATTCTCCACCTATCTCGGCGCAACCGGTCTCGCGGTACCCACCGACCAGAACACCTTCGACCGGGAGAACCGCCTCTTCCCGCGTCCGCGCGATCCCGGGGCCGACCAGGTCATCCGCGAGTCGTACCTCGCGTTCCCGAACATCAGGCCGTTCGCCAACCCGGCGGTGCTGGGACCGACCGAGCTGGCCGATTCCCTCTACCAGACGCCGGTGTACCTCCTGTTCACCCAGGGTCCGCCGACCAAGTACCAGTTCCGGATGCGCTACAACTCCACCGGGGCGGGGGATCGATCCACCCTCAACCTCAACGCGCTCCAGATCCTCGAGGGCTCGGAAAAGCTGTATCTCAGCGGACGCCTCCTCGAGCGGGGCACCGACTACACGATCGCGTATGAGACAGGCCTGATCACGTTCCTCAACCCGGACGCGCTCTTCGGATCCGGCGTGGTACAGATCACGGCCCGCTTCGAGGAGCGCGGCATCTTCGCGGTGGCCCCGACCTCCATCTTCGGCCTCACGACCCACTACGACCTCGGCCGGACCGGAGGGATCAACTTCATCGGCATCTACCAGCGCGAAAGCTCCGCGTTCGCGCGGCCGGCCCTCGGCTTCGAAGCCAGTGCCAACCTCGTCGCCGGCGTCAACACGAGCCTGCACTTCAGGCCGACCGCCCTGAGCCGTCTGGTCAGCTCGATCACGAACCGCAACGGTTCCTCGGAAGCGTTCCTCGACATCAACGGCGAGTTCGCGTTTACCCAACCCGACCCGAATCGCACGGGGCAGGCGTACCTCGAGGAGTTCGAGGGCGTGTCAGGAACGACACTGAGCCTGGGTTCCGCGGTATGGCAGTACGGCAGCATGCCGCAGACCACCGCCGGACTCGACCCATCGCTCGGTTTCGGTGCCACCTTCGACACGGCGGACGCCGTGCAGATGATCTGGCAGAACCTGATTCCCGGCCCCGACGGGGGAGTGGTGCAGATCTTCCCGCGGGATATCGACACTTTGTTCATCACCAACGGCAACTCGCGCGTGCCCGAGACGGTGATGTACCTGACGCTGCACGCCGATACCGCCGGCGGCGTGGTGCAGCAGAACAACAAGTCGCAGTGGACCCAGCCGCCCCGGCCGGGAACGCCGCGCTGGCGCTCGATGCAGACGGCCATAAGTACCGTCGGTGTCGACTTCACGAGCGTGAGCTACATCGAGTTCTGGCTGTACAACGACGCTGCGAAGAGCGCGGAGAATGCGGGCGTCAACCTCGTATTCGACCTGGGCCAGGTGAACGAGGACGCCGTGGCTTTAGCGCCCGATTCGATGTTCGTGGGGGCATCCAACGACACGACGTACCGCGGGCGACAATATGTCGGCGTGGGGGTCCTCAACACGGAGCGACAATCGAGCGGTGTCTTCAACGCCCAGACCGACGACATCGGCATCCTGGGCGATATCCCGCCGATCGTGCTGCCCGACCTCACGACCGACCCGGCGTTCCCCCTCTGCCAGACGGTCCTGGGGACATCCGTGCAGATATTCCCCTGGGGCGACTTGAGCGCGCGGTGCACCCGGGGTAACGGCTTCCTGGATACCGAGGACCTGAACGGCGACAACATCCTCAATGCCCAGGGACCGAACGACAACGTCAACCGGTACGTCGTCAGCCTCACCGATACGCAGTATGTGGTGCGGAAGGGTGTCACCGACCCATCGGGGTCGGGCTGGTCGCTGTACCGCGTACCGCTGCGCACGCCAACGGCCGTCATCGGCACGCCGAACATCCGGCTGGTGCAGGCGCTGCGGGTAACGCTGGTGGCGCCGCCGGCGATCGACGACATCGTCGCTCGCCTGGCCCTCACGCGCCTCACGTTCGTGGGTGCGCCGTGGCTGGCGCGGGCGCCGGCGCCCATCGAGGGGATCGCCGGCTCCACCGCGGAACCGACGGGCAGCGTCGTGGTCTCGGTGATCTCGACCCTCGACAAGACCCTCGGGTATATCCCGCCCCCGGGCGTCCTCATCGGGCTGAACAACCTCCAGGCCGATCCCAACAACAACGGCGTGGTGATCGACGAGAAGTCGCTGCGCGTGATTGCCCGCGACCTGCAGCAGGGCTCGCGAGCGGAGGCGTATTTCCGCTTCCCGGCCGGCAGCCAGCGCTTCCTGTCGTACCGGCAGCTGCGGGTGTGGATGCGGGGTGGCCACAACCTCCCGGGTTGGGACGGTGGCGACCTGCAGGGTTACATCAAGGTGGAGAGCGACGCGAACAACTTCTACATGTACAAGACGAACCTCCACAGCCTGGGTGAGGAAATAGCGTGGAACCCGGAAGTGGTCGTGGACCTGGTCGTGTGGACCAACCTCCGGGCCCAGATCGAGTCGCGAATCGAGCAGGGCCTCCCGCCTTCAGGGGCAGCGGAATGCGGCGGTGACCCGCTGGCCTATGTCGCATGCCAGGACGGCTACATCGTCCACATCCTGAACCCGGGCGTCAACCCGCCCAACCTCGCCGCGGCGCAGGGCCTTTCGGCCGGCATCCTGCGCGTCGGGCCCGGCGTATCCGACTCCACAGAGCTCTGGGTGGACGACGTGCGGCTCTCCGAACCGATCACCACGATGGGCACGGCGTGGGCGCTGGACGCGCGGCTGGCCGCGGGCGACGTCTTCGACATCTCGTTCCTGATGTCCAACGTGAACGGGCAATTCCGCCAACTCGGCGACCAGCCAAGCTTCCGCACGACAAGCGGACTCCTGGCGGCAGGCATCTTCCGGATCGACCGGTTCCTGCCGGCCTCGCGTGGGACTGCTCATTCCGCTGAACCTGAGCTACACAACATCGAACGTGGATCCCCAGCTGCTGACCGGGAGCGACATCCAGGCGAGCGCATTGCCTGGCTTGCGCAAGCCGAACGGCAATACCGGCACCGCCAACATCCTCCTGCGCCGTTCGGCACGTGGCGGCGATCGGTGGATGCGCATCCTGGCCGACCCGCTGGTCTTCACCGCGGCCTACGCCAGGGCGCGAGCGCAGACCGAACTGTCGCAGACCGCGACCGACAACTACAACGCGGCCATCGCGTACAACATTGCCGTGACGCGCCGGGGACGGCCCATCAACCTGACCGGTCTGGTCAACAGCCTCCCGACGTGGATGCGGGAGAGCGACTTTGGAAACAGCCTCAAGACCGCCTCATATACCCTGGCCCCGACCAGCGTCCGGTTGCGGAGCGGGCTCAACCGCGACGAAACCAACTTCTTCTCCTACGTGTCGCCGGTGGTGCGTCCGATCGATGCGACCGTGGTGCCGGCGCTGGCGCTCAACTACGTGTGGCGGAATGCCGCCGGTCTCACCTGGCAGCCGATCGGCATGCTCACGTTCAACGCCGACATCGCAAGCACCCGCGACCTCCGCCAGTACGGCGACTCGACGCCGCAGGCACGCCTGGCCACCGCCGAGCGACAAGACCTGCTCGGGATCGACGTCGGTGTCGAGCGCGATCGTGCGACCGGAACGAGCCTGCTGATCGCGCCGCGCATCGCGTCATGGCTCCGCCCCCGGTTCGGCACGAACAGCAACTTCGTGCTCAACCGCTTCCTCAACAGCCGCCAGCTGGTGCGCGAAGACGGCGACACGGCCGGGGCCTTCATCCTCCCGCAGACCTTCTCCAACCTGCGCAGCTACGAGTGGGGCTTCTCGATCGACTATGCGCGGGGTATCCGGCAGCTGGTGGGGGATTCATCGGGCGTTGGCAACGTCATCCGTCGATTCCGCCCGCTCGACGTGTCCCGGCGCACGACCCGCACCTCGACGTACGACCTGGCGACCTTCTCGCCGTCGCTGTCCTACATCCTCGCGTTCGGCGGCATTTCGAACTTCCTCAACCAGGATGGGCAGTCCGCCCTGGGCGCCACCCAGACTGTATCAACCCAACTTGCCACCGGCCTCGATTTCGGTTTCGGCCTGACGATCACCGGCCTCTTCGGCGAGACCACGACCGACCGGTACCAGACGATCGGTGGCGGGCAGCGGCTGGCCGTCATCTACCAGCGTGAGTGGCCGTCAGGTCAGCTGCGCTTCAGCCGCCCGTTCGCCGGCGGGCCGCTTGCGCTGCTCGCGCTGGGTGCCACGCTACGCGAGCGACAGGGCTCGACGACGCAGCCGATCTCGGCCACCATCGTCTCGATCATCGCGAACCAGTCGCGAAACTTCTCGCCGGAACTGGGCCTCACTTTCCGGAACGGCGTCACGATCGCCAGCAACCTCAACCTCCTCAAGCAGGAGACGTCGAGCAACGGTTCGACGACGCTCCTGGACCAGGCCGACCTGAACGGCAGCCTCTCCTACGCGTTCCCGCTGCCGCGCGCGCTCAGCCGGGTGCGCAAGCTGGCGCGATCCTCGTTCAGCGTGGTGGTCTCCAAGGCAACCCAATGCCTGATCCGGATCGCGAACGCCGATTGCCAGATCATTTCCGATACCCGTCGCCAGGAGTACCGCGGCAGCATCGACACCGATATCATCTCCACCCTGACAGCCGGCCTGCAGCTCGGGTATACCGTGAACGACTTCCGGAGCCTGGACCGCAAGAACTCGCAGCTGTTCCTGGTCGCTTCACTCAACCTGTCGCTCTTTGCCGGAGACTATCGCTGATGCGGTTCCGCCTGACCGGGTCGCTCGTCCTGCTGGCGCTGGTGGGGGCCTGTGACTCGACGCGTCCCGCGCCTCCCCGCGAATTCGACGGTGCCGCGGCCATGCGCAACGTGGAAATGCAGGTCGCGTTCGGGCCGCGGGTCCCCGGCACCGCGGGGCACGACAAGATGGCCGCCTGGCTCGATTCGCTGGGGCGCGCAAAGGCCGATTCGGTCTTCACCCAGGACTGGGTGCAGGTCACGTCGAAGGGCGAGAAGCTCTCGCTCCACAACGTGATGATGCGTTTCAATCCCTCGGCACAGGATCGCATCCTCTACCTCACGCACTGGGACACGCGCCCGATCGCCGACAAGTCGGTGAATCCGGACGACCAGAAGAAGCCGATCGCCGGTGCCAACGATGGAGCTTCCGGCGTGGCCGTGCTGCTCGGCATGGCGGACGCGCTGAAGAAGACGCCGCCCACGATCGGCGTCGACCTGCTGTTCGTGGACGGCGAGGATTACGGCAGCTTCGAGGACTCGACCGAGACCCTCATCGGCGCGCGCTACTACGCGAAGAACCAGGCACCGGGGCCGAAGCCGCTCTTCGCCGTGCTGCTGGACATGGTGGGCGACCGGGACCTGCAGATCTACCAGGAGGGCAACTCGATGCTGGGTGCGCCCGAGGTGGTGGAGCGGGTGTGGGACGCCGCGAAGATCGCCGGTTACTCCAAGGTGTTCATCGCCACACAGGGCCAGACGATGGTAGACGATCACCTGCCGCTGCAGCTGGCGGGCATCCGCGCGATCGACGTCATCGACTTCAACTACGGCAACAACAACAGTCTTTGGCACACCGTGGATGACACGCCCGACAAGCTCAGCGCGCAGAGCCTGCAGGCTGTCGGTGACGTGATGATGGCGGTCATCCGGCTGGAGTCCGGCGCGAAAAAGTAGCCCGACCAGCTTTTTGGGTGCGCCCTTTCCGGGCCCGCTTCCGACATTCGCACCCATGCTGTCTCCCGAACATCGCGCGGTCCTGCTGCTCCTCGGGCTGGGCGTCGCCGGCCACCTCATCCGGATGGTCGCGTCGGACGCGCGCCGGCCACCGGGGGCGGTTCGCCTTGCCGGATCGGCGACCTCCCCGGCGGCGCTCGCACGACGCGACAGTCTGGTGCGCCTTGCCCGGCCGGTAGCCCCGGGCGAGCGCATCGACGTGGACCGGGCCTCGGCCCAGGAACTCCAGCGGCTGCCGGGTGTGGGTCCGGCACTGGCGCGGCGTATTGTCGAAGCGCGGAGCCGCGGGGGCCCGTTTGGGGACACTGCGGCGCTCCGGCGAGTGGAAGGGATCGGACCGTCCAAGCTCAAGCGGATGGCACCGAATCTTGCCTTCTCGGCGCGGCCGAGAACGCCGAGCCTGGCGACGCCCGTCACTCCACCGTCGGCCGGGGCGCCGACCTCTGCTGAGCCGGTCACGACCGAGGTGATCAACCGGGGCTCGCTGGCCGACCTCGAGCGGATCTCGGGGATCGGCCGCCGCCGCGCCGCGCGAATCGTCGCTTTTCGCGACAGCGCGGGGCCATTACGCAACGCCGCCGACCTCGCCCGCGTGCTCGGCATCAGCCTTGCGCTCGCTCAGGCTCTCTGGGCGGCTGCCGGGCAGCAATGACAGCGATTCCGGCCCCTGGTTTCGGCAGCGTAATTAACAGCATTGCAATCACTTAGTCTCTCGGTCAGGTACGGTGGCCATGGCATCAGTGGCGGTAGGCGGCAACCCGATTGGCGACCTCCTTCTGCAGGAAGGTCTGCTGACTCGCGACCAGCTCATGGCGGCGGTCGCCGAAGCCAAGTCGGGTCGCTTGCGCCTGAGCTACGTGGTGGCCAAATCGGGGCTCGTCCCCGAAATCGAGGTCACCAAGCTGCTGGCCCGGCACTACCGGATGCCTGCCGTGGATCTCAGCAAGTTCGAGGTCGATTCACGCACCCTTCGGCTGATCCCCAGCGACGTGGCCGCGAAGCACATCGTCCTCCCGCTCAAGCGGGAGGGCCGCACCCTGACCATTGCGGTGGCCGACCCGTCCGACCACGGCCTCCTGGACGACCTGAAGTTCATCACCCGATACGACCTCTTTCCGGTCATCGCCGGCGAGGTGACCCTCAGGGCCCTGATCGAGCGGCACTACGAGTCGGCCGGTAACGAGCAGCAGCTCGCAAACCTCCTGAAGGACATGGAGGGGCTCGAGGACGACGTCGAGATCGTCGCGGAACAGGACGACGAAATTGCCACCAGGGAGCAGATCGACGACGCTCCCGTGGTGAAGCTGATCAACGGCCTGCTGACCGACGCGGTGCGCCGCGGGGCCAGCGACATCCACATCGAGCCGTTCGAGCACGAGATCCGGGTCCGCTACCGCATCGACGGGGCGCTGGTGGAAGTGATGAAGCCGCCACTCAAGCTGCGCGCGGCCCTGACCAGCCGCGTCAAGATCCTTTCCCAGCTCAACATCGCCGAGCGCCGCGTGCCGCAGGACGGCCGCCTCAAGCTCAAGATGGGCAACCGCGTCATCGACTTCCGCGTCTCGACCCTTCCCGTGCTGTTCGGCGAGAAGATCGTGATGCGAATCCTGGACAAGGGCAACCTGACGCTCGACCTGAGCAAGTTCGGGTTCGAGCCCAAGGCCGAGCAGGACCTGCTCAAGGCGATCCTGAACCCCTACGGCATGGTGCTGGTGACCGGTCCGACGGGCTCCGGCAAGACGACGACGCTGTACTCGGCGCTGTCGCGCATCAATACCATCGAGACGAACATCATGACCGCGGAGGACCCCGTCGAGTACAACCTGATGGGGATCAACCAGGTCCTGGTGCGCAACGAGATTGGGCTCACCTTCGCGGCAGCGCTGAAAGCCTTCCTGCGACAGGACCCCAACATCATCATGATCGGCGAAATTCGAGACCTGGAGACGGGCAGCATCGCCATCAAGGCCGCCCTCACGGGCCACCTGGTCCTCTCCACGCTGCACACGAATGACGCGCCGAGCACGATCACGCGTATGATTGACATGGGACTCGAGGCGTTCAACGTGGCGAGCGCCGTGAACCTGGTGGTGGCGCAGCGCCTCGTCCGGCGAATCTGCAGTTCGTGCAAGGAACCGGCGACCTATCCGGATGACGTCCTGAAGTCACTGGGCACGGATCTTGATCAGTTCCGTTCCATTCCGTTCATGAAGGGCAGGGGTTGTGATGCCTGTGGTGGCCTGGGCTACAAGGGCCGCGCCGGCCTCTACGAGGTCATGAACCTGTCGGCGACGTTGCGCCGGATGATTCTTCGGGGCGATGCATCCTCTGAGCTGCGGGACGCGGCGGTGGCCGAGGGAATGCTGACCCTGCGCATGGACGGAATGGTGAAGGTCGCGAGGGGCGTCACTACACTTGAAGAAGTCGTGAAGGAGACCGCAGCATGAGCGTCAACCTCCGGGTGCTCCTTGAGGAGATGATCGAGCGGGAAGCCTCGGACCTGCACCTTACCGCAGGTGAGCGGCCGAAGCTGCGCGTGGACGGCGACATCACGAATGCGAATTCGTGTGCCGACATCATGAATCCCAAGGACACGCTGTCGCTCGCGTACTCGGTGCTCACCGAGAACCAGAAGAAGCGGTTCGAGACCGAGGACGAGCTGGACTTCTCCTTCGGCATCCAGAACCTGGCCCGCTTCCGCGGGAACGTGTACAAGCAGCGGGGCTGCGTGTCGGTGGCCATCCGCATGATTCCCTTCAACGTCCGCACCTTCAACGAGCTCGGCCTCCCGCCGGTGGTGGCGAAGCTGGCGGAGCGGCCGCGCGGCCTGATCCTGGTGACGGGCCCGACGGGCTCGGGCAAATCGACCACGCTCGCGGCGATCATCGACAAGATCAACAAGGAGCGGAAGGGTCACATCATCACGGTGGAGGACCCGATCGAGTTCATCCACCGCCACCAGAGCTGCATCGTCAACCAGCGCGAAGTGGGCACCGACACGAAGACCTTCGCGTCGGCGCTCAAGTACTGCCTTCGCGAGGACCCCGACGTTATCCTGGTTGGAGAAATGCGCGATCTCGAGACGGTCGCCGCGGCGCTCACCATCGCCGAGACCGGCCACCTTGCGCTCGCGACGCTGCATACGAACTCGGCGGCGGAGTCGATCAACCGCATCATCGACGTCTTCCCGTCGAGCCAGCAGTCGCAGGTGCGGGCGCAGCTCGCGTTCGTGCTCGAGGGCGTGCTGACCCAGACGCTGCTGCCCCGCTCGCGCGGGCGTGGCCGCGTGATGGCCACCGAGATCATGGTGGTGACGCCCGCGATCCGGGCGCTCATCCGCGACGACAAGGTGCACCAGATCCAGTCCGCCATGCAGGCCGGCCAGAAGTTCGGCATGCAGACGATGAACAGGTTCGCTGTACCAGTTGTACATGAACCGCGAGGTCACTCAGGACGAGTGCCTCCGGGTGTCGCCGGACCCGAACGAGTTCCTCCGCATGATTGGCGAGAAGCCGCTCGAGGACCAGGAAATCGGTACGGCGCCGTCCGGCAAGGTGGCCAGCAGCAGCGGCGGGCGCCGCTAACCAGGAGAAGGACCGATGCCGCTCTTCGAGTATACCGCACGCAACCCGCAGACGGGCCAGATCCAGAAGGGACAGCTCGACGTCCCCTCCAAGGACGACGTCACCTCGTATCTCCGGAAGAACCGGATGATGCTGGTGAGCCTCCGGGAAGCACCGAAGCCGATCAGGCTCAACTTCAGCTTCGGCAAGCCGAGCGTCAAGACGCGCGACATCGTGATTTTCACGCGACAGTTCGCGACGATGATCAATGCCGGCCTGCCGCTGGTGCAGTCGCTGGACATCCTGAGCAAGCAGACCGAGAACGCGACACTGAAAGAGGTGACGCGGGCGGTGGTGTTCGACGTCGAGGCCGGCAACACGCTGGCCGACGCGTTCCGGAAGCACCCGAACGCGTTCACCGAACTCTACGTCAACATGATCGCGGCGGGTGAGCACGGCGGTATCCTCGACACGATACTCCTGCGCCTGGCGACGTTCATGGAAAAGAACGATGCCCTCGTGCGGAAGGTGAAGGGTGCCATGGTGTACCCGGTCGTGATCATGAGCGTTGCCGCGATCGCCATCACGGTGCTGCTCATCTTCGTGATCCCGACGTTCTCGAAGATGTTCGCCTCGGTGAACATGGAACTGCCGCTGCCGACCCGGATCGTCATCGGGATGTCCGGGTTCCTCACCAGCTTCTGGTGGCTCATCCTGGCGGCAGGCTTCGGCCTCTGGTTCGCCTTCAAGCGCTACTAGCCACCAGCGGCGGCCAGAAGACGGTCGACGGCCTGATGCTCAGGGCGCCGGTCCTGGGCGACGTGGTCCGCAAGTCGGCCGTCTCGCGCTTCACCCGCACGCTCGGCACGCTGATCTCGTCGGGCGTGAGCATCCTGGACGGACTCGAGATCACGGCCAAGACCGCGGGCAACCGCGTCATCCACGATGCGGTGATGGAGTCGCGGGCGTCGATCGCCGGAGGCGAGACGATTGCGGCGCCGCTCGACAAGTCGAACGTCTTCCCGCCCATGGTCATCTCGATGATCGCGGTCGGCGAGCAGACCGGCGGCCTGGACGAGATGCTCACGAAGATCGCCGACTTCTACGACGAGGAAGTGGACATGGCGGTGAGCGCGCTGCTCGCCCTCATGGAGCCGGTGATGATCGTGGTGCTCGGTGTGGTGGTCGGCGGCATGGTGGTCGCCATGTACCTGCCGATCTTCGACATGATGAACGCCATCCAGTAATCGTCCCAGTGTGGGGGCGAGCCGAGGCGGGGCAGCACGACAAAGTGTTGCCCCGCTTCGCTTTGTGACTATGGATCATGCCGATGGCCCGCCCGCGTTCAACCGGCTCGCGGAGCGGCGGCGTCCCGGATGGCGCGCTCGCGTACCCGCGAGGGGTTGCGTAGTCTTATCAACCCGGGCAGCCGCGAAATTCCCCTTCTCGAGACGCCGATGACCGCAACGGACCAGACGGGCGCGGCGGTTCCACCACCGCAGGCCGTGGAGAGCGTTCCGATCGTCACGGCGCTGCGCGAGATTGCGGCGGAATTGTCAGGGTATCGGAATCTCCTGCGTCAGCTCGTGATCCGGGATCTTCGCGTCCGCTACAAGCAGGCGGTGCTGGGCGCGGCCTGGGCCTTGTTCATGCCCGCACTGGTGGTGCTGTCGGGCATGCTGGTGCGATTCGCCATGGCACAGATGACCGCCGGTTCGTTCGACCGCACGACCGTCGCCGCACTCGCTCTCAAGGGCCTCGGGTGGGGCTTTTTCGCCGGCGCCATCGGGATGGCCACGCCTTCCCTTGCCGCCAACGCCAATCTGGTGTCGAAGGTGTACTTCCCCCGCGAGATGCTTCCCGTCGCCACGGTCCTCGCGCAGGGGGTGGATACGCTCGTCGGCAGCCTGCTCCTCCTCACGCTGGCGCCGTGGCTCGGCGTGCCGCTCTCAACCGGGCTGTTGTGGGTGCCGCTGCTCCTCGCCCTGCTTTTCTGCCTCACCACGGCAGTGGCGCTGCTTCTGAGCTGCGCGAATGTTTTCTTCCGTGACGTGAAGTACATCGTGCAGGTGCTGCTCACCTTTGGCATCTTCTTCACTCCCGTGTTCTACGAGCCCGCGATGCTTGGCCCCACTGGAGCGCATCTTGTCATGCTGAATCCACTCGCACCTTTGCTCGAGGGAATGCGGCTCGCGGTGCTCGACGGACAGAACCTTCTCCTGCCGCTGACCGCGCCGTCACCGCGAGGTGACGTCGCGGCCTGGTCGCCGTGGTACCTGGCCTACAGCGCGGCCTGGGCGCTGGGCGGGCTGCTCGTCAGCGCCCTCGCGTTCCATCGCGTCGAGCCGGATCTGTCCGAGTACGTATGACCGACCCCGGGGTGAGGTGCGAACAGGTGTGGAAGCGGTTCCGCCGCGGCGAACACCACGACAGCCTGCGCGATTTCCTCCCGGCGCTGCTGCGCCGCGGAAGGACGCGGCGCACCGTAGCGCGGGAGTTCTGGGCGTTGCGCGACGTGTCGTTCGAGGTGCGACCCGGCGAGGCGTTCGGGGTCATCGGACCCAATGGGGCGGGCAAGTCCACGCTGCTCAAGCTGCTGACCCGCATCCTGCGGCCCACCCACGGTACCGTACACGTCCGCGGCCGGCAGGGCGTGCTCATCGAGGTGGCGGCGGGGTTCCACCAGGACCTGACTGGACGCGAGAACCTCTTCCTGCAGGGCGCCATCATGGGGATGTCGTCCGCGGAAACCAGCCGGAAGTTCGACCAGATCGTGGAATTCGCCGGGGTCGCGGACTTCATCGACACACCGGTGAAGCGCTACTCGAGCGGCATGAATGCACGGCTCGGTTTCGCCATTGCCGCGCACCTCGATCCCGAGGTCCTCTTTGTCGACGAGGTCCTGGCAGTCGGCGACCTCGATTTCCAGAAGAAGGCATACGCACGGATGCGGGAGCTGGTTCGCTCCGGCATCCCGGTCGTCATGGTTTCGCACCAGCTCGATCGCATCGCCGAACTGTGCACTCACGCCCTGCTGCTGGACCACGGTACCGTGGTCCGTCAGGGCACGCCGCAGGAATGCATCGCCCACTACCTCGACCCCGATCGCGGTGGCTTCGTCCCGCATGGCGATGCCCCCGCGACGATCGAGCGACTCCGGCTCGAGGGGACAGGTGACGTGTGCTCGGGAGATCGGGTTCGCATCGGGTTGTGTGGAAGCATCGGTGAGGACGGGGTGCCGGAGCACATCGATCCCGTGGTCGTGCTGGTCCGTAACGCCTCGACCGGAGCATTCGTGTCGGCGATCGGTACCTCTACGAGCGACGTGAAACTGTCGATCGGGCCGTTTTCCCTCGAAGTCGAGTTACAGATGAACGTGCCGCGCGGGATCTACGTGGTGCAGGCGGTGGTGTGGGATCGCAGGGCCGAGCGTGCGCTCGGTGCCGGACCATCGCTGATGCTCCAGGTGCTCGAAGGCGTTCCGTTCGTGGGGCCGATCCAGCTCAACGGCCGAATGCTGGTGGCGTGAGGACTGTAGGGCTCAATTGCTAAAGCGCTGCGTCCGCGCAACACGGCGTCGTTACGGCCAGATCGACACCCCTTCAAGCTGACGGGCAGGAACTGGCCTAAGTGCTGTCAGACTCGGCGCTTGAACCGCTCAGGCCCGGGCCTTGACAGGTATTAAGCGTCGGCAGTATTGGGCACACCTGTTGCCAGCCTGTTCCAAGCCAGGAGCGATCGACAACCCGGTTCGGTCGGGCCGTCCCCTCCCGCTAGCAGGAAAGTACGTTGAACTCACGGTGGCTAGTTCGGTCGCGACTCCGCACGGATCCGCGAACGCACCTGATTTGTTTCCCCTCGGCGGGCGCGGGTCCGGCGCTTTTCGGGCGCTGGGCGGAGTCCCTGAGTGTCGATATCCAGGTCTGGGCGGTCCAGTTACCTGGTCGTGAGGCGCGCGTCCGTGAGCCCGTCATCAGTGATCTCGCGGCCATCGCAAGTGAAGTGGCGGGGCACCTCGAGCCGCTGCTCGACCGGCCGCTTGCCTTCTTTGGCCACAGCATGGGCGCCGTCATCGCCTTCGAGACGGCTCGCCTGCTCGCTGTGCGCCGAGCACTCCAACTCCAGCACCTCTTCATCTCGGCCTACCGCCCGCCCTGCATACCGGACCCGCAGCCTCCGCTGCGCCAATTGCCGGACGATGCGCTCATCGCTGAGACTGGCCGCCGGTACGGCGGTGTCCCGGCGGCAGTGCTGGCGGAGCCCGAGCTGCTCGCACTGCTCCTGCCCACGCTCCGGGCGGACATCACAGCTCTCGAGACGCATTCCTGGGTGCCGGGCGCAACGCTCGAGTGCCCCATCACCGCGTTTGGCGGCGCGGCAGATGGCACAGCGCCGCCCGTGCATCTCGAGGCGTGGCGTGCCATGACGTCGGGACGATTCCGGCGGCGGGAGTTCGCGGGCGGGCATTTCTATCTCACCGAACAGCGAATCGCCGTGGTGGCCGAGGTGGGGGCCGCGCTGGCGCCGCGCTCCGGCATGGCCCGGGAACAGGTCGGATGAGCGCCCGGAGGCAGCCGCTCGCAATCGTCGGCATCGGCTGCCGCTTCCCGGGAGGGATCACCGACCCCGAGACTTTCTGGCGCGTCGTTGCGGCGGGCACCGACTGCGTCACCGACATTCCGCCGGATCGTCGTGAGCTCGCCGGGTGGTATGACCCGCGGCCGGCCACCCCGGGGCGCATGACGACGAAACGGGGAGGGTTCCTGCCGCAGGTAGATCACTTCGATGCGGCCTTCTTCGGCATCGCGCCACGCGAGGCGATCCGGCTCGATCCCCAACAGCGGCTGCTTCTCGAGACGGCGTGGGAGACCTTCGAGGATGCCGGGACCGATGTGCGCACCCTCGAAGGCTCGCGCACAGGCGTCTTCGTGGGCGAGTGGCTGAGCGACTACGAAGCCATGATGTTCGCTCACCCGGCGGAGCTGGATTTTTTCAGCGCCCAGGGGACCGGCCGCTACTCCGCCTCGGGCCGGATCAGTTTCGCCTTCGGCCTCCGGGGTCCCGCACTGACGGTCGACACCGCGTGCTCGTCATCCCTGGTCGCGGTACACCTGGCCTGCCGAAGCCTGCTTGACGGCGAGTGCGACCAGGCGATCGCGGCCGGCGTGAATGTCATCCTGCAACCCAACATCAGCATCGCATACTCGCAGAGCCGGATGATGGCGCCTGACGGACGCTGCAAGTTCGGTGATGCGCACGGTGATGGATACATCCGCAGTGAGGGCGTCGCCGCGATCCTGCTCAAGCCCCTCGACCGGGCGCTCGCCGACGGCGACCGCATCCATGCCCTGATCCGGGGGAGCGCCGTCGGGAACGATGGCCGGACCAGCGGCAGCCTCGGGACGCCGAGCCGCGCGGGCCAGGAGGATACGCTCCGCGCAGCGTACTCGAACGCTGGCATCGCACCGGCCCGGGTGGTCTACGTCGAGGCGCACGGCACCGGGACGCGAGCCGGTGACCCGGTTGAACTCGGTGCCCTGGGAGCCGTGCTTGGCGAAGGCCCCGCACGGACGGCGCGCTGCCTGGTCGGCTCGGTCAAGACGAACCTGGGGCACACTGAGGGAGCGGCCGGCCTTGCCGGCTTGATCAAGGCCGCGCTGGTGCTGCGGTTCGGCGCGGTGCCGCCGAGCCTGCATTGCGACGTCCTCAACCCCGCCATTCCCTGGAGTGAGCTGCCGCTCGAAATCCCGCAGCGCCTCATCCCGTTGCCGTCCGATGGCCGGAAGCGCATTGCGGGCGTGAGCTCGATGGGTATCGCAGGCACGAACGCGCACGTGGTGCTCGAGGAGGCGCCGCTCGCTCCTCCCGCCGTCGGCAGCCTCTTGCCGAGGGCATTCCTGCTGCCGCTGTCGGCACGCTCACATTCTGCGCTCGCCGAACTTGCGAATGCGTATGCGACACTGCTCGAGTCGCCGGACACGCCGGCACTGGGAGACGTTTGCGCGTCGGCCGCGTGGTACCGCACCCCGCTCCGGCATCGCGCCGCCTTCGTCAGTGAGACGCCGGCCGACCTGGTGGACCGCCTGCGCCGCTTCTCCCAGGGCGACGCATCCGGGGCGCAGGCCTCCGGTGTTGCGATGGATACGCGCCCGCGCCGACTTGCATTCGTGTTCCCGGGGCAGGGGGCGCAATGGGTGGGCATGGCGCGTGAGCTGCTCGTGCGTGAGCCCGCCTTTCGCGCGTCGCTGGAGCGCTCGGAGGCCGCGCTGCGCCCACTGGTAGACTGGTCGCTTCTGGAGCAGTTGCAGTCGGGGACCCGGTTCGACGACATCGCGGTCGTCCAGCCGGTCCTGCTCGCGGTGGAGATCGCCCTGGCCAACCTGTGGCGCGCGTACGGTGTCGAGCCGGCCGCGGTGGTGGGCCACAGCATGGGGGAGGCGGCCGCGGCGTGCGTGGCTGGCGCGCTCACCCTCGACGAGGCAATGGCGATCGTGTGCCGGCGCAGCGCGCTCATGCGGCGCACGAGCGGGCAGGGCGCGATGGCGATGGTGGAGCTGCCCATCGAGGAGGCCACCTCGCGCCTTGCTCCATTCGGCGAGCGCCTCTCAGTGGCAGTGAACAACGGCGCGCGCTCCACTATCGTCGCCGGGGAGCCCGAAGCACTGCGGGAGTTGCTTGCCTCGCTGGACGGCGAAGGGGTGTTCTGCCGACTCGTGAAGGTGGATGTCGCGTCTCACAGCCCACAGATGGATCCGCTGGTGCCGGAACTCGTCGCCTCCCTTGGGGAACTCCGGCCGACACACGCGTCGATCCCGCTCTACTCGACTGTGACGGCCGAACGCGTGGAGGGCGACACACTGGAGGCTGCCTACTGGGGGCGCAACCTGCGGGCGACGGTGCGATTCCGCGAGACGGTCGTGGCAATGCAGGAAGACGGGATCGAGGGGTTCATCGAGATGAGCCCGCATCCCCTGCTAACACCAGCGTTGCAGCCCGCGATCGCCCTGCCATCGTTGCGACGGGAGGAGCCGGAGCAGGCCACTCTGCTGGAATCGCTGGGCGCGCTTTTCGTCATGGGTCACCCCATCGAATGGCGACGCGTGTACGCGGAGGCTCACTCGCGCGTGGACCTTCCGCACTATCCCTGGCAGAGGGAACGGTTCTGGTGGGAACCCTCTGGCGGCCTCGCGGACGCTCCAGATGTGACGGGCCGCCATGGCCGACATCCGTTCCTCAGACGTGTGTTCCGTCAGGCGGATGGTCGCGGCGCCAACTGGGAGGCTGTGCTGGCGCCCGCGCGCTTTGCCTGGCTTGCGGACCATCGGGTTGGGGGCTCAGCCGTTTTTCCCGCGGCGGCGTTCTGCGAGGCGGCGCTTGCGGCCGCTCGCGAGGCGCGGCCGGACACGAAGTGGGCACTGCGCGACGTGCGCTTTCACGCGCCACTCGAGCTTGGCGAGGCCACGCGAGTGCAGGTCGGCGTCGACTGGCGCACCGGGGATAACGCGCGATTCACCATGCATGCCAGCGCGATCGATGATGATCGCGAGGATACATGGACCCTTCATGCAAGCGGGGAGCTCATCCCTGCCTCGCGCATGGCCGCGGTGGCCACGACGGGCGACACGCAGCCGGCCGTGGGGACTCCGCGCCTGGGTGCCGACGAGCTCCAGGCGGGGTTCGCGAGCGTTTCGCTCGAATACGGTCCGGCATTCCGTGCGCTCCAGGACCTGCGTGTCGAAGGGCGCTCTGCCGTCGGCGAGATCAGTCTCGATGCGGAGAACCTGGACGTATCGGCTTCGAGCTACGCCAGCTATCCCCCTCTGCTCGATGCGGCACTGCAGGCACTGGTGGCCTTGCTGACCCGGAACGCGCTCGCGGAGGGCGAGACGATCTTGCCCGCGTCGATCGGCCGGCTCGTAGTGCACGAGCCGATTCCGCTTCACGAATCCCTCACGGTGTACGCGTCGCTGCAGGAAATCACGGAGCAGGCAGCGCATGGCGCCTTCCGCCTGATGACTGCCGACGGCAGGCTGGTTGCCGACGCTGCCGATGTCGTACTCGCCCGGGTGCGCCCGGCCGATGCCACTCCGCTGGCCCAGCTGCTGTACGACGCCACTTGGCGACCGACGGAGGTGGCTAGTGGTGCAGCTCCGTCGCGCGCCCTGCTCCTCACCCCCGACGCGGAAACGGCGGCTTCGCTCGAGGCCGCCCTGCGCGCCGTCGGCATCGACACGTCGGTTTGTGCCGTTACCGAGTCGGATGGAATCCGCCTCGCCGTTGGTGACTTCTTGAACAGTGCCGCGGGCGACAATGCGCGAAGCACTATCGTGCACCTCCTCGCCCTCGCCGCGCCGCCGCCCGACGAAGGAGACACCTGGAACGAGGAATCGTGGCGGCTCGCCGGTGACAGCTTGCTCGCGCTGGTGCGGGCGATTGACGCGGCGGGTTCTGCGGCGCGGCCGCGCGTCTGGTTTGTGAGCCGGCGCGCCGTTTCGGTATTGCCCACGGACGGTGCCATGGCGCTCGGGCAGTCCGCGCTGTGGGGCCTGGGCCGCGTGGTGGCACATGAATACCCCGAGCTCGAGGCGACGCTGGTGGATCTCGACAGCGCTGGCGTGGACGTGCTGGCGCCGCTCCTGTGCTCGCTGTCGGTGGAACGGCAAGTGGCGCTCCGGGATGGACGGTGGCATGCGCTGCGGCTCGTGCCGCGAGGACCCATTCCAGCGGTCGCGCGCCCGGCGGGATCCGCCCAGTACGCGGCGTCCGCGTCGCATCCGGGCGTTGTGGAGCAGCTTCACTGGCAGCAGGTGGACGTCGGAGCGCCCGAACCCGATGAGGTCGAAATCGAGGTTGCTGCCACCGGGCTCAATTTTATGAACCTCCTCTCGGCGCTTGGCATGTTCGCCGGTAACGGCCTGGGGCCGCTCGGCATCGAGTGCGCCGGGCGCGTGCGTCGTGTAGGCGATGCTGTAACCGACTGGGCACCGGGTGATGCCGTGGTAGCGGTAGCGCCTGGTTGCCTCGGGTCGCGCACGGTTGCGCATCAGGCCCTCGTGGCGCGGATGCCTCCCGGTCTTACGCCCGAAGATGCGGCCGCGCTGCCGATCGTGTTCCTCACCGCCTGGTATGGATTGCATCACCTTGCGCGACTGGCCCAGGGCGAGCGCGTGCTGATTCATTCTGCGGCGGGTGGTGTGGGCCTGGCTGCGCTGCAGGTGGCACGCCACCTCGGGGCCGAAGTACTGGCGACAGCGGGCAGCGAGGAGAAGCGCGCGCTGGTAAGGTCGCTGGGTGCCGTGGCGGTGTTCGACTCGCGCTCCACGTCGTTCGCCGACGATGTGCTCCGAGTGACGGGCGGCCTTGGTGTGGACGTGGTCCTCAACTCGCTTGCCGGCGATGCGATCGAGGCGGGGCTCAGCATCCTCGCACCCTACGGTCGGTTCGTAGAACTCGGCAAGCGCGACATCTATGGCACGACGGCAATCGGCCTGCAGCCATTCCGCCGGAACCTCTCGTACTTCGCCATGGATCTCGACCGCATGATGCGCGAGAGACCCGTCGCACTCGGGCGGCACCTGAGGGACGTCATGCTTCGTGTCGAGGCAGGCGACTTCACGCCGCTGCCCACGCGCACGTTCGCGGCCGACGACCTCGTCGAGGCGTTCCGCCTGCTCATGCCGGGCACGCACGTCGGCAAGCACGTGGTATCGCACGTGAATCGGCCGTCGTCGATCGCGATACCCGTAGGGCAGCGCTTCCCCGTGGCAGAGGATGGGACGTACGTCATCACCGGCGGACTCGGGGGCCTCGGGCTCGAAGTCGCTGGATGGCTTGCGCGCCGGGGCGCCGGGTGCCTGGTGCTGGTCGGTCGCCGAGCTCCATCCGTCGAGGGCCAGGCGGCGATCGCCGCGCTTGAGCGGCAGGGAACGCGCGTCCTCGTGGAGGCGTGCGACGTGGCCGAGCAAGCTGAGCTCGGGGCGCTGCTCGAGCGGGTCCGCACCGCCTGCCCGCCGCTGCGAGGCGTGTTCCACGCGGCCGGCATCCTGCAGGACTCGCCGCTCGTCTCGCTGACGCCTGCCGCGCTGCGTGCGACGGGTCGCGCCAAGGTGCTTGGTGCCTGGCACCTCGATCGGCTCACCGAGACGGACCCCCTCGACGCGTTCGTCCTTTTCTCGTCGGTGGCCTCTCTCTTCGGCACCCCAGGCCAGGGAAACTACGCCGCGGCAAACGCGTTCCTCGACGCGCTGGCGCACCATCGGCGCGCGCGCGGTCGTCCGGCCCTGAGCGTGAACTTCGGGCCCGTGCGGAACGTCGGCCTTGCGGCGGCGTCGGCTGTGCGCGGCAACTCGCTCTCCCGGCTCGGCTTCGACGGCCTGGCACCTGCTCGAGTGGTGGACGCGCTCGATGCGCTGCTCGGCGCGGGTGCGACACAGGCGGCCTGCATGCATCTCGATCCAGCGCGCTGGTACGCGGCGACGGGGGAGGCGCCAGCGGCCGGCCTGCTGGCCGAGCTGCCCGACGCAGGACGTTCTATGCAGCGCCAGGACAGTGCAGAAGTGCCGCTTGCCGAACGGCTGCGAGCTGTACCCGCGGGCCAGCCCCGTCGCGCACTACTGGAAGGTGCGGTGAAGGACGAGGTGGGTGCGGTGCTCCGCCTTCCGGCAGTGCGCGTGCCGGTGGACCGGGCCCTGAAGGAGCTGGGGCTGGATTCGCTGATGGCGCTCGAGCTGCGGCATCGGCTCGAACGGAGGGCGGGGGTTCGCCTCACGCCGTCGCTTGCGTGGAACTACCCGACGGTTCGCGGCCTCGCCGATCACCTGGCGGGGCGGCTCGAGATCGCCCTGGAGGCCGACGCGCCTGCGGACCGCGAGGAAGCCGACGACGGCGAGCTGATGGCGCTGCTGACCGAGCTCGAACAGCTGAATGACGACGAAGCGCAGCGGCTGTTGGCTGAGGGAGGGCGCGGGTGAGCGAGCTCCGCGAGAGACTTGCCGGGCTTTCACCCGAACAGCGGGAGCTGCTGGCGCGGCGCCTTGCCGAGCGGACCGCGCCAGGCGCATGGCCAGCTGCAGAACCCATCGCGGTCGTGGCGGCGGCGTGCCGGTTACCAGGCGGTGTGCGGTCGCCGGATGAGTTCTGGCAGTTGCTCCTCGATGGACGCGACGTCGTGACCGATGTACCGAGTGACCGGTGGGACAGCCAGGCCCTCTTCGACGCCGACCCGTCCGCACCGGACCGGATCAATTCGCGACGCGGCGGCTTCCTCGACTCGCTCGACCAGTTCGACGCGGGGTTCTTCGGTATCGCTCCGCGCGAGGCGGCGATGATGGACCCGCAGCAGCGCCTGCTGCTCGAAGTAGCGTGGGAGGCTTTCGAGGCCGGTGGCCAACCGGTGGAGCGGCTGGCCGGTTCGCAGACGGGCGTGTTCGTCGGCGCTCACAGCCACAGCGCCGACTACTGGCTGCTGCAGCTGGCGCAGTCCCGCGGGTTCGAGAGTCATGCCACTACGGGCTCGGCACACAGCATTCTCGCCAACCGGATCTCCTACCTCCTGGATCTGCGCGGACCGTCGCTCACGGTGGACACGGCGTGCTCGTCCTCACTGGTCGCCGTTCACCTGGCCTGCCAGAGCCTGCGCACCGGCGAGTGCGATCTCGCGCTCGCCGGTGGCGTGAACCTCCTTCTCCTCCCGGCCAGAACTTCGGGTTCGCCAAGCTCGAGGTGCTGTCGACCAGCGGTTGTTGCCGGGCGTTCGACGACGGCGCCGACGGCATCGCACGCGGCGAGGGATGCGTCGCCGTGCTTCTCAAGCGGCTCGCCGATGCCGTGCGCGAGTGCGATCCCGTACTTGCGGTCATCCGGGGCTCGGCGGTCAACCAGGACGGCGCGAGCAACGGGCTCACCGCGCCCAACGGCCCGTCACAGGAAGCAGTGGTCGGCCGCGCGCTCAAGCTGGCGGGGGTCGCGCCCGAGCGCATCGGGATGGTCGAGACCCATGGCACGGGAACGTCGCTCGGCGATCCCGTAGAGGTGGAGGCGCTCGCGAACGTGCTGGGCCGCAGCGCAGCGCGACGCACCGGTGCTATCTCGGCGCGGTGAAGACCAATCTCGGCCATCTGGAAGGGGCCGCAGGTGTGGCGGGCCTCTGGAAGGCGGTGCTCTGCCTGCAGCACCGGCAGGTACCGCCGAATCTGCACTTCACCCGCCTGAACAAGCACATTGAACTGGGGGGCACGCCATTTGTCATCCCGACGTCGGTGCAGGAGTGGGCGTGGAGCGCTCCCGCTTGCCGCCGGCGTGAGCTCGTTCGGGTTCGGCGGAACGAATGCGCACGTCGTGCTCGAGGAATACGAGGCCCCGGCGCAGGCCACGGCAGCGGATCCGGCTCGTGACCGGGTGCTCGCACTTTCCGCCCGAAGCCCGGACGCGCTCGCCGCGCTCATCACCTTGCATGCCGACCGGCTCGAGGCGCTGCCTGACTCGGAGTTGGCCGACTACGTCTACACAGCCACGGTAAGGCGGTCGCATGGGCCGCGCCGGATCGCGGCGGTCGGCCGCACGCCCCGGGTGCTGGCGGACGCGTTGCGGGCGCGCCTGGATGATGCGTCGCGTGCCGAATCGTTGTCGCCCGGCACGCCGGGCATCGTATTCATGTACCCCGGCCAGGGCGGCCAATGGGCGGGCATGGGAGGGAACTGTTCGAGACGGAGCCGGTGTTCCGCGATGCGCTGCTCGAGGTCGCGGCTTCGTTTGCCCGCCTCGCGCCATGGGACCTGATCGACGTGCTTCGTTCACAGGACACCCAGTCGCGCGTCGCCGCGACAGCAGTGGCGCAGCCCGCGATTTTCGCCCTGCAGGTGGCGCTAACCGCCTTGTGGCGCTCGTGGGGCATCATGCCCGCTGCGATCGTGGGGCATAGCGCGGGCGAGGCCGCTGCCGCACACGCAGCGGGCGTCTCACGCTTGACGATGCCGTGGCCGTGGCATTTAACCGGGGCCGGCTGCTGCAAGCGGCCGAAGGTCACGGTCGCATGGCCCACGTGGAATTGTCGGAGGCGGAGGTCGAGGAAGAATTCGCCGCCGTTGGAAACGGGCTGGCGGTCGCCGCAGTGAACGGTCCAGGTTCGACGGTCATCTCGGGACCGCCGGCAGCGATCGAGGCAGTGACAGAACGTTTCATACGCCGCGGCGTCATGGTGCGCCCACTGGCCGTGGATTTCGCGTCCCATGGCCCGCACATTGACCCCTTCCGCGAGCCGCTGCGTCACGCGCTCGCTGCGATCCGACCGGTCAGCCCGCGCCTGCCGCTCATATCCACTGTCTCCGGACGCTGGAGCGAGGCGGGGGACTACGATGCCGCCTACTGGAGCCGAAACATCCGCCAGACGGTGCGTTTCGCGCCGGCAATCGACCAGTTGCTGCGTGACGGGTTCGGGCTCTTCCTCCAGGTCGGCCCCCACCCTGCGCTGGGCGTTCCGGTCCTTGCGATGGCGGCGCAGTGCAAGGTGGAGGTAGTGGCGAGTGCATCGCTGCGTCGCGGACAGCCGGCACGGTCATCAATGCTCGGCAGCCTGTGCGAGCTGTATGAGGGGGGAGCTCGCGTCGCATGGCAGCAACTCGCGGAACCGGGCGCGCGGACGGTGCCGTTGCCCGCGTATCCCTGGCAGCGGCGACGTCACTGGCTCGAGTCACCTGATGCATCAGCGCTGGCGTTCCATATAACCGGTCAGCGGTACGAGGGACGGCCGGATGATGCTGCGAGCGAGTGCTACAGCATGACCTGGGAGCAGTCGCCCGTGGCGTGGCCCGCTCCAGAGGCCGTTCAGGACCGGGGTCGAGACTGCCGGGAACGGCGTGGCTGATCGTGCCCGACCGAGGCGGAGTGGCGCAGGCACTCGCTGCTCGGCTCACCGAAGCAGGCGCGGAATGCAGCATCGCGGACCTGGAGGAAGGCGGTGGCGTCCTTCTCGAACGCGTGTGGGACGGCGTCGTTTGTTGCGATGGGATCGACGCGACATGGAACGCTACCGAGCCACTGGCCACGGTTGTCCAGATCACTCACGCGCTCGCCGGGAAGGTACGCGGCTCTGGATCGTAACTCGTGACGCCCGGCAGGTCGTGCCGGATGACATGTGCGATGCCCCGGCGCAGGCGGCTTTGTGGGGATTCGGTCGCTCGCTCGCGCTCGAGTACCCGGAGTTGTGGGGTGGATTGGTGGATGCAGGTCACGACCTCGCGCCGGACGAGATCGCGTTGCTGG